>NZ_MVFY01000005.1 GCF_002042885.1 Citrobacter portucalensis
TATCTGAAGAAAAAAACGCACGCTTAAACATAGACTACCAGCCTATCACTTTACTATAATAATGATGTTATTAATAAATAATATAGTTAAAATTAACATAATATATTGATGATTTTTTCATTTGTTTTATTAGCATCGAAATGTTCGAGCGCGATATTATAACTTTCATCACCCATTAATGTGATTAATTCGGTCTTAGTAATAAATTTATCCATACTCAAAACCAGATCTTTTGCAGACCATCGTTGAACAATAAAACCATTAACGCCTTCCACTACTGTATCTCGACAACCTGGAACATCAGTAGTTATAACAGCTCGTCCAATCGCCATTGCTTCCTGTGTACTTCTCGGGTACCCCTCTCTATATGACGGAAGAACAAAAACGCTACTTCTTGCAATCCAATCAGCCACATTATCTACGTGCCCAGGATAATTTATTATATTATTTGACAACAGATTATCTAGTTCTTTTTTTGTTATACTGCCAGGATTTTCAGGATCAATATCTCCTAAAACATTAAATTCAACATCAGGGTATTTTGACTTAATTTCTTTAGCAGCTGATATAAACTCATGAATACCTTTTTCTTTTAATAATCTGCCAATAAAAATAAATGAAACTGGTGCTAAAGGAGGAGTGCTCCGTTTGTACTTTTCTAAGTCAAGACCTATTCCACCTAATACTTCAACTTTATCAGAGGAGATACAGTTTAATTTTATTAGTTCTTCTTTATCATCATTATTTAGAACTATCAGATTATTAACTTTTCTAAATGCAACTTTGTATAACAATATTTGTATATTTTTTAACAATTTTGTCTTGAATTTTATCCCTTCAGGTTGTTCGGTGAAGGCATATCCTAAACCTTCCAACATCGCCACCCTTTTACTTGTTCCTGCATAATAGGCAGCAATAGTCCCAAAAATTGACGGTTTTGAAAAATAAGAAAGAACAACGTTTAAATTTAATGCCTTTAATTTCTGGTACAACAAATAAGTATAGTGCAAGTCCTTTAATGGATTCATTCCTGCTCGACTGAATTTATAATCTACCGGAATAGCTCCCATACTACGGATTTCTTTTTTATACTTTTCATTATAGTCGAGAGAAAAAGCATAAACGGTGTGTCCATATAAAACAAGTTTTCTAATCATCTCCCTACGAAACCCCAGCAAAGACTGTGCTGTTGTTCCAATAATAGCAATTTTCATTATTCTGTACTCATCCATCTGTTATACTTTTTATATGGTATTCTATCGCTATGAACAATATAACTCACATATAGACAATCAGCATTTTTTGTGGTTAATGTTTAAAACCACTTCATTTAATTCAATTTATGGTTAAAAGAGCATATAAAATCCACATAAACGCTACCGCCCCTGGCTCAACAGCTACCAGTGCACTCGCAAAATGCCAAAGATGTAACCAGCCCCGCTAGCTATCGCAAAGCCATCTTAAATTCAAACGCTAATTGTCTTACCAAACGCGACCAGAAACAAGGAAAAAACCAACAAAAAGCAGATTAAACTTGGTAGGTTAACTTGTTGTTATTGGTCATTTTTCATAAAAAAACGGCAGTAACATTCCATTGCTTAAAGCATAGAAGCTGGGATGTTAACTGCCGCTATTTTTTCTGGCTTACCGTCACAAAGACCTGTAAATCTCTACTCGCTAAGCAACTTCTCAATGCTCTTACGGAACTTCGGTCCTTCCTTCAGGTTACGCAGACCGTATTTAACGAATGCCTGCATGTAGCCCATCTTTTTACCACAGTCGTAGCTATCGCCTGTCATCAGCATAGCATCAACAGACTGTTTTTTAGCCAGCTCTGCAATGGCATCCGTCAACTGGATACGTCCCCAGGCACCTGGAGCAGTTTTTTCCAGCTCTGTCCAGATATCAGCCGAAAGCACATAGCGCCCTACAGCCATCAGATCAGAATCCAGCGTTTGCGGCTGATCGGGTTTTTCGATGAACTCAACGATACGGCTGACTTTACCTTCGTTGTCCAAAGGCTCTTTGGTCTGAATAACAGAATACTCGGAAAGATCGCCTTCCATACGCTTAGCCAGCACCTGACTGCGCCCGGTTTCATTAAAACGAGCAACCATAGCAGCCAGGTTGTAGCGCAGGGGATCTGCAGTCGCATTATCCAGAACAACGTCAGGTAATACCACGACAAACGGATTATCCCCAACAATTGGGCGAGCACAAAGAATGGAATGGCCCAGACCCAGCAGCTGTGCCTGGCGAACGTTCATAATAGTCACGCCGGGAGGACAAATAGACTGCACCTCGGCTAAGAGCTGGCGCTTAACACGCTGCTCAAGCAGCGATTCTAGTTCGTAAGAGGTGTCGAAGTGGTTCTCAACGGCGTTCTTAGACGCATGAGTCACCAGAACGATTTCTTTGATACCGGCAGCTACAATTTCGTCGACAATGTATTGAATCATCGGCTTGTCTACGATCGGCAGCATCTCTTTAGGGATTGCCTTCGTGGCAGGCAACATGTGCATCCCCAGACCTGCTACCGGAATAACTGCTTTCAAATTAATCATTAAGTCATTCACCTATTCAATTGTTGCTGAATTATAGCTTTTTAGCTTGTTTTAGCCAGTATGAATTACATTACTCCGATGCCGCGTATGTTACGCCGCTTATCTGCGGAATGCAGTAATCTTAATCCCAGGCGGGTACAACTTTTGCCAGGAATGGTCGCAAAGTTACCTCCCCTGCCCCGGCAGTCGGAAATTCACCGCTTCGACATTCACCACCTGATGGTTTACCCGGTCAATGTCAACTGAACTTTGCCCGCTTTCGTTTACCGCATGGATATTCGCCAGTGATAGCAAGGTGCCCTGCTTAGCCATAAACTTGCCGCGTACGTCCTTGCGCAGATCGAAGTGCATCTTGAGCGCGGGTCCTGTTGTGGATTGCTGCATCACTCTGATATTACGTAAAAAAAGATGCTGCGGTTGGTTGTGCAACTCAAGCGTGGCTCGTTTCATCTCAACGTTGGTAATGGCCACGAACGACGTTGCATTACCTGATGAGATCTGAATGCCACGTAATTTATATTCAAGTTTCGTGTTATCCAGATGGATATTATTTAACTTAAAGTTCTGCGGGATGGATAAATATCGTCCTTTAATAACACCGTAGCCAATGAGCATACCTGCGCTATTTTCCATATTGATATTATCAATCACGAAATTATCACAGCCATAAATAGCGACCGTCGCATTATCAATACCTGCTTTCTTACTAAAATCTGGGGTAATATTTCGTGCGGTGATATTACGAATGATAAAATGTTTACCGTTCTCTACATGGACTAACTGTCGACAGTCGGTGCCGGTGATATTCGCCACGACAAAGTTTTTTACCGCCAGTTCATCGGGATAGGTATTGTCATAGGTACTGCCCGCCAGTCCGATGCCGATGCCCCAGTTCACGTTGCCGTTGGTACAGTTAATACGTTCAATGACATGGTCAGAAATGAGGATGTTGCTGTCGTTGATCGCCACATTCCACTCAATGGCATCTCCCTGTAGATCGCTAAAACGGCAGTTTGTAATCTTTACGCCATCCATCCGGTTATGAAAGCCCTGACGCAGGATCCCATAGTTGGCGCGCGTGACGGTAATATCATCGATAACCAGATTGCGCATCAGCCTCGGTGTTTTGCCGCCGATATAGATTTGCGTCACTGGCCCGAAACCACTCATGGCAATCCCTTTTATCACGCAATCCGAACCGCGCACATCGAGAGTAACATTCCTCAGGCTCCCGCCCTGCTCACCCACTACCTTACATCTATCCTGCAGAACAAAGCGACCACGGCCATTGCCGCTGATTCTGCCTTGCAGGTGTAGCGTTTTGCCAGGAGGAATAACGATAGCGGTATTGAGATCCTTACATTCCAGTTCTTTGGGTACGACTACCGTTTGTCCTTCTTTGAACGCCTGCCTGAAAGAAGCGACCCAATCCTTTGGGTTGTAATTCTGAATGTTGACGCTGTCCGATGATTCAAGCGCCCGGACAACGGGAGAATGCAGTACGACAAGCGCAGAGCCTGCCGTCAGAAAAGTACGGCGTGAGAGTTTGTTCTCTGACATACAACCTCGATTTACATCGTTTGCAGCAGACTGGCTAACTGTTTATTGATCGCTAACTGATTAAATTCAGTTTCAATTTTTTCGCGCGCACACTGCACAATCGGCTGTACCTGCTCACTGTCGAGCAGGCTAAATGCCGCTAAACGCTCTGCCAGGGCCTGCGCATCGTTTTCCGGTGCCAGCCAGCCAGACTTGCCCGACTCGACCAGCTCAGGGATCCCACTGTGAACAGTTGAAATCACCGGAATACCTACCGCCATCGCCTCCATCAGCGCCACCGGGATCCCCTCCATATCGCCGTCTCTTCCGGTAATCGACGGCAGCAAAAATACATCCGCCTGCTCAAGCATCTCCTTCACCTGATGGCTGGGCTTAAAGCCGGGCATCTCAATCACGTCATCGAGTTGATATTGCTCGATCAGTGTGCGTAAACGTCGCTCCCAAGGGCCGATACCCAGAATGCGATAACGAAATGAAACGCCCTGCTCTTTTAACTGACGACAGGCTTCGATGGCGACGTGCAGTCCTTTTTTCTCGGTTAACCGGGCGACAGAGATAATTTCCAGCGGTGCAGCTGGTGCTTTCAGTTGGCGAGGGGTAAAACGCGTCATATCAATACCCATACGCGAAACCGCGATTTTTTGCGGCGGGCATCCCATGTTTTTTAAACGTCCGGCCCAGAGATTGCTGATGGGTAACATCAAATCTCCACGTTGAAACAGCTGCTGATACTCAGGGGTATAGCGGGTAAGCACATCCCGATGCGAAACATCGACGCCGTGAAATACCGTAGCGATTTTTCCGCGGATCATCCCAAGCTCACGCAGCTTAGCGGCCGTTACGCCTGCTGGCCCAAAATGAGCAATAAAGACATCCGCTTCAAACGCCCGCGGATTCCCACCGCAAATGGCCGCCAAAATCAGATTACGCGCTTCTTCGCCATAGCGTGCAACATTAAGCGCTTTCCAGGTCGCTGCGCGGGTGAGACCGTGCAGAGCCGCCGCCGCCCTATATTTCAGCTTCGCCAGTTTGCTTTCCGGTTCATTCAGCAACCAGCGCGTTTTTTCACCCAGCCGGTAGGTATTAAATGAGGCATGCGTATTTTCAAGATCGCCCTTCTGCAAAGCGACAATCTCCACGTCGTAGCCCATATCGATAAATGCGGTTATCTGATTGAGTACAAAGGTCTCAGAAGAGAGAGGAAATTTAAGCAGGAAAAAGCCAATCTTCATTTTTCCCCCTCAATACGCGTTAAAACCGACTGCACCATGTGCACCCCGCGTTCGCGTTCGCGTGTCACAGCATCCCCAAGCCGTATGTTCAGTTCAGGTAGCTGTCCGAGGGTATCGGCGACCTTTCCTTCCAGACTGCCATCGAGCAGATGGCGAATATCGACAGCCATCTCCGGCAACCCCAACTGTTGCATGATCCCTGCCGATTTATGCTCGTAGTTAATGGCGATGGCCGGCGTCATAAAATTCATCGAGATGATGGCCGAGTGCAACCGAGTACCCACCGTCAGATCGCATGCCCCCAGAATCTTCCCCATCTCCAGATCGTTAAGTTCATCCATCACCACGTGATATCGGGCCGGGTCGTTAACATACTGGCGAAGATTTAACGCCACCATGCGGTCATCTTTGTTGTAACTATCAATACCGGTGCATGTTGACAGTGCAATCACCTGGTAACCTTCATCGAGTATGCGGTTCACTACCCCGGCAAAAGCTTGCTCATAGGCCTGCTGCGTTGTCCCCAGACGCTTATCAAAAGGCGCCAGCTCGCGCAATGTAATGGCAACGGTCTTCTGTTTAGCCGCCATGTCTAACCAGTGCTGTACCGCATAACCTGGCTCAAAATCCTCATGATGATTGTCGACCAGCCAGGCCGTATCTACGCCTGTTTCGACTTTATCCGTGGTAATTGCGCTGCGCTTCATCAGATCCAGACTGACGGATTCACGTAAAATCAATGCATTACAGTGGCCAAACACGTAGTTCGCCAGTTGATTAAACTGCTCATCCTGGAATGGCCCCACGCTATGACCAATCATGTACAGCGGTTTTTTCGCCATAAACGAACACAACGCATGTTCAAACTGCGGCACACCATACAGATCGACAAAGAACGATCCGCCGACCTGGATGATGGCGTCATAGCGCGACAACAAACGAACAAAATCGGTAAAGCCCTGGGCGATAGCGATATTGCGCAGATTACCGGAGTCGGTAACACGCGAGAGCAGTACCTGGTGCTGATAGCGACGACGCAGCACCTTCTTCACGCGCCCCATAACACCCGCTGCGTTGTTGTGTTGCTTCATCTGCGAATACAGCGGATCGCCCATAACCGGGCGGTTCAGCAACCACGAAGAGCTCACCGGGTAGCGGCTCATAACATCCACTTCAGTCTCAGGACGCAACGCGTTAATGGCATCCAGCAAACCGCGCAGGATCGCGCTATCCCCTCGGTTCCCGCAGGTATGGTTGCCCAAAATTAATAGTTTCATTTTGACCTCTTAAAGCGTTGTTCTTATCCTGCACGGAGCAAGGTTTTCATTTTTTCACTGCGACAGAGCTGGCGTTTTATTTCCACCACCAGCGGATGACGCGACAGCACCATCATTAGCGCAAACGCCAGTGCCCCTGCCGCTATCTGGCTCCCCAACAACACGCCCAACGACAGCTGGTCATGCAGCATTACGCCCAGCGCATAGCTCACTACAAGGGTTGGCAAGGAGAGATACAACGGCAGCCAAAGACTGAGCATGTACTGGCGGTAGCTGGAGCCAAGAACAGGTTTAATCATCACGAAATAGCTGAGGACGGTGTTAATCACCTGGACCAGCAAAAAGCCCAGCGTCACGCCAATCGCCCCGGCCAGATGCCCACCGATGAAAATGGCTGGAATAAACAGAAAGGTTTTTAACACATTGAATTTAAAGCTGATATCGACCCGCGCTTTCGCCATCAGCAGTGAACCGATTGGATTCCCCACCGAGCGCAGCAGCCCAACAATGCACAGCAGTTGCAGGATGGGGATAATGCCGTTCCACTTCTCGCCGAATACCAGCGGCACCACGTTATTCGACACCACCATCAGTCCCAGCAGCGTCGGGAAGTTGATAATCCCGACCACCGACAGCAGCTTGTAAAAATTCACCCGTAGCTTTTCACTGTCGTCCTGGATTTTGGCAAACGCCGGAAACAGCACGCGGGTGATAATCGGGTTCAGTTTGATCGGGGGGACAACCGCCACATTCCAGGCGAGATTGAATCCGCCCGCCACGCCAGCTCCCAACGTGCGGGCCAAAACCAGCGTGGAAAGGTTGGTATTGATGTAATTGATGATGCTGTCTGCCGTCAGCCACGCACCAAAACGCAGATTCGACGAAACGGATGCCAGCGAAAAATGCAGCCCCGGACGGTAAATCCGGCGACCAAAATAGCCGAACAGCAGCGTACGTAGCGTACTGTTTACCAGATACCCGAGAATGGCCGTCAGTGCGAGCGGCCAGAAATGGGCGCTGACTACGGTAAAGGTAAAACCGGCCAGTACCGAACTGGTTTCAATCATGCCAATTTTGTTGAAGGCCAGCTCTTTTTGCATCAGCGCGCGAAACTGCTGCCCGTGCGGTATCACCACAAACGCCAGCGATAACGTTTTGATGAGCGGTGCCAGTTCTGGGTTATTAAGTACGCTGGCAATCGTCTCGCTCAGTAGAAACATCGCCACGCATACCACGATACCCAACCCAACGTTGAGCCAGTACAGCGTGGTCAGCTCAAGATAGCCAATCTCTTTGCGCTGAATAATTGAGTTGGCGATACCAAAGTCAGACAGTGTATCGGCCAGCGCGATGATCACCAGCGCCACGGTTAACAACCCGAACTGGTGGTTATCAATAATCCGTGCCAGTACGGTCATCTGGATAAGCCCCAGACCAATGATGATCACCGTGGCAATCGCCGACCACTTTGCGCCGTTAAGCGTTTTTTCTCGTAAGCTCATGTTAATACGCCGCTTTGTTGACAAAGCCTTTGAATACCGTCAGAAAAACAATTTTGATATCGAACCACACGCTCCACTCGCGAATGTATTCGAGGTCAAACTCCACACGTTTTTCCATTTTTTCCAGCGTATCGGTTTCACCGCGCCAGCCGTTGATTTGCGCCCAACCGGTAATACCCGGTTTCACCTTATGGCGTAACATGTACCCCTCGATCAGCTGGCGGTACTGTTCGTTATGCGCTACCGCATGCGGGCGTGGCCCAACAATAGACATGCCCCCGGTCAGCACGTTAATAAACTGCGGCAGTTCATCGAGTGACGTTCGGCGCAGGAAATTCCCCACAGGGGTAACGCGCGGATCGTTTTGCGTCGCCTGCGTCACCACCGCGTCGTTTTCCATCACTTTCATCGAGCGAAATTTCCAGACTTTGATCGGCTTTCCGTCCATGCCATAACGGGTCTGGCGGAAAATCACCGGTCCTTTGGAGGTCAGTTTTACCAGTAGCGCTATGCCACACAGCACCGGAGAAATAAGCAGCAGGATCAGCGAAGCCAGCACGATATCTTCCGCGCGCTTTAACAGGCGATTAATCCCCGAGAGCGGCGTGTCATACAGCGGCACCACCGGAACGCCGTTCATCTCCTCAATCCGTGAATGCAGAATGTTGAAGGTAAAGACATCAGGAATAAGGATCACTGAGCAGGTGGTGTCGGCCAGCTCACGAACCAGTTTTTTGACGCTGGCGCCATCGCTCATCGACATGGCGATATAAACGTTATGAATACGAGAGGCTTTGGCGTCGTCCACCAGTTGTTGCAGATTACCGGCCCAGTCGCGGGAGTTTTTTCCAGGGATAGGATCGTGATAGACCCCTGCCACTTCAAATCCCAGCCACGGTTCATGGCGAAAGCTGTCCAATAGCATTTGTCCCGCGGGCAGGTCCCCTGCCACCGCCACCCGGCGCGTGTTATACCCGCGATTACGCAACCATCCCGCGCCGTAGCGAATAAACGAACGGCTCAACACCAGGCCAACGCTGGATAGCAGATACCACGCCAGCCAGACGGCGAGACGGTTATCAAAATCGTTATTAAAGGCGATCAGACCTGCGCAAAAAATCAGACTCAGCGTCCAGTTTTGCAGCAACAGCACCAGCTCAGTGGAAATTTTGACACCGCGCCAGGAGCGATAAAAATCCGTTATGCCACCGAGCATCTGAAAAACGACCAGCGTGATCAGCGCCACCAGCAGGTGCATGTACAGGAAAGGCAAACCGCTTAATTCGCAGATTACCCACAACCCGCCAAACATGATGGTGATATCTGAAAAGCGTTGCACCATCGAAATTAACGACGCATTGGTTTTGGCGCGTTCGCGCTTTTTTAGATGTGTCATCGTGGTTCCTGTTAGTCACCCTTTGCCCAGAATCGGGCAAAGGAAGCACCAGCATTACTGATTCAGTAACGCCAGAAGAGTGCGCGTTCGCGCTTCCATCAACGGAATATCTCCGCGCGATTCCACGTTCAGGCGCACCACCGGTTCGGTATTGGAAGAGCGTAAATTGAAGCGCCAGTCGACAAACGACATGCTGATACCGTCCGTTCTGTCCACCGACAGCGCCTCACGAGAAAAATGCTGCTCCACGCGCGCAATCGCTGCCGTCGGCTCTGCCAGCGTACTGTTTATTTCACCACTCGCCGGGTAGGCCACCATCCGGTCACGGACCAGTTCGCCCAGCGACTGTCCTTTCAGACACAGCAGTTCCGCCACCAGCAGCCACGGGATCATTCCGCTGTCGCAATAAGCAAAATCGCGGAAATAGTGGTGCGCGCTCATTTCGCCACCATAAATGGCATCTTCATGGCGCATCCGCTCTTTGATAAACGCGTGCCCGGTTTTAGACATCACCGGTTTACCGCCTGCCGCCGTCACCACATCCACGGTGTTCCAGGACAGGCGTGGGTCGTGGATAATTTTCGCCCCCGGATTCTTCTCCAGAAACGCTTCCGCCAGCAGGCCGACAATGTAGTAGCCCTCAATGAACTGACCTTTTTCATCGAACAGGAAGCAGCGGTCAAAATCACCGTCGAAGGCAATCCCCATATCCGCGCCGTGTTCAATCACCGCGTTACGCGTGTCTGCCCGACACTCCGGCAGCAGAGGGTTGGGAATACCGTTGGGGAAGTTGCCATCCGGCGTGTTGTGAATTTTGATGAACTCGACCGGCACGCCCAGCGCCTTGAAACGGACTTCAATGGCGTCAACCACCGGACCTGCCGCGCCGTTACCGGAATTGAGCACCAGCTTCATCGGTTTCAGGTTGGCGGGATTGATGTAACCCAGCAGGTGATCAATGTAGGCATCGCGGGTAGTAATGCGCTGGTAGCGGCCACGTTTTGTCTCATCAACCGCCGGGAAGTCGTTGGCTTCCGCCAGACGCTGCACGTCGCGCAGACCGGTATCACCGCTGATGGGCCGCGCCCCTTCCCGCACCAGCTTCATACCGTTGTAATCCATCGGATTATGGCTGGCGGTCACTTCAATACCGCCGTCAATGCCCAGGTGGAAAGTGGCGAAGTAAATCTCTTCGGTGCCCGACATGCCAATATCCAGCACATCCACGCCCGCATCCTGCAGTCCTTTCGCCAGCGCCAGCTTTAGCGTTTCGCTGGTCAGGCGCACGTCACCGCCGAGGACAATCGTTTTTGGCTTCAGGTACTCGCCGTAAGCGCGGCCAATGCGCCACGCGATATCTTCATTCAGCTCTTCGCCCAGCCTGCCGCGAATATCGTAGGCTTTGAAACAGGTTAATTTCGTCATGATTTACCCTTCTTCAGGCAACAGGAGGCCCTGACTCTTAATGAGCCTTTTAATGAGTGTTAAATGCATTTCCCGGAGCGCTTCGCTTATCGGCCCTACGGTGTTGTAGGCTGGATAAGCGCAGCGCATCCGGCATCAGGTACGCCCGTATCTATCCGCAAACCGCACCACATCATCCTCATCGAGATAAGATCCGGAGCGCACTTCAATCAGATCGAGCGGGATTTTCCCCGGGTTCTCCAGACAATGGGTCGCCCCCAGCGGAATATAGACAGACTCGTTTTCAGCGAGCAGTTTGATGTCGTCATTGATTGTCACCTTCGCGGTACCAGCCACCACAACCCAGTGTTCAGCCCGGTGATGATGCATCTGCACGGACAATCCCTCACCGGGTTTAACGGTAATTCGCTTCACCTGGTAACGGTCTCCGGCATCAATAGAGTCGTACTTACCCCATGGACGGTAAACTTCACGGTGAATATGGTGTTCATGTCGTCCGTCAGCTTTAATTTGCTCCACCACTTTTTTGACGTCCTGCACCGCGTTGCGATCGGCGATCAGCACCGCATCTTTGGTCTGCACCACCACCAGATCCTTCACCCCGACGGTCGTCACCAGGCCAGATTCGGCATACACGTAGCTGTTTTCCGTTTTATGGCTAATGACGTCACCATGATGCACATTACCTTCAGCGGTATGGGCGCTGATTTCCCACAGCGATGACCAGGAGCCAACATCGCTCCAGCCTGCGTTCATGGGCATCACCACCGCATCGGCCGTACGTTCCATTACCGCATAGTCCACAGACTCTTCCGGGCAGGCGAGAAACGCCTGTTCATCAACGCGGATAAAATCGAGATCGGGGTCAACCGTGCTCATGGCGTTTTCGCAGGCCTCAAGAATGTCGGGGCGATATTTTTTCAGTTCTTCCAGATAGCGCCCGGCCCGGAACAGAAACATGCCGCTGTTCCAGTAGTAGTCGCCGCTCGCCACGTAAGCCAGCGCGGTTTCCAGATTGGGCTTTTCAACAAACTGCGCCACCTCAAAAGCCACGGCGTCGGTATTGGTCGGCGAAACCTCGCCACGACGGATATAGCCATAGCCGGTCTCCGGCTGGTCCGGCACGATACCAAACGTCACCAGCTTACCCGCACTGGCATACGGCATTGCATTGCGAACCGCCTCGCGAAATGCTTCTTCGTCAGCAATCATGTGATCGGCCGCCAATACCAGCAGCAGCGGATCTTCCCCCGGGCTTTGACGTTTTGCCGCCAGCGCGGCCAGCGCTATCGCCGGTGCCGTATTGCGCCCGGCGGGTTCGAGAATAATATTCTCAGTCAGCTTATGCAGTTGTCGTAGCTGTTCCGCCACGATGAAACGGTGTTGTTCATTACAGATAACCACCGGGCTTTCGCACTCCACACCGTTCAGACGACAAATCGTTGTCTGCAGCATGGTGAGATCGCCTTTCAGGCACAGAAACTGCTTTGGATACAGCACGCGGGACAGTGGCCATAAACGGCTACCCGAGCCACCGGCCATCACCACCGGAAAGAGTTTGTTTTGACTCATCATGTACCCCGAATATCTGCAATAAATTGGCTCAGCACGTTTTCTTTATCCAACGTGCGTTCGGCATACTCACGTGCCACCGTGTTAATCTTTGGCATGGTTAACGCCTGTTGAATCCCGCCAACCAGCGCATTCACTGATTCAGGCTCGACACACACCGCGATGCCTGGGTGAGCATCACACAGCTGACCCAACTCGGTCTCAGGTTCGGCGGTAATCACCGCGTTTCCACCAACGGCGAGGATATTGGTCAGTTTGGAGGGCAATACGGCATCCGCCGCACCGCGCTTTTGTACCACCAGATGGCAGTCCGCCATCTTGAGCAGCGCAGGCAGCGCATCATAAGATTGCAGCGGAAAGAACATCACATTGTTCAGGCAGCGTTCGCCAGACATACTCTCCAGCCGCGCTTTACCCCCGCCCTGCCCGACAATCACAAACAGCCAGGGCTGTTCGCTCAACAGAGCCGCTGCGTCGATCACACTCTCCAGCCCTTGCTTTTCACCGATATTGCCTGAGTAGAGAATGATTTTTTTATCATCAGGCAAGCCCAGTTGCTGGCGCAACGCCAGAGCATCAGCATCGTTCACGTCACGAAAACGCGCTACTTCTGACCAGTTCGGAAAGAAAATGACCTTCTGTGCATCAACGCCCTTCTCCTGCGCTTTATTCATCATTGAGCGAGAAATGGTCGAAATATGGTCCATATTCAACAGCCCACTGCGCTCAAAGGCGCTGGCCAGTTTTGCCACCGCGCCACGCTTGCCTTTGCCCGCCATGCCAAGCCCCAGCATGGCATCGACTTCGTAATCCTGAATATGCAGCAGCGTGCGCGCCCCGGACAGCTTCGCCAGCAGGCGCATGCCCGGCGTACAAAACAGCGTCGGCACTACCCCAATGATGCGATCCGGCTTCCAGCGGCGCTGTGCCAGCAGCGGGAAGAAACTGCTCAGGGCGAAACTACCTAAATGCAGCAAGCGCTTGAGCGTAGAAGGCTGCTCAGGCACATACAGCGGACAACGCCAGACGATGGCATCTCCTTCTTCACGACGATAGCGCCAGGATGAATAGCGACCGTTGACCTTCCACTGCGGATAATAAGGCGGCGCGGTGATCACCCGTACGTCATGCCCCTGTTGCGCCATCCACTCCACCATTTCACCGGTGTATTTACCGATACCGGTCAACTCCGGCGAATAGTTGATGCCATACACAAGGATCTTCATAGCCCGGGTACTCCGGCCTGACTCTTCTCACAGAAGTAAGCCCGGCTGTTGTCGTGCACGTGGTCACTGGTCAGAATCTCTTCAATTGCCAGCCAGCGGTACGCGTCATGTTGAACGTCAGGCAGTTGCAGGTCGTTTTCCGACACCCGCAGACGAAATCCCAGCACGATGTAATGCGTTGAGAAATCTTCCCCGGAAAAGTTGTCGTCATAGAAGTGCTGCCAGACCCCGTAAAACTTTGCAGCGGACAGCGGTAAACGTAACCCCAGCTCAGCGTCAGTAAGCCGCTCAAAGGCCGCGCGCAGCGGTTCATCTTTTTGCACCCGACCGCCGGGCACGAACCAGTACCCCTGCGCCGGACGATTGAGGCGCTTGCCAAGCAGAAATTCGCCGTGGGCGTTTTCCACGATCAAATCGATGGAAATCAGCGGAGTTGAACGTACAACGGTGGCAAAATCCTCATGACGTAAAAACATGCTTACCCCCGGTAACGCTGCTGGTTTTCAAGGAACCACTGATATGTACTGGCAAGCCCCGCTTCCAGAGATATCTCGTGATACCAGCCCAACTGATGCAGACGCGTAACATCGAGCAATTTGCGCGGCGTGCCGTCCGGTTTGCTGGCGTCAAACACCACGCGCCCCTTGTAACCCACTGCCTGCGCGATAGTCTGGGCCAGTTCACGGATGGTGCAGTCCACACCGGTGCCCACGTTGATATGCGACAGCATTGGTTGGGTATATTCCTGCAACACTTCCTGAGCCAGCTCCATCACGTGGATACTGGCCGCCGCCATATCGTCGACATGCAGAAATTCACGCATTGGCGTCCCGCTTCCCCACACCACCACATCCGGCGTATTTTGCTCGCGAGCTTCATGAAAGCGGCGCAGCAGCGCCGGGATCACATGCGAATTACTCGGATGAAAGTTGTCATGCGGTCCGTACAGATTGGTCGGCATCACCGAGCGATAATCACGGCCATACTGTCGGTTATACGATTCGCACAGCTTGATACCGGCAATTTTGGCAATCGCATACGGCTCATTGGTCGGTTCAAGTGCCCCCTGCAAGAGTTCACTTTCGGCGATTGGCTGGGTAGCTTGCTTGGGATAAATACAGGATGACCCGAGGAACAACAGTTTATTCACGTTATGCAGATGCGCTGCATGAATAATGTTGCTCTCAATCATCATATTTTCATAAATAAAATCAGCAGGATAAGTATTGTTTGCCACAATCCCTCCCACTTTTGCCGCCGCCAGATAAACCTGGTCAATACGTTCAGCGGCAAAGAACGCCTGCACCGCACCGGCGTCCAGCAGATTAAGCTGGTCGCGAGTACGCAGCACCAGTTCTACGTTATCTCGCTGCGCCAGTTGTCTGACGATGGCGGCCCCCACCATCCCGCGATGGCCCGCCACAAAAATACGTTGTGTCTTCATCCTCAGTACTCCAGCGCGATGGCGACCTCGTAACCGTGCGACTTGAGCAGGGAATGTTTCTTCGCCGCATCAAGATCGTTGGCAACCATTTCCGAGATCATCTGGCGCAGTGTGATTTCCGGTTTCCAGCCCAGTTTTTCATGTGCTTTGGCCGGATCGCCCAGCAGCGTTTCCACCTCAGCCGGACGGAAGTAGCGCGGATCGACGGCGATTATCACATCCCCAGGTTTCACACCCGGCGCATCGTGTCCGGTCACAGAAACCACAATGCCTTTTTCATTCACGCCCTCACCTTCAAAACGCAGTTTGATACCCAGTTGCGCCGCCGCCATTTCTACAAACTGGCGCACGGAATACTGCACGCCGGTGGCAATCACGAAATCTTCCGGCTTATCCTGCTGCAGCATCATCCACTGCATCCTGACGTAATCTTTGGCATGCCCCCAGTCGCGCAGTGAATCCATGTTGCCCAGGTACAGGCAAGACTCCAGCCCCTGAGCGATGTTGGCGATCGCCCGGGTAATTTTGCGAGTGACAAAGGTTTCGCCGCGGCGCGGAGATTCGTGGTTGAACAGAATGCCGTTACAGGCATACATCCCGTAAGACTCGCGGTAGTTGACGGTGATCCAGTAGGCGTACAGCTTGGCAACGGCATACGGTGAACGCGGATAGAACGGCGTGCTCTCTTTCTGTGGGATTTCCTGTACCAGACCGTACAGCTCAGAGGTGGACGCCTGATAAAAACGGGTCTTTTTCTCCAGACCAAGGAAGCGGATCGCCTCCAGCAAACGCAAGGTGCCGATCGCATCAACGTCTGCGGTGTATTCCGGTGAGTCAAACGACACCGCGACGTGACTCATGGCGCCCAGGTTATAGACCTCATCCGGTTGGACCTCTTTTAAAATACGGGTCAGGTTGGATGAATCCGTCAAATCACCATAGTGCAGATGGAATTTGGGATTGCCTGAATGCGGATCCTGATAGATGTGGTCCACACGTTCGGTGTTGAATGATGAAGCGCGACGCTTAATACCGTGTACTTCGTACCCTTTTTCCAGCAGGAGTTCTGCCAGGTAAGAACCATCCTGCCCGGTTACGCCAGTAATGAGAGCGACTTTTGACATGTTATAACCTCTTCAGTGATCCCCTCAGGGAGTAACTTTCTCGACGCGTTCGCGCGTGACTACTGCGGGATTTCCCCGACAAATGACATTTGCTGGCAGCGATTTAAATACGCTGCTTCGTGCTCCAACGACGGTGCCATCGCCAATCGTCACGCCAGGCGCGACAAAGACATCTGTCGCCAGCCAGCATTTAGCGCCAACCACAATCGGCGTGGCGTTAATATCAAAATGTTGACTGGCATAATCATGACTCCCGGTGCATAAATAACTTTTTTGCGAAATAACTGCATGGGCGCCAATCGTAATATCACCTAACGTATATAAAACCGCGTCGTCACCCACCCAGGCATAATCTCCCAGGGTTAATTTCCACGGATAAGTAATTTTTACTGAAGGCCGAATGACTACGTTTTTTCCTATTTTTGCACCAAACATTCGTAATAAAAATGCACGCCAGCGATACATGACCTGCGGTGACCAGCGAAATAATGTTGCTTGCACCGCCCACCATAATTGCACTTTAATAGCACCACCGCCGCGAAAACCTCCAGGCACTTTAAATCCGCTTAAGTCCTGCATAATATGCCCTTACGTTTTCCCATATAAGTTTTTTGTTTTAGCGGTTGTGCGCAGACGTAAATATTCTGACAAACCGGTCCAAAAACCTGGCATGTGTAATATCTGGCGCTGTACTTTTTTGGCATCCCGACACAATTCCAGATTATTCGTCGTTGACACTCCTCCCATAGAAAACTCCGATACCAATCCGCTCAACTTTTTAAAAGCGTAACCGGACTTGTATAATTGGGCTGCCAACGCGTAATCAGACGATATTTTATATTGCAAATCATAATGCCAGACATTCAGTCCTGAGAGCGGAAAGAATATCGCCTGATGACTGGCGGGCAGGCTGTGATAAATATACCAACCCGGTTTTGCCCGGCGCTTAATTTTGTTGCCATTGCCGAAATCCAGCAACGCATCGCCAATGACCATGGTTTGGTCGCTCTGCATTTTTAGCTGGCGGATAAAATGTGCCGCGTCCGCATGCAAAATATCCCCGGAGTTGAGGAACAGCGCGAACCGTCCGCGCGCCATCGCGATGCCTTTGTTCATCGCATCATAGATGCCGTTATCCGGCTCGCTGACAAACCGTAACCGGTGTTCCCCACTAAGCCCTTCAAGAAACGCCGACGTACCATCCGAGGAGCCGCCATCAACAACAATCCACTCAAAACTGATATCACCCGCTTGCGCCAGATGTGCCAGCGATGCGTGAGTTTTGACGATCCCTTCCAGATTGCGAAAGGCGACGGTAATGATACTGAGCAGCATGTGAGTTACCTCGCGATATTCAGCGCCTTGCGCAATATAAACGGACACACAATTAAAAATGCGTATTCCGGACTAAATACTGAACCTGTAAAAAACAGTGACAACGGTGTAAAAAGATAAAGCTGCACCCGATAATTCTGATTATCGCCAAACGCATTGATCATCATTTTCATGACCTTCCCCATGTACCACAGGGCTAATATCACCGCGAACCATGAAAAATAAATAATCAGCAGATACAAACCATTGTCTATTGTTTTACCGACATCTGCACCGTTAAAAATTCCGAATGACGCAACGTATTCATAAAGTGAGCCAAATCTCACTACGCCATCAACGTTCAGTAACGAATAACCGACCATCACTAATGGCCCTACGATACGATAATACGATGACGAACCTTCAGTCCCTAAATCACCAAGCCGCGTTGCGATGTACGGAAAAGCAAATATCACCCCAACTAAAAACACGCTTAATGAGATTATCGCCAGCGGTAGCTTCTTTTTTATCGCATCCTTATTCAGGTACTGGAACGCCCACTCCAGGAGATAAAACAAAATAAACGTCATTACTCCTGAAAACGATCCTGATAATATTATCCCTGCCAGAATCATAGCATCGGACTTAGGTGTTTTGATACCAAACTGTTTGATACTGAGCCAAATTGAGATTAACGCCAGAGCGAAGAATGCCGGTTCGAAATAGAGCGCAGTGGTACGTTTCCCACCAAACTTAATAAAGTTCAGAACATAGCTGTTACTGTAAATAAGATATTTCGAAATAACTTCCATTAAACTGCTGCCGCCGCTGAGAATTATCTGTGTCATTTCAACCGCAGCTAACCCCACCACCAGCCCCACCACCAGCCAGAAAAAACGCAAAATCTTAATGTAGTTATGCGGTGAAATGGTTTTGAAGCGAATACTCCACACCATGCCAATAATCACCACGGTATAAACAAACAGCATCGCTGACGTTACGTACTTGCTTGCATCCAGTGATTGGCCGAACAGGTAGTTAAACGCCGTCAGCCCGCCCCCTACGCCCAGCGCAATCATTAATTTTTTGATATTGATGCGCTCGACAAACAGCAACAGCAGAACGGGTAAGAAGGTGACGATAGTTATCGGGAAGCTCTCGCCAAGCTGGGCGAGTTTGACGTTAACCAGCAGATAAAGCAGCGGTAGCACCAGATAGCTACAGATTCTGATAGAACGAGACATATTCCTCCAGCATCTGTTGCCCACTGTATGCCACCCGACTGCGCTGACTGAACGCGGTAAGGGACGTGTCAAATACCGCCTGCGCAATGTCTGATTTTTTCAGCTGCACCAGCTGCAATACGTCCGCTTCGCTGAACGTTTTGCCGCCTGATTTAGCCAGCACTTCCTGCGCGGCATCGCTGTGCGTGGCAATTACCGGTACGCCGATGGAAAGCGCTTCGCACAGAATCAGCGGGTAGTTATCGACACGGGAGCTGAACACCAGTCCATCCATCCGATTAAGCGCACTCATCAACGCGCGCTTATCGCTCTCAAAACCGTGGTTGATGACGTTATCTCCCGCAAATGGCGAAAATTTGCCGAAGGTATGCAGCTCAATTTTGTCCTCAAGCGCGGTAATCGCTCGCACTAGTTGTTGACTGGTTTTGCCGTCATAGCGCAGGTCATGAGCCACCACGGCAATTTTCGGCCGACCGCTCTCCGCAGGCATCGCGGGTAGTTCGGCAAGAATGGCTTCAGTTGCCACATCAATGCCATTATTGATAATGCGGCAGCGTCCCACGCCATACAGGCTGTTGAATGCGTCGGCCACATGTTGACTGGGCGAGATAAACTGGCAGCCCAGCGCCAGCATGGCACGGAACATCTGCCGCTTACCGGGCAACTGCTGATGGGCTTTATCGACTTTTACCGGCGGATAGTTGCTGAGCGTTGGGCATTTCTGGCAGCCCGTTTTCCAGCCTTCGCAGCCATCGGTAAAGGCACAGCGCCCGGTCACGCTCCAGTGATCGTGCAGGGTCCAGACGAAGGTGATATCCGGTTTATGCGCCTTCACTTTTTGGCAAAAGGTCACCACCTCTTCCAGGTTCAACCAGTAGCTGTGCAACACATGAAAATGCAGTACCAGCGGGCCGCAGGTGCGGGTAACCGTGCGATATAGCTTGTCGAGATTGCCGAACATGTCGCGATTTGCAAAACGAAACAGCGCAATGTTAGCCGCCGACGTCAGGCGCGGCGTATATTTGATAACCTGTGGGTATTTCGCATGACTGGCGCTTTTTTTACCGCCTTTGCCATAGCCATAGACAAACCGTGACGACAGCCCTTTTTCCAGCGCGCGAAGATGCAAATCTAACGCCACACCTGCCGCCCCACCTTCTGCGAGTCGCACATTAAACTGTAATATCTTCATTTTATTACCTTCACCCGTGCCTTCTCGCCCACGACCAGCGTATTGTCCGGAACGCTATCCACCACGACGCTCCCGGCGCCAATCGTCACGTTATCGCCAATAGCAACGTCGCCGAGCAGAGTGACATTGGCCCCCAACTCAACGCCGTTACCGATGACCGGACAGGATGGATCGTTGGCACCAAGATTGCCGATAGTGACGCCGTGGCGTAGGGTAAAATCATCCCCCGCCACCACGTGTTTGTTGATAACCACCCCATAACCATGATGGATGGTGAAACGACGACCGATTGATGCAGC
Organism: Citrobacter portucalensis; assembly: GCF_002042885.1. GTDB lineage: Bacteria > Pseudomonadota > Gammaproteobacteria > Enterobacterales > Enterobacteriaceae > Citrobacter > Citrobacter portucalensis. The sequence continues at coordinate 20,372 of NZ_MVFY01000005.1, forward strand.
AGCCTGAATTTCATAGCCAAACAGGCATTCGGTGATAAGGCGATACATCACCAGCACCGGGGCAGCCCACAGGTTGTTTATGATATTTTTTTTACGCCAGACGGAGCAAAAATGGGCAATCCGATAGGCCGCCACCATGCAGCAGGGGCGCAGACTCCAGCCGTTCGCGCGTAAATCTTCCAGCATAATTAGCGTCCTCGCAGTCCGTCGGCCAGACGCTTACTGTTACGAACAGAAAGCAGCGTCAGCAGCGTGCGCCAGTTCATCCTTTTATTGCGGATCTGATAGAGGGTAAACAGCTGATATTTCTTACTCGCCCGGTCAAATTTGCCTTTGTGCTTGCGGTAAAACTGAAAGTAACCGGAGAATTTATTCGGCGATGAGGTAATACGCATCTCGCCGTGATTCACATGCAGGATCTGCGTCGCCTCTTTGACCTTCCACGGTTTGCCATACGCCACCACCATGCGCAGGAAGATGTCGTAATCCTGCGCCGCTTTCAGCGTGGTATCGAACAGGCATGCTTTAAACCGCCATGCCCAGGTAAATACCTGATTACCAATGATGTTGCGTTTATAAAACCTGCGGCGCGAATATACGGACTTCGGATAGAGCGGCAGACTGGTCGGCTGCGAATACACTTCGCCCTCACAGACATAGTCATTGGCATACAGAAACGCCCGTGTGACCAGTTGATGCCGATACTGCAGGAACACGCTCAGGCGGTTCGGCGTCCATTCATCATCATCATCAATCCCCGTAATGTATTGCCCGTTGGCCTGCATAATGGCCTGATTACGCACCGCGCAGGCCCCGGAGTTGGTGGAATTATGCGTATACGACACGCGCGGATCGTTGAGTTCCTCAACAAACTGCTGCAACTGCTCATATGAGGAAGAGCAATCATCCACAATGATCATCTCCCAGTGAGGATAGTCCTGGCGCAACACCGATTTAATCGCCCGAATGGCCAGCTGCTGGCGGTTCCAGGTTGGCATATAAATTGAAATTAGCGGGTTTTCTGTCGTCATTTTCGTTTCCGGATAGATACGCTTTTGTAGGCCGGATAAGGCGTTTTCGCCGCATCCGGCAGGGTTGGTGATTTATTTCGCATCCGACGTGTATTCGTATTCGTAGTAGCCGTAATCCTGATACCCGCTGGCACGGCGGAAGATCGAGTTGAGGATCACCCCTTTCACCTGAATGCCGTTTTGCTCGAAGCGACTCAGGCTGGTTTCCACCTCTTTCAGCGTGTTGACCGCATAACGCGCCACCATCAGCGTGGTGCCGACATGACGGCCAACAATCGCCGCGTCGGTCACCGCCAGAATTGGTGGGGTGTCAATCAGCACCAGGTCATAGTGCGAGCTGGCCCAGGCAATCAGTTCGCCGAAACGCTCGCTCATCAACAGCTCGGAAGGATTGGGAGGGACTTGACCGCGAGGGATCAGATCAAAATGCGGAATCGATGTCGGTTTGGCGCTGGATGAGATATCCCCCTTACCAATCAGGATCTCAGACAGGCCGTTGACGTTATTGGTCCCCAGCAGCTCGTGGGTATAGCCTTTACGCATATCGCAGTCGATCAACAGCACGCGTTTGTTGATCTGGCTGATGACTGCCGCCAGGTTGGCGCAGACAAACGTTTTACCAATCGACGGGCTGACGCCGGTCAGCATCAATACGTTGTTACGCGCCTGCATCATGGCAAAGTGCAGACTGGTACGCAGGCTGCGGACCGCTTCTATGGCGAGATCCGTTGGATTCCCCACGGCCAACAGCTGGCTTTGCTTGTAGCGTTTCACACCTTTAATGGTCTGAACGTTATCACGCGCTTTTTGCCATTCAGATAGCGGAATACTGGCATACACGCTGATACCATGCTCTTCCAGCGCCTGGGGGCTTTCAATACCGCGATTAAACAGAGAACGCAGCAGTACGCCCACCACAGAAAGCATCAAACCAAGAATGATACTGCCGAGAATAATCAGCGCCGTTTTCGGCTTCAGCACGCCAGGCTGGGCAATCGCGGGATCGACAATGCGCACATCGCCAACCGTACTGGCCTCGGTAATCTTCAGTTCCTGTTGCTTGTTCAGCAACTGCATATAGACCTGCTGACCGGACTCCACATCACGCGTCAGACGAACAATTTCCTGCTGCGTTTTCGGCATCGCCGTTACGCGCCCGTTCAGCTTACTTTTCTCATCTTCCAGCGCCTGGCGTTTTTCCAGCAGCGTGCGGTACGCCGGATGCGCTTTGGTGAAAAGCTTGGAAATCTCCGCTTCTTTAAAGGTCAGTTCATTCAGTTGCGCATCGATATTCACCATCGAATCCAGCACCGCTTTGGCTTCCAGCGGCAAATCCACGGAGTCTTTATCCTGACGAAAGGCGTTCAGCTTGTTTTCAGCAACGTCAAGCCGGTTACGTACCTCAGGCAGTTGCTTTGCCAGAAACGCCAGACTTTTGGCGGCCTCTTCGGATTTACGTTCCACGTTTTGTTGCAGATAGTTGCGGGTAATACTGTCGAGGATCTGGCGGATTTGCTCGCGGTCTTCGCCGGTAAACGTCAGGCTCAATACGCCGGTGTCTTTGCCCGTTTCCGTCACCATCAGGTTATTTTGCAGGGTGTTTATCATGCCCAGCGTGGAGAATTTGCTGACGGTAAATTGGCTCTCCGGGCTGGCATGAATCGCCTCAACCAGCATCGTCACGCCATCATGTTCCAACACCTTGCCGACTTGCCCCCGGGCGCTAAAACCCCCGTCACTCACCAGTTGATAGCTTTTGTCATTCAGCACATTGAGCGTGAAGGTCTGTTCATTCATTGCCTTTGGCAGCGTGAAGGTGGTCACATTAACCGTTTCGTTCTGGCGGCCCATCAGCCGGTCCCAGCCCGCGCCAAAAATAGGGAATGTATCTTTGGTAACGGCGATATCGAGGTTAAGATCGTCTACCGTTTTCCCTAATACCAGACGCGACTGGATAAGCTGAATTTCCGCTTCCGAGGCCGGAGGTTTGTTCGACAACGCCGAGCCAATATCCTGCACCAGTGAATTTCCGGTATTTTGCTCAATTTGCACCAGCGCGTCCGCACTGTAGATGGGTGTGGCGAACAGCGTGTAGACCGCGGCACACAATGCAAAGCCCGCGGTAATGCCAAGAACCCACCAGCGGGCTTCCACTACCGTTGCGACCAGACGACCAATATCGATTTCATCATTGCCCGTTACCGGCGCAGCAGACTGTTTAACTTTTTCTGTCATTGTTTTCCCTGCTCTGCGTTCAGTGCCTGAGCCCATTGGCGGGCAGACCGTTCAAGTAATGCGTACACCGCGTCAAACGCATCACGGCTTTTACGATACGGATCGGGAATTTCGCGCTCGCTGTCCCAGTGCCCAAAAAGCATCACTTTGCCGCGCATCTCCGGCACCATTTCACACAGGGCAGAGATATGGCGCTTTTCCATGGTCAGGATCAGGTCATACTCCCGGCACATTCGTCCCGAGATCTGCCGGGCACAATGATTATCCAGTGACAGGTTGTGCGCCTGCGCCACGCTAATAGCACACGGATCCGCGCCTTTCCCCACCAGCGCCCCAAGACCGGCTGAAGAGACCGTTAACGCCGGATGAAATTGCCTTAATAAGCGCTCTGCCGTCGGGGAACGACAAATGTTCCCCACACAAACAACTAAGATTTTGTTAAACATGATGATTACCAGTTGTGAAGGTCGCTGGCCGTGTCCGTCATATAGCGAACACCGCTAATAGTCGGCAGCAACTGATTGATCAAACGGTTCCAGCGAGCAACCGGCGCGGTAGTGACGTACACCACATCGTATGGCTGGAGTCGGAATGATGTTGTCATCACCAGCGACGTCGCATCGGACATATCAAGCTGATAGATATTGGCGATCTTGCCGTTGTTCCCGCCCTCGCCTTTCAATGGTCGAATAACGAAAATGCCGCTGGCGTTGGAGGTGGTCAGGTCAATACCTTCGGCATTGCCCAGCGCTTCGGTAAGCGTCATGCCGCTGAAGTCCATTTTGAGGGTGCTCTGTTTTTTCACTTCTCCCATTACGAAGACTTTCAGATCGTCATTACGCGGAACAAACAGAATGTCGCCGGGATAGAGCAGCCGGTTCTGGCTCAGGTCGCCATTTTGCATCAGCGCTTGCAGTGAAATACGTTGCTCCTGCCCTTTATGAGTCAGTACAACGTTGCGCCAGTCTGCTGCCTCGGTGAGACCGCCAGCGGCGTTAATGGCATCGAGAACGGTAAGCGGTACGTTGGTGATGGCCTGCTGGCCGGATTTGTTCACCTGCCCGGAGACATAGGCCTTCTGCGAGCGGAAAGCGGCGATATTAACGTCCACCTGCGGGTCAGCAATGTACTTCGCTAAGCGCCCGGTAATATCACTACGAATCTCTGCCAACGTTTTCCCTACCACGCTGACTTTGCCGATGTAGGGGTAAAACATGGTGCCATCAGGCTGCACCCAGTTGCCGGTATCGCTTGAGCTACGGTACTGCCCAGCTGGCGTGGTGAGTTCAGGATGGTCCCAGACGGTCACATTCAGGACATCCCCCGGGCCGACCCGGTACTGATATCCGGAAATCTCCTGGTCCAGCGACATATTTGGCTGGGCAACATTTGGTCGAGGACGTAATTGTTCGACCAGCCGTGGCGTGAGTGGATAAACATTCACCATGCGATCGATATCAAAATCAGCGTCCTGCTGTTTAATCACATCTTTGCCCATCGTAGACATATTGCTGCCCGGAAGCACGGTACAACCGTTTATCAAGATCACCGATACCAATACTGGCATCAATTTAAGTTTGGATTTCATCATTGATTATTTATCACTTTGGCAGAGTATTTATCACATGCAATCTAAATAGCGACTTCGCCTGTACGTATTTACCTTGCCGTTAATTGAAATGGAATTTAACTGGCATCAGTCCTAAAAAAAATGAATTCATCTGCGGTCTCTTGACAGAATAATTTAGGCTTGTTTCAGGCGACCAGACACGCTACCGCCCCTGGCTTCACTAGCTACCAATGCACTGATTAATTTAAATTTTTATCTTCTCCTTTATTTTCATCACATTTACAGCGTTAACGCATCGGGAATGGCGCCACTGATTGATGAGGAAATATTTATCTTTTGATTATTACCGCAAGAATTGTTGCAGCTATGCGAATATCAGGCAAGATAACAAACCGCCGATACCTGGCTTTTAAGATTAATATTAAGCGTCGGATTTATATATTTTTAGGATTTTATTGATATTGACAATATTGATATAAAAATATTCCACCTGCGATATTTCCTAAATATGTTTAGATTAATAAAATCATTTCCTGTAGTTACATTAAGGCTATTATCCTGCATCAGTTCTGATATAACCGACAGAGAAATCCCTTCTCGCCATTGCATTTTTCGCCAGTTTTACCCATGATCGAATTGTGACAATTGTCATACAACTATGGGTATAGCATTTACTATGGAATGGATTGCCGATCCGTCAATCTGGGCCGGACTGGTCACGTTAATCGTGATCGAACTTGTTCTTGGCATTGATAATCTTGTTTTTATTGCCATCCTCGCGGAGAAACTACCTCCTGCCCAGCGGGATAAGGCGCGTATTACAGGGCTACTGCTAGCAATGGTTATGCGCCTGCTGCTGCTGGCATCAATATCCTGGCTGGTAACGCTGACCACGCCGCTGTTCAGCATTCGCGATCTCAGCTTCAGCGCCCGCGATCTGATCATGCTGTTCGGTGGTTTCTTCCTACTGTTTAAAGCCACTATGGAGCTCAACGAACGGCTGGAAGGGAAAGACAGCGATAACCCCACCCAGCGTAAAGGCGCTAAGTTCTGGGGTGTGGTCGCGCAGATCGTGGTGCTGGACGCCATCTTCTCTCTGGATTCCGTCATTACCGCTGTTGGCATGGTCGATCACCTGGCGGTGATGATGGCGGCAGTCATTATTGCCATCAGCCTGATGTTGCTGGCCAGCAAGTCGCTGACGCGCTTTGTTAACAGCCATCCAACTATTGTTATTCTGTGTCTGAGCTTCCTGCTGATGATTGGTTTCAGTCTGGTGGCCGAAGGGTTTGGTTTCCATATCCCGAAAGGTTACCTGTACGCGGCCATCGGCTTCTCGGTCATGATCGAAGCATTGAACCAGTTGGCTATCTTTAACCGTCGTCGCTTCCTCTCAGCCAACCATACTCTGCGCCAGCGCACCGCCGAGGCGGTAATGCGGCTGCTGAGCGGGCAAAAAGAAGATGCCGAACTGGATGCCGAAACCGCAGCGATGCTGGCGGATCATCATGAAGGTCAGATTTTTGCGCCACAGGAGCGGCGGATGATTGAACGTGTGCTGAACTTCAATCAGCGTACCGTCAGCAGTATCATGACCTCGCGCCATGATATTGAACATATCGACCTCAATGCACCCGAAGCAGAAATCCGCGCCTTACTGGAAAAAAACCAGCATACGCGTCTGGTGGTCACTGGCGAAGACGAGCAGGAGGAACTGCTGGGCGTGGTGCATGTCATCGATTTACTGCAACAGTCTCTGCGCGGCGAACCGCTCGACCTGCGCGTCTTGATTCGCCAGCCGCTGGTGTTCCCGGAGACCTTGCCGCTGCTTCCGGCGCTTGAGCAGTTCCGTAATGCCCGCACGCACTTCGCGTTTGTAGCCGATGAATTTGGTTCCGTCGAAGGGATTGTGACGCTGAGTGATGTGATGGAAACCATCGCCGGCAATCTGCCAAACGAGGTAGAGGAAATCGACGCCCGTCATGATATTCAGAAAAACGCCGATGGTTCGTGGACCGCTAACGGACATATGCCACTGGAAGACCTGGTGCAGTACGTGCCTATCCCGTTAGACGATAAGCGTGAGTATCACACCATTGCCGGACTGTTAATGGAGTATTTGCAGCGCATCCCGAAAACCGGGGAGGAAGTCCAGGTTGGCGACTATCGGCTAAAAACCCTGCAGGTGGAAAATCATCGCGTGCAAAAGGTCCAGCTGATACCGCTACACAGTGAAGAAGAGATGGATTACGAGGTGTAAGTCACGAGCCGGATGGGGCATTAGCCACCATCCGGCAATATGAATCAGAGCTTATCCAGCAACTTTTTAACATCTTTGCCGTTGCGGGAATCTTTATTGCGATCTGCCCAGTCATTCAGACGACGTTTTGCTTCATCCTGCAGATGCTTACGCAAAAGCTGATCAACTTGCAGACTGTAGTTCAGTGATTGCCACTGGCCATAGACCCTGAGAGGAACCGGGGTGGCCTTCAGGAAACTAATCAACTTACTTTCGCCATCCCAACCGCCCAGCACGCGAATGTTAAACAGCGTGTCGCAATTCTGCTTCACCAGATCTAACGTTCCTTTGCCGGTTAGCGCCAACATCGCGGACTCCCCTGCCATGTTATCCAGCGTCACCTCACCGTTATCCAGACTCATATCGGTTACAAAATGATCCAACCGGGTCACGTTATCGAGGTTTTGCTGAGATTTAACATCCCCACCGCTGCGTTCTACAGCCTGTTGAATCATCTGCTGGAAGTTCATCCCTTCCATTCGCGTATCGTTCATTTCGACATGGGCCTGCCCTTGCCAGCTATGGCGAAACGCCTGGGCGTCAATATCTGAGCCGGAAAAATCTCCCGCCAGCGACAGCTTGCCGGTGAGTGCGATGGGGTAATCAAAGGCCTTCAAAATAGTGCCAATTTCCACACCTTCCAGGCGCGGATGAAAGACCGCTCGCGGTTCTCCCTTTCTGGCATCCAGCGTGCCGGGCAGTGAGATCAGCCCGCCATCACTTTTTCCCTGCAACTGCGCAATGTTCAGTAAGCCGAACTGGTTGTCTATTTTTGCCGAAACACTCTCAAACGCCATTTTCCGCCACAGCACTTTGTCAGCCTGCAAAGCGATGTCTGCCGAAAAACCCTTGAGTCCCTGATACGAAACGGCATCAACCTGGGAAGCAATGACGGGGCGCGCCAGCGTTGACTGACTCTGACCTTGCTGAACGTCACCTTTTGCTGTCGCCGCTGCGTCATGTTGTACGAGCAGGTTATCCAGATTGAGCTGACCAAATTTCAGGTCGACGGCCCATTCTGGTTTTTCCAACAAGGCCACATGTGCTTGCCCGGAGAACGAAGAGTCATTGGCGGTCAAATTTATCTGACTAAACGAAAGCTGTTTTTTCTCTTCCAGCCATTGTGTCTGAAGATGTCCCTGACCGTTGATCCCCTGGGGCGGCAAATCGGCCCCCTGCAATTGCCAGCTTAACTGCTCGATATTCGCAGATAAGTTGTGCGGATAATCGGAGGCATCGACCGTGCCGTTAAAGGATAACGCGAGATCGCGCTGATCGCGGTTCACACGCCCGGAAAAATCAAACGTGCCGCGGTGCTGGCTATCTTGTTCCATCTCCAGACGAATATCACGAACAGTAACTTGTTCATCGTCTTCATGCTGGAATACCAGAACACTGTCGGCAACCCGCAAACGGGCGATATCAAACGACCATCCTTTGTCTTCCGCCAGATCGGGCAACATATTGTCTTTTGGGGCAACAGGTGCATCTTTGCCTCGTACCGCCTCAGTTTGCGGGGTCAGTTGAATCACTGCGCCTTTGAGCATCACCTGCTTCACGCTGAGCTGGTGGCTCAACAGCGGCCATAACGCAACGTCAAGACGCATATTGTCGGCACGAACCAGAGGTTCGCTGGCACCTTCAGCCGTTAACACCACTCGCCCTGAGAGGATACTCAGTTGCGGCCATACGTGCCAACGCAGGGGGCCATCCAACTGCAGCTGATACCCGCTACGTGCGGCAACCTGCTTGACCATATACGCGCGGAAATCATTCGGATTCACCAACAGTACTAACGCAGAAAAGCCGGCCACCAGCACGACCAGAAGAATCATCAGCGTCGTCAGAAATCGTCTCATGCTATCCCCAATGGACTGATAAACACTCAGTCTTTATCGATCCGGCTGGCAACGGCGCCCTGCTGGTCGCGATACTTCGCATCCTGACGACGGTTGTATGGTCGCGCTGCCGGACCGGAAAGCGGTTCGAAACTTAGCGCACCAATCGGCATGCCCGGACGCAGAGCCAGCGGTAATTTTCCGGAGTTGTAAAACTCCAGTACGATACAGCCAGACCAGCCCGGATCGATACGGTGTGCGGTGACGTGTACCATCAGTCCCAGACGCGCCAGAGATGAACGGCCATCTAACCAACCGACGAGATCGGAAGGCAACGTCACGGATTCGAATGTTACTGCCAGCGCAAGCTCACCCGGATGCAAGAAGAATGCCTCGCCGTCCTTGAGGACGATTTCATCACTCATCACGCGATCCAGCGCGGCGCTGACTTCATCTTTCGGTCCGCTCAAATCGATATACGCCGCCGTATGACCGCGGAACGTACGGAATTTGTTGCCAAGACGCACATCTACCGTGGCGCCATTGATTCGCTCGACAGGAGGGCGTGGAGTGATCGACAGGCGACCTTCATCCAACCAGGCTTCAATATCTCGGTCACATAAACGCATGGCACTTTCTCCTTTCGTGCTTCAAACCCTTAATGCCAGGTGCGTTAAGGGTGAACCAGGTTATCACTGAACGGTACACAATTCGCTGAACTTATTCAAAGAACTGACTGATTTTAGCCTTCAGAATATCGATGGCGATGCGGTTTTTACCCCCGCGCGGCACAATGATGTCGGCGTATTGCTTTGAAGGCTCAATAAATTGCAGGAACATTGGACGGACGGTTTTCTGGTATTGCGCCATCACCGAATCCATTGAACGACCACGTTCATTCACATCGCGCTTAATACGGCGCATCAGACAAATATCCAGCGGCGTATCAACAAAAATAGAAAAGTTCATCTCATCGCGCAAACGCGCATCCGTCAGCAGCAAAATGCCTTCCAGGATAATGACTTTCTTCGGTTCGATATGAATAGTGTCTTGCGTACGCGTGTGCTCAACATAGCTATAAACCGGCAGCTCAATGGCAGAGCCGCGTTTCAGCGTTTGCAGATGTTGAAACAGCAGGCTGTGGTCCATCGCGTTCGGATGGTCGTAGTTGGTTTTTACACGTTCTTCCATCGACAGATGGCTTTGATCTTTGTAATAGCTGTCTTCGGGAATAACGCCAATATGTTCGTCACCGACTTGTTCACGCAATTCGCGATAAAGAGTACTGGCAATAAGGCTCTTGCCGGAAGCCGATGCGCCGGCAATGCCGATAATGACGCACTGATGGGACTGATCAGTCATAAATTTAGCGACCTGATTAACCTGGATGTAAGGAAGGGCGGCGCCGAAACGCCAAACGCGGCAATTATAGGGATTTCAGCGGCGCGATGCCACCCCAGGCTGCACCAATGCTGTCCCTGTCGCAAATTAAAATGGTCAGATTTAGAACAGCCGCTATATTTATTCACCTGCCTTAGGAATTAATAGCTTGGGAGTGTTAATTTATGAGCAGCTGGCGTATAAATTGTAAATTGTTTGTACTAGCATAATCCCAGATTAAATGTGATGCGTCCGGCATCTCTGCTGGGCGACAACGGCTATTTGGGTAGAGTGGTAATGAGTAAACAATCCCAACATGTTTTAGTTACCTTACCCCATCCTCTACTGCGCCTGGCCAGTTTAGGTCTGGTGGCTTTCATCTTTACGTTGTTTTCGCTGGAACTATCACGTTACGGCGCACAGCTTGCCCCTCTGTGGTTTCCAACCTCTATCATGATGGTGGCTTTTTACCGTCACGCGGGAAAGATGTGGCCAGGGATCGCGCTGGCTTGCTCATTCGGTAGCATCGGCGCCTCTTTACTTTTTTTCCCCGGACAGTCGCTTAATTTCTCCTATACGGTCATTAACATTATTGAGGCTGTTGTTGGCGCAATGTTATTGCGTAAACTGCTGCCCTGGTACAATCCCTTACAAAATTTGAATGACTGGGCGCGCCTGGCATTTGGTAGCGCGGTTGTTCCGCCACTGTTGGGCGGCATTTTGATGTGGTTGTTGCTGCCGAAGGACACGTCGTTAAATACCTTTCTCATTTGGGTACTGTCAGAATCCATTGGCGCACTGGCGTTGGTGCCGTTAGGTTTACTGTTTAAACCACATTACCTGTTGCGCCATCGCGACCCGCGATTATTGCTTGAGACCCTGATTACCCTGCTGGTGACCTTAACGCTCAGTTGGCTATCCATGATGTACATTCCATGGCCATTTACCTGCGTTATTGTCCTGCTGATGTGGAGCGCTGTCCGTCTGCCGCGTATGGAGGCGTTTTTAATATTCCTCAGCACCGTGATGATGGTTTCGCTGATGCTGGCTGCCGACCCTTCGCTGCTTTACACCCCGAAACCGAACATGATGACGGACATCCCCTGGTTGCCGTTTTTGATGATCCTGTTGCCAGCTAATATGATGACCATGGTGATGTACGCGTTTCGAGCCGAACGCAAGCACATTTCAGAAAGCGAGTCACGCTTTCGCAACGCCATGGAATATTCCGCGATTGGCATGGCGTTAGTCGGTACCGAGGGGCAATGGTTACAGGCCAATAAAGCCTTGTGTCAGTTTCTGGGCTATAGCCAGGAGGAGTTACGTTCACTGACCTTCCAGCAATTAACCTGGCCGGAAGATTTGAATAACGACATTGAACAGCTGAACATGCTGGCACGCGGAGAGATTAATAGCTATTCCATGGAAAAACGCTATTACACCCGTTCGGGCGACGTCGTCTGGGCGTTGCTGGCCGTTTCGTTGGTGCGTCATAGCGACAATACCCCACTCTATTTTATCGCGCAGGTTGAGGACATTAACGACCTGAAGCATACCGAGTGGATTAACAAACGGTTGATGGAGCGCATTACCCTCGCCAATGAAGCCGGGGGGATTGGGATTTGGGAATGGGAACTACAGCCTGACGTGATCAGCTGGGATAAACGGATGTTCGATCTCTACGAAGTTCCTGCGCATATCAAGCCCAGTTGGCAAGTCTGGTATGAGTGCGTGGTACCCGAAGATCGTGAGTACGCCGAAAATGTGATTCGTGATTCACTGGCCGCACGGGCTCCGTTTAAGCTTGAGTTTCGTATCGCGGTAAAAGATGGCATACGCCATATCCGTTCGTTGGCCAACCGGGTACTGAATAAAGACGGTGAAGTTGAACGCTTACTTGGTATCAATATGGATATGACCGAAGTCAAGCAGCTTAACGAAGCGCTGTTTCAGGAAAAAGAGCGCCTGCACATTACGCTGGATTCAATCGGCGAAGCGGTGATTTGTATTGATGTCGATATGAACGTGACCTTTATGAATCCGGTTGCTGAGAAAATGAGCGGCTGGCAGCAGGACAGTGCCATCGGCATTCCGCTATTGACGGTACTACATATTACTTTTGGCGAGAACGGTCCGCTGATGGAAAATATCTACAGTGCTGACATGTCGCGTACGGCAATCGAACAGGAAGTGGTCCTGCATTGTCGTAACGGCAACAGTTATGACATTCAGTACAGCATCACGCCCCTCAGCACCCTTGATGGCGGCAGCATTGGCTCGGTGTTGGTTATTCAGGACGTTACCGAGTCGCGGAAGATGCTCCGCCAGCTTAGCTACAGCGCCTCGCATGATGACCTGACCCAGTTGGCAAACCGCGTCAGCTTCGAAAATCATCTAAAACAGTTACTGCATACGGTTCACGACACGCACCAACAGCATGCTTTGGTTTTTATCGATCTCGATCGTTTTAAAGCCGTAAACGATAGCGCCGGTCACGCCGCAGGCGATGCCCTGCTACGCGAACTCTCTTCACTGATGCTCAGCATGCTGCGTTCCAGCGATATGCTGGCGCGTCTTGGCGGTGACGAGTTTGGTCTGTTGCTACCAGATTGTAATATCGAAAGCGCCCGCTTTATCTCAGGTCGCATGATCAGCGCCATCAACGATTACCACTTTATGTGGGAAGGCCGGTTACACCGCATTGGCGCCAGTGCGGGGATTACGCTCATTGATGAAAAAAATCATGTCGCCAGCGACGTCATGTCTCAAGCGGATATTGCCTGTTATGCGGCGAAAAACAGTGGGCGTGGACGCGTCTGCGTTTATGAACCGCAGCAAAGCCAGGGTCATGCCGCGCGTAGTCAACTGACATTGGATGAGCAAAGACACAGCATTTTGCACAACCCAATGCTGATGATCGCCAGGGGCGTGGCCTCCCCGCGTATACCGGAGACGTTCAGCTTTTGGCTCCTCTCGCTACGTTTAGGGACAGCTGAAGGGGAGATTATTGAAGAACACGCTTTCCGTGCCGGGCTGGTCGATCCTACATTGAATCAGGCGCTTGACCGCCGGGTATTTACCGAATTCTTCCAGAGTGCTGCACCGGCCGTCGCCAGTAAGGGACTCAGCATTGCCCTGCCCCTTTCCGCCGCCGGGCTGCTGAATACAGAACTTGTTGACGAGCTGCTGGGGCAACTGCAAAGAAGTCCGTTACCACCACGACTGCTGCACCTGACCGTTCCGTCTAACGTGATAAAAACAAACCCAACGCAGGCTATATCCACACTACATCGACTGCGTCAGTGCGGATGTCGAATTATTCTAAGTCATGTCGGTCGCGATTTAGATCTTTTTGACAACCTGAAATATCACATGGTTGATTACCTGCTGCTCGACAGCGAGCTAAGCGCCAGCGTCCACGGTAACTTGATTGACGAAATGTGGGTGTCCATTATCCAGGGCCATGCTCAGCGTCTGGACATTAAAACCATCGCCGGCCCGGTGCAGTTGCCGCTGATCATGGATGCGCTTTCTGGCATCGGGATTGATATGATTTATGGCGATATCATTGCCGACGCCCAACCGCTGGACCTGTTACTGAATACCAGTAATTTCGCCATCAACTGACGGCTGCCAGCCATCCGTATACCAGATATGTAATAACGCATAGGAGCGCCAGGGTTTCCAGCGCTCTGCATACCGTCGGATCTGGGCCGGTGTCATGCCGGGAAAACGCTGCTTAATCAGATAATCATCCGGCAGAAAAACATCTTTCGCCTGCCAACCACGAAGCGCGAAATAGTTGGCGGTCCAGCGCCCTATCCCGGGAAACGTTTGTAGCTGCTTAACGCCTTGTTCGATATCGGCAGGGGCTGTTGTCGCGAGCGTTCCTTCAAGGGTTGCATGAGCCAGGTGAATCAACGCTTCAGCGCGTTTGAGCGGCATTCCTAACGCTTTCAGGTGCAGCGGATCGGCATTGGCAAGCGCTTCCGGCGTAGGAAAACACACATACTCGGGCGCATCCTCCAGCGCTTCCCCGTAAGCGTGCGCCACTTTCGCCGTCAGTTTCGCGGCCATCAATACGCTGACTAACTGCCCTAAAATCGCCCGCACCCCTTGCTCAAACGCATCGACACTGCCCGGCAGGCGCAGTCCCGGACGCGCCGCACCGAGGCTACCCAACGCGCCGATAATTTGCTGCGGGCAACAGCCAAGATCGAACAAGCGCGTTATTTTTGCCAGGCACTCGGAAGCTACCGGCTGTAACCCTGTGCTCAATGTCACGTGTAGCACGTTGGCGTGCAGATCCGGGACAACGCGCACCAGACCACGATGCTCCCCTACGGACAGGCTTCTGACATAGCTCAGTTCCTCTACGGTTTCGACACCTTCAACCGCACGGGCGGCAAGAAATCCCAGCATCCAGGGCCAGTCATAAGGCGGTTGCCAGCTCAGCGTGAACATTTAGTTTTCCTTTTTACGCAAACCTAAAGCATAAACGGTATTCAATCAGTACGCCTTGCTTTCATATTCCAGTTGTCGGGGCGTCAACTATTCGTTAAAGTCACGCCCCTTCTTCACTGGCATGGGGATTTTTACGGTGTTTATTGGTTTTGACTACGGTACGGCAAACTGTTCAGTGGCCGTTATGCGTGATGGGCAGCCTCACCTGCTCAAAATGGAAAATAACAGCACGTTGCTACCCTCAATGTTGTGCGCACCAACGCGCGAAGCGGTTAGCGAGTGGCTGTATCGCCATCACGACATCCCAACTACGGACGATGAAACGCAGGCGCTGCTTCGCCGTGCGATGCGCTACAACCGCGAAGAAGACATCGACGTTAACGCCAACAGCGTGCAGTTCGGTCTGGCATCGCTGGGTCAGTATATTGAAGACCCGGAAGAGGTGTACTTCGTTAAATCGCCAAAATCATTTTTGGGTGCCAGCGGTCTGAAGCCGCAGCAGGTTGCGCTGTTTGAAGATCTGGTCTGTGCAATGATGCTGCACATTCGCAACCAGGCGCAAAGCCAACTGCCGGAAGCTATCACTCAGGCCGTGATTGGTCGGCCCATCAACTTCCAGGGATTAGGTGGCGATGACGCCAACACCCAGGCGCAGGGTATTCTTGAACGTGCGGCCAAACGCGCCGGTTTTCAGGATGTCGTCTTCCAGTACGAGCCGGTAGCGGCGGGACTGGATTACGAAGCGACGCTGCAGGAAGAAAAACGCGTGTTGGTGGTGGATATTGGCGGGGGTACGACCGACTGTTCACTGCTGCTGATGGGGCCGCAATGGCATCAGCGTGCCGATCGCGAAAACAGCCTGCTGGGACACAGTGGCTGCCGCGTAGGCGGGAACGATCTGGATATCGCGCTGGCGTTTAAACACCTGATGCCACTGCTAGGTATGGGCGGTGAGACAGAAAAAGGTATCGCCTTACCGATTCTCCCGTGGTGGAACGCGGTCGCAATCAACGACGTTCCCGCGCAAAGTGATTTCTATAGCAGCGCCAACGGTCGACTGCTCAACGATCTTGTCCGCGACGCGAGAGAAGCCGATAAAGTCGCTCTGCTGCTTAAAGTCTGGCGCGAGCGTCTGAGCTATCGCCTGGTGCGCAGTGCAGAAGAGAGCAAAATCGCACTCTCCGACCAGACGATTGTAACGGCGGCGATACCGTTTATCAGCGACACGCTGGCAACCGATATCAGTCAACACGGACTGGAAGCTGCGCTCAATCAGCCCCTGGCGCGTATTCTCGAGCAGGTCCAGCTGGCGCTGGACAACGCACAGGAAAAACCAGACGTGATTTATCTGACCGGCGGCAGCGCGCGTTCGCCGCTGATTAAAAAAGCCCTCGCCCAGCAGCTTCCCGGGATCCCTATCGCGGGTGGCGATGACTTCGGTTCTGTCACCGCCGGACTGGCCCGCTGGGCTGACGTTGTTTTCCGCTAAGCCGCTCGCATGCTGAAAAGTGTGCGTATTGACATCATCCTTGCTGTGGCTTATTTTCAGGAGTGAGGGTTAGGGAAGGTTTCCCCTCCCCCTGGTGTCTTAGTAAGCCGGTAAGCTAATGACTAAGAGTATCACCAGTATGATGACGTACTTCATCATAACCCTTTCCTTATTTTGGCCCCTTCCTCGGGAGGGGCTTTCCCGTTCCAGCGTCCCGCTGAAATCTCTGGCTTTCCTCCTTTTTGCCTTGTCAGCACTCTATCGCACAATTGCGTATTCGCTATCTTCACCACCGATTGTTGCGTAACGCCTCGCAAAGCCGCGTCAGCATTCAGACGAATCCCGACAGTGTTTCATAATTCCTCCATTTTTCTCCCTTGTTCGCTGGCTAAACTAGTATCATTCCGCGAATCGTTTCAGGATGAGAAACTCATAACAATGAAAGGCAGTAATAAATCCCGCTGGGTGATAGCAATCGTGATCGTCGTGGCCGCCGTCGCCGCCATCTGGTTCTGGCAAAGCCGTAGCGCATCCCAGGGAACCGCACCGGGCGCAACCAAACCCGCGCAGCACACGGCGGGGTCAGGACGGCGTGGAATGCGCTCCGGACCGTTGGCTCCCGTGCAGGCTGCCACCGCCACCGAGGAAGCCGTGCCACGTTACCTGACAGGGCTGGGGACCGTTACTGCCGCAAATACCGCCACGGTGCGTAGTCGGGTGGATGGTCAACTCATCGCCTTACACTTTGAGGAAGGACAACAGGTTAAGGCCGGTGACCTGCTAGCAGAAATAGATCCCAGCCAGTTCAAAGTTGCTCTGGCTCAGGCGCAGGGACAACTGGCAAAAGATAAAGCCACGCTGGCGAATGCCCGTCGCGATCTTGCCCGCTATCAACAGTTGGTTAAAACCAATCTGGTCTCCCGTCAGGAGCTGGACGCCCAGCAGGCGCTGGTCAACGAGACGTTAGGCACAATCAAAGCGGATGAAGCCAGTGTCGCCAGCGCTCAGTTGCAGCTCGACTGGAGCCGGATAACCGCGCCTGTCGATGGTCGTGTCGGCCTGAAACAGGTCGATGTCGGTAACCAAATTTCCAGCGGCGATACCACCGGAATCGTCGTCATTACGCAAACGCATCCCATCGACCTGATATTTACGTTGCCTGAAAACGACATTGCTACCGTGTTGCAGGCACAAAAATCGGGGAGCCAGCTGAAGGTCGAAGCCTGGGACCGAACCAATTCGCAAAAACTGAGCGAAGGCGTCCTGCTCAGTCTCGACAATCAGATTGATGCCACCACCGGAACAATCAAAGTTAAGGCTCGTTTTAACAATCAGGATGATGCTTTATTCCCTAACCAGTTCGTTAACGCCCGCATGCTGGTCGACACACAACAAAATGCCGTTGTGATCCCAACTGCCGCTCTGCAAATGGGTAACGAAGGCCACTTTGTCTGGGTACTGAATAGCGACAATAAAGTGAGCAAACACCTGGTTAAACCGGGTATTCAGGATAGCCAAAAAGTGGTGATTGCCGCCGGGCTTTCTGCGGGTGATCGGGTCGTGACCGACGGGATTGACCGTCTGACGGAAGGCGCAAAAGTCGAAGTCGTTGAGGCGCACGACGCCTCTGTTTCCGACGAGAAAACAGCGCCACGCGGATACGGCAAAAAAGGAGCTAACTCCTGATGCAGGTGTTACCTCCGGACAACACAGGCGGACCATCGCGCCTGTTTATTCTGCGCCCCGTCGCCACCACGCTGCTGATGGTCGCGATTTTGCTTGCCGGAATTATCGGTTATCGCTTCCTGCCAATCGCCGCCTTACCTGAAGTGGATTACCCCACGATTCAGGTCGTTACGCTCTACCCTGGCGCCAGCCCGGACGTCATGACCTCGGCGGTCACCGCACCGCTTGAACGTCAGTTTGGACAGATGTCTGGCTTAAAACAGATGTCATCACAAAGCTCCGGTGGCGCATCGGTCGTTACGTTACAGTTTCAACTGACGCTCCCGTTGGATGTTGCCGAGCAGGAAGTTCAGGCCGCGATTAACGCCGCCACCAATTTATTACCCAGCGATCTCCCTAACCCTCCGGTCTACAGCAAGGTAAACCCGGCAGATCCACCGATCATGACGCTGGCGGTCACATCCAGCGCCATGCCGATGACGCAGGTGGAAGATATGGTCGAAACCCGCGTCGCGCAGAAAATCTCTCAGGTATCCGGCGTGGGCCTGGTAACACTTTCCGGTGGGCAACGTCCGGCGGTCCGCGTGAAGCTTAACGCTCAGGCCATTGCCGCACTCGGTCTGACCAGCGAAACCATCCGTACGGCCATTACCGGTGCCAACGTCAATTCGGCAAAAGGGAGTCTTGATGGTCCAACGCGTGCCGTTACCCTTTCAGCCAACGACCAGATGCAGTCCGCGGATGAATATCGTCAGCTCATTGTTGCCTATAAAAACGGGGCACCGGTTCGTCTGGGCGATGTCGCCACCGTTGAGCAAGGGGCCGAAAACAGCTGGCTGGGCGCATGGGCCAATAAGCAACAAGCTATAGTAATGAATGTTCAGCGTCAGCCTGGCGCAAACATCATCTCCACGGCAGACAGTATCCGCCAGATGCTGCCGCAGCTCACCGAGAGCCTGCCCAAATCGGTTAAGGTCAGCGTACTTTCCGATCGTACAACCAATATTCGTGCGTCCGTAGCGGATACCCAATTTGAGTTGATGCTGGCGATTGCGCTGGTAGTCATGATTATCTACCTGTTTTTGCGCAATATTCCGGCAACTATTATTCCTGCAGTCGCCGTACCGTTATCGTTAATCGGTACTTTCGCGGTGATGGTATTTCTTGATTTCTCCATCAACAACCTGACCCTCATGGCGCTAACCATCGCGACAGGCTTTGTGGTGGATGACGCTATCGTGGTTATCGAGAATATTTCACGCTATATCGAAAAAGGCGAAAAACCGCTGACTGCTGCCCTGAAGGGCGCGGGCGAGATTGGTTTTACCATCATCTCTCTGACATTTTCACTGATCGCCGTACTGATCCCACTGCTATTTATGGGTGATATCGTAGGTCGATTATTCCGGGAGTTCGCTGTGACGCTGGCCGTGGCGATTCTGATTTCCGCCGTTGTCTCACTCACTCTTACGCCGATGATGTGCGCGCGTATGCTGAATCAGGCCTCATTGCGTAAGCAAAACCGCTTCTCCCGTGCCTCAGAGCGCATGTTTGATCGCGTTATTGCCGGGTACGGCCACTGGCTGGCGAAAGTGCTCAACCATCCGTGGCTCACGCTGAGCGTTGCGCTCGGCACGCTGGCGCTGAGCGTTATGCTATGGGTCTTTATCCCCAAAGGCTTCTTTCCGATCCAGGATAACGGCATTATCCAGGGCACGCTACAGGCACCGCAGTCCAGCTCATTTGCCAGCATGGCCCAGCGCCAGCGTCAGGTTTCAGATGTCATTCTGAAAGATCCGGCGGTAGAAAGCCTGACCGCTTTTGTCGGTGTGGACGGCACTAATACGGCATTGAACAGCGCGCGCTTACAAATCAACCTTAAGCCGCTGGATGAACGCGACGATCGGGTGCAGAAAGTGATTGCGCGCCTACAGGACGCGGTTGACAGAGTTCCCGGCGTTGACCTTTATCTTCAGCCCACTCAGGACCTGACGATTGATACTCAGGTCAGCCGGACGCAATATCAGTTCACGTTGCAAGCGACATCCCTTGATGCCCTCAGCACCTGGGTTCCACAGCTGATAGCAAAACTAAATCAGCTACCGCAACTGTCCGATGTCAGTAGCGACTGGCAGGACAAAGGGCTGGTAGCGTATGTGAACGTCAATCGCGACAGCGCCAGCCGTTTGGGCATCAGCATGTCAGATGTCGACAACGCCCTGTACAACGCCTTCGGCCAGCGACTGATTTCAACCATCTACACCCAGGCAAATCAGTATCGCGTGGTGTTAGAACATGACACCAACAATACGCCAGGGCTTGCGGCACTGGATACAATACGTCTGACCAGTAGCGACGGCGGCATAGTACCGCTCAGCGCGATCGCCAGTGTTGAACAGCGTTTTGCCCCGCTGTCGATTAACCACCTCGATCAGTTCCCGGTCACCACCATCTCGTTCAACGTGCCAGACGAGTGGTCGCTGGGTGATGCGGTACAGGCCATTCTGGATACCGAAAAAACGCTTAACCTGCCCGCCAATATTACCACCCAGTTCCAGGGCAGCACGCTCGCCTTCCAGGCCGCGCTGGGAAATACCATCTGGTTGATTGTGGCTGCGGTTGTCGCGATGTATATCGTCCTCGGCGTGCTGTATGAGAGCTTTATTCACCCAATTACTATTCTCTCCACGCTGCCGACGGCGGGCGTCGGGGCGCTTCTGGCGTTAATGATTGCCGGGAGCGAACTGGACGTCATCGCGATTATCGGCATTATTTTGCTCATCGGTATCGTTAAGAAAAACGCCATCATGATGATCGACTTTGCCCTTGCCGCGGAGCGCGAACAGGGAATGTCACCACGCGATGCCATTTTCCAGGCTTGTCTGCTGCGTTTTCGCCCGATCCTGATGACTACACTGGCGGCACTGCTCGGCGCGTTGCCGCTGATGTTGAGTACCGGCGTGGGCGCAGAGTTACGTCGTCCATTAGGTATTGGCATGGTCGGTGGGCTGCTGGTGAGTCAGGTATTAACCCTGTTTACCACCCCGGTGATTTATCTGCTGTTTGACCGTCTGTCGTTGTACGTGAAAAGCCGCTTCCCGCGTCAGGAAGAGGAAGCGTAAATGAAATTTTTCGCGCTTTTCATTCATCGTCCGGTGGCGACCATTCTCATTTCGGTAGCCATCACCCTGTGCGGCATACTCGGATTTCGTCTGCTGCCGGTCGCTCCGCTACCGCAGGTGGATTTTCCGGTGATCATGGTCAGCGCATCGTTACCGGGTGCCTCACCCGAAACGATGGCGTCCTCGGTCGCAACTCCGCTGGAGCGCTCTCTGGGACGCATTGCGGGCGTGAACGAAATGACTTCGAGCAGTTCACTTGGAAGTACGCGTATTATTCTCGAATTCAAATTCGACCGTGACATCAATGGCGCGGCGCGGGACGTTCAGGCCGCAATTAACGCCGCGCAAAGTCTGCTACCCAGCGGGATGCCGAGCCGACCAACGTATCGCAAAGCCAACCCTTCCGATGCGCCAATCATGATCCTGACGCTAACATCGGACACGTACTCGCAAGGTGAATTGTACGATTTCGCATCAACCCAGCTGGCGCAGACCATCGCACAGATCGACGGCGTGGGCGACGTGGACGTTGGAGGCAGCTCACTGCCTGCCGTGCGTGTAGGGCTTAATCCTCAAGCGCTGTTTAACCAGGGCGTGTCGCTGGACGACGTACGTAGCGCAATTGACAACGCCAACGTGCGTAAGCCGCAGGGCGCTGTCGAGAATGATACCCACCGCTGGCAGGTCCAAACCAACGATGAGCTGAAAACCGCCGCCGAATACCAGCCGATTATCATCCACTACAATAACGGCGCGGCGGTACGACTGGGCGACGTTGCGTCTGTAACCGACTCGGTGCAGGACGTACGCAACGCGGGGATGACCAATGCCAAACCGGCCATTCTGCTGATGATCCGCAAGCTACCGGAAGCCAATATTATTCAGACGGTAGACAGCATTCGCGCCAAATTGCCGGAGCTACAAACGCTGGTCCCGGCCGCTATCGATCTGCAAATAGCCCAGGACCGCTCGCCGACTATTCGCGCCTCGCTGGAAGAAGTCGAACAGACGCTGATTATCTCCGTGGCGCTGGTTATCCTGGTGGTCTTTATTTTCCTGCGCTCCGGGCGTGCGACGCTGATCCCCGCAGTAGCAGTTCCGGTCTCGCTGATCGGTACCTTTGCCGCCATGTATCTGTGTGGATTCAGCCTGAACAACCTGTCGTTGATGGCGTTAACCATTGCCACGGGATTTGTCGTCGATGACGCCATCGTGGTGCTGGAAAATATTGCCCGCCACCTGGAAGCAGGAATGAAGCCGCTCCAGGCGGCGTTACAGGGTACGCGCGAAGTGGGATTCACCGTGCTCTCCATGAGTCTGTCGCTGGTGGCGGTGTTCCTGCCACTGCTATTAATGGGCGGATTGCCTGGGCGCTTGCTGCGCGAATTTGCCGTCACGCTGTCGGTTGCTATCGGTATCTCGCTGCTGGTGTCGCTGACATTAACGCCAATGATGTGCGGCTGGATGCTCAAATCCAGCACCCCGCGCGAACAGTCTCGCAAGCGGGGTTTTGGTCGTGTGCTAGTGGCGCTGCAACAGAGTTACGGCACCTCGCTTAAATGGGTGCTGCGCCATACGCGGCTGGTAGGCGTGGTGTTGCTTGGCACCATCGCGCTGAATATCTGGCTTTATATTTCCATCCCCAAAACCTTCTTCCCGGAGCAGGATACGGGTGTATTGATGGGTGGGATCCAGGCCGACCAGAGCATCTCATTTCAGGCCATGCGCGGCAAACTGCAGGACTTTATGAAGATCATCCGCGACGACCCGGCGGTGAATAACGTCACCGGTTTTACCGGTGGTTCGCGGGTCAACAGCGGGATGATGTTTATTACCCTCAAGCCACGTGATGAGCGCCATGAAACCGCTCAGCAGGTGATCGATCGCCTGCGCGTCGCGCTTTCAAAAGAGCCAGGTGCGAATCTGTTTTTAATGGCGGTGCAAGATATTCGCGTTGGTGGACGCCAGGCCAACGCCAGCTATCAATACACATTGCTGTCCGACGATCTCGCGGCGCTGCGTGAGTGGGAACCGAAGATCCGTAAGGCGCTTGCCGCCCTGCCCCAACTGGCAGACGTCAACTCCGATCAGCAGGACAATGGCGCGGAGATGAATCTGATTTACGATCGCGATACCATGTCTCGTCTGGGGATCGACGTGGCAGCCGCCAACAGCCTGTTGAATAATGCTTTCGGACAACGACAGATCTCTACCATCTATCAGCCGATGAACCAGTACAAAGTGGTGATGGAGGTCGATCGACGTTACACCCAGGACATCAGCGCACTGGACAAAATGTTCGTCATCAACAATGACGGTAAAGCGATCCCGTTATCGTACTTTGCTAAATGGCAGCCGGCGAATGCGCCACTATCTGTGAACCATCAGGGCTTGTCTGCCGCCTCAACCGTGTCGTTTAACCTGCCGACAGGTTCTTCACTGTCAGAAGCGACAGAGGCCATCAACAGAACCATGACCCAGCTCGGCGTCCCTTCCACGGTTCGCGGTAGCTTTGCCGGTACCGCACAGGTATTTCAGGACACCATGAATTCGCAGGTGATCCTGATTATCGCCGCCATCGCCACGGTCTATATCGTGCTGGGGATGCTGTATGAAAGCTATATCCATCCGCTGACCATTCTCTCCACGCTACCTTCGGCTGGCGTCGGGGCGTTGCTGGCGCTGGAACTGTTCAATGCCCCGTTCAGCCTAATCGCCCTGATAGGGATCATGCTATTAATTGGCATTGTGAAGAAAAACGCCATCATGATGGTCGATTTTGCGCTGGAAGCGCAGAGAAACGGCAAGCTACAGCCGGAAGAAGCTATTTTCCAGGCCTGCTTGTTGCGCTTTCGCCCAATAATGATGACCACGCTGGCGGCGTTGTTTGGCGCGTTGCCGTTGGTGTTATCCGCAGGAGATGGCTCTGAACTGCGTCAGCCTTTGGGGATAACCATTGTCGGTGGGCTGGTCGTGAGCCAGCTCCTGACGCTGTACACCACGCCCGTGGTCTATCTCTTTTTCGACCGTCTGCGTCTGCGTTTTTCGCGTAAAAACAGCAAACCGGTAGCAGAGTTATGACAGAACTTCCCGACAGCACCCGCTGGCAACTTTGGATTGTGGCATTTGGCTTTTTTATGCAGTCGCTGGATACCACCATCGTTAACACCGCGCTTCCCTCGATGGCGGCAAGCCTCGGGGAAAGCCCGTTACACATGCATATGGTCATTGTGTCATATGTTTTAACTGTTGCCGTGATGCTGCCCGCCAGCGGATGGCTGGCGGACAAAGTTGGCGTGCGTAATATCTTCTTCACCGCCATCATCCTGTTTACGCTTGGCTCGCTGTTTTGTGCCGGGTCTAGCACGCTCAACGAGCTGGTGATGGCGCGCGTCTTACAAGGCGTTGGCGGCGCGATGATGGTGCCGGTCGGCAGGCTAACGGTGATGAAAATCGTCCCGCGTGAGCAATATATGGCGGCAATGACGTTTGTCACTTTACCCGGTCAAATCGGCCCGCTGCTGGGCCCAGCGTTAGGCGGGATTCTGGTTGAATACGCCTCCTGGCACTGGATATTTTTGATTAACATTCCGGTAGGCATTGTCGGCGCAATAGCGACGTTAATGCTGATGCCCAACTACACCATGCAAACCCGACGTTTCGACCTCTCAGGGTTCGCGATGCTGGCGGTCGGCATGGCGGTACTGACGCTGGCGCTCGATGGCAGCAAAGGAACCGGCCTCTCCAGTATCACGCTGGCGGCGCTGGTTATCTGCGGGGTATTGGCTATTGCGCTGTATCTGAAACACGCCCATCGTAATCCGCGTGCGCTATTCAGCCTGAATCTGTTTCGCACACCAACCTTCTCGCTAGGTCTTTTCGGCAGTTTTGCCGGACGCATCGGCAGCGGCATGTTGCCGTTTATGACACCGGTGTTTTTACAGATTGGCCTCGGTTTTTCACCTTTTCATGCCGGGCTGATGATGATCCCGATGGTGCTGGGCAGTATGGGCATGAAGCGCATTGTGGTGCAGGTCGTTAACCGCTTTGGTTACCGTCGTGTACTGATTACCACTACGCTTGGCCTGTCGCTGGTCAGTCTGTTGCTAATGACCACGGCACTGCTGGGCTGGTATTACGCCCTGCCCTTCGTGCTGTTTTTACAGGGAATGGTCAACTCAACGCGTTTTTCATCCATGAACACGCTTACGTTAAAAGATCTGCCTGACGATCTGGCCAGCAGCGGTAACAGCCTGCTGTCGATGATCATGCAGCTTTCGATGAGTATTGGTGTGACCATCGCTGGCCTGCTGCTGGGCATGTTCGGCCAACAGCATATCGCCATCGACAGCGGAAGTACGCATACCGTCTTTATGTATACCTGGCTGTGCATCGCCTTCATCATTGCGCTGCCCGCCATTATTTTTGCCCGCGTGCCGAACGACACGCAAACCAACGCGGTGATTTCACGGCGCAAAAGGAGCACCTGATGAAGTTCTGGCGGCCCGGTATCACCGGCAAACTGTTTCTGGCGATTTTCGCCACCTGCATTGTGTTGCTGATCAGCATGCACTGGGCCGTACGCATTAGCTTCGAACGTGGTTTTATTGACTATATCAAGCACGGCAACGAGCAGCGGCTGCAAATGCTCAGCGACGCATTAAGCGAGCAGTACGAGCAGCACGGCAACTGGCGATTCTTACGCAATAACGATCGTTTTGTTTTCCAGATCCTGCGCTCTTTTGAACACGACAACGACGATGATAAACCGGGTCCAGGCATGCCGCCGCACGGCTGGCGTACACAGTTTTGGGTTGTCGACCAAAACGCCCGTGTGCTTGTCGGCCCGCGCGGCCCAGTTCCTCGCGACGGCATGCGCCATCCCATACGCGTTAACGGTAGCGAAGTGGGCGCCGTGATTGCCTCTCCTGTGGAACGCTTAACGCGGAATACGGATATCAATTTCGACATGCAGCAACGACGATCCAGTTGGCTTATCGTTGCGCTCTCCACGATCCTGGCCGCGCTGGCGACATTTACGCTGGCGCGCAGCCTGCTGGCCCCGGTTAAGCGGTTGGTGGAAGGCACGCACAAACTGGCGGCGGGCGATTTCACCACTCGCGTTACGCCAACCAGTACGGATGAGCTGGGCAAGCTGGCGCAGGACTTCAACCAGCTCGCCAGTACACTGGAAAAAAACCAGCAGATGCGTCGTGACTTTATGGCCGATATTTCTCACGAACTGCGTACGCCGTTGGCGGTGTTGCGCGGTGAACTGGAGGCCATTCAGGATGGTGTCCGCCAGTTTACCCCTGACTCCGTTGCCTCGTTGCAGGCTGAAGTCGGTACGCTCACCAAACTGGTTGACGACCTTCATCAGCTCTCCATGTCAGATGAAGGCGCGCTGGCCTACCAGAAAACATCGCTGGACCTCATCCCCCTATTGGAAGTGGCAAGCGGCGCATTTCGTGAACGCTTCGCCAGCCGTGGATTGACCATACAGCTTTCGCTCCCCGACAGCATGACGGTATTTGGTGACAGGGATCGTCTGATGCAGCTGTTCAACAACCTGCTGGAAAACAGTCTGCGCTACACCGATAGCGGTGGCGGGTTGCATATCAGCGCCGAACAACGCGAACGCATGGTGTTATTAACCTTCGCAGATTCCGCTCCCGGCGTAAGTGACGAGCAGTTACAGAAGCTGTTTGAACGATTTTATCGCACCGAAGGCTCGCGCAACCGCGCCAGCGGAGGTTCCGGGTTGGGGCTGGCGATTTGCGTCAATATCGTACAAGCGCATAATGGTCTAATCCGCGCCGCCCATTCGCCTTTTGGTGGGGTTAGCATTACAGTAGAGTTACCGCTGGAACGCGATTTACAGAGAGATGTATGACTGAGTTACCCATTGATGAAAACACACCGCGTATTCTGATCGTGGAAGATGAGCCTAAGCTGGGGCAACTGCTGATCGACTACCTGCGGGCAGCGAGCTATGCCCCTACGCTGATCAACCACGGCGACCTGGTTCTGCCTTACGTGCGCCAAACGCCGCCCGATCTGATCTTGTTGGATCTGATGCTGCCCGGTACCGACGGTCTGACTCTGTGTCGGGAAATCCGCCGCTTCTCAGAAGTCCCCATCATGATGGTAACCGCTAAAATCGAAGAGATTGATCGCCTGCTAGGGCTGGAGATCGGTGCAGATGATTATATTTGTAAACCTTACAGCCCGCGTGAAGTTGTCGCGCGCGTAAAAACGATCCTGCGTCGTTGCAAACCGCAGCGCGAACTGCAACAAATGGATGCAGACAGCCCGCTTATCGTCGATGAAGGCCGTTTTCAGGCCTCCTGGCGTGGGAAGATGCTCGATTTAACGCCCGCCGAATTCCGCTTACTTAAAACGTTGTCACATGAGCCGGGTAAAGTGTTCTCCCGTGAACAGTTGCTCAATCATCTCTATGACGATTACCGCGTCGTTACAGACCGCACCATCGACAGCCACATTAAGAACCTGCGACGTAAGCTGGAGTCGCTGGATGCCGAGCAGTCGTTTATTCGCGCGGTCTATGGCGTGGGGTATCGCTGGGAAGCCGATGCCTGCCGAATTGCTTAAACTCTCATGCCCTTCAGGGCTCAGTTGTTCCGTGAGCCCTGGTAACTAGCAACTCTCCAAATATCGCTCATACTCTTTCTGACAATACTGTCGTCAATAACTGTTTGATATAAAACTTTTAATCAAGGAGTTCATATGGCTGGTTGGTTTGAATTAAGTAAGAGTAGCGATGATCAGTACCGCTTTGTTCTTAAAGCTGGGAACGGGGAAATAATCCTTACCAGTGAGCTTTACACTACAAAAGGCGCTGCAGAAAAAGGGATCGCATCTGTCCAGGCTAACAGCCCTCTGGATGAGCGTTATGAGAAAAAAACAGCGTCTAATGGCAAATTACATTTCAACCTGAAAGCTGCAAACCACCAGATTATTGGTAGCAGTCAACTGTATGCGAATGAACAGTCACGCGAGACCGGTATTGCTTCAGTTAAGACCAATGGTGTCAGTCAGACGATAAAAGATAAGACCTGATAATTATTTGCTCAGCCGGGTAACGCAACGCTGTCGCCCGGCGTTTTTCTTTACCTGACTTCCTCGCAGCGCTACAATGCCCGCCCTTAATATGGGGGCACTCCCCTAACCGCCTCATTGAGTGAGGCGAGTCTGACCTGTCATCAGAACGAGAAAATTATGTTTAAACCGGAACTCCTTTCCCCGGCGGGAACGCTGAAAAACATGCGTTACGCTTTCGCCTATGGCGCTGACGCTGTGTATGCGGGCCAACCGCGTTACTCACTGCGCGTACGCAACAACGAATTCAACCACGAAAACCTGCAGCTCGGCATTAATGAAGCCCATGAACTGGGTAAAAAATTCTATGTGGTGGTTAACATTGCCCCACACAATGCCAAGCTGAAGACCTTCATTCGTGATCTGAAACCGGTGGTGGAAATGGGGCCGGATGCACTGATCATGTCAGACCCTGGTCTGATTATGCTGGTGCGCGAAAACTTCCCTGACATGGACATTCACCTTTCAGTACAGGCTAACGCCGTAAACTGGGCGACGGTGAAATTCTGGAAGCAGATGGGGCTGACCCGCGTGATCCTCTCCCGCGAGCTGTCGCTGGAAGAAATCGAAGAGATCCGCACCCAGGTGCCGGATATGGAGCTTGAGATCTTCGTTCACGGCGCGCTGTGTATGGCCTACTCCGGCCGTTGCCTGCTTTCTGGCTATATCAACAAACGTGACCCTAACCAGGGTACCTGCACCAATGCCTGCCGCTGGGAATACAACGTGCAGGAAGGCAAAGAAGACGTGGTGGGCAATATCGTGCATAAGTACGAGCCTATTCCGGTACAAAACGTTGAGCCTACGCTGGGTATTGGCGCACCGACAGACAAAGTCTTTATGATTGAAGAAGCCCAGCGTCCGGGTGAGTATATGACCGCGTTCGAAGACGAACATGGCACTTACATCATGAACTCAAAGGATTTGCGTGCCATTGCCCACGTTGAACGCCTGACGCAGATGGGCGTGCATTCCCTGAAGATCGAAGGCCGCACCAAGTCATACTATTACTGTGCACGTACCGCGCAGGTCTATCGTAAAGCCATTGATGATGCCGCAGCCGGTAAACCGTTCGACCCGCAACTGCTGGAAACGCTGGAAGGCCTGGCGCATCGTGGTTACACCGAAGGGTTCCTGCGCCGCCATACCCATGACGACTATCAGAACTACGAATACGGCTTCTCTGTTTCCGAGCGTCAGCAGTTTGTCGGCGAATTCACCGGCGAACGTAAAGGTGAACTGGCCGCCGTACTGGTGAAAAACAAATTCACCGTCGGCGACAGCCTGGAGCTGATGACCCCACAGGGCAACATTAACTTTACCCTCGAACAGATGGAAAACGCGAAAGGTGAAGCCATGCCGGTTGCGCCGGGCGACGGTTACACCGTGTGGATGCCAGTACCAGAGGATATCGATCTGAATTATGCATTGTTGATGCGTAATTTTACCGGTGAGTCCACGCGCAACCCGCATACTAAGTAGTTAATTACGGTTATTTTTCAGCGTTCGGAAGATTCTTAGAAATCGATCACATACCGTTTCGTTCATTAAGGGTATTATCCCCTCCGCTGAAAAACATAACCCATAAATGCTAGCTGTACCAGGAACCACCTCCTTAGCCTGCGTAATCTCCCTTACGCAGGCTTATTTTTTGCCTGCCGTTTAAACTCCCCCGAATATCCCATTTCAAATCACGATTATCAGGCGAAAAAAAACCGGGCATTACGCCCGGCTGATTAGGTGATTAAAGATTAATGTGCTGCTTCTGGCTTGTGCTTTTGTGCACTCTGGAAACCATAGGTCAGCTCATTTTTCTCTTTATCCAGCGCAACGGTCACCTGGCCACCATCCACCAGCGAACCGAACAGCAGTTCGTTAGCCAATGGTTTTTTCAGGTTATCCTGGACCACACGCGTCATTGGACGTGCGCCCATTGCGCGGTCATAGCCTTTCTCTGCCAGCCAGTCACGTGCTTCCTGGCTCACTTCCAGAGAGACACCTTTCTGATCCAACTGAACCTGAAGCTCGACGATAAACTTATCAACAACCTGATGAATCACCTCGGTAGAGAGATGATCAAACCAGATAATGTTGTCGAGACGGTTACGGAATTCCGGCGTAAACACTTTTTTGATTTCGCCCATTGCATCAGTACTGTTGTCCTGATGAATCAACCCAATCGATTTACGCTCAGTTTCACGCACACCGGCGTTGGTGGTCATGACCAGCACCACGTTGCGGAAATCCGCTTTACGCCCGTTATTGTCGGTCAGCGTACCGTTATCCATCACTTGCAGCAGCAGGTTAAAGACATCCGGGTGCGCTTTTTCGATTTCATCCAGCAGCAGTACCGCATGCGGATGCTTAATAACAGCATCGGTCAGCAAACCGCCCTGGTCGAAACCGACATACCCAGGAGGCGCACCAATCAGGCGGCTGACGGTGTGGCGTTCCATATATTCGGACATATCAAAACGCAGCAGTTCAATGCCGAGTGCTTTGGACAACTGCACCGTGACTTCGGTCTTACCGACGCCAGTTGGTCCGGCAAACAGGAACGAACCGACCGGTTTATGCTCGTGTCCCAGACCGGCACGGCTCATTTTGATCGCTTCAGTCAGCGCCTCAATGGCTTTATCCTGTCCGAATACCAGCATTTTCAGACGGTTGCCCAGGTTTTTCAGCGTGTCGCGATCGCTCTGCGAAACGCTCTTCTCCGGGATCCGCGCAATGCGGGCCACAACGGACTCGATATCCGCCACGTTGACGGTTTTCTTGCGCTTGCTGACCGGCATCAGACGTGCACGCGCGCCCGCCTCATCAATCACGTCAATCGCTTTATCCGGCAGATGACGATCGTTAATATATTTCACCGCCAGTTCGACCGCTGCACGCACCGCTTTGGCGGTATAGCGGACATCATGGTGCGCTTCGTATTTTGGCTTCAGACCGTTGATTATCTGTACGGTCTCTTCTACCGATGGCTCAGTGACATCAATTTTCTGGAAACGGCGCGCTAACGCACGGTCCTTTTCAAAGATATTGCTGAATTCCTGATAGGTTGTGGACCCTATCACACGGATCTTACCGCTGGAGAGCAGCGGCTTGATCAGGTTAGCCGCATCCACCTGGCCGCCCGATGCCGCACCCGCACCGATAATGGTGTGGATCTCATCGATAAACAGAATGCTGTTAGTATCCTGTTCCAGCTGTTTCAGCAGCGCCTTAAAGCGTTTCTCAAAATCACCGCGATATTTGGTGCCAGCCAACAGCGAGCCGATATCCAGGGAGTAAAGGGTGCAATCAGCCATGATTTCAGGCACATCACCCTGGACGATACGCCAGGCGAGGCCTTCAGCAATGGCGGTTTTACCGACACCAGACTCTCCCACCAGCAGCGGGTTGTTTTTTCTGCGACGGCACAGTACCTGAATGGCGCGCTCCAGCTCTTTGTCCCGGCCAATGAGCGGATCAATTCCGCCCACTCGGGCAAGCTGGTTAAGGTTAGTCGTGAAGTTCTCCATACGGTCCTCCCCGCCAGCTTGCTCTTCGTTATTTGGCTGATTCCCAGAGTCAGAAGACTGACTGGGTTCGTCTTTGCGCGTGCCATGAGAAATAAAATTCACCACATCAAGACGACTTACTTCATGCTTACGCAGCAGATAAGCCGCCTGAGATTCCTGCTCGCTGAAGATAGCGACCAGCACATTTGCGCCGGTAACTTCATTGCGCCCGGAGGACTGAACATGAAAGACCGCACGTTGCAGTACACGCTGAAAACTCAACGTTGGCTGCGTGTCGCGTTCTTCCTCACTGGCAGGCAATACAGGTGTGGTCTGTTCAATGAAGGCTTCGAGTTCCTGACGGAGCGCCACCAGATCCACAGAACACGCTTCCAGCGCTTCGCGGGCCGATGGGTTACTGAGCAACGCCAGTAACAAGTGCTCGACGGTCATAAACTCATGTCGGTGCTCGCGCGCTCTGGCGAAAGCCATGTTTAAACTGAGTTCCAGTTCTTGATTGAGCATAGGCACCTCCCCCAATGTTTATGCCTGCATTCAGGCTTTTTCCAGCGTACACAGCAACGGATGCTCGTTCTCCCTCGCATATTTGTTCACCATCGCTACTTTGGTTTCAGCCACTTCGGCAGTAAACACGCCACAGATAGCTTTGCCTTGATAGTGAACTGCAAGCATCAGTTGCGTTGCACGTTCTACATCATAAGAAAAGAATTTTTGTAACACGTCAATAACAAACTCCATCGGAGTGTAATCATCATTGACTAATATCACTTTATACATAGATGGCGGTTTTAGCGCGTCGCGCAATTTGTCTTCCGCCAGCAGATCGAAATCCAGCCAGTCGTTCGTCTTACCCATTGTCAGTCGTCATCTTCAGTTACGGTTTCCGGCAGAAAATCTTGCCGCTGACAAGCAGCCTATGCGCACAATCAATCTACCTCAAGTATTAGATAACTATCATCTATTAGTGCCATCCGCGACATCTGTCACATAACCGACAATAGCGTTAACTGCTTCAAATTTTGATGCATTTTTACCCTATTCCGTCTGCATGGCGCTTGACGCCCCGCCTGATTTCTCTAAATTGTAGTCTCGAGAGTTGGCGAGGTTTTGAACAGCCCCCACTCCGCCACCGGTTCATTCCATCTTACTTATATAAGATTTACGAAGGATGTCGAAGTATGGAAACGGGTACTGTTAAGTGGTTCAACAACGCCAAAGGGTTTGGTTTCATTTGCCCCGAAGGCGGCGGCGAAGATATTTTCGCCCATTACTCCACCATTCAGATGGATGGTTACAGAACGCTAAAAGCCGGACAGTCTGTCCAGTTTGATGTCCACCAGGGGCCAAAAGGCAATCATGCCAGTGTCATCGTGCCTGTCATTGAAGCAGAAGCTGTCGCATAGCTCTTCTGTCTCATTGTGTACATCCCGCAGTCAAAATGCCAGCCCTTGCGGCTGGCATTTTTATCTCTGTGGCATTATTCCCGCGCCAGAGCATCTACCGGATCCAGACGTGCCGCATTCCGCGCCGGTAGCCAGCCAAACAACACACCGGTTGCAGTCGAACACAGGAACGCCGTCAACAGCGCGACGGGTGAGAATCCAATTTCCCAGCCCGGCAGAAATAGCTGTAGCGTAAAAGCGATCAGCATCGACAGGCTAATGCCCAACGCGCCGCCAACCAGACACACTAACACTGCTTCAATTAAGAACTGTTGCAGCACGTCACTGGCGCGAGCGCCAACCGCCATACGAATACCAATCTCACGCGTTCGTTCGGTTACTGAAACCAGCATAATATTCATCACGCCAATCCCACCGACCACCAGCGAAATCACCGCCACCAGCGTCAGGAAGAGTTGTAATGTACGTGTGGTCTTTTCGGCGGTTTTCAAGATGCCGTCCATATTCCAGGTGAAGAAATCCTTCTTACCGTGGCGCAACGTCAACAGTCGGGTCAGTTGCTGTTCGGCCTGGGCA
Source organism: Citrobacter portucalensis (assembly GCF_002042885.1). Lineage (GTDB taxonomy): Bacteria > Pseudomonadota > Gammaproteobacteria > Enterobacterales > Enterobacteriaceae > Citrobacter > Citrobacter portucalensis. Next base: position 54,108 of record NZ_MVFY01000005.1, read on the forward strand.
CTGTCAAAACCATCCTTCACCCGCACGGTGATCGAGTTCAGCCACGACTGTCCCATAATGCGCCCGGACATAGTGCTGTAAGGCAGCCAGACACGCAGGATCTTGCTACTGCCAAACATCGACTGTTTCTCTTCTGCAACACCAATCACCGTGGCAGGCATATTCCCCACCAGCACGACTTCGCCAACAACTTTCGCTTTATTGGGGAACAACTGACGACGGGTATTGCTGTCGAGCACCACCACCTGAGCACGGCCCGCCAGTTGCTCGGCGTTAAAGGTGGTCCCTTCGCTAAATGTCATGCCATAGACGTTGAAATAGTCGCCGCTAACGCCATTAGCACTGGCAGCAACGTCGATATTGCCATAGCGTAACCGCAGGTTCTTCGACACCGCAGGCGTTACTGAACTGACCCAGGGCTGCTTCTGTAGCGCCGTCAAATCGTCATACTTCAACGCCTGTTGATATTGCGGATCGTCGTCGCCGAAGTCTTTGCCTGGATAGATATCAATGGTGTTAGTACCAATAGCGCGAATATCTGCCAGTACCAGTTGTTTAGCCGCATCGCCTACCACCACGATCGATACCACCGAAGCAATACCGATAATGATCCCAAGCATGGTCAGTAGCGTACGCATCTTATTCGCGGCCATTGCCAGCCAGGCCATGGTAAGCGCTTCACGAAAACCGCTGACAAACTGGCTCCAGCCGGATGCCGTTTTCACCGTTGGCTCCGCGATATCGCGTCCGCCAGAGGGTTTCTGTGGCGGTGGATTGCGCACAATCTCGCCGTCACGAATTTCAATGACCCGTTCGGCCTGCGCGGCGACCTGGCTGTCGTGAGTAACGATAATTACCGTATGCCCGCGATCGCGCAGCTGATGCAAAATCGCCATCACCTCTTCGCCGGAATGGCTATCCAGTGCACCGGTGGGTTCGTCGGCAAGAATAACCTGCCCCCCGTTCATCAGCGCACGCGCGATACTGACCCGCTGCTGCTGACCACCGGAAAGCTGGGAAGGTTGATAGTCAACCCGGTCACCCAACCCCAGCCGCTGGAGTAATTCCTGCGCACGCGCCAGGCGCTGCTTACGTTCAGTGCCCGCGTAGACCGCCGGTACCTCAACGTTTTGTGCGGCGGTTAAATGCGACAGCAGGTGATAGCGCTGGAAGATAAAACCAAAATGCTCACGACGCAGTTGCGCTAGCGCATCGCTATCCAGCGTAGAGACATCACGTCCGGCAACGCGATACGTACCGCTGGTTGGCTTATCCAGACAGCCGAGAATGTTCATCAGCGTCGATTTACCCGAACCCGACGCCCCGACAATCGCCACCATTTCCCCGGCCTGAATGCTCAAGGATACGTCCTTCAACACCTCAACCTGGCCTTCGCCTGACGGATAGCTGCGGCGGATATGGCTCAGCTCAAGCAATGCTGTCATTTTGCAGCTCCAGCGTTGCCCTCACCGGTAATGACTTCATCCCCCTCTTCCAGCCCTTTCACGATCTCCACATCGGTGTCATTACGCGCGCCGATAACCACTTCACGTTCGCGGGTTTCGCCGTTACGCAGTAGTCTGACGTTATAGCGGTTGTTGCCAATAGGATCGCCCAGCGCCGACAGCGGGATGGTCAGGACATTTTTGACATCAGTGAGCTGGATATGGACCTGCGCGGTCATATCCAGGCGCAGGATCCCTTTCGGGTTTGGAACTTCGAAGCGGGCATAGTAGAAAATCGCATCATTCACTTTCTCTGGCGTCGGAAGAACATCTTTGAGCTTACCTTCATAGCGTGTTTGCGGATCGCCCAGCACGGTAAACCAGGCCTTTTGCCCAGGATGCAGGTGAATTACATCAGCCTCAGAAACCTGCGCTTTTACCAGCATGGTGCTCATATCCGCCAGCGTCAGAATATTAGGGGCCTGCTGGGCGGCAATAACGGTTTGCCCTTGCAGGGTAGTAATTTGCGTTACTTCGCCAGCCATTGGCGCAACGATGCGGGTGTAGTCAAGGTTGGTTTTTGCCGTATCGAGAGAGGCCTGATTACGCTTAATTTGCGCGTCAATTGTGCCAATTTGCGCCTGTTTGACCGCCATTTCGGTGGCCGCCGTGTCGAGATCCTGCTGTGAAACGGCCTGAGTTTTCGCCAGCTGTTGTTGGCGGGAGAGAGTGACCCGCGCCAGCTTCCACTCAGCTTCGGCTTGTAAACGCTGGGCGCGCAATTCCATCAGCGTCGCTTCAACCTCTTTGATTTGGTTTTGCGCCTGTTCAGGATCGATAACACCGAGCAACTGATCTTTTTTCACTTTATCGCCAATCGCAACCGACAGCGTTTTTAACTGCCCGCTGACCTGTGCCCCGACGTCAACTTTACGCAGCGCATCCAGCTTACCGGTCGCCAGCACGCTTTGTTGCAGATCGCCAGGTCGAACAATTAATGTTTGATACTGAGGTAAAGGCGCATTAAGCGTTCGCCAAAGTGCAATTACCGCCACAATAAGGATGACGGCGAACAGAAAATAGCGTTTTTTGATTTTTCCCTTGAGCTTCATAAATGTCCCAATACCCCCAATACGTCCACCAGAGTGGAGTGCTAATCATCAACGTTAAATAAATCGCCGTTGAAAAGCGCAAGAATAACAGAGTTATTGATGAATGGTTAAGATCCGCTGTGCTGAAATTAGTACAAGGGTATCAATCGGATTTATATTATGAGTCAACTAACTGAAAGCACTTTTCTTTCCACCAAACCAGTCACGCGTTTTGGCCTTTTTTTCAGCCTGAGCAGCGGTCATTTACGGCCCGCACATTGCTGGGATAAACGGAGCTTTCGTCGTAAATTTATCTGGCGTTCATTATTGATACCCCGTCTCACTCAGGAATGGATGACTGAACTGGCCCAATGGCCGGATCTTGGCCCCCTGCTCGCCCGTCAACCCCGACTGCCGGTTCGTTTGCACCGTCCTTATCTTGCGGCAAACTTCTCCCGCAAAATGCGTTTAGATGCGGTGCGTTTTCATTACCATTTTATCCGCCACGCATTCTTACCCGCTGAATTTAACGCCTTATTAAGCAATGACGGCTTACATCTGGCGCAAACCGAAGGTAAAGACGGCGATATATTTACCATCACCATGATGATGTTTCCGGTACTGGATAAAGAGGGTGAAGCCACCATTCAGGTGCGCAATGGTGACGGAGACGTGCTAACTAAAATGACGTTTACGTTCTGCGAATATAATGGGAAAAGGACATTATTTATTGGCGGTGTGCAGGGCAATGCGCAACTACCGCACGAAGCAATCCAAAAAGCGACGAAGTCCTGCCATGGAATTTTCCCAAAACGTATTGTGATGGAAACCATTTGCCGTTTAGCCGAACAGTTGAATATTGAAAAAGTTATGGCTGTAAGCAATGAACAGCATATCTTTCGCAGTCAACGCTACCACGATAAAAACAAGGTGATCCATTCTGACTACAACGCTTTTTGGGAGTCGGTTGGCGGTGAGTGCGACAGCAACGGGTACTATCATATTCCGCGCACGCTGGCGCGAAAAAGCGAGGCGGATATTGCGAGCAAAAAACGCGCAGAATACCGCCGCCGCTATCAGCTACTGGACAGCATCCATTCGCAGCTGTCGTCGATGTTTCGCCACTAATCCGCTCTGCCGCGTGCCAGCCACAGCACGCGGGAAAACATTTTTCGCAGCAGCGTTGGCACCGCATCAACGCCCCGCCGCCCGGCTTCCATCGCCACCTCAATGGCCAAATCCGGTTTTGACGAACGATGTATCGCCTTGGAGATAATTTTGCGCATATTCATAGGCACGTTCTCCGGGATTTGCGCCACCCGGTGAAAGACGTCAGCAAACCCCTGGCGATACATAAAGTGTTCCATATCCAGCGCGGGGAGCATGGTCAAATGCTCACGCTCTTCCTCTCTGTCGTCATTCAATAAGCTACGTACCGTGGCCGCGTACTTTTTCCCGGCTTCATCGCCATCGACCAGCACATGCCACTCTATCCCCATCCGGCGGGCGAATTTAACCAGCGGCTTAAGACCGGACTGGGCAAATTCAATGACTTTAATCCCTTCTGCATCAAAGTGATGTCCGCACTGGCGGGCCAGTTCGTTAATAACCCAGGTTTCCGTTTCACCTTCCACCAGCAGCCAGCAGCGGGCAAACAACGATGACGCACGATTAAAACGAATATGAAATGCGATTCGCCGACCATCTTCTGCACTGATCCCACCCGGCCCAAGCCGCCAGGCAGCGACACGGGATGATTCACGTACCAGACGAACAACATGCTCAACAGGCGTAAGGGACAGCAGCTCACCGGAGTTGGTGGTCGCCACTCGCTGCAGAGGCAGTAAATTCAACAAGTGCCAGGCCACCGACAGCATGATGGGATGTAAACGCGTTTCCGGATCTTCCACCAGCAGTAAAGGTCGGGCGTCTTTGTCCAGCCTTAGCGTGCCTTTGGCCTGCAACAAGGTCGAAAACAGGCCCAACAGAATAACCCGGTGCGTACGTCCGCCGGGTTTATCAATCATGCGGTTAATAATGTCCAGATAGCGCCAGCTCCGTTGTTCGTTATTGGAGCGACGGCGCATCAGACGGTAGCGGGACTGGCCAGCCCCCTGCTCGGAAAAATAGTGCTCCAACAACTGAACCATGGCCGATAACCCCTGGCGGATCTGCCCGTCGGTCAGGTTTTGCGGCCGGGTAGCCAGCTCACGCGCCAGAAAATCCAGTTGGCGGGCGGTGACTTCGACATCCGCCGAGTCCGGCACGGTACCGTTGCGGATCCGTCGCATGAATCGCGCGTCGCGCAGACGCAGTACCGGCATCAGACGCACAAGGTGGCGCGCCTGATCGTTAATGTCATCGAGAGGTAATGGATGGCCGTCGCCATCAAGAAAACTGCGCAAGGTAAGAACGCTACCGTCATCCGCACACTCGCCTTCCAGGCGATAAAAAATGCGGTGATAGCCATCCTGGCAAGGCGTCCAACTGGCTTCCAGAGGACGATAGCGACGCACCCGGTAACGACCCGGCTGGGATTCACGAAACGTCAGGATAATGTGCAGGTGGTGTTCCCTGCCCTGTATATCACCCGGCGGGAACCAGAAATCCTCGCGGACAAAATGATACAAGTCTGACTCCGGCGACAGCAGCAGGGTCAAGGCATCCAGCAGACTGGATTTACCCCACGCGTTCTCCCCAATCAGCACGTTGCTCTGCTCCAGCATCAACGACAGACGGTTAATACCGCGAAATCCAACAATCTCAACGCGTTCGAGAATCATATAGCCTCCGGAAATGCTAACTTTTTCCTTCAAGTTATCAGGAGTATAACGGCAAGCGGGCGCTCAGGACACCCGATATCAACCTGGCGTGAATCGCAAAAGCAAAAAAAATAAGAATATTCTTCTTATGTTTTCTCCTGAATATAATTTCAGAACTTAATCATCGTCCTTTCGCTAATTGAACTATGCTTCATTCACCCAAGATTCAAAAAGGAATCGCAACATATTGCCTTAAATCAAATTTTTTCATCAATTTAACTGGCGAAGGGATGATATTTTTTTCTAAAATACCCGCTCTTTCATCATCGTCCCTTTTAGCGATGAATTACCGGGCAAGGAACACGAACCCGGAACTTTTAATTGAGGTGGTTATGTTCAGGAAATTAGCAGCTGAATTCTTCGGTACGTTTTGGCTCGTTTTTGGTGGGTGCGGTAGTGCAGTGCTGGCAGCCGCATTCCCGGAATTGGGAATTGGATTTGCCGGTGTCGCGCTGGCATTCGGCCTGACAGTATTAACCATGGCATTCGCTGTGGGTCATATTTCAGGTGGACATTTTAACCCGGCGGTAACCTTCGGTTTATGGGCTGGCGGTCGTTTCCCGGCAAAAGATGTTATTGGTTACGTTATTGCTCAGGTTGTGGGCGGTATTGTTGCAGCTGCGGCACTGTATCTTATTGCCAGCGGTAAAGCAGGTTTTGATGCAACGGCCAGTGGTTTTGCTTCGAACGGCTTTGGTGAACATTCACCAGGCGGTTATTCCATGCTTTCTGCCGTCGTCATTGAAATTATTCTGACCGCAGGTTTCTTATTAGTGATCCACGGCGCGACCGATAAACATGCTCCGGCAGGTTTTGCACCTATCGCAATTGGTCTGGCGTTAACACTGATTCACTTGATCAGTATTCCGGTCACCAACACCTCCGTAAACCCGGCACGTAGTACCGCAGTAGCCATTTTCCAGGGCGGCTGGGCATTGCAACAATTGTGGTTCTTCTGGGTCATGCCGATTATCGGTGGGGTTCTCGGCGGTCTTATTTACCGCACCCTGCTCGAAAAACGCGATTAATCGCTAACAAAAAGGCCTGGCGAAAGTCAGGTCTTTTTTTTCCTCTCTATATTTCCTTTTATTTGCAACTTTACTCCCCTCTTTGCATTGAGTAGTGTGTATACCCGTTATACTTCAAGTTGCAGATGTGTTGACTGCGCTCGCTCCCCCCAGTCACGTACTTATGTACGCTCCCGGGGATTCACTCCCTTGCCGCCTTCCTGCAACTTGAATTATTTAGGTTATAGTGACGCATTTCGTCTTACTTCTCAGCAAGGATCTGGTTTTCATGTTTTCAGGGCTGTTAATCATTCTGGTTCCCCTAATTGTGGGCTACCTTATTCCGCTCCGGCACAGGACTGCATTACAACTTATCAATCGCCTGTTAAGCTGGATCGTCTACCTTATTCTCTTTTTTATGGGTATTAGCCTGGCGTTTCTGGATAATCTCGCCAGCAACCTGTTAGCCATTCTTCATTATTCTGCGGTCAGCGTGACGGTCATTATACTGTGTAATATTGCGGCGCTGTTCTGGCTGGAGCGTTCGCTGCCCTGGAGACACAACCACAAGCAAGAAAAGCTCCCCTCGCGAATTGCAATGGCGCTTGAGTCGCTTCAGCTTTGCGGCGTCGTCGTCATCGGTTTCCTGCTCGGCCTCACTGGGCTTCCCATTCTGCAGCATGCCACCGAAGCCAGCGAATATACGTTAATCTTTTTACTGTTCCTGGTGGGGATTCAACTGCGCAACAGCGGCATGACCTTAAAGCAAATTGTGTTGAACCGTCGGGGGATGATCGTGGCCGTCGTCGTCGTCGCCAGTTCGATGCTGGCGGGGGTTATCAATGCCTTGATCCTCGGTCTACCGCTGAAAACCGCGCTGGCGATGGCATCAGGTTTTGGCTGGTATTCCCTGTCCGGTATTCTGTTAACCGAATCGTTCGGGCCAGTAATTGGTAGTGCCGCCTTCTTTAACGACCTGGCCCGTGAGCTGATCGCCATTATGTTGATTCCAGGAATGGTGGGCCGCAGCCGCTCTACCGCGCTGGGATTATGCGGCGCGACATCAATGGATTTCACCCTGCCCGTTTTACAACGCAGCGGCGGTCTGGAAATGGTCCCGGCAGCCATCGTCCACGGCTTTATTCTGAGTCTGTTAGTGCCTCTGCTAATGGCGTTTTTCTCCGCCTGACGCCGGGACAAATACCTCTCTGGCGGTAGTCAGCTACCGCCAAAATTGCGCTAAATCAATCTCCCTGCAAGTAGTAGCAGAAATCCCTTTTATCCCTTCGCGCACAGGCATAACCTTAAACATGTATATTAAATATAACTTTAAAAGGTGTGACCATGTTTTGTGTGCAATGTGAACAAACCATCCGTACTCCGGCAGGAAACGGCTGCTCTTACGCGCAGGGTATGTGCGGTAAAACGGCTGAAACCTCCGATTTGCAGGATCTGCTGATTGCTTCCCTACAAGGTCTGTCTGCATGGGCTGTTAAAGCACGTGAATACGGCATCATCGACCATGAGGTTGATAACTTTGCGCCGCGTGCATTCTTCTCCACGCTGACTAACGTTAACTTCGATTCCCCGCGTATTGTTGGCTATGCCCGTGAAGCTATCGCCATGCGCGACGCCCTAAAAGCGCAATGCCTGAACATCGACGCGAACGCAGCGGTCACCAACCCGATGGCCGATCTGCAACTGGTCAGCGACGATCTGGGTGACCTGCAACGTCAGGCCGCTGAATTTACCCCGAACAAAGACAAAGCAGCCATTGGCGAGAACATTCTCGGCCTGCGTCTGCTGTGTCTGTACGGCCTGAAAGGTGCGGCAGCTTACATGGAGCACGCGCACGTTCTCGGTCAGTACGACAACGAAATCTACGCTCAGTACCACAAAATCATGGCGTGGCTGGGTACCTGGCCTGCCGATATGAACGCTCTGCTGGAGTGTTCAATGGAAATCGGCCAGATGAACTTCAAAGTGATGAGCATTCTGGACGCCGGTGAAACCACCAAATACGGCCACCCGACCCCGACTCAGGTCAACGTAAAAGCAACCGAAGGTAAGTGCATCCTGATCTCCGGTCACGACCTGAAAGATCTGTACAACCTGCTGGAGCAGACCGAAGGTACCGGTGTTAACGTTTATACCCACGGTGAAATGCTGCCGGCGCACGGCTACCCGGAACTGCGTAAGTTCAAGCACCTGATCGGCAACTACGGCAGCGGCTGGCAGAACCAGCAGGTAGAGTTTGCCCGCTTCCCAGGTCCGATCGTGATGACCTCTAACTGCATCATCGACCCGACCGTTGGCGCGTACGACGACCGTATCTGGACCCGTAGCATCGTCGGTTGGCCGGGTGTGAGCCACCTCGAAGGCGACAACTTCGGTCCGGTTATCGCTCAGGCACAGCAGATGGCTGGCTTCCCGTACAGCGAAATCCCGCACCTGATCACCGTAGGTTTCGGTCGTCAGACCCTGCTGGGCGCTGCTGATACCCTGATCGACCTGGTGAGCCGCGAAAAACTGCGTCACATCTTCCTGGTTGGCGGTTGTGACGGTGCACGTGGTGAACGTAACTACTTCACCGACTTCGCCACCAGCGTGCCGGATGACTGCCTGATCCTGACCCTTGCTTGCGGTAAATACCGCTTCAACAAACTGGAGTTCGGCGATATCGAAGGCCTGCCGCGTCTGGTGGATGCTGGTCAGTGTAACGATGCTTACTCTGCCATCATCCTGGCGGTAACCCTGGCTGAGAAACTGGGCTGTGGTGTGAACGATCTGCCACTGTCTCTGGTGCTCTCCTGGTTCGAACAGAAAGCGATTGTTATTCTGCTGACCCTGCTGTCTCTGGGCGTGAAAAACATTGTCACTGGCCCGACTGCACCTGGTTTCTTCACACCGGATCTGCTGGCAGTTCTCAACGAGAAATTTGGTCTGCGTTCCGTGACCACCGTTGAAGAAGACATGAAGCAACTGCTGAGCGCGTAAGGAGTAAAGAATGACAATGCCAACTCATCAGTGCCCATGGCGGATGCAGGTTCACCACATCCATCAGGAAACGCCGGATGTATGGACAATTTCGTTGCTATGCCACGATTATTATCCTTACCGCGCCGGGCAGTATGCACTGGTCAGCGTACGTAATTCAGCGGATACGCTGCGTGCTTACACCATTTCTTCAACGCCGGGCGTTAGCGAGTACATCACGTTGACCATCCGCCGGATTGACGATGGCGCAGGTTCACAGTGGCTAACCCGCGACGTGAAGCGCGGCGACTATATCTGGCTGTCGGATGCAATGGGTGAGTTCACCTGTGAAGATAAAGCGGAAGACAAGTTCCTGATGCTGGCCGCCGGCTGTGGTGTCACGCCAATCATGTCAATGCGTCGCTGGTTGGCAAAGTACCGCCCACAAGCGGATGTACAGGTAATCTTTAACGTTCGCTCGCCGCAAGATGTCATTTTTGCCGACGAGTGGCGCGAATATCCGGTGACATTAGTTGCTGAAAACAATGCCACAGAAGGTTTTGTTTCCGGCCGACTGACGACCGAACTGCTGAAAAGCGTACCGGATCTGACCTCGCGTACCGTGATGACCTGTGGCCCGGCACCGTATATGGATCTGGTCGAGAAAGAAGTCAAAGCGCTGGGTGTGACGCGCTTCTTTAAAGAGCAGTTCTTCACACCTGTTGCCGAAGCCGCCACCAGTGGCCTGAAGTTTACCAAGCTACAGCCGGCGAAAGAGTTCTACGCGCCAGTGGGCAGTACGCTGCTGGAAGCGCTGGAAAGCAACAAGGTTCCGGTTGTCGCCGCATGCCGTGCAGGTGTTTGCGGCTGCTGCAAAACCAAAGTGGTTGACGGTAACTACACGGTCAGCAGCACTATGACGCTGACCGACGCAGAAATCGCTGAAGGTTATGTGCTGGCTTGTTCCTGTCATCCGCAGGGTGATTTAGTGCTGGCATAATTGGCCGGGATCTGATGTGCAAAAGGCCGCCTGGCTGTACCGGGTGGCCTTTTTTTATGCTGTCAGGCGTTGCAAAATTCTGATGTTTTCACTCTCCCCGCAAATTATCGACCACACTTACCCTGCGCAGATTAAACATAATCCCCGACTAGCACGTCGAACTTTCTACAAGGATCCCCATGAAAAAAGTGGCCATTGTCGGCGTCGGTCCCACCGGGATTTATACGTTTCATGCCCTGGTTGAGCGCGGTGAACCGCTGGAAATAGAGCTTTACGAGCAAGCTGAAGAGGCGGGCGTTGGCATGCCTTACAATAGCGACAACAACGCAGACCACATGCTGGCAAATATAGCCAGCATTGAGATCCCGCCGATCTATATCAGTTATCTGACGTGGCTTCAGAATCAAAGTGATGACTATCTGGCCCAGTTTCAGATTGAACGCGCGTCTTTGCATGAGCGGCAATTTTTGCCCCGCGTGATCCTCGGCGACTATTATCGCGATCGTTTTTTAGCCATTGTCGAGAAAGCGCAACAAGCCGGTTTCACGATTCGCGTACATGAATCAAGCGAAGTCACCGACCTGCGAGCAGACCCGAATGGGGTTTCTTTGTGGATCAACCACGCGTCACAGCCCGTTGAGGTGGATTTCGCCGCTATCGCCACTGGTCATCTGTGGCCTGAAACGGATGCTCAGGAACGCAAATTTTTCCCCAGTCCGTGGACCGGTCTGATGGACGCGCAGATTGGTGCTTGCCGGGTAGGGATTCTGGGCACCTCGTTAAGTGCTATCGACGCCGCGATGGCTGTGGTCAGTCAGCATGGCACCTTCACTACCAATACCGACCATTCACTGCAATTCACACCTAAATCCGACAGTCAAAACCTGAAGCTGACCCTGATGTCGCGCAGCGGGGTACTGCCTGAAGCGGATTTTTACTGCCCCCTTCCGTATGAATCGCTGAATATCGCGACGCCAGAAGCAATTGAAGATGCCATTGCCCATGGCCAAAACGGATTACTGGACCGCATCTTTCAGCTTATGGCGCAACAACTGCAAGACGCAGCGCCAGGCTGGTGCCAACAGGTGGCGCTTGCGACGCTTAACGCCGACACGTTCCCCGAAGTCTATTTCGCCGACAGGCTCAGACATGACCCTTTTGACTGGGCGAGACGTAACCTGGTAGAAGTTGAGCGCAACAAGCAAAAACAACATACCGTCGCCTGGCGCTATACCTTGCTGCGCCTGCACGAGGTTATCGAGGAGATAGTCCCTCATCTTGATACCCGCGACGAAAAACGTTTCAGGTGCGGACTGGCGCGGGTATTTATTGATAACTATGCGGCAATCCCGTCAGAGTCAGTTCGCCGACTGCTGGCGCTGCACGAAGCCGGGCTGATTGAGATCCTCGCGCTTGGCACAGATTATGAGCGTATGAATGAACAGGAAATGACGGTAATTTCCCACCACGGTCAGCGCAGCGAATTTGATGTGTTTATTGACGCCCGAGGACAACGGGCATTGCAGAGCAAAGATATCCCGTTCCCAACGCTACGCGGTCAACTGCTGGCCTGTGGCGATGAGATCCCGGATATCGGCGAAGATTACACGCTGCAAGCGCCGGAAAACGCCCGCAATCGCATCGCTTTTGGCGGGCTGCCGTGGTTGATGCACGATCGTCCGTTTATTCAGGGACTGGTGGTCAGCGCTGAAATAGGCGCCGCGATGGCAAGGGCATTGACGCAGCGAGCGCTGAGACGTAGGCACAAACTATGGAACAGTGACGACATATAGATTAGCGACAAATTGAACGACGAGGCGGAGCAATGCTACGCTTTCCCGCCTCGGTATTGACTCTCAGATGGTAACTATCGCCAGGCAGAATTCCCGGCAACGGAGTAACGCCCCGCGCCCAAAAACGCCACGGCCAGCGCGCCGATAAAGAAATAAACCAGACTTTCAATCGCCCATGCACCGGTTTTATCCAGTGTCCAGGTTTCACCCATCCCGACCATCAGCCATGCCACAACCATCGTAAACGCCAGCCCTAACGCCGCCGGACGCGTCAGGATGCCAAGAATAATCAGGCACGGTGCCACAACCTCTCCCAACAGAACGCCATACGCAATAAAGCCTGGGAAACCTTTCGCTATCAACATACCGCTGATGCCATCAATACCCGCAAAGAGTTTATGCAGCCCATGAAACAGCATCAGCCCACCGACGGCAAAGCGTAACAATAACTTGCCAAAATCTTCGTGAGTCAGTACTCGGTTAACTGAATTTAATAGTTTTATAACCATTTGAATTTATTCCTTGTTTCACCATGTCCAATAACAAACTACGCTTAATACAGGTTAAATGAAACCTGCCGGAAATAAGGGGGAAATGAGAAGCATAACTATTATCTTCATCTAAACTTGTAACCGGTATCACATTAGAGGAGAAGGAAAACCATGAAACAAACGGTTGCCGCTTTTATTGCTAAAACACTCGAACAGGCTGGCGTAAAACGCATTTGGGGTGTAACGGGTGACTCACTTAATGGTCTGAGTGACAGTCTGAATCGTATGGGAACAATTGACTGGATGCCAACCCGTCATGAAGAGGTTGCAGCCTTCGCCGCGGGCGCTGAAGCGCAGTTGACGGGCGAACTGGCCGTCTGCGCAGGCTCGTGCGGGCCAGGCAACCTGCACCTGATCAACGGGCTGTTTGATTGTCACCGTAACCACGTCCCGGTACTGGCAATCGCCGCGCATATTCCCTCCAGTGAAATAGGCAGCGGTTATTTTCAGGAGACCCACCCGCAAGAGTTGTTCCGCGAATGTAGCCACTATTGCGAGCTGGTTTCCAGCCCAGAACAAATCCCACAGGTGCTGGCAATTGCCATGCGTAAGGCGGTGCTCAACCGTGGCGTTTCCGTGGTGGTTTTACCCGGTGACGTGGCGCTAAAACCTGCACCTGAAAGCGCCACCACGCACTGGTATCATGCGCCGCTCCCGGTGGTGACTCCACAAGAAGAAGAGCTGAGAAAACTGGCGCAACTGCTGCGCTACTCCAGCAATATCGCCCTGATGTGCGGTAGTGGCTGCGCCGGTGCGCATAAAGAACTGGTTGAGTTTGCGGCTAAAATCAAAGCGCCGATTGTTCACGCCCTGCGTGGTAAAGAGCATGTTGAGTACGATAACCCCTATGATGTGGGTATGACCGGGCTGATTGGCTTTTCATCCGGCTTCCATACCATGATGAATGCCGACACACTTATCCTGCTTGGCACCCAGTTCCCCTATCGCCCGTTCTACCCCACCGACGCCAAAATTATTCAGATTGATATCAATCCGGCGAGCATTGGCGCACACAGTAAAGTTGATATGGCGCTGGTAGGCGACATTAAATCCACTCTCCGTGCCCTACTGCCTCTGGTGGAAGAGAAAACCGAGCGGCAATTCCTGGACAAAGCGCTGGAGCACTATCGCGAGGCGCGCAAAGGGCTGGATGATCTAGCCAAACCCAGCGATAAAGCCATTCACCCGCAGTATCTGGCGCAACAGATCAGCCACTTTGCCGCTGACGATGCCATCTTTACCTGCGACGTTGGTACGCCAACGGTGTGGGCAGCACGCTATCTGAAAATGAACGGCAAACGTCGCCTGCTCGGATCGTTTAACCACGGGTCGATGGCGAATGCCATGCCGCAGGCACTCGGTGCACAAGCCACAGAACCAGGACGCCAGGTTGTAGCAATGTGCGGTGACGGCGGCTTTAGCATGCTGATGGGAGACTTTCTGTCGGTTGTCCAGATGAAGCTGCCGGTGAAGATTATTGTCTTCAACAACAGCGTACTGGGATTTGTCGCAATGGAGATGAAAGCGGGCGGTTATCTGACCGACGGCACTGAACTGCACGACACCAACTTCGCGCGGATTGCCGAAGCCTGTGGCATTACAGGCATTCGCGTGGAAAAATCCTCAGAGGTTGATGAAGCGCTACAAAGGGCGATGTCGATTGACGGCCCGGTGCTGGTCGATGTTGTCGTCGCGAAAGAAGAGCTGGCAATCCCGCCGCAGATCAAACTCGAACAGGCCAAAGGTTTTAGCCTGTATATGCTGCGTGCAATCATCAGTGGACGCGGTGATGAAGTGATCGAACTGGCGAAAACGAACTGGCTCAGGTAAAACATCCTTATTAAATCACACACAAAATCATTCATGATGCATCAAGGCGGCTAGCCCGAAAATCCCCAGGAGCATAGGTATACTATGTGACTGGGGTTTAAGGGGGCGGCCAACGCCGAGGCAGCTTGAAGGATGAAGTGTAATAAGGAGACACCATGATTGATTTACGCAGTGATACCGTCACCCGGCCGAGTCGCGCCATGCTGGAAGAGATGATGGCAGCCCCGGTCGGGGATGACGTGTATGGAGACGACCCTACCGTTAACGCCCTCCAGCAATACGCCGCAGAGCTTTCTGGTAAAGAAGCCGCTATTTTCTTACCTACCGGTACTCAGGCTAACCTGGTGGCGCTGCTCAGCCATTGTCAGCGTGGCGAAGAGTACATTGCCGGTCAGGGCGCGCATAACTATCTCTACGAAGCAGGTGGCGCAGCGGTGCTCGGTAGCATTCAACCGCAACCTATCGACGCCGCACCGGATGGCTCCCTGCCTCTGGACAAAGTAGCTGCAAAAATCAAAGTGGACGATATCCATTTTGCCCGCACCCGCTTGCTCAGCCTGGAAAATACCCACAACGGCAAAGTGCTGCCGCGCGAGTATCTGAAAGACGCCTGGGAATTCACCCGTGAGCGTAATCTTGCCCTGCACGTCGACGGCGCACGTATTTTTAACGCCATCGTCGCCTACGGCTGTGAACTTAAAGATGTCACGCAATACTGTGATTCGTTCACCATTTGCCTCTCCAAAGGCCTCGGCACCCCCGTTGGTTCACTGCTGGTCGGCAGCCACGAGTACATCAAACGCGCTATTCGCTGGCGCAAAATGACCGGCGGCGGAATGCGTCAGGCCGGTATTCTGGCAGCGGCCGGGCTGTATGCGCTGAAAAATAACGTGGCGCGTTTGCAGGAAGATCATGACAACGCCGCCTGGATGGCGGAGCAGCTGCGCGAAGCAGGGGCGGACGTCATGCGCCACGACACCAATATGCTGTTTGTTCGCGTTGGCGAAGAGCACGCTGCCGCGCTGGGCGAGTATATGAAAGCGCAAGGTGTGCTGATTAACGCCTCCCCGATTGTGCGCCTGGTGATGCACCTGGACGTATCACGTGAACAACTTGCTGAAGTCGTCGCCCACTGGCGCGCTTTTTTAACCCAATAAGGAGATGGGCGTGCCGCAACGGATTTTGGTTCTTGGCGCCAGTGGCTACATTGGTCAGCATTTGGTACAGGCGCTCAGTCAGCAAGGGCACCAGGTGTTGGCTGCGGCACGTCGCATTGAACGGCTGGAAAAGCAGCAACTGGCCAATGTCAGTTGCCACAAGGTCGATTTGAATTGGCCAGATAACCTCACCCCGCTGCTGACGGGTGTTGATACGGTTTATTATCTGGTTCATGGTATGGGCGAAGGCGGTGATTTTATTGCCCACGAACGTCAGGTGGCGATGAACGTGCGCGATGCGCTGCGTAATACGCCAGTTAAACAACTTATTTTCCTGAGCTCATTGCAGGCTCCCCGGCATGAACAATCCGATCATCTGCGTGCGCGACAGATAACCGCAGACACCCTGCGCGAGTCAGGCGTGCCGATGACGGAATTGCGCGCGGGCATTATCGTGGGAGCGGGTTCCGCTGCTTTTGAAGTCATGCGCGATATGGTTTACAACCTACCGGTTCTCACCCCTCCACGCTGGGTACGCTCGCGTACCACACCTATCGCGCTGGAGAATTTAATGTACTATCTGGTGGCATTGTTGGAAAATCCCACACAGCATCACCGCGTCCTCGAAGCCGCCGGGCCGCAGGTGTTGAGCTATCAGGAACAGTTCGAGCATTTTATGGCGGTCAGCGGTAAACATCGCCTGCTCATCCCCATCCCCTTCCCTACCCGCTGGATTTCGGTCTGGTTTTTGAACGTCATTACGTCAGTGCCGCCAACCACGGCCAAAGCGCTGATCCAGGGCTTAAAACACGACCTGCTGGCCGATGACACCGAATTACGTGCGCTGATCCCACAAAAACTGATTGCCTTTGATGACGCGGTGCGCAGCACGTTGAAGGAAGAAGAGAAACTGGTCAACTCCAGCGACTGGGGTTACGACGCACAGGCGTTTGCCCGCTGGCGTCCAGAATATGGCTATTTCGCCAAACAAGCTGGCTTTAGCGTTGAAACCTCTGCCAGCACAAAAGCGCTGTGGCAGGTTGTGAATCGACTCGGCGGCAAAGAAGGCTATTTCTTTGGCAATATTCTATGGAAGACGCGCGCGGCGTTGGACCTGCTGGTCGGTCATAAACTGGCAAAAGGTCGTCCCGAACACCCACTATTGCAAGTTGGCGACACCGTTGATAGCTGGAAAGTCATCATCGTTGAGCCGGAGAAACAGCTGACGCTGCTGTTTGGAATGAAAGCGCCGGGACTGGGTCGCCTGAGCTTCACACTGGAAGATAAAGGTGACCACCGACGCATTGATGTACGCGCGTGGTGGCATCCGCACGGTATGCCTGGCCTCTTCTACTGGCTGTTGATGATCCCCGCCCACCTGTTCATTTTCAGGGGGATGGCGAAGCGTATAGCCAAACTTGCAGAACAAATCACAGACTAATGATAAAAAGAGCCTGTATTCTTTCATGTTTCCCATTGCATACAGGCGTAATTCACGGAAGAATGCGCACGACGTTTTTTAAACACAGTGGATTGATATGAAGGTACTGGTTACCGGAGCCACCAGCGGCTTGGGCCGAAACGCGGTTGAGTTTTTATGCAGCAAAGGCGTCAGCGTCAGAGCCACCGGTCGCAACGAAGCGATGGGCAAGCTGCTGGAGAAAATGGGCGCAGAATTTGTGCATGCGGATTTGACCGAGCTGGTTTCTTCGCAGGCAAAAGTGATGCTTGCCGGCATTGACACGCTGTGGCACTGCTCCAGTTTCACCTCTCCATGGGGAACTCAGGAAGCTTTTGATCTGGCCAACGTTCGTGCTACCCGCCGTCTGGGCGAGTGGGCCGTAGCCTGGGGTGTACGTAACTTTATTCATATCTCCTCTCCGTCGCTGTATTTTGATTATCACCATCATCGCGATATCAAAGAAGACTTCCGTCCCCATCGCTTCGCCAACGAATTCGCCCGCAGCAAAGCGGCTGGTGAAGAGGTGATTGCGTTGCTCGCCCAGGCCAACCCGCAGACTCGCTTTACTGTCTTGCGCCCACAAAGCTTGTTCGGACCTCACGATAAAGTCTTTATTCCCCGCCTCGCCCATATGATGTACCACTACGGCAGCATCCTGTTGCCGCATGGCGGGAGTGCGCTGGTGGATATGACCTATTACGAGAACGCAGTTCACGCGATGTGGCTGGCGAGTCAGGAAGCCTGCGATAAACTGCCGTCGGGTCGCGCGTACAATATAACCAACGGTGAACATCGCACCCTGCGCAGTATTGTGCAGAAACTTATCGACGAGCTGAATATTGATTGCCGTATCCGCTCTGTGCCCTACCCGATGCTGGACATGATTGCCCGCAGCATGGAGCGCTTAGGCAATAAATCGGCGAAAGAGCCAAAGCTTAC
This sequence comes from Citrobacter portucalensis, assembly GCF_002042885.1. Taxonomy (GTDB): domain Bacteria; phylum Pseudomonadota; class Gammaproteobacteria; order Enterobacterales; family Enterobacteriaceae; genus Citrobacter; species Citrobacter portucalensis. Next base: position 72,181 of record NZ_MVFY01000005.1, read on the forward strand.
GCATTACGGCGTTTCGAAGCTGAATTTTGACTTTACGCTGGATACCAGCCGCGCCCAGGAAGAGTTAGGTTATCAGCCCGTTGTGACGCTGGATGAAGGGATTGAGCGTACCGCGGCCTGGCTGCGCGACCACGGTAAGCTGCCGCGTTAGGCTGATAGCCATTGCAGGGTGGCGGCACAAGCGCCACAAAAACCTGCCAAATTAACCGTAGGCCTGATAAGCGAAGCGCCATCAGGCATTGGTGTCTGCGTTAACCCTGCCCGTATTTCTCCAGTAACGCTTCGGCAATCGCCTGCGTTTCCGCGTCCGCCACGCCATTCCACAACGTCGAGCGGAAGTGCATCTGGAACGCCATAATCACCCGCTGCTGTTCACGCGGCGTCATCTCGGGTTTTACCTCATAGCCATAGCGTGACAGCAGATCGAGCAATGACGCGGTTTCTACCGGCGTATGGGGCGCTCGTCCGGCGAGATAAAATGCCACACGCTGAGCATCCGGCCATGCGCCAATGCCCTGAGCGGCCAGTGCTTGCCACGGAAACAGCGGACCGGGATCGTCCTTACGCTGCGGCGCAATGTCTGCATGAGCCACCACGTTTTGCGGTTTTATGTCGTAGCGGGCGATGATATCTTTCGCCAATGGGATTAACGCCTGAATCTGCGCGGGCTCAAACGGCGCAAAATACTTGCTGCCCGCTGATTTTTGCCAGCCGCGGTTTTCCAGCTCAATACCAATTGAGGTATCGTTAATACGCGTAGCGCCGCGCCAGAAGCTAATCCCCGCATGCCAGGCCAGATCTTTTTCCGGCACCAGTTGCCAGATACGCGGTTTACCATGGTAAAGCGGCGGCACTGCGGGGATCAAATAGTGTGAACTGACGTTTTTATCGGTCAGCGTAGCCAGGGAAGAGTCAAAATCATCGGCCGTGTAATGGATAACCAGTACTTTAATGCGTGGATAAGCAGCCTGGGCCTGACGGCGGGTATCTAACTGATACCCGTCTTTGTCGACAATCCCTTTTTCGCCAGCACATCCCACCAGCAACAGCGTAAATGCCAGCAGACACAACAGACGTTTCATCGGCGAGTTTTCACCGCGGTACCGCTAACGCTCACCATCAGCATGCTACCGTCTTTGCCTACGGTTTCGTAATCGATATCGATACCGACCACCGCATCAGCACCCAGCGCTTTCGCCTGTTCGCCCAGCTCCTGAAAAGCAATTTCACGCGCTTTACGCAGCTCTTTTTCATACGCGCCGGAGCGACCGCCGACAATATCGCGAATACCGGCAAAAAAATCGCGGAAGATATTCGCGCCTAAAATGGCTTCACCGGTAACAACACCGCAGTACTCCACGATGCTCTGTCCTTCCAGCGTAGGGGTTGTCGAAAACTGCATGGTTAATCTCCTTTTTGCGCTAAGAGTACGACCTCAAAAGCATTATCAAACCAATACACTATGACACTCAAAGGAAAGCCCGCCAAATAAAACTGCTATCCTTGTTGATGTGTAGCGGTTTCAGGTGGTGCGTTTTTTATTTTTATTTGACTGGCATGCCGCCAAAAATAAAAAAGCCCCCAGATGCTTGGGGGCCTGAAGTTATTATTTTCTAAAATCTAATGGCGCCTGGCCGGACTGAATGTACATTGCTACGTTATCAAATGTAATCATTTTTGATTTACAAAAAATACATTTTGCCCCGAACGGATTTCCCTCAGTAACATCAAAGGTTGATGTTCTGTATTGGGAACCATGGCAACATGGACAGCGAAAGTGAATATGATTAGTAATAATAGTTACCTCAAAGCGCCACAACATTAATTGCGGATGGACCTTTAGGTCCCTGCTCCACACCGAATTCGACTTTCTGGTTTTCATTCAGCGTCTTAAACTCATTACTTTGAATCGCTGAGAAATGGACAAAGACATCTTTGCTGCCATCTGCCGGCGTAATGAAGCCAAAACCTTTTTCAGGATTGAACCATTTAACTAAACCAGTCATTTTAGTAGACATATATTTATTCCTTAATTTGAGCCTTTCGGCAAGCTTGGTTTTTATGACAGAAACTTCGTAGTGCTTAATGAAGAGACTCAAAGAGGGGATAAACGGATTACACCTGAAAATGAGAACTGCTTGAGTAAACTACTTTGTATATCGTCTGTTATTCAAACCGACCGGATCATTAACGCACGGGCACCGAGATTAAGCAACTCTTATTTTAGCCATCCGGAGTCCCTTATAGCCAACAGCACGGCATGAATTTTGTTTAGCTAGGCGTAAAGCGCGGCAAATGGAACATGCAAATGCTCAGATGGTCTATACAGTATAAGAAGCATGAATGGCCGCCAACGCCCCGTTGCAGGTTGATATACTAAAGCTGAAGCTGGCAACGAGCGCCACCAACATACTTCAGGTGGGGTGTCCGCGAATTTGCTTTAGCAAAAACAATGTGTTAATCGATCATACAATCTTTAGTGAGACCGAATTGTTCATCGTAGAACACAATTAGTAGGAAGCTTATAAGGAAATCATTATGCGCTATTCGAAACTCTCTCTGCTGGTTCCATGTGCACTACTTCTCAGCGCCTGTACGACCGTGACGCCGGTCTATAAAGATAACGGCACGCGTAGTGGTTCATGCATAGAAGGTGGGCCAGACAGCGTGGCTCAACAATTCTATGATTACCGTATTCAGCATCGAAACAATGATATTACCGCCCTTCGTCCGTACCTGAGCGACAATCTGGCTAAACTGCTGACCGATGCCAGCCGTGATAATGCACACCGCGATCTGTTTAACAGCGATCCGTTCTCCAGTCGTGCTACGTTACCAGACAGCGCCAGTGTCGCCAGCGCATCGACTATTCCGAATAGTGATGCACGCAACATTCCACTGCGCGTAGAGCTGAAACAGGGTGACCAAAGCTGGCGTGATGAAGTGCTGATGATCCGTGAAGGTCAGTGCTGGGTCGTTGATGATGTACGCTATCTGGGCGGCAGCGTACACGCGCCAGCCGGGACGCTGCGCCAGTCTGTCGAAAACCGCTAACCGCCCCATTCACCCGCTTAAATCATAACCCCCATAAATTGTCTGGCATTCTGCATAGAATGCCGACATTTATTCTTGCCCACTGGTGGCCCCGCTATTTTGTGCTATGTTTAGAGAAGAATGCGGTTTGCATTTAACTTTTAACGCATAAATATTGCATAACTATTCTGTCAAAGGTAGTATCTGCGGCTTCAATAGCTATCAGACTGCCAGTATCGAGTGTCAATGAGTATTCAATTAAACGGCATTAACTGCTTCTACGGCGCACATCAGGCGCTGTTCGATATCACGCTGGATTGCCCTCAGGGTGAAACACTGGTGTTACTTGGCCCAAGTGGAGCCGGGAAAAGCTCGCTGCTGCGCGTACTCAACCTGCTTGAGATGCCGCGCTCGGGTACGCTCTCTATTGCAGGCAACCGTTTCGACTTCACGAAGACCCCGTCAGATAAAGCCATTCGGGATCTGCGTCAGAACGTGGGCATGGTCTTTCAGCAATATAATCTCTGGCCGCATCTCACGGTTGTGCAGAACCTGATTGAAGCGCCCTGCCGTGTGCTCGGTCTGACAAAAGAGCAGGCAATGGCGCGCGCCGAGAAACTGCTGGAACGTCTGCGCCTCAAGCCTTACAGCGATCGTTACCCATTACATCTTTCCGGTGGACAGCAACAGCGTGTAGCCATTGCCCGCGCGTTGATGATGGAGCCGCAGGTGCTGCTGTTTGATGAACCGACCGCCGCGCTTGACCCGGAAATTACCGCCCAAATCGTCAGCATCATTCGCGAACTGGCGGAAACCAACATTACTCAGGTGATCGTCACCCACGAAGTGGAAGTTGCACGTAAAACGGCCAGTCGTGTGGTGTATATGGAAAACGGTCATATCGTCGAGTTTGGGGATGCGAGCTGCTTTGCCAACCCGCAAACCGAAGCGTTTAAAAACTATCTTTCTCACTAAGATTCGGGACAATACAATGAAAAAAGTTCTGATTGCCGCGCTAATCGCAGGTTTTAGTCTTTCCGCTACCGCAGCCCAAACCATTCGTTTCGCCACCGAAGCGTCTTATCCTCCGTTTGAATCTATCGATGCGAATAACAAGATCGTAGGTTTTGACGTTGATCTGGCAAACGCGCTGTGTAAAGAGATTGACGCTACTTGTACCTTCACCAATCAGGCCTTCGACAGCCTGATTCCGAGCCTGAAGTTCCGTCGTTTTGACGCGGTGATGGCCGGTATGGACATCACGCCTGAGCGTGAAAAACAGGTGCTGTTCACCACCCCTTACTACGACAACTCTGCGCTGTTTGTGGGCCAGCAGGGTAAATACACCAGCATCGACCAGCTGAAAGGTAAAAAAGTCGGCGTTCAAAACGGTACCACGCACCAGAAATTCATCATGGATAAACATCCGGAAGTGACCACTGTGCCGTATGACAGCTACCAGAATGCCAAACTCGATCTGCAAAATGGTCGTATTGACGGCGTCTTTGGTGATACCGCAGTAGTAACCGAGTGGCTGAAAGACAATCCTAAGCTTGCCGCGGTTGGTGACAAAGTGACGGATAAAGATTACTTCGGTACCGGTCTGGGCATTGCTGTGCGCCAGGGCAATACCGAGCTGCAGCAGAAATTTAACGCTGCGCTGGAAAAAGTGAAGAAAGATGGGACTTACGAGACCATCTACAACAAATGGTTCCAGAAGTAATATTTGATGAATGAATTTTTTCCTTTAGCAAGCGCCGCCGGGATGACCGTCGGCCTTGCCGTTTGTGCGCTGATCATTGGCCTTGCGCTCGCCATGTTTTTTGCCGTCTGGGAGTCAGTAAAATGGCGCCCGGTGGCATGGGCGGGCTCGGCCCTGGTCACCATCCTGCGCGGTCTGCCAGAAATTCTGGTGGTTCTGTTTATCTATTTCGGCTCCTCACAGCTGCTGCTGACGCTGGCCGATGGCTTTACGATCAATCTCGGGTTTGTACAAATCCCGGTTCAGATGCAGATCGAAAACTTCGACGTCAGCCCGTTCCTGTGCGGTGTCATTGCACTGTCATTACTGTACGCCGCTTACGCGTCGCAAACGCTGCGTGGCGCGCTGAAGGCCGTGCCACTCGGACAATGGGAATCAGGTCAGGCGTTGGGTTTGTCTAAAGCTGCGATCTTCTTTCGTCTGGTGATGCCGCAGATGTGGCGTCATGCCTTACCGGGACTGGGTAACCAGTGGCTGGTATTGCTGAAAGATACCGCGCTGGTCAGCCTTATCAGCGTGAACGATCTGATGCTGCAAACGAAGAGTATTGCCACCCGCACCCAGGAGCCGTTTACCTGGTACATTGTGGCGGCCGCTATTTACCTGGTGATTACGCTGGTGAGTCAGTACATTCTCAAACGCATTGACCTGCGCGCGACACGTTTTGAGCGGAGACCAGGCTGATGCTTGAGTATTTACCTGAATTGTTGAAAGGGCTGCATACCAGCCTGACGCTGACGGTCGCCTCCATCGTGGTTGCTCTGGTGCTGGCGCTGATCTTCACCGTCATCCTGACGCTGAAAACGCCGGTGCTGGTGTGGCTGGTTCGCGCTTATATCACGCTGTTTACCGGTACACCGCTGCTGGTGCAAATCTTCCTGATCTACTACGGACCAGGACAGTTTCCGGCATTGCAAGAATATCCGGTATTGTGGCATCTGCTCTCTGAACCCTGGTTATGCGCCTTAATTGCGCTGTCGTTAAACAGTGCGGCCTACACTACGCAACTGTTTTACGGCGCTATCCGTGCAATCCCGGAAGGCCAGTGGCAGTCCTGCGGAGCGTTAGGGATGAGCAAAAAGGATACGCTGGCGATTCTGTTGCCGTACGCCTTTAAACGCGCCCTCTCCTCGTATTCCAACGAAGTGGTGCTGGTATTTAAAAGTACCTCACTGGCTTACACTATCACGCTGATGGAAGTCATGGGTTATAGCCAGTTGCTGTACGGCCGCACGTACGACGTTATGGTCTTCGGTGCCGCGGGTGTGATTTACCTGATCGTCAACGGTTTGCTGACGCTGATGATGCGCTTAATCGAACGTAAAGCGCTGGCGTTTGAACACCGGAATTAAGCATATGCCTGATGGCGCTACGCTTATCAGGCCTACGGTTCATGCACCTTTTGTAGGCCGGATAAGGTGCTAGCACCGCCATCCGGCAAATATGCATAAAGCAAAATAATAAAGACGGACAACAACCTAAATTGTCCGTCTTTTTTTATACCATAAAAAATATTTAATCATTTTTATTGCATACAAATTCATAAAATGGCATTGTTACCCCACGCCGCAGACACGGTAATAATCATAAGATTGACAGACGGGAGTTCCACCATGAAAAAGTTAGTACTGGCCGCATTACTTGCTACTTTCGCCGCTGGCGCCTCAGCTGCTGATAAAATTAGTTTCGGTGTATCAGCCACGTATCCGCCATTTGAATCACTGGACGCGAGCAATAAAATTGTCGGTTTTGACATCGACCTGGCAACGGCGCTGTGCAAACAAATGCAGGCAGAATGTACTTTCACCAATCACGCTTTCGACAGCCTGATCCCCGCGCTGAAATTCAAGAAATATGATGCGGTAATTTCCGGAATGGATATCACACCTGAGCGTAGCAAGCAGGTTGCATTTACTCAGCCTTACTATGCCAACTCCGCGCTGGTGATTGCGAAAAAAGACACCTATAAAACCTTTGCCGACCTGAAAGGTAAGCGCATCGGTATGGAAAACGGCACCACCCATCAGAAATACCTGCAGGACAAACATCCTGAGGTGAAAACCGTGGCCTACGATAGCTATCAGAATGCGATTATCGACCTGAAAAATGGCCGTATTGATGGCGTATTTGGCGATACCGCTGTGGTTAACGAATGGCTGAAAACCAACCCGCAGTTAGGCGTAGCCACTGACAAAGTAACCGATCCGCAATACTTCGGTACTGGCCTTGGCATCGCGGTTCGCCCGGATAACAAAGCCCTGCTGGAAAAACTGAACAGCGCGCTGGCGGCAATCAAAGCTGACGGCACGTACCAGAAAATCAGCGACCAGTGGTTCCCGCAGTAACGTCTGCCCAATCTGAAAAGCCGCGCTCTGCGGCTTTTTTTATCTCTTCGCCTGCGCTTTCAGTCAGTTCTTACGCCATAAACGCTTTCCTGGCATACACTTGTTAAAACGAAAAAAAGTGAGGCAAACGGATGATAGCGTTCCCTGCCAGTTTACTGATCCTCAATGGAAAAAGTGCTGATAATCTCCCCCTGCGTGATGCCATTGCGAAGCTTCGCGATGAAGGCGTGGAAATCCATGTTCGCGTGACCTGGGAAAAAGGCGATGCCCAACGCTACGTTGATGAAGCTCGTCAGCTAGGCGTTGCTACGGTGATAGCCGGCGGCGGTGACGGCACCATCAACGAAGTTTCGACAGCGCTGATTCAGTCGCAGGGTGGCAATATTCCAGCGCTGGGTATTTTACCGTTGGGAACGGCGAATGACTTTGCCACCAGTGTTGGTATACCCGATGACCTTGATAAGGCATTAAAGCTGGCTATCGCTGCAAATGCGACTGCAATCGATATGGTGCTGGTCAACGATAAAACCTGTTTTATCAACATGGCGACCGGCGGGTTTGGCACTCGGATCACCACCGAAACGCCGGAAAAACTCAAGGCCGCACTGGGCGGTGTATCGTATTTTATTCACGGATTAATGCGCATGGATACGCTCAAGCCCGACATCTGTGACATTCGTGGGGAGGATTTTCACTGGCAGGGTAAAGCGCTGGTGATTGGTATCGGTAACGGTCGCCAGGCCGGTGGTGGGCAACAGCTTTGCCCGACGGCGCTGATCAACGACGGCCTGCTGCAACTGCGCATTTTTACCGGCGAAGAACTACTGCCAGGACTGCTTTCGGCGTTAACGCAATCCGAAGACAACCCTAACATTATTGACGGCGCATCGTCGTGGTTTGATATCCGCGCCCCACACGAAATTACCTTTAATCTCGATGGTGAACCGCTCAGCGGACAAGAGTTTCATATTGAAATCCTGCCCGCTGCGCTACGTTGCAGACTGCCGCCGGGTTGTCCGCTATTGCGCTAACCCAACGACAATCCGAGGGATCAGGCAATAGTGACTTTGCTGTCCAGATAAACGTCCTGTACGGCGTTAATCAACTTAACGCCGTCGGCCATGGTTTTCTTGAACGCTTTACGCCCCAGAATCAGCCCCATACCACCCGCACGTTTGTTAATAACCGCCGTACGCACTGCATCGCTCAGGTCGGTGTCGCCGCCGGCCGCCCCGCCAGAGTTAATTAACCCGGCGCGCCCCATATAACAGTTCGCCAGTTGGTAACGCACCAGGTCAATTGGATTCTCGCTGGTCAACTTGGTATAGACGCGATCGTCGGTATAGCCAAAATTAACCGCTTTATACCCGCCGTTATTTTCCGCCATTTTCTGCTTAACGATATCCGCTCCGATAGTGGCAGCCAGATGGTTAGCCTGCCCGGTAAGATCGGCGGAAACATGGTAATCCACGCCATCTTTTTTAAACGCGGAGTTACGCAGATACGCCCACAGCACGGTAACCATACCCAACTCATGGGCGCGCTCAAACGCCGCTGAAATCTCTTCAATCTGGCGGCGAGATTCCTCAGAACCGAAATAGATGGTTGCCCCTACCGCAACCGCACCCATATTGAACGCCTGCTCTACGCTGGCATACAGCGTTTGGTCAAAGGTATTCGGATAGCTGAGCGTTTCGTTGTGGTTAATTTTAACGAGGAACGGGATACGGTGCGCGTAGCGGCGGGAGACAGAAGCCAGCACACCGTAAGTCGATGCCACGCAGTTGCACCCTGCTTCGATAGCCAACTCCACAATATTCTTCGGATCAAAGTACAGCGGGTTAGCGGCAAACGAAGCCCCAGCAGAATGCTCTACCCCCTGATCCACCGGTAGGATCGACAAATACCCTGTCCCGGCAAGTCGCCCCGTGTTATACAGCGTCTGCATATTACGCAGCACGGCAGGCGGCCGGTTGTTATCCACCATCACGCGATCGACGTAATCATGTCCAGGCAGGTAAAGTTGGTCAGAAGGAATGGTCATACAACGATGCTGTAAAAGGCTGTCGGCATCTTTGCCAAGCAACTGCGCAATATCAGTCATAGCTATGCTCCCGTAAGTTCCGGTTTAAAACCGGAATATGGATTGTCCTGACCCGCCTTTTTGCGGGCAGCATTAAGCCTGGTACCGACTGCGCTTTTTTTCCATCTTTAGCGCACTTTTCAGCAACTTCTGCTGGCTCGATTCAGGAAAAAATAATGTTAAGACGGTCAAAGTTTAATCTCAAAGGTATTTTAAAGGTATTATTGAATGGTACTATCAGCGCGTACCTTACCTGTCATGAAGGATTTAAAGATGAAAACTACAGTTAAGCTGTCGTTCATGATGTTTGTAGAGTGGTTTATCTGGGGCGCCTGGTTTGTACCACTGTGGCTGTGGCTGAGTAAAAGTGGCTTTAGCGCCGGGGAGATCGGCTGGTCTTACGCCTGTACCGCGATTGCGGCGATCCTGTCGCCCATCCTGGTCGGCTCTATCACTGACCGCTTTTTCTCCGCGCAGAAAGTGCTGGCGGTGTTGATGTTCGCTGGCGCTATTTTGATGTATTTCGCCGCCCAGCAAACCACCTTCAGTGGATTCTTCCCGCTGTTACTGGCCTATTCGTTAACCTATATGCCGACGATTGCGCTGACCAACAGTATTGCTTTTGCCAACGTACCGGATGTTGAACGTGATTTCCCGCGCATCCGCGTGATGGGGACCATTGGCTGGATTGCCTCCGGTTTGGCCTGCGGTTTCTTACCGCAAATGCTTGGCTATAACGACATCTCACCCACCAATATTCCCCTGCTTATCACTGCCGGAAGTTCCGCATTATTAGGCGTTTTTGCCTTCTTTTTACCGGATACGCCGCCAAAAAGTACCGGCAAAATGGATTTCAAAGTTATGCTGGGTCTGGATGCGCTGATCCTGCTGCGCGATAAGAACTTCCTCGTCTTCTTCTTTTGCTCTTTCCTGTTTGCGATGCCACTGGCGTTCTATTACATCTTCGCCAACGGCTATCTGACAGAAGTCGGAATGAAAAACGCCACCGGCTGGATGACACTGGGCCAATTCTCTGAAATCTTCTTTATGCTGGCGCTACCGTTTTTCACCAAACGCTTTGGCATTAAAAAGGTATTGTTGCTTGGTCTTATTACTGCGGCGATCCGCTACGGATTTTTCGTTTACGGCGGTGCGGAAGAATATTTCACTTACGCCCTGCTGTTTCTCGGCATTCTGCTGCACGGCGTCAGTTACGACTTCTATTACGTCACGGCTTACATCTATGTCGATAAAAAAGCGCCGGTCCACATGCGCACCGCAGCGCAAGGGCTTATCACCCTCTGCTGTCAGGGGTTCGGCAGCCTGCTCGGTTACCGTCTGGGCGGCGTGATGATGGAAAAAATGTTTGCTTATCAGGAACCGGTTAATGGTCTCACCTTTAACTGGGCTGGCATGTGGGGATTTGGCGCGGTCATGATTGCCGTCATTGCCGTGATGTTTATGATTTTCTTTCGCGAATCAGACAAAGAAATCACCGCCATTAAGGTGGACGATCGCGATGTAGCGTTGAAACAAGGGGAAGTAAAATGAAAGCAGAACGTATTCTCGGTGCTCTTTATGGGCAGGCGTTAGGGGATGCGATGGGTATGCCGTCGGAACTGTGGCCAAGAACCCGGGTTAAAGCACACTTCGGTTGGATCGACCGTTTTTTGCCCGGCCCTGCGGAAAATAATGCCGCCTGCTATTTTAACCAGGCGGAGTTCACTGATGACACGTCCATGGCACTGTGTCTGGCAGATGCCCTGCTTGAGTGCGACGGCGAAATTGTGCCAGACGTTATTGGTCGCAATATTCTGGCCTGGGCCGAGCAGTTTGATGCTTTTAATAAAAACGTGCTCGGCCCGACCTCGAAAATTGCGTTGAAAGCTATTCGTGACGGTAAACCGGTCGCCGAACTGGAAAACAACGGCGTGACCAATGGCGCGGCAATGCGCGTTTCCCCGCTGGGATGCCTGCTGCCCGCCCGCGATCTTGATGCCTTTATCGATGATGTGGCACTGGCCTCCAGCCCAACGCATAAATCGGATCTGGCTATCGCGGGAGCCGTTGTCGTCGCGTGGGCAGTATCGCGCGCCATCGACGGAGGAAAATGGTCAGAGATTGTCGACGCGCTACCTGCCATTGCCCTGCATGCGCAGCAAAAACGAATCACCACCTTTAGCGCATCGCTTTGTGCACGCCTTGAACTGGCGCTGAAAATCGTCCGTAACGCTGATGGCATCGAGTCCGCCAGCGAGCAGTTGTATCAGGTTGTGGGGGCAGGAACCAGCACCATTGAGTCCGTTCCTTGCGCTATCGCCATGGTTGAGCTGGCACAGACCGATCCTAACCGCTGCGCCATTTTGTGCGCTAACCTCGGCGGCGATACCGACACCATCGGGGCGATGGCAACCGCCATTTGTGGTGCATTACACGGCGTGAGCGCGATCAACCCAGCATTGAAGCAGGAGTTGGACGCGGTGAATCAGCTGGACTTTACCCACTACGCCAACGGGTTAATGCGACTGCGCGAGCTGCGGGAGGCGCTATGAGCAACACGCATCTGCAACAACTTCTCTCGCAATTACGTACACAGCGGCCAGTAACGGTGGTGGGTGCGGCGGTGATTGATGTCATTGCCGATGCGTATGCCCTCCCCTGGCGCGGCTGTGACATCGAGCTCAAGCAGCAAGGTGTTAACGTTGGCGGCTGCGCACTCAATATCGCCGTCACGCTTAAGCGTTTAGGTATCGATGCCTGCAATGCTCTACCACTGGGTCAGGGAGTGTGGGCCGACATTATCCGCAACCGGATGACAAAAGAGGGACTGCATAGCCTGATCGACAATGCCGAAGGCGATAACGGTTGGTGTCTGGCGCTGGTGGAGCCGGATGGCGAGCGTACCTTTATGTCTTTTAGCGGCGTTGAGAATCAGTGGAATGCCGCCTGGCTGGCACAGCTGGATATCCCGCGTCATAGCCTGGTGTATCTTTCGGGTTATCAGCTAGCGTCCCCGTGCGGTGAATTGCTGGTGCAGTGGCTGGAAGGTCTGGAAGAGGTGACACCATTTATCGATTTTGGCCCGCGCATCGGCGACATTCCCGAGCCCTTACTGGCAAGAATTATGGCCTGTCGTCCGCTGGTGTCACTTAATCGTCAGGAGGCGGAAATTGCTGCCGAGCGGTTTGCATTAAGTCAGGATGTGGAAGGTTTTGGCGCAGAATGGGTGCAGCGTTTCACCGCACCGGTGGTCGTGCGTCACGATAAAGACGGCGCATTGTATTTCAGCGCACAGACATCCGGCTGCGTACCGGCATTTGCAACGGCGGTCGTTGATACTATCGGCGCAGGTGACAGCCACGCTGGCGGCATGCTGGCTGGGCTGGCGTCTGGCTGGACGCTGGCCGACTCAGTGCTGTTAGGTAACGCGGTGGCGTCCTGGGTAGTTGGGCATCGCGGTGGCGATTGCGCCCCGTCACGCGAGGAGCTACTCCTCGCACACAAAAACGTATAGATCGCTACGACAGTAACTGATGCTGTATTCAATAGGCCGTTGCTGCTGGTCAAGCGCTACCTGCTTGATCACCAGTACCGGCACTTTGCTATCCATTTGAATGTGCGCCTGGAACTCTGCGTCAGGCATTCTGGCGCTAACACGTGAGCGCGTGCGCTGCGGGAAAATATGCTGGCTACGAAAATAGTCATACAGCGAAACACCGATGGCATCCACGTCATGAATTAGATGTGCGGGTACCCAGGACTCTTCAATAGAGACTGCGTCTTCGTCAACGTAACGAATGCGTTTGAGCAAGAAGACATCACTCCCTGCGACAACAGCCAACTGCTGTGCCACCTCTTCCGGGCAAGGCACAATTCTTTTGTTAACCCACAACGTATCCGGTTTTTTACCGCGCAACACCACCTGCTGAGAAAAACCGCGCGCTTCTTTAAGCGAATACTCGAAGATATTGTTAATTTGCGTTCCGTAACCGCGGGCACGTGTTACTACACCTTCTTCTTCCAGAGCCTGCATCGCCTTGCGTACCGTAATCCGAGAAACGCCGGTCAACTGGCTGAGGTCGCGCTCGCCGGGCAGGATATTGCCGTGCTCCAGGATCCCACTGCGCACAGCATTCTTCACCGTCTGCGCAAATTTCATATACAGCGGCGTGTTATCCGCCGCTGAAATACGTTCATTCAGTTGTGCGATAAGCTGGGTATGCGCTTGTTCCATTTATCTTTTTCCTGGCCGCCGTTTCTGCAGCCAGTATACCCATTACCACCACGCGTGGAAATGATGCACCGGACCGATTCCTTCGCCAACTTCCAGCGTGTCGGCCTGTGCCAACGCCGCTGAAAGCCACAGTTTGGCTTCCTGTACGGTATCGGCCCAGTTGTTATGGCGCGGACGCAGGGCTGCCAACGCCGCCGATAGCGTACAACCGGTGCCATGGGTATTTTTGGTCATCACCCTTGGTGCGGTAAAACGCTGCTCACCATCGCGCGTAAAGAGCCAGTCGGGGCTTTGTGCATCATCCAGATGACCGCCCTTCATCAACACTGCCTCGCAGCCCAGCGCCCGTAGCGCCCTTCCCTGCTCTAACATCTCCTGCTCAGTCTGCGCATGCGATGCCCCGAGCAGTGCAGCAGCTTCGGGTAAATTAGGGGTGATAATCGAAACCTGCGGCAGCAAACGGGTACGCAACGTTTCTACCGCCGAGGGCGACAGCAACGGATCGCCGCTTTTCGCCAACATCACCGTGTCCAGCACCACATTTTGTACCCGATGGCGACGTAAACGTTCGGCGACAGCTTCGACAATGTCCGTCTCCGCCAACATACCGATTTTAGTCGTATCAATACGCACATCATTGAACACAGAGTCCAACTGCGCGGCGACAAAATCAGGTTCAATGCGATACACCGACTGCACCCCACGCGTATTTTGCGCCACCAACGCCGTGATAACGGAACAGCCGTAAGCGCCCAGCGCCGAGAAGGTTTTTAAATCAGCCTGAATACCCGCACCACCGCTTGGATCGGTTCCGGCGATCGTTAATGCGTTAATCCGTTTCATGCTTGCTCCTGGGCGTTCAGGTTATAGAGGGCGTCGAGAAATGCCGGGACAAAGCTGCCCGGTCCGTTTGATTGTTGTGTGGCTATTTGCCCGGCCTGTTTCATCCAGCTACAGGCGGAGGCGACGTTATCAAGTCGGTCACCACGTAAAGCGCAACTGGCCGCAACAACCGCTGAAAGAGCACATCCGGTGCCCACCACGCGAGTCATCAACGGGTCACCACCGTCCACGCAAACGGTACGCTGACCATCGGTGACGTAATCCACTTCGCCGGTAACCACGACAATGGTCCCAATCTGACGAGCCAGCGCCTGCGCTGCCGGAAGCGCAGCGACAGCCGTATCGGTTGTATCCACGCCGCGTCCCCCACCGTTCATGCCGGCCAGAGCAAGTATTTCCGAAGCGTTGCCACGAATAGCCGCAGGCTGTAGTGACAATAATTCCAGGCAGAAGCGGCGGCGAAACTCAAGCGCGCCTACGGCAACGGGATCGAGCGTCCACGGGGTTTTAGCATGATGAGCCTGCTCAACTGCGGCACGCATCGCCGTGGCCCGTTCCCGAGTTAAGGTGCCGACATTAACCAGCAATGCACTGGCAATAGCGGCGAATTGGCTGGCTTCTTCAGGCTCGATCACCATCGCAGGCGATGCGCCCAGCGCCAGTAACGTATTGGCAGTAAAGCTTTGCACGACCTCATTGGTCATACAGTGTGTGAGCGGGGATAAGGTTCTAAATTGGTGCAAAGTGTGAGCCGCGAGCGCGCGGCTGTGCAGGTCAGGCTGCATGGTTCAGCTCCTGCCCGCGCGAAGAAGGGACACGAGCAGTGTCAGACTTCCCTACGCTGGCATTATCCAGATCAGGTTGTACGGGTATTTCTCAGCCTTCACCAGAAGGGCACCCCGAGTCGTTGAAACACAAACGTAATACGCTGGTTTCAGTAACAGGATACTGCCTGTGCTTAACGATGTAAATTGGCGCACTCCCCACTCCCGCAGTGAAACTACTGGTCAAGGTTGTTGCAATTCTGTACTTTCATTTACACTTTTTACGAAATGACTGGAGTGATCACAAAATAGTGCTTGTCAGACATCCGGTATGCCAGGAATGATACATGACTGATTTTGATGACCCGAAGAGGTAGAGAGGATGGGTATGAAGAATAAAATGTTGCTGGGTGCACTTCTGCTTGCAAGCAGCGTCGCCTGGGCCGCACCAGCTGCAACAGCTGCCCCCACCGGTATCGATAAGTATGAACTGAGCAGCTTTATTGCTGACTTCACCCATTTCAAACCCGGTGACAAGGTTCCACCACTGTATCTCACCGAAGAATACACCATTAAACAGTGGAATCTGCGCAACCTGCCCGCACCGACGGCAGGCACCCACTGGACCTACATGGGCGGCGCATATGTGCTGGTCAACGATGCCGATGCTAAGATCATTAAAGCCTACGACGGCGAGATTTTTTATCACCGCTAAAAAAAACGCACCCAGTATAGTTGGGTGCGTAAATTTCCTGCTTTACTTACTTTTTAATTATAGTCAATAACGACCTTTACCCGACTCATTGTTTCTCCCGCAGTGACTTTCCCTGCATACGTTCTGGTGCGGGCGTAAATATTGATTGGTACTATATTCGCTTTCACATCGCCAGATCGATACAGGTTACTTCTGCCATAACCAATACTCGTTGAACCGTCCATTGATAACTGAAATCCTACCGACCCTGCGCTATTCGCCGCAGTACCATAATCGTTGGTCAGGGTCATTGAATCCTCCGCCAATGGACTCATCGGTTCAAAATAAAATAACAGATTATCAGGCGTAAACTTCAGATTCCCAGCCCCACTGGCCTGACAGGTGAATATTACCGGGTGAAGCTCAAATTTTTTCTTATCAAGATCATTAATATTTATCCTTCCCAGATCAATTTCCTGATTACCAAAATAGCAGGTTGTGATATCGACCATAATCGTGACATTTAAATTATAATTTAATTTTTTTGAACTACAGTTATTCTCATTTCCCTGACAGTATTCAAGGCTCAACTCAGTAACGAGAGGGATCGTCGCACCAGGGGCGATGATCGTTGCGGCCCCGCGGTCTGGGGCCTCAACAATTGAATAGTTCAGAACTAAACCCGCCATATCAAAAAAATCTGACAATGTATACTTTGCTTTATTTGCAACAATATCCTTTGCTTGATAACTCACAGAAAAGGAAACAATGTAATATTTACTGCCTACCTTAAAAGCATATTCACTGCTATGCAAGATGGCCATTGCGGCCTTCAACCATGCCTTCTCCTGTGACTTACAGTCCAGTACAACAGTGCCATCCTGGCCAGAAGCAAAAACACCACCATCAAGTACACCGGACATCGCATCTGGGGTGAAAGAATATGCTCCCGTAATATTTGGTGGAGGAACAAAATCACATTTATCAGCCTGTGCCCAAAAAGAGCATAATGTTAATACCGTTAACAGTATCCATCTCATCATCATTATCCTTTTACTGGCATGAGTATGTCTTACTGGCATCAATTTCCTGATTGAAGGAGATTGTGCAGTAACGTCCTTGTTGTTTATCAATGGCAACTTTGATTTTTGCAGGCACGTCATTAGTACGAATAAACAACATACTGCCTTGCCCAACCAGACCAATGTTTTCGCCCTGTTCGCTTTCGACCTCATAACCAAAGGTTAATGGTGATCCATCCGAGCGCAATGCTTTAAAGTACCAGGGTTTACGCTGGTCGGTATCAAATTGCGCTTTGACCACTGCCCCACGATATGGAGCAACACTTTTACGGTTACCCTGTAATTCTGTTTCGCTATTGGTATTAGAGACATCCAGTGTCAGCATATTCTCACGGTACGCACTCATACCATCATATACCACCGTACCTTTACTGTTTGTCTCCCGATATTTCTGCCCATTGATATAAGCGCCTTCAAGTCCGGGGGCGTCTACGATGGCGAAAGTCTCAGAAAGGTGGTTTGCCAGGTTTATACCGCCAGCCCATGCCACAATCCCACCGGAGATACTGCCACTGCTTTGTTTATATTTTGTGGATTGACTATAACTACCGTTAACCGTTGCAACAGGAGCACGCCACGTCACATTTGCCCCTGCGCTGGTTTCGCTGTCTTGTCGTTGATGGCTCAGGTTTACACCATAGTTAAATTGATCGCGATCGCCTGCGATCCCACTAATACCGGTATTATTTGATGCAAAACCATCATCATCAAATGTGGTCGAGTTAGAGAGATATACCTGTCGCCGTGGCGTGGATATACCATCTCCCCAGTTAAAGGGTATGGAGATAAAGATGTTGAAACGTTTATCTTCATTATGATCTTCATCGTAGGTTTGGCTAGCAGAAAGCGTATAGCTAATCCGTTGCCAACTATTGGTGTAGCTCAGTTGATAATCTTTATTACTACCGCTACGTCCCCAGTAGTCACGCCATAATGTGCTTAATGATACGGATCCCCACCCCTCAGGAAGCGATTGATTGATGTTGGCTGTAAAACTGTTTTTACGACCGAAATCATACTGATAATAATCAGCAATATCGTAGACATCATTTTCATCACGATGATAACTGTTTTTATTATTCGCCCATACGTGATCGTTAAATGTACGATAGTCACGAGAAGAATATCGGTATGCCGCTAAACCAAATCGCGTCCCTGTCTGCGTAAGATATTTATTCCACGCAACCTGGTAACTCTGGCCATCAAAAACGTCACCATTATCCTGTTTACTATGTGACTGCGTGGCGTCAAAAGAAACAGCGCCAATGCGCGTATTCCAGCCTGTTCCCAGCGTAAAGGCATTATAGTTATCCCCTAGCATTGTGCCGCCATACAGCGTTAATAGATTATTAAAGCCATACTGATAACTGGCCTGAACGAAATCACTTTGGTTGCTGGCACCTTCAATATGGCTGCGACCCGCGACAAAATCATACTTTGACACACCAGGCTGCAACATATTGGGTACAGACGAATAAGGAACCAGATAGGTCGTAACGGTACCATCCGCTTCTTTCACGCTAACGTCGAGGTCCGACCCACCGCCTGCTAACTGCAAATCGGCAATTGAGAAGGGGCCCGGCGGTACCTCTTTTTGATAGACAACAAAACCATTTTGTTCAATAGTGACAAGGGCATTACTTTGTGCAATCCCTTGAACTAACGGCGTAAAATTCTGTTTTGAGTTCGGGAGCATCTGCATATCACGATATAAGCGTACCCCGCGAAACCGCACGGTATCAAAAATATCTGATGATGTGTACATATCGCCCGCGCGCAATGTGCCCAAAATTTCCGGGATCCCGCGCTCCAAATAGAGAGTATTACTCTTCCACTCACCATTACTATCATCAGTCTTATTGTAACTAGCATCAGAATGTAGTTGCCAACCTAATAAATTCAATCCGCTATTAAAACGAGCAAAAGTATTTTTACTGTTACCGGAGTCTTTATAATCGCTATAGTATTGGCTCACATAATAGGACGTATACAGCGCATTAATCCCCCGTTCCCAGTTTTCAGGCTCGACGTAACCGTATTCAAGTTCATTGACGAAAGCCTGCGGGACATTGAGATCAAGGCGAAATCGGCTCACATCAAAAGTCGCCCCTCCCCCCTGAAGTGCAGTTTTTAAAGGTACACATTGTGCATCTTTATCGACTTTAATCCCTTCAGACTTAATCCCAAGACGATGAACGAGATCCCACGTCAAACACGTGTCATCAGGTTCATCTTTGACATTCAATTCATATTTCCCACGCCATTGGTTGTTAAGATAAATATCTAGATCATAGGTTCCGGAAATCGGTTTTTCACCATCAAATCTAAAGTCACTGACCTTTTCACCCTTTAATCCCCCCATCATAAAATGGGTATCAAATGTTTCTTCTTCAGCAAATAGTTGACCCGAGAACAACAGAAAAAATATCGCGGAAGCAAGTGGAGTTATCCTTAACATGGCCACACCTCATATTATTTAACTCTGATCGTATCGCTAACATAATTACCGCGATCATCAATAATAGTCACAACATACTGATTGCTGCCATTGTTTCTCAGTTGGAGAAGTTGACTGGATAATGGTGGCAATAAAATAGTTTTACCATTTAACTGAACTTTGTTCGCTTCAATCTTGGGGATGGTAATCCAGTTCGCAGTAGCATTATTTAAATTTAACCCGCCATTGCCGCGAGAAAAACTTAACTTTTTAATGCTATTTTGTGTGACCGACTCAATACCCTTAGGTCGGTACAGCATTTTTAATCTGTTCTGCATGGCAAATTTTAGCGTATTCTTCCCATCTTGATTATTTGTATTTGGGGGTATATCCAGCACATTAAAATAAAAAAGACTTTCTTTATCATTTGGTAAGTTATTGGCGATTTTTTTGATTTTTATTTGCTGACCTGAATTACCTTTAACACGGATAACCGGCGGAGTCAGCAAAAATGGTACATCTATTTTTTCCGGAGGTAATGTAGTATCGCCATCATCAATCCAGGATTGTACCAGTGATGCCCTGGTACTCTCATTCATCAACTGAACGACAATTTCTTTTTGATCAGCCGGATAAATAACACGGGTGCCATAAATCACGATATCAGCGTGTGCCGGGAGCGTCAGTGCTATCAGGCCTGAAAGTAAAATCCGTTTCATAATACACTACCTTATTGATAGCGCTATATTGTCGAGTCATCCCGACAATATAGCCATTTAGAATTAATCAGTTTCAACAGTAAATTTTATCGTAGATTTTACATCGCCAGCTTTAACAACCTGAGCCAGTCGCGCCCATCGCGCATCAAATTTCAAGGTGTACTTGACACCTTCATTTCCAATGGACTCACCTTTCAACCCGCTAACATCCACAACCTGGTCGTTCTCGTTGATATTAACGAAACTCGTGGCGGTGTTATAAAAATCAACAGCGAACCCTACGCCGGTAGTATCGCCACCATCATCCTGTAATAATCCCGGATGTTCCGAGAATTTAGTTGGTGAAAAGGTAATATTTTTCAACTCTACCGTAGACGGACAAATAATTTCAATTGAATCTGCATCGGTATTCCACACTTTTGTACTGCTAACAGCGCCGATACCAATTTTATACACATCAGAAGTTGAAATTGTACCCATGTCAATAATTGCAGAGTCACCACCATTGGAATTAAAATGACAAGATGACCCTTCTACTGTCGCTTGAATGATTAACTGTCCCTCATCAGTAATTTCAGCAGCATGCGCCATACCGACAGATAAAAATGGTAACATCGCCAAAGAAATAATGGATCTTTTCATAGGTCATTCCTTATTAATTTTAATAAACACATCCTTTTAACAACTTCGAAATCAAAATGTCACGAGAATAATTTTGACGCAATGTGAAATGATGTTTTATTTGATTTAACGCAAATTTCACTAAGCATTATTTAAGCATAAGATAATACTTATTTAAGTAATTCACGATAATAATAAATAACGGAAAGCAAATGTAATAGAAGGGAAAATTAAAGAGGCGGCAGTATTACGCTGGGTAAAACTGCCGTTTGACAAGATTCATTCTGAGGTCATTAATCGTAGGTATTGAGCACTATTTGCCGTGTCGTATCACCCGGTAACATCACACGTTGCGTATTGACACCCCGGTAGTTTGGTTTGTCGCTTCCAACCGTCAATCGAACCGCATCTACCTGGCAATCATTTTGAGGCTCGCCACCTGTCATATCGATATGGCAGGTGGACTCAACAACATGCCCGATGATTGTTAACTTTCCATCGATTGTATCAGAAGCCAAAGCCTGCAAACTCATTCCATAAGCCAGAGTAATAACTCCCAAGAATAAACTTTTCTTCATTGTGTTCATTATTCCTGTAATGGGTGGGAAACAGCGTACAAGCCGCCTGCACTGAGTATTATCAGTTAACTCCCCTATTTGAACCAATTGAAATTGTAGATTAATGAGATAGATTTGATCAATTGTAATGATGCATTGAGGTGATTTATTCGGAAAAAGGCATGAATTATAAACGCAGAGTGAACAATATCGTAAGATTTTTAAATTTAATATATTCACCGCATCAATAACACATTGATACGGTGAATATCTGTAACGCTATAAATTACACCGCGCGGAAGGCAATCTCGCCCGGAATAACTTCTCCTTGCCAGTAGAGCTGTGCAGCCACTCGTCCTGCCAGGTCGCGGTAAATAGCAGTAAATTCGCTATCAGGACGGCTAATCACCGTCGGCGTACCACGATCGAGATCCTCACGCAGAGAAATATGCAGTGGCATCTGTCCCAGCAGTTGAGTGTGATACTGCTCAGCCAACTTCTGTGCCCCACCGGTACCAAAGATCGGTTCATGGTGACCGCAGTTGCTGCAAATATGCATACTCATATTCTCAACAATACCCAGTACCGGCACTTCGACTTTTTCGAACATCACGATGCCCTTTTTTGCATCGATCAGCGCGATGTCCTGCGGCGTAGTGACAACAACTGCGCCCGTTACCGGAATGTTCTGCGCCAGCGTCAGCTGGATGTCACCGGTGCCCGGCGGCATATCCAGTACCAGATAATCAAGATCCGGCCATAAGGTTTCCTGCAACATCTGCAGCAGCGCTTTGCTGGCCATCGGGCCGCGCCATACCATCGCGTTATCGTCAGTGACCAGATAACCAATGGAGTTCGTTGCCAGACCATGAGACATGATCGGTGCCATGTGGGTACCATCTGGCGAGGTTGGACGCTGGTTTTCCGCGCCAAGCATTGTCGGGATAGACGGACCATAAATATCAGCGTCCAGAATCCCTACCTTCGCCCCTTCTGCAGCCAGCGCCAGCGCCAGGTTCACGGCGGTAGAGGATTTACCCACACCACCTTTACCTGAACTGACGGCGATGATGTTTTTCACACCATTAATACCCGGCTGGTTTTTCACGCGCTTCAGCGTCGCGATGTTATGCGACAGTTTCCAGTCGATCGCTTTAGCACCGGTAATACGCAGCAGATCGGCGCTACATTGCTCTTTTAAGTCCTCAAACGCGCTATGCCAGACAAACGGCATGACCAGCTCAACGTGCAACGTGTCATCCATCCAGGCGACGTGGTGCAACGCTTTAAGCGTCGTCAGATTATGCTTCAGGGTTGAATGCTGAAAATTCGCCAGCGTCCCGGCAACCATGGCGCGCAGGGTCTCTGGTGATTTGGCCTGGGATTGTGCGTTCATCCCGACTCCTTTTTGTTGTTCTGAATATACAATAGTCACCAGGTAGTTTACTCCAACCGCAACAATTATTCATTTACGGATAAATGCCCTTATCGCTTGGCGCAGTAATTACCATTTTGGTACTATCAAAGCCCTTTTCACTACAAAAGAAGTAATTGCCCACTATGACTCAAGTCGCGAAGAAAATTCTGGTAACGTGCGCGCTGCCGTACGCCAACGGCTCAATCCACCTCGGCCATATGCTGGAGCACATCCAGGCTGATGTCTGGGTCCGTTACCAGCGAATGCGCGGCCACCAGGTTAACTTCATCTGCGCGGACGACGCACACGGTACGCCAATCATGCTGAAAGCACAGCAGCTTGGGATCACGCCAGAGCAGATGATCGGTGAAATGAGTCAGGAGCATCAGACTGATTTTGCAGGTTTTGACATCAGCTATGACAACTACCACTCAACGCACAGCGAAGAGAACCGTGAGTTGTCTGAGCTGATTTATACTCGCCTGAAGGAGAACGGTTTTATTAAGAACCGTACAATCTCCCAGCTTTACGATCCGGAAAAAGGCATGTTCCTGCCGGACCGTTTCGTTAAAGGCACCTGCCCGAAATGTAAGTCTCCGGATCAGTACGGCGATAACTGTGAAGTCTGCGGCGCAACCTACAGCCCGACCGAACTTATCGAGCCGAAATCCGTCGTGTCTGGCGCAACGCCGGTGATGCGTGACTCCGAACACTTCTTCTTTGATCTGCCGTCATTCAGCGAAATGCTGCAGGCGTGGACGCGCAGCGGCGCGTTACAGGAGCAGGTCGCCAACAAAATGCAGGAATGGTTCGAATCCGGCCTGCAACAGTGGGATATCTCTCGCGATTCCCCGTACTTCGGTTTTGAAATCCCGAATGCGCCTGGCAAGTACTTCTATGTCTGGCTGGACGCGCCAATTGGCTATATGGGTTCATTCAAAAACCTGTGCGATAAGCGCGGTGACACCACCAGTTTTGACGAGTACTGGAAGAAAGATTCTGACGCCGAGCTGTATCACTTCATCGGTAAGGATATCGTTTACTTCCACAGCCTGTTCTGGCCTGCCATGCTGGAAGGCAGCAACTTCCGTAAGCCGACCAACCTGTTCGTACACGGTTATGTGACGGTGAACGGCGCGAAGATGTCCAAATCTCGCGGCACCTTCATTAAGGCCAGCACCTGGCTGAAGCACTTCGATGCCGACAGCCTGCGCTACTACTACACCGCGAAGCTTTCTTCACGTATTGATGACATCGACCTGAACCTGGAAGACTTTGTCCAACGCGTTAACGCCGATATCGTCAACAAAGTAGTCAACCTGGCATCCCGTAACGCCGGCTTTATTGCTAAGCGTTTTGACGGCGTTCTAGCGACTGAGCTGGCCGATCCGGCGCTGTATAAAACCTTCACCGACGCCGCAGCGATGATTGGCGAAGCATGGGAAAGCCGTGAATTTGGTAAAGCTATCCGTGAAATCATGGCGCTGGCCGACGTGGCAAACCGCTACGTTGACGAACAGGCACCGTGGGTCGTGGCTAAACAGGAAGGCCGCGATGCCGACCTGCAGGCGATCTGCTCGATGGGTATCAACCTGTTCCGCGTGCTGATGACCTACCTGAAACCGGTTCTGCCAACGCTTGCTGAACGTGTTGAAGCTTTCCTGAACAGCGAACTGAGCTGGGATGCCATTGAACAGCCACTGCTCGGCCACAAGGTCAACACCTTTAAAGCGCTGTACAATCGCATCGACATGAAACAAGTTGAAGCGCTGGTTGAGGCGTCGAAAGAAGAAGTGAAAGCAGCTGCAGCACCGGTTACCGGCCCGCTGGCTGATGACCCGATTCAGGAAACCATCACCTTTGACGATTTCGCCAAAGTTGACCTGCGTGTAGCGCTGATTGAAAACGCCGAATTCGTGGAAGGTTCCGACAAACTGCTGCGTCTGACGCTGGATCTCGGTGGTGAGAAACGTAACGTCTTCTCTGGTATTCGTTCTGCGTATCCAGATCCGCAGGTCCTGATTGGCCGCCAGACCATTATGGTTGCCAACCTGGCACCACGTAAGATGCGCTTCGGCATTTCCGAAGGGATGGTGATGGCCGCAGGTCCTGGCGGGAAAGATATCTTCCTGTTAAGCCCGGACGAAGGTGCAAAACCAGGCCAACAGGTGAAGTAAATCAAACATCTCAAGCGCTGCAACCGCAGCGCTTTTTTTTCTACGCAAGTGCTTCCTCTAATCTTAACCCCTGCTCCATTTTCGGACTGCTTCGTTGTTAATATTAGATTTATTCTATACTGCTCTGGTATCAAGGTAGTCCGGGCTCACCAGATTCGTGGACGTTATTATTTAACATCCGATATTCATGAAATGGAGTTTTACATGAAAGCGTTACAAAAATTATTTTCTCTCGCCGTGGCATCGATTGTGGTTTTTTCCCTGGCGGGATGTGGTGATAAAGAAGAGACAAAAACATTCAATGCCAACATTAATGGTTCTGATATCACCGTCTCTTACACCTATAAAGGTGATAAGGTCCTGAAGCAAATCTCCGAAAGTAAAATTAGCTATGCGTCAGTCGGTGCCAGCAATAAAGAGGAAGCAGCAAAAGTATTCGACGCATTAAGCGCCAAATATCAGAACATTCCTGGCATAGAAGAAAAACTCACCTATTCAGATACCTACGCGCAAGAAAATGTCACTATCGATATGGAAAAAGTTGATATAAAAGCGTTGCAGGCCATTTCAGGGATGAAGCTATCTGAAAACGCCGATAAAAACATCAGCATGAAGCAAATGCAAACGGTAATGGAATCGGCGGGTTTTAAAGAAGTGAAGTAAACCATTGGCGACCCGATGTTAATCGGCGTCGCCCATTTTTTCTTTATGGCTTCGCGTTATGTACCCGTGATGTCAAACCACGCAGAAAATAACGCAGGAACTGATCGCCGCATTCGCGATAGTTCTTATGATCAGGTGCACGCATCATGGCGGTAATTTCCGGCATCGACACACGGAATTTCTGCTCGGTCATAATAGCCAGAATATCGTCGGTTTTCAGCGAAAAGGCGATACGCAGCTTTTTCAGCACCGTATTGTTATTAACACGACGCTCCAGCGCCAGTTCCGGTGCAGAATCATCTTTACCACGCAGATGATAAATCAGGCCGTTTAAAAAACCGGAGAGAATGATATCCGGGCAACGAACAAACCCAGCCTCATCTTCTTTTGTCATCCAGGTATCGAAACCTGCGGAGGTGGATTCCATGTCAGCAAGCGCAAGAATACGCACCATGTCGTTATTGTTCGCTTTCAGGGTGTAGCGCAGGCTACGAAGAATATCGTTACTTAGCATAGAGCCTTCAACTGTCGGTGATGCAATGGCGCGCAGTGTATCAGTTTTACAGTCCAATCGCCTCTTTTAGACTTTTAAGATAACGACGACTCACCGGAACGGTCAGTCCGTTACGCAAAATCAGTTCCGCCTGACCGTTGTCTTCCAGACGGATCTCCTGCAATTGCGCCATATTTACCAGATATTGCCGATGACAACGCAGCAGAGGAGTACGGCTCTCCAGCGTCCTGAGCGTCAACTCAGTGAAGCCTTCTTTACCATCGCTGCTCGTCACATACACACCACTCATGCGACTGCTGATAAACGCCACATCATCCATTTGCAGCAAATAAATCCGACTATGACCGCTGCACGGAATAAACTTCAGTGCCTGCTGATTTTCTGGCAGCAGTGATACATCCTGCTTGGTACGCTCCTGACGCAAACGGATTAGCGTTTTTTCCAGCCGTGCTTCTTCAATCGGCTTGAGCAGATAATCAAACGCATGTTCTTCGAAGGCTTTCACCGCATACTCATCAAAGGCGGTCAGAAAAACAATGTACGGACGATGCTCGGGATCAAGCATGCCAACCATTTCCAGGCCGCTGATTCGCGGCATCTGAATATCAAGGAACAGAACATCCGGACGCAATTTATGCACCGCGCCAATGGCTTCCACCGCATTCGAACATTCACCGACAATCTCGATGTCGCTTTGCTCTTGCAACAGGATCCGCAGATTCTCCCGGGCTAACGGTTCGTCATCGACAATCAGCACTTTGATCATGCCAGTTCCTCCAGAGGAAGTCGTAAAGTGATTCGAGTAAAGCGGTCAGGTTCACACGCTACGCTGATGCCAAAATCATCGCCAAACCGCTCACGCAGTCGTTTATCGACCAGATTCATACCCAGTCCACTGGCTTCTGAGGTTGGCTGATACAGCCCGGCATTGTCTTCGATATCCAGCATCAGATATTGCCCTTCGCGACGGGCGGTGATCGATACTTCACCGATATCCAGTAACTGAGAAGTACCGTGTTTAATGGCATTCTCCACGATGGGTTGCAGAGTAAAGGCGGGTAATTGCTGATGCGAAAGTTCTTCTGGCACCGTCAAGGTCACCTGAAGACGCGACTGGAATCGTGCCTTCTCAATTTGCAGATAAGCATTAACGTGTTCAATTTCATCGGCCAGCGTCACAATTTCCGACGGGCGTTTTAAATTTTTACGAAAGAACGTCGACAGATACTGCACCAGTTGGCTGGCCTGCTCGCTATCGCGTCGGATCACAGCTTTGATGGTGTTGAGTGCATTAAACAGAAAATGGGGATTGACCTGGGCGTGCAGGAGTTTTATTTCCGACTGCGTGAGCATCGCTTTTTGCCGCTCATACTGCCCGGCCAGAATCTGTGCCGAAAGCAGTTGGGCGATCCCTTCCCCCAGCGTACGGTTGATCGAACTAAAGAGGCGGTTTTTGGCTTCATACAGTTTGATGGTCCCCATTACCCGCTGGTTTTCACCTCGCAGAGGGATCACCAGCGTCGAGCCTAATTTGCATTGCGGGTGCAAAGAGCAACGGTAAGGAACTTCATTCCCATCGGCATACACCACCTCTCCGGTTTCAATCGCGCGTTGGGTATATGACGATGAAATAGGTTTGCCGGGTAGATGGTGATCGTCACCAATACCGGTAAATGCCAGCAGTTTCTCACGATCGGTAATCGCCACCGCACCGATATCCAGCTCTTCATACAGCACCTGAGCAACCTTCATGCTGTTAACCTCGTTGAACCCCTGGCGTAAAATACCTTCCGTTGAGGCGGCAACTTTGAGTGCTGTGGCGGAAAAAGCGGAGGTATATTTTTCAAACATCGCCCGTTTATCGAGCAAAATACGCATAAACAAGGCGGCGCCCACGGTATTGGTCACCATCATAGGCGCGGCAATATTACTGACCAACCGAAACGCATCGTCAAACGGACGGGCAATTAATAAGATGATCAGCATCTGCACCAGTTCGGCGACAAAGGTAATCGCCCCCGCAGTCAGCGGACTAAAGACTTTATCGGTGCGACCACGACGGGTAAGCACGCTGTGTACCAGTCCGCCGAGCAACCCTTCCACAATGGTCGAGATCATGCAGCTAAGCGCAGTCATCCCACCCATCGAATAACGATGCAAACCGCCGGTAAGACCAACTAAGCCACCGACCACCGGGCCGCCAAGCAGCCCGCCCATCACTGCGCCGATAGCACGGGTGTTGGCAATAGAATCATCAATGTGCAGCCCGAAATAGGTGCCTAAAATGCAGAAAATGGAAAAGGTGACATAGCAAAGCAGTTTGTGCGGGAGTCGGATAGTCACCTGCATCAGCGGGATAAACAAACGCGTTTTGCTCATGAGCCACGCGATAACGAGGAACACACACATCTGCTGAAGCAGCAGCAACACCAGATTAAACTCGTACATACCCGCCAACCACACATCACTTAAAAGCGCGTAACATACATGGGCTGCGTGTAACTTTCTTTGAAGTGTTGCAAAAAAAGACGAATTTGTGAGAACGATCACTCGAAAGCGCGAGCATGGTTACAAATTCACCCATTCATAGATCAAAAAACAGACAAAACTACCTGGTTCGCAAAAGAGCGTCTAAAGTAAAACTGGGACCTCGCGAGCAAGAGTGAGACGACGATGGCGCTTTACACAATAGGTGAAGTGGCTTTGCTTTGTGATATCAACCCTGTCACTTTACGCGCGTGGCAGAGGCGTTACGGATTACTTAAACCGCAGCGGACAGACGGCGGGCATCGTCTGTTTAACGACGCGGATATCGACCGGATCCGCGAGATAAAACGCTGGATAAACAACGGCGTTCAGGTCAGTAAGGTAAAAATGCTGCTCAGCAATGAGAACATTGATGTGCATAACGGTTGGCGTGAACAACAAGAGACGCTGTTGAGCTATTTGCAAAGTAATAATCTGCATAGCCTCAGACTGTGGATCAAAGAGCGCGGCCAGGATTATCCCGCGCAAACGCTCAACACCCATTTGTTCATTCCGCTGCGCCGACGTCTGCAATGCCAACAGCCGATCCTGCAGGCGTTACTGGGGATCCTCGACGGCGTATTGATCAACTACATCGCGATTTGTCTTGCCTCAGCACGTAAGAAACAGGGGAAAGATGCTCTGGTGGTTGGCTGGAACATTCAGGATACGACCCGTTTATGGCTGGAAGGTTGGGTCGCCAGCCAGCAGGGATGGCGCATTGACGTCCTTGCCCATTCGCTGAACCAACTGCGACCGGAGCTGTTTGAAGGTCGCACCTTGCTTGTCTGGTGCGGCGAGAACCAAACGCCCGCTCAGCAGCAACAGCTGAATGAATGGCGCGCGTTGGGTCACGATATTTATCCACTCGGTATTTAGAGCCTGGCCCATTAGGGCTATTTTGCTTGCCATTTCGAACCTGGGCAGTGCTCAGAATCCTCACGTACTACGTGTACGCTCCGGTTCTTCCGCGCTGGCCGTGTTCAAACTGTCTGCGCCAATAACGCCTAATGATCCAGGCTCTTAATATTCTATTAACAAACGTGTACAATCCTTGGATTCACATAAGGAGTGCATAATGAGCGCAGCTAAAATCGGTGTCATTACCCTCTTCCTGCTGATGGCCATCGGCGGTATCGGCGGTGTCATGCTGGCAGGCTATACTTTTATTTTACGTGCCGGGTAAGATGCCTCGCTAATTTCTCAAACCCGCGGTCAACAATTACCGCCGCCAGCGCGACCAGCAGCGCTCCCTGAATCACATAGGCGGTATTGAACCCACTCAGCCCGATAATAATCGGCGTACCCAGCGTGTTCGCCCCAACGGTTGAGGCGATGGTTGCGGTGCCGATATTAATAATCACCGACGTGCGAATCCCGGCCAGAATCACCGGGGCCGCCAGCGGCAACTCGACTTTACGCAGCCGCTGCCCCTGACTCATGCCCATTCCGCTGGCAATATCCATCACGCTGGGTGAAATTCCGCCGAGTCCCGCCAGTGTTGCCTGCAAGATCGGTAATACGCCATACAGGATCAACGCGATAATTGCCGGTTCAGGACCAAATCCCATCACCGGTACAGCTATCGCCAACACCGCAACTGGCGGAAAGGTCTGCCCCACGGCGGCGATGGTTTCCACCATCGGCCGGAATTCCGCGCCCCAGGGCCGGGTTACCGCTATACCGGCCCCGGTGCCAATGAGTACGGCAATCAGGCTTGAAATCCCCACCAGGCCAAAATGGCTCAGTGCCAGCGCCGCAAAACTTTCCTGCTGATACACGGGACGCGGTAGCGCCGGAAATAGCGCACTGAACAAGGCCTGACTATGAGGCAACCCAACTAACAGGACCAGAAACAGAACAATAAGCCATAACAACGGATCAGCAAGACGTTTCACGGGTCGGCATCTCCGAAAGCAAATCACGAAAATGAAGCGTCCCGCAGGACACCCCCTGCGGGGTCACGACCGGCAAGACGTCGCAACCGCGCGCTACGAACACCGACAACGCATCACGCAGCGTCATTTCATCTACCAACGGTTCACCGGCTGTGTGTTCACCGCGACGGATAAAATCCCCTACCGTGCGAAGCGACAACAGACGTACGCCCAGTTCACTACGGCCAAAGAATGTTTGCACGAATTCGTTCGCCGGTGCTGTCAGCATCGACAGCGGCGTGCCTTGCTGTACTACCTTTCCTGCATCCATCAGAACCAGATGCTCCGCCAGCCTTAGCGCCTCGTCGATATCATGCGTCACCAGCACAATGGTACGCCCGAGCAGACGATGAATACGCGTCATCTCCTGCTGCAGCGCACCGCGGGTGACCGGATCCAGCGCGCCAAAAGGCTCATCCATCAGCAGCACCTGCGGATCTGCCGCCAGGGCACGCGCCACTCCGACCCGCTGCTGTTGCCCGCCAGACAGCTGATGCGGGTAACGATGGCGCAAACTTTCCTCAAGACCCAGCAGCGCCATCAGTTCGTCTGTTCGGTCATCAATACGAGAACGCGACCACTTTTGTAGCTGCGGTACCGTGGCGATGTTCTGCGCGACGGTCCAGTGGGGAAACAAGCCAATAGACTGAATCGCGTATCCCATGCGCCGCCTTAACTCCAGCACCGGCAGGCTGCGGATCTCTTCCCCGGCAAAGCGAATCTGTCCGCTGTCATGTTCAACCAGCCGATTGATCATTTTCAGCGTGGTGGATTTCCCGGAACCTGACGTGCCAATTAACACCGAAAAGCTGCCCTCCCCCAACCGCAGATTAAGGTCGTCAACGGCTTTTTGCTGGCCATAGGTTTTACTGACATGGCGAAATTCAATCATTGTTTGTTACCTTCAACAGCGCGAGCCCTAAATCAAACAGCGCATCAATCAATACCGCCAGTACCACAACCGGGATCACGCCAAGCAACACTAAATCGACGGCGCTACTGAGCAATCCCTGAAAGACCAGCGCGCCAAATCCCCCTGCGCCAATCAGCGCAGCAATCACCGCCATTCCCACCGTTTGCACCATCACTACCCGTAAACTGCGCAAGAAGACCGGCAATGCCAGCGGGAACTGCACCGAGACAAATCGCTGGAAAGTGTTCATCCCCATCGCTCGGGCGCTTTCCAGTACATCCAGCGGCACCTGATTCAACCCAGCCACAACGCCACGTACCAGCGGTAACAGCGCATACAGCACTAACGCAATAAGCGCAGGCGTCAGGCCGGTTCCGGCGACGCCGAGCGAACCCAACAAAGGAAAGTGCTTCACCAACCCGGCAAGGGGCGCAATTAACAGGCCAAACAGCGCGACTGAGGGAATGGTTTGGATGATATTCAGTACCGCAAAAACCGGCCCCTGACGGGAGACAGAGAAAGCACACCAGATGCCCAACGGCACACCAATAAGCAGCGCGGGCACCACGGTAGCGAACAGAATTGTCAGATGCTGCGCCAGGGCGTCGTTGAAGACATCCTGACGGTTGGCATATTCTTTAAGCAGGGAAAGATCGTTAAACGTGCCGGAGAACAAAAGCACCAGCGGAAAAATAAACATTTGCGCGTGCAACAGCCAACGCCATGATGCCAGCTCGGTTATGCGACGAATGGCGTCACTGGCGGCCAGCAACATTAGTCCTAGCCCCAACCAGAACCCGCTGCCCAGGCTGGTTCTGGCCAGTGGACTTCCCGTCTGGGCCAGATACGTTGCCGTTGTTCCTGCGGTTACCAGCGCTGCAATAACCAGCAACTGGCTAATAACAAGCGTCAATATATTGCCGGGCTTTCCCGGTACAAAGCACAGAAGAAACAGCAGCGAACAGGCTACTGCCAATCCCCACGCCATGTCGGGCCGGATATCCCAGAGTTGGCGCCCCTCACCGGAGACCAGGCGATTAGGCGCATAGCTAATGAAAGGCAGCGCTGCCGCCGCGAAGGTAAGAAGTACCAGTAACAACAGCACCCGATTAACTGAAATCTTTGACAAAACACCCACCTGCTGCAAACTCCGTTACTTCACCCATCCTTTTTGCTTCAGGTAGTCTGCTGCAACTTTTTTCGCATCCAGCCCCTCCACGGCAATACTGGCATTCAGCTGCTGCAACGTTTTTTCATCCAGGCTGGCAAAAACCGGTTGTAGCCATTCTCCCATTTGCGGGTAGTCTTTCAGCACCGATTCACGTACGACGGGTGCTGGCGCATAAATGGGCTGGACACCTTTTGGATCGCTTAAAGTTTGCAGACCGAGCGCCGCAACCGGGCCATCTGTGCCATAAGCCATCGCCGCATTGACGCCAGAAGTCTGCTGCGCCGCTGCTTTAATCGTCACCGCGGTATCTCCCCCAGCTAGCGACAACAGCTGATTTTGATTTAGTTTGAAATCATAGGCTTTTTCAAACGCAGGCAACGCGTCAGCCCGTTCGATAAATTCAGCAGAGGCAGCAAGTTTGAACGTTCCCCCGTCTTTTAGGTAGCGGCCTAAATCAGCAAGGGACTCAAGCTTGTTCTTTTGCGCGACATCCTGGCGTACCGCAATGGTCCAGGTATTATTGGCGGGTGCAGGTGTTAGCCAGACCAGCTTATTTTGCTCTGCATCCAGCTTTTTCACTTTCTCGAAACCGGCCTGCGCATTTTTCCACGCGGGATCATTTTCATCTTTAAAAAAGAATGCGCCATTACCGGTATATTCCGGATAAATATCCAGCTCACCGGAGGTGATTGCCCCACGTACTACTGGGGTGGTGCCCAGCTGTACTTTATTGACAGTTTTCACGCCATGGCTTTCGAGCACCTGCAAAATAATGTTGCCGAGCAGCGCCCCTTCGGTATCTATTTTTGAACCAACTGTGACGGGTGACGCGGCCTGTAAGGGTAGGCTGATCGCGGCTAACAGCACCAGCGAACCCACCGATACTTTTGAGATTATCATGCTGTACTCCTCATCCTTTTGCGGCCCTTTTCAGAGACTTGAGGAAAAAGCATAGTCGAAAAATCAAGCCTTAACCTGGCAATTGGGTGGTAACGCTGAGAGTTATTAGCGGTAAGGCGATAATAAAATAAAAAAAATCCGGCAAACCCAATATGAATTTGCCGGATGATACGACTTTGTCAGCCTGATAAGCGTAGGGCCATCAGGCATGCTGCATGACTTTATTCATCTATTACAGCAGTTCAAATTCGCCCTGCTTCACTCTGGCGGAATCCACGCCGATGAAAACGTTAAATTTGCCAGGTTCTGCATCGTATTTCATCTGCTGGTTCCAAAATTTGAGCGCTTCAATATCAATCGGGAAGCTGACGGTCTGGGTTTCACCTGGCTTAAGATTCACTTTTTCAAAACCTTTCAGCTGTTTTACCGGACGACTCATGGAGGCGGTCACATCCTGTAAATACATCTGAATCACCGTTGCACCTTCGCGCTTGCCGGTGTTGGTCACCTGCACGCTGGCCGTCACGGTTCCGTCACGCTTCATCGTCGGAGAAGAGAGCTTCACATCAGAAACCGTAAACGTAGTGTAGCTCAGGCCATAACCAAAGGGATACAACGGACCATTGGCTTCATCAAAGTAGCGCGACGTGTACTTGTTCGGTTTATCGGCGTTATACGGACGACCGGTATTGAGATGGCTGTAATAGACCGGGATCTGTCCAACAGAGCGCGGGAAAGACATCGGCAGCTTGCCTGACGGATTGTAATCACCAAACAGCACATCGGCGATGGCGTTACCGCCCTCCGTCCCGGCAAACCAGGTTTCGAGGATCGCATCGGCTTGTTGATCTTCCTTCACCAGCGCCAGCGGACGACCGTTCATCAACACCAGAACCAACGGTTTACCCGTGGCTTTCAGCGCGGCAATCAGGTCACGCTGACTTTGTGGAATGGTGATATCGGTGCGGCTGGAGGCTTCATGCGCCATGCCCTGCGCTTCACCGACTACCGCGACAACCACATCAGATTGCTTCGCGGCGTTAACGGCTTCATCGATCATCGCCTGCGGCGAACGCGGGTCAACCTTTACCGCTTCTTCATACAGGTTGAGGAAATCGACAATGCCTTTGTCGTTGGTGATATTCGCCCCTTTGGCGTACAGCACTTTGCCCTGATCGCCGACGGCATTTTTAATCCCCGTCAGTACCGTTACCGACTGATCGGCAACACCGGCGGCGGACCAACTGCCCATCACATCACGCTTGCTGTCGGCCAGCGGTCCGACAACCGCCACGGTGGCGGATTTTTTCAGCGGCAACGTTTCCAGACGGTTTTTCAGCAGCACCAGGCTTTCGCGCGCCACTTCACGCGCCTCTTTGCGATGCAAACGGCTTTCTGCGTTGGTGTCCTGTGGGTCAGATTCTTTGGCCCCCAGATGGCTGTACGGATCGTTAAACAGCCCCATATCATATTTCACGTTCAGCACGTGGCGCGCGGCGTCGTCCAGCTCCGCCATCGTCACTTTGCCGGATTTAATCAAGCCCGGCAGATATTTGCTGTAATACTCATCGCTCATACTCATGTTGATGCCGGACTTGATCGCCACACGCACCGCATCTTCAGGATCGGAGGCGGTACCGTGCTTAATCAGTTCCTTAATCGCGCCGTGATCGGAAACGGTAATCCCCTTAAAGCCCCACTCATCACGCAGCACGTCTTTTAACAGCCAGGCGTCTGAGGTTGCAGGCGTACCGTTTAGCGAATTAAGACCCACCATCACCGCACCGCTACCGGCATCCAGCCCGGCTTTATACGGCGGCATATAGTCGTTGAACAGACGCTGTGGGCTCATATCGACGGTGTTATATTCCTTGCCACCTTCAACCGCGCCATAGGCGGCGAAGTGCTTGACGCTGGTCATCACCGAATAGCGGTCAGCCGGGCTTTTCCCCTGCATCGCTTCCACCATGGTTTTACCCATCGTAGCCGTTAAATACGTGTCTTCACCAAAACCTTCTGAAGCACGGCCCCAGCGCGGATCGCGAGAGACATCGACCATTGGCGCCCAGGTCATATTCAGACCATCATCGGCAGCTTCATACGCGGAAATACGGCCAACGGTTCTGACCGCATCGAGATTAAAAGAGGACGCCAGGCCGAGACTTATCGGGAACACGGTACGCTGGCCGTGCAATACGTCGTAGGCAAAAAAGAGAGGAATTTTCAGGCGGCTGAGCTCCATCACCTGATCCTGCATTTTGCGGATATCCTGGCGCGTGACGGTGTTAAAAATTGCCCCAACCTGCCCGTCTTTGATCATCTCGCGGATGGCTTCTTTCGGGTTATCAGGCCCGACGCTTATCAAGCGTAGTTGCCCAATTTTCTCATCCACGGTCATCTGTTTAAGTAAATCGGTAACGAATGCATCCCGCGCTTCTGGCGTCAGAGGATGGTTACCAAACAGCGTGTCCGCCAGCGCTGGTTGCAACGCCAGACTCACCGCGACACCTACAGAACATAGCCATTTCATGTTGATTCTCTCTTTATTTTTTCCCGACGAGGCAGCGAAAATATAACAAAAACCGCAGTTTGCCGTAAGACTAAACGGGAGCGATAAAGAAAGCTAAGGTTATTCTCCTAATTTTCGAAACCAACGCGACTCAGTGGAAGACAACCCAGAGACAATGTGAATGAGAAAGCGTATTGTCATACAAAGCGCTATGCTTGTTCCTGATATTGAGTCCCACCACAAGGAGTGGAGAATGTCTTCCATTACAACAGATAATAAAGCTTTTCTGAATGAACTGACCCGTCTGGTAGGTCATTCACACCTGCTCACAGACCCTGCTAAAACCGCCCGCTATCGCAAGGGATTCCGCTCCGGTCATGGCGATGCACTCGCCGTGGTGTTCCCGGGCTCGCTTTTAGAATTGTGGCGCGTCCTGAACGCTTGTGTCGCCGCAGATAAAATTATCCTGATGCAGGCCGCCAACACTGGGCTGACCGAAGGCTCTACGCCAAGCGGTAATGATTACGACCGCGAGATTGTCATTATCAGCACCCTGCGCCTTGATAAGCTGCACGTCATCGGCAAAGGCGAACAGGTGCTGGCCTATCCCGGCACCACGCTTTATTCACTCGAAAAAGCGCTCAAACCGTTTGGCCGTGAGCCGCATTCGGTGATCGGATCTTCCTGTATTGGCGCTTCAGTGATTGGCGGTATTTGTAACAACTCCGGCGGCTCGCTGGTTCAGCGCGGTCCGGCATACACGGAGATGTCGCTGTTTGCGCGTATTGACGAGCAGGGTAAATTACAGCTGGTTAACCATCTGGGTATCGAACTGGGCCAGACCCCGGAACAGATCCTGAGCAAACTTGATGACGAGCGGATCAAAGATGACGATGTGCGCCATGACGGGCGTCATGCACACGATCACGACTACGTTACCCGCGTCAGAGATATTGAGGCGGACACGCCCGCTCGCTATAACGCCGACCCGGATCGGTTGTTTGAATCATCCGGTTGTGCAGGCAAGCTCGCGGTTTTTGCGGTGCGTCTGGACACCTTCGAAGCCGAAAAAAACCAGCAGGTCTTTTACATCGGTACCAACCAGCCAGAGGTGCTGACGGAGATCCGCCGTCATATTTTGGCAAAATTTGAGCATCTGCCGGTCGCCGGTGAATATATGCACCGCGATATTTATGACATCGCTGAGCAATACGGCAAAGATACGTTTCTGATGATCGACAAGCTCGGCACCGACAAAATGCCGTTCTTCTTCACCCTGAAAGGTCGCACCGATGCGATGCTGGAAAAAGTGAAAATTTTCCGTCCACATTTCACCGATCGGGCAATGCAGAAATTTGGCCATTTGTTCCCCAGCCACTTACCCGCGCGCATGAAAAGCTGGCGCGATAAGTACGAACATCACCTGCTGTTAAAAATGGCCGGTGGTGGCGTGGCTGAAGCGCAAAACTGGCTAAGCGAGTTTTTCAAAACCGCTGAAGGCGACTTCTTTGCCTGTACGCCGGAAGAAGGCAGCAAGGCGTTTTTGCATCGCTTTGCGGCGGCTGGCGCGGCGATTCGTTATCAGGCCGTACATGCCGATGAAGTGGAAGATATTCTGGCGCTGGATATCGCGCTGCGCCGTAACGACACCGAATGGTACGAGCATCTGCCTGCAGAGATCGACAGCCAACTGGTGCACAAACTCTATTACGGCCACTTTATGTGCTACGTCTTCCACCAGGATTACATCGTGAAAAAAGGCGTGGATGCGCATGCGCTGAAAGAGCAGATGCTGGAGCTTCTGCACGAGCGCGGAGCACAGTATCCGGCAGAGCATAACGTCGGACATCTGTATAAAGCACCGGAAACATTAACCCGTTTTTACCGCGAGAATGACCCCACCAACAGTATGAATCCGGGGATTGGTAAAACGAGTAAGCAAAAGTTCTGGAAAGAGTCGTAAACCAGAAAAAGATAAGCGCCACCGGGCATGTTGCCGGGGGCGCTTCGCTTGCCCGGCCTACCGCTACATTAGCTATGTGTATGCCGGATGAGGTGTCTTATTTAATCGTTCTGTGCAGTTTGCTCGCTCGTCGCTGAACCCGCCGCTGCCATCTGCGCCGCTTTTTGCTTTTTATAGCTCAGCGCCGCTGCCGGAACCGGCATCACCTTGCCCGTTTCGATCCAGGTACGTAAACGGCTGGCATCGGCAAAGTGGGTATATTTACCGAACGCATCCATCACCACCAGCGCCACCGGTTTGTTATTGATCACGGTGCGCATCACCAGACAGTGGCCTGCCGCATTGGTAAACCCGGTTTTGGTTAACTGAATATTCCAGTTATCGCGGTATACCAGATGGTTGGTGTTACGGAATGGCAGCGTATAAGCCGGGTTGGCAAAGGTCGCCATATCTTCACGCGTGGTGCTTAACTGGCCAATCAGCGGATACTGCTTGCTGGCGATCAGCAGCTTGGTTAAATCACGGGCGGTCGAGACGTTATGAATCGATAAGCCGGTTGGTTCCACAAAGCGAGTCTGAGTCATGCCGAGCGCTTTCGCTTTGGCATTCATGGCCTTAATAAACGCGTTATAACCGCCAGGGTAATGATGCGCCAGGCTCGCCGCCGCACGGTTTTCTGATGACATCAGCGCCAGCAGCAGCATGTCTTTACGGCTAATTTCACTGTTCAGTCGCACACGAGAGTAGATGCCTTTCATTTCCGGCGTCTGACTGATATCAACTTTCAGCTTCTCATCCAACGGCAGTCGTGCATCAAGCACCACCATCGCGGTCATTAATTTGGTAATCGACGCAATCGGACGCACCAGATCCGGGTGGTTCGAATAGATAACTTTGTTGGTATTCAGATCAACAATCATCGCGCTACCGGACGCTATCTCAGGCTGAGAAGCTGCTGCGGTAGTTGCCGTTTTAGCCACGGCTTGGGGTGCAAAAGGAACGGCCAGCACCAGGGCAAGGCTTAATAATGAAACTCGGAATTTCAGCATGATGAGATTTCTGATAATGGTTCACGCACGTCACAACGCACACCGCCAGAGACTAAGTATTATCTCAAGCTAGCTCAGGCATCATAGCGATCCGGCAGGTTTGCCGCCACAGGAGAATCGTCTCGAAATGCTGCGTTGCTGACTTTTACGTCAACAACGCAGCGCAGACAGGTTTATCCGTCAGAATAACCGATAGCCGTAACCCCACAGGATTACCGTAATCGCCAGCAGAACTTCCAGTACCAGCACACCGATCGCCAGCGTCGAACTGGAAAAGCTCAGGCCTTCCTCTTTAGAGATATTCAGGAACGTCGGAATGCCGAGATAGAGTAAATAACCGGTGTAAAACAGCGCAATGGTCCCCACCAATGCGCACAGCCAGACCAGCGGATAAAGTGCGACCAGCCCGCTTAAAAACAGCGGCGTCGCGACATATCCGGCAAACACCATACAATGCGCCAGCGACGGACGTTGCGGATAATTACGCGCCATCCACCAGATAACCCGGCCCATGACGGC
The DNA here is from genome assembly GCF_002042885.1 of Citrobacter portucalensis. GTDB lineage: Bacteria > Pseudomonadota > Gammaproteobacteria > Enterobacterales > Enterobacteriaceae > Citrobacter > Citrobacter portucalensis. The sequence goes on from NZ_MVFY01000005.1 coordinate 111,613, forward strand.
GACGCCTGCCAACATGACCCCGTAGAACAGAATTGCCATCGCAAATCCGGTCAACAGAGATAACTTCAGGATATTGCCATCGCCAAAATTCCAGCCGATTTGCGTGGTGCCGATAAACGCGCAAACAACCGGAATTGCCGCCATCAGCAGTACATGGTGGGTATAGTGATGCGAAACACTTTCGTTTTCGCTGTTGATCACGTGCATTTCACGATCGGGATGGGAAAATAGCCCCCAGACATGGTTCATACCGCCCCCTTCTTGTCAGCTCCGGACCTCAACACTTCAAGTATAATTCAGCTTTTGATTATTTTATGTACACAGAGAAAATACCGAAGCGCCGGGTAAAAAGTGTGTAAGCCGTAGGCCTGATAAGCGAAGCGCCATCAGGCATTAGGGAACTGAACGACGTTATGCGCTACTACGCGGCTTTTCCGGCATCAAATAATCATAGGGTGTATGCTATGACCAGTGGAGGTCATACAACGTATGGATATAACGCATTATGTTGCGCAGTACGGCTATGCTGCGTTAATCATCGGCAGCCTGGCGGAAGGTGAAACCATTACCCTGTTAGGCGGCGTCGTGGCGCATCAGGGAGTCCTGAAATTCCCGCTGGTGGTACTCTCGGTCGCACTAGGTGGGATGATTGGCGATCAGTTGCTCTATTTACTCGGACGTCGTTTTGGCGGCAAAATTCTGCGTCGTTTCTCGCGCCATCAGGCGAAAATTCATTATGCGCAGAAAATGATCCAACGACGTCCTTACCTGTTTGTGGTCGGTACGCGCTTTATGTACGGCTTTCGCGTTATTGGTCCCTTACTGATTGGCGCCAGTCACCTGCCGCCGAAGATCTTTCTACCACTAAATATTCTTGGCGCGTTTGTCTGGGCATTGCTATTTACCACCCTTGGCTACGTCGGTGGTGAAGTGATCGCGCCGTGGCTGCACAGCCTCGACCAGCATATCAAGCATGGCATCTGGCTGGTGCTGGTTATCGGGATAGTCGCGGGCGTTCGCTGGTGGATGAAACGCCGAAGCACGCGTAAAGCGCAATGAAGATGGCCCGACAGCGGAATACCGGCGGGCCGAACAATCAGGATGCGTGATAACCGCCGCCCAGCGCGCTGGTCAACTGGATTGATGCATCCAGCCACTGGCCTTGCAAAAGCAGACCGTTGCACTGCTCACGTAATGCCGGGATCTTTGCCTCGCTAACCCTGGAGCCCGCAATAATACCCGCATTAAAGCGCGCCTGTGCCAGCCCCACTACGCGCTGAGCGTCATGTTCAATCTGCTGCTGATGCTGATTTTTCTGCGCCAGTGTTTCTACCTGCGATGCCGCACGTGCCACGTCATTCACCGCATCCACCACAGCTTTGTTGTAATTCGCCACCGTCAGATTACTTTGCGCTTTCGTAATATCGAGATTCGCATTCAGTCTGCCACTGTCAAAGATAGGCAGCGTCAACCCGGCGGTTACGCCCATTTGCTGCGCGGAATGGCGGAACAGGTCACTCAGATGTAACGCATCCTGTTGTAAAAATGCCATCAGATTCACATCGGGATAAAACGCCGCTTTCGCCGCATCAATACTGCTCAGCGATGACTCAATGTACCAGTGTGCTGCCTGCAAATCTGGTCGACGGGCCAGCAGCGAATAACCTAGCTGGGACGGGAGCTGACTTTCAACCACGGGCAGTTTGGTCGAATGGAGCTTCATGGCAACGGACTGCGAGTTGCTCAACGCGCTTAGGCGCGCCTCAATCACCTTCATTTTACCGCTGACATCATTCAGCTGCTGCTCTGTTTTGCTGGAATCGATATCGGTTTCGACGCCTTCTACCGAAGAAGTGAGGCCATTTTGATACAGTTGACGATCGACGGTAATCACGTTTTGCTGCTCAGTTTCGATTTGCGTCAACACGGTTTTCAGCGCCGCCTGCGTCTGCCATTCCCAGTAAAGACGGGAGACACCGCTCGCCAGCAGCTGCCGGGTTTGCTCGCGCTCAGCCTCACGTGCCTTAACGGCCCCTATACGCGCAGTCACTTCGGCCCGATTCTTACCCCACAGATCCAGATTCCAGCCGGCGGTTAAACCAAAAGTACCGTTGGTGTACCACGGCCCCGTGGTTCCTGCTGCGGGATCGGTTATGGCGAAAGGTCCCATCAGCCCCTCAGCTGACATTCTCTGACGCTCAACGTCTGCGGAGAAGTCGATCTCCGGGCCATCCTGCGCTTCCACGGCCTTAGCCTGCGCCTCCGCCAGTTGAATGCGCTGTTCCGCGACCTGCATATCAGGAGAATTTCGTAACGTGCTGTCAATCAACGCATTAAGCTGGGGGTCGTGATATGCCTTCCACCACTGGCTGTCCGGCCAGCCATTTTTTAACGCGGCAGGCAATGTGGTATCGACATTTGCGGCAGGCGTCTGCTGTGACAGAGACTGGCGGTCATCATGCATCGGCGCGCAGCCAGACATCAGAACAAAAAGCGGCAACAATGCCGTCGTGACAAACACAGAATTACGATTCATGGAGATATACAGGTAAGAAAAGATGTGCAGAGATTACGACTTGTCGCTGTTGCTTTTTTAGTTACGCGTGGCAATACATCTTTGGCAATAAAAATATATAATCAGAAAAATATACACCTCGTGAATAATATAGATTAAATAATTTTAATAATTAATGGATGGAGATGTTATGTCACAGAATATCTATGACGATCCTGAGTTCTTTGCCGGATATGCCACGCTGGATCGTTCAGTAAAGGGACTCGACGGCGCGCCAGAATGGCCGACAATACAAGCGATGCTCCCCTCTCTTCAAGGCAAAAATATTCTTGATTTGGGCTGTGGATATGGTTGGTTTTGCCGCTACGCGCGCGATAATCAGGCAGCCAGTGTAATGGGACTGGATATTTCACAAAAGATGTTAACCCAGGCACACAGTATGACGCAGGGTAATGGCATCGTTTATCAGCGTGAAGATCTCGAAACGCTAACCCTGTCCCCAAATTCTTTTGACCTGGTTTATAGCTCGCTTGCCCTGCACTATTTGCACGATATAGAACGATTATTCGTAACCATTTACCAGTCATTAACACCAGGCGGTATGTTAGTTTTCTCTGCCGAGCATCCAATTTATACCGCACCGCTTAATCAGGGTTGGATAAAAGATAAAACTGGGCAGCTGTCCTGGCCGGTTAATCATTATCAGCAGGAAGGTGAGCGCATCAGTAACTGGTTTGCTGAAGGCGTCAAAAAACAGCACCGTAAGCTGGCGACCTGGATTAATGCGCTGATTGCCGCCGGATTCGAGATCGTTTGTGTCGATGAATGGGGACCGTCCGCGCAACAGATTGCTGAAAACCCGGCTTTAGATGAAGAAAAAGAGCGGCCGATGGTGTTTCTGCTCAGCGCACGTAAACCTGCATAACAACGCCTCCAGGCAGAATGATTGATACTTTCCTATACTCAATCTGAACTTACCAAAAAAAGGAAAGTTAATGAAAATTCTGCTGTGGGTAATTCTGATTATTTTTCTGATTGGGCTATTGGTGGTAACAGGCGTGTTTAAGATGATTTTCTGATGTCGTCATTTCGCCCAGGCCTGATAGCAGAAATCTCAGGCTATTCTTCTCTCTGATGCCGGATGGCGGCGTAAACGCCTTATCCGGCCTACTGGAACTGAGATCAGGCAGTAATCTCGATAGCCTGAATCGCACGTGCGATATCCGGCGAATTATTTAACGCACGAATTTCCTGAAACAGTTCTGTTGCCTCTGAATATTCTTTGCGCAAATACCCTAACCACTGCTTAATCCGCGCTACATGATACAGCCCGGTGTCCCCCTGCTTTTCAAGGCGGGTATATTTTTGCAACAGCGTCACGACTTCAGGCCACGGCATACGCGGCTCGTTGTATTTCACCACGCGGCTCAGGTTCGGAATATTTAATGCGCCACGTCCGATCATCACCGCATCGCATCCGCTGATGGCCATACAATCCTGGGCGCTCTGCCAGTCCCAGATTTCGCCATTCGCAATAACCGGAATGGACAGCCGCTGACGGATCTCGCCAATCGCCTGCCAGTTGATATGTTCCGCCTTGTAGCCCTGCTCTTTGGTTCGGCCATGCACCGCCAGTTCGCTGGCACCAGCCTGCTGGACGGCATCGGCAATTTCAAACTGCCGGTCGCTGTTGTCCCAGCCCAGACGAACTTTCACCGTCACCGGAAGATGAGCCGGGACCGCCTCGCGCATAGCTTTTGCGCCCCGGTAGATAAGCTCAGGATCTTTCAATAATGTTGCGCCACCGCCGCTACCGTTCACCAGCTTCGATGGACAGCCACAGTTTAGATCGACACCGTACGAGCCCAGTTCTACCGCGCGTGCGGCATTCTCCGCCAGCCACTGCGGATACTGTCCTAACAGCTGAATGCGAACCAACGTGCCGGATGGCGTCCGGCTGTTGTTATGCAGTTCCGGGCAGAGTCGATGAAATACTTTTGCCGGCAGGAGCTGATCCACCACGCGCACAAACTCGGTGATGCACAGATCGTAATCATTCACTTCAGTCAGCAGCTCGCGCACCAGTGAGTCGAGCACGCCTTCCATCGGTGCCAGTAAAACACGCATATCGTCACCCGCAAAAAAAGAGGCGCTATGGTAGCGCCTCCGTTCGGGAGATTAAAGAGGCTCAGCGCGGCAACAGACAGTTATCTTCTTTCCAACCGTACAGCCATTCCATACCGCGATAAAACTCCGCCTGCGATTTGTCTTTCCACAGCAGATTACGTACCTGACGCTCGACGCCTGCGGCGTGGTAGACACGGCCCATTTCACGCGTTGACCAGACGATGCGTGCGGTACGCGGAATACGCACCGACTCATACAGCGCAAAGGCATCAGCCGCATCGCCATCACACTGCTGTAGCGCTTTACCGAGCGTTACCGCGTCTTCCAACGCCATACAGGCACCCTGCGCCATATATTGCGCCACCGGGTGAGCGGCATCCCCCACCAGCGTGATGCGGTCGGTTCCCCATTTTTCTACCGGCTCGCGGTCGGCAGTGGACCAGCGCCGCCATGATGTCGGTTTATCCAGCATCTGGCGCGGGCGCGGATGGATACCCGCAAAATAGGAGAGCACTTCCTCTTTGCTGCCATCCTTCACGCCCCACTCTTCCTGCTGACGACTGTGGAAGGTCACCACCAGGTTATATTGCTTACCGCCGCGCAGCGGATAGTGCACCAGGTGACAGTGTGGTCCGGCCCACAGCACCGGTGCGTTAATGCGTAAATCCTCCGGCATATCATCGCAATCAATCACGGCGCGATAGACCACGTGTCCGGTAACCCGTGGCGCATCGCCAATCAGAGACTGGCGGACAACCGACTTCACACCGTCACAGCCGACCAAAATATCCGCCGTCCAGCTGTTGCCGTGCTCGTCAAATACCGTCACGTTATTCTCTGTCTGGCGGATATCAACCACGTTAGTTGAAGTGCGATACTCAACGTTAGGATGCACCAGCGCCGCTTCCCAAACGCTGGCGTGAATATCAACCCGATGGATAACCGCATAAGGACCGCCAAAGTGATCGCGGAACGCCTGGCCGGTTTCAATGCGGACCACCTCTTTCGCATTTACCGCATCCATCATCGTGATGTGGTCGGTAAAAACGGCGCGCTGGCGGGCGATTTCCCCCACGCCAAGGCTGTCCAGAGCAGAGAATGCATTCGGCCCGAGCTGAATACCCGCGCCAATTTCACCAATCTCGTGCGCTTTCTCCAGCAACATCACTTTAATGCCCTGACGGGCCAGCGATAGCGCGGTCGCCGCGCCGCCAATCCCGCCACCCACGATAATTGCGCGTGTCACTTTAGCCATTGTCGTTCTCCTTATCAGGCTGGAATTTTATCTTGTTGATTCTCGGGCGCGGCTGCGATAAACGCCGGAAGCTGAGTACAGGCATCATATACCGCCTTACAGCGCGGATATCCGCTCAGATCGCAGCCCATACGTAACGCGTTCGCCCACTGTGGGATCAGACAGCAATCCGCCAGCGTTGGCGCATCACCCACGCAGAACGTCCCCGAATGGCTCTGGCGCAGCATCTGTTCCACCGCGCTTAGCCCCTGCTGGATCCAGTGCGCATACCAGCGTTTTTTATCTTCTTCACTGACCTTTAACTCTTCGCTCAGGTAGCGCAGTACCCGCATGTTATTCACCGGGTGGATATCACAGGCGATGGCATAGACTATTTCCAGCACCTTACTGCGCATCGGAAAGTCAGCAGGCAGCAGCGGCGACTGCGGAAAGTGGCTATCTAGCCAGTCAATTATTGCCAGCGACTGCCCAAGTGATTCTCCGTCATCGGTCACCAGAGTCGGCACCAGTCCCACCGGGTTCATCCGTCTGTAGGCCAGTTCGTTCTGCTGACCGATGCGAATGTTGACGCCCACCGTCTGGTAATCCAGCCCCTTCAGCGCTAGCGCAATGCGCACCCGATATGACGCCGAGCTATTAAAGAAACTGTACAGCTTCATCATCCACCTCAGACAATTTTCACGGCGATGGGGGTTAAACCGTCTACGTTTCCGGTGATCACATCCCCTTTCACTACCGCCCCCACGCCTTCGGGTGTACCGGTGTAGATCAGATCGCCCGGCTGCAGTTCGAAAAAGCCTGACAAATAGCTGATGGTTTCATTCACAGACCAGATGAGATGGCGAATATCGCTCCGCTGATGATCGTCGCCGTTGACCTGCAACCAGATTGGCGCATGGTTAACATCCACACTTTCGCTGGCTTTATGCAGCGGCGCGATGGGCGCAGAGAGATCAAACGCTTTGCCGATTTCCCACGGACGCCCCATCTGGCGCATCTCCATCTGCCGGTCACGGCGAGTCATATCCAGACCGGTGGCATAGCCCCAGATATATTCGTGCGCTTTTTCCAGCGGAATATCACTGCCCTTTTTGCCAATCGCCACCACCAGCTCTATCTCATAGTGATAGTTATCGGTTTGCGATGGGTACGGCAGTTCAAGGATCTGACCAGCCGCCACCGGGACTACCGCATCGGCAGGTTTACAGAAGAAGAACGGTGGTTCACGATCCGGATCAAAGCCCATTTCACGCGCATGAGCGGCATAGTTACGGCCCACACAGTAAACACGGCGCACAGGAAATTGTTCATCACAGCCAACAACCGGAACGGTAACAGGCACTTGTGGTTCAAATACGTATTGCGTCATTTTCTCTCTCCCAAATTAATAGCGTGCTTCGCGGAACAACCCCAGTGCTTCCTGAACCGGTCTGTCCGAAAAACTGAATAAGACGGTATCTTCGTGGGTCTGGAACGACACGCCGTGCCAGGTTGGCACCACAAAGATATCTTTTGGCGAAAAGTTGAAGGTCTCATTGCCGATGGTGACCTGCCCACTTCCTTCCACCACGTGGTAGATAGTGCTGTCGGTGGTACGCGCCATTCGTGAGGAAAAGCCCTGCGGCAACAGTTGCAGGAAGGTTCCCATTGAAGGCATGGGATAACCGCCGGTTACCGGGTTGACGTAACGCATCTTGTAACCGTCCCACTCATCGGCGTCGCCCATGCGGGTCAGGTCATGCAGTGCTTCACGGCTGCGATCGTAGCGATAGTTAAAAATCGGCGATGAGTTACCTTTCTGATGACGCAGCGGCAGCATATTGGCCGCGTAGCGCGGTAAGTAATCCCCTTCCTTGCGCGTGACCGGCTGCTGATCTTCCGGGTAGTCTTCCGCAAAGCCACAGCCCAGCAGGTTCACCAACGGCAGGTCCAGACCGTCCAGCCACACCACCGGTTCACTGCCCGGGTTGCCGTGATCGTGCCAGCGCCACTGCGGCGTCAGAATAAAATCGCCTTCATGCATCTGGGTGCGCTCACCGTCCACAGCGGTAAATGCCCCTTTCCCTTCGACAATAAAGCGCAGCGCAGATTGATTATGACGATGACTCGGCGCAACCTCGCCCGGCATAATTAACTGCAATCCCGCGTACAGCGTTGGGGTGATTGAAGACTGTCCACGCAGCATTGGGTTTTCCAGCACCAGCACGCGGCGAATCGCCTCTTTCGCGCCAATCAGATCGCCACTTTCCAGCAGCAGCGGGCGGATCTCCTGATAGTTCCAGTACGCAGGCGCGCAATGTGCGTTCGGTGTTGGCGGCACCAGGCGGTGCAGCGACTCCCACAGCGGGGTCAGATTCTGCCCGGAAATATGCTGGTAAAACTGCTGACGGCTGTTCTTAACGTCCTGATTCAGTTCAGACATAGGGATTCTCCTTATTCATTCACAACACCTGCGCGTGGCAGAGTATTTGAGGCAGAGGCCGACTGGCGGATAACAACCGTCAGCAGCGTAAGCATTACCGCGCTGATGGCCGCCGGGACGGCAATAATGAAAAACAGGTTATCGAATGAGAAATTCATCGCCATCATCACCCCGCCGGAAAGCGAGCCGACAATCGCGCCGCAGCGCCCCACTGCATTAGACCAGCTGACGCCCGTCGCCCGGCTTTGTGTCGGATAAAGCGTGGCGGTTAACGCATTAAGACCAACCTGAGAACCGCTGATGCCGATGCCGGTGCCAAAAATAGCCAGTACCATCAGCCACAGACCGTTTTCGCTCAGGCCAATCATGACGATGCACACTGCGCCCAGCGCATAACTCACGGCCAGCACGCGGAAAGGATTGTATTTGTCCATCAGCACGCCCAGCGCCAGTGCCCCCAGCGTTCCTCCAATCTGGAAGGCGGCAGTTACCCAGGAGGCATGCTGCAGATCAATTCCACGATGGTTAAGCAGCGTTGGCATCCAGCTGGAGAGCAGATAAATAATCAGCAGGCTCATAAAGAACACTACCCATAGCATCAGAGTAATAGGCAGCTGTCGCCCAACGAACAGCTGGCGAATGCTGCCTTTAGCTATCGCGGCACCTTCGTTGAGATAAAAATGGGTATTGTCATAACGTTCCCGGGTGATGGCACTGACGGTTCTGGCAATCACGTTTTGCGGCAGTTGACGACGAACCTGCCAGCGCGGGGATTCCGGTAGCGCAAACAGCAGAGCAACAAACAGCATTAGCGGTAGAACGCCTCCCAGCACCAGAATGCCGTGCCAACCAATCACCGGCACCAGCTGTGCGCTGACGATACCGCCCATTGCCGATCCCAGAGTAAAGCCACAGAACATCATGGTGACCAGTGCGCCACGCCGACGCGCGGGCAGGTATTCCGAGGTCATAGTAATGGTATTCGGCATCGCGCCGCCCAGCCCTAAGCCGGTAAGAAAGCGCAAAATAACCAGCGTTTGCAGATCGGGTGAAAAAGCCGAAATTAGACTAAGCGCACCGAACAGCGCCACGCAGAGTTCTATCACTCGTTTGCGGCCAAAACGGTCGGACAGCGGGCCACAGAGCAGCGCGCCAGCGGTCAGCCCCAGCAGACCTGCACCAAACAGCGGTGCCAGATCGCCAGCAGTCAGCTGCCAGTGAGTGCGAATATCGGGTGCGATAAAACCAATCGCCGCGGTATCAAATCCGTCGAGCATGACAACCAGAAAACAGCAGATGATAACGCGCCACTGGGTCTTACCGACGGGGGCGGAATCGATCAGTGCTTGTAGATCACGTTGTTGAGTCATAGTGAATGCCTCAGTGCAGGTAGAGTAGATGTCTGTTTTGTTTTAGGTATGTTGCGACTTTGTATGTTTGGAGATGAAATGTACAATGGCTTTTCATGCAGAGGCATAACCTGGAGGTTATAGCAAATGGCAAACTGGGCGCAGAAACTGAAGTTGCAACACCTGCAAACGCTTATCGCGCTGGGCGAACAGGGAAATCTGACGCACGTCGCCCGGATGATGAATATCACCCAGCCCGCGTTGTCGAAATGGTTATCACAGCTCGAAGATGAGATTGGCATCACGCTCTTTGAACGTCACAGTAAAGGCTTGCGTCCTTCCGAAGGCGGCAAGTTGCTACTGCAACATGCCCAACGCCTGATCAATGATATGGAGCGTTCGCAGTATGAAATCGCCCGTTTTAAGCAAGGCGGCCTTGTAGGGAGTCTGAAGATTGGCTGCTCGCCGGTAGCGACCGATTGTGTTTCACAGGCAATACTGGGTTTGCTCACAGAACTGCCAACCCTGCATCTTAATATTGAAGAGAAGGTGATGACCCCGCTGCTGCACGATCTGCTCGCGGGTTCGGTGGATGTCGTCGTCGGTCGCGTCGGCGGTCGGGCGCTTCAGTTGCCGCTCAATTATCAGGTGCTGTATACCGAGCCGGTCTGTTTCGTCGCCCGCCCCGATCATCCCTTGGCAAAATATCCCCTGCTCACCTGGCACGATCTGGCTAACTGGCGCTGGATTGTCTGGCCGACAGGAACCCCTATCCGGATAAGCATTGATAACGCGCTGGTTGATAACGGCGTAATGTTGCCGGAAAACATCATTGAATCGGCATCAATCAACGTCAGTACCAACCTGCTGCAAAGTAGCGACATGATCTCTATTCTTTCTCTACGGCTGGCACAACGGTATGCCGCCCAGGGACAACTGGTTATCCTGAATCTGCCAAAGATTGAACAAAAAGGCAGCGTCGGCGTATTCTGGCGCAACAACGAAACGCCTACTACCGCCCTGAACCGTTTTCTGTACTACCTGGCACAAGTTTAGCGCGGAGAGTTAGGGCCATCGCCCGATGTTCCAGATATCTATTTCCTCTATGCTTAGAATTCATGATGTGATCGGTAGCACGTTTTTAAGTTTAATTGTATGATGAATGAATCTCGTCAAGGGTTTCAACTATGAGCAAAGCACTGAACGTTATCTGGCAATATTTGCGCGCATTCGTCCTGATTTATGCCTGCCTCTATGCAGGTATTTTTCTTGCATCGCTACTCCCCATCACCATTCCGGGCAGCATTATCGGCATGCTGATCCTATTTGTCTTACTGGCTTTGCAGGTGTTACCGGCAAAATGGGTTAACCCCGGCTGCTACGTGCTGATTCGCTATATGGCCCTGTTGTTTGTCCCGATTGGCGTGGGGATCATGCAGTACTTTGACCTGCTGCGCGCGCAATTTGGTCCGGTGGTGGTGTCTTGTACCATCAGTACGCTGGTCGTTTTCCTGGTGGTGAGCTGGAGCTCGCACATTGTGCACGGTGAGCGCAAAATCGTTGGGCAAAAAGAGGCTAAAGCAAAAAAATGATGTCGTATATCTGGTGGTCGTTACCTCTTACGCTGGCGGTATTTTTTGGCGCACGTAAGCTGGCAGCTCGCTTTAAAATGCCTTTGCTGAATCCGCTGCTTGTTGCCATGGTGGTGATCATTCCCATTCTGCTGCTGACAGGTATTCCCTACGATCACTATTTCAAAGGCAGCGAAGTGCTGAACGATTTGCTGCAGCCTGCCGTGGTCGCGCTGGCCTATCCGTTATACGAACAGTTGCACCAGATTCGCGCCCGCTGGAAATCAATCATTGCTATCTGTTTTGCCGGGAGCGTTGTGGCGATGGTTACAGGTACAACAATCGCCTTGTTGATGGGCGCATCGCCGCAAATTGCCGCGTCTATCATGCCAAAATCGGTCACCACGCCTATCGCTATGGCCGTGGGAGGCAGTATTGGCGGCATTCCGGCGATCAGCGCCGTATGCGTCATTTTTGTCGGCATTCTCGGGGCGGTATTTGGACATACGTTACTCAATGCCATGCGTATTCGCACTAAGGCCGCTCGTGGGCTGGCAATGGGCACCGCGTCTCACGCCCTGGGCACCGCACGCTGTGCGGAACTGGACTATCAGGAAGGTGCGTTTAGCTCACTGGCGCTGGTCATTTGCGGCATTATTACCTCGCTGGTAGCCCCGTTCCTGTTCCCGATTATTCTGGCAGTGGTGGGTTAATCTTCATTTTTTAGCTATTTATTTGCGATGCGTTGCACATTTTTCATTTAAGTTTCATAAGTTGCATACACAATGAGATTTGGATCACATATAAAGCCATAACAGGCCCGTAAACTACGATTCCATTACATTGTTATGAGGCATCGCCATGCATCCACGTTTTCAAACTGCTTTTGCCCAACTCGCGGATAACTTGCAATCAGCCCTGGCCCCTGTTCTGGCGGATGCACATTTCCCCGCCATGCTGACTGCTGAGCAGGTCTCTTTGCTAAAACGCGAATCGGGACTGGACGAAGACGCGCTGGCATTCGCTCTGCTGCCGCTGGCTGCGGCCTGCGCACGTACTCCGCTGTCCAACTTCAACGTTGGGGCAATTTCTCGCGGCATCAGCGGCAACTGGTACTTCGGTGGGAACATGGAGTTCCTGGGCGCGACCATGCAGCAAACTGTTCATGCCGAGCAAAGCGCTATCAGCCACGCCTGGCTGCGCGGTGAAAAAGGGCTCGCCGCCATCACCGTCAACTACACGCCATGCGGCCACTGTCGCCAGTTTATGAACGAACTGAACAGCGGACTGGATTTACGGATTCATCTGCCGGGACGTGCGCCACACGTGCTGCGTGATTACCTGCCAGATGCCTTCGGCCCGAAAGATCTGGAGATTAAAACGCTGCTGATGGACGATCAGGATCACGGCTTCGCGCTGCAGGGCGATGCGTTGACCCAAGCGGCAATCACTGCTGCCAACAGATGTCATATGCCGTACAGCAAATCCCCAAGCGGCGTGGCGCTGGAGTGTAAAGATGGCCGTATTTTTAGCGGCAGCTATGCTGAAAATGCCGCCTTTAACCCGACCCTGCCACCGCTGCAGGGCGCGTTAAACCTGTTGAATCTGAACGGTTATGATTATCCAGATATCCAACGCGCCGTGCTGGCTGAAAAAGCCGACGCGCCGTTGATTCAGTGGGATGCGACCTCCGCCACGCTGAAAGCACTGGGCTGCAATAATATTGAGCGCGTTCTCCTGGGTTAATCGACTCAATAACGCCAGTTCGTAGGCCGGATAAGGTGTTTACACCGCTATCCGGCACTATGCAGAATGCCTAAAATCCCCTCAATCAGACTGCTGTTTCTTGCGCTACGTCTTCCGGTACAGTAGCCTGATTGAAATTCCATCCAAATAACGAGTTTTCTGCATGTTAAAGCGCGTGTTTTACAGCCTGTTAGTCCTGCTAGGCTTGCTGCTTTTGACTGTGCTTGGACTCGATCGCTGGATGAGCTGGAAGACGGCTCCCTACATTTACGACGAACTGCAGGATTTGCCCTACCGCCAGGTAGGTGTGGTTCTGGGCACGGCGAAGTATTACCGCACCGGCGTCATCAATCAGTATTACCGCTACCGTATTCAGGGCGCATTGAACGCCTATAACAGCGGGAAGGTAAACTATCTGCTGTTAAGCGGCGACAATGCCCAGCAAAGCTATAACGAACCCATGACGATGCGTAAGGATCTGATTGCCGCAGGCGTCGATCCCGCTGACATCGTGCTTGATTACGCCGGGTTTCGGACGCTTGACTCCATCGTGCGTACCCGCAAGGTGTTCGATACCAACGATTTCATCATTATTACTCAACGATTCCACTGTGAGCGCGCCTTGTTTATTGCGCTGCATATGGGTATTCAGGCCCAGTGCTACGCCGTACCTTCGCCAAAAGATATGCTCACCGTGCGGGTTCGTGAATTTGGCGCCCGTTTTGGCGCACTCGCCGATCTCTACATTTTCAAACGTGAGCCCCGTTTTTTAGGTCCACTGGTGCCCATCCCTACCATGCATCAGGTACCGGACGATGCGCAGGGGTATCCGGCGGTCACGCCTGAACAATTACTCGAATTACAAAAGAAACAAGGAAAATAAGCATGGAAGGAAAAACGATCTTTATCGTTATTGGCGTACTGATGATTGTTCTCTGGACGTGCAGAGAAGGCCTGAAGGGACTGCGTTCCGGTATCGTCGAGAAAACAGTGAAAAGTTCGCAGACGCCAATGATCATTTCTCGCGCTAAAGAACCCAGCACTTACTGGAGCTATATCATCGTTTATTTCGGTATGGCCATTGGTGCACTGTTCACTGGTATCTGGTTACTCTTTATCAAATAAAAAAACCGATGCAGAACGCCTCTGCACCGGTTTTATTTTTCTCTTCCCAGATTACTTCTTACGCGCGTACTTCAGTGAGTCCAGCGCGACCGCGAAGATGATAATGCCGCCTTTGATAATATACTGCCAGTAAGGGTTCACGCCGATGTAGGTCAAACCATAGTTGATGACGGTGAAGATGATCACACCGGTCACTACGCCAAACACGGTACCTACCCCGCCGCTGAACGACACGCCGCCAACCACGCACGCCGCAATCGCATCCAGCTCATACATAAAGCCGAGGTTGTTGGTCGCTGAGCCGATACGCCCTGCTTCCAGCAAACCACCGAAGGCATAGAACACGCCAGACAACGCATAGATAATCAGCAGGTTCAGCGCAACGTTTACACCGGACACTTTCGCAGCTTCCGGGTTTCCGCCGATGGCGAAAATGTTTTTACCGAAGCGGGTCTTGTTCCACAGCACCCACACAAAAGCCACCGCAATCAGCGCATAGAAAGTGATGTAGGAGAGTCGGAAACTGCCCAGTGCAATAAAGCCCTGCGCAAAGGTTGAGAATCCACTGTCAAAGCCAGAAATTGGCGATGCGCCGACGAAGTCGTAGTACAGGGAGTTGATCCCGTAAACGATAATCATCGTACCCAGTGTGGTAATAAACGGCGTTACGTTCAGATAAGCAATGATAATACCGTTCACCAGACCTATAATGGCGCCAATCACGCAGACAATCAGCACCACTACAATGATCGGCATCGTCGCCATTTCCGGGAACACCTTGTTGGCATTCTCCATCGACTGCAACAGAGTTGCCGCCACCACTGCCGCCAGGCCAACCTGACGCCCCGCCGACAGGTCGGTCCCTTGGGTAACAATCAGTCCAGCCACACCCAATGCGATAATAATACGCACCGAGGATTGCGTGAGAATATTACTCAGGTTCAGTAAGCTTAAGAAAGTGGGATCCTGGAAAATAATAATCGCCAGCAAAACCAAAAGAACAACGTAAATTCCGCCTTCTTTCAGGTAAGTAAGAAAACTTTTCTTATTTAACGCACTCATGAGGAGCCCCTAATCTTAAAGGTGCAAAGACGCAAGACGGAGGATTTCGTTTTGCGTTGTTGTTTTAGTGTCAACAATTCCAGCAACGAGACCATTGCTCATCACCAGAATACGATCGGTAATACCCAGCAGCTCCGGCATTTCAGAGGAAATAATAATAATCCCCTTATCCTTTTTCGCGAGTTCGGCAATCAACTGATAAATTTCAAATTTCGCGCCAACATCGATTCCACGTGTCGGTTCATCCAGCATCAGAATTTCTGGCTGGGTTAATAACCAACGACCAATAACCACCTTTTGCTGATTACCGCCAGAAAGTGAACCGATTTGCGTACGATGACCCGGTGTTTTTACCCTCATGGAGTCAATTACCCACTGGGTATCACTCTTCATGCGGGAATTATCCAACAGACCAACTTTGTTTTTATAGTTTTGGATATTGGAGATTAACGAGTTAAAACCAATGTCCAGATACGCATAAATACCGGTTGAACGGCGCTCTTCCGTGACCAGTGCAAAACCATGGTTGATGGCTTCATTTGCACTGTGGTTATTAATTTTTTTGCCGTGTAGCGTAATCGTACCTGATGATTTCTCACGAATACCAAAAAGCGTTTCAACGATATCCGTGCGTTTTGCGCCTACCAGACCTGCAATCCCAAGAATCTCCCCTTTGTGCAAATCAAACGAGATATCACGAATCGACGGCTGGCGCAGCGAGGTCAGGTTACGCACTTGCAGAATGACTTCACCAGGTTTGTTTTCTTTATCCGGAAAACGTTGGTTCAGTGAACGTCCGACCATCATGGCGATGATCTTATCCATATCCAGCCCTTCCAGCGGCTGGGTCGCAATCCACTGGCCATCGCGCAGAACGGTAATTTCATCGCACAGCTGGAAGATTTCTTCCATTTTGTGAGAGATATAAACAATACCGCATCCACGCTCTTTCAGCTTACGGATGATGGTGAACAGATGGTTAACTTCTTTTTCGGTTAACGATGAAGTTGGCTCATCCATGATGACGATTTTGGCGTCATAGGAGAATGCTTTCGCAATTTCAATCATCTGCATTTGTGAAACGGATAATGTGCCGACACGCGCACGCGGATCGATATCAATATCCAGTTCATCAAATATCGCTTTGGTATCACGGTACATTTTTTCCTGATCGACAAACATGCCCTTGGTGGGATAGCGTCCCAGCCACATGTTGTCCATTACAGAACGTTGTAATACCAGGTTTAATTCCTGGTGTACCATCGAAATACCATTTTCAAGCGCTTCTTTCGCAGAATGAAAATCGATTTCTTTACCCTGAAATAAAATACTGCCGGAATCTTTTTGATAGATGCCGAAAAGACATTTCAATAATGTTGATTTCCCCGCGCCATTCTCTCCCATTAGGGCGTGAATAGAATGCGGGCGGACTTTTAAATTGACATTATCAAGCGCCTTAACGCCGGGGAAGGACTTGTTGATGCCGGTCATTTCCAACAAGTATTCGCCTGACGACTGAGTATGTGTGCTGACCATAATTATACCTTGTTGGCCTTGCAGAGTGCGTTATTAAGGGCGCAATGAAATTGCGCCCACATACGGAGTATTTATTTGTTGGTGAACTCTGCCAGATTATCTTTATCGACACCTACGTACGGAACGCGAACAATCTTGTTCTCAATTTTCCAGTTAGTGCCATCTGCCGCACCTTTGCCGTCAGCCAGGTTTTTCGCCAGATCGAAGGTGGCTTTCGCCTGGTTGTTGGCATCGTTCAGGACGGTACCGGCCATGGCGCCAGATTTCACCAGAGCCAGCGCTTCTGGCAGCGCATCCACACCAAATACTGGTACGCTGGTTTTGTTGTGCGCTTTCAGCGCTTCAACTGCACCCATTGCCATCGCATCGTTGTTAGCGATAACCACTTCAATTTTGTTCGCGTTTGGACCAGACATCCACGCATCCATCTTATCTTTCGCCTGAGCGGTATCCCACATTGCAGTATCTAACTGCAGCTGCTCAGTTTTAATGCCTTTGTCGTTCAGCTCTTTAATCACGTAAGTGGTACGTGCTTCAGCATCCGGGTGTCCCGGTTCGCCTTTCAGCAGAACAAACTGAATTTTGCCGTCTTTGTTCAGGTCCCAGTTCGGGTTAGCTGCCCAGTGTTTGGCAATCAAATCACCCTGAATAATGCCGGACTCTTTAGAGTCGGTACCGACGTAATACGCTTTGTCATAGCTGTCCAGCGCTTTACGAGAAGGTTCTTTGTTGAAGAATACGATCGGTACGTTCTGTCCGCGTGCTTTTTCAATGACCGTGCCAGCAGCTGCCGGGTCAACCAGGTTAATCGCCAGTGCTTTAACGCCTTTTGCCAGCAGCACGTCGATCTGATCGTTTTGTTTGGACTGGTCGTTCTGCGAGTCGTTCATCAGCAGCTGTACATCTGGTGCCGCTTTGGCATCTTTTTCAATAGCCTTACGTACTACAGACATAAAGTTATCGTCATACTTATAGATAGTCACACCAATGCGGGTATCAGCAGCGTGCGCAGCCGCGCCGAATAACATGCTTGCCATTACAGCAGACAGGGTCAACACCTTCTTATTCATGGTATCTCCGGTTTTATTATGCAGGGTAGTACTTGAGATAAATGCTCGGCAGGCAGAACGTTACTGAAGTGTTACTGAACGCCGAAGCTCACTTTTAAAAAATATTTCTTCCGTGTCTGGCAACGCTCCAAAAACAGGCTTTAATTTTTGTTTAAGGCACCTATACCTCGATGAAAGTGATTATTCACCGTTACATAGTAGTTACAGCGCAACAAACAGTGTCATCATAGCTATCGCATTGTTAATATACTGTGAATTTACTCACATATTGAAAGCGGTTACATCGCGCAACGTTATGAGTTAGTGATCGGTGCCGCATTCTGCCGCAGCGCTACTGAATGGCGACGCACCAGCGTTGGCATAAAACAATGTGACGCCTGCGGATCCAACGTGCCAGCCGCCCCCTGTAGCGCAAGCTCCGTCGCCATTTTTGCCATTGAGGCAATGGGATAGCGCACAGTGGTTAGCTGCGGATCGGTGTAACGCGCGATGGGAATATCATCGAAGCCAATGATAGAAAGGTGTAATGGAATAGCGATGCCGTTATCTTTTAGCGCAGTCAGCGCGCCGGCTGCCATATTGTCGTTGTAAGCAAAGACCGCCGTCAGTTGTAAGTTACGCCCCAGCAGTTCCACCATCGCGGACTCTCCGCCCTGCATATCGGGCGAACCAGTGCCGACCCAGCTTTCTGCCGCAACAATCCCCTGCTCTTTCAGGGCAGTTAACCACCCTTCTTTGCGCATGGCGTCATCTTCAATACGGTGGCTTGATGCCAGATAACCGATGCGTTGATGACCATTATTTAGCAGCATTCGGGTAGCCATTTTGGCACCGCTGATGTTATCCAGGCAGACGCAACGGTGTGCGTAGCCAGGAACAAGGCGGTTGATCAGAACCATGCCGGGAATTTGATCCATAAACTCGGCCAGCTCCCGATCGCTCAGTGCTTTAGAATGTACAATCAGCGCGTTACAGCGTTGGCGAATCAACACCTCAATGGCATGACGTTCTTTTTCCGCCTCATGGTAGCTGTTGCCAATCAGGACATACTTCTGATGCTGCTGGGCAACCATATCCACGGCTTTTACCAGCGCGCCAAAAAACGCATCTGATACATCCATGACGACAACACCAATCGTGTCGCTTACCTGCGTCGCCAGTGCTTGTGCGTTGGCATTAGGTCGATAGCCAAGCTGAGTGACTGCCTTCATTACCGCTTCACGCGTATCGGGACTCACCAGCGCACTGTTGTTCAGTACGCGGGAAACGGTCGCTACAGAAACGCCAGACTGCCGTGCCACATCACGAATGGTTACCATATTCACTGCCCTGTTTTAGATTGCGGCTGCCCACAGACACCCCAGGCTGGGTATTTTGTCAGCACAATGAAACGGACTGCGTGAGTGATGTCACAGGAATGAAAGCGCTTACATCCATTTTGTTAATGAATGTGATCCAGATCGTTATCTGGATGTTCGCGGTAATGATGTCCCCGCAGCACGCAGGGTTAATTGACGCCACAGCCATTCCACCGGGCCCTGGCGGTAAAAACGCAGCCATATGACAGAGAAAAGTAAGTTAATCGCCCAGACAGGGATGACGAAAAACAGCAGCTCCAGCCGGTCAAATTTCATAAATAAACCGGCCTGATAAAACAACGTGGTGCAGATTAAGGTTTGTAACAGATAGTTGGTTAATGCCATGCGCCCCACACAGGCGATAGCAATGACCCATTTGAAGCGACTAAGCTGCGGCCAGAAACCAAACATCAGCGCGGCATAACCAATGGTTTGCAAAGGCGCACCCAACTCTCGCGGGGCTTGTAACAGGAAGGCACACCAGCGGTAGGACCAGTCCAGTTGCCACTGGGCGACGATAGCAGGCAGGTTAATCGCCATGCCGATAATAACCAGCAAAACGCCAGTGCGTCGATAATGCTGCAAACTGTACTGCCCTTTTAGCCAGCCACTACGCATTAATGCCGCGCCGAGCAGCATCATTCCCGCCAGTTGCCAACCGTATTGCGCACCCAGCGCCAGCAAGCTATTGGACATCATATCCACGCGATTGCTGATTGCTTCCATTCCGCCGTTCACTTTCCAGTATTTTTCATACAGCAACGCTGAAGCATCCGGTGTCCAGGCGCGGCTGGTTTCGCTCCCGGAGATCACACCCAACAGCAGCAATACACCAACGCCCGCCAAGTAAAGCACCACGCCGGTGTTAAACAAGCTTTTCACCGACGGCGCATCCCGGATCAGCCGCCAGCAAATCAGGCCGATCAAGCCATATGCCAGCAGGATATCGCCATCCCAGAAGAGTAAACCGTGAATGAATCCCAACAGCACCAGCAACGTAAGCCGCGACTGGATCCAGCGTTTACCACGCGGGAGCAGCATTTGCAGACCAGCACCAAACAGCAGAGCAAACAGCGTGAGGAATTTTACCTGCGCGAAGAGATCGAGCAGCGCCCAAGTCCAGGCGTCGGATAAGGTGATGTTGCCATACCAGGCGGGATTGAGGTATGCCGCCTTTGGCAAGCCAAAGGCGCTAATATTGAGAAGCAGGATACCAAGAATGGCGACGCCACGAATAAAATCCAGCGTGACATTACGCTCCATGGTTCCTGCCCTAATCAGTTGTGATGACGTACTGCGCGCAGAAATTCCTGACGCGTGTTCTGGCTGGACTTAAACAATCCGCCAAGAGAAGTGGTGGTGGTCGCACTGGTCGCATCGCGAATGCCGCGCGCTTTCACACAGTAATGCACCGCATCAATCGATACCGCCACATTATTCGTCCCGAGCAGCGTTTGCAGCGCGGTGAGAATTTGCTGAGTCAGACGTTCCTGTACCTGCGGACGTTGCGCAAAGAACTGCACAATGCGGTTAATCTTCGACAGACCAATGACCGAATCTTTCGGAATATACGCCACCGTCGCTTTGCCATCGATAGTGACAAAGTGGTGTTCGCAGGTGCTGGTCAGCGTGATATCACGAACCGTGACCATCTCGTCCACCTTCATTTTGTTTTCAATGACGGTGATTTTCGGGAAGTTGGCGTAATCGAGGCCGGAGAAAATCTCATCGACATACATTTTCGCAATGCGATGCGGAGTTTCCATCAGACTGTCATCGCTCAAATCGAGATTGAGCAATTGCATAATCTCGGTCATATGGCCAGAGATAAGACGTTTGCGTGTTTCGTTATCCATCTCTTGCACGGGCGGGCGCAGCGGGGTTTCGAGACCACGCGCAACCAGCGCTTCATGAACCAGTGCCGCTTCTTTACTGAGTGATGACATTTCTTCTTCTCCTGCAGGTGGGGCGCCTCTGCCCTGCATGGGGCAAAGTTTTTAGGCTGTGTCACAGCCAGAACATTGTGCGTGAGGCGGCGCACATAATCCAGTATTCACCGTGATAATTATTGAAATTGGCACAGCCTTTCAGCGTTGCTGATTTCACTTGTCGTTCAGCCCGGTGACGTCGAGTGTTAATGTAAAGTTATATAGATGATGAAGTATGTTTGCTCAATGCGGAAGTGAAAGTTACTCACAGTGCTATGAATAATCTGTATTATGATGAGTTCGCAAACACATTCAGGTTCAACACAACAAGGAGCCACGCATGGAAATGCTTGAAGAGCACCGCTGTTTTGAAGGCTGGCAGCAACGCTGGCGTCACGACTCCGCCACGTTAAATTGCGCCATGACCTTCAGTATTTTTCTTCCACCACCCCGTGATAACGCCGCACCTCCGGTGCTGTACTGGCTGTCGGGCCTGACCTGTAATGATGAAAACTTCACCACCAAAGCAGGCGCGCAGCGCATTGCAGCTGAGCTGGGTATTGTTCTCGTGATGCCGGACACCAGCCCGCGCGGCGAGCAGGTTGCCAATGATGATGGCTACGATTTAGGTCAAGGGGCCGGATTTTACCTCAATGCCACCCAGCAGCCGTGGGCAACGCATTTTCGTATGTATGACTATCTGCGTGATGAGCTTCCGGCACTGATTCAGTCGCAGTTTAACGTCAGCGATCGCTGCGCCATCAGCGGACACTCCATGGGCGGCCACGGCGCATTGATTATGGCGCTGAAAAATCCCGGGAGATACACCAGCGTTTCCGCCTTTGCGCCGATCGTAAACCCTTGTCGCGTTCCGTGGGGTGAGAAGGCTTTTAGCGCTTATCTGGGCGAAGATAAAACACAGTGGGCAGAGTGGGATAGCTGCGCGTTAATGCTGGCCAGCAAACCCGCAGACGCGATCCCGACGTTAATCGATCAGGGAGACAGCGATCAGTTTCTTGCCGATCAGCTGCAGCCCGCGGTACTGGCCGAAACTGCCCGTCAGACCGCATGGCCAATGACGCTACGCATCCAGCCTGGTTACGACCACAGCTATTACTTTATTGCGTCGTTTATTGAGGATCACCTGCGCTTCCATGCCCAGTATTTGCTGAAGTAATCACCAGTAAAGAGTGTTTTCTATTGCCGCGCTGTAGCTCATCTCTTCTGATTGCGGCGCGGATGCTTTACGATTTAGATCGGCCGCCTGTTGGCGTACCTGTAATCGCCCCACGCTCTCACCGCCTTCATGACCTTCGTTAAAATTACGCACTTCAGACTCGAATAAGATTGCATCCAGATGGTGCAACTTATTCAGTGCCCGCAGCAGGGAGATAAGCGTGTCCAGATTGAGGCCGCCGCCTTTCTCAATGCGTTTAATGGTCGCAATGCCCACCTGCGCGCGGTCAGCAAGCTGCTGCTGCGTTAGCGCCAGAGAAATCCGCGTTTCTCTGATGCGAGCGCATAATGACAAGATGATTTCATCATTATTCATGGTGTGATATTTCATGCCGCCCTCCCCGATTTTTTGGCTGAATTTTCCCAAGGCAGCCGTGATACGTTTCACGGTACTTCGCACTCATGTCTTTACCCGTTTCATACATGGCTGCAATCACCTCATCGAGCGAAACACATGGCTCGCTGACACGGCTCATCGCCATCGTTGCGGCATTAATCGCTTTTACGGACGAAATCGCGTTTCGTTCGACACAGGGAATTTGTACCTGCCCGCCAACCGGATCGCAGGTCAGCCCAAGATGGTGCTCCATGGTGATTTCTGCAGCGTTCAGCACCTGAGCAACTGACGCTCCCATCAGTTCCGCTAATCCGGCCGCGGCCATCGAACTGGCCACACCGATCTCTCCCTGACACCCGACTTCAGAACCTAAGATAGACGCGTTTTGTTTGAACAGTAGCGCAATGGCGCCAGCAGTGAGGAAAAAACGGATAACCGATGCGCTATCCAGCTTACAGACAAACTTATCGTACCAACTGAGGACCGCTGGGATGATACCGCTGGCACCATTGGTCGGCGCTGTCACCACTCGCCCTCCAGCGGCGTTTTCCTCGCTGACGGCAATCGCAAACGCATTCACCCAGTTGAGGTTGGTGAGAAAGTCGTTAGCAGAGGGTTTCATTGCCAGTAATTTATAGAGCGAGCAGGCCCTGCGCGGCACCTGATACGAGCCAGGCAGTAGTCCTTCAGTATGCAGACCACGATGGACTGCCTGCTGCATTATCGCCCAAACATGCGCGAAATAGTCATGCAACGCCGCCTGAGAATGCATCTGTAACTCATTTTTCATCATTAACGCCGCAACGGACAATCCATTACGCTGACACAGCGCCTGCAGCTGCGCGGCATTTTGAAACGCAAAAGGAAATGCGTTTTTTTGCGCGGTTCTCTCGGGCACCGACTCGCCGGGTTTGCGAACCTGGCCGGCGCCGGTTGAAAACCATGTTTCTTCATACAAGGTAAAATAATCATCCCTGGCGCGAAACGTCATCGCGTAGGGATGACCAGAATGCGGTTGTTGATTCGGCTTAATTACGACCGTCACGGTAACTGAAGGAGAAAGCGTCAGGGTGCCGTCCTGTTCAGCACGTTTAATGAGATCCATCTGTTGGCGTAATTCAACATCATCCGGCTGATTGCCCAACAGCCCCAGATAAAGAGCGATATCAACGTTATGACACTTGCGGCTTAATGAGAGCGCGCCATATAGCTCAACCTCGATTTCTCGCGTTAGCGGTAAGATCTCCTGTAGCTTTAATTGTGAAATGAAGTTAAACGCGGCACGCATTGGCCCTACTGTTCTTGAACTGGAAGGCCCAATGACGACTTTAAAAATATCAATACAACTTTCCATTTTAGACCCATCCCTGTTAGTCAAAATAGAATATACCGCCAGTAGCAACAGACCGTGACGTGTATATCAAAAATGATACCTTTCAGACTTTGTTTATTTGTTGGTATAAAAAACAATACTATTTTAGCTTTTTTTTAACATTCACATCTGTGATAAAGCTGGATTGAATCGTCACTCCCCACTATTACAATAACCTCAGTTTACAGGAGTGACAAAATGGCAATTATTTATTTTATTAGTGCAAAAGATACTGAAAAACTTAAGACATGGCTGCACAATACGTTTCTAAATACCGAGACCAAACAATATCCGTGCGCACTGGAACAGTTATCTATAGCCGCATTCAATAAACCGTATTTAAAATTATCAATAGCCGATGAAATATTCACCGATGACATATACAAGAAACTAAGAGCTACATCGTTCACTAAGCAATTTGATTTTTTCCTTAAACCAAAAAAGATCCCGACGAACGGAATCATCGCCTTTGACATGGACTCGACGTTTATCGAGGAAGAAGGTGTGGATGAGATAGCCCGCGCGCTAGGCATCACCGATCGGATAACGGAACTGACACAGCAGGCGATGGAAGGAAAACTGGATTTCAATAGCAGTTTCACCCGGCGCATCGGAATGTTAAAAGGGACGCACATCGATGTCATCAATGCCGTATGCGACCGGATGACGGCCTCTCCCGGCATCACCACCATTTTGCCATTCCTCAGGCAGAAAGGTTTTAAAACAGCAATTATTTCCGGCGGCCTGGATATTTTCACCCACCGCTTACAACAGAAATATCAGCTGGATTATGTATTTTCAAATACTGTCGAAATCAGGGATGGCATGCTGACGGATAATATTTCCACGCCAATCATGAACTCAGAAAATAAGAAAAAAACATTGGCCGGACTTGCCGACTCTCTGCTGATACATCAGCATAATATTATCGCCTGCGGTGATGGAGCCAACGATATCCCCATGCTCACGTATGCTGGAACAGGTATTGCCTGGCAAGCAAAGCCCGCGGTCAGGGATTTAATTACCAATCAGATTAACTTTCACGGATTCGAGTCGCTTTTGTTCTTTATCGAAAATGGATTATAACCCCACGAGCACTGTCTGAAGGGAAGATCATATGAGCTTAAAATTATTTATATTCAGCCAGGCTGATAAGCCGGTTGTAAAAGAAAAAAAAGAGATTGACCATACTTACAAAAAATTCAGGATAGAGATTATTAGCTCGGTTTTTATCTCTTACGCCGTCTTTTATTTAACACGTAAAAACTTCTCAGCCGCCATGCCGGCCATGCTGTCAGATACCGCTCTGACCGCAGAAGATTTTGCCATCATGTCTTCACTGTTTTACATCCTGTATGGCTCAATGAAGTTTGTTGGCGGCATGCTGGTTGATAAAATCAATCCGAAAGCCATGACCGGCCCGGTTCTCATTGGCGTGGGGATCGTTAATATTCTGTTTGGTTTTTCCGACAGCGTTGCCGCGTTTTATGTGTTGTACAGCCTCAATGCTATCCTCCAGGGCACCAGTTTTCCACCAATGGCAAAAATCATGGCATCCTGGTTTTCCAAAAATGAACGCGGGCGTTGGTGGGCGGTCGTTGAGGCGGCACATAATATTGGCGGCAGTCTCGCCCCACTATTGACCAGTTTTGCGATTGTCTGGAGCGGCAGTTGGAAAATGGGTTTTTATGTACCTGGCGCGATCTCCCTGCTGATGGGGATCATTGCGCTCTTTACGATTAAAGACCGTCCCGGGACCTTAGGTTTGCCTAACGTTGGCGAATGGCGCAAGGATCCGACAGAACTTGCCCAGGTTAAGGCCAGTCCGGTCAACCTCTCCTTTTGGCAGATTTTCGTTAAATATATCCTGATTAACCCGCTGGTGTGGATTATCATCATTGGTGATATGTCGGTTTATATTGCCCGCACTATTCTCAACGACTGGCCGCAAATTTACTATTCTCAGGTGCATGGCTGGAGCCTGATTAAAGCCAACTCCATTATCTCGTGGTTTGAAGCCGGTGGACTTGCCGGAGGTTTACTGGCAGGTTACTTATCGGACTTTATGTTTAAAAGTAATCGCTGGATGACAGGTTTAATATTCGCATTAATGTTGTGCGTATGTATTACCTTAATTCCACTGGTTCAGGATACTTCATATACCATTACGGCCATTCTCTTCACCATTATGGGTTTCGCCCTGTACGGCCCACATATGCTTTTTGCCGTAGGTTGTCTGGACGTCACTCACAAAGATGCGGCGGGATCGATAACCGGCTTCCGGGGATTGTTTAGCTATGTTGGTGCGGCGCTAGCGGGCGTACCGGTGATATTAGTGAAGAACAGTTGGGAGTGGTCTGGAGTCTATCTCTATGCCGTGATCGCTATCCTGTTAACCACCTTGTCACTGGCCTTACTCGCCAAATTCCATCGGTTATAAGTAAGCCATAACAGGACAGCGGTGCAATTGCCGCTGTCCTTGAGCCAGGTTCTTCCAGCATCAAAAATGATTCCCACCCTCTTCATTTCTCCATCATTCCTTCACTTTTTCTCCTTTTTTCTTCCCCCACTATCTTATTGATTAAAAAAGCATTTCACTCCAAACCATATCAAACACAAATGATTTCTATTATCATTTGTGTTTACAAATATTCATACTTTTGTACAATCCCCCCGCTTCTTTACTGAAAAGAGTCCTTAAAAGACAAATACATACAATTGTCATGGCCTTTCACATGACGCGCAGTTTGATTCATTTAAATGGAATGATACAAATGACTATACCTCACGTTAAGGCTGTAGCTGCCGCAGTATGCGTCGCCTGCCTCCCATCACTCGGCCATGCCGCTGAACAAGACACCGTGGTCGTTACCGCTACCGGTTTCGAGCAGAAAATTCAGGATGCCCCGGCTTCAATATCTGTTATTACCAAGCAGCAGATTGAGGACAAAGCCTATCGAGATGTCACCGATGCGCTAAAAGATGTCCCTGGCGTCGTCGTCACTGGCGGGGGGAGCAGTAGCGATATCAGTATTCGCGGTATGGCTTCGCAATACACACTCTTCCTGGTCAACGGTAAACGCATCAGCACCCGCGGTACACGTCCTAACAGCGACAACTCAGGTATTGAGCAAGGTTGGCTGCCGCCGCTGGAATCCATCGAGCGTATCGAGGTAATCCGCGGCCCGATGTCATCCCTCTACGGCTCCGATGCGATGGGCGGCGTCATTAACGTCATCACCAAAAAAGTGTCGAATACTAAAGCCTGGACCGGCTCTTTGCACGGCGATGCCACTTTCCAGGAAGACAGAGACTCCGGCGATATTTACCAGACCAACGCCTATGCGTCTGGACCACTGATTGACGGATTACTTGGCGCGAAGGTGACCGGATTATTCTCCCACCGCGCGGAAGATGAAATCGTAAATGGCTACAATGAACAGCGTATGCGTAGCGGGGGATTAACCCTGAACTTTACGCCAGATGATAAAAACGACATCGATTTCGATTACGCACGTGAATTGCAGGATCGCGACAGTACGCCAGGCAAATCCATGGCAGAGGAAAACTGCCGTAACGGAAGCTGTAAGCCCAACAGTAAAAGCGAAAACAAGTATGTGCACACCACGTACTCAATAACCCACAGCGGTTATTACGACGACTTCAACTCCACCAGCTATGTCCAGCAGGAAGAAACCGATAACCCCGGTCGCCAGATGAAGTCCTACAACACGATTTTCAATAACCAGAACCAGGTCTTCCTTGGGGCGCACACCCTGACGTTGGGTGGACAATACCGTTATGAAAAACTGCGCGATAACGGCAACCAACTGCAAGCGGCTGATGGACTGAACAAACTGACCCGCTGGAGCTGGGCGCTGTTTGCTGAAGATGAATGGGCCATTACCGATACCTTCACGCTGACCGGCGGTCTGCGTATGGATAAGGATGAAAACTACGGTGACAACTGGACGCCGCGCGGCTATGGCGTATGGCATCTGAGCGATCAGTGGACCTTAAAAGGTGGCGTTTCCGCGGGCTATCGCGCACCGGATCTGCGCCAGTCCTCTGCCAGCTGGGGACAGGTTACCGGCGGCGGCCGTCTGAACGGAATCATTGTCGGCAACCCGGATCTGAAGCCAGAGAAAAGCCTCAGCGAAGAGATCGGTTTACTGTGGGATAACGGCAACGACCTCAACGCAGGCGTTACGCTGTTCAATACCGACTTTAAAAACAAAATCACCGAAGTTCGCCGTTGTAACAGCAGTTCCGATCCGGCCTGCACCATCGGCGGCACCCATTATGACTTCGTCAGCGATCGCGTTAACGTCGATAAAGCCAATATGCGCGGCGTAGAATCCACCTTCGGCTGGAAAATAACCTCCGACGTCAACTGGACCGCGAACTACACCTACACGGAATCTGAGCAGAAAAGCGGTCAGTTCTCTGGCCAGCCGTTGAACAAAATGCCAAAGCATATGTTTAACACGACGCTGGACTGGCAGGCTACGCAGGATCTCGGTTTCTGGAGCCGTCTGAATCTGCGCGGGAAAACGTCTGAATACCTGAGCCGAACCTCTATGGCACAGGGCACCCCGTCCTATACTCAGGTCGACGTTGGTTTACGTTACTATGCTACCAAGGATCTGTTGATGACCGCTGGCGTGTATAACGTGCTGGATAAACAAATCGATTACGATACCTACGACACCGTCCTTGATGGACGTCGTTACACGGTTGGCATGACTTACAGCTTCTAAGTCTGACGCAATAAAAAACCCCGGTACTCATCATACCGGGGTTTTTGTTATGCTTTTTTATACTGTTACTTCTTCACGCGACCCGGGAATTTCATTTCGCTGTAGCGAACAAAACGGGTTCCTTTGGTCAGCTTATAGCCAAACCAGATAATCAGGAACAGCGGGATACCGATATAGGTAGCCATCACGCCGCCCCAGTCAATGCTGTCTTTCAGGAACGCTTCGTAGTTCTGACCCAGGGTGATAATCAGGCACAGCACAAAGGCGAAGATCGGCCCCAGCGGGAAAAAGCCAGAACGGTACGGCAGGTCCTTCACATCGTGACCCTGCAGCACATAACCGCGACGGAAGCGATAGTGGCTAATAGCAATCCCCAGCCAGGCGATAAAGCCCGTCATCCCGGAAGTATTCAGCAGCCACAGATACACGGTCTGGTTGCCAAACATTGAAGTCAGGAAGCACAGCCCCGCCACCACGGTGGTCGCATACAGCGCGTTACGCGGTACGCCGCCACGAGACAGTTTGCCGAAAATACGCGGCGCTTTACCGTCACATGCCAGGGTATAAAGCATACGCGTGGAGGCGTACATCCCGGAGTTACCTGCCGACAGCACCGCCGTCAGGATAACTGCGTTCATCACCGCTGCCGCAGACAGCAGACCCGCATGCTGGAATACCAGCGTGAACGGGCTAACGCTGATGTCTTTTACATCGTTACGCAGCAGGCTTGGATCGGTGTACGGAATGATCAGGCTGATAATCAAAATCGCGAACACATAGAACAGCAGGATTCGCCAGAATACCTGACGTACCGCACGTGGAATGTTCTTTTCAGGATCTTCAGATTCGCCAGCCGCGATACCGATAAGCTCTGTCCCCTGGAAGGAGAAGCCGACTATCATCGCCACGCCAATCATCGCAGCAAAACCACCGGCAAACGGTGCATCACCGGTCGTCCAGTTGCTCCAGCCCACCGGCTGAGCGCCTTTGAAGATACCGAAAATCATCATCACACCAACCACGATGAAGATAATGACGGTGGTAACTTTGATCAGTGAGAACCAATATTCCGCTTCACCAAATCCGCGAACGGAAATGTAGTTCAGCAGGAAGATAACGCCGAGGAACAGCGCACTCCAGATCCAGCCCGGCGTGTCCGGGAACCACCAGCTCATCACCAGCTGTGCGGCCACCAGGTCAACGGCAATCGTTACCGCCCAGTTGTACCAGTAGTTCCAGCCCAGCGCGAAGCCAAAGCCCTCTTCTACGTAGTTCTGACCGTAGGTGGAAAACGAGCCGGAAACCGGCATATAGGCAGCCAGTTCACCGAGGCTGGTCATCAGGAAGTACACCATCAGACCGATCAGAATATAAGAGAACAACGCGCCGCCTGGGCCCGCTGCAGAAATAGTTGCACCAGATGCAACGAAAAGACCTGTACCGATGGAGCCTCCAATGGCAATCATCGTCAGGTGACGCGCCTTCAGTTCACGACGTAGCGTGGGCGCTTCTGTGGTTTTAGTTTCGGAAACCATGTGAAAATGCTATCCATCCAAAAAATGAGGCGCGATTGTAGCAGACGAAATGGCATTCTTCCGGCACAAATACGCTGTTATAAGAGACCTTCATGACTGGCCGCGGATTATAAGTAAAGCAGAAAATTTGCGGCGCACAGCGGTTAAGATATAACCGCCGTTCTATAAAGAGATGACCTTACGACTGTAAGCGCCCTATTCGCCCAGCTCGACCTGGTCGCTGTAATGCAAAAATCGCGTAATGGCATTGGAGATGTGTTTTTGCCTGTGATGCACGCGCCAGAGAGTGCGGACTAAACGCGGCAGCGGCACGGGAACTTCGCTCAGCGTTCCCGCCTGCAGCTGCTCCGCAATGACCCGACGCGACAAGCAGCTGATCCCGAGACCATGGCGTACCGCATGCTTAATGGCCTCTGAGTTACCCAACTCCATCGCCATCTGAAATCTCGGCAGATGAGACAACAGCAGGTAATCCACCAGTTCACGCGTACCGGATCCTCGCTCACGCAGGATCCACGGCGAAGCCGCCAGCTGTTCCAGCGTAACAGGCCCCTTTGTGAGCGGTGACGACGGTGCGGCAAACACCACCAGCTCGTCTTCCAGCCACGGTTCAGAGATAATTTCAGTACTGTGACACGGCCCTTCGATCAGTCCGATATCTACCCTAAAATCCAGCACCGCATTGATCACATCCTGACTGTTACCCACGCTCAGCTCGAGCGGCAAATCAGGAAAATCCTGCCGATAGCGGGCGATCATAGCAGGCAAGATATAGTTACCAATGGTGCTACTGGCATAGACCCGAATGGCACCATTATCTTCGCGAAAAAGCTGTTCGATTTCGGTCGTTTGCTCAAGTAACGCCAACGCTCGCGGGTAGAGCAAACGCCCGTGCTCGTTGACCACTAGCCGTTTGCCAACGCGGTCAAACAGTTGCACGCCGAGTTGCCCTTCCAGATCGGTAAGTGCCGCACTCACCGCCGATTGCGACAATGCCAGCATGACAGACGCCTGGGTCGTTGAACCGCTTTTTAGTACCTCAGCAAACACTTCAAGTTGCCGCAAGGTGATATGCATAGTCGTTTTCCACCGGATATCCGTTACTTACCACTTATAGAGATTAATTATAAATATATAATCAATTTTATTTTTAAACCACTTCGCCGTACTCTTTTACCCAGATAAAGGAGAAGGATATGACAGAACTCACCTTGCAGACTCATCGTCGTACAGCGTGGCATTTTATTCCGGGGCTTGCCCTAAGTGCAGTTATCACTGGGGTCGCCTTATGGGGTGGATCCATTCCCGCCGTCGCAGGTGCCGGGTTCAGCGCCCTCACCTTAGCAATCTTGTTGGGGATGGTCCTCGGCAACACCGTCTATCCGCACATCTGGAAAAGCTGTGACGGCGGCGTGCTGTTTGCTAAACAACATTTATTACGTTTGGGGATCATCCTCTACGGCTTCCGCCTCACCTTCGCGCAAATTGCTGACGTCGGCGTCAGCGGTATCGTGATTGATGTGTTAACGCTGAGCAGTACCTTTTTGATTGCCTGCTTCCTGGGGCAGAAAGTGTTTGGTCTGGACCGCCACACCAGTTGGCTGATTGGTGCGGGGAGCAGCATTTGTGGGGCCGCCGCCGTGCTGGCAACCGAGCCGGTAGTGAAAGCGGAAGCCAGTAAGGTAACCGTCGCTGTCGCCACCGTGGTGATCTTCGGTACCATCGCTATCTTCCTGTATCCGGCAATGTATCCGCTGCTGGCACACTGGTTTAGCCCAGAAACCTACGGCATTTACATTGGTTCCACCATGCATGAAGTAGCACAGGTAGTGGCTGCCGGGCACGCCATTAACCCGGATGCAGAAAACGCCGCGGTTATTGCCAAAATGCTGCGTGTCATGATGCTGGCACCGTTCCTCATCCTCCTGGCCGCACGCGTTAAACAGTTGTCTCCGGCTACGGGCGGTGAGAAAAGCAAAATCACTATTCCATGGTTTGCCATCCTGTTCATTGTGGTCGCGATTTTTAACTCGTTCCACCTGCTGCCGCAGTCGGTTGTGAACATGCTGGTAACGCTGGATACCATTTTGCTGGCAATGGCAATGGCTGCACTGGGGTTAACCACTCACGTTAGCGCACTGAAAAAAGCCGGTGCCAAACCGTTACTGATGGCCCTGCTGCTGTTTGTCTGGCTGATTGTCGGTGGTGGTGCGATTAACGTCGCTGTCCACGCCCTGATGGCATAAACGATCACGACTCACCTCCATTAACCCGCTATACTCTCCCTTTTTGTATTTGAGTATGGCGGGTTAAATTTATGAAATATATCGGAGCGCACGTAAGCGCCGCTGGCGGTCTGGCTAACGCCGCTATTCGAGCCGCAGAAATCGAAGCGACCGCATTCGCCCTGTTCACCAAGAATCAGCGCCAGTGGCGTGCTGCGCCGCTAACCACCGAAATCATTGATGATTTCAAATCTGCCTGCGAGAAGTACCACTACACCTCCGCACAAATACTGCCTCACGACAGTTATCTGATTAACCTCGGTCACCCGGTCAGCGATGCGCTGGAAAAATCACGTGATGCGTTTCTTGATGAAATGCAGCGCTGTGAACTGCTGGGCTTATCCCTGCTGAACTTTCACCCCGGCAGCCATTTGATGCAGATCCCGGAAGATGAATGCCTGGCGCGCATTGCCGAATCCATCAACATCGTCCTCGCTCAGACCCAGGGCGTTACGGCAGTTATCGAAAATACCGCCGGACAAGGTAGTAATCTGGGATTCAAGTTTGAGCACCTGGCCGCCATTATCGACGGCGTCGAAGATAAGTCCCGTGTTGGCGTTTGTATTGATACCTGCCACGCTTTCGCGGCGGGTTACGATTTGCGTTCCGCAGAAGAGTGCGAAAAGACGTTTGCGGAATTTGAACGCATTGTCGGTTTCAAGTATCTACGCGGTATGCACCTGAACGACGCCAAGAGCGCGTTTGGTAGTCGCGTTGACCGTCATCACAGCCTGGGTGAAGGCAATATTGGCCATGATGCCTTCCGTTGGATTATGCAGGATAATCGTTTTGACGGTATTCCTCTGGTACTGGAAACCATTAATCCGGATATATGGGCCGAAGAGATCGCCTGGCTGAAAGCCCAGCAAACAGAAAAAGCAGTGGCGTAACGATCTCCGCGCGCCAGACAAGCTGGCGCGTATCAAGTGAGCGTAACCAGATCCTCTGGCATATGGTTGTACAAAATCCGCCAGAAATGCTCTGCCGTTTTATTCAAACGGGTATCCATTCGGTAAATATAGGCCTGAATTGGCACCATCAACTCCGGCGTGTCCAGACAAACCAGGCGCTTATCCCGTAGTTCGTTCACGATCGTCCACGCTGGCAGCCAGGCGATACCATGACCATCCAATGCCATATTCTTCAATAGCTCACTCATCGAAGACATAAACAGCGTACGCGCTGAAATACTGCCCACCTCCGCCAGGTGACGGTTAACCAATCTTCCCATGTAGGAAGTGCTGGTATAGTTCAGAATCGGCACCTGCGGCTGATAGATATCAAACAACGCCTTACCCTGTGCATCCGCAGCACAGACGGGATACAGCTCAGACTCAAAAACCTTCAAGCCGCAGAAAGGCGACTGCATTAAGTCTTCATCGCGAAAGGAGATAATAAAATCACTTTTCCCCTCGCGCAGCGTATTCACCGCCTGGACTACGTCAATCGCTTCGACGTGGTAAACAAATTCTTCGCCCCATGCCGACATTGAATGTACTAATCTGGGCAACATCGTCAGCGACAGAGAATGTGCCGCCGCTATTTTGATATTGGGAACGCCAAGCAGGTTGTGACCACTTAGCTCATCTAAATTGCATTCCAGCTGTTGTAGCAGGCTACGGGTCTGCGAATGGAATAACTTACCCTCCTCCGTCAGCTGCAGTGGACTTGTCGTACGGTCAAACAGCAGCACCCCAACAGCGGATTCTAGCGCCTTGATCCGCCGACTAAATGCCGGTTGGGATAGGTTGCGCTCCTCTGCGGCCTGAGAAAAATGACGACACGCTTCCAGCGTCAGAAAATCATATAACCATTTTGTCTCGATATTTTTCATGCCTGTCACGCGGATGTTTAAATATGTCGATTAGTCTTAAGCATCATGCCTGAATATTCCCGGAGATGATATTCAACACCAGCATCTGGTGATTCGTTTTTTGCATAATACCTTCGTTTTTGACATTAACATGTTTCTTTACCCATCGACCCCGACCGCTCATCCACCGCTGAATGACGGGCCTCTGGCTGATTACCGACCTGCCGAGGTGGTAAAAGACATCACACTCATGCGTTTTTTGCATTGAACCAAACATTATTGCATTTCTCCTCACGACACTCTGCTGTTAAACATAAGCACCAGATAGAAACCAGCTCTGAATATTAAAAATCGGTAAATAGAGGTATATATCGTGAAAGGTTTAATTGGCGTACTTGGTGGTATGGGGCCTGCTGCAACCGTCGATCTTTTTAATAAATTCGTCACCTTTACCGCAGCACAACGCGATCAGGAACATATCCCATTAATTATTTCATCCATCCCTGATATTCCAGACCGAACTGATGCGTTAATGCATCATGGTCATTCCCCACTTCCGGCAATGCGTGATTATATGCACAAACTGGAAGATGCTGGTGCGGAGTGTATTGTGATCCCCTGTAATACCGCCCACTTTTGGTTTAATGAATTAAAAGAGTGCTGTCATACAGAGTTACTCAGTATCGTTGAAACAACCATGAATGAGGTCAAAAACTGCGGAAAATCACGTATCGGTTTACTTGCTACTAACGCCACCCTTTACATGGGACTCTACCAAAAAGGCATAGAATCTCTTGGTTTAACCTGCATCAGTCCTGATTCATCCGGTCAGGAAAAGGTCATGGAAAGTATTTATTGCTTAAAAGCCGGCGACCTTAAGCGGGCACAAACGCTGATGAATGAACAGGCTGAAGTGCTCTTCTCACGCGGCGCACAAATCATTGTACTGGGATGTACTGAAGTCCCCGTCATTCTTGCCGAAGCAGTCAGAAAGTCTCCAGATAAATATATTGACTCAACCGGATCATTAGTTCGCGCCGGTATTAAATGGTACGAAAAACGAGTTGGCAAACATCATCTTCTGGCGCAATAACAGCCGTCACCAGATTAATAAAGCATTAAACAACCACTTATTTTAATAACAAATTATTCTCTGGCGGAGGCCATTATGGTTTGGTTAGAAATTATCGTCGTGTTGGGTGCAATATTTTTTGGTATCCGCCTCGGCGGAATAGGTATCGGTTTATGCGGTGGTCTGGGGCTGGCTATTTTAACGTTGGGATTTGATCTGCAAATTGGCTCGCCACCCGTTGACGTTATCCTCATTATTATGACAGTTGTCGTGGCAGCATCGGCGCTACAGGCCGCCGGAGGTATGGATTATCTGGTTCGCGTTGCCGGTAATTTCATGCGGCGTAACCCTAAATATATCAATATTATTGCACCGATTATCACCTGGTCGATGACCATTATGGCCGGAACAGGGTTCATTGTATTTTCTACCCTGCCAGTGATTGCCGAAGTCGCCAAAGAGTCCGGTATCCGCCCTTCTCGTACGCTCGCCGGATCCGTAGTCGCCTCCCAGGTGGCGATATCCGGTTCGCCGATCAGTGCCGCAATGGCGGCTATGCTGACCATTATGGAAGGCAACGGTATCACTTTTATTCAGGTCATGGCGGTATGTCTGCCAGCTTCGTTTGTCGCCGCGATGGTTGCCGCTTTTATCGCCTCACGTCAGGGATGCGAGCTTCAGGATGATGAAGTCTATCTGGAACGCCTGCAAAAAGGATTAGTGCGTAAATATGAAGGGCAAAACAGCACCACGCCGGGTGCCAAACTCTCAGTCGCCCTGTTTATGCTGGCAACGGTCGTCATCGTTATTCTTGCCGCCTGCCCGCAGCTACGCCCTGGATTCGATGCTGGCAACCCAATGAATACCCGGGATATCATCATTATCTGTATGCTGGCTGCCGCTTGCCTGATGGTGGTGTTATGCAAAACATCAACCGATGCTATTGTCCTGACATCCACGTTTCGATCAGGGATGAGTTCACTGGCGGTCATTCTCGGGATTGTTACACTGGGAACGACCTTTATTGATGCCCACTTAGCGGAGATTAAGGATATCGCAGGCGATATCCTACGGGCTTATCCTATGCTGTTGGCACTGGTACTGTTTGGTACCTGCGCGCTTCTTTACTCGCAAGGTGCCACCACGCCGCTGATCATCCCTCTGGCCGTTGCGCTCGGCGTGCCTACATGGGCAATTCTGGCCTCCTATGTGGCGGTAACCGGGGTGTTTGTTCTACCAACATACCCGACTTCTCTGGCGGCAATGGAGTTCGACACCACAGGGACAACGCGCGTGGGCAAGTATGTCTTAAACCATCCATTTATGCTGCCAGGACTGGGTGGGATCATTGCTGGCGTTGCCTTTGGTTTTATCATTGCGCCAATGATTGCCTGACCCGTTTTATTAAGGCTGGATGGATTATTGTGGCGATGCTGCAACGGTATAGGTAAAAACATAAAAAAAAGGGGCAGAGAATTCTCTGCCCCTGCTATTGACGTTAAATCAGGCCGCCTTTGCCAAAACCTCAGCTTCCGGGCGCTTCAGCACCGCGTAGGAGAGACCGGCTACCAGCGTACCGGCAATAATTGCCAGCAGGTATCCTAACACCGGCGTGATTGCGCCTGGGATTAACAGGACAAACAGCCCGCCGTGTGGTGCCATCAGCTTCGCACCCACCGCCATCGAGATAGCCCCGGTAATCGCACCACCAACGATACAGCAAGGCAGAACGCGCATTGGGTCACGGGCAGCGAACGGGATTGCCCCTTCGGTGATAAAGCACAGGCCCAGTACCAGAGCAGCTTTACCGCCTTCCTGCTGCGCTTTGTCGAACTTACGACGCGCAACCAGAGTTGCCAGACCCAGAGCCAGCGGAGGTACCATACCCGCAGCCATGATGGCTGCCATAGGCGCATAAGTTTGCGTACTCAGCAGACCCACACCGAAAGCATACGCCGCCTTGTTAACCGGACCACCCATGTCGGTACACATCATGCCGCCAAGAATCGCGCCAAGCAGCACCGCATTGGCCGTACCCATGGTTTGCAGCCAGTGAGTCAAACCTTCCAGAATACCCGCCACCGGTTTGCCGATCAGGTAAATCATGGCCAGACCAACCACAAGGCTTGAGAACAGCGGAATGATCAGGATCGGTTTCAGCGCTTCCATACTCTGCGGGAGTTTCAGCTTCGTGCTGATAAGCTTCGCCACATAACCGGCAAGGAAACCAGCAATAATCCCGCCAATAAAGCCGGAACCGGTGCTTACCGCCAGCATACCGCCGATAAGACCCGGCGTCAGACCCGGACGGTCAGCGATGGAAAACGCGATATAACCTGCCAGTACCGGCACCATCAGCGCGAAGGCTGAACCACCGCCAATCTGCATCAGCGCCGCCGCCAGCGTCCCCTGCTCTTTAAACGCTTCGATACCAAAAGCGAACGAGAGTGCAATACACAGACCGCCAGCAACCACCATCGGCAGCATGTAAGAGACGCCCGTCAGCAGGTGACGATACGCCCCCGCGCTCTCTTTCTTATTTTCGGTTGCTGAAGTCTGCGCTTTACCGGTTGGCTGGTACGGTGTTGCTTCTTCCAGCGCTTTGTCCAGCTCCTGCTTGGTTTTCTTCAACGCAAGACCGGTAGAGGTGCGGTACATCGGTTTGCCGGCAAACTTCGCCAGATCAACTTCAATGTCAGCGGCCACAATCACCAGATCAGCCTGAGCCACTTCTTCCGGCGTAATGGCGTTACCTGCGCCAACAGAACCTCGTGTTTCAACCTTCACCCACCAGCCACGTTTTTTCGCTTCAGTTTCAATCGCTTCAGCAGCCATAAACGTATGAGCAACACCGGTCGGACACGCCGTCACCGCCACCACGCGTTTTGGACCACTGCTGGCCACAGGTGCTGTTGCAACCGGGGCGCTGTAGGGTTTTGCATGGCCTTTAGCTTCGCTGAGGAAGAGTTCAGGATGCGCAACCGCACGACCAATGTCGCCCAGCCAGACTTTTTTGCCGTTCAGCGAACTGTCGGCAGGAAGCGTATCGCCCAGAACAATTGCCAGTTCGGCATCATTCGGATTATCAATAATTTCCAGATGTGCTTTCTGTGCCGCCGCTCCAAGCAGGGTTTTCGCCATGTAAGCGCGAGCCTGGCCGAGATTAGCGTCAATAATCAGCAGCGTTTTCATTATGCCTCTCCTGCTGTCAGTTAAACGGTTTTAAGTCGACACGCGCCATCATTGCGGCCAACTGAGGACGATCGGTAATGCCTACATTACTTTGGCTTACCGCCAGGGCGGCAACAGCCGTCGCCAGACGCAGGGTATGTTCGCTGGACTCACGCATCAGCAGACCGTAAATCAGACCGCCAACCATTGAATCACCCGCGCCGACGGTGCTGACCACCTCAACTGACGGCGGTTTAGCAATCCACTCACCTGAGGCGTTAACCCACAGCGCACCTTCCGCGCCGAGTGAAATCACCACATGAGCGATCCCCTGTTCACGCAGCGCATGCGCCGCTTCAATCACATCTTTCATTTCCGGCAGCTTACGACCGGCCCAGATTTCCAGCTCACGACGGTTTGGCTTCACCAGCCATGGTGCCGCTTTCAGACCTGCTACCAACGCTTCACGACTACTATCAAAGATAATGCAAGGACACTGACTACGCAGGCGCGTCATCCAGTCGGTGAAGGCTTCCGGGCTCACGCCGGTTGGCAAACTGCCGCTGACGCACACCATGTCGAACTGGCCCAGCCAGCTCAGCGAATCATTTACAAAGCGTTCCCAGTCAGCCGGGGTGACTTCAAAGCCGGAGAAGTTGAAGTCAGATACTTCACCGTCTTTTTCGGTCAGCTTGACGTTAATACGGGTACGGCCCTGCACGACCTGAAAACGGTTGGCAATGCCCAGCTCGCTGAACAACTGCTGAAAACCATCCTGGTTGTCTTTACCCAGGAAGCCCCCCACAGTGACATCGATACCTAAATCCTTCAAAACCTTAGCGACGTTGATCCCTTTCCCTGCCGCATGCAGACCGGTGGTTTTAACCAGGTTCACTTCACCGCGTTCAATTTCTGGGCAGAAACCCACCAGGTCGTAGGCCGGGTTAAGGGTGATAGTAGCAACACGTCTGCTCATTACGCGCCCTCCCCAAGACCTGCCGCGATGGCTTCGCCAATCGCCTTCAGCGCCTGTTCAGCATCTTCACCTTGTGCAGTAAAGCGCAGGTGATGTCCTTTCTTCACGCCTAACGCCACAACTTTCATCAGACTGCGTCCATTCGCCGGCTTGCCGGTTCCATCAAGATTTGTCACGGTAATTTCACTGTTAAATTGTTTAATCGTATTCACCAGCATGGTGCCCGGGCGGGCATGTAAACCATGCTCATTGCGCACAATAAATTCGGCGCTCAGTACATCATCAGTTAAGGCGTCATCGCTGGTCAGCAGCGCCAGCACCGTTGCCGCATCAGCTTTCAACAAACGGTCAGCTTTATTATTCAGCAGCAGATCGCCAAGGCGCTTCAGCACTGCAACCGGTTGATCGTCATTCATGGCGACGGTCACCAGCAGGGCTGCCGCTTCACCTTGTACATCGAACGCTGTTGCTGCACGGCTGACCGCAACGGCGCTACGCACGTTACCTTCAGCACAGTCATTCAGCCAGATCCCCTGACCAAGATTCATCGGCTGCTCATTGATTGCTCTGGCCACAAAGATGGCGTCAACCGCACCGACTTCTTTCAGCCGTGCCGCGTTGAGTGCCTGCAGCGTCACCAGCGAGTTGGCCACGACATCCAGCGACAGCGTTTCGTTATCAAGCTTCAGCTGTTCACTTTGCTTTTCACCCATCAGCAGCGCACGCAGTTCTTCCGCCGTGGTCACAGATTTCAGCTGTTCAGCGACGGAGTCGTCGCTCAGCACGTGTGTCAGCTGACGCAGTAAACCGAGGTGTTCATCAGAGCTTGCGGCGATGCCGATTGCCACATAAGCAACCTGCCCTTCGCCCCAGGTCACGCCTTGCGGAAACTGAAATACCTGCACACCGGTTTTCAGTACCTGATCGCGCGTGTCCGTCGTACCGTGAGGAATCGCAATACCGTTGCCGAGGAACGTGGACGTCTGTTGTTCGCGCGCCAGCATGCCATCGACGTAGCCTTCCGCGACGTTACCCGCCTGCACTAAGGCAGCGGCAACCTGGCGAATAGCCTCTTCTTTATTCCCGGCCTGTTCGCCCGGGTGAATATCCTGAACAGATAACTGGAACATGATTCTCCTCTCCCGCTGAATTGAAACGATTCAGCCAACATGAGAAAAAAGGCGTCACCCGACTCCATCAGTTAAGGCAAGATGACGCTGAAACGTTTCAAGAAGTCTTGCTCTTTTTTCTTCAGCACACAAGTAAAGTTGACAAAATACTTGCTGAATTTAGAGATAACGCACATTTTCTCTGCGGAGGAGAAAAAAATGCTGACGCAAAAACGCCGTCAGCTTGACTGATTCAGCAACGTCAGCAAACAGCATTCTTTGACTGAAATGCTATTTTGATTTTTGATGCCGATTTTGATTTGGCTCCCTGTTTATTTTCTGACAAGCGGCGTAAACTCCGCGTCTCTTCACATCATTGATATCAAAACATGCATAACACCCCCGTAGCCGCCACACCCAAGGCGTTTGATTTAACGTCTTCGGCGTTCCTGCTTGTCGCATTTCTGACGGGTATCGCCGGTGCGTTGCAGACGCCAACGCTCAGCCTTTTTCTGACGGATGAAGTCCACGCCCGTCCCGGCATGGTCGGGTTCTTTTTTACCGGTAGCGCTGTGATCGGTATTCTGGTAAGTCAGTTTCTGGCCGGACGTTCAGATAGAAAAGGCGATCGCAAGAACCTGATTGTGTTTTGCTGCGTGCTGGGGATGCTGGCCTGCGTGCTGTTCGCCTGGAACCGTAATTATTTTATCTTGCTGTTTGTCGGGGTATTCCTCAGCAGCTTTGGATCGACCGCCAACCCGCAAATGTTTGCTCTCGCCCGTGAACACGCCGACCGCACAGGTCGGGAAGCCGTCATGTTCAGCTCAATATTACGTGCACAGGTTTCGCTGGCCTGGGTAATTGGCCCGCCGCTGGCCTACGCGCTGGCCATGGGATTCAGTTTTACGGTGATGTATCTCAGCGCGGCGGTGGCGTTTGTTGTCTGCGGCGTAATGGTCTGGCTGTTTTTACCCTCAATGAGTAAAAACGTGCCTCTCGCGACAGGCGCAGTTGAGGCCCCGCGCCGCAATCGACGCGACACGTTGCTGCTGTTTGTTATCTGCACATTAATGTGGGGAACCAATAGTCTCTATATCATTAATATGCCGCTGTTTATCATCAACGAACTGCATCTGCCGGAAAAACTGGCGGGCATCATGATGGGCACCGCAGCCGGACTGGAAATCCCAACCATGCTGATTGCTGGCTATTTTGCAAAGCGTCTGGGTAAACGTCTGTTGATGAGAATTGCCGTCGTTGCCGGATTCTTCTTTTATGCCGGTATGCTGCTGGCTCACTCTCCGGCGATATTGCTTGGCTTACAGCTGCTGAACGCGATTTACATCGGTATTCTCGGCGGGATTGGTATGCTCTATTTCCAGGACCTGATGCCGGGACAGGCGGGTTCA
The DNA here is from genome assembly GCF_002042885.1 of Citrobacter portucalensis. Lineage (GTDB taxonomy): Bacteria > Pseudomonadota > Gammaproteobacteria > Enterobacterales > Enterobacteriaceae > Citrobacter > Citrobacter portucalensis. Next base: position 153,752 of record NZ_MVFY01000005.1, read on the forward strand.
GCCACCACCCTCTATACGAATACCATTCGCGTAGGCTGGATCATTGCTGGATCGCTGGCGGGGATTGCCGCTGAAATTTGGAACTATCACGCGGTGTTCTGGTTTGCGCTGGTGATGATCGTCGCCACCGTCGCGTGCCTGGCGCGCATCAAGGACGTTTAAGGCGCGGTTAGCGCTTCAAGCTCGATGAGATAAACCATGGCCTGGTGCGTCGTCCGCCCGCACATTTCCGCACTGGGCTGTAAACCGCCGCACACCTTTGGTCGTAGCGGCGACGCAAAAATTTTGCAACGCAGGGATTCATCCAACTGAACGCAGGGCGTATTAGCGGGCTTGCCATCAGGCATACCGGGGATGGGACTGGAGATTGAAGGCGCGGTGCAGCATGCACCACAATCCGGACGGCATTCCATACAGTACTCTCTTTATCGTAAACCATCGGATTGTGCGGGAAGGGCACAGTACCACCTTTTTTGCACCAGCAAAAGCATGAATTCCGCTTGCCTGAATGCCCCGGCGCGAGTAGTTTTACGCGATATTTTAGACACTCCCCACTACAGGATTTTTTCGATGCCAAGAGCGAACGAAATTAAAAAAGGTATGGTACTGAACTACAACGGCAAGCTGCTGATTGTAAAAGATATCGATATTCAATCACCGTCTGCACGTGGTGCTGCCACGCTGTACAAAATGCGTTTTTCTGATGTGCGTACCGGTCTGAAAGTTGAAGAGCGCTTCAAAGGCGACGATATCGTCGATACCGTCACTCTGAGCCGTCGTGGCGTTGATTTCTCCTACGTCGATGGCAACGAATACATCTTTATGGATAAAGAAGACTATACCCCGTATACCTTCACCAAAGACCAGATTGAAGAAGAGCTGCTGTTCATGCCGGAAGGCGGTATGCCGGACATGCAGGTACTGACCTGGGACGGCCAACTGCTGGCGCTTGAACTGCCGCAGACCGTAGACCTGGAAATCGTTGAAACTTCACCGGGGATTAAAGGTGCTTCAGCGAGTGCGCGCAACAAGCCAGCTACCCTGAGCACTGGTCTGGTGATCCAGGTTCCTGAGTATCTGAGTGCGGGTGAAAAAATCCGTATTCATATCGAAGAACGTCGCTATATGGGCCGTGCAGATTAAGCTCCTGTCGTTACAGGTGAACCAAAGATAATGACATGTTGTCTCTGGCAAAATGTTCCGTTCACTTTAGTGATATCACTTCTCTGAAACGATACTGCCTGTGAACGTGTTAAGGGTACTATCGCCGTACCCTTAACAATCCCGGCTCCCGGCGGGAAAATTGTTGCTACGCAATACCCTCCGCTTTTTCCTTCAGGCTATCGGGCCGGGCGCGAGGTAGCGTCCCTGCAAAGCGCGCCCTGAACCCGCATCCCTGCGGGTTCTCCCGGCCTTACGGAAACACGTCGGCAATTTTCAGCCGGACCAGCCACACCTGACCATCTACTTTTTTGTTTAAACAGCAAAACAGATTTAACTGGAAATCAGAGAGTTGAAGCGATGAGCATGAGGTGAACGGAACTCTATCTCCGAGATAGCATGTTCTTTACCTCGGGCAGCACAGGTTGAAGCTTTCTGAAACTGAGGCGCTGACTGGCTGGCATTACAGCACCAGCTGTCCCTTTTCATTTTCAGCGCTGGCTGCTGAAATAAAAATCATCCATCAGCAACGACTCCAGATACTGTTCATCCTCTTGCATAAAACGCACTATCAGATTCACCGCCTGAGGATAAAACCCCTCGTTATCCCGCACCAGACAAGCGTCGCGAAATAACGGTGCCCAGCACAGAATATGATGATGCAAAAAATAATATTGCGCTGATAGCCTCTCCTCTTTAGCAACCATCCTCGCCATTAATGCCAACTGCACAGCAATATGATCGGAGGGTTCATTCTCTCGCGCTGCCAGACCTTGCTCAATCAGCAGCACATTCATTTGCCGACGTTCTTCTGCCGCTGTCGTGTGTGGATAGTGCCCTGCATAGGGAGAAACACTAGCCGGCGGGGCCAGCAGAAACAGCGAGGCAAAATCTGCTGCCAGCTCCAGCTGTCGGGAGTCGCGCCGCAAAACCCGGCCCAGGCTGCGCTCAAAACGTTTAACCTCGGCAGACACTCCAGGAACCGCCGCCAGTGAGGCAATCCAAGCCTGGCTATCGCCGTTTTCCAGACTGGCGAGCTGTTTTTCATCCAGCTCACGAAATAGCAGTTGCGAAAACCACTGGTACACAGCTGCCCGCTGCTGATGAATTTGCTTATGCTGCACTGGTCCCCTCCTCTTTCACAATCTGCGGACCACCGAAAGCCGTCACCTGCGGGGCTTTCTGCTGATAACGCTCGACCTCCACCAGCACGGTATGCGCTGAAGGCCCCTGGGCCAGCTGTGAAGTGCCGATATCCGCGCTCAGTACGTTCGGGTCGCCATAAGTGCATAATGTCCCGGCTTTCCCCCCTTCCTGCGGGGAGTACCACGCGCCTTCATGAATACGGACCACGCCAGGGGAAAAATCCGGACTGACAACTACGCCAGCCAGTACCTGACCACGAGCGTTGAAGACGCGGGCGATATCACCGGCTTTTAAGCCACGAGCGGTGGCATCCTGTTCACTGATATAAAGCGGTTCTCTTCCGGCAACCGCATAGGTGTTGCGAAACGCCTCGCTAGAGCACAGTTGGGAATGCAGACGTTTATCCGGATGGCAGGATTGCAGATGCAGCGGGTATTTATCTTTTTTGCCGCTATGGGTACGCTCAAAGGGTTCCATCCACACCGGATGCCCCGGACAATCCTCGTAGGCGAAGCCCGCGATGGTTTTACTGTAGATTTCAATCAGACCTGACGGCGTTCCCAGCGGATTCAGGTCTGGCTGGTCGCGAAACTCACCGTGACGTACCCACGGCTGACCCGGCGGATATTCAATATATCCGTCACCCTGCCAGAACGTTGTGAAATCCGGTAATGAGACGCCGAGCGATGCCCCCATCTTCACGCCTTCGTCATAAAGCGCCTGTATCCACTGCATTTCATCACGGTTTTCACGGTACACCGCTTCCTTGTCAAAGCGCTTACACAGCCCGGCAAATACATCAAAATCATGTCGCGCTTCATATTGCGGTTTGACGATCTGATGCAACGCCATCAACCCTTTATTCGAATGCGTACCGAACTGCTCAATATCGTTACGTTCAAAGCGGGTGGTAACGGGCAGGACGATATCGGCAAAACGGCACGACGCGGTCCATTGGTGATCCAACACCACCACGGTTTCCAGCTTCTTCCACGCGTCGATCATGCGATTCCTGTCCTGCTGCGCATGAAATGGATTCGCCGCGCTGTAGATCGCCATTTTGATGTCAGGCCAGGTTAACGTCTCGCCGTTAAAGGCAACCTTTTTGCCCGGCTCAAGCAGGCAGTCAACGATACGCGAAGTGGGGATATGCTCCGATACGCCGCGAAAATCCGCGTTGTACTTTGCCTGCGGGGGATTCGTGATCCCTCCCAGCCCAGAGAGCACAGGCCCGGCGGATGTTACCGTACCACCGCCGTTGTAGTGCCAGCCAAATCCTACCCCGCCGCCGGGCAAACCAATTTGACCGACCATGCTGGCCAGCACCACCAGCATCCACGGATACTGCTCACCATGGTGCATGCGTTGTACGCACCAACCGCCCATAAACTGTGTCCGGCCTTTCACCAACAGGCGGGCGAAGTCTCGGATCTGCTCTGCCGTCAGGCCGCAGATTTCTGCCGCCCATTCGGCATTTTTCGGCTGTTTATCGGTTTCGCCCAGAAGATACGGCAAAAACTGCTCAAAGCCGACGGTGTAATCGGTAATAAACGCCGTGTCGTACAGTTTTTCTTCGTACAAGGTATGCGCCAGCGCCAGCATTAACGCGACATCGGTTTGTGGCCGCAACGCCAACTGCTCGCAGCCAAGATAGTTTTGCGACTTGCTACGCACCGGATCAACACTGATAACGCGCATCTTACCCTGCGCTACCGCCTCTTTAATCTGCTGCCAGTAGCCAAACGCATCGTGATCGGGAACCAAAAACTCGATCTGTAAGTTCTTGATCGGATCGCAGCCCCACAGCACGATGGTATTGCTGTTTTGAATCACCAGCGGAAGCGACGTCTGCTGCTCATAAACTTCCAGCGAACCAATCACATGCGGTAAAATGACTTGTGCCGCTGCCGCAGAATAGTCGCCGACGGTTGTCACATAGCTACCATGCAGGCCAAGTCCCCGATCCATCGCCCCGCCCGCTTTATGGTATTTGCCCACCATTTGCCAGTCGGCAAGCCCGGTAAATACGCCTGATGAGCCATAGGTTTTTTGCACCCGCTCCAGCTCTTCGTAAAACAGATCCAGCGCCTGATCCCAACTGACCCGAACAAAACGGTTATCTCCGCGCTGACTGCGATCTGACTTCTCACGCTTACGCAGCCAGTCCAGACGCACCATCGGGTAGCGTACCCGCGACGGGTTGTAGACCACTTCACGCACCGCGTTCAGCATATCGCAGGGGTATTTGTCATGTTTGAACGGACGGGTTTCGGTCCACTCACCGTTGACCACTTTGGCTTCAAAAGCGCCATAGTGCGAACCAGATTGGATCCACTGCTCGGGATTTTCCCCCGCCGCCCACACTTTTGATATCAGCGGATTAGGCGCCAGTGCGCTGGCAGCCCCCACCGCCAGCATTCCGTTGAGAAAACGGCGGCGGGACGGATTAAAGTCATGAATATCCATACATTATCCTTACTTTTTGTTGGTTTCAGACACATCGCTGGCGTGGGTCTGGAGGTATTTCAACAACGTACGTTCCTCCACCGGATTAAGCCGGTAATAGGTCGACATGGCTTTCAGTCCGGCGATCCAGCCGTTAGCGGTATATCGGGTTGTAGGAGGAGTGCTATGACAGGCGCTACAGGTGGATTGCAGCATTTGATCTGAGTACTCCCAGATTGGCGCAAGCGTGTTGATAAAGTCCTGATCGATGGTCCAGGCGGTGACGCTCACTTGCTGCCATTCCTGATGTGAGTCAGGATCGACCTGGGTTTGTAGCACTTTTACGTTCGCCATCAGGGGCTCATCGAGAACGGCGGAGAAAACGCGTTTCCCCATATACTGGGTGATCACCCGTCCACGCCCTTTGCTTTCTCGCCAGCCCGTGATTTCGAGCTGCACGTTACTGCCTTCTTTTTTCAGCACCTTGACCTCGGTGGCGGGAAATAACAGCGCCTTCCCGACCGGACTCCCTGCCGTTGCCGCCAGTGATTTTTCGCTTAATGAGAACAGCGTGGTCGCATCCGTTGGCGTATCTCCCTGACGCTGTAGCTGCTTATAGCGATCGCGAAAACCGCTGCTCATATCGGGTTTGTGATGGGCTATTCCTTTGTGACAATCGATACAGTTACTGTCTTTTGCTGCCGCTGCGGTCATTTGCGCAGCCGCGTTTGCCGATTGCTTGCCATGATCCATTGCCTCATAGCTATGGCAGGATTTACACGCCGCTGAATTATTCGCGCTCATGCGTGCCCACTCCCGCTGGGCCAGCTCCGGGCGTTTGGCAGCAAACTTTTCAGGAGTATCAATAGAAGGAGAAATAAAGGTGTGATAGAGGTCGTTTAAGGCTTCAGTTTTACGAATAAGCGTTGGAACAACGCCCGGGGGGATATGACAATCCTTACACTCAGCCCGCACGCCAGATGCGTTACGAAAATGCACGCTGGTTTTATATTCCTCTCCAGCCGTGCGCATCGAGTGACACGATAAACAAAATTCGGTGGTACTTGTGTAATGAACGCCTTGCCACGTTCCCCAAATAGCCAGGGCCATTGCCACCGCCCCAGCCAATACGCACCACAATGCGTTCTTTCTTATCCACGACATGCTTGCCTCCATTTTTTTAATAGTGACACGCTAAGGGATAATAAAAATCAAAAATAGAGACAGCGATGGCAAGCTATAGGAACAGCCGCTACTCCATGAGGTGTATCAAATAGTAAAAACGAGAAATTCGTAATATAGTGGCCATATATTAATAAGGAATTACTCATGCTTACATTAACGCTCAATAGAGAACTCCGCACTCCGCTGCAATTGCAAATTTTCCAATTTTATTTCCAGGCTATTCAGCGGGGAGATTTGCTTTGTGGCGATAAGCTTCCCTCTATTCGCGAGCAGGCTCAGGTATTGAACGTAGCCAAAATAACGGTAGTGATGGCCTATGATAAGCTTATGGCAGCAGGGTTAATCAAGAGCCGACACGGCATTGGCTATGAAGTGATATTCACCACGCCTGTACGTATAACACCAACGCATGTGCCCGTTACCCAGGGTTCTCCGCCGACAAAACCTAAAGCTGCCGGAGTCTCAACCGATGTTTACGCCGAGCCTGGACGAGAGTGCTACTGTCGGATGGGCGTCCCCGATCCCAACGCTTTTCCCTGGTCAAGCTGGCGGAAATGGAATAATGCTCCAAGCATACTTAAAGAACAATTATTTACCCGATACCATTCACCAAATGGATTATTTTCACTGCGTGAGCAATTGGTCAGATACCTTAATTTATCCCGCGGAATTAATACCCGAGCAGAGAACATCATCATTACCAACGGGATTCAGGAAGGATTATCACTGCTCAGCCAAATATTTATTATTCATCATGCTGTCAGTCAGCAAAAAAAGTGCCATATTGTGACGGAATCCCCTTGTTATTCTGGCGCATGGCATCTTTTTAATTATTACGGTGCAGACATTACGTCAATTGCCGTAGATAACCACGGACTGCAAACAGATAATTTACCCGAGTATGAAACCCAGCTTTGTTATGTTACTCCAGCGCATCAGTATCCGATGGGAAGCGTGCTTTCACTGGAGCGCCGTCAGTCATTATTAACGTGGGCGCAACGCGTCGGCGCTTACATCATTGAAGATGATTACGATGCCGTTTTTACCTATGGGGAAAATCCCCTTCCCGCGCTGAAAGCCATGGATTATCACAACCGGGTTATCTACATGGGGACATTTTCTAAAACGCTGGGGCCAGGCGCACGGCTTGGCTATCTTATTTGCCCTGATGAATTGCTTCCGGCGGTACAGAATATGAAAGCGCTCAATAACAACGGCAGTCAGTGGTTGTTGCAGCAATTTTTGGCCGAACTGATGCAAAATCAGGTGTTTTATACGCATATCAGCAAGCTGGCCTGCAGCTATGCGACGCGCCTCACCCTGTTACGCGATGGCCTTTCCACTCTGTTTCCCGAAGGGAAAATCGCTGGCGCAACGGCAGGTCTGCACCTCTCGTTACGCATTGCCAGACACGCAGAACTCATCACCAGGTTGCAGCAATGCTGCCTGTTGGCCGGGATCCGTTTCGACACTCTGCCGGATATAGAAAATGGATCAGAAGCCGCATGGCGCAAAGAGAACAGCGATGCTGTTATGTTTTTTGGGTTTGGTGGATTGCAGATACAGCAGATCAATAAAGTGCTGACAGTGCTGGAGCAGGCGCTCGCGCAACCTTGATGAAAAACAGGGATCGCGCCTGTCGCGCAATCCCTGTTGTTAGACTTACAGCAGATCGCGGAACTGCGTTTGTTTCAGCGCCAGCTCAACGCCACGGACTTCTGCCAGGCCTTTCAGGCGGCCAATCGCTGAGTAGCCCGGGTTGGTTTTCTTGTGCAGATCGTCAAGCATCTGGTGTCCATGATCCGGACGCATCGGGATAGGACGCAGGTCGCCCGCTTTTTTACGCCGCTGCTCTTCACTCAAAATGGCAGCCACCACCGATACCATATCCACATCGCCCTGCAGGTGCGCACCTTCATGGAAGGTTTTCGGGTTATCTTCACGACAGGTTGAGCGCAGGTGCGTGAAGTGGATTCGATCGCCAAAGGTTTCGATCATTTTCACCAGATCGTTATCAGCGCGCACGCCGTAAGAACCGGTGCACATGGTGAAACCATTATTAATGCTATCGACCGTTTCTTTCAGCCACTGCATATCTTCGATAGTCGAAACGATACGCGGCAGGCCGAGGATCGGGCGCGGCGGATCGTCAGGATGCACGGCCAGACGCACGCCGACTTCTTCTGCCACTGGCACAATCGCCCGCAGGAATACCGCCATATTATCGCGCAGATCGTCCTTGCTGATGCCGTCGTATTCAGCGAGACGCGCACGGAACTGATCCAGCGTATAGCCCTCTTCTGCACCAGGCAGGCCAGCAATGATATTGCGGGTCAGTTTTTCAATTTCTGCATCGCTCATGGCATTGAAGTAGTCCAGCGCCTGGCGTTGTTCTTCGGCGGTATAATCCGCTTCAGCTCCCGGGCGTTGCAGAATGTGAAGTTCGAAGGCCGCAAAAGCAATCTGGTCAAAACGCAGCGCTTTGGAACCATCCGGCAGTTGATATTCGAGGTCGGTACGCGTCCAGTCGAGGATCGGCATGAAGTTATAGCACACCGTATCGATACCACAGGTCGCCAGATTACGGATACTCTGCTGATAGTTGGCAATCCACGTTTGATATTGACCTGAACGCGTTTTGATATCTTCGTGGACAGGGATACTTTCCACTACCGACCAGGTCAGCCCTTTTTCAGCCAGAATGGCCTGACGCTGCTGAATTTCTTCTACCGACCACACTTCACCGTTAGGAATATGGTGCAAGGCGGTCACAACACCCGTTGCGCCAGCCTGACGCACATCATCAAGCGATACCGGATCGTTAGGTCCGTACCAACGCCAGGTTTGTTCCATTGTTTCACCTCACAAGTTGTTATACCAAATTAAATCATCTTAATGACGACTACCATACAGGCATCCGTCAACTGATCAACACATTGCCGATGATTGGTTGATCAAGCTCACATTCCCCGGATAAATAAGGCACACCAATTCAATTTGTTGTCATATAACTTTATACTGCCATTGTTAATTTATGGTTAATCAGGTGTATTAAATGAAAACTATTGCCTCAGCGCCACTGGCGGAAAATGTCATGATGCCGCAATACGACCGCCAGCAATTAAAAACGCGGATTGTGCATTTTGGTTTCGGTGCTTTTCACCGCGCCCATCAGGCGTTACTAACCGACAGGGTGCTGAATGCGCAGGGTGGAGACTGGGGTATTTGTGAGATCAGTCTGTTCAGCGGCGATCGACTGATGAGCCAACTGCGCGAACAGGATCATTTATTTACCGTGCTGGAAAAAGGGGCCAACGGCAACCAGCCAATTGTTATCGGCGCCGTCAACGAATGTCTCAACGCCAGGCTGGATTCGCTGGCGGCCATTATCGAAAAATTCTGCGAACCTCAGGTGGCTATTGTCTCGCTAACCATCACAGAAAAAGGCTACTGCATCGATCCGGCGACAGGCTCGTTAGACCTCAGTAATCCACGTATTGCTCACGATCTGCAAACACCGACTGAACCGCACTCTGCCCCCGGAATTATTGTTGAAGCCCTACATCGCCGACGTGAACGCGGGCTACAGCCGTTTACCGTCCTCTCTTGCGATAACATCCCGGACAATGGTCATGTGGTAAAAAACGCCGTCCTTGGAATGGCGGAGAAACGTTCACCAGAACTGGCAACCTGGATTCAGGAGCATGTCAGTTTCCCAGGCACCATGGTCGACCGCATTGTCCCTGCCGCCACTGAAGAGTCACTGGCCGAAATTGCCCGCGAGCTGGGGGTTGCTGATCCTTGCGCAATCAGCTGCGAACCGTTTATCCAGTGGGTGATTGAAGATAATTTTGTGTGTGGCCGCCCACAATGGGAAACGGCGGGCGTCCAGATGGTCGAAAATGTGTTGCCGTGGGAACAAATGAAACTGCGGATGCTGAACGGCAGTCATTCGTTTCTCGCTTATCTCGGCTATCTGGCCGGGTTCCAGCACATCAGCGACTGTATGCAGGACAGCGCATTTCGTGAAGCCGCTTACCGCCTGATGCTCAACGAACAGGTACCTACGCTGCAAATTACCGATGTGGATTTAGACCAGTATGCCCTAAGCCTGTTGGAGCGTTTTGCCAACCCAGCGTTGAAACATAAAACCTGGCAAATCGCGATGGACGGTAGCCAGAAATTACCCCAGCGCATGTTGGAAGGGATCCGCGTACATTTAGCCCGCCAAAGTGAGTGGCCACTGCTGGCGCTCGGCGTCGCAGGCTGGATGCGTTATGTGAGCGGCGTGGATGATTCAGGCACCGCTATTGATGTTCGTGACCCGTTGAGTGAGAAAATTGCCGCTCTGGTTAAACAGAGCACAGAGTCAGAACGCGTCAACGCCCTGCTTTCGCTGCGCGAGATTTTCGCCACCGATCTCGTACAGAATCCGCAGTTTGTCGCGGCCATTCAGCAGGCCTGGCAACGCATTGCCCAATACGGTGCGCATCAGGCTGTCATTGAGACGTTAAAAAGTTAACGATTTCTGCCATTAAGCAGGACGAAGCGCCTCTTCGTCCTTTCACCCCTTCTCTTTTTCCCCGTTTTTCGCCAGGATTGTTAAATGCCATTACGGTAATTTATGATTCTGGAGTAAATGTGACTAAAACCAATCTCATCACCGGTTTTCTCGGCAGTGGCAAAACCACCTCTATTCTTCATTTGTTGGCAAACAAAGACCCTGCTGAGAAGTGGGCCGTGCTGGTTAATGAGTTTGGCGAAGTTGGCATTGATGGCGCGTTGCTGGCCGACAGCGGTGCGCTGCTAAAAGAGATCCCTGGCGGCTGTATGTGCTGTGTTAACGGTCTGCCAATGCAGGTTGGCCTCAATACGCTGCTGCGTCAGGGGAAACCCGACCGCCTGCTGATTGAACCCACCGGCCTCGGGCATCCCAAACAGATTCTGGATTTACTCACCGCACCGGTTTATGAGCCGTGGATCGATCTGCGCGCAACCCTTTGTATCCTTGATCCTCGCCTGTTACTGGATGAGAAAAGCGTCGCCAATGACAATTTCCGCGATCAGCTGGCCGCTGCTGATATCATTGTTGCCAACAAAACCGACCGTGCCACGACGGAAAGCGAAAACGCCCTGCAAAGCTGGTGGCAACACTACGGCGGTAATCGACAGTTGGTTCATGCCGACCATGGGCAAATTGACGGACAGCTACTGGATTTACCCCGACTAAACCTGGCGGAGCTTCCTGCAAGCGCGGAGCACGACCATAGCCATGCCAACAAAAAGGGGCTGGCAGCGTTGAGCTTACCCGCACAGCAGCGCTGGCGTCGTAGCCTGAACAGCGGTCAGGGCCATCAGGCCTGCGGTTGGATTTTTGACGCCGATACGGTGTTCGATACCATCGGTCTGCTGGAATGGTCGCGTCTTGCCCCGGTTGGGCGCGTGAAGGGGGTAATGCGTATTAAAGAAGGACTGGTACGCATTAACCGCCAGGGAGACGACTGGCATATAGAGACGCAAAACGTCGCACCACCGGATAGCCGTATTGAACTCATCGCCGATACCGAGACTGACTGGAATGCGTTACAGAGCGCGTTGTTGAGACTTCGTTTAGACGCTAGCGCGTAAGGTTGCCTTCGTTTTTAGCAATGGTAAACGACGATGAAAACCCGATACCCTTTAATCCTCCTGCTTAATATTGCTGGTCTGGCACTGTTTCTGTCCTGGTATATTCCAGCCGGGCATGGGTTCTGGTCTTCACTCGATACGGGCGTTTTCCGCTTCTTTAATCATAAACTGGTGGAAAGCCCGCTGTTCCTATGGGTTGTTGCTATTACCAATAATCGGGCATTTGATGGCTGCTCATTGCTGGCTATGGGCGCATTGATGCTGCACTTTTGGCTCAAAGAGACGTCGGAAGGTCGCCGACGCATTGTGGCAATTGGTTTGGTTATGCTGCTCACTGCAGTAGTATTAAACCAGCTGGGCCAGGCGCTTATTCCCGTTAAACGCGCCAGCCCCACGCTTATGCTGGATAATATTTATCGCGTCAGCGAACTGCTGCATATTCCGACCAAAGATGCGTCGAAAGACAGTTTTCCTGGCGATCACGGCATGATGCTGCTTATTTTTTCCGCATTCATGCTGCGTTATTTCGGAAAAGTCGCAGGAATAATCGGCCTTATTATTGCTGTGGTTTTTGCCTTCCCGCGCGTAATGATTGGCGCCCACTGGCTCACCGATATCGTGGTTGGTTCCATGACGGTGGTCTTGATTGGCCTTCCCTGGTGGCTAATGACGCCATTAAGCGACCGATTAGTCACTCTGTTCGTGAATTATCTACCCGGCAAAAACAAACAATTTTTAAACAAATAACGCAGAGTAATTAACATCATCAGGGATACTTCTGATTCCCTGATGATGCCGGGCAATATTTCATCATTCTGATTGTCATTCTCCTGTCATCTTATTCATGTTTAAAATGAGTGGGTTGCGTATTTTTTACCCTGATTGTTCTTAATTTAGACAATGCCGTTTATTCACTTTCTGTATCAATTTTTCTTATAAGAAATCACGTAAAATCACTCGCATTGACCGGAACGATCGGGTAATCTCGAACTCGTTTTGCCTCGCGGGATAATTATTCCCTTTCAGAATAAATTTGTGCGTTCTGCCACAGATTTGACCTTAAGGAATTGTCTCATCGTGCGATGGTAATTAGTCTCGTCACGTTTGGCATTTTTTATAACGATATTTATCGTTAAGGACTTCAAGGGAAAACAAACAAAATGGTCAAATCTCAACCGATTTTGAGATATATCTTGCGGGGCATACCCGCGATAGCAGTTGCGGTTCTGCTTTCTGCATGTAGCACAACGAACACCGCCAAGAATATGCATTCTGAGACGCATGCTGTGGGCAATGGAGATAACTCTTCACTGCAAGCCTCTCAGGATGAATTTGAAAATATGGTACGTAATATCGATGTTAAATCACGTATTATGGACCAGTATGCTGACTGGAAAGGCGTGCGTTACCGCCTTGGCGGCAGCACCAAAAAAGGTATTGATTGCTCAAGCTTCGTGCAGCGTACATTCCGCGAGCAATTTGGTTTAGAGCTTCCGCGCTCAACCTATGAACAACAGGAAACGGGAAAATCCGTTTCGCGCACTAATCTGCGCACAGGCGATCTGGTTCTGTTCCGTGCTGGTTCTACTGGCCGTCACGTCGGTATTTATATCGGTAACAACCAGTTTGTACATGCCTCGACCAGCAGTGGCGTTATCATTTCCAGCATGAACGAGCCTTACTGGAAAAAACGCTACAACGAAGCTCGCCGGGTTCTGAGCCGCAGTTAGTTTCGTTTGGCAGCTATCCCTTGGCTATCCTGATGAGACATTCCAAAAGCACTGCTTCGGCGGTGCTTTTTTGTTTCCCCCTGCGACTAAGAAAAATCTCACAACATGAGTCATTTCAGGTTATATTCATACAGAGTAAGCGGTTAAATCAGGTAAAATAAGGATCTATGTTCAGACGCTCTTCTTCATCCGGTCGGAAAATCCTGCTTTCCTGTATGTTAACGGGGCTTATCGTCGCAATACTCGTGAGTACCCTGCAGTTTTTCGTCACCTGGCATAAACGAGAAGTTAAGTACGACACGCTCCTTGCCGATATCCAGAATTACGTCAGCAGCTACTTTACCGACCTCAAAACCACCACCGATGCCCTTCAGCCGCTGGTTGCCAACAGTTGCCAACAAGTTGGCGCTAAACTGACCTCCAGTGCAGCCTTTAGCCTGAACGTTCGCGCTTTCTTACTGGTAAAAGACGGTATCGCTTTCTGCTCTTCCGCAACAGGTTCCATGTTCACTCCGATTTTAGATTTGATCCCGAACCTCGATATCAGCAGAAATATTGATGTGGAATTACTTCCCGGTACGCCCATGATGCCGGACAAACCAGCGATCATGATTTGGCACCGAAACGCGTCGTTCAACGATAGCGGCGTATTTACCTCACTGAATATCAATCTGGCACCTTATCTGCTCTATACCGCCCGGCAGGATGATTTTGACGGTATTGCAATTATCGTCGGTAATACCGCAATTTCGACATTCTCATCGCGAATCATCGATGTCTCCGCTCTTCCTCATACCTCCTGGCGGCAGGCCACTCTTGAAGGGATCCCGCTTAAAATTCGCTTATACGCACAAGAGTGGAGCTATACCGACGTCTGGTATTCTATTTTGTTGGGATGCATGGCCGGGATTATTGCCGCCCTTCTCCTCTGGTACTACATCTACAGCATCCGTTTACGCCCAGGCAAAGATATCCTCAACGCCATCAAGCATAACCAGTTTTATGTGGTGTACCAGCCCGTCGTAGAGATGCAAACGCTGGAAGTGAAAGGCGTCGAGGTCCTGTTACGTTGGAATCACCCAACAACGGGCGAGATCCCACCGGATGCCTTTATTCATTACGCTGAATCACAGAAAATGATTGTCCCGCTGACTCAGCATCTCTTTAAGTTGATCGCCCAGGATGCCCCGGCGCTGCAAAAAGTGTTACCCGCTGGCGCAAAATTGGGGATCAATATCGCGCCATCGCATCTGCATGGCGAGACATTTAAAGACGACATCCGGCACCTGCACGCTTCACTTCCCGCAAACTATTTTCAGATAGTGCTGGAAATCACTGAACGAGATATGCTCAATCAGCACGAGGCCACAAAGCTATTTGAATGGCTGCATTCCGCAGGTTTTGAAATTGCGATTGATGATTTTGGCACCGGCCATAGCGCGCTTATTTATCTGGAACGCTTTACCGTTGACTACCTGAAAATCGATCGCGGATTTATTAACGCCATCGGGACGGAAACCCTGACCTCTCCGGTTCTGGACGCCGTGTTGACACTTTCTAAACGTCTTAATATGCTGACGGTTGCGGAAGGGGTAGAAACTCCTGAGCAAGCCCGTTGGCTGCGCGATCGTGGGGTGCATTTTTTCCAGGGATACTGGATTAGCCGACCATTAAAGCTTGCTGATTTTGTGCGTTGGATGGCACAGCCCAATAAGCCGACGTGGTGATCGCAGTATGCGATTCATATACTCTCACTCGCCGCTACATCCCTTATCTTTCAGGCATGATGCCCGTCGGGTTGTGGCAGGAAAAGGAAATCGCTTTTATATGATCCCTCGCGTACTGCTTCTGTTTATTACCCTCATCGGGTTTAGCGCCCAGGCGCAATCCATCAAAGAAAGCTATGCTTTTGCCGTACTGGGTGAACCGAAGTACGCATTTAACTTTAATCATTTCGATTATGTGAATCCCGCAGCCCCTAAAGGGGGTCAAATCACCCTGTCCGCCATTGGCACGTTTGACAACTTTAACCGCTATGCGATGCGCGGTAACCCCGGCGCACGTACCGAAACGCTTTACGATACGTTGTTTACGACCTCTGACGATGAACCTGGTAGCTATTACCCGCTCATTGCCGACAGCGCACGCTATGCTAACGACTATTCTTGGGTAGAAATTGCCATTAATCCACGAGCGCGTTTTCACGATGGCTCACCCATTACCGCCCGCGACGTCGCATTCACCTTCCACAAATTTATGACTGAAGGCGTGCCGCAGTTTCGTCTGGTCTACAAGGGAACAACGGTAAAAGCCATCGCGCCATTAACCGTACGCATTGAATTAGCCAAACCGGGTAAAGAGGACATGCTCAGCCTGTTTTCGTTACCCGTGATGCCAGAGAAGTACTGGAAAGATCATAAGCTCAGCGATCCCTTATCATCGCCACCGCTCGCCAGCGGCCCTTATCGTATTACGAAATGGAAGATGGGCCAGTATATTGTCTATTCGCGCGTCAAAGATTATTGGGCCGCTAATCTGCCCGTCAATCGTGGACGCTGGAACTTTGATACCATCCGCTACGACTACTATCTGGATGATAACGTCGCCTTTGAAGCGTTTAAGGCCGGTGCGTTTGATCTGCGTCTTGAAAATGATGCCAAAAACTGGGCGACGCGCTATACCGGGAAAAATTTCGCGAATCACTACATCATCAAAGATGAACAAAAGAACGAATCCGCGCAGGATACCCGCTGGCTGGCATTTAATATTCAGCGCCCGGTATTCAACGACCGACGGGTGCGGGAAGCCATCACGCTGGCCTTTGATTTTGAATGGATGAATAAAGCGCTGTTCTATAATGCCTGGAGCCGGACCAACAGCTATTTTCAGAATACCGAATATGCCGCGACAAAATACCCCGACGCAGATGAGCTGGTGATACTCGCGCCCTTGAAAAAAGATCTCCCCTCTGAGGTCTTTAGCCAAATCTATCAGCCGCCAAAATCAAAAGGCGATGGCTACGACCGCGACAACCTGTTGAAAGCCGATACCTTACTGGAGCAGGCCGGGTGGGTACTAAAGGGTCAGCAGCGCGTAAACAGCGCCAGCGGTAAACCTCTGAGCTTTGAACTGTTGCTCCCGGCGGGCAGCAACAGTCAGTGGGTGCTGCCGTTCCAGCACAACCTGCAGCGCTTAGGTATTACCATGAATATCCGCCAGGTGGATAACTCACAAATCACGAACCGCCTGCGCAGTCGCGACTATGACATGATGCCGAGGTTGTATCGCGCGATGCCGTGGCCGAGTTCGGACCTGCAAATTCTGTGGGCCTCTCAATATATTGATTCCAGCTACAACGCCCCCGGCGTACAAAGCCCGGTGATTGATAAACTGATCGACCAAATCATCGCGGCACAAGGTGATAAAGCCAAATTGATCCCACTGGGCCGGGCACTGGACAGGGTATTAACCTGGAACTACTACATGTTGCCGATGTGGTTTATGGCAGAGGATCGCATCGCCTGGTGGGATAAATTTTCACATCCTGCTATTCGCCCAATTTACACCATTGGCCTCGACAACTGGTGGTATGACGTCAACAAAGCGGCGAAACTGCCCGCTGCCAGACGACAGGGAGAATAAATGGGCGCGTATCTGATTCGACGTCTACTGCTGGTGATCCCAACGCTTTGGGCCATCATCACCATCAACTTTTTTATCGTGCAAATAGCCCCAGGCGGACCGGTTGAACAGGCCGTCGCCGCCATTGAGTTCGGGCAAAGCGGGGCATTACCCGGCGCGGGTAGCGAAGGCGTTCGCGCCAGCCACGCGCAAACCGGCGTTGGTAACATCAGCGACAGTAATTATCGAGGCGGCCGGGGTCTGGACCCGGAAGTGATCGCCGAAATCACTCGCCGCTATGGGTTCGATAAGCCCATTCATGAGCGTTACTTCAAAATGCTCTGGGATTACATGCGTTTCGATTTCGGTGACAGCCTGTTTCGTAGCGCCTCGGTGCTGACGCTTATCAAAGACAGCCTGCCTGTTTCCGTCACGCTGGGGCTGTGGAGTACGCTCATCATCTATCTGGTGTCGATACCGCTTGGGATCCGCAAAGCGGTGCATAACGGCAGCCGGTTTGATGTCTGGAGCAGCGCATTTATTATTATCGGCTATGCCATACCGGCCTTTCTGTTTGCCATTTTGCTGATCGTCTTTTTTGCCGGGGGAAGCTACTACGACCTGTTCCCGCTTCGCGGGCTGGTTTCCGCCAATTTTGACTCCCTGCCCTGGTATCAGAAAGTAACCGACTACCTTTGGCATATTACCCTGCCGGTGCTGGCGACGGTGGTTGGTGGGTTTGCCGCGCTGACTATGCTGACCAAGAACTCATTTCTGGATGAGGTGCGCAAACAATATGTCGTCACCGCACGCGCTAAAGGGGTCAGCGAGAAAAATATTCTGTGGAAACATGTGTTTCGCAATGCCATGTTGTTGGTGATCGCCGGCTTCCCGGCAACGTTTATCAGCATGTTTTTTACCGGCTCACTGCTGATTGAAGTGATGTTTTCGCTTAACGGCCTGGGATTGCTGGGTTATGAATCCACCGTATCACGCGACTACCCGGTAATGTTTGGCACGCTTTATATCTTCACCCTGATCGGTCTGCTGCTGAATATCCTCAGCGACATCAGCTATACGCTGGTCGATCCTCGTATTGATTTTGAGGGACGCTAATGTCGCGATTAAGCCCCGTCAATCAGGCCCGCTGGGCGCGCTTTCGCCACAACCGTCGCGGCTACTGGTCGCTGTGGATTTTTCTGGTGCTGTTCGGTCTTAGCCTGTGTTCAGAACTGATTGCCAATGATAAGCCGCTACTGGTGCGCTACGACAATAGCTGGTATTTCCCCCTGTTCAAAAACTACAGTGAAAGCGACTTCGGCGGACCGCTGGCGACTCAGGCTGATTATCAGGACCCGTGGCTACAACAGCGCCTGGAAAACCAGGGCTGGATCCTGTGGGCACCAATACGCTTTGGGGCCACCAGCATTAACTTTGCCACCGATAAGCCCTTCCCTTCCCCACCTTCCGCACAAAACTGGCTGGGAACAGACGCCAACGGCGGTGATGTACTGGCGCGCATCCTCTACGGCACACGTATTTCTGTCTTGTTTGGTCTAATGCTCACCCTCTGTTCGAGTGTGATGGGCATTATGGCTGGCGCAATTCAGGGCTATTATGGCGGCAAGGTGGACCTGTGGGGGCAACGATTCATTGAAGTTTGGTCAGGAATGCCAACGCTGTTTCTCATCATCCTATTGTCTAGCGTGGTCCAGCCTAACTTCTGGTGGCTGCTGGGCATTACCGTGCTGTTTGGCTGGATGAGCCTGGTTGGCGTGGTGCGCGCGGAATTTTTACGTACCCGAAACTTTGATTACATTCGAGCCGCTCAAGCGCTAGGCGTAAGCGATCGCAATATTATTCTGCGTCATATGCTGCCTAACGCGATGGTCGCGGCCCTGACTTTTTTACCGTTTATTTTATGCGCCTCGATAACTACTCTGACCTCACTGGATTTTCTTGGGTTCGGTTTACCGCTTGGCTCGCCATCACTGGGAGAACTCCTGTTACAGGGTAAAAACAACCTGCAGGCACCGTGGCTTGGCATCACCGCGTTCATCTCCGTTGCCCTGCTACTATCACTACTGATCTTTATTGGTGAAGCGGTACGCGATGCGTTTGATCCCAACAAGGCGATTTAAAATGACACAACCTCTGTTAGCCATTGAGAATTTATCGGTAGGTTTTCGTCAACAAGAGACCGTGCGCACCGTAGTCAATGCCCTCTCACTACGGGTTGATGCCGGACAAACGCTGGCGCTGGTGGGCGAGTCTGGCTCGGGGAAAAGCGTGACCGCGCTTTCTATCCTACGGTTGTTACCGTCCCCTCCGGTAGTTTACCCTTCCGGGGACATCCGTTTTCATGGTGAATCATTACTTCACGCCAACGAGCAGACGCTTCGCGGCGTACGGGGGAATAAAATCGCCATGATTTTCCAGGAGCCGATGGTGTCACTGAACCCGCTCCACAATCTGGAAAAACAGCTTTATGAAGTGCTGTCGCTGCATAGGGGAATGCGTCGGGAAGCGGCGCGGGCAGAAATCCTGACCTGCCTGGATCGCGTTGGCATCCGTCAGGCGGCCAAACGTCTCGCAGATTACCCACACCAACTGTCCGGCGGTGAACGCCAGCGTGTGATGATCGCCATGGCACTGCTGACACGACCTGAGCTGCTTATTGCTGATGAACCGACTACCGCGCTGGACGTTTCCGTTCAGGCACAGATCCTGCAATTGCTGAGGGAACTACAGCGCGAGCTGAACATGGGATTACTGTTCATCACCCACAACCTGAGTATTGTGAAAAAACTGGCCGATACCGTGGCGGTCATGCAAAACGGCAAGTGCGTTGAGCAAAATAGAGCAGCACAGTTGCTCACTGCGCCAACGCATCCCTACACGCAGAAATTATTAAACAGCGAACCTTCCGGCGACCCGGTACCTTTGCCTGTCGGGCAAGCTCCGTTGCTGGAAGTAGAAAAACTCCGCGTCGCCTTTCCTATCCGCAAAGGTATCCTGAAACGCGTGGTGGACCACAACGTCGTCGTTAACGACGTCAGTTTTTCCCTCCGGCCCGGTGAAACGCTGGGGCTGGTTGGAGAGTCAGGCTCCGGAAAAAGCACTACCGGACTGGCGCTTCTGCGGTTAATCACCTCGCAGGGAAGCATTGTGTTCGATGGTCTGGCACTGCATACCTTAAATCGACGCCAGCTATTGCCGGTCCGTCACCGTATTCAGGTGGTATTTCAGGATCCCAACTCCTCGCTGAACCCACGCCTGAGCGTGCTACAGATTATCGAGGAGGGGTTGCGCGTTCATCAGCCTACCCTGTCAGCCGAACAACGCGAGGCACAGGTGAAAGCGGTAATGGCGGAAGTGGGATTGGATAGCGAAACGCGACATCGTTATCCTGCGGAGTTTTCTGGCGGACAACGCCAACGCATTGCTATTGCCAGAGCATTGATTCTCAAACCTTCCCTGATCATTCTGGATGAACCAACATCGTCGCTCGACAGGACCGTACAGGCGCAAATCCTGACGTTGTTAAAATCCTTACAGGAAAAGCATCGGCTGGCTTATATTTTTATCAGCCATGATTTGCACGTAGTACGCGCATTATGCCATCAGGTTATTGTGCTACGTCAGGGAGAGGTCGTGGAGCAAGGGCAATGCGAGCACGTCTTTAACGCACCACAGCAGGCCTATACGCGTCAGCTGCTCGCGCTAAGCTGACGCTCAAAAAGGATTGTTGTTTGAAAACGGTTCTGCGATAGCCACGCCGAAGTTTTTCAGTCTGCAGGTCGCGGCAAATTCGTCCTGACGATTCACAAACAGGCACGGCTCTCCTTCACATTCCAGTACGGAACAAGGAACCTCGATATCACTGAGGGCCTGGCTGAGCTTATGCATGACTGACCACGCGCTGTCACCATCAGGACTGAGCAATTTGAGTGCCACCAGGCTGTTCTCATTACTCTGACCGTTTTGCGGAATCGGTTCAACTTTCGAACCTGCGAAACCCACCGACCAACGATAGCTCTGCGGCAGACGATGAACGATTGAGAGTTGTAATGTCATCACTTTCTTTCCCTGGAAGCACAATCACTTCACAATTATTTTACATCAATATTAACACATCATTGACAATACGTCTTTAGACAGTTGGTAAACGTTTACATCCAGTACTTATGCTGCTTACAGAACCCAGTAATTAAATTTATTCAACGGTTCTGGCATATTTCCGGGCTATATGTACTCGTTTCTGCGATCTAACTCAACCTTTTTAACTACAATGATGTGACTTTTTACATAAATTGATTTTACATAAAATAAACATAAGCGGGGGAAATGATAGATTTGCGGTTGATGTACATCAACTCTGGAGACCTTATGGCCCCCAGGTTGTGTAATAGATCACCGTTTTTGAGCGCGACTGGCGTAAAGATAGAAGAGAATTGAGCAGGTAGCGCAAAATGCGATCGACCATATCATTGGCCAGGCCGAGTTAAAGGTCGCCAGAGACAACAGGGCCCCGACAATGGCGCCAATGCCAAAGCGGAATGTCCCAGCCAGCGATGACGCCGTTCCTGCCATATGCGGAAATTCATCCAGAATAACCGCCATGGCGTTTGATGACACCATCGATACACAGCCAACAAACGCCGCAACGCCAACGACCAGAGCCCAGAACCCCAGCCCAAACAGTGCGCTAAAGACCATCCATCCCGCCATCACGAACTGGATCCACAGACCGGTACGGAACATATTCAATGCCCCAACCCGACGCACAAAGCGACTGTTGATGATAGTCATCACGAACAGGAATACGATGTTCAGTGCGAAGTAATAACCGAAATGCTGCGGTGAAACGTGGTTGATCTCAATGTAAACAAAGGGTCCGGCGCTCAGAAACGAGAACATCCCGGCAAAGCTGAACCCGCTGGCCAGCATATAGCTCAGCACTCGTTTATGACGAAACAGCGAGGCAAAGTTGCCAATAGTGGTACGCAGGCGAAACGGCTGGCGACGCTCTACAGGCAGGGTCTCTTTGATCAGCGTAAAGATCATCACCGACGCCAGAACAGCCGCCATGGCGAGGATCCAAAAGATATAGTGCCAGCTAAGCCATACCAGCACCCAACCACCCACGATAGGTGCCAACAAAGGCGCAATTGTCGTGACCAGCATGACGAATGACATCATGCGTGAGAACTCTTCCTTCGGATAGATATCGCGCATCAGGGCGTTGATAACCACGCTCGCCGCCGCGGCAGCCAGACCGTGGAAGAAACGCATCACGATCAGTTGATCAATAGTTTGCGCCAGGGCGCAGGCCACTGCCGCCGCCGCAAACACCAGCGTTCCGCCCAGAATCACCGGCTTGCGCCCAATGCTGTCAGCCATTGGGCCATAGAGCAACTGCCCCACTGCAAACCCCAGAATATAGGTACTGAGGGTCATCTGCGCGCTACCCGCAGGCACACCAAACTGTTCTGAGATAACAGGTAGCGCCGGAAGATACATATCAATCGACAACGGCATCAGCATGGCTAACAAGCCAAGGATAAAGACTATGGCAATTGACGAGTTCTGCCGGGTGGTCACATTTAGCTCCTGAAATTAACGCGGGGTTAAGTTAACGCTGGCGATTTCTTCTTCGGTCAATGGACGGTATTCACCCGGCTCCAGATCGTCATCAAGCCTGATGTCACCAATTCGTTCACGGTGCAGTTCCACAACGTGGTTACCCACCGCGGCAAACATACGTTTTACCTGATGATAACGCCCTTCGCTGATGGTCAATCGCACCTGAGTTGGCGTAATGACCTCCAGAACAGCCGGTTTGGTCAGGTCTTTTTCATTATGCAACTGTACGCCATGGGCAAACTGCTCGGCGGTATCGTCTGCCACTGGCGACTCCAGCGTCACCAGATAGGTTTTCTCACAATGGTGACGAGGAGAGGTGATACGATGCGACCACTGTCCGTCATCGGTCATCAGTACCAGTCCGGTGGTGTCGATATCCAGACGCCCTGCCGCATGCAATTTGTAGGCAACCGGTTCATCAAGGAAATAGAGCACCGTCGGATGATCCGGATCATCCGTTGAGCAAACATAACCCTGAGGCTTATTCAGCATAAAATAGCGCGGGCCATTTTGTTGAACCAGGGAATTACCGTCATATTCGACGTCGTGTTCTGGTAGCAGCTTAAAGGCACTGTTTTTAACGATTTCACCGTCGACGGTAACGCGGTTAGCACGGATCTCACGCCCGGCAATAGCGCGGCTGACGCCGAGTTGCTGAGCGATAAATTTATCAAGTCGCATGAGTGTGATTTTTGCCTGTAAAAATACGAGAAGCGGGTTTACGCCCGAAAAGTGGGACTATTATCCGCCCAGTATAGCGGTGTTACACCATCCCTCAAGGGAAATGATTCATGGCATACTATACATTGTTGCTGTTTACCTTAATGAGCTCATGATTTTTACTCTTCGCCCGTACCAAAAAGAAGCCGTGGACGCCACGCTCAACCATTTTCGCCACCACCGCACCCCGGCGGTTATCGTCCTGCCAACCGGCGCGGGCAAAAGTCTGGTGATTGCAGAACTGGCCCGCGTGGCACGTGGTCGCGTACTGGTACTGGCGCACGTCAAAGAACTGGTCGCACAAAACCATGCCAAATATTGTGCGCTGGGGCTGGAAGCCGATATTTTTGCCGCAGGCCTGAAGCGTAAAGAGAGCCACGGGAAAGTGGTCTTTGGCAGCGTACAGTCGGTAGCGCGTAATCTGGACGCCTTTCAGGGAGAATTCTCACTGCTGATCGTCGATGAATGCCATCGTATTGGCGATGATGAAGAGAGTCAGTATCAGCAAATCCTCACTCACCTGACTAAAGTAAATCCCCACTTACGTCTGCTCGGGCTTACCGCCACGCCTTTTCGTTTGGGCAAGGGCTGGATTTATCATTTTCATTATCATGGTATGGTGCGCGGCGATGAAAAAGCGCTGTTTCGCGACTGCATTTATGAATTACCGCTGCGCTACATGATTAAACACGGCTACCTGACGCCGCCAGAACGCCTCGACATGCCGGTCGTGCAGTATGACTTTAGCCGCCTGCAGGCGCAGAGTAACGGCCTGTTTAGCGAAGCGGATCTGAATCAGGAGCTGAAAAAGCAGCAACGAATAACGCCGCATATCATCAGCCAGATTGTCGAGTTTGCCCAAACCCGCAAAGGGGTGATGATTTTCGCCGCCACCGTTGAGCACGCCAAAGAAATTCTGGGCCTGCTGCCCGCTGACGACGCCGCGCTAATCACTGGGGATACGCCAGGCGCTGAGCGCGACGTGCTGATTGAAGAGTTCAAAGCCCAGCGCTTTCGCTATCTGGTGAATGTGTCGGTCCTGACCACCGGCTTTGATGCCCCGCACGTTGACCTTATCGCCATTCTGCGCCCGACGGAATCAGTTAGCCTTTACCAACAAATTGTCGGTCGTGGGTTGCGCCTTGCACCGGGTAAAACCGACTGTCTGATCCTCGATTATGCCGGCAACCCGCACGATCTGTACGCACCGGAAGTGGGTGCACCGAAAGGGAAAAGCGACAACGTTCCGGTACAGGTGTTCTGTCCTGCCTGCGGATTTGCAAACACCTTCTGGGGCAAAACCACGGCAGACGGCACGCTGATTGAACATTTTGGCCGCCGCTGCCAGGGATGGTTTGAAGATGATGACGGCCATCGCGAACAGTGCGATTTTCGTTTCCGTTTTAAAAACTGTCCACAGTGCAACGCGGAAAATGACATTGCTGCCCGCCGTTGTCGGGAGTGCGACACGGTGCTGGTTGACCCGGATGACATGCTGAAAGCCGCGCTCAGGCTCAAAGATGCGCTGGTCCTGCGCTGTAGTGGTATGGTGTTACAAAACGGGCAGGATGATAAAGGCGAATGGCTGAAAATCACCTATTACGATGAAGATGGCGCTGACGTCAGCGAACGCTTTCGCCTGCACACTCCCGCGCAGCGTACGGCCTTCGAACAACTGTTTATTCGCCCGCACACCCGAACACCCGGTATACCCTTACGCTGGATAACCGCCGCCGATATCCTCAATCAGCAGGCGTTGTTACGGCATCCTGATTTCGTGGTGGCGCGCATGAAAGGTCAGTACTGGCAGGTCCGTGAAAAGGTCTTCGATTATGAAGGACGCTTTCGTCGGGCACATGAATTACGCGGTTAATCGTACTTTTGATTGATGTACCAGCCGTTTGAGTATAGAATCTCGCCCGCTTTTGCATACGCAAAGCAGATCACTTACCTGTTGCTGGGTCGCCTGTAGCAGGAATTATTAAAGAGAGATTTAAATGTTTACTATCAACGCTGAAGTACGTAAAGAGCAGGGTAAGGGTGCGAGCCGCCGCCTGCGTGCCGCTAACAAGTTCCCGGCAATCATCTACGGTGGCGCAGAAGCCCCGATTGCTATCGAACTGGATCACGATGCAGTTATGAACATGCAAGCTAAAGCTGAATTCTACAGCGAAGTTCTGACCATCGTTGTTGACGGTAAAGAAGTTAAAGTTAAAGCTCAGGCTGTACAGCGTCACCCGTTCAAGCCGAAGCTGTCCCACATCGACTTCGTTCGCGCGTAATCGCCTGGAAGTTGAAGAAAACCCCGCCTCGGCGGGGTTTTTTTATGCGTTTAATTTAGTTTGACGACATTAAGAGCAACGAGAACCCACTTTGCTTTTCCGCTTTCTTAAATCTCGTCAAATTCAATTAACGCCTCCCCTAATCGAGGATCTGTAGTTTCCGCTGCTGTAATCATACCTTTAAGCCGATTGAATAATGCCCGTTGACGAACGCTGGCACTTTCCGGTTTCCACGGCAAAATTCGTATTGGTATAGTTTGCCCTTCATTCAACGCATCAAATACCTTTTCATTGGTAAGTAAGTCGCCGCCGCTCCATCTCTTGCTATCAAACTGAAAATCAAAAAAGACATGGAGTTCCAGTTCATCTACACGCACTCGACGCTTTGCATTATCGATGCTTATTTCCACCTTCTCTTTACGTGTCAAAGTAGCATCAAGATTGAGTCCATACCGTTTCAACTGCCCCTTATCGTAATAGTAACTCATGCTGGAATAGGTTGATTTAAAAGCAAATCCAGTAATAAATAAACCAGTAAATAAGAACAGTGGGCATATGAACAAACTCAGTAACCAGTTGGCACCATGAGTATAAAACAGTACCAACGAGAGAACTGTGAACACAATACCAAGCATCAACATCATCAAAAATGTTACAATGTGCGCGTACAAAACCTGCCGAAATAAACTGAAATTAACAGACGGCTTCTGACGTATTCCTTTACTCACTACTGCGTCCTTTTATGTAGTATGCCCTTATTTCCCGCCCGACGTGCGACGCTGGAGCTGATCGCGCAGGTTCGGCGGCGTACCTTTGATGGTTAAGGTGTCCGTCGCCGGATCCCAGAAAATACGTTCACCCAGTAACATAGCGTCGAAGTTAATGGTTAACCCACCGCCGCTGCCGGCAAATTTGGTTAACTGACGCAGCGTACTGCGATCCGCAGGGAAGCTCTCTTCCAGCTCGTAGCCTTTATCAGCGGTAAATTCGCTGAAGCTGACTTCACTGACGCCGGAAAGCTCTTTAGACAGCGACTCCAGTTCGATCTCTTCACCAGCCTGCAGCTGCTCGTTACAGTAGCTGTACACCTGCTGACGCACGTTCTGGCGTTCGGCTTTATCGAGTTGAGCCTCATTGGTAAAGTCATCGAGCGCCTGCAGCAGGCCACGGTTTTGCGCTTTGGCGTTCAGACCTTCGCTGGCACCGAGGAAATCCATAAAGAAATCGGCGACTTTGCGCCCTACCCGCCCTTTCAGGAACGTCAGATAGCGTGTGGACTCCGGATTGGTTTCCCACTCGGTTAAATCAATACGCGCCACGATGTCCGCATGATTGATATCCAGATAGTGCGTCGGGTTGATATCCAGATTTTCATTGACGCGCATGCTGCTTAAATTGTTCAGCACGGCGACCAGCAGATACTCTACCGCCAGATAGCGGTAATGGCAGAACAGGACAATGCCGCCGTCGGCAAAAGGATATTTCGCCAGCTCGTCCCGCAAGCGTCCGGTCGCGGCACGACTAAATGCCAGAAAATCCTCTTCGCCCTGACGCTGTAAACGCAGCGTTTGCGCCAGTTCACTCTCTTCGCTAAACAGGCCATAGGCTTTATTCTTGGCGCTATACACCCGATGCAACTCAGCCATCATATCGACAACCGTCGCTGTCGGTTCCAGTAATGAATCGCGCAAGACCAGCTCAAGGTTCTGCTCGTCACGTTTGATAAGCTGGTGCAGGGCAATCTGGTTGATATCCAGACTCATGATAAACTCTCCTTTTAGACCGGGCGGTATTCAACCACCTGCCGGGCAGTGACGCAATAGAAGATAAAAAAGCAGAAAAAAAACTGTCTGTACGGTAATATGTTGCCCTTTCATGAACAGACTGATTTCGATTTATGCCACAAATTTCCCGCTATAGTGACGAACACGTTGAACAACTGCTGAATGAGATGCTCAACGTACTGGAAAAACATAAGGCGCCGACCGACCTTTCCCTGATGGTTCTGGGAAACATGGTGACTAACCTTATCAATACAAGCATCGCACCGGCCCAGCGCCAGGCGATTGCCAACTCTTTTGCCCGCGCATTGCAGTCTTCGGTAAACGACGACCAAGCGCATTAAGAGCCTGCTCCGGGGAAACGAACAACAGTTTATGGTAACTCATCGTCAGCGCTACCGTGAGAAAGTCTCCCAGATGGTTAGCTGGGGGCACTGGTTTGCCTTGTTCAACATTCTGTTGGCCATGGTTCTCGGTAGCCGTTACCTGTTTGTCGCCGACTGGCCGACAACCCTTGCAGGTCGTGTTTATTCCTACCTGAGCGTTGTCGGGCATTTTAGCTTTCTGGTGTTTGCCACCTATCTGCTAGTCCTGTTTCCCCTGACGTTTATCGTCATGTCCCAGAGGCTGATGCGATTCTTATCAGCTATTCTGGCGACGGCTGGCATGACGCTGTTGTTAATCGACAGCGAAGTTTTCACCCGCTTCCACCTGCACCTTAACCCGATCGTCTGGGAACTGGTCATTAATCCTGACCAGAACGAAGCGGCGCGTGACTGGCAACTGTTGTTTATCAGCGTGCCGGTTATCCTGCTAATAGAAATGTTGTTTGCGACCTGGAGCTGGCAAAAGCTGCGCAGCCTGACGCGTCGTCGCCATTTCGCCAAACCGTTAGCGGCATTCTTCTTCGTTTCTTTTATCGCCTCGCATGTGGTGTATATCTGGGCAGATGCCAATTTCTATCGCCCGATTACCATGCAGCGCGCAAACCTGCCGCTCTCCTACCCGATGACGGCGCGTAAGTTTCTGGAAAAACATGGCCTGCTGGATGCGCAAGAGTATCAGCGTCGCCTGATCGAACAGGGTAATCCGGAAGCGGTTTCCGTGCAGTACCCGCTCAGCGAACTGCACTATCGCGATCTGGGCACCGGCCAGAACGTTCTGCTGATCACCGTAGACGGCCTGAACTACTCACGCTTTGAAAAACAGATGCCTGCGCTGGCTGAGTTCGCCGGGCAGAATATCTCCTTTACGCGTCACATGAGCTCAGGCAACACCACGGATAACGGGATCTTTGGCCTGTTCTATGGTGTATCGCCAAGCTACATGGACGGGATTTTGTCGACCCGAACGCCTGCGGCGCTGATCTCTGCACTGAACCAGCAGGGTTATCAGTTAGGGCTATTCTCCTCGGATGGCTTTACCAGCCCGCTTTATCGCCAGGCGCTGCTGTCAGACTTCTCCATGCCGAGCGTGCAAACGCAATCTGATGAGCAAACCGCAAGCCAATGGATTAACTGGCTGGGACGCTACGCGCAGGAAGATAATCGCTGGTTCTCCTGGGTCTCCTTTAATGGGACAAACCTTGATGACAGCAACCAGAAGAACTTTGCCAAACGCTACGCCAGCGCCGCTCAGGATGTGGATGCCAATATTAACCGTGTTCTTAGCGCCCTGCGCGACTCGGGTAAACTGGACAACACGGTGGTGATTATTACCGCTGGCCGCGGTGTGCCGCTGACGCAGGAAGAGAACAACTTTGCCTGGTCGCGCGGTCATCTGCAGGTTCCTCTGGTGATTCACTGGCCGGGAACGCCTGCCCAGCGCATCAATAGTCTGACCGATCATACAGACCTGATGACGACGCTGATGCAGCGCCTGCTGCATGTCAGCACGCCGGCTAACGAATATTCGCAGGGGCAGGATTTGTTCAATGCTACACGTCGCCATTACTGGGTGACCGCCGCCGACGGCAGCACGATGGCAGTGACTACGCCAGAGATGACGCTGGTGCTGAACAACAACGGAAATTATCAGACCTATGATTTACGTGGCGAGAAAATAAAAGATCAGAAACCGCAGCTCAGCCTGCTGCTACAGGTTCTGACGGATGAGAAACGATTTATTGCTAACTGATTAATTATAAATCAATTAGTGAGGCATCCTCTTGCATTCGTAGCGGAAAGCAGTAGTATTAGCAGCCATAGCGTCGGCACGTAGCGCAGCCTGGTAGCGCACCGTCATGGGGTGTCGGGGGTCGGAGGTTCAAATCCTCTCGTGCCGACCAAAAATCCCTAAAAAAACCAACCCTTGTGGTTGGTTTTTTTATGTCTGCGATTCCGCATTCCTGAGTTTTACAGCAGCCTTCAGCACAGGTTTTACTACTTACCCATGCACAAATTGGGGTAAAATTCATCCTCTCATCAGCGCGATGAATCTGGACGATTGATGCGCTGAAAACAATAATGATACTAATAAAAGCTCAGGAGAATAGTATGCCTGAAGTAACGCCTTTTCGGGTGCTGATTGTCGACGACCACCCACTCATGCGGCGGGGAATTAGTCAATTATTGCAACTGGATCCCGCATTTGACGTAGTCGCTGAAGCTGGCGACGGCGCAAGTGCTATCGATCTGGCAAACCGTCTGGACCTTGATGTGATCCTGCTGGATCTCAATATGAAAGGTATGAGCGGGCTGGACACCCTGAATGCGCTGCGTCGGGACGGCGTCACCGCGCAAATTATTATTCTTACCGTATCGGATGCCGCCAGCGATGTGTACGCCTTAATTGATGCCGGCGCGGATGGTTATTTACTGAAAGATAGCGATCCTGAAGTCTTGCTGGAAGCCATTCGTAACGGTGCCAAAGGTGGTAAAGCGTTTAGCGCTCGCGTTAGCGAATATCTGCGCGAACGTGACCTGTTTGGTGCGCAGGAAGATCCATTCAGCATTCTCACCGAACGCGAGCTGGATGTATTGCATGAACTTGCTCAGGGACTGTCGAACAAACAGATTGCATCAGTGCTGAATATTTCCGAACAGACGGTGAAGGTGCATATTCGTAACCTGCTACGCAAACTCAACGTGCGTTCTCGCGTTGCTGCCACCATCCTGTTTTTGCAAACGCGCGGCATGCAGTAATCAATGAGATGCCGGATGGCGACGCAGTAGCGTCTTATCCGGCCTACAAAGCTCGCACAGGCCCGAAAGCTGCACACCTTCGGGCAATCTGGACTCTTACTTCTCCTGCGGCGTTAGTTGCTCCATCGCCTGCTTAATGCTGCGTTCTATCACCGCCCGACGGGTATCATTGGCCGGTAATAATTTCAGCATCATCTCCCACGCCGCAACCGCCTCGCCGAAGCGCTGCTGTTCAAAAGCGTTAAACGCGTACATGCTGAGAACCCGCACGTTGGCATGCTCGCCGCGCACCAGCTGGCGTAACAGCTCCCCTCCCCGGCGGTTATCGTCAGGATCGGATGAACGGGTCAGTGCTTCCGCATAACCCAGCGCCGCATCGCTGTTTTTAGGATCCAGTCGATAGGCATTGGCATAGGCTTCAGTGGCCGTACTGGCGTTACCGAGTACCATGCCAATACGCCCAAGCATGATCCAACCTTCAACGTTTGTAGGATCGGCTTGTAAACGCGTACGCAGCCCCAGCGCCAGACGTGTCATATCCTCTTCATTGAGCGGGTCAGCTTTCGGATCCAACGCGCGTTCCAGCAGCGCCGGAGCCTGAGCGGTGGCCTGCTGCCAGACCTGAACCTGCTTATAGCTGCCGGTTTCATAATAGCTCACCGCGCCAACGATCAGCGCCACCACGATGCCGGGTACAAACAACCCAAATCCACCGCGTTTGCCATCCGGGATAACGTCGTCAGGAAACTCTTCCAGCTTCACCCGGACGCGTCGGCGAGTACGGGCAAAAATAATCCAGCCGCCCAGACCAATCGCTACCACCGGCATCACCCACAAAAGCACTGTAAGCGGCGTCAACGGCGGATCGTAGGTGACGAAGTTGCCGTAGCGCGCCACCATGTAGTCGACAATTTCTTTCTGGCTTTTCCCTTCCTGCATCAGTTCGTACACTTTCTGGCGCAGGTCGGTGGCAATCATCGAGTTAGAATCGGCGATACTGTTGTTCTGACATTTAGGACAGCGCAGCTGTTCGGTAAGCTGACGGAACTGCTGCTCCTGCGCTTCATCCTTAAACTGCATCACATCGATGGTCGCCAGCGCAGATCCCGAGATAACCAGCATCAGCAGGCCCAGTAAAAATCTCATTGCGCAGCCTCCTTACTGTACTTATCCCACAACGGTTTGATCTCGCTCTCCCACACCCTGGCATTCAAATCACCAGCATGGCGATAGCGAATAATACCTTTACCGTCGATCAGGAACGTTTCCGGCGCGCCGTACACGCCAAGATCCAGACCGAGCATACCGTCGCCGTCAAACAGGCTTAATGAGTAAGGATTTCCCAGCTCTTTCAGCCAGACAATGGCTTTCTGACGATCGTCTTTATAGTTCAGACCCACCACCCGCACGCCTTGCGCAGACAGCTGGTTCAGATACTGATGTTCGGCGCGACAGGTCGGACACCAGGTCGCCCAGACGTTCAGCAGTACCGGTTTGCCCTGGGTCAGCACATCGGCCTGATAATGCTGACCCGGATTTTCCAGCGACTCCAGGCGGAATGTCGGAACGGGTTTGCCGATCAGCGCCGATTCCAGATTCGTGGGATCGTCCCCCTGAGCGTTACGCGCCAGCTGCCACAGCAGCGCCGCAGCAATGATCAGAAAAATAATAAACGGAATTAACAGTGCGTTGCGCTTCATACAGCCTCCGACGCATTTTTTTGCACCGCTGCGCGAGGACGCGTGCGCTGACGATAGCGTGGATCAAACAGGCAGAACAATCCGCCCAGCGCCATCAGCAATCCTCCGGCCCAAATCCAGCGAATAAACGGTTTGTAGTACAGACGCACAGCCCATGCGCCGTTATCCAGTTCTTCACCCAGCGCGGCGTACAGATCGCGCGTGAATCCGCCGTCAATTGCCGCTTCGGTCATCATCGAACTGGTGCTGTTATAGAAGCGTTTTTCCGCATGCAGCGTGGCTTCCGGTTTACCATCTCGGGTAACGCCAATAATGGCGACACCACCCCGGTAGTTAGGTCCGGTAATATCTTTCACTTCGCGGAACGTGAACTGATAGTTATGGATACTGACGCTATCACCCGCTTTCATGCGGACATCGCGTTCAACGCTGTAGTTCTGGCTGAAGGCAATACCGACAATAGTAATCGCCAGCCCAACGTGGCCCGACACCATGCCCCAATAGCTTGGTGTTAACTTCGTTCCGCGGGAAACACGCAGGAACGCTTCGGATATCGCCAGCACGAATATCCAGCATGCCATCGCCAGCCCTACCACCGTCATAGCGGCAATGCGATCCTCAAACAGCCACGGCAGCAGCAGCGACAGAACAAACGTGGTGACAAACGCGATAATCAGTAACGTTTTCAGTTTACGCGGTCGGTCACGGCCCCAACGCACTAATGGCCCAATTCCCAGCAACAGCGCGAACGGCGCCATCAGCCAGGTAAACATGGTGTTGAAGAACGGTTCGCCAATCGAAATGCTGCCCAGACCCAGCTGTTTGTGCACCAGCGGCAGCAGCGTGCCCAAGAGCACCACCAGCATGGCGGCAATCAGCAGAACGTTGTTGCCCAACAGCAGAGATTCACGCGACCACAGCGCGTTGTTCACCCGTGAGCGGACCTTGTGACCGCGCACCGCAAACAGCAGCAGGGAGCCGCCAATCACCAATACCATAAAGGCCAGAATAAACATCCCGCGCGACGGATCGGAGGCGAAGGCATGCACCGATACCAGCACGCCGGAGCGCACCAGGAAAGTACCTAACAGGCAAAGCGAGAATGCGCAGATTGACAGCAGCAGCGTCCAGGCTTTAAAGCTGGCACGCTGTTCGGTTACCGACAGCGAGTGCATCAGCGCCGTTCCCACCAGCCATGGCATAAACGAGGCGTTCTCAACCGGATCCCAGAACCACCAACCGCCCCAGCCCAGCTCGTAATAGGCCCAGGCCGAACCGAGCACAATACCCAGCGTCAGGAACACCCACGCCGCCAGCGTCCACGGACGCGAAAAACGGGCGAAGGTACTGTCCAGTCGTCCGCTCATCAGCGCGGCAATCGCAAACGCAAAGGCCACGGAGAAGCCGACATACCCCATGTACAGTAACGGCGGATGGAAAATCAGTCCCGGATCCTGCAATAGCGGGTTCAGGTCGCGCCCTTCAATAGGGAAGTTGGGCAACGTACGGGCAAACGGATTGGAGGTAAACAGAATAAACAGCAGAAAGCCAACGCTTACCATCCCCATTACCGCCAGCACGCGGGCAACGATGTCCAGCGGCATACGCTGGCTGAATGCCGCAACGGCGAACGTCCAGCCGCTCATCAGCAAAACCCATAGCAGCAGAGAGCCTTCATGGGCACCCCAGGTTGCTGCCACCCGATACCAGACCGGAAGCTGGGTATTGGAGTTGCTGGCAACGTAGGTGACGGTAAAGTCATTAACCACGAAGGCGTTGACCAGAATCAGGAACGCCCCCATCACGCAGATAAACAGAACCCAGGCAAAAGGCCGCGCGGAGGCCATCATTCGCACGTCGCCGCGCGCTACGCCCCACAGCGGATAGACCGACAGTAGTAACGCCACGCCGAGCGCAAGGCACAACAGCGCATTGCCAATTTCAGGCATCATGACGTTTTATCCTTATAAACACTTTCCGGGCGACGATGGTTTTCCTGCATCGCTTTTTCGACTTCCGGCGGGGTGTAATTCTCATCATGTTTGGCAAGAACCTCTTTGGCCTGCACATGATTTCCTTCGTCCAGTTCGCCCTGAACAACGACACCCTGCCCTTCGCGGAACAGATCCGGCAGAATGCCTTCGTAGGTGACATCCACCACACCTTCGGCGTCATAGATACTGAAATTCACCTTCAACGACTGCGGATCGCGCTTTACGCTACCGGGCATCACCATTCCGCCCACGCGCAGGCGCTGACCGACTTCGGGCATCTGCTGCGTTTCGCGCTTACCGTAGAGTATCTCTCCCGGCGTATAGAACAGGTCAATATTAGAACGCAGCGCATAAAGCACCAGCGTAATGGTCAATGCCAGACCCGCCAGTACCGCACAGGCTATCCATAACCGATTTTTACGTCGAATATTCACGCCGCCTCCCGTTGCACTTGCGCCGCACGCATACGCGCTTCTCTCGCCCGCTGCTGCGCCACACCGCGTAAAATTGCGCGATGTTGTAACGCGGAATGCAGTACCAGCACCACCAGCGGGATAACGCTCATCGCTACGGCAAGCCAGACATACAAGGCGTAGCCGCCCATCGCGAAAAAATCACTCCATGATGCAAATGCAGGGGTCATTGGCGGCCTCTTTTTAAGATCAGTTCGCTCACCCACGGGCGGCGTTTTTCCATCATCAAAATCAGGTTACGCATGCGCATCAGCGCCAGCGTGACAAACAGTAACAGGTAGCCGACGATCGCCAGACGCAGCGGCGTACGCATCGCCGGATCGATGCTTTGCTGCATGCGGGTAGAACCCTGATGCAGCGTATTCCACCACTCAACCGAATAGTGGATAATCGGTAAGTTGACCACGCCAATCAGCACCAGAATACCGGCGGCACGACCTGCCAGACGGCGGTCGTCAAAGGCATGCCACAGCGCAATGGCACCCACGTAGAGAAACAGCAGCACCAGTTCAGAGGTGAGTCGGGCATCCCAGACCCACCAGGTTCCCCACATCGGTTTGCCCCATGCGGAGCCGGTCACCAGCGCAATAAAGGTAAACACTGCACCAATCGGCGCCATCGCAGCCAGCGCCAGATTGGCCATTTTCATCTGCCAGACCAGGCCGATAAACGCGGCAACAGCCATCGAGGCATAAATGCCCATCGACCAGATTGCCGCCGGAACGTGCAGATAAATAATGCGATAGCTCTGCCCCTGCTGATAGTCCGCAGGCGCAAAACCAAAGCCCCAGACCCATCCCGTTATCAGTACCACCGCGCTGGCAATCGCCAGCCACGGGATAAACCAGCCACAGATCTGATAGAGCCGAGGGGGCATCGCCAATTGATGAAGTGTTTTCCACATAGTTCAGTCACCAGACTCCATAAATTAAAATCCGTTGTGCCAGAGCACCTTGCCCGGCCTACACATCTAATTCTCGTTACTGCACGCTTATCCGTAACGCCGCAGCTGTGGCAAACGGGCTTAACGTGGCGCTGCCGACCAGCAACGCGCCCAGAATTGCCATGTACCCTTCAACCGGTAAGTGCATAGAAGCCGCATCCATCGCGGCGGTTGCAAAAATCAGTAAGGGTATGGTGAGCGGGAGCACCAGCACGCTTAACAACACGCCGCCGCGCTTTAAGCCCACCGTCAGCCCCACACCCGGCGCACCGAGGAAGCCCAGCGTCGGCGTTCCGAGTAACAACGTCAGCGCCATAATTTTCCAGCTGTACATATCCATGCCCAGCAGCAGCGCCACTAGCGGCGAGAGAATCAACAGCGGCAGGCCGGTCACGACCCAGTGCGCCATCACTTTCGCCAGCACCACGGCCGGTAGCGGTAACGGCAGCAGCATCAGTTGCTCAAGGCTGCCGTCCTGCAGATCATCACGAAACAGGCGTTCCAGCGCCAGCAATGACGCCAGCAGCGCCGCAACCCAAATGATACCCGGCGCAATGCGTGCCAGTAGCTGCGGTTCCGGCCCAATGCTCAGGGGGAACAGCGTAATAACAATCAGGAAGAACCATAAAGGATTGGCGATTTCCGCACTATGACGAAACGCAACTCGCAGTTCTAAACGG
Source organism: Citrobacter portucalensis (assembly GCF_002042885.1). Classification (GTDB taxonomy): domain Bacteria; phylum Pseudomonadota; class Gammaproteobacteria; order Enterobacterales; family Enterobacteriaceae; genus Citrobacter; species Citrobacter portucalensis. The sequence continues at coordinate 190,030 of NZ_MVFY01000005.1, forward strand.
AAGATTCGCCACATCATTGCGTTGCCCTCTCGCTGGTCAGCGCAATACGTCGCACTTTATCGGTTTCGACATTGAGCGGTTGGTGGGTGGTGAGAATAACAATACCGCCCTGCTCTGTATGCTGCGCCATACGCTGAGTCAGTCGCTCAACGCCGTTCACATCAATGGCGGTAAAGGGTTCATCGAGGATCCACAGCCGGGCGCGGGTCAGCCACAAACGGGCCAGCGCCACGCGCCGCTGTTGTCCGGCGGAGAGCTGGTTCACCGGAATATCTTCATATCCGGCAAGTCCCGCCTGCGCCAGCGCAGCCAGACACTGTGCAATGTCGCCGTCATGATGAAAGAAACGCAGGTTCTCCAACGCCGAAAGCCGGGTTTTTATCCCCGGCTGATGTCCGATCCACAGCAGTTGCTGATGGTAGCTGTCCCGCACGTGATGCAGCGGCTGCTCTTGCCAGCAAACCTCCCCTGCATCGGGACGCGCCAGCCCGGTAAGCAACCGCAGCAGAGTGGTTTTCCCTGCGCCGTTGCTGCCGGTAATTTGTACCCATTCCCCTGCGTTGACGCGAAATGACAGATTGCTGAACAGTATTCTGTCATCTCGCTCGCAAAGTAATTCTCTGGCTTCAAGCATACCTGGTTATCTACATCCTGTTAAAAGCCCGGTTTGACTTCGCGCATATCAGGCAGTTTGTGCGCTATCCCTTTATGACAGTCAATACAGGTTTGCCCGTCTTTCACGGCCTGGTCGTGCATTTTGGCCGCAACGCCTTTCTGGGCGGTTAAATCCATAAACTCGAAGTTGTGACAGTTTCGGCACTCTTGCGAATTATTATCTTTCATACGCCGCCACTCATTTTGCGCCATCGTCAGACGATGGTCTTCAAATTTCTGCGGTGTATCTATCAGCCCCAGTGCTTTCGCGTACAGCTCTTTACTGGCCTTGATCTTACGAATCATTTTCGGGCCCCACTCATGCGGGACGTGGCAATCAGGGCAAGTCGCTCGCACACCACTGCGGTTGTTGTAGTGTACGGTTTCCATGTATTCCTGGTATACCGTATTGCGCATTTCGTGACAGCTAATGCAGAACTCTTCTGTATTGGCCTTTTCCATACCGGTATTAAAGCCGCCCCAGAAAATAATGCCGCCCACAAAGCCGATTAACAACAGCGTGCCGAGCGCCAGACGGCTGGGGCGACGCCACCATTGCCAGACGCGCTTAATCCAGCCTGGTTTACGGTTAGAATTTTCCATAATGACCTCTTATTTCCCGTAACCTTTCGAGGGGGTGAAGGTATTTTCAACAATCGGCGCGGCGTCAGCCTGCGGAACGTGACATTGCAGGCAGAAATAACGACGCGGCGCAACTTCAGCCAATACCTTGCCGTCGCTGTCCATAAAGTGCGTCGGACTGATGCGCGGCGCACCGGTAGTGCGATAGCTTTCCACACCGTGGCATTGCAGGCAGCGGTTAGTGTTAGTCGTCACCTGATACCCTTCAACGCTATGCGGAACCATCGGCGGCTGATTCACATAGTTCAGCGGCATGCGCTCTTGCTCTTTCGGCATGCGAATCGCCCCTTCCTGTGTTCCTGAGACTTCCGGTGACTGGCTCAGATCCACTCCATTTGCAGCCCAAACGGCCCCACTGACGACCAGGGCAAGCAGGGCCGTCCATTGACACAGCGTCTTAATCAGGTCATGGCTTTTCATGATTTCGCTCCCGAACTCCATCGTGTTGTTATTGTAAAAACATCCTCAGAACAGACATCCACGCAGCGACCGCAGGCCATGCAATCGCGGCTGGTTACCTGCACCGGACTTTGCTCATCCAGCACCGGCGCACGTAGCACATGCGGTTCCGGGCAAACATGAAAACAATCCATACAGCGGTTACATCTGTTACGTTCTTTTGCCGAAACGGTTAATGCCCCTTTGCTTCCCACCACGCTATACAGCGCACCCAGTGGGCAAAGATGCCCGCACCAGCCATGCTCAACGACCAGTAAATCAAATAAAAACAGCGCGAGGATCAGCAGCGCTCCGCTACCGAATCCCATTACCAGGCTCCGTCCAAGCAGAGAGACTGGATTTATCCACTCCCACAACAGCGTACCGGTCAGGGCGGAACCGACCAGGATAACCACCAGCAGGACGTACCGTATATGGCGCGGCAGGGTTGCGGACTGATTCAGGTCAAACCTTCTGCGCAACCAACTGGCTAAATCGGTAACCGGGTTCATGGGACAAACCCAACTGCAAAACAGTCGCTTACCGGCCAGGGCATACAGCACCGTGATGATAGCTGCTCCCGTTAACGCCACCGTCGCCGGCAGATGCCCGCTGGCCAGGCTTTGCAGAGTAATCAGCGGATCGGTGAACGGGATAGCGTCCAGCAACAGGCTGCTACTGTAGTTGCCATGCAGGATCCATACGCCAAGCCACGGGCCGCTGAGGAACATCGCCAGTATCAGAAACTGACTCAAACGACGCAGCAGCAGCCAGCGATGACTCTTCCACCATCCTTTTTTTGCCTGCGCTTCACGCCCGGCATCACGTTTACGATTTGCCATTGTTCCCCTCCAGCCAACCGAAGCGGTAATGGTGTCCTAACTCCCCTTTCGCCAGCGACAGCGGCAGCACTTTTATTGCTGGCTGTTCCAGTACGCAGACTTTTTCGCATTTCCCACAGCCGGTACAGGCATCGCTGTGCACGGTCGGAATAAACCGCGCATGCTTGCCGGTACGCATATTGCGGTCCAGCTCCAGGGTGATCGCCTCATCAATTTTCGGGCACTCGCGATAGCAAACGTCGCAGCGTAATCCCTGATAGTTGAGGCAGTTTTCGTGATCCAGCAGTACCGCCAGCCCCATACGCGAATCGTCAATGGATTCAATTTCCCTGTCCAACGCACCGCTCGGGCAGACTTTGGCACACGGAATGTCCTCACACATTTCGCAGGGAATATCACGGGCGACAAAATATGGCGTACCGGCCGCCAGCCCGGAGGCCAGCGTTGCCAGCTTCAGCGTGTCATAGGGACATGCCTGAACGCACTGACCGCAACGTACGCAGGCGCTGGCGAAAGCCTCCTCGCTCAGTGCACCTGGCGGGCGCAACCGCACGCCGGTTGCGCGTGCGGTTTGTTGTTGCAACCCCAGCGCCACGCCAACTACGGCCAGCCCGCCCGCTGCGCGAACCATATCGCGCAGAAAGCGGCGGCGGCCATTTTGGGGTTTTGCTGACCGGGACATAACGCGTTACACCTTCGCCAGTTTCACGGCGCACTTCTTGAAATCCGTCTCTTTGGAGAGCGGATCCGTCGCATCCAGCGTCAGGTTATTCACCAGCTGTGCGGCATCGAAGAACGGCATGTACACCAGCCCCTGCGGCGGACGGTTACGACCGCGTGTTTCAACAATCGAAATCACTTCGCCACGACGGGAAATCACTTTGACCTTATCGCCACGGCGCAGATCGCGTGCTTTTGCATCCAGCGGGTGGATAAACAGCACGGCTTCCGGGAAAGCACGGTGCAGTTCAGGCACACGACGGGTCATACTGCCGGTATGCCAGTGTTCCAGCACACGTCCGGTAGACAGCCACAGGTCATATTCTTTATCCGGCGCTTCAGCAGCAGGCTCAAATGGCAGCGCGAAGATAACCGCTTTACCGTCCGGTTTACCGTAGAACTTGTAGCTTTCACCTGCTTTCACGTAAGGGTCGTTGCCTTCGCTGTAGCGCCACTGGGTCTCTTTACCCTCAACGACCGGCCAGCGTAAACCGCGCGCTTTGTGGTAATCGTCAAATGGCGCAAGATCGTGCCCGTGACCGCGGCCAAACCAGGCGTACTCTTCGAACAAGCCTTTTTGCAGATAGAAGCCCAGCTCGCGGGATTCATCGTTCAGTTGATCTTCAGCCAGTTCAGTCACTGGGAATTTCGTTACTGCTGGCGTAGCAAACAGCACGTCATACAGCGTTTTACCGCGCAGTTCCGGTTTTTGTGCCAGCAGCTCTTCCGGCCATACTTCTTCTGTTTTGAAGCGACGAGAGAACTGCACCAGTTGCCACAGATCCGATTTCGATTCGCCCGGCGCTTTAATTTGCTGACGCCAGAACTGTGTACGGCGTTCAGCATTCCCGTAGGCGCCTTCTTTCTCTACCCACATCGCGGTCGGCAGGATCAGGTCAGCCGACAGGGCGCTGATCGTCGGGTACGGATCGGAGACGATGATGAAGTTACGCGGATCGCGCCAGCCCGGCATACGCTCTTCGTTGATGTTCGGACCGGCCTGCATGTTGTTAGTACACATCGCCCAGTAGACATTGAGCTTGCCATCTTTCAGCGCACGGTCTTGCGCCACGGCGTGCAGACCAACTTTTGCCGGAATGGTCCCTGACGGAATATTCCAGTGCTTCTCGCAGATATCGCGGTGTTTTTCGTTCGTTACCACCATGTCCGCAGGCAGACGGTGGGAGAACGTACCGACTTCACGCGCGGTGCCGCAGGCTGAAGGCTGGCCGGTCAGAGAGAACGGGCCGCAGCCTGGCTGGGAGATTTTGCCGGTCAGCAAGTGCAGGTTATAGACCAGGTTGTTGGCCCACACGCCGCGGGTGTGCTGGTTAAAGCCCATCGTCCAGTAGGAAATAACTTTTTTCTTCGGATCGGCATACAGCTGCGCCAGCTGTTCCAGCTGATCTTTCGGTACGCCGGTCATTTCGGCGGTTTTATCCAGCGTGTACTCAGCAACGAAGGCTTTGTAATCCTCAAAGCTCATCGGTTCAGAAGCATCGGATCCCGGGTTTTTCGCCGCTTTTTCCAGCGGATGGGTTGGACGCAGACCGTAGCCGATGTCCGTCACGCCTTTACGCAGGTTAACGTGCTTGCTAAAGAAATCCTGGTTAATCGCATTGTTTTGAATGATGTAGTTTGCGATGTAGTTGAGGATCACCAGATCGGTTTGCGGCGTGAAGACCATACCGTTATCCGCCAGCTCAAAGCTGCGGTGCTGGAAGGTGGAGAGAACCGCGACGTTCACGTTAGGATCGGAGAGACGACGGTTGGTGATGCGCGACCACAGGATCGGGTGCATCTCTGCCATATTCGCGCCCCACAGGACGAAGGCATCGGCATGTTCGATATCGTCATAGCAGCCCATCGGTTCATCCATACCGAAGGTACGCATAAAGCCGACTACCGCTGAGGCCATGCAGTGACGTGCGTTCGGGTCGATGTTATTGGAACGGAAACCCGCTTTAAACAATTTGGCAGCGGCATAACCTTCCCAAATCGTCCACTGGCCAGAGCCGAACATACCGATAGACTCAGGGCCTTTCTCTTTCATCGACGTTTTGAATTTCTCTTCCATCACGTCAAAGGCCTGGTCCCAGCTAATCGGGGTGAACTCGCCTTCTTTGTGATACTTGCCGTCTTTCATGCGCAGCATCGGCTGCGTTAAACGGTCTTTTCCGTACATGATTTTCGGCAGGAAGTAACCTTTGATGCAGTTGAGCCCACGGTTAACCGGCGCATCCGGATCGCCCTGGCATGCCACAACACGCCCTTGCTGCGTTCCGACCAATACGCCACAGCCCGTCCCGCAAAAACGGCACGGGGCTTTGTCCCATTTAATGGCTTCTTGCTGACCGACTACCGCGCGGGCAACGCCCGGCACGCTTAACCCGGCAGCCGCCGCAGCGGCCGCAACGGCGTTAGCTTTCATAAAGCTACGACGACTGAGTTTCATGGTGTTTCCTCACCTTGCTCATCCTGCTGGTGATAAACCAGCGACACCGCCAGTACGCCCGCAACGTTGCGTACTGACTCAATTGTTTTCATTAGCGTTTCACTTTGCTCAGCTTCCACCACCACAATCAACTGACCACTTTCCACATCGCTGAGTGCAACTTCGCAACCGGGAAAGGAACGCAACTGCGTGGCGATATCGTTGATATGCTGGCTTTTGGCCTGAACGACCAGGCTGCAGACCTGCCAGTTATTGTCCATGGTTGTACTCCGCGTTAATGGCTGATACCGGGCAGATAGCGACACAGGCGCCACATCCGTTACAGTCCTGATTGTCGAGCTGCGGCTGATAAATGCCGGAAAGCGTGGGGCGAAAGGTTATTGCCATGGGCTCACAGCTATCCTGACAGCGGTGACATTCAACGGACTGATGTGCGAGACAGTTTTCCCCAATCGTAAAATTCAGATCCCATGCCCTGGTGTGGCGCGGAAGAAAAAGTGATTCGGGACAGGCTTCTGCGCAGGCATAGCAAAAGCTGCACTCGCCGTGTTTGAAATTTACGCTCGGGTAACCACCCTGGCCTCGCTGCAGGATGTCGGTTTCGCACGCCTGAATGCAGGCGTCACAACGGAGGCAATGGGCCAGAAAGTGAGAGTCTTCCTTGCTCCACGGCGGACGGATCCCTGCGCTGGCGTTTCGCCAACTGCCTGTCAACATACCTCGACGGGATAAATCAACCATGACATTGTCCTTCCATAATGACGCCCTCCCTCGGCGGGTTGAACGACATAAAAAACTGCACTATTTATGAGTAGTTATTTTTAGCCGTAAGATATTTCAGGATGTGTTAGAGGTGCATACCCCAATTGGGGTAAATGCTGTTGCCGGATCAAAGGAGTGTTGAGTTGGCGGGAAAAAATGCGCTTTTGCTCACATTTCAATGAGTTATATAACAATGTATATAACGGTTTATTCAAAAAGATAAAGATCTCAATATTAGGATAATTCCTAGTATATATCGCTATCATGACAACGAAACTCTACCTAATACACTTTAAATATAAGTAAATCCAGATTAATAGATTATCCAAATATGTTAACCTGCTACAGACTCGTTCATAAGACAGAAGAAAGGAAACACTGTGAACAATAAGATGAAGACAATTGTCCCTGCCGTACTTTTCGCCGCCTTTGCCAGCACCTCTGCATGGGCTGCCAGTAACGAAACCGCCGCTCAGCCGCTGGAAAAAGTCGCCCCTTATCCCAAGGCGGAAAAGGGTATGAAGCGCCAGGTTATCCAGCTTACCCCTGAGAAAGATGAATCTACTCTGAAAGTAGAACTGCTGATCGGACAAACGCTGGAAGTTGACTGTAACCAACACCGCCTGGGCGGAGAACTGGACAGCAAAACGCTGGAAGGTTGGGGATATGACTACTATGTCTTTGACAAAGTTACCTCTCCGGTTTCAACCATGATGGCCTGCCCGGACGGTAAGAAAGAGAAGAAATTCATTACTGCGCATCTGGGTGATGACGGAATGCTGCGTTACAACAGCAAGTTGCCGATTGTGGTCTACACCCCGGAAAACGTGGACGTTAAATACCGTATCTGGAAAGCGGAAGACAAAATTCAGGACGCAGTCACGCGCTAAGTGAGAATGTGCCGGATGGCGGCGTACCGCCTTATCCGGCCTACAGACGCATAAACAATGCCGGATAAGCATAGTGCCATCCGGCATTTTATTTTACAGCGCTATATCCGCAACGGCTTTCTGTTCAGGCTGCGGTTGTGCCTGAGGTTTCAGTTGTGGTTTCGGTGCTTCATCAGCAACCTGCGGCTTGTCATATTTCAGACCCAGAACCTCACTGGTGTACTGCAGCTCTTGTTCCGTAGCCTCAACGTTACCGTTCAGCTTAGTACCATAAGACGGAATAATGGTTTTCAGCTTCGCCTGCCACTCGGGGCTGGCTACTTTATCTTTAAACACTTTTTCCATCAGATGCAGCATGATCGGTGCCGCGGTTGATGCGCCCGGAGAAGCTCCCAGCAGCGCTGCAATCGTGCCTTCTTTATCGCTGACGACTTCAGTGCCCAGACGCAGCACGCCGCCCTTCTCCGCATCGCTTTTGATGATCTGCACACGCTGGCCAGCCTGCCATAAACGCCAGTCTTCTTTTTTCGCCTGCGGATAGTACTCTTGCAGCGCAGCAAAACGGTCGTCGTCGCTGAGCATCACCTGGCTCACCAGATATTTCACCAGATCGAAGTTATCCAGACCCACGTTGACCATAGGCATAAAGTTCGAGGTGGTGGTCGAGCTGAGCAGATCCCACAATGAACCGTTTTTCAGGAACTTGGTGGAGAATGTCGCGAATGGCCCAAACAGCACAACGCGCTTGCCATCAAGGATACGGGTATCGATATGCGGTACAGACATCGGCGGCGCGCCAACGGAGGCCTGACCGTACACTTTCGCCAGGTGGCGATTGACCACATCCGGATTTTCTGCAACCAGGAACTGCCCGCCAACCGGGAATCCGGCATAGCCTTTCGCTTCCGGAATGTCGGTTTCCTGCAACAGCTTCAGCGCAGCGCCACCGGCACCGATAAAGACAAACTTCGCCTTGATATCGTGTTCCGCTTCGTTATTTTTCAGATCGGCGACTGTGACAGTCCAGCTATTGTCGGCATTACGCTTAAAGCCACGCACTTCGGTGCTCAACTGCAGCGCAAAGTTGGGCTTTTTCTGCAATGAGGTAATCAGTTGGCGGGTGATTTCGCCGTAGTTCACGTCAGTACCAATCTCGGTACGCGTTGCTGCGACTTTCTGCTGCGGATCGCGACCTTCCATGACCAGCGGCGCCCACTCTTTAATCTGCGCGTGGTCTTCGGAATAGCGCATACCACGGAACAGCGTGCTCTGCTGCAGTGCGGTGTAACGGGCACGCAGGAAGTTCACGTTCTCGTCACCCCAGACAAAACTCATGTGCGGAACGGTGGTGATAAACGAGCGTGGTTCATGCATTACGCCATTATTGACCTGATAGGCCCAAAACTGGCGGGAAATCTGGAAGGCTTCGTTAATTTCGACTGCCTTTTCAATGCTGATGCTACCGTCGGCCTTTTTAGGCGTGTAGTTCAGCTCCATCAGTGCGGAGTGGCCGGTTCCGGCGTTATTCCAGCCGTTTGAGCTTTCCTGCGCTACACCATCCAGTCGCTCAACCATGGTCATTGACCATTGCGGCTCCAGCTCCTGTAAATAGGTTCCCAGCGTGGCGCTCATGATGCCGCCGCCAATCAACAGTACATCCGTTTCCTGCTCTTCCGCCGCTTTCGCTTTTGCCGCCATCGAGACAACATTCAGCCCAACGGCCATGGTGAAGAGCATGGCAGTCACTTTTTTCATAATGTTAATGCCTTACTTTTAGTATCGCTTTTTTGCTTTTAATGCAGGTGAAAATCGAGCGGCACCAACGGTAACACTTAAGTAAAAATAATTAAATAAAGTTTATAAATTATATTTAATTTTTAAAAATGTTATTAATACGTTGATAGTTTATGCGGTTATTGACAATCATTTCTGGAAACCGGTCCATCTGACGGGTACTATGCTGCGCTTTACTATTCACCGCACGGATGCCTGTCGGTCTGCTGTATCAGGCCATTTTTGACCTGAGTGTAACTATGTCTGCAACTCAACATTCCTCTGCCACAGTCTCGGAACACACGACCCGTGCCGTGCTCCGCCAACCCCGTCTGCTGGTGCGCGAAACGCTGGCCGGTGTGGTAACCGCCCTGGCGCTGATCCCGGAAGTAATCTCGTTTTCCGTGATCGCAGGCGTTGATCCTAAAGTCAGTTTGATCGCCTCCGTCGTACTGTGCCTGGCGATGTCTTTTTTAGGCGGTCGTCCCGCAATGGTTACCGCCGCTGCAGGATCGGTCGCGCTGGTGATTGGTCCGATGGTGCATCAACACGGCGTGCAATACATCCTGCCTGCAGTGGTGCTGGCCGGGATGATTCAGATCCTGTTTGGTGTATTGGGAATGGCACGTCTGATGCGATTCATCCCTACGGCCGTGATGACCGGCTTTGTTAACGCGCTGGGTATATTGATTTTCTTTGCCCAGGTCCCGCATTTCTGGGGCAAAAGCCCGCTCATCTGGGGGTTGTTTGTCCTGACGCTGCTGATTGTGCTGTGGGTTCCGCGGTTTATTAAAGCAATTCCCGCACCGCTTATCGCCATCGTGCTGCTAACCGTGTTCACTGTCACCAGCGGGCAACTGTTACCGACCGTCGGTGATGAAGGTTCAATGAGCGGCGGCCTGCCGGGTTTCACCCAGTTGTTGGTTCCGCTCAACCTGCAAACGCTGGCGATTATCTGGCCCTGCGCGCTAAGTATCGCTTTTGTTGGTTTGATGGAGTCGCTGTTAACCGCCCGTCTGGTGGATGACCTGACGGTGACGCCGTCGAATAAAAATCGCGAGAGTGCCGGGCTGGGGATAGCCAATATTCTGGCCGGATTTTATGGCGGCATCGCCGGGTGCGCGATGATTGGTCAAACCATCGTTAACGTCGAGATGGGCAAAGGACGCAGCCGCGTCTCGACGGTTGCCGCCGGACTGGTATTACTCCTGTTAGTCACAGGGTTAAGCGAAGTGATGGCAGAAATACCCATGTCGGTGCTGGCAGGTATTATGGTAATTGTGGCGGTAAAAACCTTCAGTTGGCACAGCATCCAGCCCGCCACGCTGACGAAACTCCCCGTCACTGAAACGCTGGTGATGCTGGTGACCGTCGCTGCCACGGTTTCTACCGGCAACCTGGCGATTGGCGTGGTTGCCGGGGTGATAACGATGCTCATTCTACCGCGTATCGTCAGACGCAAACGGGCGACTACATCAGAAACAGCGTTGCCAGACCGAGAAAAATAAAGAAACCACCAGTATCAGTGATAGCGGTTATCATGACGCTCGAGCCGACCGCCGGGTCGCGCCCGAGCTTCACCATCGTCATCGGAATGATAACCCCCATCAACGCCGCCATCAGCAGATTGAGCATCATCGCCAGAGTCATCACACCACCGAGCGCCATATCATCATACAGCCACCAGGTAATGCCCCCCATAATCCCGCCCCACACGAGGCCGTTGATTAGCGCCACGCCCATCTCGCGCAGGATGAGAAACGTCAGGTTCCCCGGCTGAATATTTTGCAGCGCGAGCGCGCGGACAATCATAGTGATAGTTTGATTCCCGGTATTGCCGCCGATACCCGCCACAATCGGCATCAACGAGGCCAGCGCCACCAGTTGCGAAATCGTATGTTCAAAACCGTCGATCACCCGCGAGGCGATAAAGGCGGTACAGAGGTTAACGGCCAACCACGCCCAGCGGGTTTTTACCGCTTTGGTAACAGGCGCAAACACGTCCTCTTCGGCGCTTAAGCCCCCCATTCGACGCAGATCGGTGTCGGTTTCTTCATAGACAACGTCGACAATCTCATCGATGGTTAAACGGCCCATCAGTTTACCGGAAGGGTCAACCACCGCGGCGCTGACCAGGTTGTCGCGTTCGAAGGTACGCGCAGCGTTTTCGGCGATATCTTCAGGAGAAAAGGTGAGCGGGTCATCTTCCATCACCTCGCTGACTTTTCGCTGCACATCATTGAGTAAAATGCAGGTTAGCGTCAGTTCGCCAACCAGCACTTTATTGCGATCGGTCACGAAAAGTTTATCGGTGTTCTCCGGCATTTTCCCCAGCCGCCGCAGATAGCGTTGCACCACTTCCAGCGTCACGTCCGGACGCACGGTGATGACTTCGAACTCCATGATCGCGCCGACGCTATTTTTCTCGTAGTGCAGCACCTGGCGGACGCGCGTCCTCTCCTCTGCCGGTAACGTCGCCAGCAGACGACCGGTAAGGTTACGAGGCAAATGCTGCACCAGGTAAATCTGTTCATCGATATCGAGATATTGCAGCGCATCCAGCAGCTCGCGGTCGCTCATCTCATCGATCAGGTCGTCCCAGACGTTTTCAGACGCCTCAAGCAAGACGTTACCGCGCTTTTCATTTTCGACCAGTCGCCACAGGGCGTGGCGCTCTTCAGAGGGCAAAGCTTCAAGGGTATCGGCGAGGTCAGGCGGTGGCAGGTGGGCCACCAGCGCCCCTACCTCAGCAATATCGTCGGCTAACGTACCGACGTCATATTGCTCAGCCAGGGTAAGCTTGCCCAACAGCGTTGATATAATGGCTTTATCAGTGGTCAGCAGCCAGATGAGGCGCGCACGCTCTTCATCACGCAGTCTGGCGCTGTTTTTGTTTATTACGGACATTAATCATAAATCCATGATATGAAATATCATTAATCATGATGCCGATTTATGTAAATAACAATAAACAGTGCCGCCGGGTGGCTAAAAAACCGGCGGCACTGAAGGATCAGGCTGTGCGAGCCACCGCGTCGCGCGAGGCGGCGTCACGTTCATCGCCCAACAGTTCACTCAACTGTCCGTTACGCATTTCCAGTAGACGATCGGCGTGAATAAAATAGTGATCGTCGTGGCTGATGGCGAAAATGGTTTTCCCCATTTCCTGCATCAAAGGCAATAGCACCTGATAGAACTCCCGGCGGAAATGGGGATCCTGATCGGCAGCCCATTCATCCAGCAGAATGATGTCGCGCTCCTCCGCCAGGGCCAGCAGCAGCGCCACGCGTTTCTTCTGCCCTTTCGACAGCTTCAGATTGAGGATACGACCATCGCTCAGCTCCAGCTTATGACCCATCTTCAGATGTTCCAGCCACTTCGCGACCAGCTGCGGATTAGCCTCTTTACCTTCCGGCCCCAGCAGTTTGTCGAACAGCCAGACGTCGGTAAACACGGCGGAGAAGAGCTTGCGGTAGTCTTCCGGTTTTTCAACGGCAACGGCCTTACCATCAAGCAATATTTCGCCTGACTGCGGCTGGTATAGACCGGTCAGTAACATCGCCAGCGTAGATTTCCCGCTACCGTTACCGCCAATCAGAAAGATCAGTTCACCGCGATGAATCGTCAGATTCACCGGCCCTACGGAAAACGCATTATCCTGATAGTGGAAAACCACGTTGCGCAGCTCCAGCGTTTGCCAGTTAGGAAACGCGGTTGGGCGTGGGAATTCGGCCTTAAAAGGTGCCAGTGCGAATTTATTCAGCTTGTTGAACGCCACCTGTGCCGTGAGCAGTGTCGGCAGCGCGCCAACGGCAGAGAGCAACGGTGTTCGCAGGAATAACAGCGTCAGAGAATAGGTCGCTGCCACGGCGGTATCAGCCCATCCCAGACTGTTAGCCATCCAGAACACCAGGCCAATGGCACCCAGCATCATAATGTTCGACCAGTTAACCGCGCTCAGGTGGAAGGTATCGGCACGGATAATATGGTGGCGATACTCTTTGGCATCCGGGACGTACATCTGATTAAAGATATGCTCGGCGCGCTCGCGGTTAAGCGTCAGCTCTTTGCGCCCTTCCAGCACCGTCTGATAATCGTTGTACAACTTGTCTTCAGTTTCGCGCAAGGTGGCCATGTGTTTATACACCCGCGCCACCAGCACAAATCCGCCCCAGATGGTGATTGCCATCCAGATTGCCGTTACCAGTAGCATTTTGGTCGACAGCATCGCCAGATACGCCGCCGATCCTATGGTCAGGATAATCCCCTGCACCAGCTCAGGCAGACGAACAAAGGCGATGGTGATGTTGCGGATATCACTGGTTAAACCGGCCAGCAACGAGGCGCTGCCAAGCTGTTCAATACGCTCGACGTGAGTATCCAGAATTCGTTTGATAAATTCGCTACGCAGGCGGTAGACAAAGTGGTGACCCAGCGTGGTCAACGCCAGCTGAGAACCGAGGGTGACAACCATCAACAACAGCAGCAGGCCAAGAAACTCCGGTAGCACCATCAGCGTGGTGTCGACCGTTTCGATCAAGCGCTGGTTGATAAACGCAATCAGCCCAATCCCCAACGCGGCGCTGGCGAGGCTGAGCGCCATCACGCTGATAAATGGCCAGCGATACTGCCGCCAGACAAGAAGTAAAAGTTCCATGCAAACAACCCGGACAAGTAATAACAGCCCGCAGTTTAAACATCTCTTCGTCGACAGCAATAATAATTCTTATTTTTATTCTTTTTTACCAGCCAGACGAAACGTCAGGTTGTAACGACAGTCTCCGGTTAATGGGTGATACCCTGTTTTAAGCGGCTGGATCCCATGATAAAACAGCCGCGAATTACCGCCCCACACCACGACATCGCCATGTTCCAGCAGCAAACGCTTTAAAGGGTCATTACGGTGCAATCCGCCAAATTGAAAGATGGCTGGTAGCCCCAGCGATACAGAGACAATCGGCGCCCGCAGGTCGGGCTCGTCTTTATCCTGATGTAAGGACAGTTTTGCCCCTGGCGTGTAGCGGTTAATCAGGCAGGCATCGGGTTGAAAATCAGCATAGCCCGCCGCCGTCGCCGCCTGTTGGCACAGATCAGCGAACGCATCCGGCAGCGGCGGCCAGTGCGTGCCGGTGAGTGGATCAAACGGAGAATAAAGATAGCCATGCTGATCCGTCGTCCAGCCCAGATGGCCGCAGTTGGTCATCGCCACCGACATTGTATAGCCGCCGGGCGTCACCATCTGGCGAAACGGCGACTGTCTGGCGACAGCCGCTATTGCCTGAAGTAAAGTGGGCGCGGAGTCAAAAGCGAAACGTCGCAGAATAACCGCACCTGACGCCAGCGGTTCCTGCCAGGGTTTAGCATCCGCAAAGAGATCGAGCATTATGTTTCCTCGCCAGTAGTTTCCCGTTGCAGTAACTGCGCCTTGCGCGCAATACCCCATCGGTAGCCCGAAAGTGCGCCATCGCCACGGATCACCCGGTGACACGGGATAACAATCGCCAGTTTGTTGGCCCCACAGGCACTGGCCACCGCGCGCACCGCCTTCGGTTTGCCGATGGCGCTGGCCAACTGTTGGTAACTCACTGTTTCACCGCACGGAATTGCGCACAGCGCCTGCCACACCTGCTGCTGAAAGGCTGTTCCCCGAATATCCAGGGGTAGCGATAGCGACGCGTCACGCGAGTTGATCGCGACGATCACTTCGCGCACGCGCTGCTGAAAATTGGCATCTGCAGGAACATCCTGCGCGGCGGGAAACAGCGCATGAAGATCCGCAACCAACGTAGCGTCATCATCGCCAAGCAAGATCGCGCAGATACCCCGCTCGCTTTCCGCCACCAGACAGCGACCCAGAGCGCAATCTGCGAGGGTATAGCGTACAGAAACGTTGTCGCCACCTTTACGAAATTGCTTTGCCGTCATGCCTAATGCTTGATCGGCTTTGCGATAGTAGCTGCTGCTGTCGGGGAATCCGGCATTGAGAATCGCCTGTGTAACCGGAACACCTTTCGCCAGGGCATCACGCAGACGGCGAGCACGCCATGATTGTTGCCACACTTTCGGGGTCATGCCCGTCGTGGCTTTGAACAGACGATGCAAGTGATACGGGCTCATTGCCACCTGCTGTGCCAGCTCGTCCAACGTAAGAGGTGACTCTTGCTCCAACAACTGACAGGCGCGGGCAATTTTATCCAGCCGATGCTGTTGCGCGCTGTCTTTATCCGGCTGGCAGCGCTTACAGGGGCGAAACCCGGCATCCTGTGCCTGCTGGGCATCGGCGAAAAAACGGACATTTTTGCGCAGCGCATGTTTTGCCCGACAGGACGGACGGCAGAAAACACCGGTAGTCTGGACGGCAAAAACAAACTGACCGTCGGCGTTAACGTCGCGATCCACAACGGACTGCCAACGGTCATCGTCAGTGATGCGTAAACGATTTTTCATTTCGGACTCCTTTGTTAAGCATAGCGCTTAGCCTCAGTGTGTCCCCATCGTCGGGCATAAAAACCCGCAATCTTGCTTTTTAATTTTTTTCGCTGACCAGAAAGCTATTAAACTGCGGCGACATCCAGGTTTTAAACCCCTCACCCTCTTTCACAATCATATAGACCGCCAGCCCTTCACGACGCACGACTTCTTTGGCCTTTTCCGGGCCGAGCACCATCAATCCGGTATCCCAGCCATCGGCTTCCAGCGCCGTTGGCGCAATCACCGTTACGGACACCAGATTATGTTCGATCGGGCGACCGGTTTGTGGATCGATAACATGGGAAAGGCGCTTACCGTCCAGCTCATAATAGTTCCGGTAGCTGCCGGAGGTGCTAATGCCGTGCCCGTTAATGTCGACAATCGCCTGCACCGCGTTTTCACGATCGGTGGGTTTCTGGATTGCCACTCGCCACGGATGCCCTTCAGCATTCATTCCCCTGCTGTTCAGCGCACCACCAACGGAAACCAGATAACGGGAGATCCCCTCTTGCTCCATCAATCGAGCCAGATGATCGGCGGCGTACCCTTCACCAACGGTCGAGAGATCAACATACAGATCCGGCAAGTCTTTTTGCAGGTAGTTCTGATGCGCTTCATTCACAACTTTCAGATGAGAAAGCCCGGTTTGCGCTTTTGCAGCGTCAATTTGCGCTTGGGTGGGAATATGCAACGGCTGCTGATCCGGGCCAAAGCCCCACAGGTTGACTAACGGCCCCACGGTGATATCCATGGCCCCATCGGTTTTTGCACCAATGCGTAGCGCCGAAGTCACGATATCCGCCATGGCGTCGTTAACCGGCCACGGCGACAGGCTTTTCGACAGGTTAAAGCGCATTAACGCAGAATCGTTTTTATAGGTGGAGAGCAGTTGATCATCGGCATCAAGCTGAGTCTGGATCTTGGCCTGCAGTTCCCTGGCGCGTTTGGCATCTACGCCTACCACACTGACCCGCCAGAAAGTGCCCATCGTTTTACCTTCCAGAACCGTGGCAGGAATTGTGGTCTGAGCAGGTTTCGGGGCCTCATCGCACCCGACAAAAAAGATCGTCACAGCCAGCAGTGCTGCGCGATAAAAATTCATTTCCATACGTAATTATCCTCATGCGAACGGGCGCAAGAGTACACCAAAAATCGTTGTTTGTACGGCGAAAAAACGGCATTAAAAAAGGCCCCGCAGGGCCTTTGATAGACATAATGTAGATTAGAACTGGTAAACCAGACCCAGTGCTACGATGTCATCGGTGCTGATGCCAGCATCACGAGTGAACTGGTTGTCATCCAGCAGGTTGATTTTGTAATCAACATAGGTGGACATGTTTTTGTTGAAGTAGTAGGTCGCGCCAACATCAACATATTTCAGGATATCTTCGTCGCCATAGCCGCGGCCCAGGTCTTTACCTTTGGACTGCAGGTAAGCCACGGACGGACGCAGACCGAAGTCGAACTGGTACTGAGCAACGGCTTCGAAGTTCTGTGCTTTGTTAGCCCAGCCCAGGGAGCCCGCACGCGTTGCGTTGTAGGTCTGGGTGTACTGTGCTGCCAGGTACACGTTGTTCGCGTCGTATTTCAGACCACCAGTGTAGGTTTCAGCACGGTCGCCAGTACCGAAGTTCAAACGGTTCTGCTCGTCAGTACGTTTGGAGCTGGTGACAGCAGTACCCAGTGCGAAGCCTTCACCGATATCATAAGTGATAGATCCGCCAACGCCGTCGCCGTTTTGACGCAGCGCGTCACGACCGTTGTTGGTCACGCCAGTGAACGTTCTGCCGTTCTCGTCTTCGCCGCTTACGCTACCGTTTTTACCCTGATACTGAATGGCAAAGTTCAGGCCATCAACCAAACCGAAGAAGTCGGTGTTACGGTAGGTCGCGAAGCCGTTACCACGCTGCTGCATGAAGTTGTCAGCACCGTAAGTATCGCCGCCGAATTCTGGCAGGACGTCGGTCCAGGACGTTACGTCGTAAACTACGCCGTAGTTACGACCGTAGTCGAAAGAACCTACGTCAGCGAATTTCAGACCCGCAAACGCCACACGCGTCCAGGCGTTGTTTTCACTTTCAGCCGCATTACCCTGAATCTGGTATTCCCACTGGCCGTAACCGGTCAGTTGGTCGTTAACCTGAGTTTCGCCTTTGAAGCCGATACGCATGTAAGTCTTGTCACCATCATCACCTTTGTTGTCGGAGAAATAGTGCAGACCGTCGACTTTACCGTACAGATCTAATTTGTTGCCGTCTTTGTTATAAATTTCAGCCGCATTCGCTGCGCCTGCTACCAGCAGTGCTGGTACCAGGAGGGACAGTACTTTAACTTTCATGTTATTAACCCTCTGTTATATGCCTTTATTGCTTTTTTATGCCACTGCATACTGATTAAGGTCATTAACCAGTCGGCAACTTCATTCTCCGCAAAAACAAAGAATAATCCAACACGAATATGATACTAAAACTTTTAAGGTGTTTCATTTATCGGCATAGATGTTTCTAAATGTTAATACAAGGGAACTTTTTTAAAATCAAAAAACAGTCGAAATAAGCACAAATAATCAAGAATCATTTCAATTCTCTTTAAAATCAATGCATTGTACAAAAATATCTTATAGCACTGAATGACAAAACAAAATCTTCACTCGCAACTAAAATAGACCCGCTATCATCATTAACTTTATTTATTACCGTCATTCATTTATGAATGTCTGTTTACCCCTATTTCAGCCGAATGCTCAGCGTTCGGTTTTTTTTTACCCTTCTTTACACAAAGCTTACCTTTCTGTGCTACCGATGAAAAACTATAACGACTATTAACTATCTCGGGCGTCACGATCAGATATAAGTTTGATAAATAATTTCTTGTTATTTAATGCTAAATGTATACATTCCGTACGAATATTTGTACCCACCTTTATCCACTGTACACCTTTGCACCGCCATGACTGCAACAAAATCAGGCGCAAAGAATGCAGGCCAGGCGGCGCGGTGTAAGTGTGGTAATTCATACATTACCCTTTATACTGCCCTTTCATCTTTCGCGTCGTTTAACAGGTCATAAACACGAATGAGTCAGTCTGACACAACGGTTTCCACCCGATTCTCCCTGTTACCAGGAAGTATTACCCGTTTCTTCTTATTACTGATCGTTGTGCTGTTGGTGATGATGGGTGTTATGGTCCAGAGCGCCGTCAACACCTGGCTAAAGGATAAGAGTTATCAGATTGTCGATATTACCCATGCCATTCATAAAAGGGTCGATACCTGGCGATACGTGACCTGGCAAATCTATGACAATATTGCCGCTACAACCAGTTCACCAGGCGCAGATGGGCTACAGGAAACGCGTCTGAAACAAGATATCTATTATCTTGAGAAACCCCGCAGAAAGACTGAAGCGCTGATTTTCGGCTCGCATGACAGTTCTACACTGGAAATGACCCAGCGTATTTCAACGTATCTGGACACGTTGTGGGGCGCGGAGAATGTCCCATGGTCAATGTATTACCTGAATGGTCAGGACAACAGCCTGATCCTAATCTCGACGTTACCGCTGAAAGATCTGACCTCTGGTTTTAAAGAATCGACGATTGGGAATATTGTGGATTCCCGGCGCGCTGAGATGCTGCAACAGGCTAATGCGCTGGATGAACGTGAAAGCTTCTCTTCACTGCGCCGTCTGGCCTGGCAAAACGGGCATTACTTCACGCTACGCACGACCTTTAATCAGCCAGGACATCTGGCAACGGTTGTCGCCTTTGACCTGCCGATTAATGACTTGATCCCTCCCGGGATGCCGTTGGATAGTTTCCATCTGGAACCTGATGCCACCTCAACGACCGAGCACCTGAATGAAAAAGAGTCGCCTGACAGCGTCAGCATTAATTTCAACAACAGTAAAATTGAGATCTCTTCAGCGCTGAATTCAACGGATATGCGACTGGTATGGCAAGTTCCATTCGGTTCCTTGCTGCTGGATACGCTGCAAAACATTCTGCTGCCGCTGTTATTGAACATTGCGTTACTGGCCCTGGCGCTGTTTGGTTATACCACCTTTCGCCACCTCCCTGCCCGTTCGACTGAAGTGGTGCCAAACCTTGCGGCAAATAATGAGCTGCGTGTTCTGCGCGCAATCAATGAAGAGATTGTTTCCCTTCTGCCGCTGGGATTACTGGTACACGATCAGGAAGCAAACCGCACGGTTATCAGCAATAAAATTGCCGACCACCTGCTGCCGCATTTAAATCTGCAAAACATTACCAATATGGCAGAGCAGCATCAGGGAGTGATTCAGGCCACCATCAATAATGAACTGTATGAAATCAGACTGTTTCGCAGCCAGATCTCCCCGAGAACGCAGATCTTTATCATTCGTGACCAGGACCGCGAGGTGCTGGTCAATAAGAAGCTGAAACAAGCACAGCGGCTGTATGAGAAAAACCAGCAGGCCCGCGCGGCCTTTATGCAGAATATTGGCAGCGCGCTGAAAGACCCCGCAAAAACGCTGGCTGCTAATGCCGCCGCGCTCAATACACCAGACAGCCAGAAACTGGCCAATCAGGCCGACGTTCTGGTGCGCATGGTGGACGAAATCCAGCTAGCCAACCTGCTGGAGAACGATGCCTGGAAAGGTGAATCCACACTGTTTTCCGTGCAGGCATTAATTGACGACGTGGTTCCGGAGGTTCTGCCGGCCATTAAGCGTAAAGGGCTGCAGCTGCTGATTAAAAATCACTTAAGCGCCCATGACGAACGCCGTGGCGATCGCGATGCCTTGCGCCGTATTTTGCTGCTGTTGATCCAATATGCGGTAACCACCACGCAGATTGGTAAAATCACGCTGGAAGTCGACCAGGATGAGTCAGAGGCCGAACGCCTGACCTTCCGCATTCTGGATACCGGGGAAGGCGTCACATTAAATGAAGTTGATAATCTCCATTTCCCATTCATTAATGACACGCAGGGCGATCGGTATGGCAAAGCCAACCCGCTGACGTTCTGGCTGTGCGATCAGTTAGCCCGCAAGCTTGGCGGACACCTGAATATTAAAGCACGGGAAGAACTTGGAACACGTTACATCGTCCATGTTAAAATGCCGCTGCACGATCAACATGCTGATAGTGAAGAGCGCCTGTTGGATGACGTCTGCGTAATGGTTGATGTCACCTCAAATGACGTACGTAGCATTGTATTACGTCAGCTGGAAAACTGGGGGGCAACCTGCATCACGCCCGATGAACGGTTGAATAGTCAAGAATATGATCTCTTTTTAACGGATAATCCGTCTAATCTTACTGCCTCGGGCTTGCTTTTGAGCGATGATGAGTCTGGCGTACGGAAAATTGGCCCCGGTCAGCTGCGCGTCAACTTTAATATGAGCAATGCTATGCAGGAAGCTGTCCTTGAGCTGATTGAAGAGCAGCTGGCACAAGAAGAGTTCCAGGAACTCCCCCTCGGCGGAGATGAAAACGCCGAACTTCATGCCAGTGGTTACTACGCACTCTTTGTAGACACAGTACCGGATGATGTTAAGAGGTTGTATACTGAGGCGGCTATCAGCGATTTCGCTGCATTAGCCCAAACGGCCCATCGCCTGAAAGGCGTGTTTGCCATGCTTAATCTGGTACCCGGCAAGCAGTTATGTGAAGCGCTGGAACATCTTATTCAAGAGAAAGATGCTCCAGGTATAGAAAAATACATCAGCGACATTGACGTTTACGTCAAGAGCTTGCTGTAGCAAGGTAGCCCAATACATGAACACTATGAACGTAATTATTGCCGATGACCACCCGATTGTACTGTTCGGTATTCGTAAATCACTTGAGCAAATCGAGTGGGTAAATGTTGTCGGCGAATTTGAAGACTCCACTGCACTGATCAACAATTTGCCTAAGTTGGATGCGCATGTGTTGATTACCGACCTCTCCATGCCGGGAGATAAATACGGTGATGGGATCACGTTAATTAAATATATCAAGCGTCATTTCCCAAGCCTGTCGATTATCGTTCTGACCATGAACAACAATCCGGCTATCCTGAGCGCGGTACTGGATCTCGATATTGAAGGGATCGTACTGAAACAAGGCGCGCCAACCGACCTGCCAAAAGCGCTGGCCGCGCTGCAGAAAGGTAAGAAATTTACCCCGGAAAGCGTGTCTCGTCTGCTGGAGAAAATCAGCGCCAGCGGCTATGGCGATAAACGTCTGTCACCGAAAGAGAGTGAAGTGCTGCGCTTGTTTGCCGAAGGTTTCCTGGTTACTGAAATCGCTAAAAAGCTCAACCGCAGCATTAAAACCATCAGCAGCCAGAAAAAATCGGCAATGATGAAGCTCGGTGTGGAAAACGATATCGCACTGCTGAATTACCTCTCCTCCGTGACGCTGAGTCCGTCAGACAAAGAGTAATTCTTTATCACGTCAAAATGCCTGATGGCGCTGCGTTTATCAGGCCTACGAACACACAGCATCGTGCACTTTTCGTAGGCCGGATAAGACTAACGCCGCCATCCGGCTCTTTTATCCCCTATCCCCGCGTTTTTCTCACTCTTTCCGCATAGACCGCCAGCGTTTGCTTCAATACGTCTAAGGTCACCGGCTTGGACAGACAGCTATCCATACCTGATTCCAGACAACGCTGCTTCTCTTCGGCAAGCGCGTTTGCCGTTACCCCCACAACAGGCAGCGTTAACCCTAGCTGGCGGATACGCTGCGTCAGGCGATAACCATCCATATTTGGCATGTTGACGTCACTCAGCACGATATCGATATGGTTTTTGCTGAGTACGTTGAGCGCATCCACACCGTCATTCGCCGTTTTACACTGATATCCCAACGATCCCAGCTGATCGGCCAGTAAGCGCCGGTTGATAGGGTGATCGTCAACAACCAGGATCATCATGTCATCGTTCGTCGCACCGGCTTTATCCGGGGCTGGCAACGCCGTGGAGAGATCTTCACTCCCCAGCTCTACACTGTAGATATGCGCCAACAGCGCAGGCAGTTCGTGCGGTGACGCCACGCTGTGTACCCATTCTCCAGGCTCTCTTTCCAGCGGAATGCCAATATGGCGGCGGCAGAAAATTACCGCTGCCCGTCCCTGCCAGGCCTGTTCCAGCACATCGTCGGCCACCAGCAGGTCATCCGCATCGGGCTGTTGTCCCTCATATCGCAGCACCGTCATCCCGTTACGCGTCAGGCTGGATTCGAGAAATTGGTACAGTGACGCATTGCGTACTGCCAGCCAGCAACGCGTGCCAGCCAATCCTTCTACACCCTTTTTCAACGGATACTGTGCGCCATAAAGCGGAATACGCAGCGTAAACTGACTCCCCATTCCCGGCTCGGAATCGACGGAAATATCCCCATCCATCATGCTGATCAGTTTTTCACAAATCGCCAAACCGAGTCCCGTTCCCTGGAAATTACGCTGTACGCCAGTCCCCACCTGGAAGAAAGGATCGAACAACCGAACCACCTCTTTGGCAGGGATCCCTACACCGGTATCACGCACTCGAATGCTCAGGTAGTCGCCGCTGCACTGCACGTGCAGCACAATACAACCGGTATCGGTAAACTTGATTGCGTTACTCAGCAGATTAGAAATCACCTGTTGTAAACGCATCGGATCGCCATTCAGCGCCACGGGCACATCCGGGTCGATAAAGCAGTACAACCCCAACTGCTTGCGGACCACCAGCGGCAAATAGTTAGCCGTAATATGGTTCATGACTTCACGCGGTGAAAACTCTCGCGGCTCAATCT
This sequence comes from Citrobacter portucalensis, assembly GCF_002042885.1. Taxonomy (GTDB): domain Bacteria; phylum Pseudomonadota; class Gammaproteobacteria; order Enterobacterales; family Enterobacteriaceae; genus Citrobacter; species Citrobacter portucalensis. The sequence continues at coordinate 213,445 of NZ_MVFY01000005.1, forward strand.
TCAGCTGTTCAGATTCAATTTTTGAGAAGTCGAGAATATCGCTGATAATTTTCAGCAGCAGGCTGGAAGAGTTATTCATCGCCGTTACCAGACGATCCACCCCACTCGGTAACTCTTTGGTTTGCAACAAATCAAGATTACCGATAATGCCATATAGCGGTGTACGTAGCTCATGGCTCACCGTCGCAAGGAACATCGATTTGGACTGGCTGGCCTGTTCCGCCGCCTGCGCCATCTCCTGCAACGACTCTTCCATTTTAACGCGCGCACTGACATCAACCAGGACACAAATTGCCACGTTTTCATTGCGATAGCGCGAGTGCACAAAGCTGATTTGCAGATTGGTATTGTTGCTGGTTAGTACATCAACAAAATTGACCTGTTGGCCGCAAATAATTTGCGTTAACCGCTGACGGTCTTCATGCGTCAGCATGTTCAGATAGGTGTGCGCCAGTTCGTTACTCAGGATGTTAATCCCATCCATCGTGCGCAGAATACAAATACCCACCGGCGCAGAAGCTACGATTTTACGGTTAAACTGCTCATGTTCTTCCAGCCGCTGAGCATCGCTTTCCGCTGGAATAAAAATGCGCCGTTCATACATGCGCGTGAGCATAAACAATGCCGCGCCAACCAGCACGTTCAACAAGATAGCGTTCAGGATCATCATGCGGATCCGCTCCAGCACCAGATCGACCGGAACGGAATAAACGATGCTCAGGGAGGACGGAGGCAGATTCTTCTTCAATACCAGCTCGCGGAAACCCGGCGTGTAACCAAACCAGGAGCGTTCCTGCATCCAGTGGGGCTCAGCCTTAATATTCCCTTCAGGGCCAGTGAGCGAAATCAGCGCATGCCCATTTTCGTCGAGGATGGTCACGCCCATCGGTAAACTGCCCGGCGTGAAGAAATTCTCCATACGAATAGGCTGCTCTACGCCCAACAGCGCCTGGAGGCGATTGGCGAGGTAAACCGGCGTCAGCGCATAGAAATACCCTACTCCCGGACGCGGCCCCTGGCTGATCCAGAACAAGTTGTTGCCGTTTTCATCTTGCGTAGCATTGCGATACTTAATAATGCGCTCATGCAACGCCTTCAGGGCCTCGTCACGTTCGACAGGCATATCACGCAAGCCGAAATTGGCCATACAGAGGTTGTCGCTGCCAATCAGGAACACTCGATTTAAATCATAGGCGGCGGAAAAGTTGTCGCGCCAGTAGCGCATAAACCATGCCAGTGATTCCAGAGAACCTCGCCAGGCGTTGCCCATGACAGAACAGTCGGAGTCGGCAAACAGCGGCTCAAAATTAGGCACGACGGTTTTATCATCTCGCGCCCGCAGCGACATCACGCCGTTTTCCGCCGTTAAGCGATTCTCGGCAATATATTTCAGCTCTTTAATGACATCAGATGTGCGCTGAATGTAGCGCTGGGCCTGATCGGAGCTGAGATTAAGCTCCTGATGGATCTCAGACTCTCGCTGATGCAGCGCATTCACAATGTAGAACACGGAGGCGAACGCAATCAGACACCAGATAACGAGCGCCAACGCTCTGAACAGGTAGCGTGAAACTTTTAGAGTTGAATGAACGGAAGCAAGGTATTTCAAAGGGGCGAAGCTCCGCCTCAGGGCATTAATAGAGTGTGGTTAAGGTAGCGGTAAATGTCTTTTGTCGCAATGCCATTAAAAAAAGGGCCGGATTTCTCCGGCCCTTTTTATAACGTCTTAATTACTCGTCAGCGTCATCCGCTGCTGCATCGTCATCGCTTTCCGCTTCAGGTGCGATATCCTCGTCACCTTCAGCTGCGCTTCCGTCGATGGAGTCGAGCTCTTCATCATCAACCGGTTCAGCAACGCGTTGCAGACCCACGACGTTTTCGTCTTCCGCAGTACGGATAAGGATAACGCCCTGGGTATTACGCCCTACCACGCTGATTTCCGACACGCGAGTACGTACCAGCGTACCTGCGTCGGTGATCATCATGATCTGGTCGGTATCTTCAACCTGCACTGCGCCAACAACGGAACCGTTGCGCTCGGTAACCTTGATGGAGATAACGCCCTGGGTCGCACGAGACTTGGTCGGATACTCTTCCGCCGCCGTACGTTTACCGTAACCGTTCTGAGTAACGGTCAGGATCGCACCTTCACCGCGCGGAACGATCAGCGATACCACGCTATCTTTTTCCGCCAGCTTGATACCGCGTACACCGGTCGCGGTACGACCCATTGCACGGACAGCATCTTCTTTAAAGCGTACCACTTTACCTGCCGCAGAGAACAACATGACTTCGTCACTGCCGGATGTCAGATCTACACCAATCAGTTCGTCACCTTCGTTCAGGTTAACCGCAATAATACCGGCAGAACGCGGACGGCTGAATTCGGTCAGCGCCGTTTTCTTCACGGTACCGCTGGCGGTTGCCATGAAGACGTTCACGCCCTCTTCGTACTCACGTACTGGCAGAATTGCGGTAATACGTTCGTTAGCTTCCAGCGGCAACAGGTTGACGATTGGACGTCCACGTGCGCCACGGCTTGCTTCCGGCAACTGATAGACCTTCATCCAGTACAAACGACCACGGCTGGAGAAGCAGAGGATCGTATCATGGGTGTTGGCCACCAGCAGGCGGTCAATAAAGTCTTCTTCTTTAATGCGTGCTGCTGATTTACCTTTACCGCCACGACGCTGCGCTTCGTAATCGGTTAACGGCTGATATTTCACGTAGCCCTGATGAGACAAGGTTACGACAACATCTTCCTGGCTAATCAGATCTTCGATGTTGATGTCAGCGCTGTTCGCGGTGATTTCAGTACGACGAGCGTCACCGAACTGTTCACGAATCAGCTCCATCTCTTCACGGATAACTTCCATCAGACGATCGGCGCTGCCCAGAATGTGCAGCAGTTCAGCGATCTGTTCCAGCAGCTCTTTGTATTCGTCGAGCAGTTTTTCGTGCTCAAGGCCGGTCAGTTTCTGCAAACGCAGATCCAGAATAGCCTGGGCCTGCTGTTCAGTCAGATAGTACTGACCGTCACGCACGCCAAATTCCGGCTCCAGCCATTCAGGACGCGCGGCGTCATCACCGGCACGTTCCAGCATGGCGGAAACGTTGCCCAGTTCCCACGAACGCGCAACCAGCGCAGCTTTCGCTTCAGCCGGGGTCGGCGCGCGGCGGATCAGTTCGATGATCGGATCGATGTTCGCCAGCGCAATCGCCAGCGCTTCAAGGATGTGCGCACGGTCGCGGGCTTTACGCAGTTCAAAGATAGTACGACGGGTTACGACTTCACGGCGGTGACGTACGAACGCGGCAATAATATCTTTCAGGTTCATGATCTTCGGCTGGCCATGGTGCAATGCAACCATGTTGATACCGAAGGAAACCTGCAGTTGGGTCTGGGAATAGAGGTTGTTCAGAACCACTTCCCCGACCGCATCACGTTTCACTTCAATCACGATGCGCATACCGTCTTTGTCAGACTCGTCACGCAGCGCGCTGATGCCTTCAACGCGTTTGTCTTTTACCAGCTCGGCGATTTTCTCAATCAGGCGCGCTTTGTTTACCTGATACGGAATTTCGTGAACGATGATGGTTTCGCGACCCGTTTTGGCATCCGCTTCGACTTCCGCGCGTGCGCGAATGTACACTTTGCCACGACCGGTACGGTAGGCTTCTTCGATACCACGACGACCGTTGATGATCGCGGCAGTCGGGAAGTCCGGACCCGGAATATGTTCCATCAGCCCTTCAATGCTGATGTCTTCATCGTCAATATATGCCAGACAGCCGTTGATCACTTCGGTCAGGTTGTGCGGCGGAATGTTGGTCGCCATACCTACCGCGATACCGGACGAACCGTTCACCAGCAGGTTAGGAATTTTGGTCGGCATGACGTCAGGAATTTGTTCGGTGCCGTCATAGTTGTCGACGAAATCAACCGTTTCTTTTTCCAGGTCAGCCATCAGCTCATGGGCGATTTTCGACATACGGATTTCCGTATAACGCATCGCCGCTGCGGAGTCGCCATCGACAGAACCAAAGTTACCCTGACCATCTACCAGCATGTAGCGCAAGGAGAATGGCTGCGCCATACGAACAATGGTGTCGTAAACGGCGGTATCACCATGAGGGTGGTATTTACCGATTACGTCACCAACGACACGGGCAGATTTTTTATAGGCTTTATTCCAGTCGTTGCCCAATACGTTCATGGCGTAAAGTACGCGACGGTGAACCGGTTTCAGGCCATCTCGGACGTCCGGCAGCGCACGGCCAACAATGACCGACATCGCATAATCCAGATAGGAGCTCTTCAGCTCTTCCTCAATGTTGACCGGTGTAATTTCTCTCGCAAGGTCGCTCATCTAACCGCTATCCCTCTACTGTATCCCGGATTCAAAGGTCGCAAATTATAACACATCCGTGCAGATTCAGGTAAATGGATTCCCCCTGACAGAGGCTTTATTCATCCCGTCAGGCTGATATACTCATTTGCATCGCAAATTTAGGAGTAGAAGCCCCAATGAATGCCGAAAAACCTCCGGTAGCTCACAACGTTGACCATGAAGAAATTGCCAAGTTTGAAGCAGTCGCGTCACGCTGGTGGGATCTTGAGGGTGAATTTAAGCCGCTGCACCGCATTAACCCATTGCGTCTGGGCTATATTACTGAGCGCTCAGGCGGCCTGTTTGGTAAAAAGGTACTCGACGTCGGATGCGGCGGCGGTATTCTGGCGGAGAGTATGGCGCGCGAAGGTGCCACCGTCACCGGACTGGACATGGGTTTTGAACCGCTGCAGGTAGCAAAACTGCATGCACTGGAAAGCGGTATCCAGGTAGAGTACGTACAAGAAACCGTCGAAGAGCATGCGGAAAAGCATGCACATCAGTATGACGTTGTCACCTGCATGGAAATGCTGGAGCACGTGCCAGACCCACAGTCAGTGGTCAGAGCTTGCGCCAGGTTGGTCAAACCGGGTGGTGAAGTATTTTTCTCCACGCTTAACCGCAACGGCAAATCCTGGCTGATGGCGGTGGTCGGAGCGGAATATATTCTGCGCATGGTGCCGAAAGGCACGCACGATGTGAAAAAGTTTATTAAGCCTGCTGAATTATTAGATTGGGTTGACCAGACCGTACTGAAAGAGCGCCATATGACCGGCCTGCATTACAACCCCATCACCAACACCTTCAAACTTGGCCCGGGCGTTGATGTGAACTATATGGTACATACCACCGCCAAGGTTGATTAACCGCTCCTGTAGGCCGGATAAAGCGTGCAACGCCGCCATCCGGCATGCTTACTGGAACCATGCCTGATGACGTTTCGCTTATCAGGCCTACAAATCCTGTGCCAGATCATAAGAACTTTCCTTGCCTTAGATGAAGAAATCAGCACTCGATCAAATTTTCTATTTTTTTTCTCAATTATTGACATCCCCGCCAGGCCTTATAAGACGCGCACTTAGCGATTATCACCCTTTTGCAACCTCAATTTAACCTCAAAATCAACTCTTGTGCTGAAAAGAATCCCTACTAGAATACTCACCATATAGCGTCTATTTTATCAAACAACCCCTACATATAGTATTTATCCACAGACTTAGTCACAACATGACTCTGTGGATAATATGGGGGATATTTTTTCTTTCACGGACAGGTAAAAAACCACATGAATCAGAGTCTGCTGGTGACAAAGCGTGATGGTAGTACAGAGCGCATCAATCTCGACAAAATCCACCGAGTTCTGGATTGGGCGGCAGAAGGACTGAATAACGTATCGATTTCTCAGGTCGAGCTGCGCTCCCACATTCAGTTTTATGACGGAATCAAGACCTCCGACATCCATGAAACAATCATCAAAGCAGCCGCCGACCTGATCTCCCGCGAAGCGCCGGATTATCAGTATCTGGCTGCCCGTCTGGCGATTTTCCACCTGCGTAAAAAAGCCTACGGTGAGTTTGAACCGCCAAAGCTGTTCGACCATGTCGTGAAAATGGTTGAAATGGGCAAATACGACAATCATCTGCTGGAAGACTACACGGAAGAAGAGTTCAAGCAGATGGACTCGTTCATCGTACACGACCGTGATATGACCTTCTCCTACGCAGCGGTGAAGCAGTTGGAAGGTAAATATTTGGTGCAAAACCGTGTTACCGGTGAGATCTATGAAAGCGCACAGTTCCTCTACATTCTGGTAGCGGCTTGCCTGTTCTCTAACTATCCGCGTGAAACACGTCTGCAATATGTAAAACGTTTCTACGACGCCGTTTCTACGTTCAAAATCTCGCTGCCGACGCCAATTATGTCCGGCGTGCGTACCCCAACGCGTCAGTTCAGCTCCTGCGTACTAATCGAGTGCGGCGACAGCCTGGACTCCATCAACGCAACCTCCAGCGCAATTGTGAAATACGTTTCTCAGCGTGCCGGTATCGGCATTAACGCTGGTCGCATCCGTGCGCTGGGTAGCCCGATTCGCGGCGGTGAAGCGTTCCACACCGGCTGTATTCCGTTCTATAAGCATTTCCAGACTGCGGTGAAATCCTGCTCTCAGGGTGGCGTACGCGGTGGTGCAGCCACGCTGTTCTACCCAATGTGGCACCTGGAAGTTGAAAGCCTGCTGGTCCTGAAAAACAACCGTGGCGTCGAAGGCAACCGCGTTCGTCACATGGACTACGGCGTACAGATCAACAAGCTGATGTACACCCGTCTGCTGAAAGGCGGTGACATCACCCTGTTTAGCCCGTCCGACGTCCCGGGTCTGTATGACGCGTTCTTCGCCGATCAGGATGAGTTCGAGCGTCTGTACACCCAATATGAAAACGACGACAGCATCCGCAAACAGCGCATGAAAGCGGTTGAGCTGTTCTCACTGATGATGCAGGAACGTGCCTCGACCGGTCGTATCTACATTCAGAACGTTGACCACTGCAACACCCATAGCCCGTTTGATCCGGTTATCGCGCCGGTACGCCAGTCCAACCTGTGCCTGGAAATCGCCCTGCCAACCAAACCGCTGACCGACGTTAACGATGAAAACGGCGAAATTGCACTGTGTACGCTGTCCGCATTTAACCTGGGCGCTATCGAAAGTCTGGACGAACTGGAAGAGCTGGCTGTACTGGCGGTACGTGCGCTGGATGCGCTGCTCGATTACCAGGATTATCCGATTCCGGCCGCCAAACGCGGTGCGATGGGTCGTCGTACGCTGGGTATTGGCGTGATCAACTACGCTTACTGGCTGGCGAAAAACGGTAAACGCTACTCTGACGGCAGCGCCAATAACCTGACTCACAAAACCTTTGAAGCGATTCAATATTACCTGCTGAAGGCTTCTAACGAGCTGGCAAAAGAGCAAGGCGCATGCCCATGGTTTAACGAAACCACCTATGCGAAAGGTATTCTGCCGATTGATACCTATAAAAAAGATCTTGATGCTATCGCTAACGAACCGCTGCATATGGACTGGGAACAGCTGCGTGAATCTATCAAGACTCACGGCCTGCGTAACTCCACGCTGTCAGCCCTGATGCCGTCCGAGACCTCTTCGCAGATCTCCAACGCCACCAACGGTATTGAACCGCCACGCGGTTACGTGAGCATCAAAGCATCGAAAGATGGGATTCTGCGTCAGGTCGTGCCGGACTACGAACACCTGCACGACGCATACGAACTGCTGTGGGAAATGCCAAACAACGACGGCTATCTGCAGCTGGTAGGCATCATGCAGAAATTTATCGATCAGTCGATTTCCGCCAACACCAACTACGATCCGTCGCGCTTCCCGTCCGGAAAAGTACCGATGCAGCAGTTGCTGAAAGACCTGCTCACCGCCTACAAATTTGGTGTCAAAACGCTGTATTATCAGAACACCCGTGACGGTGCGGAAGACTCTCAGGACGATCTGGTACCGTCCATTCAGGACGATGGCTGCGAAAGCGGCGCATGTAAGATTTAATCTTTTGCCGGGTGGCGTAACGCTTACCCGGCCTACAAATTAATTCGCGGTATTGTAGGCCGGATAAGCAAAGCGCATCCGGCAGTACATTCCAGACAGGATTCACATCAATGGCATACACCACTTTTTCACAGACGAAAAATGATCAGCTTCTGGAACCGATGTTCTTCGGCCAGCCGGTGAACGTCGCCCGCTACGATCAGCAAAAATATGACATCTTTGAAAAACTGATCGAAAAGCAGCTCTCTTTCTTCTGGCGTCCGGAAGAAGTCGATGTTTCTCGCGATCGTATCGACTTCCAGGCATTGCCGGAACATGAAAAACATATCTTCATCAGCAACCTGAAGTATCAGACGCTGCTGGACTCCATTCAGGGACGTAGTCCTAACGTCGCGCTGCTGCCGTTAATCTCGATCCCTGAACTGGAAACCTGGGTGGAAACGTGGGCGTTTTCTGAAACGATCCACTCCCGCTCTTACACCCACATCATCCGTAATATTGTTAACGATCCGGCGGTGGTGTTTGACGATATCGTCACCAACGAGCAAATCCAGAAACGCGCAGAAGGCATCTCCAGCTACTACGACGAATTGATCGAGATGACCAGCTACTGGCATTTGCTCGGTGAAGGTACGCATACCGTTAATGGTAAAACGGTTGTCGTAAACCTGCGTGAGCTGAAGAAGAAGCTGTATCTGTGCCTGATGAGCGTGAACGCGCTGGAAGCGATCCGCTTTTATGTCAGCTTCGCCTGCTCTTTCGCCTTCGCCGAACGTGAACTGATGGAAGGCAACGCGAAAATTATTCGTCTGATCGCCCGCGACGAAGCCCTGCACCTGACCGGTACTCAGCATATGCTGAACCTGCTGCGCAGCGGCGTGGACGATCCGGAGATGGCGGAAATTGCCGAAGAGTGCAAACAAGAGTGCTACGACCTGTTCGTACAGGCCGCGCTGCAGGAAAAAGAGTGGGCGGACTATCTGTTCCGTGATGGCTCAATGATTGGCCTGAACAAAGACATTCTGTGCCAGTACGTTGAGTACATCACCAACATCCGTATGCAGGCTGTTGGACTCGATCTGCCATTCCAGACACGTTCTAACCCGATCCCTTGGATCAATACCTGGCTGGTGTCTGACAACGTCCAGGTTGCGCCGCAGGAAGTGGAAGTCAGCTCTTATCTGGTCGGCCAGATCGATGCCGAAGTCGATACTGACGATCTGAGTAACTTCCAGCTCTGATGGGCCGCGTGACTCTGCGCATCTCTGGCACGCAGTTGCTGTGCCAGGATGAACACCCTTCCCTGCTTGCCGCGCTCGAGTCGCACGATGTTGAAGTCGAATATCAGTGTCGTGAAGGCTACTGCGGCTCCTGCCGTACCCGCCTGGTGGCGGGACAGGTTGACTGGATTGCAGAACCGCTGGCCTTCATTCAGCCCGGTGAAATATTGCCGTGCTGTTGCCGGGCAAAAGGCGATATTGAAATAGAGTTATAGTGTTTAGTGAACTTCATGCGCGGAGACCAGTACCACGTCTCCGCGTTTTTTCATCTGCATGATATACAGCGCCCCGGCCAGTACCACCAGCAGCGCACCCACCAGATAAATCGCCCGATATCCCACGCCCTCGACCATCATCCCCATGATAAACGCGCCGATTGCCATTCCCGCATCCATCGCATTGAAAAACAGCGAATTGGCGATACCAATTTTATGGGGTTCCACCGAACTAATAATTTGTGTCTGAAATACGGGTGTGACCGAACCATAACCGATGCCAATCAATCCACCGGAAATAATCATCATAATGCTGCCGTTAGTATAGCCAAGCGCCACCAGCCCGACGGTGAAGGCCAACAAACACGGATAGACCACGTATTTCGGCCCTTTTTTATCACAAATATTGCCGGTAAAGGTTCGACAGATCATCAGGCAAATGGCGTAGCACAGCAGGAAATTACTGGCGGCGGCCATTAGATCGAGCTCGCGCGCATACAGTGCGAGAAAAGCGGAAACGCCCGCGTACGAAAAGGTCATGAAAAACGTCACCATCGCGAAAGGCAGTGCGGCGCGATCAAACATTGCAGCAAATCCCAGCTTCGGTTTTGAGCCGTCAGCATGACGGATAACCGGCGGTACGGCGACAATCAATGACAGGATAATACCCAGTACGGCAACCGCGCTACACAGCCAGAATGCAGTGGTAAAAGCTTCCCAGCGTGCCATGTTCAGCCCTACCCACGGCCCCACAACCATTGCCAGTCCCATGGCTAACGAGAAAAAACTGATGCCCTCCCCACGTCGGGAGGCCGGTATCAACCGCGCGGAAATCGTTCCTTTTACCGTGGTAATAACGCCAAACGTTACACCATGAAGCACCCGAATCAACAGCAGTGATTCAATTGAGTGGCAAAAAGGATACAGCGCAGTGACCACCAAAAAGGCCAGAGAAGAGAGCACCAGAATTGTTTTATTCGAATATTTTCCTACCCATTGTCCCGCAAACGGGCGCACAACAATGGCGGCCCCCAAAAAGAAGGTGACTAATAATCCGGCCTTATCTGGAGTGGCATGCAGGCGATCCGAAATATAGATCGGTAACAGCGTGAGCAGGACATAAAAAACAAAAAATATAATAAAGCTGATTATCGTTATTGCCCAAAAATCTTTCGTCCACAGTTTTTCTTTCATATTCGACAACCTGTCCAGACGGCGCACGCAGGCAACGCTCAGCTCAACTGAACTACGGACAGGTGCGTCGAAGTGTGATTTTACGGTAGACCGCAAGTATAAACAGGTTCATTATATTAGAGAAATTAATCGTTTTAATATTGTTGATTAGAGGGAGCTAATGACATTAACCCAGATCCACGCCCTGCTTGCCGTACTTGAGTACGGTGGTTTTACCGAAGCCAGCAAGCGGCTGTACATGACCCAATCCGCCGTTAGCCAGGCAATTTCAGCGCTAGAGGAAGAGCTAGGGGTTGATATTATTATCCGCGAACGCCGCAAAGATATTCAACTTAGTCCGGCCGGGAGTCGGATCGTTTCACACCTGCGGACGATCGTGTCTGAAACCAACGCGGTGAAAGAGATTGCCGAGCAAGAGCGACAAAACCCGGCCAGAGCCCTGCGAATCGGCTGCTTTCCCAGCGCCTGTGCCTGTATTTTGCCCGGTATCATCCACCACTTCGAGCAGCACCACCCGCATATCAAAATTATCCCTTATGAGGAAAACAGCACGGCAATCGTTGATTCCCTGCGCAGTGGGGATATCGATGCGGGATTTGTACATTTCCCGGTAAATGGCATGTACTGCGTACCGGTGTATCGCGACAAATTTACCGTTGTAGTTCCTGAAAGCCATCCGCTGGCGGCCAATAGAACGATTTCAGTGGAACAACTGGTTGGAGAACCGCTCATTATCAGCAAAGGTCGCTATGAATTAAGCATCATGGCGCTATTTAAAGAGAAGGGAATTGAACCGGTCATTAAATACGAGTTTAACCATCCGGATACCGCGATGAGCTTTATTCGTCAGGGGCTGGGTATAGCGTTATTACCGGAATTAACGCTGAAGGCGGTTGGTGGGAAAGTACGCTCAGTCGCGCTGGAACCGACGTTCTATCGACAGATATCCTTACTGGCAAAAGAGCCGCCGGTGGACGGCAGCCCTTTATTTCTCCTGCAGGCATGTATGGAAACGTTGACAGCAGACGGCCTTATCTAGCAGTTAAAACGTTTCATCCATTAAGGCCTGTGACCGGAGGTGCATCACAGGCCTTACGCCATCACTCTTTATTCAAGAATTTCACTGCTTTGTCGGGGAAGTCGGTGAACAGCCCGTCCACGCCCGCCTTGTTATAAAGAATGTCATACAGTTGGTTTACGTCAGTGGTGTAATCCGGCAGTTGATCGGCGCGAACGGTATAAGGATGCACAACCATCTTATTCTGATGTGCGTCCTGCACCATGCCAGTTAACGAGATATTGCCCTTCTTCGACTTCTCATCAATCAGCATGTGATAGTCCGGCCCAATGCCGTCCGCATACTGCGCAACCTGCTTCATGGCACCCGGTTTAAACATCCAGTCGTAGTTGTAATTAACCCAACTACCGTCCGGCTTTTTCTCCTGGGTTTCATTCCAGTCAGTGTACGCAATCAACTGTACCAGATTGAGATCCATCCCCATCTTCGGTTCCAGTTCATTTTTAATGCGCTTCAACTCTGCAACATCAAAACACTGTAGATAGACCTTGTCGTTCTTGTCGGTATACCCGTACTTTTTCAGTACTTCCAGCGTTTTAGCCGCAATGTCCTTCCCTTCCTGGTGATGGAACCACGGCGCTTTCATTTCCGGGTAAATACCGATGTTTTTACCGGTGGAATGATTTAATCCCTGAACAAACTCAATCTCTTCTTCGAACGTGTGCACGCGGAAATCAGATTTACCCATCGGGAAGCGCCCTGGGTAGGTCTGGACCTTTTTGCCATTTTCGATATCGAAGCCTTCGGTAAATTTCAGCGATTTAATTTCATCCAGCGTAAAGTCGATGGCGTAGTAACGCCCATCTTTACGCGCACGATCCGGAAAACGCTCGGCAACATCGGTGACGCGGTCAAGATAGTGGTCATGCAGGACGACCAGATGGTCATCCTTGGTCATAACCAAATCCTGCTCCAGATAATCCGCCCCCTGGGCATAGGCCATCGCCTTTGCTGGCAGCGTATGCTCCGGCAGATAACCGCTGGCGCCACGATGCGCAATCACGATTTTATCTGCGGCAACCGCCGCGCTGCTGACCACCATACCTGTGAGCATCAGCGCCACGCTGAGACTTTTCAATGTAGTTTTCATCTATTAGCCCCCGTTACGTTTCAGTTGCATCTCTTCGTGATGGCGTTTTTCGCCAATCATGACGACCACCAGCAGGATAACCGCCAGCACGCTACCGCCAATCATCACCATAAAGCCGCCGTCCCAACCGAAGAAGTCAACGGTGTAGCCAACAATGGCGCTCGCAGCCACAGAACCGCCGAGATAACCGAACAGACCGGTAAAGCCAGCTGCCGTTCCCGCCGCTTTTTTCGGTGCCAGTTCCAGCGCGTGCAGACCAATCAACATTACCGGGCCGTAGATCAAGAAGCCGATGATGATCATACAAGCCATATCCACGTTCGGGTTGCCTGCCGGGTTCATCCAGTAAACGATAGTCGCAATAGTTACCAGCGTCATAAAGAACACGCCGGTCGCACCACGGTTACCACGGAAGACTTTATCCGACATCCAGCCGCACAGCAGCGTGCCCGGAATACCCGCATACTCATACAGGAAGTAGGCCCAGGATGATTTATCGAGTGCGAAATGCTTCACTTCTTTCAGGTAGGTCGGTGACCAGTCCAGGATGCCGTAGCGCAGCAGATAAACAAACACGTTGGCGATAGCGATGTACCACAACAGTTTGTTTGGCAGTACATACTGCATGAAGATCTGCTTCGCAGTCAGCTCTTCTTCCGCTTTCTCGTTGTAATCGTCCGGATAGTCGTTCTTATACTCTTCGATAGGCGGCAGGCCGCAGGACTGCGGCGTATCACGCATCATCGCAAAGGCGAACAGCGCAACCACAATCGCACCGAAAGCAGGCATATACAGCGCCGCTTTCCAGTCATTGAACCAGGCCATACCGAGCAGGAACAGCAGAGGAGGCAGACCGCCGCCCACGTTGTGCGCACAGTTCCAGACGGAAACAATACCGCCACGTTCTTTCTGCGACCACCAGTGCACCATGGTACGACCACACGGCGGCCACCCCATCCCCTGGAACCATCCGCAGAGGAACAGCAGCACAAACATTATCGCAATGCTCGATGTCGCCCACGGCACAAAGCCCATAAACAACATCACTGCGGCAGCCAGAATCAAACCTGCTGGCAGGAAAACGCGCGGATTCGAGCGATCCGAAACGGACCCCATGATGAATTTCGAAAATCCGTAAGCGATGGAGATACCGGACAACGCAAAACCCAGATCGCCGCGAGAGAAACCCTGCTCAACCAGATATGGCATCGCCAGGGCGAAGTTCTTACGTACCAGATAGTACGCGGCATAACCAAAGAAAATCCCCAGGAAAATCTGCCAACGCAATCGACGATATGTCGGATCGATCTCCGTAGCAGGCAAACGCGCCTTATGTGGCGCTGGTTTAAAAATACTCAACATAGTGTAGCCTCCGTGGCCGTCTTTCATTCGAAGTAAACACTGCAGTTCGTCATTACTACCCTACCGCTTCCAGTGTGGCCGCGATGTTAAGGAAAGATACATAACAAAAATGTGAAACGCAGCACATATTGTTACAGATTTATGACAAATGTTCATAAAGGCGCACGGAATCACGTTTCATTTTCGAATAATGAGCGATTATGCGCGAAATCAAACAATCCATGTTTTTTATGTGGCTAAATGATAAAAAACGAACTGTGAGGAAAAACAATGAAAACTCGCGACTCGCAAACAAGTGACGTGATTATCATTGGTGGAGGAGCAACAGGTGCAGGGATCGCACGCGACTGTGCGCTGCGCGGGTTGCGCGTCATCTTAGTGGAACGCCACGATATCGCCACGGGCGCGACCGGACGTAACCATGGCCTGCTGCACAGCGGTGCGCGCTACGCCGTCACCGACGCTGAATCTGCCCGTGAGTGCATCAGCGAAAACCAGATTCTGAAACGTATCGCCCGTCATTGCGTTGAGCCGACGGACGGTCTGTTTATTACCCTGCCGGAGGATGAGCTCTCCTTCCAGGCTACCTTTATTCGCGCCTGTGAAGAGGCCGGTATTCGCGCAGAAGCGATTGACCCTCAGCAGGCACGTATTATCGAACCTTCTGTGAATCCACAGCTGATTGGTGCAGTAAAAGTACCAGACGGCACGGTCGATCCTTTCCGCTTAACAGCAGCTAACATGCTGGATGCGCGTGAGCATGGCGCGGTTATCTTAACGGCGCATGAAGTGACGGGACTGATCCGCGAAGGCGCAACGGTTTGCGGCGTTAACGTGCGCAATCATCTGACAGGCGAAATGCAGTCCCTGAATGCACCGGTTGTCGTCAACGCCGCTGGGATCTGGGGTCAACGCATTGCGGAATATGCCGATCTGAGCATCCGTATGTTCCCGGCCAAAGGATCGTTGCTGATTATGGATCATCGCATTAACCAGCATGTCATTAACCGCTGTCGTAAGCCCTCTGACGCCGATATTCTGGTGCCTGGCGATACCATTTCACTGATCGGTACCACCTCACAGCACATTGATTACGACGATATCGACAGCAACCGCGTCACCGCAGAAGAGGTCGATATTCTGCTGCGTGAAGGCGAGAAGCTGGCGCCGATTATGGCGAAAACGCGCATTTTACGCGCCTACTCCGGCGTACGCCCGCTGGTGGCCAGCGACGACGACCCAAGCGGTCGTAACGTCAGCCGTGGGATTGTACTGTTCGATCACGCTGAACGTGACGGACTGGAAGGGTTTATCACCATTACCGGCGGCAAACTGATGACCTACCGCCTGATGGCGGAATGGGCCACCGATGCCGTTTGCCGTAAGCTGGGCAATACCCAGCCTTGCACAACGGCAGACACCGCGCTGCCTGGCTCACAGGAATCTACCGAGCATACGCTTAAACGCGTGATCTCATTGCCCGCGCCACTACGCGGCTCGGCGGTCTACCGTCACGGCGATCGCACCCCTGCGTGGCTTAGCGAAGGCCGTCAGCACCGCAGCCTGGTCTGCGAATGCGAAGCAGTCACCGCAGGCGAAGTGCAATACGCCGTCGAGAATTTAACCGTCAACAGCCTGCTCGATTTGCGTCGCCGTACCCGTGTTGGAATGGGGACCTGCCAGGGCGAATTGTGTGCCTGCCGCGCCGCAGGTTTGCTGCAACGTTTTAATGTCACTACCGCAGCGCAGTCCATTACCCAGCTTTCCGATTTCCTCAACGAACGCTGGAAAGGCGTGCAGCCTATCGCCTGGGGAGATGCGCTGCGCGAAAGCGAATTCACGCGCTGGGTTTATCAAGGGTTGTGTGGTCTGGAAAAGGAGCACCAGGATGAAATTTGATACCGTCATTATCGGCGGCGGCCTCGCCGGACTGCTATGTGGCCTGCAACTGCAAAAAAGCGGACTGCGCTGCACGATTGTTACCCGCGGCCAAAGCGCCCTGCATTTTTCCTCCGGCTCACTGGATTTGCTCAGCAGCTTACCCGATGGTCAGCCGGTGACGGATATAGAAGCGGGTTTGAATGCGCTGCGCACTCAGGCACCCGCACATCCGTATAGCACCATCGGAACGCAGAACGTTCTGGAACTGGCCCAACAGGCGCAAAATTTACTGGAAGAATGCGGAACGCATTTGCAGGGCAAAGTGCATCAGGCACATCAACGTGTTACCCCGCTGGGCACCCTGCGCTCAACCTGGTTAAGTTCCCCGGAAGTGCCGGTCTGGCCGCTGTCCGCGCAGCGTATCTGCGTTGTAGGGATTAGCGGGTTACTGGATTTTCAGGCGCATCTCGCCGCGGCGTCATTACGCCAACGCAATCTCAGCGTCGAGACGGCAGAAATCGAGCTACCGGAGCTGGATGTCCTGCGTGATAACCCAACCGAGTTTCGTGCCGTTAATATTGCGCGCCTGCTGGATAACGAAGATAAATGGTCGCTGCTCTATGACGCATTGCTGCCAATGGCAAAAACCTGCGACATGATAATCATGCCGGCATGCTTTGGTCTGGCCGATGAGCGGCTCTGGCAGTGGCTTAACGAGCGCCTCCCCTGCTCGCTGACACTATTACCGACCCTACCACCTTCGGTACTGGGCATGCGTTTGCACAACAAATTACAGCGCCAGTTTGTGCGCCAGGGCGGTGTGTGGATGCCGGGTGATGAAGTGAAAAAAATCACCTGTCAGGATGGCGTGGTCAGCGAAATCTGGACCCGAAATCATGCCGATATCCCCTTGCGGCCACGTTTCGCCGTGCTCGCCAGCGGCAGCTTCTTCAGTAGCGGGCTGGTCGCCACGCGTGAGGCAATCCATGAACCAATCCTGGGACTGGATGTACAGCAAACAGCGACCCGCGCCGAGTGGTATAAGCGTGATGTTTTCGATCCACAACCGTGGCAACAGTTTGGCGTAACAACCGATTCCGCATTGCGTCCATCACTGGCGGGAAAAACGATAGAGAACATGTATGCCATCGGTTCCGTCCTCGGCGGATTCGACCCTATCGCCCAGGGTTGCGGAGGCGGCGTGTGCGCAGTTAGCGCCTTACATGCCGCGCATCATATTGCGAAACGTGCAGGAGGACAGCAATGAGCGACACACGTTTTGAAAGTTGTATCAAATGTACGGTGTGCACCACCGCCTGCCCGGTAAGCCGCGTCAATCCGAGCTACCCGGGCCCTAAGCAGGCCGGCCCGGACGGTGAACGTCTGCGCCTGAAAGATGGCGCGCTATATGACGACGCGCTGAAATACTGCATCAACTGTAAACGCTGCGAAGTGGCCTGTCCGTCAGACGTGAAAATCGGCGATATCATCCAGCGCGCGCGCGCCAAATACGACACGACGCGCCCATCGTTGCGTAACTTTGTCTTAAGTCATACCGATTTAATGGGCAGCGTATCCACCCCCTTCGCCCCTATAGTGAATACCGCCACCTCATTAAAACCGGTGCGTCAACTGCTGGATTACGCGTTAAAAATCGATCATCGCCGTACGCTGCCGAAGTACTCCTTTGGCACCTTCCGCCGCTGGTATCGCAGCGTTGCCGCACAGCAGGCGCAGTACCAGGATCAGGTCGCCTTTTTCCACGGCTGTTTTGTGAATTACAACCATCCCCAGCTCGGCAAAGACCTGATCAAGGTGTTGAATGCGATGGGTACTGGCGTGCAACTGCTGAGTAAAGAGAAATGCTGTGGCGTGCCGCTGATTGCCAACGGTTTTACCGATAAAGCGCGTAAGCAGGCAGTAAGCAACGTGGCCTCACTCAGGGAGGCGATTGATGGCAAAGGCATTCCGGTGATCGCCACCTCATCAACCTGTACCTTTGCGCTACGTGATGAATATCCGGAAGTGCTGGATGTCGACAACTCAGGCCTGCGTGAACACATTGAACTGGCAACCCGCTGGCTATGGCGCAAGCTGGATGAAGGTAAAACGCTGCCGCTGAAGACGCTGCCGCTGAAGGTGGTCTATCACACGCCATGTCACATGGAGAAAATGGGCTGGACGCTCTATACGCTGGAGCTACTGCGACAAATTCCAGGGCTGGAGCTGACGGTGCTGGATTCTCAGTGTTGCGGGATTGCCGGGACTTACGGCTTTAAAAAGGAAAACTATCCGACTTCACAGTCTATTGGCGCACCGTTATTCCGCCAAATTGAAGAAAGCGGCGCTGATATCGTCGTCACCGACTGCGAAACCTGTAAATGGCAGATTGAGATGTCTACAAGCAAACGCTGCGAACATCCTATCACCCTGCTTGCCAAAGCGTTGGGTTAACTCTGTTGCCCGGTGGCGTTTGCTACCGGGCATTTTTACGTAGCCCGTTCTGCTTAATTGAATACGTTGCAGTCGGACGTATTTATCTCTGATTCATCCACGCAAAGAACCCATTTCCCGCATGCAGCGCATATTAAAAGTGGATACCGTCACGCCATCTTCTCTTTCTGGTGACGGACTACCATGGCTAAATCCACTACATCTACACCGCATGATGCCGTTTTTAAAAAGATAATGTCTTACCCTGAGATGGCTCGGGATTTTCTGGATATACATCTTCCTATCGCATTACGTGAGATATGTGATTTACAAACGCTGAAGCTGGAGTCCACCAGTTTTATCGAACAAGATCTCCGCGCATACTACTCCGACGTAGTGTGGTCACTAAAAACCCGCGAAGGTCAGGGCTATATTTATTGTGTTATTGAACATCAGAGTACCGCGGTACCGCATATGGCATTTCGCCTGATGCGTTATGCCACCGCGGCGATGCAGCATCATCTTGATGCCGGGAATAAAACGCTGCCGCTGGTGATCCCCATGCTATTTTATCACGGTCAACAAAGTCCCTATCCCTGGTCGCTCAACTGGCTGGATGAATTTGATAATCCGCAACTGGCGCGACAACTGTATTCAGAGGCTTTTCCGCTGGTCGACATTACCGTAATACCTGACGATGAAATCGCGCAGCATCGCAGGGTTGCGCTGCTTGAATTGATGCAAAAACATATCCGCGATCGTGACTTAATGGGGTTAGTGGATCGACTGGTCTCGCTATTAGTTACAAGCACTGCTAATGACAGCCAGCTACAAACGCTATTTAATTACCTGATACGGTACGGCGACGTTTCTCGCGTCAGTGAGTTTATCCGCGAAGTTGCCGAACGATCCCCCCATCACAAGGAGAAGCTGATGACAATTGCAGAGAGGCTCAGGCAGGAAGGCCACCAAAATGGACTGCAAGAAGGGATACAGCAAGGGTTAGAACAAGGGGTGCAAAAAGGTACGCAAGAAGAAGCCTTACGTATCGCTCACATAATGCTGGAACAAGGTATTGATCGTGATTTAGTTCAGTTAATTACCGGGCTATTGCCTGGCGATACCACCGCATGAGCCAGATTGGGAAGGCATTTAGCCTTCCCAATCTGTGATTAAATCGTCAACGACTCAACCACTTCGATCCAGCCGTGTTCGCTAGCGATTTCCAGATTGTTAAGCCAGCGGCGCAGCATATTTAGCGCCATCATCGCACACACTTCCTGACGAATCGCCAGGCTGTAGCGATTTGCATTCAGCCGTACGCGCAAGGCGTGTGTCCCATCAGCCGTGGCCAGCGCAAAGTTAATATGTTCGTTTTCGAAAGCCGATATCGCGAGTGCCAATCCAGCATAATGCTTGCTGCGTCGCTCGGTTATCCAATGCGCCGTTTGCGCCAGCGTTTCTTCCTGAGGCGGAACCACTTCACTCGCCAACAGTGGCGCATTCGCACGAGAAAGCTGCAATGCCACCAGACCACTGGTGAATTGTTCGCTCAGCGTCAGGCTGAATTGCCGTTCTTGCAACGTGCGGGCGATTTGCGCGGGTAAGCCTTCCGTACCTTCAAAAATCATATTCTGCCCGGCAACCCGCTTAACTTCTGGCCACAGCGCCAGCATCGCTTCCCGTTGAGAATCCGGCCCGGTCAGCTTCAGCTCAATAATCGGCATTGAGGAGCGGTAGCCCATTGTCACTCCCGGTGGCAACGGGAGCGGATCCAGGCTCTGCGCCAGGTCGCTTTCAGAACGGCCAAAGGTGGTTAATCGCAGGCATAACGGGGGCTGAGCCAAAGAGAAACGCTCACGCAAACGAGGCAGGATCTCATGCTCCACCATGACTTTGAATTCTGACGGTACACCCGGTGTAAAGAACATCAGGCAGCGGTTAAGCTTCAGGGCGAACCCACACGCGGTACCCACCGGATTATTGATAAACTCAGCGCTGGCCGGAAGTTCAGCCTGTTTGCGGTTGCTCGGCGCCATCACGCGGCCACGATCGCGGAAATATCGCTCCATCTCGGCCAGCCATGCTTCATGCAGCATCAGCCCTTCGCCTTTTGCCGTTGCCGCTGCCAGCGCGCTCAAATCATCGCTGGTAGGTCCCAGACCGCCATTAACGATCAGTACATCGGCGTGCTCGCTACGCTCACGCAAAACGGCGACCAAATCGTTAAGATTGTCACCTACCGTGTTGCGGCGTGTTAGCGGTAAACCCTGATTAAAGAAAAAATCGGCCAGCCAGGCGGCATTGGTGTCGACGATTTGTCCGTGCAACACTTCATCCCCTGTGGATAGCATCTCCACGTTTAACATCGTGTTCTCCTGCTTTTATGATGAAAACACTATAACGCATGGAGGGGGGAAGGCGCGACTGAACGCCGCGCCAGAAATGTTAGAAGCTGGCGTTAACCCCAACGTACGGGCCATCAGCAATCGCGTTATCACGGTTGCCGTCTTTGCCTGCCAGGTTCAGGTAACGATAACCGGCTTCGATGCTCAGCGGACGCATAATGGTCAGACGCGCACCGGCATTCGCTTCTTCATAGCTGTCGATACCGCTGGAAAGTGAATCAGGAGAGTAATAATACTCACCAAACAGACGGAAGCTATCGCCAATTGGCCATTGTAAACCACCACCGACAGCAGCAGCATAGCCTTCATCGCCATCGTTTGGATTAGTATAAACACCTTTACCACCAACGGTCGCCATCAGCGGCCCCAGTGGGATATTCAAACCTAAACCCAGCCCGGCAACATCACCGTCGTCATCGTTATGCATCCAGTTACCGCTGACGGCCAGACCAGTACTCTCAGTGCCCATACCGAATCCCAGGTTGGTGTAGTCTTCGCCAGCCTGGCCGCTGATGCTAATCGCGCTCGCCGACGCGGAAACAAACAGCATTCCGGCAAAACCCAACATTAAACTTTTTTTCATTTTCTATCCTTTCCAGCAAGAATCAAAACATAGCCCCAAAACCGATGAATTGTACTGTCAGATGGCGAGGAATCAATGAGCTAAAAAAGCGATGCAATGACATATTGTAACTAAATACTACTCACAAGATTTATTTAAGGTTAAATTCTTGTGCCAATTACACAGTCGGACGTCCCAGAACGTCATTTTCAACAAACATCCTGTTTTCCCTGCCAAAGCGCTCTTGATCACCGATGAAACATTTTTTCTGCCGCCAGCAAAAGGTAAGATGCGTGCATGACGGAATTTTCTCTACCTCCCCAACAAGGACTCGACTGATGCGCCAAAGAACGATTGTTTGCCCATTAATTCAAAACGATGGCTGTTATTTACTCTGCAAAATGGCTGATGACCGCGGTGTGTTTCCCGGTCAGTGGGCGCTTTCTGGCGGCGGTGTTGAACCGGGTGAACGTATTGAAGAAGCTCTGCGCCGTGAAGTGAGGGAAGAGCTGGGCGAACAACTGGTGTTATCAGAGATTACCCCCTGGACCTTCAGTGATGATATTCGCACTAAAACCTATGCTGATGGCAGTCAGGAAGAGATTTACATGATTTATCTTATCTTCGATTGTGTCGCGGCGAATCGTGAAGTGAAGATTAACGAAGAGTTCCAGGCATTCGCCTGGGTTAAACCGGAAGATCTCAGTGCCTACGATTTAAATATCGCCACACGTAAGACGTTGACCTTGAAGGGGTTACTTTAAGTTATCATTTTAATAACGACATATATATTCCCCTCTTAATAGCGGCATTGCACTCATCAACTTATAGCAAACAGCAATGTCGCAAAAACCTAAAAAAACACTTAATTTCATTAAGATAAACAAAAAAACACCTCTATTTAGCTATCGTTCCCAAACCTTAAACTCTTAAGGATAAATTAACCTTCAGTCATTAACCTTTATAGCCTGATGAAATAATTAACGACGCCCCTGTTTATCACTAAAAATAAAACTTCGGTGGCGTTAAATGGCTTGAAGGAATAATGATGTCTGACTTTTTGCCTTTCTCTCGCCCGGCCATGGGCGCTGAAGAACTTGCCGCAGTGAAGGCGGTTCTGGACTCTGGATGGATAACCACCGGCCCGAAAAATCAACAGTTGGAAGAGGCTTTTTGCCAGCTCACGGGGAATAAGCATGCCATCGCCGTTTGCTCCGCCACTGCAGGAATGCACATTACGCTGATGGCGCTGGGCATTGGTGCAGGCGACGAGGTCATAACGCCGTCGATGACGTGGGTTTCGACCCTCAACATGATTGTGCTGCTGGGTGCATCGCCCGTCATGATCGACGTCGACCGCGATACGCTTATGGTGACACCTGAGCAAATTGAAGCCGCTATCACCCCACGAACCAAAGCCATTGTTCCAGTACATTATGCTGGCGCCCCCGCCGACCTCGACGCAATTTATGCCATTGGCGAGCGTTATGGAATCCCGGTAATAGAAGACGCAGCCCATGCCGTAGGGACATTGTATAAGGGCCGTCATGTCGGTGCTCGCGGCACGGCAATCTTCTCGTTTCACGCTATTAAAAATATCACCTGTGCGGAAGGTGGACTGATCGTTACCGACGACAGCCAGCTCGCTCAGCGGCTTCGCAGCCTGAAGTTTCACGGTCTGGGCGTTGATGCTTTTGATCGACAAACCTACGGCCGGGCACCACAAGCCGAAGTGCTTGCACCTGGATACAAATACAACCTGACGGATATTAACGCCGCTATTGCGCTGGTACAGCTCAATAAGCTGGAGCAACTGAACTCACGCCGAGCGCAAATTGCCCAGCACTATCAAAAAGCGCTGGCCGATACGCCATTCCAGCCGCTGAGCCTACCGCAGTGGTCGCACGTTCATGCCTGGCACTTATTCATCATTCGTGTTGATGAAACGCGCTGCGGGTTGAGCAGAGATGCCCTGATGGAAACGCTGAAGACCAAAGATATCGGCACCGGCCTGCATTTTCGTGCAGCCCATACGCAAAAATATTATCGCGAACGCTTCACTACCCTTTCGCTCCCAAATACAGAATGGAATAGCGCACGCATCTGTTCGCTGCCGTTATTCCCCGACATGACCGACGCTGACACTCAGCGGGTCATTACGGCGCTTCGCGAGATAGCAGGACAATGAGCATGTTTGAAGCCACACCGATTAAAAAAGTCTCGGTTGTTATTCCCGTTTTTAATGAACAGGAAAGCCTGCCAGAGTTAATCAGACGCACCAGCGAGGCCTGCGAGAAATTGGGCAAAGACTATGAAATTCTGCTAATCGACGACGGCAGCAGCGACCGTTCCGCTCAGTTGATGATGGACGCCTCTCAGGCACCGAACAGCCATATTGTCTCTATTTTACTGAATCGTAATTACGGACAGCACTCGGCGATTATGGCCGGTTTCAGCCATGTCACCGGAGACTTGATCATCACGCTGGATGCTGATTTGCAAAACCCGCCGGAGGAGATCCCACGGTTGGTCGCCACTGCAGATGAGGGTTTCGATGTGGTAGGCACGGTACGCCAGAACCGTCAGGATAGCGTATTTCGTAAGACCGCCTCACGAATGATCAACCATCTGATCCAACGAACCACCGGTAAAGCAATGGGCGACTACGGCTGCATGCTACGCGCCTATCGCCGTCACATCGTCGATGCCATGCTGCATTGCCAGGAGCGCAGCACCTTTATCCCTATTCTGGCCAACATTTTTGCCCGTCGCGCCACGGAGATCCCGGTACATCATGCAGAGCGTGAATTTGGTGACTCCAAATACAGCTTCATGCGTCTGATCAACCTGATGTATGACCTGGTGACTTGCCTTACCACAACACCGCTTCGCATGTTGAGCCTGCTGGGCAGCGTGATCGCTGCCACGGGCTTTACCTTATCAGTCCTGCTTGTTGTTCTGCGCCTGACGCTCGGCCCACAGTGGGCAGCAGAAGGGGTATTCATGCTGTTTGCCGTCCTGTTTACCTTTATCGGCGCACAGTTTATTGGCATGGGTTTACTCGGCGAATATATCGGTCGCATCTATAACGATGTCCGCGCCCGCCCCCGCTATTTTGTTCAACACGTTATCCGCCCACAAACTACGCAGTCAACCGAGGAAAACCGCGCATGAAAGCCGTCGTATTTGCCTATCACGATATGGGATGTCAGGGTGTCCAGGCCTTGATGGATGCAGGTTATGAAATCGCTGCCATTTTTACGCACACCGACAACCCGGGTGAAAAAGCGTTTTTTGGATCTGTTTCCCGCCTCGCGGCCAGCGCCGGTATTCCGGTTTACGCCCCAGACGAGGTTAATCATCCCCTGTGGATTGAGCGCATTAGCCAACTGGCACCCGATGTTATCTTCTCGTTCTACTATCGCCATTTACTGAGTGATGAGATCCTCAGTCTTGCCCCTAAGGGTGCATTTAATCTGCACGGCTCGCTGCTGCCGAAATACCGTGGTCGCGCACCGCTGAACTGGGTATTGGTCAATGGTGAAACCGAAACCGGCGTCACGCTTCACCGCATGGTTAAACGCGCGGATGCTGGTGCCATAGTTGCCCAGCAGCGTGTCGCTATTTCACCGGATGATGTGGCGTTAACGCTGCACCATAAGCTGTGCCAGGCTGCGCGTCACCTGCTGGAAGAGGCGCTGCCCGCGATTAAAACGGGAGATTATGCAGAACTCCCCCAACAGGAAGCAGAGGCGACCTGTTTTGGTCGCCGCACACCGGAAGATAGCTTCCTCGACTGGAACAAGCCTACTGCGGAATTACATAACCAGGTCCGTGCCGTCAGCGATCCATGGCCGGGTGCATTTAGCTATGTCGGCACGCAAAAGTTCACCGTCTGGTCATCGCGCGTTTGCACAAACGACATTGCGGCCCAGCCGGGTACCGTCATCTCCGTGTCTCCTTTACTTATCGCCTGTGCCGATGGCGCACTGGAGATTATTACCGGACAAGCTGGCGATGGTATTGCAATGCAGGGTTCACAACTGGCGCAAGTTCTGGGTCTGGTGCCAGGTTCTCGCCTGAACAGCCAGTCAGTGACCACCAGCAAACGCCGTACTCGCGTACTGATCCTCGGCGTTAACGGCTTCATTGGTAACCATCTGACCGAGCGCCTGCTGCAAGAAGATAATTACGAAGTGTATGGACTCGATATTGGCAGCGACGCCATTGGGCGTTTCCTGCAACATCCGCGATTCCATTTTGTCGAAGGTGATATCAGCATTCACTCCGAATGGATTGAATATCATGTGAAAAAATGCGACGTTGTGCTGCCTCTGGTGGCGATCGCAACGCCTATCGAATATACCCGCAACCCGCTGCGCGTATTTGAGCTCGATTTTGAAGAGAACCTGAAAATCATTCGTTACTGCGTGAAATACCGCAAGCGCATCATTTTCCCGTCAACCTCCGAAGTCTACGGCATGTGTACCGACAAAGTCTTTGATGAAGACAGTTCGAATCTGATCGTCGGTCCGGTCAATAAACCACGCTGGATCTACTCCGTATCCAAGCAGTTGCTGGACCGTGTTATCTGGGCATACGGCGAAAAAGAGGGATTGCGCTTCACCCTGTTCCGCCCGTTTAACTGGATGGGACCGCGTCTGGACAGCCTTAACGCCGCGCGTATCGGCAGCTCACGCGCCATTACACAGCTGATCCTCAACCTCGTGGAAGGTTCACCGATCAAGCTGATTGAAGGCGGTAAGCAAAAACGCTGCTTTACCGACATTCGCGATGGTATCGAAGCCCTGTACCGCATCATTGAAAACGAAGGCGGCCGCTGTGACGGTGAGATTATCAACATCGGTAATCCGCAGAACGAAGCAAGTATTCAGGAACTGGCAGAAATGCTGCTTTCCTGCTTTGAAAAACATCCGTTGCGTAACCACTTCCCGCCGTTTGCCGGTTTCCGTGACGTCGAAAGCAGCAGCTACTACGGTAAAGGTTATCAAGACGTTGAGCATCGTAAGCCTAACATTCGCAATGCAAAACGCTGCCTGAACTGGGAACCGACCATTGAGATGCAGGAAACGGTAGAAGAGACGCTGGACTTCTTCTTACGCAGTGTGGATATCACGGAACACACATCATGACCAAAGTAGGCTTGCGCATTGATGTCGATACATTCAGGGGGACGCGCGAAGGCGTGCCCCGCCTGCTGGAGACATTAAACCGACATAACGTTCGGGCAAGTTTTTTCTTTAGCGTTGGGCCTGACAACATGGGACGCCATCTCTGGCGTCTTGTGAAGCCGCAATTTCTGTGGAAAATGCTGCGTTCAAACGCAGCATCGCTCTACGGATGGGATATTTTATTGGCGGGAACCGCATGGCCGGGAAAAGAGATCGGCCAGGCCAACGCAGCAATCATTGCACAAACCGCCCAGATTCATGAAACCGGTTTGCATGCCTGGGATCATCACGCCTGGCAGGCGCGAAGCGGAAACTGGAATGACAAACAGCTGATTGATGATATTTCACAAGGTATCACCACACTTGAAGCCATCATCGGTCAGCCAGTCACCTGCTCTGCCGTTGCCGGATGGCGTGCCGACAACCGTGTCGTCCATGCCAAAGAAGCATTCCATCTGCGCTATAACAGTGACTGTCGGGGAACGTCGTTATTTCGTCCGGTGCTGGAATCCGGGAAAACGGGGACGCCACAAATTCCCGTCACCCTACCAACATGGGATGAAGTGGTTGGTCAGGAGGTCCAGGCGGTGGACTTCAACTCCTATATTCTCTCCCACATCCAGATGAGCAGAGGAACACCGGTGTACACCATTCATGCGGAAGTTGAAGGCATCGCCTTTCATCAGAACTTTGACGAGCTGCTTACTCGCGCCGCGGACATGGGGATGACATTCTGCCCGCTTGGCGAGCTGTTACCTGACGACATCAGTACGCTGCCGTTAGGACAGATAGTACGTGGAAAAATACCCGGCAGAGAGGGATGGCTCGGCTGCCAACAACCGGTGAGTGTGACACCATGAAACCTGCTGCCCGCTACACTCTGGCATTTATCGCTTTAATCGCACTGTATTTTATTTTACCTATCAACAGCCGTATGCTCTGGCAGCCTGATGAAACGCGCTATGCTGAAATCAGCCGGGAAATGCTCAACTCTGGTGACTGGATCGTTCCACACTTTTTAGGGCTGCGTTATTTTGAAAAACCAATTGCCGGATACTGGTTGAACAGCATCGGACAATGGCTGTTTGGCGCAAACAATTTTGGTGTCAGAGCGGGGGCTATTTTTGCCACTTTGTTGACCGCATTACTGGTAGCCTGGCATGCCATGCGACTGTGGCATGATAAGCGTACCGCCGTACTCTCCTCCGCTATCTTTTTAACGTTTTTTTCGGTTTACAGTATCGGCACCTACGCGGTACTTGATCCCATCATAGCGCTTTGGCTGATGTCGGGCATGTGCTGTTTTTGGGAAGGCATGCAGGCCACCACCAGAACACGCAAAATCATCGCTTTTTTGTTGCTTGGGCTAACCTGCGGTATGGGTGTAATGACCAAAGGTTTTCTGGCACTCGCCGTCCCTGTGCTTAGCGTATTACCATGGGTTTTTGCACAAAAGCGTTGGAAAGACCTCATTCTCTACGGTCTGCTGGCGGTGATCGGCTGCATCGCGATCGTACTACCGTGGGGTATAGCGATTGCACAACGCGAGCCGGATTTCTGGCATTACTTCTTCTGGGTTGAACATATTCAGCGCTTTGCGCAGGATGATGCCCAGCATAAGGCTCCTATCTGGTACTACATCCCGATATTTGTGGCAGGCACATTACCGTGGCTCGGTCTGCTTCCCGGCGCGCTGCGTACGGGCTGGCGTGAGCGGGATGTTCCGCGCAGTGCTCTGTACCTGTTAAGCTGGATTATTATGCCAATTCTGTTTTTCAGCATCGCGAAAGGAAAACTGCCGACCTATATTCTTTCCTGCTTCGCGCCGCTGGCGATATTAACGGCGCGCTTCGGCCTGCAGGCTGCGGAAAAAGACTCAGCATCCCTGCGCATCAATGGCTGGATCAACGTGCTATTTGGTGTCGTCGGCATCGTCGCTACGTTTATTGTTTCCACGCTGGGACCATTGAAGACGCCGGTCTGGTCGCATATCGAAACGTATAAGGTTTTTTGTGCCTGGGGCATCTTTATCATCTGGACGATTTTTGGCTGGTATACGCTAAATAACCGCGAGAAGAACTGGAAATTCGCAGCACTATGCCCATTAGGGCTGGCGCTGTTATTTGGCTTCTCCATTCCTGACCGGGTGATGGAATCTAAACAGCCGCAGTTTTTTGTCGAGATGACCAAAGAATCGCTAGAGCCGAGCCGTTATATTCTCACCGACAGCGTTGGCGTCGCTGCGGGACTGGCCTGGAGCCTGAAGCGCGACGACATCATGATGTACGGACAAACGGGCGAGTTAAAATACGGCCTCAGCTACCCAGATGCTCAAGGCCGCTTCGTCAGCCGGGAAGGCTTTGCCGACTGGTTAGCACAACATCGTCAACAAGGAAACATTACGCTCGTGCTCTCTGTCGGTAAGGATGAAGATATTAATCAGCTTGCCATCCCTCCCGCTGACTACATTGATAATCAGGGGCGTCTGGTCCTGATTCAGTATCGGCCCAAATGATCTGGATAGCCTTAGTCCTCGCCAGCCTGCTCAGCGTCTGCGGCCAGCTATGCCAGAAGCAGGCGACCCGACCGGTGTCTGTTCGTGCGCGAAAACGCTACATTACGCAATGGATTGGGCTTGCTCTGGCAAGCCTCGGTCTGGCCATGCTGCTATGGCTGGCGGTTTTACAAAACATTCCTGTCGGTATTGCCTATCCCATGCTGAGCCTTAACTTTGTCTGGGTTACTCTCGCCGCATGGAAAATCTGGCGCGAACCCGTCACCACACGCCACTGGCTGGGCGTTGGGCTAATCATTACCGGCATATTTATTCTTGGGAGCGCAGTGTAATGGGCATATTTTGGGGATTATGTAGCGTTATTATCACCTCTGCTGCCCAGTTGAGCCTTGGCTTTGCGATGGATAATCTGCCGCCAATGCTGCAGCCGCTGGCGTTCATCTCTGCCGTATTCTCTGTCAGTATCGGAGCGTTTGCTTTATATGCCGGATTGACAGGGTATTTACTGTCAGTGATTTGTTGGCATAAAGCCCTACACCAACTCGCGCTGAGCAAAGCCTATGCCCTACTCAGCCTGAGCTATGTGCTGGTGTGGGTTGCCTCAATGATCCTGCCCGGCTGGCAGGGAACATTTTCAGTGAAAGCGCTGGCAGGGGTACTGTGCATCATGGCAGGGCTAATGACGATTTTTCTGCCTTCACGCAAACACCAGCCCTGAGATTACTTATCTTCAGACAGTCGTAACAGACGTTCCCATTCATCACAGATGTACTGTCTGGCATCAATTACCTTAATGACACGGGATTTATCGCGGTTAATACAATACTGTGCATCCTTCAGCGGTGAAAGGAGATCGCCGGGCTTAATCCGCTCAGATGATTGCGCCTGGGCAAGCATCTTGAGCGAACCACCGCTATCGCAAAGTACGATATAGAGCCTCCCTGCTTTTTTGTGACAGCAGGTCTTCTTCACATGCCATTCCATAGCGCACCTATTGTTAATAAATTTCACAATAGGTTACACATTAGCTCATAAACAAAAGGACAATAGCTGCGGAATCACAGAAATGAGAAATGTAATTAATGTTTTCTTAATGTTAACGATGAAGCGCTTACCCAATCCGACAACGCACGGCGCGAAATTTTAATTCCTCCTGCTTTGAGCTCGGGCGGCAATGTCAGCCAACATACCGGTTGTTGAAAGCGGGCCAGCTTATCGTTTACCCACTCAGCCAGATTAGTTTCTCCAGCATTAGCGTCATACTCAATGACCGCCACCGGGCGATGGCCAAACTCTTTGTCTTCAATTGGTATAATAAAGGCCTGCAGAACATGCGGATGCGCTGCAATCACGCGTTCCACTTCTTCCGGCTGTATACCTTCCCCGCCGCTAAAAAACAGATTGTCCATACGACCGATAATGGTTAACTTGCCGTCCTTTAACACCCCACGATCGCGGGTTGCAAACCAGCCTTCCGCGTTCACTAAAGGAATAAGCTGTCCGTTACGCCAGTAACCTTGCGCCATGCTGGCAGCCCGTAACCAGACTTCATCATCAACGATTCTGACTTCTCTGCCTACCAGAGGGGAACCCACATCTGCCAGACCATCCGCCTCTTTCGCACAGACCGTAGAAGCGAATTCCGTTAATCCGTAACCGCACCAACAGCGAATCCCCTGCTCGTGCGCCTGCTCCGTCAACTCAACAGGAATAGCCGCGCCGCCCAGCAGTACCGCTTTGAGCGTGACCGGCGTGTTGTTGACCAGCAAGCGCCACAGCTGCGTGGGCACCAGTGAAGCGTGGGTACATCCAGCCAGCATTTGCTCCAGCGGCTGCTTGTCGCGCACGGTCATTCGCGCTCCGGCGAACAACCAGCGCCACAAAATACCCTGGCCGGAAACATGAAACAGCGGCAGCGAGAGCAGCCAGTCATCCTCAGCACCAAACGGCATTAATGACAGGACGCCCTGCGCGCTTGCCAGATGCGCCTGACAGGTATGAACAGCCGCTTTTGGCAATCCGGTAGAACCTGAAGTTAACGTCATCGTGCTCAAACGTTCAGGCAACCACGCCGCGGCGCGATCGCCTGGTAACGACCGCATCTGCAACGGGCTGAGTTCCGGAAGTGCGATAGCGGCCTCCAGATCCAGCGCAAAACGTAGCGTTAAGTCCGGGATCAGCGCATCAAGCAGCGGCTGAGGCAACTGTGGGTTCACAGGTAAAACCCGCGCCCCACATTGCAGCAGCGCGAGCCAGGCCAGCAAAGCGCGAGGATGATTCCAGGCGCGAAGCAGAACACCATCGCCCTCTTCCACGCCCTGGGCGGCAAAACCGCAGGCCAGATGATCTACACGTGTGCAAAGATCGCTCCAGCTTAATACCTCATCGTTGAGGCGTAAGGCTAGCGCCTTCGCACGAACCTGTTGCCAGTGACGCCACGGCCAGTCACTGAACTGCACCAGGCCCGATAAGCTCACGCTATCGGGCATTTCCTGCTGGGTCATAGCACACGTTCCAGCGCATCAACGTCGATACACGGCAACGTGCTACCCGGCCAGGTGCGTACCTGCTGGCACTGCATCAGACTCAGGGTATCCAGACCCGGAATGGTCTGCGGCGTTAACCAGGCGGCAATTCTCGCCAGCTGGGTTAAGCCCAGACTCGACTCGATTGACGAACTGATAACGGCAGTAAGACCGAGCGCATGCGCCGCAGCCACCTGTTCACGGACTTTATCGAGACTGCCGGTCAGCGTAGGTTTGATAACCACGGCCCTGACGCCTTCTTCGGCTTCGAAGGTGAAATCCGCTTCACGCAGACTTTCATCCCAGGCGATGGCAATGCCGGTTTCACGCGCGAAGGCACGAGAATCATCGCGGGTTTTGCACGGTTCTTCGAGGAAGGCAATGCGTCCACGATATTCCGGATTAACGTATTTCGCGAACTGCTGTGCTTTCAACGGCGTCCATGCCCGGTTGGCGTCAAGTCGCAAATGCAGCTCCGGGATCGCCTCAAGCAGCAGATTGGCTACCATGCCGTCGCGGACCGCTTCATACAGACCGACCTTGATCTTCGCCACTTTTTCGCCCGGCATATCCGCCAGTTGTAGCACCAGATCGTCAGGATCGCCCGTGCACAGCGGCGCAGCACGATAGTCCGCGTCCTGTGGCAATACGCCAGTCAGTTCGGCAAGCGCACAGCTTATGCCAAAGGCGACCGAAGGCAGTTGCGGTAAGGAGTCATCCCCTTGCAACCAGCCTTTCACCCAGGCCAGCAGCTCGGTTTGTGCCTCTTCCCAGCTTTCCTGACTGAAGCCCGGCAGTGGGGAAATTTCTCCCCACCCTTCGCGCTCGCCGTCACAAAGACAAACGTACAGCCCGTCACGCGTTTTTAACCGCCTGTCGCGCAGAATCACCCCCGCGTCCATGGGGATCTGCCAGCGGTATACCTGCGCGCTACGCATTACGGATTCCGTTTGAATTTGCTGAAATCAGGCTGACGTTTTTGGTTAAAGGCGTTACGGCCTTCCTGACCTTCTTCCGTCATGTAGAACAGCATAGTGGCGTTACCTGCCAGCTCCTGCAGACCAGCCTGACCATCACAGTCGGCGTTCAGTGCGGCTTTCAGGCAGCGCAGCGCCATTGGGCTGTTTTGCAGCATTTCACGGCACCAGCGTACGGTCTCTTTTTCCAGATCCGCCAGCGGAACCACGGTGTTGACCAGACCCATATCCAGCGCCTGTTTTGCATCGTACTGACGGCACAGGAACCAGATTTCACGCGCTTTTTTCTGACCGACGATGCGCGCCATGTAGGAAGCGCCCCAACCGCCGTCGAAAGAACCGACTTTCGGGCCGGTCTGACCAAAGATGGCGTTTTCAGCCGCAATGGTCAGGTCACACATCATGTGCAGCACATGGCCACCACCAATGGAGAAACCTGCAACCATCGCTACTACCGGTTTCGGACAGGTACGAATCTGGCGCTGGAAGTCCAGTACGTTCAGGTGATGCACACCGGAGTCATCCTGGTATCCGCCGTAGTCACCACGCACTTTCTGATCGCCGCCTGCGCAGAACGCTTTGTCGCCAGCACCGGTCAGAATAATTACGCCGATGTTGTCATCATAGCGGGCATCCGCCAGCGCCTGGATCATCTCTTTCACGGTGACCGGACGGAAGGCATTGCGTACCTGTGGACGATTAATGGTGATTTTTGCAATACCGTCGGTGGATTTCTCGTAAAGAATGTCGGTATAGCCTTCAGAGCAATCGTGCCATTCTACCGGTGCGTAAAGCATTGTTTCATCAGGATAGATCATAAAATGTCCTATAGTCAGCGACGCAGAATCTGAGCCAGACAATCCACTACGCCCGCGGGGTTGTCCCGATGCGCGTTGTGTCCGGCATTACGAATCACATGGTTTGGTACTGATATTTCCGCCGCCAGGGCGCGGAATTTTTCGTCACGTTCACCACATAAATAATAAAACGGAAATGTGCGCGTCGTGAGTTGCGCACGTAAATCAGGCTGTACGGCAAGCGAGGTGGCCTCCAGCATTGCCGCCAGCGTTTGCCCATTATTCTGGCTACGCAGAGCGACCAGCGCCTCTCTTTGTGCCGCGTTCAGCGAGGAAAAAACGGGCTGTTGATACCAGTCATTAAACACCTCACGTAGCGGCTCTGCGCGAAAACGTGCAGCCCAGCGGCCATCCGAGAGACGACGCTGAACGAGCGCCTCCTCGCTTTGCAAGCCGGGATGTCCGCCTTCAACCACCAGACCACAAAGCCCAGGCATCTCCTGACAGGCCGCCATCATCGCGACTCTGCCGCCAAGAGAGTATCCCACCAGCCAGTAGTTAAGTATGTTGTAACTAAGTAGAGTATTACGCAGCAAAACGCTGACATCATCGAACCCGCTCACGCTGATGTCAGCGGAGCCACCGTGTCCCGGCAGGTCGATGTATAGCCGCGAATAATCCTGAAACGCTTC
This sequence comes from Citrobacter portucalensis, assembly GCF_002042885.1. Classification (GTDB taxonomy): domain Bacteria; phylum Pseudomonadota; class Gammaproteobacteria; order Enterobacterales; family Enterobacteriaceae; genus Citrobacter; species Citrobacter portucalensis. The sequence goes on from NZ_MVFY01000005.1 coordinate 247,608, forward strand.
GCCGACCGTCTGCCATTCCTGGCAATCGCCAGAGAAACCGTGCAGGAAAACCAGCCAGGGAAATCCCGTTTGGCCCTCTTTCGCCTGCGCATGCAGGATCATAGGTGACTTACCTGCGCCAGCAGTTGCTGCAAGGTTTGCGCCCCGTCAGTTTCGTTCACCACCAGCTCAATCACCGTGGCCGCAGGTGTACGCCACGCGTTAGTCAACGCGCTCTCCAACTGCTCCCAGTTTTCCGGGCGCTGGTATTTAAGGTTAAACATGGCGGCAGCATGCTCGAAATGTACGTTCTGCGGCATCAGATAGAACCGTTCGCGTTCGCTGGCTGGTGTCGGCAGCAGGGAAAAAATCTGCCCGCCGTTATTGTTGACCACTATCAGGACAAACGGTGCAGAAACCTGGCGCAATAACGCCAGCGCATTCAGGTCATACAACGCAGATAAATCGCCAACAATCGCCAGCGTCGATTTCGCGCTGGCACGCTGTACACCAGCTGCCGTTGACAGCAGGCCGTCAATTCCGCTCGCGCCACGGTTGCTATAGACCGGGTAACCAGCCGGAAGCTGCGACAGCGCATCAATCAGGCGTACCACCAGACTGTTACCCACGAACAGCTGCCCCTGCTCCGGCAAGTATTCGCGGATACGGTGGGCTAATTGCGCTTCACCAAACGCCTCACGACGGGCTTCTACCGCCTGCCAGGCCTGTTGCGCCAGATGAGGGATCTCAATACACCAGGGCTGACGTTTCTCCGCCGGATGCAGCTCCAGCCAGTCGCCAACTTTCGCCACCAACCTGCGGCCGCGATGATGGGCCGGATCGAGGCGGCCTTCGATATTATCGACAATCCAGTATTCCTGCGGATCGCAGCTGGCCTGCCATTGCAGCAGACGTTTTCCAGTCAGGCTGCTACCAAGCTGCACCACAATCTGCGCCTGCTGCAATTCAGCTACAGCTTTCGCATTTCCCAGCCACAGGTCGGCGCACGGCAGCGGTTGTCCGGTTTGCGACAGAACATCGCCAATCAGCGGCCAGCCTAACGTCTGCGCCCACTGCGCAACCTTCTTACCTTCTTCCGCGCTCATGCGGCCCGCAATGACTACGCCGCGTTTTTGTCGCCAGAAAAACCAGTCGCGTTGTTTGTCGCTTTCCAGCCGACGCGCTTCTCGCAGCCAGGGTTTATCGTCCTGCCACCAGTCGCCGAGGCGCTGCTGCCAGGCAATCCCCGTTTCGTCCATATCGCCATACAGCGGTTCCGCAAACGGGCAATTGATATGAACCGCCCCGCTATGCAGGGCAGCTAACGCATTATCAATCGTGGACACCAGCCAGCTTGCCGGAATGTCCTGAGTAGGACGCGGTAAAGAGAGCGTTTGCGATGGATGCGAGGCAAACATTCCGGCCTGACGAATCGCCTGGTTCGCGCCACAGTCGATAAGCTCTGGCGGTCTGTCAGCGGTAAGTAAAATCAGTTTTTCACCGGTCAGCCCCGCTTCAATCAACGCGGGATATAAATTCGCCACCGCGGTACCGGACGTCACAATCACGGCGACAGGCTGACGGCTGACTTTTGCCAGACCTAAAGCCAGATGCCCAAGACCGCGCTCGTCAAAATGGGTGTGGTGGATGAATGCGGGGTTTTCCGCTGCCGCCAGCGTCAATGGTGTAGAACGAGAGCCAGGGGCAATGCAGACATGCCTGACGCCGTGGCGAGTGAGTGCTTCCAGAATGACCGCCGCCCAGCGTCGGTTAAATGCGCTTACTGACATGAGATTGTCCGGTATCAATATTGCGACACAGTATAGAGAATCGAATAAATGGATTTTTGATATGAATCGGAAATATACACGAAATCACTATCCTTCCATCTGTAATAAAGTACGTAACCCTGCCGCTTTATTGTCTATTTCTTGCCATTCCTGCTCAGGATCTGAGCCACGTACAATCCCTGCCCCGGCATACAGGCGTACCACGTTTGCACTAATTTTCGCCGAACGCAATGACACGCAAAACTCGCTTTGGCGCAAAGAAAGATAACCCGCTGAACCGGCATACCACTCGCGTTCAAAGGGTTCATTTTGCTGGATGAATTCACGCGCCAGCTCACGCGGAATACCGGCGACTGCCGCCGTGGGCTGAAGCTGCATCAGGCAAAGCATATCGTCGGCCTGATTCAGTTCCGTCCAGATGCAACGGCGCAGGTGCTGCACTTTACGCAGCCTGAGCACCTGCGGTGGCAGCACATCGAGAGTTTGCGTACAGCCTTGCAGACGCTGGCAAATATCTTCGACCACCAGCATATTCTCGCGCTGGTTTTTATCATCTTTCATTAGCCAGTCGCCCAATTGCCAGGCCCGATGATCCTCAGGGTGATTGGCCACGGTTCCGGCCAGCGCCTCGGTGCGCAGCGCCGTATCACGTCGTCGATACAGACGTTCAGGAGAAGAGCCAAGAAAAGCGGTGTCGGCGGAGAATGCCATAAAGAAATGGTAGCAGTTCAGATTTAAGCGACGGCTGGAAGCCATCACGGCAGCGGCATTAACTGACTGAGAAAATTGTAAATCGGTCGCCCGCGCCAGCACGACCTTATCGAGGTCTTCTCCTGCGATCGTTTGAGTGGCGAGTTTTATCAGGTCTATCCAGCCAGCTTTCTCCGGCCAGTGCTGTTCTCCCGTCAAACTCAAACGCAACGCAGGGAGCGGTTTTACGGGAGCAAGCGATGAGATGAAGGCGATCGCTTGTGCAGCGTCTTCACGTAGCGACACGTCGCTATAGAGATGTAAGCGTAAGCTCGCCACTCCGGCGCAACGTCGCCACTCCAGCCGCGGCAGCAGTAAATTGCCACTCTGAGGCTCAAAGGCATTTAGGCCCCAGATGCGCAGGTCGGGATGATTATCATGCTGATGTAAAAATTGCTGGGCTGATTCCAGCGAGGAAAATGCGGCGACGGTCCCTAATACGGCGGCTTCTTCATCGCCGTTACGCTGCTGCCAGTAAAACTGGGGCCAGACGGGTTGACTGGCCAGCCATCCTAAAGCGTCAAACGCATCATTCAGTGGGAAAGGTATATCGTAAATACGAATTCCAGGTGCTGCTGGCATCTCTTGCGATAAATGACGCATCAGACTTTCCAGCGCAGTAGTGATTGAATGCACGCGGACCTCTCCCTGTTAAAAACCTCTCATTATACGGGGTACTGAGCAGAAAAAGCAGTACCCCCAGTTAGGGAGTACGTACAAATGCGATGACAGAACGGAATTTATCGCCGCGCTAACAATAATCCCATCACTAAACCGACCGTGGCGCCAACGCCGATTCCTCGCCAGGGTTTTTCGTGCACATAGTCATCCGCCCGACAAACGGCTTTTTTCGCACGGTAATAGTAGCTGTCAGAAGCATGGCTGACGCGATTTCTCACCTCTTCTAACGCCCGCTCTGCCCGCGCTTTTAACTCAAGGTATTTTTGATCTGCTGGGTCGCCAGAAGAACGCAGCACCTCTTCCAGCGTTTCACTTAATAATTCCAGATCATCATCGATACGTGATTCATAAGAATGAAAAGACATTATATTCTCCCTTTCTATTGACGTACCCGCTAACTATAGACAACCTGGACTGATTGCGCCTGTTTACGCCTGATGTGCTTCCCGCGCCATTCCGACGTGTGGAATACCATCTTCGTCATAGATATCCGTAACAGGAACAAAGCCAAAGCGTGCATAGAATGATTGCAGATGCGCCTGCGCGCCCAGATACAACGCCTTGTGCGGCCAGTGTTGCGCGCAGGATGCTAGCGTCTGGGCCATTAGCTGTTGCCCCAGTTTTTCACCACGCAGCGCTTCGCTTACAATCACCCGACCAATCACTACCGGCTCCAGCTCGTCATCGCTTTTCAGAATCCTCGCATACGCCACCAGCTCATCGTTATGCCAGCCCAGAATATGCCGATTCTCTCCAGCCAGGTCATCGCCATCCACATCCTGGTACGGACACTGTTGCTCAACTACAAACACCGCGCATCGTAGCTGAAGTAGTGCGTACAGTTGTTGGGTACTCAGCTTTGCATGGTGGAGATCTTGCCAGTGAATCATTGTCTGCCCCTATGTTGTGATAACCTGAACATCCTGCCTTATTGATGGCGAAAAGTGTAACGCAAAGATGGAATTACTATTTTTAGGCACGTCTGCGGGAGTCCCCACGCGCTCACGCAATGTAACGGCAATTTTACTGAATCTGCAACACCCGACTCAGGCGGGGCTGTGGCTTTTTGATTGCGGCGAAGGGACACAGCATCAGATGCTCACCACGCCTTTCAATCCAGGAAAACTCGATCGTATTTTTATCAGCCATCTGCACGGCGATCACCTGTTTGGTTTACCGGGGTTACTGTGCAGTCGCTCAATGGCCGGCAATGTCCAGCCTCTGACGCTCTACGGGCCAAAAGGGTTGCGAGAGTTTACCGAAACCGCATTGCGTCTGAGCGGCTCCTGGACCGATTATCCGCTGGATATTGTAGAAATCACCGCGGGTGAGATTGTGGATGACGGCCTGCGAAAAGTAACGGCGTACCCGCTGGTGCATCCGCTGGAATGCTACGGTTTTCGCATTCAAGAGCACGACAAACCGGGTGCGCTTGACGCTAGCGCCCTGAAGGCGGCAGGCGTTAAAGCGGGCCCGTGGTTTCAGGATTTGAAAGCCGGAAAAACCATCGTGCTGGAGGATGGTCGAGCGATTAACGGTGCCGATTTTCTTTCCCCGCCCACCAGGGGAAAATCAGTCGCTATTTTCGGTGACACAGGACCCTGCGCGTCCGCCATTGAACTGGCTCGAGGTGTAGATGTCATGGTACACGAAACCACGCTGGACGCTTCAATGGAGGAAAAAGCCAACAGTCGCGGGCACAGCTCGACCCGACAAGCCGCACAGCTGGCGCTGGATGCCGGAGTGGGACGCCTGATCATGACCCACGTTAGCTCACGTTACGATGAAAAAGGCTGTCAGCGATTACTCGAAGAGTGCAAAGCAATATTTCCAGACACGGAACTGGCTCACGATTTCGCCATTTTCACCGTTTAACGCTCTATTTTTCCGCCTCAGTGCCGATAACAGTGGAAAGGCTGGCTTTCACACTGAGGACAGGATGAACAATTTCCAGAAAGATATTGATGACAGGACAAACCTAACCCTGTCTAACCGTTTTGAACTGCTGCTGTTTCGCCTCGGCAAATCTGTTGAGGAGCAGAAATCAGAGCTGTTTGGCATCAACGTATTCAAGCTGCGTGAAATCGTGCCGATGCCGACCTTTACGCGTCCGGCGGGTATGAAGGCCCCGTTACTGGGTATGGTTAACATTCGCGATCAGGTGATCCCGGTGATTGACCTGCCCGCCGTCGCGGGCTGTAAGCCAGAGACCGGACTCAATATTCTGTTGATCACAGAATATGCCCGCAGCGTCCAGGCTTTTGCGGTGGAGTCAGTGGAAAATATTATGCGCCTGGACTGGCAACAGGTGCATACCGCCGAGAAAGCCGTCAATGGTCGCTATATCACCAGTATCGCTTGCCTGGACGACAACAAAGAGACCAACAACCTGGCGCTGGTACTCGACGTTGAGCAGATCCTGTACGACATCGTACCGGCGAACCACGACCTGCGCGCAACCGATCTGAAAACCAATAAATTCAACATCACGCCGGGTGCGGTGGCGATTGTGGCTGATGATTCCAAAGTGGCCCGCGCCATGCTGGAAAAAGGGCTTAACGCCATGGAGATCCCGCATCTGATGCATGTAACAGGTCAGGATGCGTGGGAAAAAATACAGCAGCTTTCCGCAGAAGCGCTGGCGGAGGGCAAGCCTGTCAGTGAGAAGATCGCTCTGGTTCTCACCGATCTCGAAATGCCGGAGATGGACGGTTTTACGCTTACCCGTAAGATAAAAACCGACGAACGTCTGAAGAAAATCCCGGTCGTTATCCACTCTTCGCTTTCCGGTAGCGCGAACGAAGATCACGTTCGCCGAGTAAAAGCGGATGGCTACGTGGCCAAATTCGAAGTCAATGAGCTTTCTTCAGTGATCCAGGAAGTGATGGATCGCACAGCGAAAGGCATCAGCGGTCCGCTGGTGAGCCGTCAGCTATTAAACTGACCGTATTTCACGCATAAAAAAACCCGCCAAGGCGGGTTTTTTCGTTTCTGCATTTCGTTTACATCAGCGGAGTCGCTAACTGCACAATGCTGATCAGCGGTTGCGGGTAAATACCCAGCACCAGTACCAGCAGAGCAGAAATCAGCACCACGATACCGCCCGCGCTGTACTGCCAGTTGGACGGCGCATCGCGGTTCAACTGCTGCGGTGCGCTCAGGTACAGGCTCACGGCAACACGCAGGTAGTAGTACAAACCAATCGCGGAACCGACCACCACCGCGGCAACCAGCCACCACAGGTTAGCCTGTACACCGACGGCCAGTACGTAGAACTTACCGATAAAGCCCAGCGTCATCGGGATACCTGCCAGAGACAGCATCATCACCGTCATCACTGCCGCGAGGATCGGACGATGCCAGAACAGACCACGGTAGGAGAACAGAGAGTCTGCATCCGGACCGCGGTACGGGCTGGACATCAGGCTGACCACACCGAACGCGCCGAGGCTGCTGAACAGGTAACCGGCCAGGTAAACGCCAACCGCTTCCATCGACATCTCGCCGCTCTGCAGAGCAATCAGCGCCACCAGCAGGTAGCCGAGGTGAGAGATCGAAGAGTAACCGAGCAGACGTTTAATATTGGTCTGGCTCAGCGCCATCAGGTTACCGAAGATGATGGAAGCAAAGGCAATCACGCCCAGCACGATACGTACCGCTTCGCTATCCCCTACCGGTGCGTACAGGAACAGACGCATCACCACGCCGAAGATAGCGATTTTGCTCGCCGTCGCCAGGAAAGTGGAAACCGGAGCAGGAGCGCCCTGGTATACGTCTGGCGTCCACAGGTGGAACGGAACCAGCGAGAGTTTAAAGCCGAGGCCAACAATCATCAGACCGAAGCCCGCCAGCAGCAGCGGTTCGTGCAGCATGCCGTCGCCGAGGCTCTTACCGAGCGCAACAAACGACAGATTACCAGACTGCGCGTACACCAGCGCCATACCGAACAGCAGGAAGGAAGACGCTGCGGCAGACAGAATGGTGTATTTGATACTGGCTTCCAGCGAACGTTTCTGACGGAACGCATAGCCAACCAGACCAAACAGCGGCAGAGAGATCAGCTCAATACCAAGGAACAGCGCCGCCAGATGGTTAGCGTTAGCCAGCAGAATACCGCCAAGTGCGGCAATCAGCACCAACAGGTAGAACTCTTCCCGGTTGTCATCGTAGCCTTCCAGCCACGGGTAAGCGAAGGTACAGGTGGCAAGACTCGCCAGCAGCACCAGCCCGGTGTAGAGCATGGCGAAACCGTCAACCCGCATCAGCGGGGTGACGTCCATGGCGCCCGCCTGGCCAACAAACCAGAGCGAAACAAGCGCGGCGTTAAGCCCAATGACCGACAGCGTGGCATTGAGGAAGTGATTGCGTCGCCACGCAATGGAGAGCATCACAACCACCACCGTCAAGCCGACGATCAGCAGCGGTAGCAGCGCAATCAGGTGTTGTGGAGTTATTGTCATGGCGATTTACGGCCTTGTAGTAGTAACGGAATTAACAAACCACTGCTGGATGTTGCTCATCGCAGAATGCGAGGTATCCAGAATCGGCTGCGGATAGAAGCCAAGCAGTACCAGAAGCACGACCAGCAACAGGATGATAAACAGCTCACGCAGCGACATCCCTGGCAGTTCAACACTGGCAATCTGGCTCTTCGCTTTACCGAAGTAAGCGCGATGCAGCATCGCCAGCGAGTAAACAGAGGCAAACACCAGACCAAAGGTCGAGATCACGGTAATGACCGGAACCACCTGGTAGCTGCCGAACAGAATCATAAATTCGCCAACGAAGTTACCTGTACCCGGCATACCCAGCGTACACACTGCGAAGAACATCGACAGCGCAGGCAACCATTTCATTTTGCCCCACAGGCCGCCCATCATACGCATATCACGCGTGTGCAGACGTTCGTACAGCTGACCACACAGAATGAACAGACCGGCTGCGGACAGACCGTGCGCAATCATCTGGATAACAGCACCCTGGTACGCCAGCTGGCTGCCGGTGTAGATAGCAATCAGTACGAAGCCCATGTGCGATACGGAGGTGTAAGCGATCAGACGTTTGATATCGTACTGATTAAAGGCCATCCACGCGCCGTAGAAGATACCGATAACGCCCAGCCACATTGCGATAGGTGCAAACTCAGCCGACGCGTTCGGGAACAGCGGCAGAGAGAAGCGCAGCAGACCGTAAGCCGCGGTTTTCAGCAAGATCCCCGCCAGGTCAACGGAACCTGCGGTCGGCGCCTGGGAGTGCGCATCCGGCAACCAGCCGTGCAGCGGAACTACCGGCATTTTCACCGCGAAGGCGATGAAGAAGCCCAGCATCAGCAGATATTCCACACCGTGGGACATCGGGGTATTCAGCAGCTCTTCATAGTTGAAGGTCCACACACCGGTCGCTTTATAGTGCACAAACACCAGCGCCAGGATGGCAATCAACATCACCAGACCACTCGCCTGGGTATAAATGAAGAACTTGGTCGCCGCAGTGATACGCGTTTTACCATCAGAGGCTTTATGGCCCCACAACGCGATCAGGAAGTACATCGGCACCAGCATCATTTCCCAGAAGAAGAAGAACAGGAACATGTCGATGGCAAGGAACACGCCGATCACGCCGCCTAAGATCCACATCAGGTTCAGATGGAAGAAGCCCTGGTATTTTTCGATTTCATTCCAGGAGCAAAGTACCGCCAGAACACCGAGCAGACCGGTCAGCACTACCATCAGCAGCGACAGACCGTCGATAGCCAGATGAATAGAGATGCCAAAACGTGGGATCCACGGCAGGACAAATTCAGACTGCCACTGCGGAATGCCAGCGGATTGCGTCAGTGAATAGCCGCCCTGCAACCACAGTTGCAGGCCAAGCGCCAGCGTCAATCCCATGGTAATCAGCGCGATCCAGCGCGGCACCTTCACGCCAAAGCGTTCGGTCTGCCAGCACAGGAAGCCACCGATAAAGGGAATTAATATCAACCAGGGTAATAACATAGCTAAGTATGTCCCTTATATTTACTCCTGCTCAGGCTATCTCACTCGTCAGCCCAAATCCCGGCAGTGCTCGCAATCCTCACGTACTTCAGTACGCTCCGGTTGCTCTGCGCTGGCGGTCTCCGGTCTGACTACGCCGATGACGCCTGTACATCAGGAACAGATTTTCAACGAATTCTAAAAATTATTTTTGGGTTTGTAGGCCGGATAAGCGCAGCGCCATCCGGCAATCGTTCATCCAGCCAACAAACTCAACGCAGTACCATCAACAGTGCCAGCACAACGACGGCGCCGATGCTCATTGATGCAACATACCAGCGCAGATAACCGTTCTCGCTCAACAGCAGGCCTTTACCTGCAAAGCGGGAAAGGATCGCCGGGATGTTCATCATTGAGTTGAGCGGATCGCGTTTCAGCAACCAGGCAACACCCAGGAACGGCTTGACGAACACTTTGTCGTACAGCCAGTCGAAGCCCCAGGCGTTATACCACCAGGTACCCAGCAGGCGGCCCGGCGCACTGTTCGCAATCGACGTCACCAGCGTGCGTTTACCCAGCCACAGCCATGCTGCGATCAGGATGCCCGCAATCGCTACGATACCGGAGGTAATTTCCAGCGTCATAACGCGACCATGCTCAAGCTCGGTCGTCGCAGGCAGTACACCCTGCAGCGGCGGCACAATCAGCGCGCCAACGAAGGTGGACAGGATCATCAGCACAATCAGCGGCAGATGATGGGTAATCCCCTTCCCTGCGTGGGCATGAATTTGTTCTTTACCGTGGAACACGATGAAAATCATACGGAAGGTGTACAGAGAGGTCATGAATGCACCGACCAGACCTGCAACCATCAGATTAATATGACCATTCGCCATTGCACCGGCCAGAATCTCATCCTTACTGAAGAAGCCAGCGGTAATCAGCGGCAGAGCCGACAGCGCCGCGCCACCGATCAGGAAGCAGAGATACACCAGCGGAATTGACTTACGCAGACCGCCCATCTTGAAGATGTTCTGTTCGTGGTGGCAAGCCAGGATAACCGAGCCGGATGCCAGGAACAGCAGCGCTTTAAAGAAGGCGTGCGTCATCAGATGGAAAATCGCCGCATCCCACGCCTGTACGCCAAGAGCCAGGAACATATAACCAATCTGGCTCATGGTAGAGTACGCAAGAACGCGTTTGATGTCGGTCTGTACCAGCGCAGCAAAACCCGCCAGCACCAGCGTGATCGCACCGATAATCCCCACCAGGTGCAGGATTTCAGGCGTCATCAGGAACAGGCCGTGCGTACGTGCTATCAGGTAGACACCAGCGGTAACCATCGTCGCGGCGTGGATCAACGCGGAGACAGGCGTCGGACCGGCCATCGCATCAGCAAGCCAGGTCTGCAACGGCAGCTGTGCAGATTTACCGACCGCACCGCCCAGCAGCATCAGGGTTGCCCACATCAGCATGTTGTTACCGTCTGCAAAGTGCGCAGGCGCCAGTTCCACCATTTCGCGGAAGTTCAGCGTGCCCAGCTCGTTGTAGAGGATGAACAGCGCGAACGCCAGGAATACGTCACCAACGCGGGTTACCACGAAGGCTTTCATTGCCGCAGCGCCATTCTTCGGATCGGTGTAGTAGAAACCAATCAGCAGATAGGAGCACAGGCCCACGCCTTCCCAGCCGAGGTACATCAGCAGCAGGTTATCCGCCAGCACCAGAACCACCATGCTGGCGATAAACAGGTTGGTGTAGGCGAAGAAACGAGAATAGCCCTCTTCTCCGCGCATATACCAGGAGGCGAACATGTGGATCAGGAAACCAACGCCGGTCACCACGGAGAGCATGGTCAGCGACAGGCCGTCCAGCACCAGGTTAAAACCGATGTTGAAGTCGCCGACTGACATCCACGTCCACAGCGGCTGGCTGTAAGCCTGCTGGCCATTGGCAAAGAAATCAACGCCAACAAACGCAGTCACCAGCGCAGCCAGACCGATCGACCCGACACCCACGGTAGCGGACAGATTTTCTGACCAACGACCACGAGAAAACGCCAGTAATACAAAGCCAATAAATGGCAGAATAATGGTTAAGGCAAGCATGTTCATCCACGCATCTCACTTACTGAATCGATGTTCAGGTTCTGGCGACGGCGATGAAGTTGCAGCAACAGCGCAAGCCCAATGCTCGCTTCGGCAGCCGCAAGGCTGATGGCGAGAATATACATCACCTGACCATCGGTCTGGCCCCAGTAGCTTCCGGCGACCACAAAGGCCAACGCGGAGGCGTTAATCATGATTTCCAGCCCGATCAGCATAAACAGCAGATTGCGGCGAATAACCAGACCTGTTAAGCCCAGCACGAATAAGATCGCAGCGAGGATCAGTCCATGTTGTAAGGGGATCATGCGTGCTCCTCCGTTTTTCTTTTCGCGCGGTCATCGGTGCGATTGCTCAGCACTTCACCAGAACGCTCTTCGCGCCCTACGTGGAAGGCCACAACCAGACCCGCCAGCAGCAGCATCGAAGCCAGTTCAACCGCCAGTACATACGGTCCGAACAGGGAAATACCGACTGCTTTCGCGCTAATTGGCGTGCCGTCGATGCCCTGATCGTTAACGCCCAGAATGGCGTAAACAATAACCACCAGCATAATGGCCGACAGAATCGCCGGACCAATCCACACCTGCGGTTTCAGCCACTGACGTTCCTGTTCAATTTCAGAACCACCAAGGTTGAGCATCATCACCACGAACACGAACAGCACCATGATGGCGCCCGCGTAGACGATAATTTCCAGCGCACCGGCGAAGTAAGCGCCTAACGAGAAGAACACCCCAGAAATCGCCAGCAGCGAAATAATCAGGTACAGCAACGCGTGTACCGGATTGGTGTGGGTGATCACCCGCAAGGTTGCGAGAATGGCTATCAGGCCACAGATATAAAAAGCGAACTCCATTGCCCCTCTCCTTACGGTAACAGGCTCTTGACGTCGATAGGCTTAGCTTCGTTCTCTGCTTCGCCCTTATCTTTGCCGTCGATTGCCATACCTGCCATCCGGTAGAAGTTATATTCCGGGTATTTGCCCGGACCGGAGATCAGCAGATCCTCTTTCTCGTAAACCAGGTCCTGGCGCTTGTACTCACCCAGCTCGAAATCTGGAGTCAGCTGAATAGCCGTAGTCGGACAGGCTTCTTCGCACAGGCCGCAGAAAATGCAGCGTGAGAAGTTAATGCGGAAAAACTCCGGATACCAGCGGCCATCTTTGGTCTCTGCTTTTTGCAGAGAAATACAGCCTACCGGACACGCTACCGCACACAGGTTACAGGCAACGCAGCGCTCTTCACCGTCTGGATCACGAGTCAGAACGATACGACCACGAAAACGGGGCGGTAGATAGACCGGCTCTTCCGGATACATCTGCGTTTCGCGTTTCGCGAACGCATGCAGGCCGATCATCCAGATACTGCGTACCTGGGTGCCGAAACCTACGAACAATTCTTTTAAGGTCATGGTCTTTGTGTCCCTTATTGCGCCTGCCAGAGAATGACAGCCGCCGTTACCAGCAAGTTGACGAGCGTCAGCGGCAGACAGACTTTCCAGCCGAAGGACATTACCTGGTCATAACGAGGACGCGGTAACGACGCACGAATCAAAATGAACATCATCATGAAGAACGCGGTTTTCAGCGCGAACCAGACGAATGGCGGTAAGAACGGGCCATGCCAGCCACCGAAGAACAGGGTAACCATCAGTGCAGAAATGGTGACGATACCGATGTATTCACCCACGAAGAACAAACCGAATTTCATACCGGAATATTCAATGTGGTAACCGTCGGCCAGTTCCTGCTCGGCTTCTGGCTGGTCAAACGGGTGACGGTGGCACACCGCCACGCCCGCGATGGCAAAGGTGACAAAACCAAAGAACTGCGGAATAACGTTCCAGATATCAGCCTGGTTATTGACGATGTCGGTCATGTTAAATGAACCGGCCTGCGCCACCACGCCCATCAGGGAAAGCCCGAGGAACACTTCGTAACTCAGCGTCTGCGCAGACGCACGCATCGCACCGAGCAGGGAGTATTTGTTGTTACTGGACCAGCCGGCGAACAGCACCGCGTATACCGCGAGGCCCGCCATCATCAGGAAGAACAGGATCCCGATGTTCAGATCAGCAACCACCCAGTTCGGACTCACCGGCACGATGGCGAAAGCCAGCAGTAGCGAGGTAAAGGCGATCATCGGTGCCAGGGTAAAGATGACGCGATCCGAGAATTTCGGGATCCAGTCTTCTTTAAAGAACATCTTGATCATGTCCGCAACCAGCTGGAGCGAACCGCCCCAGCCAACACGGTTCGGTCCGTAACGGTTCTGGAACAGACCCAGCAGACGACGTTCGCCAAAGCTCATGAATGCCCCGCAGGTGACCACCACCAGCAGGATCACGACCGCTTTGAGAATGCTCAGCACGATCTCAATCAGATCGGGTGTAATCCAACTCATTGTTGTGCCTCCTGCAGATCCTCAAGACGCGCACCTGCCAGAACCGGCGCGATGCCAGGCATACCCATCGGCAAACCAACCTGCCCTGCCGTTAATCCTTCAGCGATTTCAACCGGCAGCGTAACCGTGTTGCCATCGTAGCTGAAAGAAACGCGCGTACCGGCATTAACACCCAACTTCGCGGCATCAGCCGGGTTGAGTTTGATGTACGGCTGCGGCATACGGGTCTGGAAGACCGGCGCACGCTGGGACATTTCGTCGCTGCCGAACAGATGGTAGTACGGCGCGATACGCCACTGACCATCCTGAGCCTGGAAGCTCGCCGGAACGGTAGTGAAGTAATCCATACCATCTGCAGAAGCTTCGATCAGACGCACGCCCGGATCGCCATGACGCAGTTTACCGCCCACTTCATCCTGGAACTTGTTCCACGCCTGTGGGGAGTTCCAGCCCGGAGCCCAGGCAAACGGAATTTGTGAACGCGGCGCAGACGGTTGGTTGTTACCTTCCATAGAGAAGGCGAACATTGTGTCTTTGTCCTGCGGCTGGCGCGGTTCGTGTACGCTGATGTTGGCGCGCATTGCGGTACGACCGCTGTAGCGGTGCGGTTCACGAGCCAATTTCTGTCCACGGATACGGAAGCTTGCGTCCGGAGCGGCATCTTTGATACCCGCCAGTTGCGGCAGCTTCTCAATGACCGCGTCGATAACGTGGTCGAGCTGCGTCCAATCCACTTCGCGGCTCTGCACGGTGCTGTGCAGCGAGTGCAGCCAGCGCCAGCTTTCCAGCATCACGGTGTTACTGTCGTAGTAGGACGGGTCGTAGACCTGGAAGAAACGCTGAGCGCGGCCTTCGTTGTTAATCACCGTACCATCGCTTTCGGCGAAACTTGCGGCGGAAAGCACCAGATGAGCGTTTTCCATAATTGCCGTACGCTGATGGTCAATGACCAGTACCAGCGGTGCTTTCGCCAGCGCTGCGTTCACACGCGTTGCTGAAGCATGGCGATGCAGGTCATTCTCCAGCACCACAACGGCGTCAGCACGACCTGTTTCCAGCTCGGTCAGCGCATCGTCAAGGGAACCACCGCCAATCATACCCAGGCCCATGCTGTTAACAGAGCGAGCAATCATGGTGATGCCGACGTCTGCGCCACGGCCTTTCAGCGCCTTCGCCACGTTGGCAGCCGCCTGAATCACTTCGGCGCTACCGGCGTTGGTGCCGGAAATAATCAGTGGTTTCTTCGCCCCGGCCAGTGCCTGAACGATAACGTCAATTTTGTTTTGCAGGTCACGGTCGATACCGTCAACCGCCGG
Organism: Citrobacter portucalensis; assembly: GCF_002042885.1. GTDB lineage: Bacteria > Pseudomonadota > Gammaproteobacteria > Enterobacterales > Enterobacteriaceae > Citrobacter > Citrobacter portucalensis. Next base: position 262,609 of record NZ_MVFY01000005.1, read on the forward strand.
AGCGTTGTTATCCAGCGCATGAGCGATAGCGAAACCTAAACGCGCCTGATCTTCAACCGGTGCACGATAGGTCCATGCGGCGATGTCATCCAGACGGGTGTTATCGACGTTGGTAACGAACAGCGGGTGCTTAGCACGCTGGCCGATGTTAAGGATTGCTGCGATCTGCCAGTCAGCCACTTTCTGTGCCGCCGCCATTTCACGCGCTTTACCTTTCACCGCCTGACGCACTGCCAGCGCAACGCGTGCGCCGGTCTGGGTGACATCTTCGCCCAGCACCAGAACCGCATCATAAGATTCGATTTCGCGCAGTGCCGGAGTATGAATCCCGCCGTCACGCAGCACGCTCAGTGCCAGTTGCAGACGTTCCTGCTCGCCCTGGGCGATACCGGTATAGAAGTTATCCGCACCCACCAGTTCACGCAGCGCGAAGTTACTTTCAACGCTGGCGCGCGGGGAGCCGATACCAATTACTTTCTTCGACTGACGCAGAATATCTGCCGCGCCCTGCATCGCCTGCTCGGCGTTGAGCGTGATCAGGTCATCGCCACGACGCTGTACTGGCTGACGCGGACGGTCTTTCAGGTTCACGTAACCATAGCCAAAACGACCACGGTCGCAGAGGAAGTAGTGGTTAACGGTACCGTTATAACGGTTTTCGATACGACGCAGTTCACCGTAGCGTTCGCCCGGGCTGGTGTTACAGCCGATGGAACACTGCTGGCAGATGCTCGGCGCAAACTGCATGTCCCATTTACGGTTATAACGCTCGGAGTGCGTTTTATCAGTGAAGACGCCGGTCGGGCAAATTTCTACCAGGTTACCAGAGAACTCGCTTTCGAGCGTACCGTCTTCCGGGCGACCGAAGTAGACGTTGTCATGTGCGCCATAGACGCCCAGATCCGCGCCATCGGCGTAATCTTTGTAGTAACGTACGCAGCGATAGCAGGCGATGCAGCGGTTCATTTCGTGAGAGATGAACGGCCCCAGGTCCTGGTTACGGTGAGTACGCTTCGTGAAGCGGTAGCGACGGAAGCTGTGACCGGTCATGACGGTCATATCCTGCAGGTGGCAGTTGCCGCCCTCTTCACAGACCGGACAGTCGTGCGGGTGGTTAGTCATCAACCACTCCACGACGCTTTCGCGGAACTGTTTCGCTTCTTCATCATCAATAGAAATAAAGGTGCCTTCGGTGGCCGGTGTCATACAAGACATCACCAGGCGACCACGCGTGTCTTCCGCGTTTTGATATTGCTTCACCGCACACTGGCGGCAAGCACCGACGCTTCCCAGCGCCGGGTGCCAGCAAAAGTACGGAATATCAAGGCCGAGAGACAGACAAGCTTCCAGCAGGTTGTCCGCTCCGTTGACCTCATATTCTTTGCCGTCTACATGAATCGTAGCCATAGTCAGCATGCTTCCAGTTGGCTCGGTCGTAACCGAGCGTTAATCGAATTTCTTATCGCGACACAGGGCTAACCCTGTAATCACCAGCGCTCTTTCAGCAGGTTCGGCTGAATACCACCAATCTGATGGGTATTGCTGAAGGACTGCTTGATGCCAGCTTCGAATTCTTCGCGGAAATATTTAATGGCGCTCTGCAGCGGTTCCACTGCGCCCGGTGCGTGTGCACAGAAGGTTTTACCCGGGCCGAGGAAACGACACAATTGCTCAAGTGTCTCGATATCCCCTGGCTGGCCTTCGCCACGCTCCAGCGCGCGCAGAATTTTCACACTCCACGGCAGACCGTCACGGCACGGCGTACACCAGCCGCAGGACTCGCGGGCAAAGAACTCTTCGAGGTTACGCACCAGAGGAACCATGCCAATCTCGTGATCGACAGCCATGGCCAGCGCGGTGCCCAGACGGCTACCTGCTTTACCAATGCTTTCGAATTCCATCGGCAGATCGAGGTGTGCTTCGGTCAGGAAGTCAGTCCCTGCGCCGCCTGGCTGCCAGGCTTTGAACTTCAGTCCATCGCGCATGCCGCCCGCGTAATCTTCGAGGATCTCACGCGCGGTAGTACCGAAAGGCAGTTCCCACAAGCCAGGATTCTTCACGCGACCAGAGAAGCCCATCAGCTTGGTGCCCGCGTCTTTGCTCTTCGAAATGTTCTGGTACCACTCCACGCCGTTCGCGAGGATAGCCGGTACGTTACACAGGGTTTCGACGTTGTTTACGCAGGTCGGTTTGCCCCATGCGCCAGAGCTTGCCGGGAACGGCGGCTTGGAACGTGGGTTAGCACGGCGACCTTCGAGGGAGTTGATCAGCGCGGTTTCTTCACCGCAGATGTAACGCCCTGCCCCGGTGTGGACAAACAGTTCGAAGTCGAAACCGGTGCCCATGATGTTTTTGCCAAGCAGACCGGCTTCGGTCGCTTCGGCGATCGCGCGACGCAGATGCACGGCTGCTTCGATATATTCACCGCGCAGGAAGATGTAACCACGGTACGCTTTCAGCGCAAACGCGGAAATCAGCATACCTTCCACCAGCAGGTGCGGCAGCTGTTCCATCAGCAGACGGTCTTTATAGGTGCCCGGCTCCATTTCATCGGCGTTACACAGCAGGTAACGGATGTTCATGGATTCGTCTTTCGGCATCAGGCTCCACTTCAGACCGGTGGAAAAGCCCGCACCGCCGCGCCCTTTCAGGCCAGCGTCTTTTACCTGATTAACGATTTCGTCCGGTGACAACCCGGTCAGGGCCTTATGCGCACCTTCGTAGCCGTTCTTGCTACGGTATTCGTCCAGCCAGACCGGCTGTTTGTCATCACGCAGACGCCAGGTCAGCGGATGGGTTTCGGGAGTACGGATAATGTCTTTCATTTATACCGCTCCAGTAGTTCGGGAATGCCTTCCGGGGTCAGGTGAGCATGAGTATCTTCATCGATCATCATGTTTGGCCCTTTATCGCAGTTCCCCAGGCAACAGGTCGGCAGCAGCGTAAAGCGACCATCAAAGGTCGTCTGCCCCGGCTTGATGTTGAGTTTTTTCTCAAGCGCGGCCTGGATCCCCTGGTAGCCGTTGATATGGCACACCACGCTGTCGCAATAGCGGATCACGTGGCGACCTACCGGCTGGCGGAAGATCTGGCTATAAAACGTAGCAACACCTTCTACGTCGCTTGCCGGAATACCCAGCACATCAGCGATCGCATAGATCGCCCCATCCGGCACCCAGCCACGCTGTTTCTGAACGATTTTCAGCGCTTCAATGGACGCCGCACGCGGGTCTTCGTAGTGGTGCTTCTCGTGCTCAATCGCTTCACGCTCAGCCGCACTCAGCTCAAAAGCCTCGGTTTGTGGTTGTTGATTCTCGTGCATAATTAGCGGTCCACATCTGACATAACAAAATCGATACTACCCAGATGGACGATTAAGTCGGACACCAGGCTGCCACGTACCGCTACCGGGATCTGCTGCAGGTGCGCATAGCTCGGGGTACGGATACGGGTACGGTAACTCATGGTGCTGCCATCGCTGGTCAGGTAGTAACTGTTGATACCCTTGGTCGCTTCCACCATCTGGAAGGACTCGTTTGCCGGCATAACCGGACCCCACGAAACCTGCAGGAAGTGGGTGATAAGGGTTTCGATATGTTGCAGCGTGCGCTCTTTCGGCGGCGGCGTCGTCAGCGGGTGATCCGCTTTGAACGGGCCTTCCGGCATATTATTGAGGCACTGCTCAAGGATGCGCAGACTCTGGCGCAGCTCTTCAACTTTCAGCATCACGCGGGTATAGCAGTCAGAAACGCCGCCGCCAACCGGGACTTCAAAGTCAAAGTTTTCGTAGCCAGAGTACGGACGCGCTTTACGCACGTCGAAATCAATACCGGTCGCGCGCAGCGCAGCACCGGTACAACCCCAGTCCAGCGCTTCTTTCTTACCGTAAGCGGCAACGCCCTGCGAACGGCCTTTCAGGATGGTGTTACGCAGTGCGGCTTTCTCGTAAGAATCCAGACGTTTTGGCATCCAGTCGAGGAAGTCACGCAGCAGCTTGTCCCAACCGCGCGGCAGATCGTGTGCCACACCGCCGATACGGAACCAGGCCGGGTGCATACGGAAACCGGTGATCGCTTCCACCACGTCATAGATTTTCTGACGGTCGGTAAAGGCGAAGAATACCGGGGTCATCGCGCCGACGTCCTGAATGAACGTGGAGATGTACAGCAGGTGGCTGTTGATACGGAACAGTTCGGACAACATCACGCGAATCACGTTGACGCGATCCGGCGTGGTGATACCAGCCAGCTTCTCAACGGCCAGTACGTAAGGCATTTCGTTTACGCAGCCGCCGAGGTACTCAATACGGTCGGTGTACGGAATGTAGCTGTGCCAGGACTGACGTTCACCCATCTTTTCAGCGCCACGGTGGTGGTAGCCGATGTCAGGTACGCAGTCGACGATTTCTTCGCCATCAAGCTGCAGCACAATACGGAAAGCACCGTGAGAAGACGGATGGTTAGGACCGAGGTTGAGGAACATGAAGTCCTCATTTTCGGTGCTACGCTTCATACCCCAATCTTCTGGTTTGAAGGTCAGCGCTTCCATTTCCAGATCCTGTTTGGCTTTAGTCAGCTCAAACGGATCGAATTCGGTCGCACGCGCCGGGTAGTCTTTACGCAGCGGATGACCTTCCCAGGTATGCGGCATCAGCAGACGCGTCAGGTGCGGGTGACCTTCGATATCGATGCCAAACATTTCCCAGGTTTCACGCTCATACCAGTTGGCGTTCGGGAACAGTTTGGTGAAAGTCGGTACGCGCAGATCGTTTTCAGACAAAGCCACCTTGAGCATGATATCGCGATTGCGTTCAATGGAGATCAGGTGATAGAAAACGGAAAAATCCGCGGCAGGTAACCCTTCGCGGTGCGTACGCAGACGTTCGTCCATGCCGTGTAAGTCAAACAGCATGACGTAAGGTTTCGGCAGTCTCTTTAAGAAATCGCCAACTTCCAGTAATTGTTCACGCTTGACCCAAACAACGGGTACCCCGGTGCGAGTCGCCTGAACGGTAAAGGCATCCGGCCCAAAACGGTTGCGCAGTTCGCCAATGACCGGGTCATCAAGGTGATCCCGTGTTTGCCATACGGCGTCTTGCGCGGTTAAGTCGGTCATATTGTTCACCATTGCAAATGGTCCGTGGTGGTCGGCAGTGCTTCGCGCTATTTATGTAGTGATAAGCGAAGGAAGTGCTGCTGCCGACAGGCGCAAATTAAATCTCGTCTGGTGTACGAAGATTCGTTACAGCAATACGTTCGCCGCGTTTACGCTCGCGTTCTGACTGCATATTGGCGCGATAAACGCCCTGATCGCCAACCACCCAGGAGAGCGGACGGCGTTCTTTGCCAATGGAATCTTGCAGCAGCATCAGAGCCTGCATATACGCTTCTGGGCGCGGCGGACATCCCGGGATGTACACATCGACCGGAATAAATTTATCAACGCCCTGCACCACAGAATAGATGTCGTACATACCGCCGGAGTTGGCGCATGCGCCCATGGAAATAACCCATTTCGGTTCCAGCATCTGATCGTAGAGGCGCTGAATAACTGGCGCCATTTTGGTAAAGCAGGTTCCGGCTACGACCATCAGGTCAGCCTGACGCGGCGATGCACGCAGTACTTCCGCACCAAAACGGGCCACATCGTGCACGGCGGTAAACGAGGTCACCATCTCAACGTAGCAGCAGGAAAGGCCAAAGTTATATGGCCAAATTGAGTTTTTACGGCCCCAGTTAACCATGTCATGCAGTTTGCCCATGAACACGTTTTTGTTAACTTCTTGTTCCAGGGGGTCGGTTACGATCTCCTGTTTTTGCAGGGGGTAACGGTCGTTCTCACCGTTAGGATCTATGCGGGTGAGCGTATAATCCATCTTAATGCCTCGCGGTTAGCGTTGACGATTAGCGATACTGTTCGTTTCCGGGTTCATACGCTCGCGGCGTGAACGCGCGGGCGTCCAGTCCAGCGCGCCAATACGCACCAGATAAACCAGACCTGCCAGTAACACAAAAATAAAAATTGCAGCTTCCACAAAGCCAATCCAACCGCTTTCACGGATAGAAGTTGACCATGCGAACAGATACAGCGCTTCAACGTCGAAGATAACGAAGAACATGGCTACCAGATAAAACTTGGCAGACAGGCGCAGGCGGGCGGTGCCGACCGAGTCGATACCTGATTCAAACGGCACGTTTTTAGATCTCGCGCGTGCGCGACCCCCTAAAAACCAGCCGCCGACGAGCATCAGGCAGCACAGGCCAATGGCAACGATAAGAAAGATAGCGAATGCCCAGTGATGAGCGATGATTTCAGTGGATGTTGACATACTCATTGCTTACTCATCAAAAGTAGCGCCAAATTCTCTGCTCTTTTCGGCAGATGAACGCCACATCGATTCATGGGGAGGAATAAAAAAAACCTTACAATCACTGTGAAAAATCATTTTAGACAGCTAATTGATGGGGTTTTTTACTCCTTTCTATAACCTTTTGTCAACTTTAACAAAAGTTTCCTCACATTATTTTACACTGTTCCAACTTCATTAACATAAAGTGCTCTTTAGACCCATTTCGATTGCATCATCGGTCATTTTTAATGTTGTTGAATCGTGTCCGTAGTGAAGTAAAAAAGATAATACACGTCTATTTTGACAGGAATTCACCCAGATGCCTCCCCCTAAATGGGAGTATTTTCTTGATCTGTGACACGCTTTTGTTAATTCACCATAAAAAACAGCAACAATTTCTCTAGTTTTTTAACATGGAAACATTTGGTAACTCAGCTGATTATTTTTCACTCTATTGTCAGTCTGTTTTTTTACCTGCTGATTTTGTTAAGTTTTAGTATATCAATGAACAGAAAGCAGTAATATTTGCATAAAAAAAGAGCCGCTGGATGTTTTTTCATCATCAGTGGCTCTTTTTTACACTTACATTTTAAAACGTTTTTTTGTGACGCTTTACTCAAAGTCGCCTTCAACAATCAGCGAGTCATCTCCCCCTTCAGGGGTAAACTGATTGTATTGCCAAGGATTTTGATATGTCTGCATCGACTTAAAGATAACCTGAGCTAATTCATTTTGCGTGGCCGGATCGCTGCACAACAGATACTCGGTATCAGGCAGAGGTGGCAATCCGTCCGCCGCACCCAGTACGCGTAAATCCGGGCTCATCATTTCGACAGGACGGGCAGTAACGCCCAGCCCTGCTTTTACCGCCGCGCGGACCGCAGGCAATGTTGAAGCGACATAAGCCAAACGCCACGGGATCTGTGCGGCATTCAACGTCGCCAGCACGATATCGCGAAACGGGCTGGGATCGTCCAGCAGAACTAACGGCACCGGTTCCCCTTTTTGCAGGATATATTCGGCTGCGCAATACCAGTGCGTCGGTGAAGTTCGCAAATTCAGGCACTCAAAATCGCCAGGTCGGTTAGTGGTGACCACTAAATCCACTTCTTGCGACTTAAGCATCTCCACCATGTAGGCGTTGCGTTTCACTCTGACATCCAGTGCAAGTTTCGGATAAACCGAACTTATACGGTTAAGCAGAAAAGGGAGTATGGTATCGGCGGATTCATCAGAAGCACCGATAGTTAACACCCCCTGAAGATTGTTAAACATCAATGATGAGCATGCCTCATCATTAAATCGCAGTATTTTCCTGGCGTAACCCAACAGCTGGATACCATGCTCGGTCAGCAGTTTGTTGCGTCCATGGCGCGCGAACAACTCTTTCCCCACAAGTTGTTCAAGACGCTGCATTTGCTGACTTACCGCAGACTGAGTTCGACATACCGCAGCTGCCGCAGCCGCAAAGGTATTCAGGTCGGCAACAGCAACAAAGGTTCTCAGCAGATCGAGGTCGAGGTTAATTATCGGACGATTTGCATTTATCATAGTTTTTCACTTACTCGCGGGTCATACCGGGTTAATGCTGTGCATTCAGAATCAAACAACTCCATTTGTAATGTGCCTCCCTTCAGTTTCGCTTAGTGTAACCAAGTGAAAATAAGGATGTATTTGGTTTAACAAACGAAACAATTCTCTTTCTGAGCTATTTTAATACCCGTGATATTCATCGGAATATAGCAACGAGAAAGAGCCGTATTTTTAGCTGCTGGATGATTCTGACTAATGGGAAACATGTAAATTTTGTAAATTTAAAAAATAGTTAACGAACAATAATTTACACATTAAAAACTAACTTTTCAGGATGTTAGGAACAACCAACAAACATTTGAATTATCGTAAAATTCGTACTACACACCATTTCATAGGAGTTATCTTAACCTAAAACCACTATATTTATAAGTGTTATCGCGAATAATTCCGGGCAAATTGGTGTTATGTCAGTGCAACGGTTTTCGTATTATTGGCCAACTCAATTTGATGTCGTTTAAATAATAAATAATAATTAATTAAGAATCTCTCAATTCATTAATTATGCTTAACAATGGATTCACACCGCATCACGTAGGGATCAGACCGATAACAGATTTCGCAGGCCAAACCTCAGTATTTTCGAATTACGCCATTCAGCTGAGATCTCAGCTACTTTTTCTTTACAGGCCTAACTTTTTTTGACCAGACAAATCACCATACCCACACCAACAAAGCAAAACATAAACCACAAAAAACACAATAATCAAGATTATTACTCTACAAAAATCACATTATTTAGTCATTAACAGTGAATTATAATCCTCCTGCTTTCCAAAATCTTCTACTAAAGACCCTTCAAAACTCACCGTCGTGGGAGTACATTGTGCTGGGCTGACTTCCACGGCAGGGAGTGGCATTCACAGCTAAAAAGGTCAACGTTCATGTCCCCCATTGAAAAATCCAGCAAATTAGAAAACGTCTGTTATGACATTCGCGGCCCGGTTCTGAAGGAAGCAAAGCGCCTGGAAGAAGAAGGCAACAAAGTTCTGAAACTGAACATCGGCAACCCTGCGCCTTTCGGGTTTGAAGCGCCAGATGAAATTTTGGTGGATGTGATCCGCAATTTGCCAACTGCGCAAGGATATTGCGATTCCAAAGGCCTTTATTCAGCCCGCAAAGCAATCATGCAGCATTACCAGGCCCGTGGGATGCGCGACGTAACCGTGGAAGATATCTATATCGGTAACGGCGTATCTGAATTGATTGTGCAGGCCATGCAGGCATTGCTAAACAGTGGGGACGAAATGCTGGTTCCTGCACCTGATTATCCACTGTGGACGGCGGCGGTTTCGCTCTCTGGTGGTAATGCCGTGCACTACCTGTGTGACGAATCGTCAGACTGGTTCCCGGACCTGGATGATATCCGCGCCAAAATTACGCCGCGTACCCGTGGGATCGTCATCATCAACCCAAACAACCCTACTGGCGCGGTGTATTCTAAAGAGCTGCTGATGGAGATTGTTGAGATTGCCCGCCAAAACAATCTCATCATCTTTGCGGACGAGATTTACGACAAAATTCTTTACGATGACGCCGAGCACCACTCGATTGCGGCAATGGCCCCTGACCTGCTGACTATTACCTTTAACGGCCTGTCAAAAACCTATCGTGTTGCCGGTTTCCGCCAGGGCTGGATGGTACTGAACGGACCGAAGAAACATGCCAAAGGGTATATCGAAGGCCTTGAGATGCTGGCTTCTATGCGCCTGTGTGCCAACGTTCCGGCACAACATGCCATTCAGACCGCACTGGGTGGATATCAGAGCATCAGCGAATTCATCATGCCAGGCGGGCGTCTGTATGAGCAACGTAACCGCGCCTGGGAACTGCTTAATGACATCCCCGGCGTCTCTTGCGTAAAACCGCGCGGTGCGCTGTATATGTTCCCGAAAATTGATGCTAAACGCTTCAATATTCATGACGACCAGAAAATGGTACTCGACTTCCTGTTGCAGGAAAAAGTACTGCTGGTCCAGGGGACGGCATTCAACTGGCCGTGGCCGGATCATTTCCGCATCGTCACGCTACCGCGCATTGACGATATCGAAATGTCGCTGAGTAAATTTGAGCGTTTCCTGTCAGGGTATCGCCAGCTGTAACCACGCAAAGTGCTGCCGGGTTTGCATCCGGTAGCACTCTCTGCGCAAAATACCGTTACTGAAGTCACTGAGTAAGGGTCGTTATGAAGCAGAGCCACTTTTTTGCCCACCTCTCCCGTCTGAAACTCATTAACCGCTGGCCGCTGATGCGCAACGTGCGCACCGAAAACGTGTCCGAACACAGTCTGCAGGTTGCCATGGTTGCCCATGCGCTGGCCGCAATTAAAAACCGTAAATTTGGTGGTCAGGTTAATGCTGAGCGTATTGCCCTGCTGGCGATGTATCACGATGCGTCAGAGGTGTTAACCGGCGATCTCCCTACCCCAGTGAAATATTTCAACTCGCAGATTGCCCAAGAATATAAAGCGATAGAGAAAATTGCCCAACAAAAACTGGTCGATATGGTTCCCGATGAGCTGCGCGATATTTTTGCGCCGCTCATTGATGAACATGCCTTAAGTGAAGAAGAGAGGTCGATTGTTAAACAGGCCGATGCCCTGTGCGCGTATCTGAAGTGCCTGGAAGAACTCTCTGCCGGTAACAACGAATTTCTGCTGGCGAAAACACGTCTGGAAAAAACGCTGGAGTCACGACGCAGCGAAGAGATGGACTACTTTATGGACGTGTTCGTCCCGAGTTTTCACCTTTCATTAGATGAAATCAGTCAGGATTCTCCATTGTAAGTTTGCGACGACGTTACCTTTGTAGGCCGGATAAGGCGTTAGCCGCCATCCGGCACATAAAAATCAAAACGGAAACAGCATTGGGATCATCACCACGCACACCACCATCACAATGATGGTAAACGGCACGCCAATTTTTACGAAATCGCTAAAGCTGTAGTTACCCGGCCCGAGTACCAGTGTGTTTACCGGTGAAGAAACTGGCGTCATAAAGGCTGCGGAAGCCGCCATCGCAATCACCATTGCAAAAGGATACGGCGAAACGCCCATCGACTTTGCTGCCGCCAGCGCAATCGGCGCCATCAGTACCGCCGTCGCAGTGTTAGAGATAAATAACCCAATGGTCGCGCACAGCACGAACAGACAGCCCAGCATCATATACGGGCCGTACCCTCCACCAACGTCCATTAGCCCTTTAACCACCAGATCAACACCGCCCGTTTTTTGTAATGCCAGCGCAAAAGGCATCATTCCGACAATCAAAATAATACTTGGCCAGTGAATGGCTTTGTAGGCGCTTTCGGCATCGATGCAGCGGAATTTTCCCATCAGCAAACAGGCGATAATCGCGGCAACTGTATTAGGGATTTCATCGGTGAGCATTAACGCGACCATCAGCACCAGACAGAAAATCGCATGCGGCGCCTGGCTGTGCGCCGGAGAAGCTTCACTGACTTCCACGGGCATATTCAGCACCACGAAATCGCGCCCTTTTTGCCCCAACAAAGTGATGAGTTTCCAGTTGCCCACCACCAGAATGATATCGCCCATCAGTAGTGGTTCATCAACCACCGCTCCGGCCAGTGCCGTACCATCACGCTTCAGTCCGACGACATTAAGCCCGTAACGCGAACGAAAAGCGATTTCCCGTACCGTTTTGCCGATCAATTCCGATTCAGGAATCAATGAAATCTCGGCCATACCCACATCAAGCGCCTGCTCGGAGAAGTATTCACCACGCAGCACCATCGGCTCCAACAGTTGCTCGCTGCAAAACTCACGCAGGTCAACGTCGGCCGCTGACATATCGATCAGCAATACGTCACGGGCACGGAACTCAGAAACCCCGTTAACATCGACAATCACGCGGCGAAAACGCCGCCAGCGTTCAACACCAATCACGTTTGCCCCGTAGCGTTCACGCAATTTCAGGTCATCCAGACGTTGGCCAATCATGGGAGAACCCGGGCGAATCGCCAGGCGACGGGCACGCCCTGTCAGGCGATATTCTTTGATCAGATCGCGAAAGGTCCGGCGCTTCCAGCCGTCTCCCGGCTGCCCGGAGTCTTCACCTTTCAGCATAAAACGCATCACCAGCATATAAATTATGCCGAGTACCAACACCACCAGTCCCAGTGGGGTTACGCTAAAAAAGCTAAAACCGTTAAGTCCTTCACGTAACAATTCACTGTTGACGACCAGGTTCGGCGGCGTTGCCACCAGCGTCATCATGCCGCTTATCAATCCGGCAAAGCTCAACGGCATCATCAGCCGTGAGGGGGAGATTTGCATGCGCATGGAAACGCTTAAGACAACCGGAATAAAGATGGCGACCACACCGGTCGAACTCATGAAGGCACCGAGTCCGGCTACGGTTATCATCAGCAACACCAGCATTTTGACTTCACTGCTGCCGGCGACCTTCACCAGCCAGGCCCCCATTACCGTCGCCACGCCGGTACGCACCAGGCCGTCGCCGATAATGAATAAAGCCGCTATCAAAATAACGTTAGGATCGCTGAACCCGGAAAAAGCCTCTGTGATGCTCAATGTTCCGCTCAGAACAAAGGCAATAATGACCAGCAAAGCGACCGCGTCCATACGCACTCTGCCAGTTGCAAACAAGACGACGGCAATCGCCAGCAATGAGAGAACCCATATCAATTCACCGTTCACAACATATCCTTGTTAAATGAGAGGGATGGACTGATTCTGCCATAAAAAAGCCCCAACAATCTGGGGCTAAATCATGATCAGGTATTTCTTATAACGACCACATTTCCGTTGGGTTGTTTGGTCACAGAAATATGTTCCAGACTGGTCAGCGAAAAATCAACTTCGTCCAGACGCGGCGTATCCGCTGGCGCGTTAACCGCGATGACATGACACCCAGCAGCCAGTCCTGAGAGCACCCCGGCGGGGGCATCTTCCACGACTGCACATTCCTGCGGTGCCAGGCCCAGAAGCTGAGCGCCTAACAGATACGCGTCTGGCTCTGGTTTCCCTCTTTTTACCCGCTCGGCGGTGACAAACACTTCAGGAGCAGGAAGCCCGGCAACACGATGACGCGCACGTGCGACCGGCATAGAACCGGAGGTCACAATCGCCCATGGAATACCTGCTTTATTGAGATGGTTGAGTAAATCAACTGCCCCCGGCAGCGCGGTGATCCCGGCGGTTTCCGTCGCTTCGATCTGTTCCAGACGGGTAAATTCCGCGGCGATCTCTGCCTCAGACTTGCCCACCATAAAGTGTCGCAGGGAGGTAATGGCCTGCTTGCCATGAATAAAGCCGAGTACCTCGGCGTGATCGAGGCCGAAGCGATCGGCCCAGTTGCACCACGCACGCTCTACTGCGGGTAAGGAATCGACCAACGTTCCATCCAGATCAAACAGAAAACCTTTGCACTGCACGCTCGCCCCCTCAGGCATTAATGATTTGGTTAATTTCATTCGCGCTCAGGTGATACTGACGCGGGCAAGAGTGCCAAACATTCAGCATACGCTGATATTTTTCCCACATTGGGGTCTGGGCGTTGAAGCCATGCGTACCCGCATCAAAGTGGGTGTAACGACCTTCCACATTGACCATAAAACGAACGTACCCGAGGAAACGGGCTTCCGTTGCGGCGTCAAAACCGAGGAAGGTCACGCGACGCTCATCAATAGCCTGCGCATCCTTAAGATTAGTCCAGGACACATGTAATGCGTGATACATCTCCATAATATCGATAATCGTACGACAGGTTTCTTCCGTCAGTTCACCAAACTCACGATCCAGCTCACGCATCTGCAAGCCGTAACCGCGTTCAATAATCGTCTGCAAACGACGATAACGCTCGGCGTTAGTTGGATCGAGCATAGTCATCATTTTGTACTGATTCGACAAAATCAGACGTTGAGCGTTGGTCATTTCCATTTGGGACTCCTGTATCACTACTACTGAGATGAAAAAAAAGAAGGCATTTTGTGCCTTCTTTTATATGCGTAATCAGGGGTCAATTACAAATCATCAAGGAAAGTTTTATCCAGTTGTTTGAAGGCGCGCTTAAGCGTGTCAGCCAGCGCCTGGTAATCCGGCTTTCCTTCTACCGGAGAGAGCGCCTGCCCAGCTTCTTGCAATTTACCCCGAACTTCGTAGAACCAATTGAGAATTGAAGGCGGCAGCGGCGTTACAGAACGTTTTCCCAGCCACCACATCCCCTGCATCGGCAGGCTAAGCGCAAACAGCGCAGTCGCCACGGCCGGGCCCAACTGCCCCCCTAACGCAATTTGCCAACATAAGGTGAAGACGGCGATAGGCGGCATAAAACGGATCGCGTAACGCGTCATGCGGATCACGCGGTTCTCAACAAACACGGGCGCAAGGCGCTTTTCCATTGGCCACGTCTTTGCATAGTGCTGCCCCCGGCGAAACAAGCTGAAAAAATTGACGGAGCGATTATCCGGTGTCGACATGGCGGTTACCTCAACTTCACATATAAAAATTAAAAAATTTGTGCAAAACAACAACTACAAGGGACATCGTTCAAAACATTTTGTCTTTGATACCCACATTCAGGTATCCTGTGCCGGCCTGTAAGGCCTGTAGTCCAAAATCATTGAGTCGTCAAATTGGCATACATTATGCCATTGCCTGAAAAATACGCAAAATGACATAGACTCAAAGGTATTTATTCCATCGTGCCCAAAAAGACTATGGCGCATGATGTTAATCATAAACGTCGGTGTCATCATGCGCTACGCTCTATGACTCCCTGACGTTTTTTTAGCCACGTATCATAAATAGGTACTTCCATGTCGAGTAAGTTAGTACTGGTTCTGAACTGCGGTAGCTCCTCACTGAAATTTGCCATCATCGATGCAGTAAACGGTGAAGAATACCTCTCTGGTTTAGCCGAATGTTTCCATCTCCCAGAAGCACGTATCAAGTGGAAAATGGACGGCGGTAAACAAGAAGCGGCTTTAGGTGCAGGCGCCGCTCACAGTGAAGCGCTGAACTTTATCGTTAACACTATTCTGGCACAAAAACCAGAATTGTCTGCGCAATTGACCGCTATTGGTCACCGTATCGTACACGGCGGCGAGAAGTACACCAGCTCCGTGGTTATCGATGATTCCGTTATTCAGGGCATCAAAGATTCTGCCTCTTTCGCACCACTGCATAACCCGGCTCACCTGATCGGTATCGCAGAAGCGCTGAAATCCTTCCCTAATCTGAAAGACAAAAACGTGGCTGTATTCGACACCGCGTTCCATCAGACTATGCCGGAAGAGTCTTACCTCTATGCTCTGCCGTACAGCCTGTACAAAGAACACGGCGTTCGTCGTTACGGCGCGCACGGTACCAGCCACTTCTTCGTCACTCAGGAAGCGGCAAAAGTGCTGAACAAACCGGTTGAAGAGCTGAACATCATCACTTGCCACCTGGGCAATGGCGGTTCTGTATCTGCTATCCGTAACGGTAAATGTGTTGATACCTCCATGGGTCTAACCCCGCTGGAAGGTCTGGTGATGGGTACGCGTTCCGGTGACATCGACCCGGCGATCATCTTCCACCTGCACGATACCCTGGGCATGAGCGTTGACCAGATCAACAAAATGCTGACCAAAGAGTCCGGCCTGCTGGGTCTGACCGAAGTCACCAGCGACTGCCGTTATGTTGAAGATAACTACGCTACTAAAGAAGACGCTAAACGTGCAATGGACGTTTACTGCCACCGTCTGGCGAAATACATCGGTTCTTACACTGCGCTGATGGATGGTCGTCTGGATGCAGTTGTCTTCACCGGTGGTATCGGTGAAAACGCAGCGATGGTTCGTGAACTGTCTCTGGGCAAACTGGGCGTTCTGGGCTTTGAAGTTGACCACGAACGTAACCTGGCCGCACGTTTCGGCAAATCTGGTTTCATCAACAAAGAAGGTACCCGTCCTGCGCTGGTTATCCCAACCAACGAAGAACTGGTTATCGCGCAAGACGCGAGCCGCCTGACTGCCTGATTTCACACCGCCAGCCTAGCTGGCGGTGCTGTTTTGTAACCCGTCTAAATTGGCGGTAACGAAAGAGGATAAACCGTGTCCCGTATTATTATGCTGATCCCTACCGGAACCAGCGTCGGCCTGACCAGCGTCAGCCTTGGCGTGATCCGCGCAATGGAACGCAAAGGCGTTCGTCTGAGCGTCTTTAAGCCGATCGCTCAACCGCGTGCCGGTGGCGATGCGCCAGACCAGACTACCAGCATCGTCCGTGCTAACTCTTCTCTGCCAGCCGCAGAGCCGCTGAAGATGAGCCACGTTGAATCTCTGCTGTCCAGCAATCAGAAAGATGTGCTGATGGAAGAGATCATCGCTAACTACCACGCGAACACCAAAGACGCTGAAGTTGTACTGGTTGAAGGCCTGGTCCCAACCCGTAAACATCAGTTCGCGCAGTCTCTGAACTACGAAATCGCGAAAACGCTGAACGCGGAAATCGTCTTCGTTATGTCTCAGGGTACCGACACCCCGGAACAGCTGAACGAGCGTATTGAACTGACTCGCAGCAGCTTCGGCGGCGCGAAAAACACCAACATCACCGGCGTAATCGTTAACAAACTGAACGCACCGGTTGATGAGCAGGGCCGTACTCGCCCGGATCTGTCCGAGATTTTCGACGACTCTTCCAAAGCGAAAGTGATCAAAGTTGATCCGGCTAAACTGCAAGAATCCAGTCCGCTGCCGGTTCTGGGCGCGGTGCCATGGAGCTTCGATCTGATCGCTACTCGTGCAATCGATATGGCGCGTCATCTGAACGCCACCATCGTTAACGAAGGCGATATCAACACCCGTCGCGTGAAGTCTGTGACGTTCTGCGCACGCAGCATTCCACATATGCTGGAACACTTCCGCGCAGGCTCCCTGCTGGTAACTTCCGCAGATCGTCCTGACGTGCTGGTTGCAGCATGCCTGGCGGCCATGAACGGCGTGGAAATCGGTGCCCTGCTGCTGACTGGCGGCTACGAAATGGACGCGCGCATCACTAAACTGTGCGAACGTGCATTTGAAACCGGCCTGCCGGTATTCATGGTGAACACCAACACCTGGCAGACCTCTCTGAGCCTGCAGAGCTTCAACCTGGAAGTTCCGGTTGACGATCACGAGCGCATTGAGAAAGTTCAGGAATACGTTGCTAACTACATCAACGCTGACTGGATTGAATCCCTGACGGCAACCTCTGAGCGTAGCCGTCGTCTGTCTCCGCCAGCGTTCCGTTATCAGTTGACCGAGCTGGCGCGCAAAGCGGGCAAACGCGTTGTTCTGCCGGAAGGTGACGAACCGCGCACCGTTAAAGCGGCAGCCATCTGTGCTGAACGTGGTATCGCAACCTGCGTACTGCTGGGTAACCCGGATGAGATCACCCGCGTTGCAGCCTCTCAGGGCGTTGAACTGGGCGCTGGTGTAGAAATCGTTGATCCAGATGTGGTTCGCGAAAGCTACGTTGCTCGCCTGGTCGAACTGCGTAAAAACAAAGGTATGACCGAAACCGTTGCCCGCGAACAGCTGGAAGACAACGTGGTTCTCGGTACCCTGATGCTGGAACAGGACGATGTTGACGGTCTGGTTTCTGGTGCAGTACACACCACCGCGAACACCATCCGTCCGCCGCTGCAGCTGATCAAAACTGCACCGGGTAGCTCTCTGGTGTCTTCCGTGTTCTTCATGCTGCTGCCGGATCAGGTTTACGTTTACGGCGACTGCGCGATCAACCCGGATCCGACTGCAGAGCAGCTGGCAGAAATCGCGATTCAGTCCGCTGATTCCGCAATTGCCTTCGGTATCGAACCGCGAGTAGCGATGCTCTCCTACTCCACCGGTACTTCTGGTGCAGGTAGTGACGTAGAGAAAGTTCGCGAAGCAACCCGTCTGGCACAGGAAAAACGTCCTGACCTGATGATCGACGGTCCGCTGCAGTACGACGCCGCTGTTATGGCTGACGTAGCGAAATCCAAAGCGCCGAACTCTCCGGTTGCAGGTCGCGCTACCGTGTTCATCTTCCCGGATCTGAACACCGGTAACACCACTTACAAAGCGGTACAGCGTTCTGCCGACCTGATCTCCATCGGGCCAATGCTGCAGGGTATGCGCAAGCCGGTGAACGACCTGTCTCGTGGCGCGCTGGTAGACGATATCGTCTACACCATCGCACTGACCGCGATCCAGTCTTCCCAGCAGCAGCAATAATCTGCCGAGTGTGCCGGATCTCTTATCCGGCAACACATCTGCTTATCAAACCGGAAATAGCTGATATTTCCGGTTTTTTTATGTCTTTTTCCCCTTTGGCATAATCTGAAACATTTGCCTGGATGCGCTGCATCAATGAATAACTATTCTTCTGTTCGCATACTTACTCTCTTTTGCGTTGCAACAGGGATAGTCTTTCATGTCAGCAGTAACAGAATCACAGCCAGCTAAAAAATGGGCGATGCCCGACACGCTGGTGATTATTTTTTTCGTCGCCATTTTAACCAGTCTGGCAACATGGGTTGTTCCCGTCGGGTTGTTCGACAGCCAGGAAGTTCAGTATCAGGTTGATGGACAAACCAAAACCCGTAAGGTGGTTGACCCCCATTCCTTTCGTATTCTGACCAACGACGCAGGTGAAGAGCAGTATCACCGGGTGCAGTTATTCACCACCGGAGATGAACGCCCAGGCCTGATGAATTTCCCGTTTGAAGGATTAACTTCCGGCTCGAAATTCGGCACTGCTGTCGGCATCATTATGTTTATGCTGGTCATTGGCGGCGCATTCGGCATCGTTATGCGTACCGGCACCATTGATAACGGCATCCTGGCGCTCATTCGCCATACGCGGGGCAACGAGGTCCTGTTTATCCCAGTGCTGTTTATTCTCTTCTCCTTAGGCGGCGCGGTGTTTGGCATGGGGGAAGAGGCTGTTGCCTTTGCCATTATCATCGCGCCTTTGATGGTACGGCTAGGTTACGACAGTATCACCACCGTGCTGGTTACCTATATCGCGACTCAGATTGGTTTCGCCAGCTCATGGATGAACCCATTTTGCGTGGTGGTCGCGCAAGGTATTGCGGGGGTACCGGTGCTCTCTGGTTCCGGGCTACGCATCGTGGTCTGGGTGATCGCTACACTAATCGGGCTGACCTTCACGCTGGCCTATGCGGCGCGAATCAAAAAGAATCCGCTTTTGTCCCGGGTACATGAATCCGACCGCTTCTTTCGCGAGCAACAGGACGAAGTCGTGGAACGACGCTTCACGCTGGGCGACTGGTTAGTGCTACTGGTGCTGACCGCGGTGATGATTTGGGTTGTCTGGGGCGTTATCGTCAACGCGTGGTTTATTCCTGAGATCGCCAGTCAGTTCTTCACGATGGGTCTGGTGATTGGCATTATCGGCGTCGTGTTTCGGCTCAACGGCATGACGGTCAACATCATGGCCTCCTCATTCACTGAGGGTGCACGAATGATGATTGCCCCTGCCCTGCTGGTTGGTTTTGCCAAAGGCATTTTACTGCTGGTCGGTAATGGAGAGGCGGGTGAAGCCAGCATGTTAAACACTCTGCTGCACAGCATTGCCAATGGCATCAGCGGGCTGGATAACGCCATCGCGGCTTGGTTTATGCTGTTGTTCCAGGCAGTTTTTAATTTCTTCGTCACTTCCGGCTCTGGTCAGGCTGCGTTAACCATGCCGCTACTGGCACCGTTGGGCGATCTGGTTGGCGTAAACCGTCAGGTCACAGTCCTGGCCTTCCAGTTTGGCGACGGATTCAGTCATATTATCTATCCGACGTCAGCATCTCTGATGGCTACGTTAGGCGTTTGTCGGGTGGATTTTCGTAACTGGCTGAAGGTAGGTGCTACACTGTTGGGACTGCTGTTTATTATGTCCAGCGTGGTGGTGATTGGCGCGCAGATGATGGGTTACCATTAAAAAGTGTGCGTCCGGCCTACTCGATTTCTCGACGCAGTAGGCCGGATGAACAGAGTTTACTCAGCTTCTTCCTGCTTTTCGGCTTTCGCCCCTTCATTCTTGGCGTTGCGGGTCATCCACAGCGCCAGGGCTTTCAGGGAGTCCGGTGTAAATTCGTCGCAGCGCGCGGTAATTTCTTCCGGCGTCAACCAGCAAACTTCACTGACCTCATCTTCCTGAAGCGCAAACGGTCCGTGGGAAACGCAGCTAAACAACCCACCCCATACGCGACAGTTCTGGTCTTCAAAGTAAAACTGACCATGCTCGGCAAACGGCACGCCCGCAATCCCCAGTTCCTCTTCTGCTTCACGACGCGCTGATTCCAGCATCTGCTCGTCAGCCTGAACCACACCGCCTGCGGTGGCATCCAGCATGCCGGGCAAAAAATCTTTTGTCTCAGTGCGACGTTGAACCAGAATTTTGCCCATACCATCATGCACAACGATATACGTTGCACGATGGCGTAAGCGTTGCGCCCGCATTTGTTCCCGGCTGGACTGTGCAATGACTTCGTTGTCTTCATTCACAATATCCACCCATTCAGTACTTGCCAAACGACGCTGTTCCACCATCAGGAAACCTTCTTTTTTCTGGCGCTCTTACGGCGCGTTTATGTTTGTGGGGTAAATTACGGATTAATCTCGACCTGTGCAATAACACTTTGATCATTGAGTGCCATTACGCTGAGAACATTATCATCCAGAATCCCGTAACTTGCCGCAAAGCCCCCTTTCGGGATGCTTACCGAGCCGGGATTGAAATGATAGATACCCTCGCGCCGCTCAGCAACCGGCAGATGAGTATGCCCATAAACCAGAACATCGCCCGCATTGAGCACCGGCATATTTTGCGGGCCAAAAAGGTGTCCGTGCGTCAAAAAGAGTCGCTGGTTTTCTGTCAGAATTTGCTGCCACGGCGCAGTCATCGGAAAATGCAGGAGCATCTGATCCACTTCGCTGTCGCAATTACCACGCACCGCAATAATTCGCGATGCCAGCTCATTCAGCCGTTCAGCAACCTGCGCAGGTGCATAGCCTTCTGGAAGCGCATTACGCGGCCCGTGGTTTAAAACATCACCCAATATCACCAGCCATTGCGCGCCGCTTGCAGCAAACCGTTCGAGTACGCGTTCCGTGGCTGGCAACGAACCATGAATGTCCGATGCGAACATCAGTTTCATCACTCACTCCTCGCTGAAAATCACCTTGTAATGATACTGGATTACGGCCCGTTTTTCAGCAGGAACGCTTCGCTGAAAGCGCGATAAAACGCTGTACTGAAGCGCGCTGCCACTGGAAGGCGGCGTATTCCGCAAGCGCTTCTGGAACCTCATCACCATTCAGGACCAGGCGATTAAGCATTAGCGCTAAATCACAGTCAGCGATACACCATTCGCCAAATAAATTCTGCTTACCGTGGCTCAGTAAACTGCTCGCAGTAGCGAACAGTTTTTCCGCACTGGCTTTTCCCGCTTCGCTTAACGGTCCTTTCTTCACGCCAGCAAAAACGACATCTGTTGATCGTTCCTCACGGATAGGCATTAAATCGCTGCGGATCCACGCCTGAACCTGGCGCGCCCGAGCGCGCTTTTGTACATCGTGTGGGTAGATACGCTCCCACTGTGGCGGTGCAAAGCTCTCTTCCAGGAATTCCGTAATCGCTGATGATTCGCTCAGTTCAAAACCAACGATCTCAAGAACCGGTACGCGGCGCGTCAAGGCGTAACCTTGCCATGAAGGATGCAAGTGTTCACCACTATTGAGATCAACGGTTTTCAGCGTGAAAGGTAGCCCCTTCTCTTGCAGAGCGACATAAACAGACAGCACGTAGGGGGAGAAAAAATTGGCATCTGACCACAGCGTAATTGCAGATTTGCTCATAATGTCCTCTGAAGTGTATTGGCTTGCCTTCAAAATATAGAGTCTTTCTCTCGCTGTCACTTGATGAAAACTCACGCACGCCAACAGGCTCTATACTTGTAATGACCCGGTTCATGACAAAACGGATGCTGAAAATGATCGATCTCTATTACACGCCATCGCCAAACGGTCACAAAATCACGCTGTTTCTTGAAGAGGCACAGCTGCAATACCGTCTGATTCATGTCGATATCAGCAAAGGCAGCCAGTTTCGCCCCGATTTTCTGCTGATCTCGCCGAACAATAAAATCCCGGCCATTATCGATCATGCGCCGGAAGATGGCGGAAGGCCCATCAGCTTGTTTGAGTCCGGAGAAATTTTACTCTATCTGGCGGAGAAGAGCGGTAAGCTGCTCAGCGGTGAATTACGCGAACGCCACACCACGCTGCAGTGGCTTTTCTGGCAGGTCAGCGGTTTGGGCCCCATGCTGGGACAGAATCATCATTTCAGTCATTACGCTCCGCAAACGATCCCTTACGCTATTGAAAGATATCAGGTTGAAACCCAGCGCCTGTACAACGTGATGAATAAACGTCTGGAAACGTCACCCTGGCTGGGAGGCGATCACTACAGCATTGCTGACATTGCCTGCTGGCCGTGGATCCACGCCCATCAGCGTCAGCGCATCGACCTCGACAATTACCCGGCGGTCAATAACTGGCACGAACGCATCCGTACGCGTCCTGCCACGGAACGCGCCATGCAGCAAGCACTGAGTGAGAAGCGGTGACGCAATTCGGTTCTCGTGTATCATGCAGAGGTTCATACATGGAGGAAACCTGCAATGTCACAACCTGACGCTATTATTCGTATAAAAAACCTTCGTCTGCGCACCTTTATCGGCATTAAAGAAGAGGAGATCCTTAACCGCCAGGATATCGTCATCAACATTGCCATTCACTATCCGGCAGACAAAGCGCGTACCAGCGAAGATATCAACGACGCGCTGAATTACCGCACTATAACCAAAAGCATCATTGCCCACGTGGAGGGTAACCGCTTCTCATTGTTAGAAAAATTAACTCAAGATGTGCTCGATATCGCACGCGAACATCACTGGGTCACTTATGCTGAAGTCGAGATAGATAAACTTCACGCATTGCGTTACGCCGACTCAGTATCAATGACGCTGAGCTGGCAGCGCTAAAACGTAACCCGGGAGGCGACATGCAGATTCTGATTACCGGCGGTACTGGCCTGATTGGACGTCATCTGATCCCCTGCCTGCTGGAACTGGGGCATCAGATAATCGTAGTGACACGTACCCCTGATAAGGCTCGTCAGATTCTCGACTCTCGGGTCACGTTATGGAAAGGACTGGAAGAGCGGCAACATCTCAATAATATTGATGCCGTGATTAACCTTGCCGGAGAGCCTATTGCAGATAAGCGCTGGAGCGCACAGCAAAAGGAACGCTTGTGCCAGAGCCGTTGGGGCATTACGCAGAAACTGGTCGATTTAATCAATGCCAGCGAGACGCCGCCCTCAGTGTTAATCTCCGGTTCCGCTACCGGTTACTACGGTGATTTGGGCGAAGTTGTGGTTACGGAAGAAGAGCCACCGCATAACGAATTTACCCACAAGCTGTGCGTCCGCTGGGAGCAAATTGCCAGCACTGCGCAAAGCGACAAAACCCGCGTGTGTATGCTGCGTACCGGCGTGGTACTGGCCTCAGCAGGCGGCATTCTGGCAAAAATGGTTCCGCCGTTTCGTCTTGGCTTAGGCGGCCCGATCGGTAATGGACGCCAGTATATGGCCTGGATCCATGTTGATGATATGGTCAACGGAATTATCTGGCTGCTGAATAACGATCTACGCGGTCCCTTCAATATGGTTTCGCCATACCCAGTGCACAATGAGCAGTTTGCCCACGCGCTGGGTCACGCTCTGAACCGCCCTGCCATTCTGCGCATTCCCGCCACCGCTATGCGACTGCTGATGGGGGAATCGTCAGTACTGGTCCTTGGTGGACAACGCGCATTGCCCAAACGCCTGGAAGCTTCCGGTTTTACGTTTCGCTGGTACGATTTAGAAGAAGCGCTGGCGGATGTCATCCGATAACCCCTAAGCGCTATTCACAGTCGCCGTTGTGGTGGTAAGGTTATAGACTAGGATTTCCGCAATGGCGACGTTATGGCGATAATATCGACTCCCCGACTTACCCTCTCTTTGTTTCAATTTTCTGACTGGTCATTTTTCCAGAAACTCCGTGAATGTCCTGAAGTCATGCGCTATATGGGCAACATCGCCCCGGCGAAAGATACGCGGCTGTTATTCGCCAGACGTCTGGCCGCACAGCACACTTTCGTCATCCGCGAACATAACAGCCCGATGCCACTTGGCGATATTGGTCTGCAAATCAGCCATCTTTACCCGCAGGAAGCCGACCTCGGCTACGCCATCATGCCACAGGCTCAGGGGAAAGGTATTGCCAGCGAAGCCGTCCGCGCGGTGTGCCAGTATGCCTTCGATCATGCAGGTGTGACGGCGATAAACGCATACGCGCTGGCGGATAACAAGGGTTCAATCCGTATTCTGGAAAAGACAGGCTTTGTACGTACGCAGGTACTGGAAAAGGCGTATGAGATTGACGGCATCGCCTACGACGACTGGGTGTTTCGGCTGGAGCGCGACGCGCTAAAATTGTAAGCCCGGAAAGCGTAGCGCCTCCGGGCTGTTGACTTACTTCAGCGATCCTTTAAGGAACTGCTGCAAACGCGGGCTTTGCGGATTACCGAATACCTGCTCCGGGTCGCCCTCTTCCTCAATTTTCCCCTGATGCAGGAAAATCACGTGCGTGGAAACATGACGAGCAAACCCCATTTCGTGGGTCACCACCACCATGGTTTTCCCCTCTTCAGCCAGCTGTTGCATAATGCGCAGCACTTCACCCACCAGCTCAGGATCAAGCGCCGACGTAGGTTCATCAAACAGCAACACTTCCGGTTCCATCGCCAGCGCACGGGCAATGGAAACACGCTGCTGCTGACCACCGGACAGGTGCACCGGATATTTGCCCTGTGCGCGCTCATCAATGCCCACTTTAGCCAGATACTTCACCGCACGGTCGCGAGCTTCCTGCTTGCTCAGCCCCAACACCTGAATCGGCGCTTCCATGACGTTTTCCAGCACTGTCATGTGACTCCACAGATTAAAGTGCTGAAAGACCATCGTCAGACGCGTACGCAGCAGGCGTAGCTGATTTTTGTCCGCAACCTTCAACTGGCCGTCTTTGTCGCGCACCAGACCAATGTTCTGACCGCTGACGACAATCGACCCGGCACTCGGTTTCTCGAGAAAGTTAATGCAGCGCAGGAAGGTACTTTTACCGGAACCTGACGAGCCAATAATGCTGATAACATCACCCGCGTTGGCCTGCAGCGATACCCCTTTCAGCACTTCATGTTCGCCGTAGTGCTTATGTAAATCGATAACGTTTAATTTATTTTCAGACATCGTGTTACTCGAATCATTTAGAGGATACATGCTGCAACCAGCGTTTTTCCGCTTTACGGAACAGACTGATCAGGACATACGAAATAATCAAATACAGCACAGCGGCAATACCGAAGGCGGTAAACGGCTGATACGTTGCCGAGTTGATATCGCGAGCGATTTTCAACAAATCAGGTACCGTTGCAGTAAATGCCAGCGCCGTGGAGTGCAGCATTAAAATGACTTCATTGCTGTATGCCGGCAGCGCAATACGCAGCGCGGAAGGTAAAATAATGCAGCGATACAGTTTGAATGACGAGAAACCGTATGCGCGCGCAGCCTCAATCTCACCGTGAGGCACGGAACGAATAGCCCCGGCGAAAATCTCCGTGGTATAGGCGCAGGTATTCAGCGTCAGCGCCAGCACGGTGCAATTCAGCCCGCTGCGGAAAAACGCGTTGAGGAAGTCCGTGCCTTTAACTATTTCCAGCGTATACATCCCGGAATAAAACACCAGTAGCTGTACGTACAGCGGCGTCCCACGAAAAATATAGGTGAATAGCCAGATAGGGAACTGGATAAATTTATTACTGGAAACACGACCAATTGCCAAAAACAGCGCCAGTATCCCGCCCATCACCACTGACGAAATCAAAAGCCACAGGGTGATAGCGACGCCAGTGTAGCGATATCCGTCGGTCCACAGCAGGGACTTCCAGTATTCCTGAATAATCTCGATCACAGGTCAGCCCTCTTCACACCCACGGAATAGCGGCGCTCAAGGTACAGCAGCACACCATTAGAAACAGTGGTAAACACCAGATAGATGACCCCGCACACGACGGCAAAATAGAACGGCTCCCAGGTACTCTTCCCGGCAAGCTGAGTCGCTTTCACCACGTCTTCAAGTCCAAGCAACGATACCAGCGCCGTAGCCTTAAGAATAACCTGCCAGTTATTGCCGATTCCCGGTAAGGCATATCGCATCATCGCCGGGAACATAATGCGACGAAATATTTGTGAGCTGGTAAAGCCAAACGCCGTCGCGGCTTCAATATGGCCTTTTGGTACAGCCATAAACGCACCGCGAAAAGTTTCGGTAAAGTAGGCACCGTAGATAAATCCAAGGGTGATAATGCCCGCAACCATCGGATCAATATCAATCTGGCCGATACCGATGGCATCGGTAATGGTATTCAGCGCGATTTGTAATCCGTAGAAGATGAGCAGCATTAAGACCAGATCGGGCACGCCGCGGATTAGCGTTGTGTACCCTTCGAAAATAAGCCCCATTGCCCGGCTTTGCGACAGCTTTGCTGCTGCGCCGACAAGACCTATCAGAACCGCCAGTACCACCGAGCTGAGTGCCAGCTCCAGCGTAACAATTGCGCCCTGTAAAATAACACCTGAAAAGCCATACAACATGCTGCCTGTCCTGTCGTGTGTGGTGGAGTAGTAAGCCTCTTTTGATTTCAGACTAACCGTTAAATGCCGGATGGCGGCCTTGCCTTATCCGGCCTACAAAATCACCGTAGGCCAGATAAGCGCGGTGCCATCGGGCATAAATTCAACGCGTCAAAAATCTACGGGCTTTATCAGCACCTGCGGTAATTAACCGCCGTAAACATCAAAATCGAAGTACTTTTTCGCCAGCTTCTCGTAAGTACCGTCAGCTCGCATTTCGGCAAAGGCTTTATTCAGCGCTTCGCGCAGTTCGTTATCGTCTTTGCGCAGCCCCATACCGGTACCCACGCCGAACAACTTCTCGTCTTTCACAGACGGGCCGCCGAATTTGTAATCTTTACCGACTGGCTGTTTCAGGAAGCCTTCGCTAGCCGCGACTTCATCCTGGAACGCGGCGTCAATACGCCCGGCAGTCAGGTCAGAATAGATATTGTCCTGCCCCTGATAAGAGACAATCTCAATACCTTTTGGCGCCCAGTGTTCGTTACCGAACGTTTCCTGGGTAGTGCCCTGCAGCACACCAACACGTTTACCTTTCAGCGACTCAATGGTCGGCTGAATAGCAGAATCTTTAGCGACAACCAGACGCGAATCGGCTGCATAAAGCTTGTCGGTAAATGCGATTTCCTGCTGACGTTTTTCAGTAATGGAAAGCGAGGACATGATGGCATCGATTTTCTTCGCTTTTAGCGAAGGGATCAGCGCGTCCAGCGGGTTTTCCACGAAGGTACATTGCGTATTGATACGTTTGCACAGCTCTTTAGCCAGATCGATATCAAAACCGACTAATTCACCCTGCGCATTCTTCGATTCGAACGGCGCATAAGTGGGATCGGTACCGATACGAATTTTTTGCGGAATGGCTGCAAATGCTGCGGTAGCACTGGAGAAAGCCAGAACCAGAGAAAGAGACAACACCAGTTTTTTCATAACTATCCTCAACAGACTGTCTTTTATAGGGGATCTTTACAGGACCAGGTGCAGTTATCGTGCCATTAATCAGGCCGACAAGGCAAAGCATTCTACCCTGTCGGCGGTATTTATTTGCATGAAAAGCGCTTAAGTATGCACTCATGCTTATTAAGTCAGCGATAAAAGCACCAAAACAGTGCACTGAATTTATTATGCACCGAAATGGTTACCCGCAATGGTGCAGTCAATTCCCCACGCCGCTGTATTAATCGCCGTAGACATTAAAATTAAAATATTTGCTCGCCATTTTGTCGTAGGTGCCGTCTTTACGCAGTTCGCCCAGCGCTTTGTCGAAAGCGGCTTTCAGCTCTGCATCATCTTTGCGCAAGCCAATCCCGGTTCCGTCACCAAAGTATTTTTTATCTTTCACCGACGGACCGGCAAAAGCGTAATCCTTACCAGCAGGCTGCTTCAGGAAGCCTTCGCTGGCCGCGACTTCATCTTGCAATGCCGCGTCCAGACGGCCTGCCGTCAGGTCAGAATAGATGAGGTCCTGGTTCGCATAGGCCACCACGTCCACGCCTTTGCTGCGCCAGTTGTCATTTGCATAGGCTTCCTGAGTAGAGCCTTGCAGGACGCCAACGTGTTTACCCTTGAGGGAATCCAGAGTCGGCTGAATTGGGGAACCTTTCGCGGCGATCAGACGTGAGTCTGCAGCGTAAAGTTTGTCTGAGAACGCAATCTCTTGCTGACGCTTTTCGGTGATAGAAAGCGAGGAGATGATGGCATCAATTTTTTTCGCTTTCAGCGATGGGATCAGCGCATCAAAGTCACTGGCAACCCAGGTACATTTGATCTGCATGCGCTTACACATCTCATTTCCCAGATCGATATCAAAGCCGACAAAGTCGCCTTTGGCATCTTTAGAGGAAAAAGGAGCGTACGTTGTATCTGTACCAATACGAACCGTCTGCGGAAGTGCTGCGTAGCTGGCCGCGGTGGCGGAGAGTCCTACCAGCAAAGACAAAGCAAGAACCGTCTTCTTCATACATAACCCTCAAGTGGCGTAATTTTATTATGTTTTACGTTGTGTTGTGTGTTTGCAGACTTTTTCATGCATGTCTTATGCCATTTTCACGTCGATGAGGATATTCGACGTTAAATATGTTAATAAAACGTTGCAATAATGTCCTGATTTTGAAGATAGCAGGTCTGGCGGTTGAACCGCAGCGTTTCGTTGAGTTTTAACGAATTAAATGTTGAGGATATGATCGCGGTTACAAAATTGCCCTGAAACAGGGCAACGGATGATTCTTTGCACGCTGATGGAACGGCTTACGCCCCTTGCCAGCGGGTGAACAGGTCCTGCGGAAGGGTAATATCAAACTGGTCAAGCACGCGATTAACCGTTTGATTAATCACATCATCGAGCGTTTGCGGACGATGATAAAACGCCGGGACTGGTGGCATAATTACCGCCCCAATTTCTGCCGCCTGCGTCATCAATCGCAAATGCCCCAAATGCAGCGGCGTTTCGCGTACACACAGCACCAACGGACGGCGTTCTTTCAACACCACATCCGCCGCACGGGTAAGCAACCCATCGGTGTAACTGTGGACGATGCCAGAAAGCGTTTTGATTGAACAAGGCAGAATAACCATTCCGGCGGTCTGAAAAGAGCCGGAGGAGATACTGGCGGCGATATCACGGGTATCATGATTCACATTTGCCAGCGCCTGCACGTCGCGCACAGAGAGGTCCGTTTCCAGCGCCAGCGTCTGTCGGGCAGCGGCACTCATCACCAGGTGGGTTTCCACATCAGTGACGTCACGCAATACCTGCAACAGGCGCACGCCGTAAATTGCCCCGCTTGCACCAGAAATACCAATGATGAGTCGTTTCATGTGTAATCGCCCTTACTTGCTCAGGGCCGACTTTGCAGGAAATTACTGTGAGTTGCAAGCAAGGACGCAGGTTGCGCCCTTGCTTGCGAGCAAACATTAACCTTCGTTGTGCATCTCAAGGTTTTCCGCTTCGTTCTGACGCAATACCGCTTTGGCATCGTCATTACGCAGGGAGTCGAGGAAATCGAGATATTGCTGGTCGACGTCTTTGGTAACGTACACGCCGTTAAATACTGAACATTCAAACTGCTGAATATCCGGGTTCTCAGCACGGACAGCTTCAATCAGATCGTTCAGATCCTGGAAGATCAGACCATCTGCGCCGATTATCTGGCGAATCTCGTCCACTTCACGACCATGCGCAATCAGCTCCGTCGCCGTAGGCATATCGATGCCATAAACGTTCGGGAAGCGAATTTCCGGGGCGGCAGAGGCCAGATACACCTTCTTCGCTCCGGCTTCACGCGCCATCTCGATAATCTGTTCTGAGGTGGTGCCACGCACGATGGAGTCATCCACCAGCAGCACGTTTTTATCACGGAATTCCGCACGGTTAGCATTCAGCTTACGGCGCACAGATTTACGACGCAACTGCTGGCCCGGCATGATAAAGGTACGGCCCACATAGCGGTTTTTCACAAACCCCTGGCGGTACGGCTTACCGAGAATACGGGCAATTTCCAGCGCGATATCACAGGAGGTTTCCGGGATTGGGATTACTACGTCGATGTCCAGATCTTCCCACTCACGGGCAATTTTTTCGCCAAGCTTAGTCCCCATATTCACACGGGCGCTGTAGACGGAAATCTTGTCGATAAAGGAGTCAGGACGTGCGAAGTAAACGTATTCAAACAGACATGGATTGCTCACCGGGTTATCGGCACACTGACGGGTAAACAGCTGGCCTTTTTCGGTGATGTACACCGCTTCGCCAGGTGCTACGTCACGCAAGAATTCAAAGCCCAGCGTATCCAGCGCTACGCTCTCAGACGCCACCATGTACTCGGTACGGCCATCGCCAATATCGCGTTTGCCCATCACCAGCGGACGGATACCGTTAGGGTCGCGGAAGGCAACCATACCGTGACCGATAATCATCGCCACGCAGGCATAGGCGCCGCGAATCTGGCGGTTGGTTGCCGCAATGGCAGCAAAAATATTGTCGGCTTCCAGCGGGTAATGACGGAAGTTATCCAGCTCGCTGGCGAAAATATTCAGCAGAATTTCAGAATCTGAAGTGGTATTGATGTGGCGGCGCTTTTCTTCAAACAGCTTTTTACGCAACTCATGCGCGTTGGTCAGGTTGCCATTGTGGGCAAGCGTAATGCCATACGGTGAGTTGACGTAAAAAGGTTGAGCTTCGGAGGCGCTGGAGCTGCCAGCCGTTGGGTAACGCACATGACCGATGCCCATATTGCCCTGCAAACGCTGCATATGGCGCGCTTCAAAAATATCGCTCACCATTCCGTTTGCTTTACGCAAGCGGAAGCAGTTGTTGGCATCAATGGTGATGATGCCCGCAGCATCCTGACCACGATGCTGGAGCACCGTTAACGCGTCATAAATCGACTGGTTTACCGGCATAACACCGGCGATACCGACAATACCGCACATACGTCTTTTCCTCGTTCAGCAACGACCCAAAGTTTATACTTTGGGCAAGAAACTTGACGAGCTTTGCAGATAGTCAAAGAACCATCTGATGATGAAACTGAACTGCGGGATCAGCTGTGACTTACCCCAGTCTTCACTTTTCGACAGACCGGTAAAGGTATCGAGAAAGAACAGTATGGCGGCGACGATCAACGCTCCACGCAAAGCACCGAAGCAGATCCCCAACACCCTGTCGGTACCCGACAGTCCTGTTTTCTCTACCAGTTGGCCTATCACAAAGTTAACGATAGCGCCGACGATAAGTGTCGCGATGAACAGTATCGCGATAGCAATCCCATTTCGAACCAGTTCGTCTTCAAAGCCCGTAAACCAGACAGACAGGTAAGTGTAGTAATGGCTGGCGACAAAGAAAGCACAACCCCAAGTCACCAACGATAATGCTTCACGAACAAAGCCACGGATCAGGCTAACCAGACAGGAAAAACCAATCACCGCGATAATGGCGTAATCAATCCAGACCATATGTGTCCCACGATTTTACGCCCTGTCGTCCTGTTCGGGGCGCATTCTAACAGAAAAAGAAAACGTTTGCGTAGGGATTTCCTTTCCACGCGTAAATAAAAATGGCGCTGAAAAAATCTTCAACGCCATACGATTTTATGCCTCTTCGGGCACTGCCGGATGGCGGTGTAAACGCCTTGTCCGGCCTACATCAGAGCAACGTAACGCAATCCCTTAGTTAGGGGTATACCCCATCACCACCCCGCTCAAACCAGAGATCTTCTGCAGCTCGCCCAGCGAGTTCTTCAGCTTATCTTTGGAGGCGTCAGGTCCTACGAGAATGCGGGTTATTTTACCCTGCACCGGCGTTGACGGGGAAGTATATACCCGGAAGCCCGCGCCACGAAGTTTACCCACGATCTCATTGACCTTATCCGCGTTTTTCAATGCACCGAGCTGTACAACATACGCTTTGCCGGTTGGGGCTGGCGCTTCCTCAGCGGCCGGTTTCAGCGCTGGAGTCGGTGCCGGCGTTGGCGTCGGGGCGACAGCAACAGGCTGCGGCTTCGGTTTAGGTTTCGGTGGTTCCACAGGCGCAGGGACAGGATCTAACTCTGCGCTGTTTGCCGTCGTCAAACGTGATGGATCCAACGATGGCGCGGCAGCATCACCCGCACGCACCTCTTCTGCCGCCCCTTCCGGCGGCTGAGTCGGCAGCGCCTGCGTTGCTGCTGGCATCATGTCTGGTTCATCGCGATCGCCGGGTTTAGGCACCAGTGGGATCGCTGCAAATTCATCCTGATAATGCTTTTTCTGGCCGTCAAGCAGCCCGGGAAGCACAATTACCCCGAGCGCGACCAGCACAATTGTGCCGACTAATCGGTTCTGAAACTTACTCGCCACCGCTTCTCCCCACGTCTATTACTTCCATGACATGTGCGACAGTGTGAAACGATCCACACACCAACACGGTATCTTCTGGCTTCGCCTCAGCAAGTGCCGCAGCCCATGCCTGCGCCACGCTGTCATAAGCGTTGCCTTTGCCCAGGTGCTCCAGCAGCTGTTCTGCCGTTGCACCACGCGGCCCTTCCAGGGGCGCACAGTACCAGTCGTCAACCACACTTTTCAGCCAGGCCAACGTACCGGCAATATCTTTATCATGTAGCATACCGATAACCGCAAGTACACGCCCGCTTTTCACTAACTTTTTCAGACGTCCGGTCAGATACTCCGCCGCATGCGGGTTATGGGCAACATCAAAAATCACCCGCGGCGACTCGCTCACAATCTGGAAGCGTCCCGGTAAAATCGCTTGTTCGATACCGTCACGAATGGCCTGCTCGCTGACGTTAAGGCCGCTTGCGCGCAGTGCGGCCAGTGCGGTTGCAGCATTAGGTTGTGGCACCTGCGGCAACGGCAGGTGCGCCAGCGTTCCATGAGCATCAGTAAACGACCAGTCGTTCTCCGTGACCGCATAGCGCCAGTCCACACCGCAACGTTGCAAAATCGCCCCGCTCTCCTGAGCGACATCCGCGATGGTGTAAGGCATTTCCGGTTCGCCGACGATGGCCGGTTTCTCTGCGCGGAAAATCCCTGCCTTCTCACGACCAATACTTTCGCGATCCGGGCCCAGCCAGTCAGTATGGTCAAGCGCAATACTGGTGACTACTGCGACATCGGCATCGACGATATTGGTGGCGTCAAGGCGGCCGCCTAACCCCACTTCCAGAATAACAACATCCAGTTGGGCCTGTTTAAACAGCCAGAGTGCCGATAACGTACCGTATTCAAAGTAAGTCAGGGAAATGTCACCACGTGCGTCTTCAATCTCAGCAAACGAGGCGGTATGAGCTGATTCCGGCAGTTCACGCCCCTGCACGCGTACGCGTTCCGTGTAGCGCACCAGATGAGGCGAACTGTACACCCCAACTTTATAGCCTGCCGCAGTCAGCACAGATTCCAGCGTACGACAGGTTGTGCCTTTCCCATTGGTTCCTGCCACCGTAAAAACAAATGGCGCAGGTTTCAACACACCCAGTTTACGCGCCACCTCGCTGACGCGTTCAAGGCCCAGATCGATGGTTTTACTGTGCAGGTTTTCAAGATAAGAAAGCCACGACGCCAGGGGCGACGCGGCTTGAGGGATACGTTTATTGTCCATGATGCCTGTAGATTCTTTACGTTGAGAAAAGCAAAAGGGCAGCGCCAACCGGCCTGCCCTTTTTTACACGTCGTTTTCCACGTTGCAGATGTGTTGGCTGTACTCGCACTCCCGAATCACTTAACGGTGTAAGTTCATCGGGATTAACACTCTTGTCGCCTGCCTGCAACCCGAAACCCATAGCGTAAACTATCAGGCCTCTGGTTCCTGATCGGGAACCGGAGGTACCACTTCGCCTTCACGCGGCTCATCCGGATTCGGCGCAGGAAGATTCATCAGCTTCGCCAGGATGCTTGCCAGTTTCAGGCGCATTTCCGGACGGCGAACGATCATATCGATAGCGCCTTTTTCAATCAGGAACTCGCTGCGCTGGAATCCCGGCGGCAGTTTCTCACGTACGGTTTGCTCGATAACACGCGGACCAGCGAAGCCGATCAGTGCTTTCGGTTCTGCAATGTTGAGATCGCCCAGCATCGCGAAGCTTGCGGAAACACCACCCATTGTTGGGTCGGTCAGTACAGAAATATACGGTAAACCGCGTTCCTGCATTTTCGCCAGCGCAGCAGAGGTTTTCGCCATCTGCATCAAAGACATCAGCGCTTCCTGCATACGCGCCCCGCCAGAAGCAGAGAAGCAGATCAGTGGACAGTTGTCTTCCAGCGCCTGCTCAACGGCACGGACAAAACGCGCGCCGACCACAGAGCCCATGGAGCCGCCCATAAACGCGAACTCGAATGCAGCAGCAACGACCGGCATACCGTGGAGCGTGCCTTTCATCACCACCAGCGCATCTTTCTCGCCGGTTTCTTTCTGCGCAGAAGCCAGTCTGTCTTTGTATTTTTTGGAGTCACGAAACTTCAGCACGTCTTTCGGCTCAAGCTCGCTACCCAGTTCCACAAGAGAACCTTCATCTAACAGGCTATGCAGGCGATTGCGCGCCGACATGCGCATATGATGGTCACACTTCGGACAGACCTCAAGATTACGTTCCAGCTCAGCACGGTATAAAACCTGACCGCAGCTATCACACTTGGTCCACACCCCTTCAGGAATGCTTGCCTTGCGGGTGGGAGTAATGTTGCTTTTAATTCGTTCAATCCAGCTCATTGGTGACCTTTCTGCCTGAACCCTAGTCAGCTTTGTTATAAGGGGCGCATAATGCCATTTTTGCCCCTAACAGACCATGAATGTTGCACATTAAAACATAACAGCCCGAAACTTTGGATAAAAAAGTGGTCGAACCGCTGAGTTACTTTCTATTTTGCAGCCCGTGACGCAGCACGCTTATGGCGAATTACTTCAATCACCCCCGGCAATACGGAAAGGACGATAATCGCCACAATCAATAATTTCAGGTTTTCCTGGACGATCGGCAGATCGCCGAACAGGTAGCCTGCGTAGGTGAACAACAATACCCACAGCAATGCGCCTACGACGTTATACATCGCAAAGTGACGGTAGGACATATGTCCCATACCGGCAACAAACGGCGCAAATGTACGCACGATTGGCACGAAACGCGCCAGGATAATCGTCTTACCGCCATGACGCTCGTAGAACGCATGGGTTTTATCTAGGTAGCTGCGGCGGAAAATTTTGGAGTTCGGGTTACTGAAAAGTTTTTCCCCGAACAATCGGCCAATCGTGTAGTTCACCGCATCGCCCACAATCGCCGCCACAATCATCAGTGCCACCATCAGATGAACATTAAGATCGTTGGTTGGCAGCGCAGAAAGCGCACCCGCAACAAACAGCAGCGAATCCCCTGGCAGGAATGGTGTCACCACCAGCCCGGTTTCACAGAACAGGATCAGAAACAGAATGGCGTATACCCAGATACCGTATTCCGCAACCAGCTCCGCCAGGTGCACATCAATGTGCAGGATAAAATCGATAAGAAAGTAAATCAGGTCCATAGTTTTGCCTTTATACGACTCAAATTAGTCCGCCAGAAATAGCGGGCCCATTGGCGGTTTTGGCAGGTCGAACCGGTCCGGGTAATCTACCGCAACCAGATACAATCCTTCCGCTTTCGCCGTTGCCGCTGCCAGCGTTCTGTCCTTTGCCGCTAACAGTTCTGCTATCCAGCTCTCCGGCTGGTTGTTGGCGCCAACTTCCATCAGGCTGCCGACAATATTCCTGACCATATGATGTACAAAGGCATTCGCTTTAATATCCACCACCACATATGCACCGAAACGTTCGACGTTAATGTGCATCACGTTTCGCCACGGCGTGCGCGACTGACACTGCACCGCTCGAAACGAGGTAAAATCATTTTCGCCAATCAGACACTGGGCCGCACGATGCATACGCTCAGCGTCCAGCGGTTCATAGTAATGGGTTACCCCTTTACCCAAAACAGCAGGGCGCAACCGATGATTGTAGATGATGTAGCGATAACGGCGAGCCGTGGCGCTAAATCGGGCATGAAAATCATCGGGTACAGCTTTAACCCAGCGCACGGCGATGTCACCAGGTAAATTCGCATTTACCCCCAGTGTCCAGGCCGCATCTTTACGCTGGGCAGTGGTTTCAAAATGCACGACCTGCCCAGTGCCATGAACGCCCGCATCCGTGCGTCCTGCACAAAAAACATTGATGCGTTCATTCGCCACCTGAGAGAGCGCTTTTTCCAGTTTTTCCTGAACGCTACGCACTTCGTTCTGGCGCTGCCAGCCATAATATTTGCTGCCGTCATACTCAATGCCCAGCGCAATTTTATGGGTTGACGGCTGTTGCTGGTCAGACATTAGTACAGGTACTCCTGCACCAGTTTTTCCGCAATTTTCACCGCCATTAACGCGCCGCCAAAGCGTACGTTGTCCGCCACAGACCAGAACTGAACCTGCTCTGGCATACCGTAATCATTATGCACGCAGCCAATAGAAAGGTGCGGCGTGCCCGATGCATCGCCAACCTGGGTCGGGAAATCGGTCTCTTCCGACAACACCACGTCTTCACCGCGTGAAAACGCATCGCGCGCTTCTTCCGCCGCCAACGGGCGCAGGGCCTCAAAATTAACCATCTGCGCGTGGCCATAAAATACCGGGGACTGCACGATGCTGGCAGAGATGAGCAGACCATCATCCTGCATAATTTTGCGCACTTCATCAACGATACGACGTTCTTCACGCACGCTACCTTCACGATCGGGCAGCAGCGGCAGCATGTTGAATGCCAACTGACGGCCAAAGAAATCATCTTCGTCAATCGGGATGCCGTTAAGCAGTTTTGCACTCTGTCCGGCCAGCGCATCCACCGCTTTTTTGCCATGAGCGGAAGCTGAGATAATATTGGTCACCGTAATACGCGAAAGCCCACCGTCATCAATCAACGGTTTCAGCGCAGACAGCAGTTGGCTGGTCAGACTGTTAGGCACCGCAATCACATTGCGGTTACGGTAATCCGCCAGCACGAACGGGTTAACGTCCGGAACCACCAGCGGAACGTCTGGCTCAAGCGCGAACAGACCGCTGCTGTCGATCACCAGGCAACCCGCATTAGTGGCTTCTTCTACCCAGGCGGCGGTGGCTTCAGCGCCCGCAACAAAAAATGCCAACTGCGCCTGCGTCCAGTCAAAGTCTGCAACGTCCTGCACTATGACCGATTTACCGTTAAAACGCAGATGTTCGCCGGCGCTTTCATTACGCGCCAGCGCATAAATTTCACCGACCGGGAACTGGCGTTCAGCCAGCGTATCGAGCAGGGCTTCGCCTACGGCGCCCGTTGCGCCCAGAATGGCAATATTCCAGCCTTCAGACATGGTGATTTACTCCAAGAAATACGTAAGCGTCCCTGTCGCATTATTCGACAGGGAGCATTAAGAAGACATTAATGTGCCGGATGATGAACAGCGTTAAAACCCAGCTTACACAATAAGGCAGCAGCCGTTGCGTCGTCACACATCACATATAAAGACGACCATTCACGACGCTCAAGGTAATTTTTACGCAGTTTATCAAACTCACCCGGAATTCCAGCGACTTTGCGCAGCGGCGCATCATCGCGGCGCACATCATACACTAAATGCACCAGCCTTTTCAGCGTTGGCTGATCTAACGGGCCATGCAGGGTGATACGACCAAATTCCGGCGCGGGTAACAGGGTACTGAGCGCAACGTGCTGCTCGTGACCAATAAACTTACTATAGGCCTCAAAGACCTGCGTGGTGCCACGCGCTTTTCCTTCGAGGGTATACCCGGCAATGTGCGCCGTGCCGATATCGGCTTTCTCCAGCAACGCCACATTGAGATCCGGCTCTCCTTCCCAGACATCCAGCACAACGCTCAGCGACTGACCGGCATTCAATCGGTTCAGCAATGCCGTATTGTCGATGACCGCCCCACGGCAGGCGTTGATCAGAATGGTGCCCGGCTTCAACCGGCTAATTAGCGCGTCATCCGCCATGTGCAGTGTTTTGTACGGCCCGTCTTTAAACAGCGGGGTATGGAAAGTCAGCACATCGGCTTGCTCAACCAGTTCATCCAGCGAGCAGAAATTGCCTTCGTCACCGCGATCGGCTCGCGGTGGATCGCACAACAGCGTGCGGATCCCCAGCGCTTCCAGACGCGCCTGCAAACGCCCGCCCACATTGCCCACACCCACAATGCCTACGGTGCGATCGCGTAACGCAAACCCGTCGCGCTCCGCCAGCATCAGCAACGCTGAAAAAACATATTCTACGACCGCTATTGCGTTACAACCGGGCGCGGCGGAAAAACCGATCCCCGCCTGCGCAAGCCAGGCGTCATCTACATGGTCTGTGCCAGCGGTTGCCGTACCGACAAATTTAACCGGTTTTCCGCCAAGCAGTGATTCATTTACTTTCGTCACCGAGCGCACCATTAAAGCATCCGCATCATCCAGTTCAGCAACGGGAATCGGACGACCGGGAACCGCTTTGACCTCCCCCAAACGACTGAACAGTTCGCGGGCATAGGGCATATTTTCATCAACGAGGATTTTCACGTCTTTCGCACCTGTTTGAGAACGAGAGTTAACCGGGCAAGTGTGCCATAATCTCGCCGCCAGGCATACTGCGAGACCTGGTCAGCACAGATTTAAGGAACAGAGATGATGCAGCCCATTTCAGGTACGCCCGCACGCCCTCCCGGCGAAGGCCAAAATGCCCCTTCCGCTGCGGGTGAACAACCGCTATCCACGCAACAACGTACTGTGCTGGAACGGCTAATTACCCGTTTGATTTCACTCACCCAGCAGCAAAGCGCTGAGGTGTGGGCCGGAATGAAGCACGATCTGGGCGTCAAAAGTGATACGCCGCTGCAATCACGTCACTTTCCTGCCGCTGAGCAAAACCTTAACCAACGACTGGGGGTTGCTCAGCAAAATCATGTTAATCGTCAGGTGCTTTCGCAGCTCACTGAATTACTGAGCCAGGGAAATAATCGC
Source organism: Citrobacter portucalensis (assembly GCF_002042885.1). Lineage (GTDB taxonomy): Bacteria > Pseudomonadota > Gammaproteobacteria > Enterobacterales > Enterobacteriaceae > Citrobacter > Citrobacter portucalensis. Next base: position 301,858 of record NZ_MVFY01000005.1, read on the forward strand.
CAGGCGGTGAGTGATTTTATCCGTCAGCAGTATGGGCAAACGGCGCTCAGCCAGCTCACGCCTGAGCAGTTGAAGAACGTGCTCACGCTGCTGCAACAAGGACAGCTGTCGATACCGCAGCCGCAGCAGCGCCCGGCTACCGATCGCCCTTTGCTCCCCGCAGAGCACAATACGCTGAACCAGTTAGTTACCAAACTGGCGGCGGCCACGGGAGAATCCGGGAAGATGATCTGGCAGTCGATGCTGGAGTTGTCTGGCGTAAAAAGCGGTGAGCTGATCCCTGCCAAACAGTTTACGCACCTGGTCACCTGGCTGCAGGCGCGCCAGACGCTCAGCCTGCAAAGCGCACCAACGCTACAAACGCTCCAGGCGGCGCTGAAGCTGCCATTAGAGCCGAATGAGCTGACAGCGATAAAAGAATACGCGCAGCAGACGTATCAGATCCAACCACAATCGATTCTGACCACGGTGCAGGTGCAGGACTTGCTCAATCAAATTTTCCTGCGTCGCGTGGAACGAGAACGTGAGCTCAGCGAGCCGCGTCATCTGCAGCCCATTTACAGCCCGTTCGCGCCGATGATTGAAACGGTTAAATCTCTGTCGGCACGACCGGGACTGCTGTTTGTTGCGTTGATAATTGCGTTAGCCATTTTCTGGCTGGTCGCTTAACCTTTACGCAGCGTAAGCAACGTTACAATAATCCCCACCACGGCGGATATCGCCCCGGCAAGGAACACTGAGGGATAACCGTACGCGGTGGCCAGCACCCCGGCGACCGGACCGCTTATACCGTAGGAGATATCCTGAAACGCGGCGTAACCGCCCAGCGCCGTACCGCGAACCTGCGCGGGCACTCGCTTCACCACTTCGACGCCCAATGCCGGGAAGATAAGCGAACACCCGGCCCCGGTTAATGCCGCCCCGAGCAGCGCAATCCAGGCCGATGGGGCCTGCCACAGCAAAATCAGCCCCGCAGTTTCCACCAGCAAAGAGACAACGGCAACCTTCACGCCGCCGAAACGGTCCGGCATCCAGCCAAACAGAATGCGCATCAGCACAAACGCCCCACCAAACGCAGTCAGGGTGAACCCCGCCATCGTCCAGCCGTTGCTGACAAAATAGAGTGAAATAAAGGTACCGATCACCGCAAAGCCAACGCCCTGCAGCGCCAGGCCCAGGCCCGGTTTCCATATAAGCCCGACTACGCTCCATAAAGAAGGACGTTCTCCTGCATGCGCAGGCACTTTACGCACGGTGCCGTTGAATGCCCATGCCAGCAGCGGTAATACCATCGTCGTTCCCGCCAGCGCCGCGAAGCCAAAGTGGCTGTGGATCAACAGGCCCAGCGGTGCACCAGCGGCCAGCGCACCGTAAATCGCCATTCCGTTCCACGACATCACCTTACCGGAGCGTGTTGGGCCGACCAGCCCCAACCCCCAGGTCAGCGTACCGGTGAGCAGTTGGCTTTCGCCAAAGCCGAGGATCAAACGCCCGACGATTAACAACGCAAATTTTATAGGGACAGAAACAGGCAATAGCGCGGCTAAAAGCCACGCCGCGCCCGCCAGCCCACAGGCAAACATCCCCTGTAGCGCCGAGCGTTTAGCACCATATTGATCGGCTAAGCGCCCGGCGTAGCCGCGCGTTAATACCGTCGCCAGAAACTGTACACCTACGGCGATACCGACCATGGTGTTGCCATAGCCCAGTTCCTGATGCACAAACAGAGGAATCACGGGCAAAGGGAGACCGACCGTCATATAGGTCAGGAAAACTGCAAAAGCGATACGAAACAGCGAAAAGTTCGCCGAAGGTGTTTTTTCTTGTTGGGTTACAGCTGTCATGCGTTACTCCAAAATGCAGAGTAAGGCGAGGAATGTCCACGCCCCCTCTACCTGACTATCAGGATTAAGGTGCGTTGGATAACGTTAAACGCTTACGCATTATCAAGAGGATAATGTTGAAGCTGGAGTCTGCCTGCGAGTGACCCTGGCTGTCAACTGTGAAAGCATAGCTGTGTGTTTCAAAGCGGTGACTTCGCAACGAACAAAAAGGGAAATACCGCATCAATGCCTTTCGCTCTAAACCTCCCGGTTACCTGTTCACGCTGCTGCGGCGTCAGGAGCCGGAACATCATATCCCAAATATCTTTGGGCTCGGCTTCCTGCACAATGTTGCGATCAGGCGCCTCTGTTTTCTCATTTTCATTCAGATACGAGCGTACATACAGTGGGAACACAGAAATATGAAATTCCTCGGCCTTAGATTTCGCGCGCTTGCGCTTAACGCCCTCCTTCCCTTCACTGTAGGTATTTAAGCGCAGACGTACAGCTGGTGCGCTTCCAGGAAACCCCGGTAATTCAAGACACTCCTTTACCGTGAACCACTCTTTTACCATCAGTTTCTTTCCTTTCTGCTGATGAAATAAAAATATTTTTTCTTTTTCGCGAAATTTCAAATTAATTCTGGCAATATTCCTACGACAAAAAGAAAGTAACGTTCTTTTTTTCTAATTTATACCCTGAAAAATATCGGCACCGATAACACATCTTCTTAGGATTACAGAATGGAACACAAAAGCCAAGACTGGCATCGTGCAGATATTAAAAGTGCACTGGAAAAAAGAGGCATTACGCTCAGAGAATTGTCACGTTCTGCGGGCTTGTCTCCTGATTCGCTACGAAATGTATTTACCCGCAACTGGCCCAGAGCAGAACAGATCATCGCACAGGCGCTGGAAACCACGCCGGACATGATTTGGCCATCGCGCTACCTCTCGAAATCAGAAAAAATAACCGTCACAAAAAATAACCATAAACTATAAATGCGTTACCCATAATTTGCATGGCAGATTAATTTATATCTCAACCAAATATATTCCCGATATTAATAGCACTATCGGTCATGCCCATCAGATTAAATCCTGTTAAAGCAATACACGAACTTATTACATATTCTTTTAACAGGAGTCATGATGAGCTGGAATAAAACAGCAGCAACAAATTATGCGAAATCACATGCAGGCGCGCATTCTCAGAAGCGCTGTGCAGAATTTACCCGCAAAGCCATTCAGGCAGGAGGTATCTCTCTTGGGAATACCTACCATGCTAAAGATTATGGACTGCTGTTAAAAAACGCAGGATTCCGTCCTATCGGCACATTTGAACAACCCAGAGCAGGAGATGTCGTCGTCATTCAACCTTATGAGGGAGGAAACCCAAGCGGGCATATGGCGATATTTGACGGTCAGGAGTGGTACTCCGATTTTAGACAACGTGATATGTGGGCGGGGCCAGGCTATCGGGCGGCAAAGCCTTCATACACTATTTACAGGAAGTAGTAATGAAAGCGTTCCCATTGATTGCTCTAGTTTTGTTACTTTGTAGCTGTTCTTCATCACGCAGTGACAGCACTCAGGATGTTAAACAATTCTATCTCGCGTGGATGTCCGCCTACACACAAGATCGAGATACGTCCGCGCTCATGCAACGTTATGTGGCGAAAGACGTTATCGACCGTCTGGCGCTGATTGGCAGCCTTTACGAGCAGGAAATAATAAATTCTGACTACTTTATGTACGTGCAGGATTATGACCCTGAATGGATCCCGCGGCTACGGGTTGGAGCAGTTCAGCCCTTTCTCGGTGGCGAAAAGGTGGAAGTACAATTAGGTGGACCGGCAGGCGAAGCGCCCATGCAACTGGAAGTGTATACGCGTTGGGAAGAGGGTCGCTGGAAAATTTATCGCGTGCGGGATCTGGGCAATCAATTTGAACAGCCAATCTACAGCGCCGGTGATATCGCACACGCCAAGGCATGGTCTGCGGAGATCGCACCGGAGTACGAAAAGATGAATAGATAAAAAAGGGGAGCCATCAGGCTCCCCTTTGCATCTCATTTTTCATTTTGCAGAATTATGCTTTCAGCTTACGCATAACCAGCGTTGCGTTAGTGCCGCCAAAGCCGAAGCTGTTGGACATCACGGTAGTCAGCGCCTGCTCGGTCGGTTTGGTCACGATGTTCAGACCTGCCGCCTGCTCATCCAGCTCTTCAATGTTGATGCTCGGCGCGATAAAGCCGTGTTCCAGCATCAGCAGAGAGTAGATAGCTTCCTGTACGCCAGCTGCGCCCAGGGAGTGGCCGGTCATTGCTTTAGTCGCAGAGATTGCCGGGCTGTTGTCGCCAAACACTTCACGAATTGCACCCAGCTCTTTCACGTCGCCTACCGGGGTAGAGGTACCGTGAGAGTTCAGGTAGTCGATCGGGGTGTCTACACCGTGCATCGCCATTTGCATGCAACGTACTGCGCCTTCACCAGACGGAGCAACCATGTCTGCGCCATCGGACGTTGCGCCGTAACCGACGATTTCCGCGTAGATATGCGCGCCACGTGCCAGCGCGTGTTCCAGCTCTTCAACCACGACCATACCGCCGCCGCCTGCAATAACGAAACCGTCACGGTGTGCGTCATAGGTACGGGAAGCTTTGGACGGATCGTCGTTGTATTTAGTAGACAGCGCGCCCATGGCGTCGAATTCACACGCCATTTCCCAGCACAGCTCTTCGCCGCCGCCAGCAAAAACGATGTCCTGTTTGCCCAGCTGAATTTGTTCTACCGCGTTACCGATACAGTGCGCAGATGTCGCACAGGCAGAGCTGATAGAGTAGTTTACGCCGTGGATTTTGAACGGCGTTGCGAGGCAGGCAGAAACGCCGGACGCCATCGCTTTGGTGACCACATACGGGCCAACCGCTTTCAGACCACGCGGGCTACGCATTGCGTCAGCACCGAACACCTGAAAACGCGGGGAACCGCCGCCGGAACCTGCAATCAGGCCAACGCGCGGGTTGTTCTGGTAATCTTCTGCTGCAAGGCCGGCATCAGCCACTGCCTGTTCCATAGAAAGGAATGCATAGATGGATGCGTCGCTCATAAAGCGCACTACTTTGCGGTCAATGAGGCCAGTGGTATCCAGTTTTACGTTGCCCCAAACGTGGCTACGCATGCCGGAGTCCTTCAGCTCCTGAGAGAAAGTGATCCCTGAACGTCCTTCACGCAGAGATGCCAGGACTTCCTGCTGGTTATTACCGATGCTGGAAACGATGCCCAAGCCAGTAATCACTGCACGTTTCATTCAATACCTCTGTAAGTCGCACTATTTTAAAGTTTCGAGTGGCACAATAGCGTACACTTGTACGCCGAACAAGTCCGATCAGCCATTTAATGTGGAAATTTGCGCAGCCAGGCACTCATCGCTAAGATCGGGGCACAGCCTGCCAGACGAGTAACTTACGTGAAACAATACGCTATACAACCTGCAAACCTTGAATTCAACGCTGAGGGTACACCTGTTTCCCGAGATTTTGACGATGTCTATTTTTCTAATGATAACGGGCTGGAAGAGACACGTTACGTCTTTCTCGGCGGGAATCATCTCGCCCAGCGATTCCCTGCGCATTCACGTCCCCTCTTCGTGGTGGCAGAAAGCGGGTTTGGCACCGGACTTAACTTCCTGACGCTCTGGCAGGCATTTACCGATTTTCGCGATACCCATCCTGAAGCTACCCTGGAAAGATTACATTTCATCAGTTTTGAAAAATATCCGCTAACGCGTGAAGATCTCACCTTAGCCCATCAGCACTGGCCAGAACTTGCCCCATGGGCCACGGCGCTGCAAGAGCAATGGCCGCTGCCGTTGGCGGGATGCCATCGCCTGCTCCTTGATGAAGGACGCGTCACGCTGGATCTGTGGTTTGGCGATATTAACGAACTGACCAGTAAGCTCGATGACTCCCTGAATCAAAAAGTGGACGCCTGGTTTCTGGACGGTTTCGCACCGGCAAAAAATCCGGATATGTGGACGCCAACGCTGTTTAACGCAATGGCCCGTCTGGCTCGTCCGGGGGGTACGCTGGCGACCTTCACCTCAGCGGGCTTTGTGCGTCGGGGGTTGCAGGAAGCCGGGTTTACGATGCAAAAATGCAAAGGCTTTGGTCGCAAACGCGAAATGCTCTGTGGCGTAATGGAACAGACGCTGGCGCGCCCCTCCTCGGCTCCCTGGTTTGCACGTTCCGGAACAGATAAACGTGAGGCCGCCATTATTGGTGGGGGGATTGCCAGCGCATTGCTGTCGTTGGCGTTACTGCGTCGCGGCTGGCAGGTCACACTCTATTGCACCGACGATAATCCAGCCGGGGGGGCATCCGGCAATCGCCAGGGCGCGCTTTATCCGCTACTCAGCAAGCATGACGCGGCTATTAATCTCTTTTTCCCCACCGCGTTTACCTTCGCTCGTCGACTGTATGACGCCCTCCCCGTTGAGTTCGCGCATGACTGGTGCGGTGTGACACAACTGGCGTGGGATGAAAAAAGCCAGCAAAAAATCGACCAAATGCTGTCCCTTGAATTGCCTGATGCGCTCGCCGTCAGCGTTAACGCAGAGCAGGTTTTACAAACGACCGGCGTAGAAACCGGATGCGGCGGGATTCAGTACCCTGCCGGAGGATGGCTGTGTCCGGCACAATTAACCGCCGCCGTATTCGACTACGCCGCAACGCTGGGATTACGCACCCGGTATCAACATACGTTGGCCTCGCTGTCTCGGCAGACAGAACACTGGCAATTGACGTTTGCCAGTGGCGAAACCGCCACTCACGCTGCGGTGGTTCTGGCTAACGGGCATCGCATTAATGGCGTTGAGCAAACGCAGTCGCTACCGGTGTACTCCGTAGGCGGTCAGGTGAGTCACATTCCTACCACGCCTTCGCTTTCAGCGCTGCGTCAGGTGCTGTGCTATGACGGCTACCTCACGCCGCATAACCCGCAAAACCAGCAGCACTGCATTGGCGCCAGCTATCATCGCGGAAGTGAAGAAACGCTGTATCGCGCGGACGATCAGCAGCAAAACCGTCAGCGCTTAATAGATTGTTTCCCGAATGCCTCGTGGGCAAAAGAAGTAGACGTTAGTGGCAATGCCGCCCGTTGTGGAGTGCGCTGCGCCACGCGCGATCACATGCCAATGGTCGGCAACGTCGCGGATTATGACGCCACGCTCAGCCAGTATGCCACTCTTGCCGAAGACAAAGAGCACGCCGTAAACGCCCCGGTGTATTCCGATTTATTTATGTTAGGTGCACTGGGCTCGCGCGGGCTGTGTACTGCCCCGCTGTGTGCAGAAATTCTGGCATCGCAAATGAGCAATGAACCCCTACCAATGGATGCCAACACGCTGGCAGCGCTGAATCCGAATCGTCTGTGGGTAAGGAAGTTATTGAAGGGTAAAGCGGTGAAATAAGATACCATCTCGCCATTGCCTGATGGCGCTACGCTTATCCGGCCTACAACCCCCGTCCGCGTAGGCCGGATAAGACGCCTTCGCGTCGCCATCCGGCACAATCCACTGCAATTATTATTGCGTTGCCTTCTGGAACAGTGTGTCCCACATCTCTTTCACTAACGCCTGGTCACGCGGCGAGAGTTCGCCTGCGCTGATGGCTTTTTCCAGGCTGCTGGTCACATTGGCGTACAATGCCTCAGCGGAATGGTCCTCGCCAGCATCCAGCTCAGCCACAGCCAGCGTCAGGTGCCCACGCAAATAGCCACTGGCAAACAACTCATCATCGCTGGCGTGCTCTACCATATCGTCGATTAATGCCAGAATGCGTGATTCAAACTCCGCGATCATCTTATTTCCTCATTGTAAACGTGGCAGCGGCTTCAGTTGAGCGCTTCGGGCCACGGGAATTGTTCCGCCGTAAGTTCAGGCGTGTGATAATAATTCTGTAACGCGTTAATGAAACGCGCCGGACGTTCAGGGATCCCCTTTTCCAGGTACTCCATCACCTGAGTATGAACACGGCGCTGGAATACCACGCGATCCGGTTCAAAGTCCCCTTCCAGGTTGTCGCAACTGACGTTAAACGGGTAGCCCGCCGCCATGCAAAACAACCAGTCAAACGCCTGCGGCTTCACTTCCACATCTTCAAACTGGCATTGTGTCTTCGCGTCGCGTCCGTCCGGGCAGTACCAGTAACCGAAATCGACCAGTTCACGACGGGCTTTACCGGCGATACACCAGTGTGAAATTTCGTGTAACGCACTGGCGTAATAACCATGCGCAAAAACGATACGGTGATACGGTAATTCCGCATCCGCTGGAAGATAGATCGGTTCGTCGTCGCCTTTAATCAGACGGGTATTAAATTCATCGGCAAAGCAGCCGTTAAAAATCTCAATCAACTGTTCGTAGTGATGCGTATTATTCATTAGTTCATCCCCAGCCAGTGGAGAATCTCCTGTCCATGATTATCATAAAGTAGCTTTGCGCTCATCACGGCGGAGACAATAACGATCATTGGCCGAATGAGTTTTTGTCCTTTGCTGAGCACCAGTCGAGAGCCCATCCGTGCGCCAATAAACTGGCCAATGAGCATCACAAACCCGGTCGCCCAAATCACTTTGCCGCCGAGGGCAAACAGCAACAACCCACCGATATTCGATGTGGCATTTAATACTTTGGCGTGGGCCGTCGATTTCGCCAGGTTGTATCCGCACAGCATGACAAAAGCCAGCGCGTAGAACGACCCTGCCGCCGGACCAAAAAAGCCATCGTAAAAGCCGACGCAGCCCCCGGCCACCAGCGCGAAAGGCAAACCGTGCAGTCGGCGCTGTCGGTCCTCTTCCCCGATTTTCGGCATCAACAGGAAGTAAAGGCCAATACAGATAACCAAAACCGGCAGGATCTGGCGCAGAACATCTGACTGCACGTGCTGAACCAACAGCGCGCCGCTCATTGAGCCGATAAAGGTCATGAAGATATTGAGCTTCTGATCCGCCAGATTAACCACACCACGACGAATAAAATAGAGGGAGGAAGAGATAGATCCCCCGCAGGCCTGCAGCTTATTGGTCGCCAGCGCTTGCGCAGGTGGCATCCCAGCCGCCATCAATGCCGGGATGGTGAGTAGACCACCACCTCCGGCCAGAGAATCAATAAAACCTGCCAGCATCGCCACAAAAAAAAGCACACCTAACAGCAGTGGCGACACCATAAACAGAGAGGCAAAATGATCCATTAGAGTACATGCTCGTCCAGTAACGCCTGGCAGGAAGGCGGCAACGGCGGCGGTGTCTTCTTCTCAGGCTTGGTGGTTCCAGGTTTTGGAGGTTCGAACCAGCTTTGCAGCTCTGCGCCACAGCCGTCACCCGGTGGCGGTAACGGTTGATCTTCGCACTCAAGGCTGTCGGCAGGACAACGTAACCGCACGTGCATATGCGCACGATGCTGGAACCACGGCCGCACTTTACGCAACCAGTCCCTGTCGGTCCCTGCATCCAGACAAAGTTGTTGCTTAATCGCCGGATTCACGAAAATACGCGTTACTTCATTATCTTTTGCAGCCAGCCTGATCAGGCTGAAAATCTCCGGTTTCCACAGTGACGGCACAACACGTTTACCATCCTGTGAGACCAGATCTAACGCCTGCGGCCGCAGCAGTTGCGACTGGGTCCAGCGCGTTTTCGGCAGTTGCAGGAAAATATCCACATCCAGTCCCGTCTGGTGGCTGGCGTGACCGCCATTGAATCGCCCACCGGCCGGCATACCCATATCGCCGATTAACACCGTGCCCAGTCCCTGACTATTGGCCTGATAACTCAGACGCTGGATAAACCTCACCAAATCCGGATGGCCAAAGTAACGACGCTGATCGGTGCGCATCACCTGATAGTGTTCTGACTGTACAGGCAGCGTATCTGCACCAACAATACAGCCATTGGAAAACGCGCCGATAGACTGCGCGCTGCCCGCAACCGGATGGGTAATTTTCTGCCAGGGCGTCGCCGCCAGACAGGCGGTACTGGCAAACAGAGCCAGCGCCGCAAGTGCCGTTTTTTTCATCTCTTACCAGCGTGGAATATCAGTCTTCACGTCCGCATTTTGCGCCCGCTGACGCAGCAGGTGATCCATCAATACGATCGCCAGCATCGCCTCGGCGATCGGTACGGCGCGGATCCCAACGCACGGATCGTGGCGACCTTTAGTGATCATTTCGACTTCTTCACCAAAGCGGTTAATAGTGCGCCCAGGAACGGTAATACTGGACGTCGGTTTCAGCGCCATATGAGCAATGATTTGTTGCCCGCTGCTGATCCCGCCCAGAATGCCGCCCGCATGGTTACTCTGGAAACCTTCTTTGGTGATTTCGTCACGGTTCTGGCTGCCGCGCAGCGCAACAACGTCAAATCCATCACCAATCTCAACGCCCTTAACGGCGTTAATACTCATCAGCGCATGGGCGATGTCGGCATCCAGGCGGTCGAATACAGGTTCGCCGAGACCCGCAGGTACACCGCGTGCAACAACGGTCACCTTCGCTCCGATGGAGTCACCTTCTTTCTTCAGCCCGCGCATCAGTTCATCCAGCGCTTCGAGTTTATCCGGGTCCGGGCAAAAGAACGGGTTAAGTTCCACCTGGGGCCAGTCTTTGATCTCCAGCGGAATATCACCCATCTGCGTCAGGCAGCCGCGGATCTCAACGCCGAATTTTTCCGCCAGATATTTTTTGGCTATCGCTCCGGCCGCCACGCGCATCGCCGTTTCACGTGCGGATGAACGTCCGCCGCCACGGTAGTCGCGCAGGCCATATTTTTGCTCATAGGTATAGTCGGCGTGTCCCGGACGAAAAACGTCCTTAATCGCGCCATAATCCTGTGAACGCTGATCGGTATTTTCGATCAGCAGGCCAATGCTGGTGCCTGTGGTAACGCCCTCGAACACCCCGGAGAGGATTTTCACCTGATCCGGCTCACGACGCTGCGTAGTGTAGCGCGATGTGCCCGGACGGCGTCTGTCGAGATCGTGCTGCAGGTCAGCTTCTGTCAGAGAAATGCCCGGCGGAACACCATCGACAATACAACCGAGCGCCAGCCCGTGTGATTCGCCGAAAGTGGTTACGCGAAAGAGTTGCCCAATTGTGTTTCCTGCCATCACGGCTCCGTTATGCGTGTTGTGTATGTGCGCGTGTAATTAGTCTTTATAAATGCTGAAGTGCTCGCGAGCAGCAACTAACTGCTCTTTGGTCAGCATGAATACGCCGTCACCGCCGTTGTCGAACTCCAGCCAGGTGAACGGTACATCCGGATATTGCTCTATCAGATGTACCATGCTGTTTCCGACTTCACAAATCAGAATACCGTTATCTGCCAGGTAGTCCGGGGCGTTCCCCAGAATGCGGCGGGTAAGTTTCAGCCCATCGCTGCCGGACGCCAGACCCAGCTCAGGTTCGTGACGATATTCGTTTGGCAGATCGGACATATCTTCCGCATCGACATACGGCGGGTTGGTCACAATCAGGTCATACTGGACTTTCAGCAGATCGCGGAACAGATCGGAACGGATCGGCGTGACGTGATGGATCAGGCCGTGTTCTTCAATATTGTGTTCGGTCACCGCCAGCGCGTCAGTGGAAATATCCACCGCATCGACTTCGGCTTCCGGGAAGGCATACGCGCAGGCAATGGCGATACAGCCGCTGCCAGTACACATATCGAGGATATGCTGCGGTTGCTCATTAATAAGGCCCGCAAAGCGGTTATTGATAAGCTCGCCAATCGGTGAACGTGGAACCAGCACGCGTTCATCAACATAAAATTCATGCCCGCAGAACCAGGCTTTGTTGGTCAGATAAGCAACCGGAATGCGCTCGTTGACGCGGCGAATCACGCGTTCAACAATACGATGACGCTCGCTGGAGGTCAGACGCGCGGTACGCATATCTTCTGGAATATCCAACGGCAAATAAAGTGACGGCAGCACCAGTTGTACGGCCTCGTCCCATGGGTTATCCGTGCCATGGCCATACCAGATGTTCGCCGCGCTAAAACGGCTGACCGCCCAACGCAACATGTCCTGAATGGTATGCAGTTCACTCACTGCTTCATCGACGAAAATTTTATCCACGTATTCCTCCAGGGCATGCTCGTATTAATTTCGGCGGCTAGTTTGCCACGAAGACGGCGATAAATCAGCATTCACACGGGGCCTGAACGCGAAAATTGCGTTTTAAGCGATCGGATGCCCGCCGAGTCGGGTTAAACTAACGGAAAATAAAAGTTGAGACTCTCGAATGAAAAAGAAAACATCGCTCAGCGAGGAGGATCAGACGCTGTTTCGCCAGCTGATGACCGGCACGCGTAAAATTAAACAGGACACCATCGTTCACCGACCTCCACGTAAAAAAATTGCCGAGGTTCCGGTTAAAAGACTGCTACAGGAGCAGGCTGATGCCAGCCACTATTTCTCGGATGAGTTTCAGCCGCTGCTGAATACGGACGGCCCGGTAAGATACCTGCGCGCCGACGTCAGCCATTTCGAGCTGAAGAAAATGCGCCGTGGCGATTACTCTCCGGAGCTGTTTCTCGATCTGCATGGGCTGACCCAGCAACAGGCCAAACAAGAGTTAGGCGCGCTGATTGCCGCCTGTCGCCGTGAGCATGTGTTTTGCGCCTGCGTGATGCATGGCCACGGAAAACATATTCTGAAACAGCAGACGCCGCTCTGGCTGGCCCAGCATCCGCACGTAATGGCCTTTCATCAGGCACCGAAAGAGTACGGTGGCGACGCCGCGCTGCTGGTGCTGATTGAAGTGGAAGAGTGGCTACCGCCCGAACTTCCGTGATGCAAAAAAACAAAAAGAGCCGCATTTGCGGCTCTTTGATTTTCCGGGTGGCGGCTGCGCCTTATCCGGCCTGTTTAAATCGCTTTTGCCATTTTCAGGTTACACGGGCTCATCTGCCAGTTAAAAGTACCCTTCCCGCTCTCATCAAGCGTAACGCTGGCAATCGCTGATGTGGTAAACATCGGCGGTGTTTCACCTGGGCAAAGCTCAGACACCAGATATCCCACTAAAGGCAAGTGAGAGATAACCAGTGCGGTGGCGATACCTTCATTGGCCAGAGCCTGTAAATAGGCGCTGACCAGACCGACATCGCCGCAGGGAGTCAGCTCCGGCAAAACATCAACACCGGTTGGCAGGTTCATACACTCCCCCACCACATCCAGCGTTTGTTCGGCTCGTAGGAACGGGCTCACCAGAACACGTTCGATATCCACTTTTTGACCTTTCAGCCAGTTCGCCATCAGGCGAGATTCGTCACAACCACAGGAGGTTAAGGGACGAACCGAATCACTGGCGGCATCGAGGGCCGCGTCGCCGTGACGCATGATAAAAACTTGCATATTGCACCGCTTTTGTTAACCAGAATCACCACTACCTTTATTCACAGCCCCTATTGGCTGTAGTAACGATATGGTGGCCGGCATTGTGCCTTATCCATTCACCGAATGAAACGCTGTTTTTTACCTCAACGGCGTAAGTATAGTCAATCTCTGTTTACATTTTGAGCGCGCCCCATACATTCAGTGCGGATTCATCCTACGTTTGACCTCATGAATTCAGGTCAGTTTCCCCAATATTCCAGAATCTTTCACTGCGTTCCGCCATCTGCAATAACTGCTCACACGGTGTAAACCGCGAGCCGTACTGCGTGGTCAGCCGTTGCAGAACCGCAACCACTTCACCCGCGCCGAGAGAGTCCATATACCTGAACGGGCCGCCGAGGAATGGCGGAAAACCAATACCAAATACAGCGCCTATGTCGCCATCACGTGCGCTGCGGACTATCTTCTCGTCGAAACAACGGGCTGCTTCATTGAGCATTAACATAACGCACCGCTCTGCTATCTGCGCAGCGGTAAGTCGGCCCTGACCCTGGACGCCAATAAGCGTATAAATTGCAGGGTCGACCTGTTTTTTGCTTTTACGCCCTTTCGCACCATAAAGATAGAAACCCCGACCATTTTTTCTACCTTTGCGATCGTCATTCAAAATTGAAGCAACAACATTTGCAGGCGCGCTAAAACGTTCTCCATATGCAGCCTCAAGCACTGGTATAATTTTAGTGCCCGTATCAATTCCGACCTCATCCAAAAGTTGGATTGGCCCAACTGGAAAACCAAACTTAACCAGCGCGGCGTCTATGGTTTCGACCCGCTCGCCTTCGGTCAACATGCGAATCGCTTCGTTAATATAAGGCGCTAAAATGCGGTTAACGTAAAAGCCGGCCTTATCTCTGACCACTATCGGCGTTTTGCCCTGTTTTTTCGCTAACTTAACGGTAGTTGCAATCGTCTGCTCAGAGGTCGTGGCATGCGGGATCACTTCGACCAACGGCATTTTTTCCACCGGACTAAAAAAGTGTAAACCAATCACTTGTTCGGGCCTTGCAGCGTTCGCAGCAATATCGCCAATGGGCAAAGATGAGGTGTTAGAAGCAAAAATGGTATGAGGTGCGCAATTTTGCTCAACTTCTGCCACCATCCGTTGTTTTAGCGACAGATCTTCAAACACGGCTTCAATAATTAGATCGCGATGCGCAAAGCCACGGTAGTCGATTGATCCCGAAATCAGCGCCAGCTGTTTATCGCGTTCGCTGGCTTTGATATGACGGCGGCGAACCTTCGTTTCAAGCTGATCCCAGCTGTACTTCAGCGCGTGGTTGATTCCCTTAGCGTTTATATCTTTGATGCGCACAGGCAAGCCGCCTTTACAGGCCGTCACGTAGGCAATACCGCCGCCCATCAGACCGCCGCCCAAAATACCTACGCTGTTTAGCGGGCCAGGTTTTGCATTACTTCCGGGATCTTTTTTCACATCGGTGTTGGCAAAAAAGATGTGCCGTAGCGCCTGAGACTGGGATGTCATCGCCAGCTCACCAAACGCGCGTGCCTCAGCGTCGTAACCGCTACTGCTGCCTTGCGCTAGCCCGGTTTCTATAACCTCAAGGATACGTTCTGTTGCAGGGTAGTTACCTTGCGTTTTTTGCGCCGTCTTTTTACTGGCCATGCGGAACAACAGCGCCCGCCCTAGCGGCCCCGCCAGCACTCGCTCTCTCACGGGCAGTGTTCGATGCGCAGAACTGTCCTTTTTAGCCAGTTCAACGGCTGCTTCCAGCAAAATGGAATGCGGTACAACTTCATCCACTAAACCAACTTTCAGCGCCTGTTTTGCGCGTAATTGTTTTCCGGTGAGGATCATATCCAGTGCGGTACTGACGCCAATCAGGCGCGGCAGCCGCTGCGTACCACCGGAGCCGGGCAACAAGCCAAGTTGTACTTCCGGTAAACCCAGAACGGTTTTAACATCATCGGTACAAATACGGTTGTGGCACGCCAGCGCCATCTCCAGGCCACCGCCGAGGCATGCGCCATGAATCGCGGCGATAACCGGGATCGGCAAGGCATTGATTTCCGCCATCATCTGCTGCCCCTGACGGGCCAACGTTTCGGCTTCCTGCGCGCTGCGACAGCTACCAATCATGTTGATATCTGCCCCGGCAATGAAGTTATCGGGTTTAGCCGAAATAAACACCACACCACGCAATGCTTTGTTATCGCGGATTTGTTTCAGAATGGCCCGTACCTGAGAAGCAAACTCCGCTTTCAGGGTGTTCATTTTCTCTCCGGGCACATCAATGGTGACAACAGCAACGTTATCCAGACGTACGTTTAGTGTAAAAGCCGATGCCATTTCCATTATTCCGCCTCCAGAACCATGGCTGCACCCAAACCACCAGCTGCACAGGCGGTCACTAAACCAAAACCACCGCCACGACGTCGTAACTCATGGAGGGTTTGGGTAATCATGCGCGCACCAGTGGCGGCGAAGGGGTGTCCATAGGCAATCGATCCACCCAGCACGTTAAATTTACTGTCATCAACTTCGCCAGTGGCATGTGCTCTGCCCAGCACGTCGCGGGCAAAACGTTCGCTACCCAGCAACTGAATATTCGCCAGCGTTTGAGCGGCAAAGGCTTCATGCATATCGATTAGGGTTAAATCTGCCATGGTCAGACCCGCTCTCTCCAGGGCAAGCGGCGTTGACCACGCAGGTCCCAGCAGCATGTCCTGCCAGACATCGATGGCGGTAAAAGCAAAACTACGCAGGTATCCCAGCGGCACCAGCCCCAACTCTTTCGCACGCGACTCCGTCATCATGATCACGGCGGCTGCACCGTCCGTCAGCGGGGTACTGTTTGCTGCGGTGACAGTGCCGTGCTTGCGGTCAAACGCCGGACGTAGTTTGGCGTAATCGGCCAGCGTAGAGTTACCGCGAATATTGTTATCTTCTGAAAAAGGATCTTTAAACGGTGGCGCGTAGGTAGTCATTACCTCATCTGCCAGCTTTCCTTCAGCCCACGCCTGAGCGGCACGCTGATGAGAGCGGTGCGCCAGAGCGTCCTGCTGTTCTCGGGTAATACCATAGGTTTTGGCCATTTGCTCAGCCGTATCCCCCATACGCAAACCGGTGGAATACTCAGCGACGGCTGGCGGCACAGGCATCAGGTCACGTAAACGCAGTCGGGAAAAGAGTTTAAGGCGTTGACCGGTAGTCCGGGCCTTATTAACATCCACCAGCACCCGCGCCAGCTTTTTACTAACGCCAATAGGCAAGACTGACGAGGAGTCCGCACCACCCGCAATTCCCGCACGAATAGACCCCGCCATCAGGCTTTCCGCGACATTCGCCACTGCCTGAAAACTGGTCGCGCAGGCTCGGCTTACGCTATAGGCATCCGTATGCACATTCATGCCGGTTCCCAGCACGATTTCACGAGCAATATTTGGCGCTTCAGGCATTTGCACCACCTGACCAAAAACCAGTTGCTCAATCACATCAGCAGGTATTTCGCTGCGCGCCAGCAGCTCACCGACGACCATTTTTCCTAAATCAACGGCGGGAATGCCATGAAACGCGGTAGCCTGACGAGCAAATGGCGTACGCAACCCACTTACAATGGCAATACGGTCGCCCTGGCGGGTAACCAGCGGTAAAGCCTGACTCATAACACTCCCCTGTAAAAAAATAAAATAAGTGGTCTGACCTGATCATAGTCTTAACCAATTTTTTACATTTAGCCAAGCGGAGAGAAAAGAAAGTGGGAGCTAAGACACAGTGAATAATCACTGACAGTTACGAAAAAGCCCTTGCTATCTGATAGCAAGGGCTTTTGCAGAGGGGGATTAACGCAGGCCCAGCTGGAAGATCAGCGTTTCAGCTTCACAGGCAAAAACAAAGTCGATATCCAGACGCACACCTTCTGACTCTTCAGTAAAGGTCGAGGTGATTTGGCAAGGCTCAGATTCCACGCCACGCGCCTTTTCGGTCAGAGCAGCCAGCGTTTCTTCTGCCTCTGCGCGGTTCGCGAACACACGGCTGTAGGACGCGGTGCAATCGGAGTTGTCCATGATGGTGCCAACATCCATACAGCAGCAAACCGGGGTTTCATCAGCACTGCATTTACTCATTGTAGATTTCCTCTGTATTCGCACCTGAGGTGCCAGATAAACGATAGGGATATTTTACGCTCCCATTATTCGCCTCTCCAGTCGTTAATTGTATGAAATGCGATAAGTGACCGAAATCACACTTAAAAATGATCTAAAACAAAAATCGCCCAAACAGGTGAGTGCGCACCCCCGCAATTTTGCCAGCTGGATCGCGTTTCTCTGATCAAATTTGAAAATATTTATAAACATACTTGCAACATTCCAGCTGGTCCGACCTATACTCACGCCACTGGTCTGATTTCTAAGTCGTACCTCAGACCCTACACTTCGCGCTCCTGTTACGGCATGTAACATTGTTTGTATAAAAATAAATCTATGAGGTTATGGTCATGAGCCAGAAAACCCTGTTTACAAAGTCTGCTCTCGCAGTCGCAGTGGCAATTATCTCCACACAGGCCTGGTCTGCAGGCTTTCAGTTAAACGAATTTTCTTCCTCTGGCCTTGGCCGGGCATATTCGGGTGAAGGCGCAATTGCAGATGATGCAGGTAACGCCAGTCGTAACCCGGCACTGATTATGATGTTCGATCGCCCTACTTTCTCAGCAGGTGCAATTTTCGTTGACCCGGATGTAGATATTTCCGGTCGCTCGCGTATTGGCAATGACGCCAGCCAGGATAATATCGCCCCAACAGCCTGGATACCGAACGTGCATTTTGTTGCTCCAATTAACGATCAGTTTGGTTGGGGGGCCTCAGTCACCTCTAACTACGGCCTGGCTACGGAGTTTAACAATAATTACACAGCAGGCTCGATGGGCGGGAAAACCGATCTGGAAACGCTCAATCTAAACCTGAGCGGTGCTTATCGCCTGAATAATCATTTTAGCTTCGGTCTCGGTTTAAACGCCGTCTATGCAAAAGCGAAGCTTGAACGCTATGCTGGCGATTTACCACAGCAGATCGTTGCAGGCTCCGGGGGCAGAATCCCTCCATCACTGGCCGCGCAATATCCGGCAGATACACAGATTGCGCGCCTGAAAGGTGACGAGTGGGGCTTCGGTTGGAATGCTGGCCTTCTTTATGAAGTAGATAAAGATAACCGCTACGGTTTCACCTACCGTTCTGAAGTAAAAATTGACTTCAACGGTGATTACCGCAGCAATCTGCCATCAATGGACCGTATTCCTGCGCAGTTGCGTCCGGTGTTCGCCAGCCTGCCAGCAGGAACCAACGGCAGTACGATCGATGGTTCACTTGATCTGAACCTGCCAGAAATGTGGGAGTTTTCAGGCTATAACCGCGTTGCACCACAGTGGGCGGTTCACTACAGCATGGCTTATACCAGCTGGAGTCAGTTCCAGGAGCTGAAAGCAAAAGGCAACAACGGCCAAACCTTGTTCTATAAAGAAGAAGGCTTCAAAGACTCCTATCGCATCGCGCTCGGTACTACCTATTACTATGATGATACCTGGACGTTCCGTACCGGTATCGCCTTTGATGATAGCCCGGTTCCGGCAAACCGTCGTTCCATCTCTATTCCGGATCAGGACCGCTTCTGGCTGAGCGCGGGTACAACCTACGCCTTTAATAAGGATGCATCGTTGGATGTTGGTATCTCTTATATGCACGGTCAGAAAGTGAAATTCGAAGAAGGCCCATACTCCTTTGAATCTGAAGGGAAAGCCTGGTTGTACGGTATGAACTTGAACTACGCATTCTGATTTTCTTCAGACGTAAAAAAGGTGAGCTTTTTAGCTCACCTTTTTATTTGCCCAATTCCTTACTCAGAATCGATCTCTTTTAAATCATCCTGAATATCTTTCGCGTTCGGGTTTTCTTCTGGTTTGAGTTTCCCGCCGTTCGCAATAAAGTCATGACGCTGGAAGTAAGCTTCACGCACCATGATGTAAGGATCGGAAGACTGACGCAGCAGACCGTCAGAGTCGAGCAATTGCGCGCGAGTTTCAATCCCTTCAACCGTCCATTTGCCTATCGACAACGGCCAGGTCAGCCAGGACAGTACCGGATACAGCGTATCGACCATATCACCACCGTCATCACGCAGCGTGAAACTACCGTAGAACGGAAGCTGCATATACGGCCCGTAACCAACATCATAGTGGCCTAACGTACTGCCAAAGCGGTGTGGTTCAACGCGCTGCAACTTCGGATTAGCCATACCTGCCACATCGATAAAGCCGCCCATACCTAACAGGGTATTCAGGAAGAAACGGGTAAAGTGCACCATCCCCTGATAAGGATCGCCTTGCAGGAAATAGTTGACCATGACGGCCGGCTCTTCAAGGTTCCCCGTAAAGTTGCTTAAACCATTACGCGCCGGCTGCGGAACATAGTCACGCCAGGCAACAGCTACGGGTCTAACAACGTATGGATCTAAAACATTAAAGTTGAAGTTGTACATGGTGCGGTTGAACCCTTCAAATGGGTCCGAACGCCCCTGCTGTTCAGTACCGGAGCTCGCACACCCCACCAAAAGTGTGGTTCCCAGCGCAAGCGCCGACAGGCGAAGCTTCATAAGTGTCTCCCTGTGTTTTATGGCTATCGCTGATTGCCATCCATGACGGAACGATGACGTATCCGCCTGTTTAGATGTGAGCGATTGTAACAGCACGTCAAATGATGTCTATATACCCTGTCTTACTGATTTGATCATAGCCTGGTAATGCGCACTCCGCGGCGGTTCTATTCTAACTAACCCGATAAAAACAAACGTTACTATTTTTGCTATCTCAGACTTTCTCCCGCTGATTTTCAGACAAAAGCCGCTACGCTTTAGCAATACGTGCTTATTCAGGATTCGGCCATGAATGACATCAAGAAAGATAAGATCGATCGACACAGCGACGAACTCGAGGTGGAAAGCGATGAAAAGCTAACAGGGAAAAAGATAGAGCTTGATGAGGACAGACTCCCCTCCCGCGCCATGGCAATCCATGAACATATTCGCCAGGATGGGGAGAAAGAGATGGAGCGTGACGCGATGGCGCTACTGTGGTCAGCCATCGCAGCAGGACTGTCGATGGGCGCCTCGCTACTGGCAAAAGGGATTTTTCACGTACAGCTGGAAGGTGTGCCAGGGGGATTTTTACTCGAGAACCTCGGTTATACCTTCGGCTTTATTATTGTCATTATGGCCCGCCAGCAACTCTTTACCGAAAATACCGTCACCGCTGTACTGCCGGTGATGCAAAACCCTACCCTCGGCAATTTTGGCCTGTTGATGCGCCTGTGGAGCGTGGTTCTGCTGGGTAATATTATTGGCACTGGGGTTGCAGCATGGGCGTTTGAACATATGCCGATTTTTGATGAAGAGACCCGCGATGCTTTTGTCAAAATCGGCATGGATGTGATGAAAAATACGCCAACAGAGATGTTTTCCAACGCCATCATTTCTGGCTGGTTAATTGCCACCATGGTGTGGATGTTTCCGGCTGCCGGAGCGGCAAAAATTGTGGTCATTATTCTGATGACCTGGCTGATTGCCCTCGGTGATACCACGCATATCGTCGTCGGCTCGGTGGAAATTCTCTATTTGGTCTTTAATGGCACGCTGCACTGGAGTGATTTTTTTTGGCCCTTTGCGCTACCAACGCTCGCCGGGAATATCTGTGGCGGAACGTTTATTTTCGCGCTGATGAGCCATGCGCAGATCCGCAATGATATGAGCAACAAACGCAAGGAAGAAGCCCGGTTGCAAGCAAAGCGTGATGAGCAAACGCAGAAAAACCAGAAAAAACAGGCCTGAATGGTGACTGTTTGAGCAGTCGGGCGGCCTGAGACTTACCGTTGTGAGTAAAAAACGCTATACTCGTGCCGCTTCGTCCCCTTAGTTAAATGGATATAACGAGCCCCTCCTAAGGGCTAGTTGCAGGTTCGATTCCTGCAGGGGACACCATGAATTCTTATGCTCCCCGTTATAATTCCTTCATTTACCAGTCAGTTCATCCCTGTGCCAGGCGATAAAAAGGCACATTCCTCACTGTTGCAGTAAGATTGTCGGACACCATTGTCTGCTTTGTCGCTATCCGCATCCCTGCTTTTCTCAGCCTCAACACATCAGCGGCAATACGCTGGCTGCCAAACCAGAAAAGCCCGTCCAGCGCAGTGACATCAAGGCCCGATTCCAGTGCCAGCTTCAGACGTTCACGCGGCGCTTTTACTGTTTTAGCAATCTGCTGATATGGCGCTTCGCTTGAACCTGCAGGACTAATGCGCCGGATGCGATGTGACAGGTGGTACTGAAATTCATCCGGGATCCCGCCGAGACTCGCTTTCAGGCTGTAAACACAGCCAAAGCGTTTGCCGTTAAAGATGACGTTTTTCTGACTAAGCTGCAGCTCTTCACGCACACTGGCAATCAGTTGCGGGGTACGGAGTAATAACAGGCGGAAAGGCAGCTCAAAGCTGGTCACGTAGTCCACATTCAATAAAGCAATACGCAGACGTTCTTGGGGCCCCGCCTTCATTTCCCGGCATTCAGCAATAACATCAGCCCACTGGCCGGTAAGACGGGAACACTCTCTCGCCTCAGTAAAACTGTATTTTTCAGCCTGATAATCAATACGCTCGGTCACACTGAATTCCCTTCTGGCCAGATTTCGGTATTGGTTGCTCACTTTACCAGCGACAGGCTGCAACCAGAAGCCTGCAGGCATTGTCAGTGGAATAAGAGAAACTTCTGCGGAAACGCTTCATTATTTGGTAAATCAATCATTAAAAATATTTTATGACTAAAATCAATTCACATGAGTTATGACTATTGAAATATAGTCATGATTAATTTTTAGCCAGCTCATCAGGGGAACTTCTCCCAAGCAGGCTGATTAATACCGGTAATAATAAAAATTACCGGTGACATTGTCCGAAATGATTCATCGCCTAGAAAAAAGGAATTTATTCATATGATCAGAATCAAGACCTGTATCGCTACCTTGACCCTATGTACCTTACTAACTACTCCCGCATGGGGAGACACGCAATCGCCGATACGGCTGGTGATCCATGGTGGTGCCGGTACTATTACAAAAGATACCATCACACCAGAACAAGAAAAGCAGTATACAGAAAAACTCACTGAAGCTCTGAATGCTGGCTATGCCGTTCTGAATAAAGGCGGTAGCAGCCTGGAAGCCGTTCAGAAAGCGATTAATGTTATGGAGGATTCCCCTCTCTTCAACGCAGGTAAAGGCGCCGTGTTTACCCACGATGGCCGCAATGAACTGGATGCGTCCATTATGGACGGGAAAAGCCGAAAAGCCGGTGCCGTTGCCGGTGTAACCACTGTTAAAAACCCAATTAATGCGGCGTATGCCGTTATGACGCAAAGTCCACATGTTCTCATGGTCTCGACAGGCGCGGATACCTTTGCAAAAGAACAGGGACTCGCAATCGTTGATCCGGCTTATTTCAAAACTGATTTTCGCTGGCAGCAATTACAGAATGCAATTAAAAAAGAAAAAGTGATCCTGGATCACGACGGAAAGAGCGCAGCTCTGTTTGCTGATCCGATGATGTATGACTATAAATATGGCACTGTCGGTGCTGTTGCACTGGATAAAGAAGGTAATCTGGCTGCCGGAACGTCTACAGGCGGAATGACCAACAAACGTTACGGACGAGTAGGAGATTCACCTATCATTGGCGCAGGTAATTATGCCGACAATGAAACCGTGGCGGTATCCGCAACCGGTTCAGGAGAAATGTTTATCCGCACGCTTACCGCTTATAACATTGCAGCCCAAGTGAAATACCGCAATATCCCTTTAAAGGACGCAGCACAGAATGCCCTGGATGAAGTTAAGGCGCTGAATGGCAGCGGTGGGGTTATTGTGCTTGATAAAGCAGGTAATTACACCATGTCCTTCAACTCTGAAGGGATGTACCGGGGAACCATAGGTAATGACGGAAAACCTGTTGTAGCCATTTATCGTTAATGATGTTTCCCCGCCATAAAGGCGGGGATGCTCTGTGACTCACGTCAGTCCCTTTCTCTTTTCAACAACCTCCCCTCGAATACCTACAGGAAGAAATTACCAGGATGACCGACACCATAAGTTGCACTCCCTCCGGGCAACATAATAAATATTGATTGAACTCATATACTTGAGTGTATCCACACTGATAATCTCGCGAGATTCATTTGTTGGCAGAAAGGGTCACTGTGTTAGAAATCTTTTCTTAACCCACTGAAAAATATTTAAAAAATATTTTTCTCACATAAAAACGATGGTTCGTTCAAAACGGATCCGAATTTATTTGGGTTAAAAAAGGTATGGTATGAAAGTCACATGGACTGTCACCCCTGTCGGGTACCAGCGCATAGCTAAGCGTTGTCCATCATGTAATGTAAAACGCGAATTCGCACCTTCCGGAGCATTCAGAGTCAATTCGCAAAAGAAAGTGCTCGATATCTGGAGCATTTATAAATGCATCCACTGCGAATACACATGGAACATCTCGCTGTTTTCACGGCTTCACGTCAGCAAAATCAATCGCGAGCTGTATCATCGATTTATCACTAACGATGCCAGTACAGTTCACTATTTTGCCAATGATAAAGCGACCCTGAACCGGAATAATGCTGAGTTTGCAGGTAAACCTGATTTTCGTATTCAGGAACAGTGGCAGGTCAGCATCAACAGCGGCCAGAACGTCACCGTCAGCATCAGACTTTCCCATTCTTTTCAGATTAATGTGCTATCGATATTGAAGCGACAGCTTTTACTCAGCACTGCGGAGATAAAGAAACTGATAGATGAAGGTCATATTCGCGGTGTTACGATGAAAGAACTTAAATCCCGAAAACTCATGACAAGACAATTGGATTTTAAGCTGTCAGTAGTCATATTATGTGCTCAGCGAAAAGTTGTTCTGAGCCAGCGTTAACAGTATGCAACTTACAATAAGGCGATGAGACTTAACCAACCCGGTATGTTGTCCGGGTCGGTTAAAGGGCGTCACGTCAGACAACAAAACGGTTAACCAGATCCTTCATGGTTGCCGACAGATTGTCCAGCCGCTGGCTGTCGCTCGCAGCCTGTGATACCAACGCCGCATTTTGCTGTGTTACCTGCTCCATCGGTCGCAATGCCAGGTTTATCTGGGTTACCCCTTGCGACTGCTCCGTCGCCACACGAGCGATATCCGCAATATATTGCTTCATACTGGTGGTATTATCCGCCGCGGCTTCCAGCGCGGTAGCAGATGCAGTAACCCGCTCAACGCCCTCACTAATTTTGACCATATTGTGCGCGACCAACTCACGGATTTGGTTAGCCTCTTTGGCGCAACGCTGCGAAAGATTTCTCACTTCACTGGCTACGACAGCAAACCCCCTGCCCATCTCTCCTGCCCGAGCAGCTTCCACTGCCGCATTCAGCGCCAGTAAGTTAGTCTGAAACGAAATATCATCAATCGAGGTCACAATATTCGAGATTTTCTCACTGGAAGCGCGAATATCCCCCATGCTCTGGTTCGCCGCACTGGCAACGTTACTGGCCTGTCGGACCTCTTTTTCCAGTCTGATTGTCAGATGCTCAGCTTCGCGGGCATTATCCGCCGTTTGCGTAATCGCAGTTGATAACTGCTCCATACTGGCCACAGCTTCTACTATTGATGCAGCCTGTTCATCTGTACGTTGAGCCAGATCCTGATTTCCCGCCGTAATACTGCTACTGGCATCGGACAAAACCACGGAGCCTTGCTTAATCTCCTGTACGATATGCTGAATACTTTCCAGCATCGTGTTATAGGCACGATTAAGTGAGGAAAGCTCATCTTTGCCCGGGGTCGCCAGACGTTGAGTCAGATCGCCATTCATACCCGCAATCTTGCGTAGCGTGTCACTAAACTGACGGTGCATATTGATTGCGATGGCCCCAGCGAACGTCAATGATGCCAGGAGCGCTAACAGGCTAACAGCCATATATATTTGCCAGTTTTTTCGTGCATCCTGCGCGAGTTTTTCTGCATTCGCCAACAGACGATTCGCCGTCACATTTTCTATCTGCCGCATCACTTCAATACGCTGGGTTTGTACTTTAAACCAGGTAGTAGGATCGATACCAAATCCACCGTTCTCGACATGGTTAAACGCGATCTCGCGAAATGAGAGGGCTTTTGACGCTTCTGCTGACTGTAAGCGGCTTTTCAACATGGCCGCCTGTTCCGGTGAACTCAGGCGTAACGATTCTGCCAACCAAACGTTCTGTTTACTGACGACATCACTGAGTTGATGTAACTGTCCGTCGGCGAAATGACCGGAGGAAAAGATATTTGATAACAGCGCCCGTTCAATACCTGCCTGTTCTTTCAAATTCAGCATGTTGTAGTAGGCGGCGAATGCGTTTGCCATCTCACCAGAATCCGTCAACTGCCCCAATCTACCCACAAAATTCAGTACATCAGCAATGACGTTGGTATAAAACTTAACCACATCTGAAGCCGGAAGCCCCAACTGCGTGACGTTTTCGCGGATGGTAGCGAGCGAAAGAATATTTTTCTTAAACGCAGCGACAGAAGTGGCGACATCCCCTTCCGGTAAGGCAGTATCGGACAGTGACCGCACAAATACCTCGATCTCGCGATCGGTCAAAGCCCGCTGTGCGTTTAACTCATCTTTGAACGTCTTCCCTTCAGCCCCCAGAAACCCGACACTCATGCCGCGTTCTTTTTGCAATTCATGCACTACATTTCCGGCACTGCGTGCGAGCGCTGTCAGTTGGGCAATATTCTCCATCTGCCGTTCTGTCTCAATGCGCGTTAATATTCCTGAACCAGCAAACCAACATAACGCCAGTAATAATGGTTGTAGCGCAATTATTAACTTCATTTTCATCGGCATTCGATAAACCCACCACATGCCACTTCCCTCCATTATCCATATTTTCATTATGGTTATCGGCGTAAAGAAGCGGCTCTTTAAATTTGAACAATGGGCAACCGTTTGTTTTTTAGATTAAATTTTTGCCAGAATAACTCTATTTAATTACTTCAATCAGAATAAAACCCTGACTAATACGGATTTGTAAACC
>NZ_MVFY01000006.1 GCF_002042885.1 Citrobacter portucalensis
TGAATTATAATGTGCTTTTAATCATGTTATCCTTAACTATCCAAGGATAGTTTGCTTATGTATTCTGCGAAGGCTTTGTTATTCAATGATGCCCGGTTATACATTATGAATAATTTTACTTTTGGTAATTCAAAATCGGTTTTAATTTCTTTAAATTTCAATGCTGGCTGATAAATTTCATAAATTTGTCTGGGGAGTGCACCAATAATATCCGTACTGGCGATAACGTTAGCAATCGAGAGTAAGGAGTCGCTACTAAAACCTACTTTATGGAATGCCATCGATTCGCTTGCACGGGAACGATAATCTTTAATGCCCTGATCTTCAGAGGAAAAATATGTAAATTGCTCTTGTTGAATTTGTTCGAGTGTGCTCGTTTCATTTATTCTGGGATGGTTGCCACTGCACACTAAAACACAGTCAATAGTCTTGAAATGAGTACATACAATAGAACGATTGTGAACTGGCGTTGTTGTAATCACCAGATCGGCTTTACGATAGGCAAGGATGTTTTCGGCCGTTTCTGCTGACATTAATATATCATGATGCTCAATTTCAATATCTGAATTTTCTCTGAGGCTATTAATTAAAGATGTCACATTCAGGTTGGTTGTAATTTGTGGGCTGTAGATGACGAATTTATTTTTCAGGCTGGAACCGTGCATGATATTGATGGTTTGTTCCAGATTATTGAGATTTTTTTCAAGGTGAAGATGAAGGTTTACCCCTGTGACCGTAGGCGTAATGCCTTTGCCTGAGCGAATAAACAAGGGGTCGTTAAACTGTGTACGCAGTCGCTGTAATGACTGGCTGACGGCTGAAGGGGTGATATACAGTGTTGCCGCAGCTTTACTGATGCTCAAATGTTGATAAATACATTCAAAAATTACCAACAGGTTAAGATCGAATTTTTTGAGGTCATAGAGGTTAGCCATGCATACCTTCCTGTGATGGTAATGTATAGGATAATTCAATTGTTGAATAATTTAAATTCTAATCATTCTTAGAGTTTATGTTTATGGCTTAATGAATAATTAACTTAAACTAAAATAACACAGATTGCTTGATGGTTACGATAAAAATACATTTTAAAGAGTGATTGAAATGAGAACCATAACAATCACTCATTCTGTTACCTTTATTTATTTCCCATAATAATATTTAATTTATCTTTATCGGGTAATCCCACTTCCTGTTGTAACGTATCGTCTTTGCTCATGTAGTAGATCGCGGGCGTCACATTAGCACCTAAATCATCCATGAGTTTTTGGTTGATATTCAGTACTTTCATCTGTTCTGGATGGACTGAAGCCGGGATTTCCAGCTTCATTTTCCCGCCGGATGCTTCATAGTCATGCCAGGTTTTGGCCGGATCTTTGGATGCCAGGATTGCAGCAGCGGTTGCCGGGCTTTCGGGCTTGATCACGCCAACCAGCAGCGTACGCAGCTGAACTTTACCGGAATCTACCCATGGGCGCGCCTGCTGCCAGAACTGTTTACAATAAGGACAGAAGGGATCGGCAAACACGTAAACGATGACCGGGGCTTCTTTTTTCCCGTCCAGAATCCACGACGCTTTTTCCATTCGCTGCCACATCTCACGTCCGGCAGGGGCATAGATCTCTTTTTCTATGAGCGCATTACTGAGGTTTTCGCCTTTTTCATTATACATGTAGCCGGAGATGGCATGTTTACCGTCAGGCGTGACATAGATAGTGACCCCCATGTCCTGGTATTTTCCCAGATAGCCTTTCATTCCACCCGGTGCGTCGAAGGGCTTCAGGATGGTAATTCCCTGTTTCTCAATGGCTTTAACAGGGGCAGGGAGCTCCTCTGCGTGCACGATAGCGGGGAGAAGAGTTAAGAGTAAGGTGCGTTTAAACATTGATTTTCCTTATAAAATCAGCAGGAAAGTGGGCTTAATTGCAAAACCTATCACAGCCATAGGTAAGATCGACGGTCTGTCGATTGCCCTTTCTTTAGTTGGGTGATGTAATCCCCATCGCTGTTACGACCTTTGTTAAGGTAATGTAGAGCGCAACACATAGCCAGCCCTGCTGGCACTGACGTTACCTGCGGGTAGCTCGGGTAATGAGGCTCCCTGCAAAGGGGGCCTTTTTTACTTTTATCTTTAGGTTCACAACATGAGTTTGAGTGGGTTGTTAGTTAACGCTTATTGATTTGATAAAGGAAACGCATTAGCCCTGCGAAGAGATTTTCGTTAACTTATCTCTCAACGAAAACACGGAGGAAGTACAGATGTCTTTGATTAATACCAAAATTAAACCTTTCAAAAACCAGGCGTTCAAAAACGGTGAGTTCATCGAAGTAACCGAGAAAGATACCGAAGGTCGCTGGAGCGTCTTCTTCTTCTACCCGGCTGACTTTACTTTCGTATGCCCGACCGAGCTGGGTGACGTTGCAGACCATTACGAAGAACTGCAGAAACTGGGCGTAGATGTGTATTCCGTGTCTACCGACACCCACTTCACCCACAAAGCATGGCACAGCAGCTCTGAAACCATCGCGAAAATCAAATACGCGATGATCGGCGACCCGACTGGCGCCCTGACCCGTAACTTTGACAACATGCGTGAAGATGAAGGTCTGGCTGACCGCGCAACCTTCGTTGTTGACCCGCAGGGTATCATCCAGGCAATCGAAGTTACTGCTGAAGGTATCGGCCGTGATGCGTCTGACCTGCTGCGTAAAATCAAAGCAGCACAGTACGTCGCTTCCCACCCAGGTGAAGTTTGCCCGGCAAAATGGAAAGAAGGTGAAGCAACCTTAGCGCCATCTCTGGACCTGGTTGGTAAAATCTAAGTCGCATAGTTTGTAGGCCGGATAAACGTAGTGCATCCGGCATTCCACAGGCGCAAATTTGCGCCTGTTTCATTCCAGCACCATGACGCAAGTTGCATTAATGCAGTCCCGCAAAATCGGCTTGCATGATGATGTTTTCAGAGAGGGAAGAAGAATGCTCGACACAAATATGAAAACCCAGCTCAGGGCTTACCTTGAGAAACTGACCAAACCTGTTGAGCTGATTGCGACGCTGGATGACAGCGCTAAATCGGCAGAAATCAAGGAACTGCTGACTGAAATTGCTGAACTGTCAGAAAAAGTCACCTTCAAAGAAGACAATACTCTGGCGGTGCGTAAGCCATCGTTCCTGATTACCAATCCCGGTTCTCACCAGGGGCCGCGTTTTGCCGGTTCTCCGCTGGGCCATGAGTTTACCTCTCTGGTGCTGGCGCTGTTGTGGACCGGTGGCCATCCGTCAAAAGAGGCGCAGACGTTGCTGGAGCAGATCCGCGATCTCGACGGTGATTTTGAATTTGAAACCTATTATTCACTTTCCTGCCATAACTGCCCGGACGTGGTGCAGGCGCTGAACCTGATGGCGGTGCTGAACCCACGTATCAAACATACGGCGATTGACGGCGGTACTTTCCAGAACGAAATCACCGATCGTAACGTGATGGGTGTTCCGGCGGTATTTATGAACGGCAAAGAGTTCGGTCAGGGGCGTATGACGCTGACTGAGATCGTGGCGAAAGTGGATACTGGCGCAGAAAAACGTGCGGCTGAAGAGCTGAATAAGCGCGATGCTTATGACGTATTGATTGTCGGTTCTGGTCCTGCAGGTGCGGCGGCAGCGGTGTACTCTGCACGTAAAGGCATTCGCACCGGTCTGATGGGCGAACGTTTTGGCGGTCAGGTCCTTGATACTGTTGATATTGAAAACTATATCTCAGTACCGAAAACTGAAGGTCAGAAACTGGCAGGCGCGCTGAAAGCACACGTTGATGATTATGATGTCGATGTGATTGACAGCCAGAGCGCGAGCAAACTCATTCCAGCAGCGCAGGAAGGCGGTTTGCATCAGATTGAAACGGCCTCCGGCGCGGTGCTGAAAGCACGTAGCATTATCATCGCCACCGGCGCGAAATGGCGCAACATGAACGTTCCGGGTGAAGATCAGTATCGCACCAAAGGCGTAACCTACTGCCCTCACTGTGATGGCCCGCTGTTTAAAGGCAAGCGTGTTGCGGTGATTGGCGGCGGTAACTCCGGCGTTGAAGCGGCTATCGACCTGGCAGGTATTGTTGAACATGTGACGCTGCTGGAGTTTGCTCCTGAAATGAAGGCCGATCAGGTGCTGCAAAATAAGCTTCGCAGTCTGAAAAACGTCGACATCATTCTGAATGCGCAAACGACAGAAGTGAAAGGCGATGGCAGCAAAGTTACTGGCCTGGAGTATCGTGACCGTGTGAGCGGCGATGTTCACAATGTGGAACTGGCCGGTATTTTTGTTCAGATTGGGCTGCTACCGAACACCAACTGGCTGGAAGGTGCCGTTGAACGTAACCGTATGGGTGAAATCATCATCGATGCCAAGTGCGAAACCAGCGTGAAAGGCGTTTTCGCTGCCGGTGACTGCACCACCGTACCGTATAAGCAGATTATCATCGCGACAGGTGAAGGCGCGAAGGCCTCGTTAAGTTCGTTTGATTATCTGATTCGCACGACAGTAGCATAAAAAAAGTAAGACTCACCTGCAATGCCAAAACCGCCAGTCATCCGCTGGCGGTTTTTTATTTCCATACACTTAAATTGTCAATTCTTGAAACAATAAACCGTTTAAAACATTCACTTAATTAGCCTGATCATTATTTTCATCAAAGAAAGAGAGGGCGTTATCTTTATTATATTAACCTGCATTATTTTTTCATTTGTTGTGTGAATAAATGGTTGGTTAATTCATGGGTGAAATATATGAAACCCTGACGATCTTTGAATCGACAGGGTTATTGTTACGTGATTTTTTTATCTCTCACGATAGTTACACGCTGAAAGCGGCTTATTCAGCTTTAGATACAAATGCCTCAACGCTAACAGAGCAGGAGTGGCTGGAGGCGGAGTACGACTTCAATGCACTATTTGTTGGGCCGCAGACGCTAAAAGCCCCGCCGTTCGCTTCGGTATACCTTGAAGAAGATGCCCTCGTAATGGGTAAATCAACCTTAAGCATTCGGGAATTCATGGCAAATATAGGTCTATCTATAAACCATGTAAATAATATCCCGGATGATCATATTTCCTGCGTATTGGAATTAGCAGTTTTATTATCGGCTAATGCCAGGATATCAGCAGAATACCAGATCGTTATGACTCGATATGTAATTGAGTATATATCGATGTGGATGCCCGCGTATATAGAAAAAATACATATAAATGCACAAACCGTTACGTTGAAAAACGTCGCGGAAAGGTTGTCTTTTTGGCTTGATGAATTAAACACGAGAGTATCAATATGAGTAATGGACCGGGAGTTCTGAACAGACGTTCATTTTTGAAAGGGTTGATTGCCCTTGGAACGGTGGCTGCCCTGCCAGGGGGATTGCTGACTTCACGCTGTGCATTGGCGCAACCGCCAATTCCGTTTAATCCCAAAACCTACAAAATCTATCGTAACGCCTGTCCACGTAACTGCTATGACACTTGTAGCCTGAAAACCTGGGTGAAGGATGACGTCATCACCTTTGTGGAAGGCGCGCCTGAATCAACGTTTACGCATGGAACTCCGTGTGTGAAGGGATTGAGCTATCCACGTAGGGTATACAGCCCAGACCGCATTAAATATCCGATGGTTCAGGATGTTCGCGGCAGCGGTAACTGGCGTCGTATCTCCTGGGATGAAGCAATGCAGCGCATTGCGACCAAGATGCTGGAGATTAAAAAGAAAGATGGTTCAATGTTGGGTCTGGCGCTGACCAAGTACTCAGGCAAATTTGGTGTATTGAACTATGCCGTTGAAGGGATGATGTCTTCACTGGGTTACACCACCCGTTTTGCCGGAACACCTTGCTGGCCAGCCGGTATCGACGCGCAAAACTACGACATGGGCGACATGTGGTGTAACGACCCGGAAGATATGGTGAAAGCCAAATACATTATTATCTGGGGCGCTAACCCGGCCTGGTGCTCTATGCACACCATGAAGTACATCTATCAGGCGCGGGAAAAAGGCGCAAAAGTGGTCGTTATCGATCCACTGTTAACCCAAACCGCTGCGAAAGCCGATCTCTATTTACGCGTTCGCCCAGGATCAGATGGCGCTCTGGCGCTGGGCATGGCACGCCACCTGGTGGACAAAGGATTGGTTGATCAGGATTTCGTTAACAACTATTCCCATGGCTATGCTGAATTTGAAGAGTATTTGCGTAATAACGTTACCGTAGAGTGGGCATCTGAGATTTGCGGGCTGTCGGCGGATGTTATTCGCCAGTTGGCGGAAGAATTTACCGCGGTTAACCCTGCTACCGTGTGGATTGGCTACGGCATGCAGCGCCATGTCAACGGCGGCGCTAACGTACGGGCGATCGATGCCTTTGTGGCAATGACCGGCAATATTGGCATTGAGGGCGGTGGCGCTCGCTACGGTCATTTGCATACCTGGGGCTTTAACTACAATGCCATGTTGCAGAAGCCACCGGTAGGCTCTATCGGGATGCCGGGGGCGGCGGGCACAACCAGCGAGTTTGGTTCTGCGGGGGAAGTCGCACAGTATTCCGATCGCTCGTTGAATATCAACCAGACCGCAAAGGGAATTCTGGAAGCCAATGAGCCGCCTGTCCGAATGCTTTGGGTTGCCTGTAAGAACCCGTTTGCTCAGGATTTTGATCGCAGCAAGATGGAAAAAGCATTCGAAAAACTGGAAATGGTGGTGTGCGCCGACCAATTCTTTAACGAGACCGTCCAGCATGCCGATATCGTTTTGCCTGTCACCACAGCCTTTGAAGAGTGGAACGTAGACGCCTCATATTGGCACTACTGGCTCTCAATCAACCAGCCTGCAATTAAGCCAATGTATGAGGCAAAATGCGATCTGGAAATCGCCGTTTTACTTTCCCGCACAATCAACAAGCTGGAGCCGGGTTCTTGCACATTCCCGCAGGAGTTCGATCATAAGCGCTGGCTGGACCAGGAGTTCAATGACGGAATGGCCAAAATGTTTGGTATCTCCTCCTGGGATGATTTACTGGAAGGGCCGAAAAAAGCCATTCTGCCAAGTTCTGCGGCCTGGTATGACCGTAAGTTTAAAACGCCCTCTGGAAAGTTTGAGTTCAAATCTGAGCTGTGTGAGAAAAATGGTCATACGGCGCTGCCGGAATACAAACCGGAGGCAAAAAGCACGTTGCCATTCCACCTGTTTACGCCGCATGTCCAGTTCGGTATCCATTCCCAATTCATCAACCTTGACTGGATGCAGGTCTTCTATCCTGAACCGTTTGTTTATATGCACCCGGTTTCCGCCGGGAAAAGAGGCATCGCTGAAAATGACCTGGTGAAAGTGTTTAACACCGCAGGTGAGGTGGAGTTACGTGCGAAGGTAACCGCTAACGTTCCGGAGGATTTCCTGGTGATGTACGAGGCGTGGTTCCCGAAACGGAAATACAACGTTCAAAACGTTGTGGCGGATACTCCGGCCGATATGGGCTTGATGAAAACTGGTGCGCCAGGTGCGGCCATCCATAGTCAGTTTGCGGACATCATTTTGATCGATAAAGGAGCAGCGGCATGAGGCGCGCGTTTTTAGTTAATAGCGATAAGTGTATCGGCTGCCGTGGCTGTGCGATGGCGTGTAAGAGTTTTAACCAGCTGGAGCCAGAACGTTTCTGGCGCTACGTCTACCCGCTGGATAAAGAAATTTATCCGCATGAAGAGCGAGCGTTCTACTCGCTGGCCTGTAACCACTGCGAAAATCCGGCCTGCCTGGCAGCTTGTCCGGTAGAGGCGTACACCAAACGTGAGGATGGCGTTGTAGTGCATAACCCGGAACGTTGTATCGGATGCAAAAACTGTATTCGCAACTGTCCATACGGTGCGCCGCGCTTTAATGAAGAGACGAAAAAAGCGGAAAAATGCAGCATGTGCTATGAGCGTCTTGATGTTGGCATGCAGCCGGCGTGCGTGAATGCCTGTCCGGTAGGTGCGCTGACGCTTATCGATCTGGATGCCGATCCTATACCTGATAATGCGGTGCAGTATCCGCCGGGATTCCCGCGTATGCCGCAGCTTAATCCTGGCACGCGTTTTATCCTTGCGCGTCAACCAAAGCAGCCGGAGGCCAAGTAATGGAAAAGTATGAACTTCCTCTGGTCATTTTTACCGTATTAAGCCAAATGTCGGTTGGGATCACGCTCATTCTGACGCTGCGTGTGCTGCAAGGAAAACTGGAGAGCAAGCGCCTGTACTGGCTGGTAAGTGGACTGGTTCTGGCGGCGGCGTCCGTGGCGGCGATATTACACCTTGCGCATCCGGATCGCGCCTACGATGCCTTGATCAACCTGCAGCACGCCTGGCTGAGCCGAGAGATTCTGGGCGCCACTTTATACGGTGCAGCTGTCGGGGTGACGTTTTTGGCAAAAGGGCACAAAGCACCAGCTGTTCTGGCCTCTGTTCTCGGTATCGCGCTGGTGGCGGTACAGGGGATGACCTATGCCGCCCCGGCAATGGTGGCGATCGCCAACGGTCTGACAATGCTGTTGTTCTTCATCACGGTGTGGGTGATGGGGTGTGCTGCGATTCCACTGCTTAACCTCGCACCTGCCGTTGCTGCATTGCGCCAGGGGATTGCCGTGTGTATGGCAGTCATGATCGCCGCACCCATTATCTGGCTAAGCGGTGGCACCATCATGCAGATGACGGCGCATGCCTGGCTGACGTCGCCACTTTATCTGGCGAGTCTGGTGTGTCTGGCGGTGGCCTTTGTGCTTAGCCGTCAGGGCGAGCGTCGCGCAAAAGCGCTTTTCGCCCTGCTGTTTGTTGGCGTATTCCTGAGCCGTCTGACGTTTTTTGGCGATACGATCAGCTCCATCGTGAATATCGGCCATTTGTATTAATCGTGAGGTAATAAAAACCCCTGTCAGGCGTTAACCTGGCAGGGGTTTTCTTTAGCAAATCAGTGGCTGTTAACGAACAACCAGCACTGGCAAAGTCGCGTGTCGAACAACGCTGGAAGCGTTTGAGCCGAGCAGATGGGTGCTGATTGATGGGTTACGCGACCCAATGACAACGACATCCGCATTCAACTCTTCACCCAACTCGTTGACCACGTCACGGACGCTGCCAAAGCGGACATGTTGTTTAATACGGGAAGGATCGATGCTGAAGTGACCGACCATCGTTTGCAGACGGGTTTCCGCTTCGTGTTGCAGATGCTCTTCAAAACGGCGGACATCGGCTGCAAAGCGGTGCAGGCTTAAGCTCGCTGAGCCTGGCAGCACATGCAGCAGATGGATAACCCCTTTATCCTGGGCCAGAAATTCTGCATGGCGAATAGCCTTGTCGCTCAGTTCCATTTCGAATACATCAACTGGCATTATGATTGTGTTGTACATAAACATTCTCCTTGTCATTACATGAACACATAACAGCATAGTATTAAAAATGATTCTGTCAGTCACGACACAGATTTATGTTTTGCGAACAGGAAAGAAAGCGAGGAGCAGGGAGATCTAACCGGAAAGAGGATGCGGATGCATCCCCTGTAAGATAAAGCGAGTGGCTTTGATAAGACAGAGTTAGCGCAGGTAGTCGCCTGCAGCTTCAGGCTGGTACTCAAGCTCGATAACTTCGAGGTGCGTTGAGGTCCCGCCTGGCAATTCCCAGTGAATGGTATCACCAACGCGCAGCCCCAGAAGTGCAGCGCCGACAGGTGCCATTACCGAAAGCTGTGTGTTGCTGTCAGTCATAGTAGCCGGATACACCAGGGTACGCACACGGACTTCGCCATCACTCAGATTGCGGAATTTCACGCGGCTGTTCATGGTCACGACGTCGTGCGGCATGGTTTCTGGAGAACACATTTGGGCACGATCCAGCTCGGCGTTAAGGGCGTCGGCAATCGGTAAACCAGCAAACGCAGGTTGCTCCAACAGGCGGTCAATGCGTTCCGCATCGAGGTCGTTAATGATGATAGTTGGTCTGGACATTTATTACTCCATGTCGTCGAAACTGCGGGTGCGCAGGTAAATAATCCCAAAAGAAAACCCTCACCGTCAGGCGGCAAGGGTTTAGCTTTTATGATGATACTGAGACTTACCCCATGTTTGAAGTGATTTAGTTCACATTCAGGTAAATCATCAATTTTGTCGCGTATGGTGTGATTTTAGCCGAAAAACGTGATCGTTCTCCAATTTGCATTATGCTTTTTAAGCGCTCGCTGCGGGCGCGTCAAACAACTCAGTGTTCCGCGACAGGAGATCTCATGAGCCAGTACGACAAACTTACCTTGAAAGACGGCAGCTATTTGCATTTTAAAGACTGGGGAAGTGGACAACCTATTGTGTTTAGTCACGGTTGGCCGCTGACGGCAGACGCGTTTGAAGATCAAATGCTGTTCCTTGGATTGAAAGGATTTCGTGTGATCGCCCATGACAGGCGCGGACATGGGCGTTCGGCCCAACCCTGGGATGGACATCATATGGATCAGTATGCTGACGACCTGGCTGAACTTACCGCGCATCTCAATCTTAAAGATGCCGTACATGTTGGGCACTCTACCGGCGGTGGGGAAGTTGCTCGTTATATTGGCCGGCATGGGACGCAGCGGGTGGCAAAAGCGGTGTTAATTGGCGCGGTGACACCCATTATGATCAAGACTGACTTTAACCCAAATGGCGTGCCGAAAGAGGTATTCGATGGCATCCGTGAGGGGGTTGTGAACGATCGCGCCGCCTTTTTCTATGAGCTGACCGCTGCATTCTATGGTTACAATCGTCCTGGCGCGAAAGAGTCGAAAGCTGTACGGGAAAGTTTTGTTGAACAGGGCTTACAAGGGTCCATCAAAGCGTTGTACGACTGCATTCATGCGTTTTCGGAAACAGATCTGCGTGAAGACCTCAAAAAGATGACCATCCCGACGCTGGTGATCCACGGTGATGACGATCAGATTGTCCCGTTTGAAACCTGCGGAAAAGTCGCGGCGGAAATACTGCCGGACTCGCAGTTGAAGGTATATGTCGGCGGCTCGCATGGCATTTGCACCACCCATAAGCAACAGATCAACGGTGACCTACTCAACTTTATTCAGTCGTAATCGTTGGCAGATTGTTCTACGCTGATCTTCTTTTTCCAGGGGGATGAGCGAAGCATAATTTGTGCTGCGCTGACGTTAACTTCAACAGGGAACGCTATGTATTTCTATCAACCGTCACAGGGACACGGCTTACCGCATGATCCGCTAAATGCCATTATTGGACCCCGCCCGATTGGCTGGATTGCGTCGCGTGACGGCAACGGTCGGCACAATCTGGCACCATACAGTTTCTTTAACTGTTTTAACTATCATCCGCCGATTATCGGTTTCGCCAGCAGCGGCTGGAAAGACAGCGTGCAGAATATTATCGAAACCGGTGAATTTGTCTGGAACCTGACGACTCTTGAGCTGGCCACTGCGATGAACGAAACGTCAGCCAGCTTGCCGCACGGTGAGGACGAGTTTTTTGCCGCCGGGCTTAGCAAGGCAGATAGCCGGATAGTCAACGTGCCGCGCGTGGCGCAAAGCCCGGTCAATTTTGAGTGTCGCTTATCGCAAAGCCTGCAACTGACTACCGCTGATGGCTCACCGGTTGATACCTGGCTGGTGTTGGGGGAAGTGGTAGGCATTCACATAGATGAAACGCTCCTGGAAGACGGCATCTATCAGACGGCGAAAGCGAAACCGGTACTGCGTGCAGGTGGGCCAACGGCGTATTATTCGATCAGTGAAACACATCGTTTTGATTTAGTTCGCCCGGACGCCCGTGCAAAACGCTAAGTTTACGGACCGACGTCAGCTCGCAGCGTCGGTCGCAAGTTTCAGTATCCCACTTTGTCGATAATAAACTGTTTACCGCAGCTACCCGGATGCGGTTGCGGTAAGAATGACTGGGCAGATAACGTCTGGTTGATGTTGTCGGCTTTCAGGGATAACTGGATCTCCGTAAGATACGCCGGATTGCCGTGGCAGCTTAACTTCACTGCTTTGACGTTCTCTTTGCCCCAGCTTTTGGCAACGGCGGCGTCAAATGCGTTACGGCTGACGGTTTTGCCGTAGTTTTCCGCCAGGAATTTGCCCACCTCGCTGTTCTTAACCTCATTATTCAGCCGTACCATCGTGCCGAAGTACGCGTCGGGATCAAAACCGAAACACGCGCCATGTTTGGCATACTCGTAACGTTCCAGACAGGATCTTCCTCCAGCTCCGGGCATTACGGCGCTGAGTTTTGCCGCGCTTTCCAGCGACAGCCCGGTTTCGGGGGCCGCGCATTTACGGCTGGCGCGGGCTTCAGGCAGGTTGGGAATAGGACGAGTCGCGCAGCCAAAACGCATCCAACGGCGATTGTCTACTCCACGGGCAGCAATGGATTTAGGCAGGCTGGGCCATAAACCGTGAACGGTCAGAAAATCCGCTTTGTCTGCGCTCTCTTTTTGCAGACGACATTCGTCAGGCTCCTGACGATTACGCTCATGTTGGCTCTGACAAAATCCGGTTTGCCAGGAGAGGGCCAGCACGTAGCTGTCAAAATCAGCGTACTGTTTTGCCTGAAGTTCATCGGCTTGAGCCGCAGAAACTGGCAGCAGGAGTGCCGCCAGCAACGAAGAATAACGCCATGTTGATGTCATGATGATTTCGGATACTTATATAAATTCTGAATATCATCTATTTAATCATAAAAAATGCCAGTCAGGTTTAGCTGACTGGCATCATTTTCATCAGGCGTGAACCAGGATGATTAGCTCCACATTGCCAGAATCGGCCAGCCGACCAGCAGAAGCATGGAGATGTAGATAACGCCGAAGATAGCACCCAGACGCCAGTAGTCTTTGGACTTCACATAACCACAGCCGTAGATGATAACGCCAGGGCCCGTTGCATACGGAGTCAGACAGCCCATGATACCGATGGACAGTACCAGCAGGATACACAGGTGTTCCATCGGCACGCCCGGGATACCTTTACCGACGGCCAGAATAACCGGCAGCATGGTGGCGGTGTGAGCGGAAAGGCTGGCAAACAGGTAGTGAGCAAAGTAGAACACCAGCACCAGAACGATCACGGTCGCGTTAGGCGAGAAGCCTTCCAGGTGCGTGCTCATAGTGTTGGCGAACCAGTCGATGAAGCCTGAACGGGTTAAACCATTCGCCATAACGACCAGCGTGGCGAGGTTAACCAGAGTGTTCCATGCGCTGTTATAACGGGTAATGTCTTTCCACGGTACAACGTGCAGCGCCAGCATCAGGGAGACAGCCAGCAGGCCCACTGCGGTTGCATCAATCAGTTTACCACCGAAGACCCACAGGCCCAGGCTGAGCAGTACCAGACCGATCAGCGTTATCTCTTTACGGGTAAGTTTACCCATGCCTTTCAGTTCATCACCGGCCCAAGCGGCAACTTCAGCACTGTGAGTAACTTCTGGTTTGTACAGAACGTATGACAGCCACGGAGCAACGATCAGCAAAATAATACCGACCGGCAGGAAGCTGAGGAACCACTGCAACCAGCTGATTTGAATACCGGCAATTTTGTTGACGAATTCCAGACCCAGCACGTTAGGCGCAGCGCCGGTCACGAACATCGAGGAACTCAGGCTGGTACTGATGACCATCATCCACATCAAATATCCACCGATACGGCGCGCGGAAGGATCGTTCGGGAATGATTTAAACAACGGCGGCAGGTTTTTGATAACCGGGAATACGGTGCCACCGGTACGCGCAGTGTTAGATGGAGTAAACGGTGCCAGCAGAATGTCGATGATAACAATCGCATAGCCCAGCGTCAGGGTACGTTTACCCATGAATTTCACCAGGAACAGCGCGATACGACGACCCAGACCGGTGACTTCATAACCCAGTGCGAAGATAAACGCACCAAACACCAACCACACGGTGGTGCTGGAGAAGCCAGCCAGACCCCATTTCAGCGCTTGCTTACCCGCTTTAAACGCCGGGTCGGCCAGTTCTGAAGCATCAAACAGCAGATAGTTGCTGCCGATAACGCAGATCGTTACGGCGATAAAGCTGATCGCTGTTGCCGGAATTGGCTCCAGGATCATACCGACGATCATCGCCACAAACACGGCAAAGTAGTGCCAGGCCTGTGGAGGCATTCCATCAGGGACGGGGATTAGAAACATGACACCCATGACGACCAGGGGGGCCAATAACTTCCATATTTTATCTTTTGCTAAAGACATGTGTGTGATTCTCCGGAAAGGATCTTTAATTGTGATAATGATGAACTTGTGAAATCTGAGCTAAGAACCAGGTGACGATCAGCAGATCGGCGCAGCCTCCGGGACTGAGGTTGCGTTCAATGCACTGTTGGTCGAACTGGTGTAGATATTCGAGATCGGCAGGGGTACGAATCCCCCCTTGCTGCATCAGGGCGGTGGCCTGCTGCTGTAGCCAACGCAGACCTTCTGCGCCGCCACGTGAAGCCACGTTGGTGTCGCCGTTGATAGACATCAGCAGCAATAATGTGTCGAGTAACGCCAGTTCAGGGTCGCGGCCCTGAGTCAGCAGTGCGCGGTAGTGCGGCAGGGCATGCTGGATGACAAGCGGATATCCCGCTTCGGCTTCGCCCCGTGCGCCGGTTAATCCCAATTGCTGATAAAGACGTTGGCCAGCCGTGAGTTGTTGATTGTTCTGGCGCAGTTCGCGCTCGGTCAGGCCACGGCAAAATGTTGCTGCCGTAGAGCAAATGGTTTCAGCGGTAACAGTGAGTTGGAGCTGGTGCAGGCGGCCAATGGCGGCGCACAGCAGTCCCAGTGAAAAGATGCTCCCTTTATGGGTGTTCACCCCGGCGGTGGCGCGGAACATATCGGCTTCGCAGGCCATGCCCAGCGGACGCAGTCCTTTCAATACATCTTCAGGCGACAGCTGTGCGCTAAACGCCCCATACTCAATAAAACGTGGTAGCCATGACTGAATCGCTTCAGCGCTGCGATGAAAATCTTCCAGCGCCATATCTTTATGCGCGCCGTTGTTAATACGATCTACCAGACCGGGTTTGGGCGACAGGTTGACTTCAGTCAACATGGCGCGCCACGCAAGCGTTGCGTAAGCATCAGGCAGATCCAGAGGGAGGACTGCGTTATTGGTTGATGTTGCGGGAATCGGCATCATGCAGCAGTGCCTCCATCTGAGTGAGTAAGTCGGAAAGCGCGTGGGTTTTACCCCGCGCACAGTCGGCAGCACTTTGCTCGCACAGCAGACAGCGGCGGGCAGGGAGTGCGAAATGACGCCGGGACAGAATTTCCCCTTCAGGGGTCAGGACATCGATGTCCCATAGCCGTCCCAGCGGGTGTGAATGCTCAAGTTCAATCGTGGCGAGCTTGAGGTCGTGGGCCGGAGCCTCAATAGACAAAAGACCTTCTGGACCGCTGGCAGAAACCAGCGCTGTTTGCTCCCTGACAATCCAGGTGGATTGTTTCGCCAACGCGAGCAAGGCGGTTGCGCCATGATTAAAGATGTGACGAGTTAATTCGCTGTCTTTAATCGGACCCGGTGCGACGACGGTAAACGAGACCAGCGGCGCAGAGTGGCGTGTCAGCCACTCCTGTTGCCTTGCCTGTCTCTCATCGCGGCTGGCTAGCAGCTCGGGAATGGAAACCGCGTGTTGGGTGGCGTATTCAGGGAGCAAGTGCATGGTTTATTCCTTCACCTGATGCACAACGTCAATCACTGAACCATCGCGGTAACGCACAACGGCAATCACGCGGTCAGTGAATTCGATAGCGCGTGGCTGACCGGTGAGCTGCTGTGCACGTTCGCGCAGCCATTCAATGGACACCACTTTCATACCGGCTTCTTTCAGACGTTCTGCCAGTTCCGGACGTGCAGGGTTGACGGCGATACCGTGGTCAGTGACCAGAATGTCAACACTGGAGCCTGGGGTTACGCAGGTCAGCACGTTATCAACCAGGGTCGGGATGCGTCCGCGAACCAGCGGCGCGACGATGATAGACAGCGCAGCGGCAACCGCGGTATCGCAGTGACCACCGGATGCGCCGCGCAGTACGCCGTCAGAACCGGTCAGTACGTTGACGTTGAAGCTGGTATCAACTTCCAGCGCGCTGAGCACCACGACGTCCAGACGATCGACGGATGCGCCTTTTGAGCCCCAGTTGGCATACTGGTTGGCACTGATCTCAATGTGGTTTGGATTGCGGGCCAGCGATTCTGCGGCGTTACGGTCAAAACTCTGAACGTCCAGCAGTTTGCGAATCAGGCCTTTTTCGTGCAGGTCAACGATGGTAGCGGTAATGCCGCCCAGCGCGAAGTCGGCACGGATATCGCGGCTGCGCATTTTGTCTTCCAGGAAACGCGTAACGGCCAGAGAGGCGCCGCCGGTTCCTGTCTGCAGTGAGAAGCCTTCGTTGAAGTAGCCGGAATTAGCAATGACCTCAGCCGCGCTACGGGCGATTAACAGTTCACGCGGGTTGGTGGTCATGCGGGTCGCATCGGCACCAATTTTGTCCGCATCGCCGACCTGATCGATCTGCACGATCAGATCTACCTGATCCTGCGTAATGCTGGCCGGGTTATGCGGATAGGTCAGCAGCTGTTCAGTCAGCAGGACAACCTGTTTTGCGTTTTCGGCGTCTACGCGGGCATAGCCTAGTGAGCCGCAGCACGCTTTACCGGTATAACCGTTGGCGTTGCCAAACTGGTCGCAGGACGGCACGCCGAGGAACGCCACATCAATGCTGAGCTCGCCACTTTGCACCAGGTGCACACGGCCACCGTGGGAGTGAATTTGTACCGGTTCGGCTAGTAGGCCACGTGAGATTTCTTCCGCCAGCGGGCCACGCAGACCGGAGGTATAAATGCGGCTAACCACGCCCTGACGGATGTGCTCAACCAGCGGAGCATGGCAGTCGCTCAGAGAGCTGGAGGCCAGCGTCAGATTTTTAAAGCCCATATTGGCGATGGCGTCCATCACCAGGTTAATCGTCAGATCGCCACCACGAAAAGCGTGGTGGAAAGAGATAGTCATACCATCCTGTAAACCTGAACGACGAATAGCGTCTTCCAGGTTAGTGCACAGCTTTTTGTCGCGCGGTTTTTGCGCCTGCAATTCTACTTTTGCGGTGCTCTGATAAGCGGAAAGCTCACTTTCTGCATGACGGCTCCAGGTCGCCACGCGATCCTGGCGTTGAGACTGTTCGATTTTCTGCGTCATTTTTTTGCCTTATTCTTCGCGAATGCCGGAAAGTTCTGCACGGGAGATAACCAGAAGGGCGCGCTCGATAACCGGGCTGTCGACCATTTTGCCGTTCAGGGAAACTACGCCACGACCTTCGCGAGCAGCGGCTTCAGCGGCTTCCACAACCAGACGGGCGTGAGCCAGCTCTTTGCGCGTTGGGGCGTACAGGTTGTGCAGGAGTTCGATCTG
Organism: Citrobacter portucalensis; assembly: GCF_002042885.1. Taxonomy (GTDB): domain Bacteria; phylum Pseudomonadota; class Gammaproteobacteria; order Enterobacterales; family Enterobacteriaceae; genus Citrobacter; species Citrobacter portucalensis. The sequence continues at coordinate 17,453 of NZ_MVFY01000006.1, forward strand.
GCGCGGGTTGATGAGCGATTTGCCGTCAAAACCCAACTGCTTGATGTGTGCGGCTTCGTGCAGGAAACCCGCTTCGTTGTTGGCATCGGAATACACGGTGTCGAACGCCTGAATACCGGCAGAACGTGCAGCCTGCAAAATAGAGCAGCGGGCAAACAGCAGTTCAGTACCTTCCGGTGAGCGCTCAGTGCGCAGGTTACGTACATAGTCTTCCGCACCCAGGGCAATACCGATCAGACGTTCGGAAGCATGGGCAATTTCTACCGCGCGGGTAATGCCTAACGGCGATTCGATGGCGGCTAACAGACCGGTGCTGCCTGGCTCACGGCCACAGGCGTTTTCGATACGCAGAATTTCGCTTTCGATGTCGATGACATCCTGCGCGGTATCGGTCTTCGGTAAACGTACAATGTCAGCACCGCCACGTACCACGGCTTCAAGGTCGTTGATACCCCATTCGGAGTCGAGGGCGTTTACACGCACGATGGTTTCAACGTCGTGATACAGCGGATGCTGCAGCGCGTGGTACACCATGCGGCGAGCGGTATCTTTTTCACGCAACGCGACGGAGTCTTCCAGGTCGAACATCAGTGCATCTGCCGGATAGATGAACGAGTTGCTGACCATGGCGGCATTGGCGCCCGGTACGAACAACATGCTGCGGCGAGTACGAGTTTTACGTTGTTGCAAAGATTCGGAAATCACTGGCAATCCTCCCATGGCAGTGCCGGAATACCGCCAGCGCGGGCCAGTAGTGCTTCCAGTCGCGCACGTAAAATGCAGTCCAGTGCGCCTTTATCATCAACATTCAATTGCACGCCGCGTACGTTGTAGCGGGACAGAACGTCCAGAATGGTGGCCCGGATGGCATCACCGAACTGCTTTTCGACGCTACTGTTAACCTGCAGGTCAATATCCTGCGAATCGAGTGGGGCGATACGAATCATCACATCACCGGACTCGAGTGTGCCTGCGACGGCTGCCTGGTTTATTTTCATTTTTCACCTGTTGCTAATGCGGGGGTATTTTGGCGGACTGCCGCACCCGATGAGGCTCGCTCAACCATGCTTTGCAGATACTGCAGCGTGGCGTCAGGGACCAGGGATGCGATAGCCGTGAGATCTTTTTTAACCAGCAGCTTGCGCACCCAGGAGGCGGAAATCGGCATCTCCTGGAAACACAGCCGCTCAATTTCCACCAGTTCAATCGGTGGGGCGGGAAGCGTTGGGGTCTCCAGCCAGTAACGCATATCGTTGTTGTACTGGGAGGTGACGGTGCAATACGGCTCAGTACCGACGAAGCGGTGCGTGACGCCGAGAGCCGGAGCCAAATACTGGCGGAAGATTTTCAGGTCTATTTCGGTGTAGCAGTGGTTAATAACGCTCTGCTCTTTGATGAAGTAACACGGGAACGTGGCGCGGGAAATGATGTACTCCGAACCGCGATGCACGGTTAAACGTGGAATGTCTTTTGTTCCTTTAAGCACCAGATCCAGGCGGTCTTCATACGGAAAACGTGAGGTATCTTCTTTCACCAAAAACAGATGCAGCCAGTCACATTGCGCGGCCGCCTGTTGGATCAGAAAACGGTGTCCGTTGGTGAAGGGGTTGGCGTTCATGACGATACAGCCAATTTTTTTCCCATCATGACGCTGTTTTGCCAGTGATTCGGCGTAACGTTTCAGACGTGTGGTGCTGTTTTCCATCAATACCATAATGCCGGGAACGCTGGTGAGCGTAGAAAAACCGCACTGTTTAAACAGCGATTCGTACTCGGTTTTGGTATAGATGAAGAGGTGCGTACAATGACGTTCATAGGCAAGGTTGATTAACTCAGTCGCCAGCGTCAGCGCTAAACCCTCGCCGCGGACAGATTCACAGATTGCGACACACTTAATAATATTCCCAGCGATACCACCGCAGGCAATCAGACGGTCGTCACGGGTGACGGTGATAAATACTTCGACGGTCGTATCTACGCTCAAATCATTCTCTTTCAGAAATTGCGCGATAGCCGCCATCTTTTTATTTTCTGAGCGTTTAACTTGCGTGAATATATTATTACCGAACATAGTGAATAGAGCCCCGATGCTATATTTGTTACTGGGTTTCTGTTTTTGTTGCTCTGTTTAGCAACCTGATAACGTTTTGTTTGCAATTGAAGGGAATGGTTTTTTATTACGGAGTATTTCTTTTTTTCCCTGCTGCATACATCGTAAGGGGTATTTTGGAGGTAATTTTTGATTTATTTCACAATAAGTTAGAAGGTTTTAATGTGTTTTATGGTTTTAAGTTTTTTAATTAATTTAACCCTAAAATAAGGTGTGGTTTTAATTTGTTTAATTGATTTAAGGTGGGGAATCTGCAACGATCTTGTTTTATACCATAACGTGTAAATAGAACATTTTAATTACAACTACAATGAGAAATTAGTTTTAGTTAACGTCGGTGAGGAAAAATGTGATGGCAGAACAGAAAAATAAAACACGGTTTCCTTTTTTCCGCAGTCTGGCGTTTCCTTTACGTATCTTTCTGCTCATTCTGGTCGTTTCTGTTTTTATCATTGCCGCCCTGGCACAATACTTCACCGCCAGCTTTGAAGATTATCTGGCAACGCATGTCCGCGATATGGCAATGAATCAGGCCAAAATCATCGCCTCTAACGACAGTATCATCACGGCGGTTAAGCATCGTGATTACAAGCGGTTGGCGACGATTGCCGACAAACTGCAGAGCGGAACTGACTTCGACTATGTGGTTATCGGGGATACCAACTCCATTCGTCTATATCATCCGAACCCGGAAAAGATTGGCTATCCGATGCAGTTCACCAAACCCGGTGCGCTGGAAAAAGGCGAGAGCTACTTTATTACCGGTAAAGGGTCCATCGGGATGGCAATGCGCGCTAAAACGCCCATCTTTGATGACGATGGCAAAATCATTGGCGTAGTCTCAATTGGTTATCTGATCAGCAAAATCGATAGCTGGCGATCGGACTTCTTACTTCCGATGGCCGGCGTGTTTATCCTCCTGTTGCTGGTACTTATGCTGCTCTCCTGGTTTTTCGCTGCCCATATTCGTCGGCAGATGTTGGGTATGGAACCGAAACAAATTGCGCGTGTGGTACGTCAGCAGGAAGCGTTGTTCAGCTCGGTATATGAAGGATTGATTGCCGTGGATCCTGATGGATATATCACCGCAATAAACCGCAGTGCGAGGAAAATGCTGGGGCTGTCTTCACCTGGGAGAAAGTGGCTTGGAAAACCAGTGAGTGAGGTGGTTCAGCCAGCGGACTTTTTCACCCAACAGATTGCGGAAAAACGACAGGACGCGATGGTCAACTTTAATGGACTGAGCGTTATCGCCAACCGTGAGGCGATTCGCTCCGGTGACGAACTGCTTGGGGCAATCATCAGTTTTCGTAGTAAAGATGAAATTGCTACTCTTAATGCGCAGTTAACGCAAATCAAACAGTATGTAGAGAGCCTGAGGACGCTGCGTCATGAGCATCTGAACTGGATGTCGACTATCAATGGTCTGCTGCAAATGAAAGAGTATGACAAGGTTCTGGCCATGGTGCAGGGGGAATCCCAGGCGCAACAGCAACTGATTGACAGCCTGCGCGGCGCGTTTGCCGATCGTCAGGTAGCCGGTCTGTTGTTTGGCAAGGTGCAGCGCGCGCGGGAACTGGGTCTCACCATGACTATTGTTCCGGGCAGCCAACTGCATCAACTCCCCGAGGGGCTGGATAGCACAGAGTTTGCAGCAATTGTTGGCAATCTGCTTGATAATGCATTTGAAGCGAGCTTGCGCACCCAGCAAGGCAACAAGGTCGTCGAACTCTATTTGAGCGATGAAGGGGATGACGTGATCATCGAAGTTGCCGATCAGGGATGCGGTGTGCCGGAAGCATTGCGTGAAAAAATATTTGAACAGGGTGTGAGCACCCGTACCGATGAACCAGGTGAACATGGCATCGGTTTGTATCTTATTGCTAGTTATGTGAGGCGCTGTGACGGGGTGATTACCCTCGAAGATAACTCCCCCTGCGGCACCTTATTTTCTTTATTTCTTCCGAAAGTGAAAAAAAACAATGACGGAACCATTAACGCTATTGATCGTTGAGGATGAAACGCTACTGGCGGAAATGCATGCTGAATATATCCGCCATATACCCGGCTTCAGCCAGATTTGGCTGGCGGGTAATCTTGCGCAGGCGAGGATGATGATTGAGCGTTTTAAGCCCGGTTTGATTCTGCTCGATAACTACTTGCCGGACGGCAAGGGAATTACCTTATTGCATGAGCTAACCCAGGCGCGTTATCCGGGCGGTGTGGTGTTTACCACGGCGGCCAGCGACATGGAAACAGTCTCCGAAGCTGTGCGCAGCGGCGCGTTTGATTACCTGGTCAAACCCATTGCCTACGAGCGACTGGGGCAGACCCTGACGCGTTATCAACAGCGTCGACGCATGTTGGCGGGTAATGATAGCGCCAGTCAAAAGCAGATAGATGAGATGTTTAATGCCTACGCGCGGGGCGAGCCGAAAGGGGATTTACCGACTGGGATTGATGCCTTAACGCTGAATGCAGTGTTGAAATTATTTGCCGATCCGACGGTACACCATACAGCAGAAACGATCGCCCAGGCGCTCACTATCAGCCGAACGACTTCCAGACGTTACCTGGAGTACTGTGCCAGCCGACATTTGATTATTGCGGAGATTATTCATGGTAAGGTGGGTAGGCCGCAGCGTATCTATCACGGCGGCTAAATGCTGATTTCTGACGTAGGCCGGATAAGATGCTTTAGCATCGACATCCGGCAACGTTGCAATCGAAATGCCGGATGCGGCGTGAATGCCTTATCCGGCCTACATTTCTCTGAGTATCAGCCGCCAACGACGGCTGAAGAAGAGCCTGGTACCATCACTTCAGTTGCGATAATCACAACTAACAGCCCAACCAGAACCGGAACCGAGGTACGTTTCACCACTTCGAACGGAGAAATCTTCGCCATACCAGCAACAGCAACCACCACGCCGGAGACCGGGGAGATTGTGCGTCCAAGGTTTGACGCCTGCAGCATCGGGATAACAAGGTAAGCTGGGTTAATGCCGGAGGAATGCGCCAGCTTAGGGATCATCTCAACGAAGGCATAGAACGGGGCGTTACCGGAACCCGTAGTCATTGCCGCCAGCATAGTCAGGATCACCAGCACCATCATCAGAATAATGCTCGCCGAACCAAACGAGGTAGCGATAGAAATCAGACTCTGAATAAAGCCGATTGTGCTCAGGCCCTGGGCAAAAACACCCGCAGCGACTAACAACATCACCACGTTAGCAAAGGCATCCGCCATGCCACGGTAAGCGACTTCCAGACCAGAGAAAACCTTTTGGGTATTGAACCCACGTACGAACTCCAGAATAGCCGCGATGAGCATGCACAGTACCAGAATCGTAATGATATGCAGCTGTGGACCCCATTTACCATCAAAAATCAGGACGCCAACAATCGGGGTAAACGGCAGAATGGCGTAAAATGACGGGGCAGTCGTGGTGATTTCAGCCACATCTAACATTTCATGAGAAATGTTCTCTTTTTTATCCAGAAAACGCTGCCAGAAAAAGTGGGCAATCGCCATAGCAATGATGGCGGCAATGGAAATTGGCAGCGTGGTTTTAAAGGCGAAATCGATCAGCGGCATTTCCGCAGCTTTTGCCGCCAGCACCACATCACCGGATGTTGGTGAAAGAATAATTGCAGCAGGGGAGGCACAAATGGCCGCTGCGGCGCCACGGCTGATCCCAACGTTAACCATGACCGGGAATAGTGTTGCCATCAGCAATACACCCAGACCGGTTGCTGAAGAAACCGCCAGTGACATCAGGCAGGCGACAAAATAGGCGGCAATCATTAGCAGGTAAGGAGAGTTGATGTATTGCAGAGGCTTGGAGGCCAGCTTAACGACCATATCGTTCGCGCCAATGTGGGTCATATAAGCGGCAAAACCACACAGCATCATGATCATCATGCCGAGATCGCCACCACGGCTCATCAGCAAAATTTTAATATATTCAACAATGTCTGTTGCCGTATAGCCCGTTGATGCCGCGCTGGACGGCAAAACTTTATGCCCCATCAGCGCACTGATAATCAGCAAAACCAGACCACCAACAAACAGTACGCCTGTCGCGGAATAACCTTTAATGATGTAGCGCGCTACACCCACAATAACCACAACCCCAATAAGGAGTTCAATAAATGTCAACATCGTTTCCCCTGTCGCATTGCTGCCCAGAAAGTAAAAAAACTAAAAAAAGTAAAAAGTGGTGACAGAATGTGCCTAATAAACCGATAACTCTTGCTGATTAAAATCAATAAAAATACGGATTCAAGCGATGGTTAAGCCGTTTTTTCAGCATCGTGGTTAAAAAAAGAATCTCACAATAAGAAACTGTGAAGCGCAGCGCTGATGTGTGTGTTTTGTGGCGATGATGAATATCAATTGTTAATTTATTGTGATGCTATTTAACTTTTTTCGCAGGAAAGAACAATTTATTGGCAATAAAGAGAAAATAGTTCCTATTAGATGGCTCAATAAACTCATGGGTAATTATCTTAAAAATTATAGGCTGAGGATTATTCTGATTTTTTAGCTGCGCATTTTTGTTAAGCTAACATTAAGGTTGGGTTTGCTACAATTAATAATAAATCCCAGGATGGTAATTAAGTTGTGATTGTCGCTAAACGATATTTTCTCATTTTTTCATTTCTTTTTATTCAGTTAGCTTTCATTCCCCAGGGCGCTGCTGAAGATAAAGGTTGGTTCGCTACTTTTAAAGACAATGTCAGTGAAACCTGGCAGCAGCCAGAACATTATGATCTGTACGTGCCGGCTATTACCTGGCATGCTCGTTTTGCTTATGATAAAGAAAAAACGGATCGCTACAATGAACGCCCATGGGGGGCGGGCTTTGGTCAATCCCGTTGGGATGATAAAGGTAACTGGCACGGGCTTTATATAATGGCCTTTAAGGATTCCTACAATAAATGGGAACCTATTGGTGGTTATGGCTGGGAAAAAACCTGGCGACCGCTGGCAGATGAAAATTTCCATACCGGACTTGGCTTTACCACCGGTTTTACTGCGCGCGATAACTGGAACTACATTCCGGTTCCCGTGCTGTTACCGCTGGCATCGATAGGGTATGGTCCGGCAACGTTCCAGATGACCTACATTCCGGGAACGTACAACAACGGTAACGTCTACTTTGCATGGATGCGTTTCCAGTTTTGATGGACTACCTGTATTGTCAGGTGGATTATTAAAAAGCCTTTTAAAAACAGTGCGATATTAACTTTAACTGAAAAATAACGCGACATTTATCACTTTTTGATAAAGTTCGACTGGACAAAGTCCACCACAATTGTTGTACTGATACCCGACACAGCATTTGTGTCTATTTTTCATGTAAAGGTAATTTTGATGTCTAAGATTAAAGGTAACGTTAAGTGGTTTAATGAGTCCAAAGGATTCGGTTTCATTACTCCGGAAGATGGCAGCAAAGACGTGTTCGTACACTTCTCTGCAATCCAGACCAATGGTTTTAAAACTCTGGCTGAAGGTCAGCGTGTAGAGTTCGAAATCACTAACGGTGCCAAAGGCCCTTCTGCTGCAAACGTAATCGCTCTGTAAGCATACGACAGCAAGCATTCAAAACCCGCTTAATTGCGGGTTTTTTTTCGCTTCAGTGCGCGGGAGAGGCCGAAACCAGCCAGAATGCCAGGGCGGTCATCGCAAATGATCCCAACAGATTAACCAGTACATTCACCATAGCCCAACCAAAGCGTCCTTCCTGTAGCAAAAACACCACCTCAGCTGAGAAAGTGGAAAACGTTGTCAGTCCCCCGCAAAAGCCAGTGGTAATCAGTACCTTCCACATTGGATCAATGTTTGTCATGCGATTAAACCATGCCAGACCCATACCAATGATAAATGCGCCAAGTAAGTTTGCAGCCAGCGTGCCGAATGGGATGGCCTGATGTAGCGGGTTAAACCTCATGCTCAACATCCATCTTGCTACACTACCTGTACCACCACCGATAAAAACCGCTAAAAGGAGTTGTAACACTGCATAATCCTGCTATTTGATTGTATATAGGATGAGTGTAACGCTGAATAATCGTGGTTGGCGAGCCTAACAACGTTTTCTGGAGGGAATATGTTCGTTGCAGCAGGGCAATTTGCCGTGGGACCTTCATGGGAAAAAAATGCAGAAACCTGCGTCTTTTTGATGTCACAGGCTGCAGGAGAGGGGGCGTCGCTGTTGGTATTACCGGAGGCGCTTCTGGCCCGTGACGATCTGGACCCAGACCTGTCAGTGAAATCAGCTCAACTGCTGGAGGGCGGATTTTTGACGCGCTTGCTGCGAGAAAGCGCGCAAAACGAGATGACGACAATCCTGACGATTCATGTTCCTTCTGTGCCAGGCCGGGCGTTTAACATGCTGGTGGCGCTACGGGCAGGTCAGGTCGTGGCCCATTACGCTAAATTACATCTCTATGATGCCTTTTCGATTCAGGAGTCACGAAATGTGGATGCAGGGGACGCCATAGCGCCGCTGCTGGACGTAGACGGGTTAAAAGTAGGGTTAATGACCTGTTATGATCTGCGCTTTCCTGAGTTGGCGCTGGCGCACGCATTGCAGGGAGCGGAAATTCTTGTCTTACCCGCAGCCTGGGTTCGGGGATCGCTTAAAGAGCATCACTGGGCTACGCTTTTGGCGGCAAGAGCGTTAGATGCGACGTGTTACTTGATTGCGGCGGGAGAGTGCGGTAACAAGAATATCGGCCAAAGCAGGGTCATCGACCCCTTTGGTGTGACCATTGCTGCTGCGGCAGAAACGCCCGCGCTAATTATGGCCGAGGTTTCCGCCGAGCGGGTGAGGCAGGTTAGGGCACAACTCCCGGTGTTAAGTAACCGACGCTTTGCGCCACCGCAATTATTATGACGTTTTTTTAAACAAGGCTTGATTCACCTTGTTACAGATTGCTATTGTGTGCGCGCGTCGAAAGGCCGTTAATATTCTCAGGTTAATATGGCGCTTTATGCAGCCTGGTTTAAGTCAAGAAGGTATCTATGGGTGAGATTAGTATTACCAAACTGCTGGTGGTTGCCGCACTGGTTGTTCTGCTGTTTGGTACCAAGAAGTTACGTACACTGGGTGGAGACCTGGGAACGGCAATCAAGGGCTTCAAGAAAGCAATGAACGACGATAATGCCGATGCTAAGAAAGATGCTGATGGTAGCGTTCAGGCTGAGAAGCTTTCTCATAAAGAGTAATGTCAGGAGCATGATGCTCATACTGCATACTCTGCATGAAAAAAAACCGGCAATTTGCCGGTTTTTTTATTGCTGATATGTAAGTGAGTATTACACGATTACTTCACTTCCAGCCCTTTGGCCTGCATGTCAGCATGGTAAGAAGAGCGAACGAATGGACCGCAGGCTGCATGGGTAAAGCCCATTGCCATAGCTTCGGCTTTCATCTCATCGAACTCATCCGGGCTCACATAGCGTTGAACCGGCAGGTGATGGCGGCTTGGCTGTAAATACTGCCCCAGCGTCAACATGGTTACACCATGACTGCGCAGGTCACGCATGACCTCAATGATTTCCGCATTGGTTTCGCCCAGACCGACCATCAGACCTGATTTAGTCGGAATCTCCGGGTGCGCTTCCTTGAAACGTTCCAGAAGCTTCAGTGACCAGTTGTAGTCAGCCCCGGGGCGTACATTGCGATAAATACGTGGTACGTTTTCGAGGTTGTGGTTAAACACATCCGGCGGGGTGGCCGTGAGGATATCCAGCGCACGATCCATACGACCACGGAAGTCAGGCACCAGCGTTTCGATTTTAATCGACGGGCTTTTCTCACGAATAGCGGTGATGCAGTCAGCAAAGTGCTGAGCGCCGCCGTCACGCAGATCGTCGCGGTCAACGGAGGTAATGACGACATAGCGCAGCGCCATGTCAGCAATCGTCTGAGCAAGTTTTAACGGCTCGTTAGCATCAGGAGCAACCGGACGGCCATGGGCAACGTCACAGAATGGGCAACGGCGGGTACAGATTGCGCCGAGGATCATAAAGGTTGCAGTTCCGTGATTGAAACATTCAGCCAGGTTAGGGCAGGAAGCTTCTTCGCAGACAGAGTGCAGGCCATTTTTGCGCATTGCCGCTTTGATGCCCTGGATGCGAGTGGAGTCCGCTGGCAGTTTTATTTTCATCCATTCCGGTTTACGCAGCAGGGCTTCACGCTCTGTTGCCACATTTTTTACCGGGATAAGAGCCATCTTATCGGCATCGCGGTATTTAACACCGCGTTCCATCACAATGGGTTTACTCATAGCTTGCGTGTTCCAGTTGCGAATTACGAAGGAAAGCGTTTCAATTCAAGGGAATGTTGCATTTATCAACTATTTTTGAATTAGTGATACGCAGTATATCATTGAAACGGGCCAGAAAGCAGCCTGACAGGCTGGCAAAATGTAAAATAGTTGTTGTTTTGTGCCATTTGCCACAACATATGCCGTGGCAAAGTATGCGCGTATTTTCAGTCCGCAATGTACTCGTGCGGTGGGTTACCCAACAGCGCCAGAATGTTGGCCAGCAGCCGGGGGCGAACGCTCTCGGTCGTGGCGGTGCTATCCCACTGCGATACCTTCGCCATTTCCATTCCGGCATAACCACAAGGATTGATACGCAGGAAAGGAGACAAGTCCATATCCACATTGAGCGCTAAGCCGTGAAATGAACAACCTTTACGAATACGTAACCCCAAAGAGCAGATTTTCTTCTCTCCAACGTATACGCCAGGCGCATCGGCTCGCGGGTGGGCGTCAATACCGATTTCCGCAAGGGTATTCACAACGGTTTGCTCCAGCAGCGTAACCAGTTCGCGAACGCCAAGTTTACGACGCTTCAGGTTCAACAGCACATACATGACCTGCTGGCCCGGCCCGTGATAAGTCACCTGACCGCCACGATCGCTCTGGATCACCGGAATATCTCCTGGCATCAGTACGTGCTCTGCTTTACCTGCCTGACCCTGGGTAAAAACAGGATAATGCTCTACCAGCCAGATTTCGTCATAACTGTTTTCATCGCGGGTATCGGTGAATTCGTGCATGGCCAGAGAAACTGGCTCGTAAGGTTGAAGACCGAGCTGGCGGACAAGAATTTTATCCTGATACAAAACGGCATCTCCGTAGATACTCACATAGAGTAGAGAATATAAAAGAGGGGAAAAAGTATATCACAGGAGGGAGGGGTTACCCGAGCGGGGATGCAGCGGGTAACCAACAGGTTTTTACAGCACCATGCGAACGATATCGATATTGCCTAATTCTTCGTACAGCGTTTCAACCTGCTCAATGTGTGTAGCAGTAATAGTGATTGAGACCGAGTGGTAGTTGCCTTTGCTGCTCGGTTTTACCGTCGGAGAGTAATCACCTGGCGCATGGCGCTGTACCACTTCAACCACCTGATCAACCAGCTCAGGCAACGCCTGCCCCATTACTTTGTAAGTAAATGGAGTAGGGAATTCAAGCAGTTCGTTAAGTTTGGTTTTCATGTCAGCTCCGGCGTTACATCAATAAATAATAACTCCCACAGCGTGTGGGAGTTATCTGGATACCTAGTATATGGGGACGTAAATCACACTTTCAAGTGTTCGATTTTTAGCCAAACCAGTGATGGAACATTAATTTAATGTAATCAATGATTTTCCCAAAGAAGTTGCCTTCAGGGATTTCCTGCAGGACTACCAGCGGGCGCTGCTCAATGGTTTTGCCATCCAGCTGGAAGTTGATGGTGCCGACAACCTGGTTTTTCTGCAGCGGTGCGTGCAGTTCCGTGGTGTTCAGCACATAGCTTGCTTTCAGATCTTTCATGCGGCCGCGCGGAATAGTCAGGTAGACATCTTTATCTACGCCTAACGATGCACGATCGGTGTTACCAAACCAGGCGGGCTCAGAAGCAAACTCTTTACCGACTTTCAGTGGGTTCACGGTTTCAAAGAAACGGAAGCCCCAGGTCAGCAGTTTTTTACTTTCGGTTTCGCGACCTTTATAGGTGCGGCCACCCATGACGGCGGAGATCAGACGCATCTGGCCTTCGGTTGCGGATGCAACGAGGTTATAGCCAGCCTTGTCGGTATGACCGGTTTTGATACCGTCGACATTCAGGCTGTTATCCCACAGCAGGCCGTTACGGTTTAACTGACGGATGCCGTTAAAGGTGAACTCTTTTTCTTTATAGATAGAGTATTCGTTAGGCACGTCGCGAATCAGCGCCTGACCAATCATCGCCATGTCGCGAGCCGAGCTGTATTGACCGTCAGCATCGAGACCATGAACGGTCTGGAAGTGGGTGTTTTTCAGGCCCAGCGCGTTCACATAGCTGTTCATCAGACCGACGAAAGCATCCTGGCTACCGGCTGCGAAGTCCGCCATTGCCACGCACGCGTCATTCCCGGATTGCAGGTTGATACCACGGATAAGCTGAGAAACAGGAACCTGCATTCCTGGCTTCAGGAACATCAACGATGAACCTTTAAAGACCGGGTTACCTGTAGCCCATGCGTCATTGCCGACGGTGACCAGATCGGTTTCTTTGAATTTCCCGGCTTTCATCGCCTGGCCGATGACGTAGCTGGTCATCATTTTGGTCAGACTGGCGGGGTCGCGGCGAGTGTCAGCGTTCTGTTCTGCCAGAACTTTGCCTGAATTGTAATCAATCAGGATATATGACTCCGCATCGATCTGCGGAACACCCGGGATCATGGTTTTAATATTCAGGTCATCGGCATGGGCAGCAGAGAGAGAAGCTGCGCAGAGAGCCGCGGTGAGCGCCATACGCTGCACGAAACGAGCGGAAAAAGTGGTCTTCATGGTCTGAACTACGACGTCCGTGATGAAATTAAAAAAAGTGCCCTACTATAGCAAATGCAAAACGGGCAGGCATCTGACTTTCCGCGTGACTTTGTTAATGTCATTTACAGAAACTGACAGTTCAGATACCTGATTTACGTTATTACACGCCGGTGATGAAGGACTGTAATTGCGCTTCGGCTTGAAGACGCTGCTGCAATGTGGAGGCTTCAGCTTTGCTGGCGAACGGCCCCATCTGGATACGCCAGACTGCGCCGTTTTGTACCACCCGACCTGGGACGCCAAATTGCTGGCTTAAACGTTTTTGATACTGCTGCGCACGCGACTGCTCGCTGACTGCGCCAACCTGAACCACGTAGCGTCCGTTGGCTACTGCCGCTGGCGCAGGTGCAGCGACGGCGGCTGGTGTTGCTGCTGGCGCGGTTGGCGTTACCGGTGCGGTGGTGGTCGGTTGCGGAGCCGGAGTCGGCTCGCTACCTTCCAGCACGCCTGCAGCGAGTGTGGTCGGCGCACCGAGGAATCCACTGCTGTTCACTGGCGCACCGGTTGTATCATCGCTTTTCAACGTGGAATTGCTGATCGGACGAATATCGCCTTGCGGCTGACCCACATCCGATGGCGCAGGCATGCTGCCCATACTACCACCGCCGCTTAAATCAGGACGCGCGGGCAGGGCATAGGTTTGTTTCGCTACCGTGGTACAAGCCATTCCCGGCCCGGACAATGAACCATCCTGGGCGACGATGATCGGGTCGATACGTACTTTGGTATTGTTGGAGGTATTCAGACGGTCGGCTGCTGCACGTGAAAGTGAAATCACGCGATCGTTGCCATAAGGGCCGCGATCGTTAATGCGCACGACAATCATCCTGCCATTTGCCAGGTTAGTTATTCTGGCATAGCTTGGGACTGGCAGCGTCGGATGCGCTGCGGTTAACTGCATCGGGTCGAACGCTTCACCAGACGCGGTTAAGTTGCTTCCGGGTTCCGCATCATAGATAGCGGCAAGCCCTGCCTGGCTAAAGCGGGAAGGGTCCTGGACGATTTTGTAGCTCTTACCATCACGCTGATAGTCCTGATTCGCCGTTGGGTTCAGGGGTTCAAAGCGCGGATCGGCCCCGCTGATTTCAACAATCGGACCATTACACACCGCAGGCTGCGGCGCGACAGCACCCTGTTGCTGACCATCATCACTCGAACACGCCGCGAGCATTCCTGCTGCGATGCAGATACCAAGCCACTGCTTACGCATTGCGTACCCCTTACACGCTTTTCGACAACATTTTTCTATGGGTATGGATCGACATAACAATCCCGAACCCAGCCATCAGCACGATAAGTGCCGAGCCTCCGTAACTAACCAGTGGGAGAGGAACGCCAACCACGGGCAGAATACCGCTCACCATACCAATATTTACGAAGACATAAACGAATAATATCAACATTAAACCACCCGCCATGACGCGACCAAAGGTGGTTTGCGCGTGGGCAGCGATCCATAATCCGCGCATAATCAGCAAAATGTACAGCGCCAGCAGAATTAAGATCCCTACCAGACCCAGTTCTTCCGCTAATACCGCGAAGATAAAATCTGTATGACGTTCGGGTAAAAACTCAAGCTGTGACTGCGTACCGTGTAGCCAGCCCTTACCACGTAGACCGCCGGAGCCAATAGCAATTTTAGACTGAATGATGTGATAACCCGCACCCAGCGGATCGGTTTCCGGATCGAGTAACATCATGACGCGCTGACGTTGATAATCATGCATCAGGAAGAACCACAGTATTGGGATAAACGCCGCAACCAGGACCACCGCAACACCGATTAAACGCCAGCTCAAACCAGAAAGGAACAGAACAAACAGGCCGGAAAGGGCGACCAGAATTGAAGTCCCGAGGTCTGGCTGGGCGGCCACCAGCAGGGTGGGCATAAATATCAGCACCAACGCAATGGCGGTATTTTTTAGCGATGGCGGGCAAACATCACGGTTGATGAAGCGCGCGACCATCAGCGGCACGGCAATCTTGGCGATTTCGGAAGGCTGAAAACGCACAATCCCCAAATCCAGCCAGCGCTGCGCGCCTTTGGAGATAGCGCCGAAGGCATCTACTGCCACCAACAAAATGATGCAAAAGATGTAGAGATAGGGAGCCCAGCCTTCATAAACTCGGGGCGGGATTTGCGCCATCACCACCATGATGACCAGGCCCATCGCGATCTGACCGACCTTGCGCTCCATCATGCCAATATCCTGGCCGCTGGCGCTCCAGATGACCAGCGAGCTGTAAACCAGCAGCGCCAGCAAAATAAGCAACATCGTGGGATCGATGTGGATTTTGTCCCAGAATGTTTTTTTGTTCGGATTATCCGTCACGATTATTGGTCCTCCGCTGCAGCAACCGCGGGGTTTTCTGCAGGCAGATTGGTGTTATTGTCGCCCAACATAATGTGGTCAAGGATCTGGCGCATAATGGTACCCACAGCCGGGCCCGCGCCACCGTTTTCAAGGATTATGGCGACAGCAACCTGGGGCTTATCATAGGGTGCGAAGGCCGTCATCAGCTTGTGGTCACGTAAGCGCTCGGCGATCTTATGTGCGTTATAGGTTTCATTGGCTTTCAGGCCAAAGACCTGTGCAGTACCGGATTTCGCCGCAATTTTGTAAGGTGCGCCAGCGAAATATTTGTGTGCAGTACCGTTAGGACGGTTGGCTACACCGTACATGCCGTCTTTTGCGATTTCCCAATAACCGGAATGAATGTCACCAACGGGTGGTTCGTGTGGCTGAATCCACGGCACTTGCTTGCCGTTTTCTGCCGTACTCATCAGCAGATGCGGAACTTTTACCAAACCGTCGTTGATAAGGATCATCAGCGCTTTACTCATCTGGATAGGGGTTGCTGTCCAGTAACCCTGACCGATGCCGACCGGAATGGTATCACCCTGGTACCATGGCTTTTTAAACCGTTTTTGCTTCCACTCGCGGGTTGGCATGTTTCCGGCGCGCTCTTCGGCAAGATCGATACCCGTATATTGACCGTAGCCAAACTTGCTCATCCACTCTGAAAGGCGGTCTATCCCCATATCATAGGCGATTTGATAGAAAAACGTATCCGCCGACTCTTCCAGAGAACGGGTGATGTTCAGATGGCCGTGCCCCCATTTTTTCCAGTCGCGGTAACGTTTTTCAGAGCCCGGTAATTGCCACCAACCCGGATCGAACAGACCAGTATTGCGGGTGATGACGCCTGCACTTAATGCAGAAACCGCGACGTAAGGTTTAACCGTCGAAGCAGGAGGGTAGACACCCTGAGTCGCGCGGTTAACCAATGGGGTATTCGGGTCATTGAGCAACCCGGAGTAATCTTTACTCGAGATACCATCGACAAACAGGTTCGGGTCGTAGCTCGGCATGGACACCAGTGCGAGAACGCCACCGGTACGCGGGTCGGTGACTACCACCGCGGCACGACTGCCCGCCAGCAGCGTTTCGATGTACTGCTGGAGTTTCAGGTCAAGGGTGAGATAGATATCGTGCCCGGCCTGCGGCGCCACTTCTTTCAGTTGGCGAATGACGCGGCCACGGTTGTTCACTTCAACTTCTTCATAACCCGTCTGGCCGTGAAGTACGTCTTCATAATAGCGTTCAATACCCAATTTACCGATGTCGTGCGTCGCCGCGTAGTTGGCCAGCTTGCCGTCTTTGTCCAGGCGGTCCACGTCTTTATCGTTGATCTTCGATACGTAGCCAATGACGTGGGTCAGCGCAGAGCCGTAGGGGTAATAGCGGCGTTTATAGCCTTTAACTTCGACGCCGGGAAAGCGATATTGATTAACGGCGAATCGGGCCACCTGCACTTCACTGAGGTTAGTTTTTACCGGAATGGAGGTGAAGCGGTGTGAACGGGCGCGCTCTTTTTTAAAGGCGGCAATGTCGTCGTCCGTCAGGTCTACGACGTTACGCAGCGCGTCGAGGGTATCCTGAACGTTGTCGACCTTTTCCGGCATCATTTCTATCTGATAAATGGTGCGGTTAAGGGCGAGCGGAATTCCGTTACGGTCATAAATGATGCCGCGACTGGGGGCGATAGGCACCAGTTTGATGCGGTTTTCGTTCGAGCGGGTCTGATAATCAGTAAAGCGAACGATTTGCAGATTATAAAGGTTGGCGATCAGCACGCCGGTGAGCAGCAAAATCCCCAAAAAAGCGACCAGCGCCCGGCGCACAAACAGCGCGGACTCAGCCGAATAGTCGCGAAAAGAATTCTGTAGTTTCATCCGCTGCTTAATCTACTCAAGAATCAATGATCACTCACGGTGATAAGGATGGTTGGTGGTGATGCTCCACGCCCTGTACAGACTCTCCGCGACCAGAACCCGAACAAGAGGGTGAGGAAGGGTTAACGCAGAGAGTGACCAGCTTTGTTCCGCTGCCGCTTTACAGGCAGGAGAGAGACCTTCCGGCCCGCCAATCAACAGACTGACGTCACGACCGTCCAGTTTCCAGCGTTCCAGTTCAGTCGCCAGCTGCGGCGTGTCCCAGGGTTTACCAGGGATATCAAGGGTGACGATGCGGTTTTTGCCTGCGGCAGCCAGCATCTGCTCACCCTCTTTGTCGAGAATGCGTTTAATATCCGCGTTCTTGCCGCGTTTTCCTGCCGGGATTTCGATCAGCTCAAAGGGCATATCTTTCGGAAACCGACGGAGATACTCCGTAAACCCGGTTTGCACCCAGTCAGGCATTTTCGTACCCACAGCGACAAGTTGCAGCTTCACGCATTAACTCCAGAGTTTTTCCAGTTCATACAGGCGACGGCTTTCTTCCTGCATCACGTGGACAATCACATCACCGAGGTCAACGACGATCCAGTCTGCAACGTTCTCGCCTTCTACGCCGAGCGGCAGCAGACCAGCAGTGCGGGACTCCTGAACAACGTGGTCTGCGATAGACATTACATGACGGCTGGACGTGCCGGTGCAGATAATCATGCAATCAGTGATGCTGGATTTGCCCTGAACGTCTAAGGCGATGATGTCTTGACCTTTCAGGTCATCAATTTTGTCGATTACAAAATCCTGAAGTGCTTTACCCTGCAAGTGTTCCCCCTGGGTGAAAAGAGTTAAAAACGTCTGTTAGTATACCTGAACCAGAGGCGATATCGGGACAAATGTCTCCGAAAGCGCTTTTGAAGTGCGCTATCATCCCACCCCACGCCGCAGAATGCATCGCCATTTTTGTAAAACAATTTCTGCAAAGCTCTGAAGGGCGGGAAAAGTCAGGTTGCGGAGAATAACAGCCTGTCATGGGGTGTCAATGGGAGAGAAGCCCTTCGGCAGAAAAAACAGGGCTTTCACTCCCCGTCGTGCCATACAGCCCGGCTGTTGAGCACTTTCAGAACCGCAAAATTGTCGCAAAAATCAATTGCGCTCCAGCAACCTTGTTCGACGCGAAAATGCCACATTGCTGCAGCCGGCATGGACAGCAGACGGGCGATCAACACGCTCAGAACACCCTGATGGCTCACCACCAGCAGGTTTTGGCACGTTTTGTAATCAGCGAGCTGAGCAATAAAGCGTTCCACACGCTGGGAAAACGCCTGAAAGCCTTCACCATTGGTTGGCGTCGCATTCTGCCAGTCGTTACACCACACGGCGTAGTTTTCGGCGTCTTCTCGCGCCAGATCGCGATGATGGCGCATTTCCCAGTCACCAAAAAACATCTCATTGAGCTCAGGCATGTTGCGCACAGGGACCTCACGATCGCCTAAGATCAACTGCGTTGTATGGCGGGCACGTTCCAACTCGCTGCACAGAACGTTGTCGACAGGCACATGGCGTAACAGCGTACCCAGTGTTTGCGCCTGAGCGATACCCCGTTCCGTTAGCGGTGTGGGGGCGTGGCCGCTGTATAAACCAGCAACATTGGCTTCAGTTTCTCCATGACGTACTAACCAGAGTCTCATTTTTTCCTCTTGAGGTTATTCGCACAAAACATGATGTTTGCCCTGATTGCGCAGAGATTTTTCACTAAAATACCTTTTTTTGCGTGGAGCGGCACGATGTCTTTATTGAAGAGCGCGCATGGTGGCAATACCCGAGAAGCCGCCGAACTGTTGGGCATCTCGCCTGAACAATTGTTGGATTTTAGCGCGAATATTAATCCGCTGGGTATGCCGGCAAGTTTAAAACGCGCGATCGTCGACAACCTGGACTGCGCGGAGCGTTACCCGGATGTTGATTACGCTAAATTGCATGCGGCGCTGGCGGAGCATCATCAGATTCCTGCCTCATGGATACTTGCCGGAAACGGCGAGACTGAGTCGATTTTCACTTTGGTGCAAGGACTTAAACCACGCCATGCGATGATCGTGACGCCCGGGTTTGCTGAATATCGTCGGGCGCTGCAATGGGGAGACTGTACGATCCATGAGTTTGCGCTGCACGAAGACGATGGCTGGCAGCTTACCGATGCAATCCTCGATGCGTTAACCTCAGAGCTGGACTGCCTGTTTCTCTGTACGCCCAACAATCCCACTGGCTTGCTGCCCGATAACCGCCTGCTGCGCGAAATAGCCGAGCGTTGTGAGTTGCTTGGGATCAATCTGATCCTTGATGAAGCGTTTATCGATTTTATTGCCGGGGAGCAGGGGTTTATTCCGCTGCTTCGGGATAACCCGCATATTTGGGTGCTGCGCTCGCTAACCAAGTTCTATGCGATACCGGGGCTGCGGTTAGGGTATCTGGTCAACAGTAATGAACAGGCTGTTGCACAGATGCGCCGTCGACAAATGCCGTGGTCAATTAACGCATTTGCTGCACTGGCAGGCGAGATTATTTTACACGACAGCGCATATCAGCAGGCAACATGGAAGTGGCTGGAGCAAGAGGGCGCGAGGTTTGATCGGCAGTTGAAAGAACTGCCCGGCCTGACGGTGTATCCTGGCAGGGCAAATTATCGCTTATTGCGCTGCGAGCGGGCGGATTTTGATCTGCAACGCGCAATGCTGGAACAACATGTTTTGATTCGCAGTTGTGCTAATTATCCGGGGCTGGATGCGCGCTATTATCGGGTAGCCGTTCGCAGCCAGGAAGAGAATAACCGCCTGTTAGCGGCTCTACGCAAGGTGCTTAGCGGTACAACCCCTGCTGATTGATATAGTCAAGCACTGCAGCTGGCATCAGGTCGTCGCACGGCTCGCCTTTTTCCAGACGCTCACGGATGAGCGTGGCGGAGATGTTAAACCACGGCGTTTCAGCCAGATAAATTTTCCCGCAAGGCAAGTTGTGCAGGTCATCTGGCGAATGGGTCAGATGATCCTCCAGCCACTGCTGGTGCTTTTCCTGCGCCATTTCGAGCGGATAGCCCGGACGTCGGCAGACAATGAGGTGGGTGTTACCCAGAATCGTGTCGTAGTCATGCCAGGACGGAAAGGTAAGCAGTGAGTCCTGGCCAATAATAAACGCTAATGGCACGTCCGGTCCTTGCTCCTCGCGCCACTCTTTGAGCGTTTGCGCGGTGTAGGAGGCGGTATCGCGTTTCAGTTCGCGTTCATCAAGGGAGAACAGCGGCTTATCGGCAATGGCCAGTTCAACCATGTGTTGACGTTGTTCGCCGGACGCTTCGGGTTGCGCACGATGCGGCGGCACGTTATTGGGCATGATAATGACCCGGGAAAGGCCAATCAGATTCGCCAGAATTTCAACCGGTTTAAGATGACCATAATGCACCGGATCAAAGGTGCCACCGAACAGAGCCTGCAATGATTTCATATCAACCATCAATAAAAACATCGGCCAGCGATTTATGGCAGAGCAACAGGGAAAGCCCCTCAAGTTCCGCCCACACTGACTGACCATAGTCTTGTTTAAGCGTAATTTCAGTACGCGTTAACAGCGTTACAGCCTGACGCAACTGCGCAGGATTCAGCCGGTTTAGCGCGTCTCCCATCATACCCCGGCGATTTTGCCACACCCGGTGTTTATCAAACAACGTGCGCAAAGGCGTATGGGCTGACTGCCGTTTTAAGTTGACCAACAGCAGTAATTCGCGCTGTATCGTACGCAACAAAATAACTGGCTCACTGCCTTCCAGGCGTAACTGTTGCAGAATGTGCAGCGCGCGTTTGCTTTTGCCCATCAGCAGCGCATCCACCCAATGGAACGGGGTAAAGTGCGCGGCATCGTTAACGGCTTTCTCCACGCGAGGCAGCGTTAGTTTGCCATCAGGCCAAAGCAATGCTAGCCGTTCCAGCGCTTGCGCCAGCGCTAACAGATTACCTTCATAGCAATAGCACAACAGCTGATTGGCTGCGTCATCCAGTTGTAGATTGTTAAGCTTCGCTCTGGCGGCGACCCAACGAGGAAGCTGTGCTTGCTCCGGCGTCTGGCAGCTTACCTGTACCGCATTATTGGCAAGTCCGGTATACCATGCGGCGTTTTCCTGCGCTTTAGTCAGTTTGTTGCCGCGAACGATCAGCAGCAGGTCGTCATGTAGCAGTGTGACGAGTGAAGCGAGCTGTTCGTTAATGGCGGCATTGGGGCCATTTTCAGGCAACTGCAAAAGTAGGGTTTGACGGCTGGCAAACAGGCTCATTGCCTGGCAGAGTGAAAAAATCTCTCCCCAGTCGGTGCTATTGTCCAGGGTGAAAGCGTGGTGTTCTTCGAACCCTTGTGTGGCGGCAGCCTGACGGATAGCGTCCTGGCTTTCCTGCAACAAGAGAGGATCGTTACCTAAGAGCAAATACGCCGCGCGCAGCCCTTCATTGAGCTGTGCGCGGAGTTGTTCAGGGTACAACTTGAGCATCAGTTACCCAGCGTGGTGGAAACACGCGCCGGAGATGACGCAGGCTCTGCGGCTTTTGTCGCCGCTGGCTTAGCATCATCAGCATTGGATGACAGAGTATCGGCCAGATGTACGCTTGGCAGCTTACGAATTAACTGTTCAGCCGCTTTGTCATACATCTCTTTGATGATCATCTCTTGCTCGTTATCCTTCGCCAGTGCAGCCTGTGGGTTGTCAAAGAACGAACGATAAACTTTGGCGCTGATTGGATAAATATCATGACCTGGAATCAGCACAGTAGCACTTACGGACATCACCATCTGGTATTCAGCCGTTTGACCGTTCTGGAATACCGACGCCGTATCCTGCGAAATGCTGACTGCGCCAAGACGTAAGGACGTCACATCTTTACGCATTGTACCGTCTTCAAGCAGCGTAACGCCGTTCAGGCGCAGCTGATTACGAACCGCGCGGCTTAATGGGCCGTTCGGATCACCAGAGTTCAGGATCATGGTTTTCATTGAGGGTGGAACCTGCGTAGTATTACGCAGATGCCAGCCACACCCGGCGGTGACAAGCACCGCCAGAGATAACAACAATGTTGTCAGAAGTCGCACGCTTCCTCCCGCGCTTAGCCAACGACCAGATTGAGGAGTTTACCTGGTACATAAATCACTTTACGTACGGTAACGCCATCAAGATATTTTGCCACCAGGTGCTCCTGGCCAGCACGTTCACGAACCTGTTCTTCTGTCGCATTTACCGGAACGGTAATTTTGCCACGGACCTTACCGTTCACCTGAACAACAACCAGCGTCGAGTCTTCAACCATTGCGGCTTCGTCCGCCACCGGCCACGGTGCGTTGTCGATATCGCCTTCGCCTTTCAGTGCTTCCCACATCGTGAAGCAAACGTGTGGGGTGAACGGATTCAGCATGCGAACGACGGCCAGTAACGCTTCCTGCATCAGGGCTCTGTCTTGTTCGTCTTCCTGCGGTGCTTTCGCCAGCTTGTTCATCAGCTCCATAATCGCCGCAATTGCGGTGTTAAAGGTCTGACGACGACCGATATCATCGGTAACTTTAGCAATGGTTTTATGTACGTCGCGACGCAGCGCTTTTTGGTCTTCGCTCAACGCATCAACGTTCAGGGCAGCAACATCGCCTTTGGAAGTATGTTCGTAAACCAGCTTCCATACACGTTTCAGGAAGCGGTTCGCCCCTTCAACGCCGGATTCCTGCCATTCCAGCGTCATATCAGCCGGAGAAGCGAACATCATGAACAGACGTACCGTGTCAGCGCCGTAACGTTCAACCATGACCTGCGGGTCGATACCGTTATTTTTCGACTTGGACATTTTGCTCATGCCGGTATAGACCAGTTCATGGCCTTCTGCGTCCTGAGCTTTGACGATACGACCTTTTTCGTCGCGCTCAACGATGGCATCAACCGGAGAAACCCAGTTACGCTCGCCGTTTGCACCAACGTAATAGAACGCATCAGCCAACACCATACCCTGGCACAGCAGCTGTTTGGCCGGTTCGTCAGAGTTGACCATGCCCGCATCGCGCATCAGCTTGTGGAAGAAGCGGAAGTAGAGCAGGTGCATGATGGCGTGTTCAATACCACCAATGTAGATATCAACTGGCAGCCAGTAGTTTGCAGCTTCTGGATCCAGCATCCCTTCGTTGTACTGCGGGCAGGTGTAGCGCGCGTAGTACCAGGAGGATTCCATAAAGGTATCGAAGGTGTCGGTTTCGCGCAGCGCAGGCATGCCGTTAACGGTGGTTTTTGCCCACTCCGGATCGGCTTTGATTGGGCTGGTGATGCCGTCCATGACCACGTCTTCCGGCAGAATAACCGGCAGCTGATCTTCTGGCGTCGGCAGAACGGTACCGTCTTCCAACGTCACCATCGGAATTGGCGCACCCCAGTAACGCTGACGGGAAACACCCCAGTCACGCAGACGGTAGTTCACTTTACGCTCACCCACGCCTTTGGCTACCAGCTTGTCAGCAATGGCGTTGAAGGCAGCTTCGAAGTCGAGGCCGTCAAACTCGCCGGAGTTAAACAGCACGCCTTTTTCGGTCAGAGCTTGTTCGGACAGATCCGGCTCTGCGCCTTCAGCGGTCAGAATTACTGGTTTGATGGTCAGGCCATATTTTGTCGCAAACTCGTAATCGCGCTGATCGTGGCCCGGAACGGCCATGACTGCGCCCGTACCGTATTCCATCAGGACGAAGTTTGCTGCCCAAACGGGGATTTCTTCGCCAGTCAGCGGGTGAACGGCTTTAAAGCCCGTGTCGACGCCTTTCTTCTCCATGGTTGCCATTTCGGCTTCAGCAACCTTGGTATTGCGGCATTCGTCAATGAAGGCGGCCAGTTCTGGGTTATTTGCAGCAGCTTTCTGCGCCAGCGGGTGACCTGCGGCAACGGCCAGATAGGTCGCACCCATAAAGGTGTCCGGGCGGGTGGTGTAAACGGTCAGCGTGTTGTCGTAACCGTTCACATCGAAGGTGATTTCCACGCCTTCAGAACGGCCAATCCAGTTGCGCTGCATCGTTTTCACGGTGTCAGGCCAGTGATCCAGGTTATCCAGGTCACGCAGCAGTTCGTCAGCGTAAGCGGTAATTTTGATGAACCACTGTGGGATCTCTTTACGCTCGACTTTGGTATCGCAACGCCAGCAGCAGCCGTCGATAACCTGTTCGTTCGCCAGTACGGTCTGGTCGTTCGGGCACCAGTTGACCGCAGACGTTTTCTTGTACACCAGGCCTTTTTTGTACAGCTCGGTGAAGAATTTCTGTTCCCAACGGTAGTATTCCGGGGTGCAGGTCGCCAGCTCACGGCTCCAGTCGTAACCGAAACCCAGCATTTTGAGCTGGTTTTTCATGTATGCGATGTTGTCGTACGTCCACGGTGCTGGTGCGGTATTGTTTTTAACCGCAGCGCCTTCTGCAGGCAGACCGAACGCATCCCAGCCAATTGGCTGCAGTACGTTTTTGCCCAGCATGCGCTGGTAGCGGGCGATCACGTCACCGATGGTGTAGTTACGTACGTGGCCCATGTGTAGTCGACCAGAAGGATAGGGAAGCATAGACAGGCAGTAATACTTCTCTTTGCTCTCGTCTTCGGTAACTTCAAATGTGCGCTTCTCATCCCAGTGAAGCTGTACTTTGGATTCTATCTCTTCCGGGCGGTATTGCTCTTGCATGGCAGCCAGTGGTCCTGTTTTCAATACAGCTACAAACGTAGCTCTAGATGTGGTGTTTCAGATCCGCATAGCATAGCCCAAACGCCCGCGCCAAAACAGCCTTTCGCGCATTCAGCGTTGAATTCCCGCAAGGATAATTCTTGCACGAATTTACACACTCTGTGGACAGTCTTGCAAAGCGTAGCGTAAATAACGTCTATTATTATAGACAGTTAACGACCCAGGAGGCGAAGCGATGAACAAGGTTGCTCAATATTACCGTGAACTGGTGGCTTCACTGAGCGAACGTCTGCGTAATGGTGAACGCGATATTGATGCGTTGGTGGAGCAGGCGCGTCAACGAGTTATGCAGACCGGGGAGTTAACGCGAACCGAGGTGGAAGAGCTCACCCGGGCCGTCAGACGTGACCTGGAAGAGTTTGCTCTGAGCTATGAAGAAAGTCTCGATGAGGAGACAGACAGCGTCTTTATGCGGGTTATCAAGGAGAGTATCTGGCAGGAACTGGCCGATATTACCGATAAAACGCAGCTCGAATGGCGAGAAGTGTTCCAGGATCTCAGTCATCACGGGGTTTATCACAGCGGTGAGGTGGTCGGATTAGGTAATCTGGTCTGCGAGAAGTGCCACTTCCATTTAGCGGTTTACACCCCGGATGTGCTACCGCTGTGTCCGAAATGCGGGCACGATCAGTTCCAGCGGCGACCGTTTGAGCCGTGATCGCTTATTGCCGGATGGCGACGCAAAGCGTCTTATCCGGCCTACAAATTGCACGATTTTGTAGGCCGGATAAGCGTTAGCGCCATCCGGCGTGTATTAGGCGTAAAACTTCAGCCGTTCTGCCAGCAAATCGACAAACCCTTGACGATCCACGTCTACCATTACGGTGGCGTTTGGCTTATTGCCGCTCAGGAAGTAGTAATCCACCACGGTCATTCCCTGGGTATATTTACCCTGAGTTTCCACGCCGACCCAGCGTTCAACGGTGGTAAACAGTTCAGGTTTCAGCAGCCAGGCAATGGTGCATGGATCATGCAGTGGCGCGCCGATGAATCCCCATTTTTCATCTTTATGATACTCAAAGAAGAAGTCGAGTAGTTCAGCCACGATCGTCGAAATGGGATTGCCGATAGCGCGGAACCGCTCGGTATCTTCGCGATGTATTTGCGCTTTATGCGTGACGTCCAGACCAGCCATCACCACTGGAATGCCAGACTGGAATACGATTTCAGCGGCTTCAGGATCCACGAAAATATTGAACTCGGCGGCGGGCGTCCAGTTTCCGAGGCCCATCGCACCACCCATAATTACGATACGGGCGATTTTGGCGTGCAGCTCAGGATGGCTATTCAGGAGCAATGCGACGTTAGTTTGCGGCCCGGTGGAGACAATCGTCATCGGTTCCGGGCTTTCACGCAGGGTTTTCGCCATCAGTTCCACGGCGGTACAGTCTTGTGGCGCAAAAGCGGGTTCCGGCAGCGCCGGGCCATCCAGCCCACTCTCGCCGTGAACGTTATCGGCGATAATCAGATCGCGCATTAGTGGTTTCACTGCGCCACCAGCCACTGGGATATCCGTACGGTTGAGCAACGTTAACATGCGCAACACGTTACGCAGCGTTTTGTCAGGTGTCTGGTTACCGGCTGATGAGGTTATCGCTTTCACATCCAGTTCTGGTGAGGCGAGGGCGAGCACAATTGCGATAGCGTCGTCATGACCCGGATCGCAATCAAACAGGATAGGAAGTGCCATTGATGCTCCTTGTAAGTGGGACTTTGTGACAAGGTTAACGCTGGGCTGTATGTGTTTCGAGAGGCGAAGGGATAAAGCGTGAGGTGGCGCGCACATGGAGGTGCGCGCCAGCAAGATTAGTGCAGTATTTTCGCGAGGAAGTCTTTGGCGCGGTCCGATTTCGGATTAGCGAAGAACTCTTCTTTCGGCGAGTCTTCAACAATTTTCCCTTCATCCATGAAGATCACCCGGTTCGCCACTTTACGCGCAAAGCCCATTTCGTGGGTTACCACCATCATGGTCATCCCTTCATTGGCCAGTTCAACCATAACATCCAGTACTTCGTTGATCATTTCAGGATCAAGCGCCGACGTTGGTTCGTCAAACAGCATGGCGATAGGATCCATGCACAGCGCCCGGGCGATAGCGACACGCTGTTGCTGGCCCCCTGAGAGCTGAGCTGGAAACTTCTCCGCATGTGCTGACAGACCAACGCGTTCCAGTAACTTTTGCGCTTTGTCGCGGGCCGGCTTTTTATCGCGCTTGAGCACTTTTACCTGCGCCAGAGTCAGGTTCTCAATGATCGACAGGTGAGGGAACAGTTCAAAGTGCTGGAACACCATACCAACGCGAGAGCGCAGTTTGGCCAGATCGGTTTTTTTATCATTCACCACGGTACCATCAACGGTGATGACGCCTTGTTGTACCGGCTCCAGCCCGTTCACCGTTTTGATAAGCGTTGATTTACCTGAACCTGACGGGCCGCAGACCACCACCACTTCCCCTTTTTTCACTTCCGTGGAGCAGTCGGTCAGCACCTGAAAGTGACCATACCATTTAGAAACATTTTTCAGGGTAATCATTAAACTGTCCTTTTCTTCAAATAGCTGACCAACAACGATGCGCTCAGACTGAATACAAAATAAACGGCGCCAGCAAACAGGATCATTTCAACCTGTGTGCCGTCACGCTCGCCAATGGTAGAGGCGGTACGGAAGAAGTCTGCCAGACTTAATACGTAGACCAGCGAGGTATCCTGGAAGAGTACGATGCCCTGGGTTAGCAGCAGCGGTACCATCGCGCGGAATGCCTGCGGCAGAATAATGAGCTTCATCGACTGCCAGTGGGTCATCCCTAGCGCCAGCGCGGCGCTGGATTGCCCACGAGAAATACTCTGGATACCGGCACGGATAATCTCGGAATAGTACGCTGCTTCAAACATCGAAAACGCGACCATTGCTGAGATCAGGCGAATATCGGTTTTTGGCGACAGACCCAGTACGTTTTGCAGGAAGCCGGGCACAATCAGGTAGAACCACAGCAGCACCATGACCAGCGGAATAGAACGAAATACGTTGACGTAGCCTTTCGCAAACCAGGCTATCGGCGCGAAGCTGGACAGACGCATGACGGCCAGGATAGTTCCCCATACGATACCAATGACTACCGCCGTAACGGTGATTTTCAGCGTGATCATCAGCCCGTCCAGCAGATACGGCAGGGAAGGGATGATAGAACTCCAGTCAAATTCGTACATTATTTGCCTCCCAAATTGCCAGGCAGGCGGATTTTACGTTCAACGAGATTCATCACCAGCATGATGACGGCGTTAATCAGCACGTAAGCCAGAGTGATAGCGGTAAACGATTCCCATGCGTGGGCGGAGTAATCCAGCAGTTTGCCCGCCTGTGCCGCCATATCGACCAGGCCGATGGTGGAGGCGATCGCGGAGTTCTTCACCAGGTTCATCATCTCTGAGGTCATTGGCGGAACAATCACGCGGTATGCGTTTGGCAACAGAACATAGCGGTAGGCCTGCGGTAACGTCAGCCCCATCGCCAGTGCGGCGTTTTTCTGCCCACGAGGCAGAGACTGAATAGCGGCGCGAACCTGTTCGCAGACGCGCGCGGCGGTAAACAGCCCCAGACAAAGCATTGATGAGAGGAAGAACTGGATGTTGGGATCCAACTCAGCCTTGAACCACATCCCAATGTTTTCCGGCAGCAGTTCCGGAATAACCAGATACCAGGTAAAAAACTGGACGATGAGCGGAACGTTACGAAACAGCTCAACGTACAGCGTGCCGATCCCAGAAAGGAAACGATTTGGAACGGTACGTAAGATGCCGAATAAAGAGCCTATGAGGAAAGCGATAATCCAGGCGGTGATGGATAACGCGACAGTGACCTGGAAACCACTCCAGAGCCAGCCGAGATAGGTGGTGTTGCCGAACGGGGCTTGTTGTAAAAAAATACCCCAGTTCCAGTCTATAGACATAAATCTACTCCAGAAAAAAAAGGGTAGCAGCGCTACCCTCGAAGATTGTTATTCGGCGTTTTGCGGTTTTCAGGCCTGATGGGGAACGACCATCAGGCTTATAGTCTGTCCGTGCCGAGTAACAATCGAGAGGGAGGGGAAGCCTCCCATTTATTTTAGTTAGTTAAGCGCTTTATCATTCGGTTCTTTGAACAGGGCTTTCATCTCGTCTGACAGTTCGAAATTCATGTTCAGGTTCTTCGGTGGAATTGGATTTTTAAACCACTTATCAAACCATTTCTCAGCTTCGCCTGAGGTTTGCGCCTTGGCGATAGTGTCGTCCATCAGCTTTTTGAACTCAGGATCATCTTTGCGCAACATACAGCCGTAGGCTTCCTGAGACTGTGGCTTGCCGACGATCTCCCAGTTGTCTGGTTTCTTCGCTTTCGCGCGCTCGCCAGCCAGCAGGGCGTCATCCATCATAAAGGCAACGGCGCGACCGCTTTCCAGAGTACGGAAAGAGTCACCGTGGTCTTTCGCGCTGATGATGCGCATATCCATTTTTTGTTCTTCATTCAGCTTGTGCAGCAGAACTTCGGAGGTGGTACCTGAAGTCACGACTACGGCTTTACCTTTCAGATCGGCGAAATCTTTAACGTCGCCGCCTTTTTTCGCCAGCAGACGGGTGCCGACAACGAAAATGGTGTCAGAGAAAGCCGCTTGTTTTTGGCGCTCGACGTTGTTGGTGGTGGATCCACATTCAAAATCGAAGGTGCCGTTTTGCAGCAGCGGGATACGGTTTTGTGAAGTAATCGGGATCAGTTTCACCTGCAGATCAGGCTTGTTCAGCTTTTTCTTCACGGCTTCAACGATCGCGTTGGAGTAATCCTGTGAATAACCGACCACTTTTTGCTGATTATCGTAGTAAGAAAACGGTACTGATGATTCACGGTGGCCGACAACGATCACGCCATTTTTGGCGATCTTATCCAGCGTGCTGCCTGCCGCTGGTGCTGCGTCTTCTGCGTGCGCCAGACCGGCGGACATTCCCATGACCAGCATGGCAGTGGCGAGCTTACGTAATTGCATATCCAACTCCTTTATCGTCTGCGCCAGGGACGCATTGATACCCATTGTGATGTTGTTATTGTTTGCTACTAAAACGTGCAGTCTTGTATGTGTTTGTTAACATTTAGTTTGGATGAATGTAAAGAATTTGCTGTGTTATTGTTTGTTTTTGCGAAGTGCGCCGCACCATTTGGGGGCAAAAATATCTTGTTGCACTTTTCAGGTGCTACCGGCGCTCAACTTTGGTGCGACCAGGTTGCACATTCAGCCAAAACAGCGTTTGCCTTGTAGAACAAAGCAATAGACGTGCCAGAATGGTCTTTGGGAGGGGGAAGTAGGCCTGATAAGCGTAGCGCCATCAGGCACGATGCTGCACAACTGCCGGATGGCGGCGTACCGCCTTATCCGGCCTGCATTTGATGGGGCACTGTTTTACTTACGACGTTGACGCAGACTCATTACCACTGCGCCAAAGCCAAACAGCGCGGTTAGCAGCCAGAGCGGCCAGTTTCCGGTACGGGCATAAGGGGTTAAGCCCGTCGTTGGCGTCACGCTGGTGGTCAGCACCTGACGGGTAAACTGCGGGATCATCGCCTGAACTTCGCCCTGCGGACCAATCACCGCCGTAATACCGTTGTTGGTGCTACGCAGCAGAGGTCGCGCCAGCTCCAGGGAACGCATACGCGCCATCTGGAAGTGCTGCCACGGGCCAATAGATTTACCAAACCATGCATCGTTAGAGATAGTCAGCAGGTAGTCCGTATCCGGGCGGAAGTTATCCCGTACCTGTTCGCCAAGAATGATTTCGTAGCAGATGGCAGCGGTCAGCTTAAAGCCGTGTGCATGCAACTGTGGCTGTACATAAGGACCGCGGCTGAACGAAGACATTGGCAGGTCAAAGAATGGCGCTAGCGGGCGTAGGATAGATTCCAGCGGGACAAACTCGCCAAACGGTACCAGATGGTTTTTGTTATAGCGGTTGCTGGAGTCGTAGCTGTATGGGCTGTCTTTACCCAGTGTGATGATGGTGTTGTAGGTGTCGTAACGATTCTGCTTGTTCAGACGTGCGTCTACAATACCGGTAATCAGCGTGCTATTTTTCGATTTCAGCAGGTCATCCATCATACTCAGAAAACGCTGCTGGTTAATTTCCAGGTCCGGAATAGCGGATTCTGGCCAGATGATGAGCTGTGATTTGCCCATCTCAGGCTGGGTGGCGTCGAGATAAATCTTCAGGGTGTTGAGTAACTGGCCTTCATCCCATTTGAGCGACTGCGGGATGTCACCCTGCACCATCGAGACCTGGGTGGTTTTTTCCGGCTCCAGCGTGTACCACTGAATATAACGTAGCGGGAAGGGCAGAGCGAAAAGCACCACGGCGGCAGCCAGCGGCTTCCAGTTACGCGTTACCAGTGCAAGTGCCAGCAGGCCGCTAACCATCATCAGCAGGAAGTTTATCGCCTCAACGCCCATTACCGGCGCCAGCCCTTTTAACGGACCGTCGATCTGGCTGTAGCCGAATTGCAACCACGGAAAACCGGTCAGTACCCAGCCGCGTAGAAATTCAGTGATTTGCCAGACTACCGGCGCGGCAATCGCTACACGTATCCAGGTAGTTTTCGGCCACAGACGCGCCAAAACGCCGGCAAACAGGCCAGTGTAGAGGGAAAGGTAAGCAGCAAGCAGAACCACGAGGAAGACGTTAACGGGGCCCGGCATACCGCCAAACTGCGCGATACTGACGTAAACCCAGTTGATGCCTGAGCCAAACAGTCCCAGTCCCCAGAAGTAGCCGATAGCGGAAGACTGGAGCGGACGGCGGTTGAAGGTGAGAGCCTGCAGACCCATCAGCGAAACAATCGCAGCGGGCCAGATGTCATACGGTGAGAAAGCCAGTGTCCCGCAGGCACCGAATAATAACGCCAGCAGCAGGCGAATGCGCTGGCGTTCAATTAAAGGGGCAAATGCCATGTAGTCTTAGATCCAGTTTCGGGTTTATTCGTCCAGTTTGGGCTGGGGTGAGTCGTCCGGAATTCTGACATGAACCTGAATAATACGACGGCTGTCGGCCATTGCCACTTTGAACTGGTAACCATCAATGTCGATGGTCTCTCCACGCGCGGGCAGATGGCCGAAGGCCTGCATGACCAACCCGCCAATGGTATCCACTTCTTCATCGCTGAAATGCGTGCCGAAAGCTTCGTTGAAGTCTTCAATTGGCGCCAGCGCGCGAATAGTCCAGGTGTGGCGACTGAGCTGACGGAAATCAATATCGTCTTCTTCGTCGTACTCATCTTCAATTTCACCGACAATCAGTTCAAGGATGTCCTCAATGGTCACCAGACCTGAGACACCGCCGAACTCGTCGATGACGATAGCCATATGATAACGCTGGGAGCGGAACTCTTTCAGCATGCGGTCAACCCGCTTGCTTTCAGGGACGACAACCGCCTGGCGTAACACTTTCTCCATGCTGAAGGCTTCGGCATCGCTACGCATAAACGGCAGCAGATCTTTGGCCATCAGAATCCCTTCGATGTGATCCTTGTCTTCGCTAATTACCGGGAAACGCGAGTGGGCAGACTCGATAATGACATCGAGGCATTCGTCCAGAGTTTGGTTGCGTTTCAGGGTAATCATCTGGGAGCGAGGGATCATGATGTCGCGAACGCGTTGGTCCGCAATATCCATTACCCCTTCGAGCATATCGCGCGTATCTTCATCGATAAGGTCGTTTTGCCCGGAATCACGGATCAGCTCCAACAGTTCGTCGCGGTTTTTCGGTTCACCGTGGAAAAGTTGGCTCAGTAACAGGGAAAAAAATCCCTTTTTGCTGTTTAAGGTGTCACTACTGTGTGAATTGTCGTCGCTCATGGCGTCGTATGGGTTCTCATGTTAGTTAATACAAAGCGCGTCATGCGTTTACTCAGCTGTTGACGGCATATCTCTTCATTGTACTTCAAACCAGGTAGGCCTTATCAGGCCTACAAGATGTCGAAATGCTTACTCTTTCTCGGCAATGTACGGATCCTCATAGCCCAGAGCAAGCATAATCTCTGTTTCGAGGGATTCCATCTCTTCCGCTTCATCGTCTTCAATATGGTCGTAGCCGAGTAAATGCAGGCTACCGTGCACCACCATGTGCGCCCAGTGGGCCTCAAGCGGTTTGCCTTGCTCCTGCGCTTCTTTCTCAACCACCTGACGGCAGATGATCAAATCGCCCAGCAGCGGCATCTCAATGCCCGGAGGAGCCTCAAACGGGAAAGAGAGCACGTTGGTGGATTTATCTTTCCCGCGATAGGTCAGGTTCAGGTCGTGGCTTTCCGCGTCATCGACCAGACGAATCGTCACTTCAGACTCTTCCTGAAATTGGGGGATCACCGCATCCAGCCAGCCCTGAAACTGACTTTCTGTTGGCAAACCGGATTCGTCTTCACATGCCAGCTGTAAATCGAGGATAACCTGACTCATTTTTGTTCCTGCTCCTGAGCTTCGCGCTTGCGTTCTGCAGCCTGCTCGGCTTTGCGTTTCTGTTCTGCTTCTTCCCAGGCTTCATACGCCGTGACGATACGGGCAACCACCGGGTGGCGCACCACGTCTTCGCTATGGAAGAAATTAAAACTAATTTCGTCGACTTCAGCCAACACTTCAATGGCATGACGCAGACCGGATTTGGTGCTACGCGGCAGGTCAATCTGGGTGATATCGCCAGTGATGACCGCTTTGGAGTTAAAGCCGATACGGGTCAGGAACATTTTCATCTGTTCGATGGTGGTGTTCTGGCTTTCATCAAGAATGATGAACGCATCGTTCAACGTGCGACCGCGCATATAGGCCAGTGGCGCAACTTCAATGACGTTACGCTCAATCAGCTTTTCAACCTTTTCAAAGCCGAGCATTTCGAAAAGCGCGTCATACAGCGGTCGTAAATACGGATCGACTTTCTGGCTGAGATCTCCTGGCAGGAATCCCAGTTTTTCGCCCGCTTCCACTGCCGGACGGGTCAGCAGAATGCGACGGATCTCCTGACGCTCAAGCGCATCAACCGCAGCGGCAACCGCGAGATACGTTTTACCCGTACCCGCAGGGCCAACGCCAAATGTGATGTCGTGGTCGAGGATATTCGCAATGTACTGTGCCTGGTTCGGCGTGCGCGGCTTAATTACTCCACGCTTGGTTTTTATGTTCACCGCTTTGCCAAATTCAGGCACGCTGTCTGCGCTTTGCTCAAGCACACGCGCTTCTTTGATCGCCAGATGAATTTGTTCGGGCTCGATGTCCTGCGTCTGACCGCGCATTGGGGCGGTATCGACGTACAGGCTACGTAAAATATCTGCCGCAGCGGTGACGCAAATTGGACGACCGGTCAGTTTAAAGTGGTTATCACGGCGGTTAATTTCGATGCCGAGGCGACGTTCCAGCTGTTTGATGTTGTCATCAAATGGGCCGCAAAGGCTCAACAGGCGGGCGTTGTCTGCGGGTTCAAGGGTGATTTCGCGAGTGTCTATGTTCAAACTGTTCCTCTTATGCATGTCTCGCCGGACGCTGAACATTTACCGGCATCTAAGGAAATTATTCACGCCATGGGGGAAAGGCGCAAGCATTGCAGCAAATATGGGGATGATAGGGCAGATTACAAGGCCCGCCGGGACAGCGAGCCCAGGATTGTAGGCCCGATAAGTGTAGCGGTATCGGGCCCTTTTACGTCTTTCAGTGGGATTAAGGCTGATAAATACCGACGCCCAGATCGTTTTCTTTGCGGGTACGCGCAATGACCGATTCAGGGGATTCTGCGATACGCAGACCCATTTCGTCCTCGGTACGCACCACTTTACCGCGCAGGGAGTTAGTCCAGACATCGGTAATTTCTACGTCCACGAACTTACCGACCATATCCGGGGTGCCTTCAAAGTTCACCACACGGTTATTTTCGGTACGGCCTGACAGTTCCATAATGCTCTTCCGCGATGTGCCTTCAACCAGAATGCGCTGGGTCGTGCCGACCATACGGCGGCTCCAGGCCATAGCTTGCTGGTTGATACGCTCCTGTAGAATGTACAGACGCTGTTTCTTCTCTTCTTCCGGTACGTCGTCAACCATATCGGCGGCAGGGGTGCCAGGACGCGCAGAGAAAATAAAGCTGTAGCTCATGTCAAAATTGACGTCAGCAATCAGCTTCATGGTCTGCTCGAAATCCTGCGTGGTCTCACCCGGGAAGCCAACGATGAAGTCGGAGCTAATCTGGATATCCGGACGCGCAGCACGCAGTTTGCGGATGATCGCTTTGTATTCCAGCGCGGTATGGGTACGCCCCATCAGGTTCAGTACGCGGTCTGAACCGCTCTGTACCGGCAGATGCAGGAAGCTCACCAACTCTGGCGTATCACGATAAACTTCAACGATATCATCGGTGAATTCGATCGGATGGCTGGTGGTGAAGCGGATACGATCAATACCGTCGATCGCTGCAACCAGACGTAACAGATCGGCAAAAGATCCAATCGTGCCGTCGTAGTTCTCACCACGCCAGGCGTTCACGTTTTGCCCCAGCAGGTTCACTTCACGCACGCCTTGGGCTGCAAGCTGGGCGATTTCAAACAGAATATCATCCGCCGGACGGCTGACTTCCTCACCGCGGGTGTAGGGCACCACGCAGTAAGTACAATATTTATTACAACCTTCCATGATGGACACAAACGCGCTTGGACCTTCAGCACGCGGTTCTGGCAGGCGGTCGAACTTTTCGATCTCCGGGAAACTGATATCAACCACCGGGCTACGGGTCGTGCTTCCACGCACTTTGTTGATCATTTCCGGCAGGCGGTGCAGAGTTTGCGGCCCAAAAATAATATCGACGTAATGCGCGCGCTGGCGAATATGATCGCCTTCCTGAGACGCAACACAGCCACCGACCCCAATGATGAGCTTGGGGTTTTTCTCTTTTAACAGTTTCCAGCGGCCCAGTTGATGGAACACTTTTTCCTGAGCCTTCTCACGGATTGAGCAGGTATTCAGCAGCAGCACATCCGCTTCTTCGGCCACGTCTGTCAGTTGATACCCATGAGTGGCATCCAGCAGATCGGCCATCTTCGATGAATCGTATTCGTTCATCTGACAGCCCCAGGTTTTAATATGGAGTTTTTTGGTCATCGACTTGCTCTTGCGAAATTGTGGCTGAAATGCAGGGCGCATAGTGTACTGCTTTGGCGCGGTTGTGACCAGTATGACGGATGTCAGCCTCAAGGGGTAAAAAATCCTGTAAACTTACACAATACATGTAACTGGATAATTGACCATGACAAATCAACCAACGGAAATTGCCATTGTCGGCGGGGGGATGGTCGGCGGCGCGCTGGCGCTTGGACTGGCGCAGCATGGATTTACGGTAACGGTCATTGAGCATGCCGTTCCCGCGCCGTTTGTGGCTGACGGACAGCCTGATGTCAGAATTTCTGCCATAAGTTCCGCATCGGTGTCGTTGCTAAAAGGGCTGGGCGTCTGGGATACGGTGCAGGGGATGCGCAGCCATCCTTATCGTCGACTGGAAACGTGGGAGTGGGAAAATGCCCATGTGATGTTTGATGCCGCCGAGCTTAAGCTGCCTCTGTTGGGCTATATGGTGGAAAACACGGTCCTGCAACAGGCGCTCTGGCAGGCGCTGCAAGCTAACCCTAAAGTCACGCTGCGCGTACCGGCGTCCCTGATTTCTTTGCATCAACATAACGATCGGCATGAGCTTGAGCTGGCAGGTGGCGAAACTATTAGCGCGAAGCTGGTCATCGGCGCCGATGGTGCCAACTCTCAGGTGCGAAAAATGGCCGGGATTGGTATCCATGCCTGGCAGTACGCGCAGTCCTGTATGTTGATAACCGTGCAATGCGAAAATTCACCGGGAGACAGCACCTGGCAGCAATTTACGCCTGACGGCCCGCGCGCGTTTTTACCGCTGTTTGATAACTGGGCCTCGTTGGTGTGGTACGACTCACCGGCTCGCATCCGCCAATTGCAAGCGCTGAATATGCCGCAATTGCAGACGGAGATTGCTAAACATTTTCCATCGCGACTCGGTAAGGTGATGCCAGTGGCTGCGGGGGCGTTCCCGCTTACGCGTCGTCATGCGCTGCAATATGTGCAACCGGGTCTGGCGCTGGTAGGTGATGCCGCGCATACCATTCATCCGCTGGCGGGGCAGGGCGTTAATCTGGGCTTTCGTGATGTCGATGCGTTGATTGATGTGCTGGTGAACGCGCGCAGCTACGGTGAATCCTGGGCCAGTCAGCCGGTGCTCAAGCGCTATCAGAATCGCCGTATGACTGACAATTTCATCATGCAAAGCGGTATGGATCTGTTCTATGCCGGATTCAGCAATAACCTGCAGCCGCTGCGCATCATGCGTAATCTCGGGCTCATGGCCGCAGAGCGCGCTGGCGTACTGAAACGTCAGGCACTGAAGTATGCGTTAGGGTTGTAATTCAGGCAGGCCTACGGGGAAAATACGTAGGCCTGATAAGCGGAGCGCCATCAGGCGATAAATGCAGAAAAGCAAAAAGCTCGCCGAAGCGAGCTTTTTTAATATGGCTGGGGTACGAGGATTCGAACCTCGGAATGCTGGTATCAGAAACCAGAGCCTTACCGCTTGGCGATACCCCAACGGGCGCACCCACAGAGTGGACGACTTTTTGAAATTGGCTGGGGTACGAGGATTCGAACCTCGGAATGCTGGTATCAGAAACCAGAGCCTTACCGCTTGGCGATACCCCAACAATTTTTTGGATTTACCGAACGAGTCGATACGTCCTTAATATGGTGGCTACGACGGGATTCGAACCTGTGACCCCATCATTATGAGTGATGTGCTCTAACCAGCTGAGCTACGTAGCCAAATACTAACATTTTCTTCGATGGCTGGGGTACCTGGATTCGAACCAGGGAATGCCGGTATCAAAAACCGGTGCCTTACCGCTTGGCGATACCCCAATGACCGTTGCGGTGAACCGCTATATCGAAGAAAAAAATGGCTGGGGTACCTGGATTCGAACCAGGGAATGCCGGTATCAAAAACCGGTGCCTTACCGCTTGGCGATACCCCATCCGTGCAACGCTTACGGGTGAATGGTGCGGGAGGCGAGACTTGAACTCGCACACCTTGCGGCGCCAGAACCTAAATCTGGTGCGTCTACCAATTTCGCCACTCCCGCAAAAAAAGATGGTGGCTACGACGGGATTCGAACCTGTGACCCCATCATTATGAGTGATGTGCTCTAACCAGCTGAGCTACGTAGCCATCTTTTTTTCGCGTAACCTTATCGGCGTTGCGGGGCGCATTATGCGTATTGAGCCTTGAAGCGTCAACCCCTTTTTCATTGAAAATAGCTGGAATGTGACTGTTTGGTTAGGTTGCGAACAGCATGACGCAATATTCGGCAATTATTAGTTATTAATTGTTTTTTTGCACAGAAAACAAACATAAAAAAAGAGCCCCGCAGGGCTCTTATCTAAGGATTAACTTATTTATAAGCGGACTGGTGTACGCCAACGGCACGGCCAGACGGATCGTTCATGGTTTTAAACGCCTCATCCCATTCGATTGCTTTGGCAGAAGAACAGGCAACCGACGGCCCGCCAGGCACGCATTCGGCAGCGCTTGCTACCGGGAACAACTCTTCGAAAATCTCACGGTACAAATACGCTTCTTTTGACGATGGCGTGTTGTACGGGAAACGGAAGCTGGCGGTTTCCAGTTGTTGGTCTGAAACTTGTTCTGCAGCCACCTCTTTCAGCGTGTCAATCCAGCTGTAACCGACACCGTCAGAGAACTGCTCTTTCTGACGCCATGCGACGCTTGCCGGCAGGTAGGACTCAAAACATTCGCGCAGAACGTGTTTTTCCATTTTGCCGTTGCCGCACATTTTGTCCTGCGGGTTGATGCGCATCGCCACATCAAGGAATTTCTTATCCAGGAAGGGCACGCGAGCTTCTACACCCCAGGCCGACA
Organism: Citrobacter portucalensis; assembly: GCF_002042885.1. Classification (GTDB taxonomy): domain Bacteria; phylum Pseudomonadota; class Gammaproteobacteria; order Enterobacterales; family Enterobacteriaceae; genus Citrobacter; species Citrobacter portucalensis. Next base: position 56,453 of record NZ_MVFY01000006.1, read on the forward strand.
TGGCTTTGTTGGCACGGGCGCAGTCGAACATATGCAGCGCTTGCAGCTTGCGCACGGTTTCTTCGTGCAGTTCTTTTGCATCTGGCGCTTTGTGGAAATAGAGATAGCCGCCAAACACCTCGTCCGAACCTTCACCCGACAACACCATTTTAATACCCATCGCTTTAATTTTACGCGACATTAAGTACATTGGCGTCGAGGCGCGAATCGTCGTGACATCGTAAGTTTCGATGTGGTAAATCACGTCGCGGATCGCATCCAGACCTTCCTGCACGGTGAAGTGGATCTCATGGTGCACGGTCCCCAGATGGTTCGCCACCTCTTGCGCAGCTTTCAGATCCGGAGCGCCTTCCAGGCCGACGGCGAAGGAGTGCAGCTGTGGCCACCAGGCTTCGCTACGTTCCTGATCTTCAACACGGCGTGCCGCGTATTTTTTAGTTATCGCGGAAATGACGGATGAATCCAGACCGCCGGACAACAGAACTCCATAAGGAACATCTGACATCAGGTGACTTTTCACCGCATCTTCCAGCGCCTGGCGCAGCTCGTTTTTATCGGTAACGTTGTCTTTGACGGCATCGTATTCAAACCAGTCGCGCTGGTAGTACTGACGAATTTCACCGTCTTTACTCCACAAATAGCTACCGGCTGGGAATTCTTTGATTGTGCGGCAGACGGGAACCAGCGCTTTCATTTCAGACGCAACGTAGAAGTTACCGTGCTCGTCGTAACCCATATACAGCGGGATGATCCCGATATGATCACGACCGATCAGGTAGGCGTCCTGCTCGCTGTCGTACAGGGCAAAAGCGAACATGCCTTGCAGGTCATCGAGGAACGCGGGTCCTTTTTCCTGATACAGCGCGAGGATAACTTCGCAGTCGGAACCGGTCTGGAACTGGTAGCGATCGCCGTATTCAGCACGCAGTGTCTGGTGGTTATAAATTTCACCGTTAACCGCCAGGATATGTGTCTTCTTCACGTTGTACAGCGGCTGAGCACCGGCATTGACGTCGACGATGGACAGACGTTCGTGCGCCAGAATGGCGTTATCACAGGCGTAAATACCTGACCAGTCCGGGCCGCGGTGGCGCATCAGACGAGACAGTTCCAGGGCCTTTTTACGCAGTTCAACTGCGTCAGTTTTAATATCGAATACGCCAAAAATAGAACACATAACCTTCTCCGTTAACCTGTTGCGTGATGCTTTTTATGTTTGCTTGATAAAGAAAATGCCGCAAAGCTGGAGAGGGCGCAAGCGAATTACGGGTCAGAAAATAAAAAACGCAATGGTCATTGCTGATTGATGAAAAAAGATTATGTAATGAACGCTATTATTGATGAATCAACAGTGAAGTGGTGATTTTATTGAATGGATGTATTTTTCAGGCCGGATAACTTGCAGATGTTGTTATCCGGCTAAAGAGATTAAATGACGTCTATTTCAGCAACGGACGGGTAAATCCAGCTTGGTCTGAACGGCATGTTGTCAATATCATCAAGCTTGGATACGCCAGACAGTACCAGGATAGTTTCCAGACCCGCCTGAAAACCTGCCAGAATATCGGTACGCAGGTTGTCACCAACGATAACGGTTTCTTCCGAGTGCGCCTGCATTTTGTTGAGAGCCGCGCGAATAATCCACGGGCTGGGTTTGCCGACATAAAACGGTTTACGACCTGAGATCTTCTCAATACCGGCACAGAGTGCTCCACAGGCGGGATAAAAGCCGCGACCGTGGGTATCCGGGTTAGTAGCGATAAAACGCGCGCCGTTGGCGACAAAATAGGCTGCTTTATGCATCATGTCCCAGTTATAGGAACGTGTCTCGCCAACAATCACAAAATCGGGGTTCACGTCGGTAATGGTAAATCCAGCTTTATACAGTTCGTGAATTAACGCGCCTTCACCCACCACGTAGGCCTTTTTCCCTTCCTGGCGACGAAGAAAATCAGCGGTAGCCATCGCGGAAGTATAAAAGACGCTATCAGGGACATTCACACCCGCGGTGGCGAAGCGGTTTGCCAGATCTTGCCCGGTCTGCGAAGGGTAGTTAGTCAGCAGGACTAACGGCAGGCCTTTTTCCAGGATCCCAGTCAGAAATTCTGCCGCACCCGGTACAGCAACATTGTCGTGCATCAGCACGCCGTCGATATCACAAATTACATTCTTAATGGCCATGGACAATCCGACATTAAAAAAAGAAGGCATTACTATACACAAAATACACTACATCATTCGAGTTGCATCAAGGCGGCAAGTCTGCGAACCCCTGGAGCTTACTGAAGTAAGTGACCGGGGTGAGCAGATGCAGCTAACGCAGAGGCAGCTCGAAGGATGACGTGTATTAGTTTTCCAGCAAACGTTGCAGCAGTGTACCGTTGAGCATTGCGCGCTTCACCAGCGCAAAGGCGCCAATGGCGGAGCGGTGATCCAGCGTGGACCGAACCACCGGTAAATTATGGCGAAACGCCTTTAACGCCTGCGTGTTGATACAGCTTTCTATTGCAGGCAGCAGCACCTTATCTGCATCGGTAATTTCGCCCGCAATGACGATTTTTTGCGGGTTAAACAGGTTGATGGCAATGGCGATAGTTTTACCCAGATGGCGACCAACGTGCTCAATGACTTCTGCTGCCAGATTATCGCCTTTATTCGCGGCCTTACAGATGGCTTTGATGCTGCAATCATCCAGCGTGAGTCGACTTGGATAACCCTGCTTCAGTAAGTTCTGCACGCGATGTTCAATAGAAGCATTGGCGGCAATGGTTTCCAGGCAGCCGAAATTACCGCAGTGACAGCGCTCACCCAGCGGCTCTACCTGAATATGACCAATCTCGCCGACGTTGCCATTGCGACCGATGAAAATTCGGCCATTGGAGATGATACCCGCACCGGTTCCGCGGTGCACTCGCACCAAAATGGAGTCTTCGCAATCCTGGCTTGCCCCGAAATAGTGCTCAGCCAGCGCCAGGCTGCGAATATCGTGACCAACAAAGCAGGTGACTTTGAAGCGTTTTTCGAGCGCTTCGACCAGTCCCCAGTTTTCGACCTGAATGTGTGGCATATAGCGGATGACGCCGCTTTCAGGATCGACAAGGCCTGGCAGGATGACAGAAATTGCGATCAGCTCACGGATTTTCCGCTGGCAGCTCTCAATAAAGATGGCAATGGTGTTGAGCAGCGCATATTCCAGCGTTTCCTGGGTGCGCTCCGGGAGGGGGTAATGCTCTTCGGCGACAACTTTACTGCTCATATCATAGAGCGTGAGCGTTGTGTCGTGGCGACCCAGTCGTACGCCAATGGCGTGGAAATTGCGAGTTTCTGTGACGATAGAGATAGCGCGGCGGCCCCCGGTGGAGGCCTGCTGATCGACTTCTTTGATCAGCCCGCGTTCGATCAACTGACGCGTAATTTTGGTTACGCTGGCGGGGGCAAGCTGGCTTTGCTCGGCAATTTGAATTCGCGAGATTGGCCCGTGTTGGTCAATCAGGCGATAAACCGCCGCGCTGTTAAGCTGTTTTACGAGATCAACATTACCTATTTGAGCTTGTCCGCCTGGTGTCATTCTTTCTCTTACTCAGTAACGACCTCGTTGCCATTAACGATGGTCTTGATGATTTTAAAGTCGTGCGTGAACGCAGTCAGGTTGGCTACTTTGCCTGGCGCGATGCTGCCGAGTTGTTTGTCGACGCCAATGGCGCGAGCAGGGTAGAGCGTTGCCATGCGTAAGACTTCGTCGAGAGCGATATTCGCATGTTCGACCAGATTGCGTACGCCTTCAATCATGGTTAATGATGAACCGCTCAACGTACCGTTCTCATCAACACACAGTCCATTGCGGTAGTATATTGTTTTACCAGCGAAAATGAACTGTTCAATGTTTGCACCTGCTGGCGCGGTCGCGTCAGTAACCAAGCACAGCTTGTCGCCTTTCAGGCGCTTAGCATTACGAATGTTAACGTAGTCAACGTGCAGGCCATCGGCGATGATACCGCAGTAGATATCGGCTTCATCCAAGATAGCGCCCGCCAGACCGGGTTCGCGGCCGGTAATGTACGGCATCGCGTTGAACAGATGCGTTGCAAAGGTAATACCTGCACGGAATCCGATTTTTGCTTCTTTTACCGTTGCATTGGAATGACCCGCAGAAACCACGATACCCGCATTCACCAATTTGGTGATGACCTCTACCGGGACCATTTCTGGTGCCAGTGTGACTTTGGTGATCACATCCGCATTATCGCACAGGAAATCAACCAGTGCAGCGTCCGGCTGACGGACAAATCCCGGATTATGGGTGCCTTTTTTCACCAGGTTCAGCCACGGGCCTTCAAGATGAAGTCCTAATGCCTGATTCGGGTGTTTCGCCAGGTATTCACGCATCACGCGAACACCTTGTTTCATCAGGTCATCGCTGGTGGTGATAAGCGTTGGCAAATAGTTGGTGCAGCCAGATTTTTCATTGGCTTTCTGCATGATTTCCAGCGTTTCAACGGTTACGGCTTCTGCCGTATCGTTAAACTGCACACCGCCGCAGCCGTTCAGCTGTACATCAATAAAACCGGGGGAAACAATGGCCCCATTCAGTGAGCGCTGTTCAATCCCTGACGGTAATTCAGCCAGTGGGCAAACGCTGTCGATCAGGCCATTGGCGACAACAATCGCATGGTCATCAAGAATTTCGTGACCGGTAAAGATCCGGCCCTGGGTTAAAGCATACATTCCGACCCCCGATTTCAAAAAAATGCCGCCCTGCAACTTATCGACAGGGCGGAGACATCAATTACAGACCTTTAATATTTTCCGCTTCTAACTCGTTGAAGTATTTCAGCGTCTTCACTTTCAGTTCCATGGTGGAAGGCTCATCGCAGACCACAACGGCTTTTGGATGCAACTGCAGGCAGCTGATGGTCCACATGTGGTTAACGTTGCCTTCAACGGCGGCTTGCAGCGCCTGTGCTTTCTGGTGGCCCAGAACCAGGATCATCACTTCTTCAGCATCCAGCAGGGTGCCCACGCCAACGGTCAGCGCATATTTAGGCACCTGGCTTACGTCGCCGTCAAAGAAGCGTGAGTTAGCAACACGTGTGTCGTGAGTCAGCGTTTTGATGCGGGTACGGGAAGCCAAAGAGGAAGCTGGCTCGTTGAACGCGATGTGACCATCGTTGCCTACACCGCCCATAAACAGGTGGATTTTACCGTAAGAACGGATTTTTTCTTCATACTGACGGCATTCTGCATCAATATCCGGCGCGTTACCATTGAGGAGGTTGATGTTTTCTGCTGGAATATCAACGTGATCAAAGAAATTGCGGTGCATAAAGCTGTGGTAGCTTTCCGGATGCTCTTTCGGCAGGCCAACATATTCGTCCATGTTGAACGTAACAACATGCTTGAAGCTCACCTGGCCCGCTTTGTGCATTTCAACCAATGCTTTATAAGCTGTCAGCGGAGTACCGCCAGTCGGCAGGCCCAGAACGAACGGACGATCTGCCGTTGGTTTGAACGCGTTAATACGGTTAACGATATGGCGAGCAGCCCATTTGCCGACTTGTTCAGCGGTATTCAGGGGGATCAGTCTCATTCTTCACCTCAAAAGTAAAAGTAAGCAGTTGGCGGATTGAGTCTCTGTGCAGTAATAAGCGTAACCTGGTTTTGCATCGGTAAGGATCAATCCGTTTCGATTTTTTGAATGATAAAATAAGTTTTCCTGGTTAGCCAGTGAAAGGGAGGGTTAATAACGATATTTGGTGACTGGAATCACAAAAAACACGCGTTTAATTTGCGATACGAATTAATTTTTCACACACTCTGAATGTAGATGAATGGTTAATATCGTTGTTCCAGAATCTTGCTGTCAGGAATGGTCGCACAATAAAAATATGGCTTCAAAGAAGCCTAATCGGGGTCTCGTAGGGGGAATAAAATGAATATTTTAGGTTTTTTCCAGCGGCTGGGTAGGGCGTTACAGCTCCCCATCGCTGTGCTGCCAGTCGCGGCACTGCTGCTGCGATTCGGCCAACCAGATTTACTTAACGTACCCTTCATCGCGCAAGCGGGTGGGGCCATCTTTGATAACCTCGCGTTAATTTTTGCGATCGGTGTTGCTTCCAGCTGGTCAAAAGACAGCGCAGGTGCAGCAGCGCTGGCAGGTGCGGTCGGTTATTTCATATTGACCAAAGCAATGGTTACCATTAACCCTGCAATCAATATGGGCGTGCTGGCTGGTATCATCACCGGTCTGGTCGGCGGTGCCGTGTATAACCGCTGGTCTGGTATCAAACTGCCTGACTTCCTGAGCTTCTTTGGCGGCAAACGCTTTGTGCCGATCGCCACTGGCTTCTTCTGTCTGGTGCTGGCTGCTATCTTCGGTTACGTATGGCCGCCGGTACAGAACGCCATCCATGCGGGTGGTGAGTGGATCGTGGGCGCTGGCGCGCTGGGTTCCGGTATCTTTGGTTTCATCAACCGTCTGCTGATCCCAACCGGTCTGCATCAGGTGCTGAACACCATCGCCTGGTTCCAGATTGGCGAATTTACTAACGCTGCAGGTACCGTATTCCACGGTGACATCAACCGCTTCTACGCGGGTGACGGCACTGCGGGTATGTTCATGTCTGGCTTCTTCCCAATCATGATGTTTGGTCTGCCGGGTGCGGCGCTGGCGATGTACTTCGCGGCTCCGAAAGCACGTCGTCCGATGGTTGGCGGTATGCTGCTGTCCGTTGCGATCACCGCGTTCCTGACCGGTGTTACCGAGCCGCTGGAATTCCTGTTCATGTTCCTGGCTCCACTGCTGTACCTCCTGCACGCACTGTTAACGGGTATCAGCCTGTTCGTTGCAACACTGCTGGGGATCCACGCAGGCTTCTCCTTCTCCGCAGGTGCTATCGACTACGTGTTGATGTACAACCTGCCAGCAGCAAGTAAGAACGTCTGGATGCTGGTGGTGATGGGTCTGGTGTTCTTCGTTATCTACTTTGTGCTGTTCAGCGCGGTTATTCGTATGTTTAACCTGAAAACGCCGGGCCGCGAAGATAAAGAAGACGATATCGTTACTGAAGAAGCCAACAGCAACACTGAAGAAGGTTTGGCTCAACTGGCAACCAACTACATTGCAGCGGTTGGCGGTACTGATAACCTGAAAGCGATTGATGCCTGTATCACTCGTCTGCGTCTGACCGTTGCCGACTCCGGTCGCGTAAACGATGCGATGTGTAAGCGTTTAGGTGCATCTGGAGTAGTTAAGCTGAACAAGCAAACTATCCAGGTCATCGTGGGTGCGAAAGCCGAATCCATCGGCGACGAAATGAAGAAAGTTGTCGCGCGTGGTCCGGTGGCAGCAGCATCTGGTGAAAGTGCGCCAGCAGCAGCGGCCCCAGTAGCAAAACCGCAGGCTGTAGCGAATGCAGTCACCGTTGAAGCGCTGGTTTCTCCGATTACTGGTGACGTAGTTGCGCTGGAACAGGTTCCTGATGAAGCCTTCGCCAGCAAAGCAGTAGGCGACGGCGTGGCAGTGAAACCAACGGATAAAATCGTGGTTGCTCCGGCTGCGGGCACTATCGTGAAAATCTTCAACACTAACCATGCGTTCTGCCTGGAAACTGTTAAAGGCGCGGAAATCGTGGTCCATATGGGCATCGATACCGTAGCGCTGGAAGGCAAAGGCTTTAAGCGTCTGGTTGAAGAAGGTGCGGAAGTTACTGCAGGCCAACCGATTCTGGAAATGGATCTGGAGTTCCTGAACGCTAACGCACGTTCGATGATAAGCCCGGTTGTGTGCAGCAACAGCGATGATTTCGGCGCTCTGGTTATTAAAGCCGAAGGTCATGTGGTTGCCGGTCAAACACCACTGTATGAGATTAAAGGTAAATAACTGCTCCTGAGTAAAGTGAGTTAAGTGCCTTAAGCGGCGGGGGATATTCCTCCGCCGCTTTTTTTTGCAGCAAATGCCCTCATATATCCTGTTGAAACACCTTTTTTGTGCAACTAATAGTTGTCTCCTGACGTCGCTTATAAGATCATACTCCGTTATACGTTGTTTACGCTTTGAGGAATCCACGATGAGTGAGGCTGAAGCCCGCCCGAGTAATTTTATTCGTCAGATCATCGATGAAGATCTGGCCAGTGGTAAGCACACCACTATCCATACCCGTTTTCCGCCGGAGCCAAATGGCTATCTGCACATTGGCCACGCGAAATCCATTTGTCTGAACTTTGGCATTGCGCAAGATTACCAGGGCCAGTGCAACCTGCGTTTTGATGATACGAACCCGGTTAAAGAAGATATCGAGTACGTTGAGTCGATTAAAAACGACGTTGAATGGTTAGGTTTCCACTGGACTGGCGACATTCGCTACTCTTCGGATTACTTCGATCAGCTTCACGCCTATGCAGTAGAGCTTATTAATAAAGGCCTGGCGTACGTTGACGAACTGTCAGCGGACGAAATCCGCGAATACCGCGGCACGCTGACTCAGCCTGGCAAAAATAGCCCGTACCGCGATCGTAGCGTCGAAGAGAACCTGGCGCTGTTCGAAAAAATGCGTACCGGTGGCTTTGAAGAAGGTAAAGCCTGCCTGCGCGCGAAAATCGATATGGCGTCGCCGTTTATCGTGATGCGCGATCCGGTGCTGTACCGCATTAAGTTCGCCGAACACCACCAGACCGGCAACAAGTGGTGCATCTACCCGATGTACGATTTTACCCACTGCATCAGCGATGCGCTGGAAGGCATTACGCATTCCCTGTGTACGCTGGAGTTCCAGGATAACCGTCGTCTGTACGACTGGGTGCTGGACAACATCACCATTCCGGTTCATCCGCGTCAGTACGAATTCTCGCGCCTGAATCTGGAATATACCGTGATGTCCAAGCGCAAGCTGAACCTGCTGGTGACCGACAAGCACGTTGAAGGCTGGGACGATCCGCGTATGCCGACGATTTCTGGCCTGCGTCGTCGCGGTTATACCGCTGCCGCGATCCGTGAGTTCTGCAAACGCATTGGCGTGACCAAGCAAGACAACACCATTGAGATCGCTTCTCTGGAATCCTGTATCCGCGAAGATCTGAACGAAAACGCCCCGCGCGCGATGGCGGTTATCGATCCGGTTAAACTGGTTATCGAAAACTATCCGCAGGGCGAAAGCGAATTGGTCACCATGCCTAACCATCCGAACAAACCGGAAATGGGCAGCCGCGAAGTGCCATTTAGCGGTGAAATTTGGATCGATCGCGCAGACTTCCGTGAAGAAGCGAACAAGCAGTACAAGCGTCTGGTGATGGGCAAAGAAGTACGTCTGCGTAATGCTTATGTGATCAAGGCCGAACGTGTTGAGAAAGATGCGGAAGGGAATATCACCACCATTTTCTGCACCTACGATGCCGACACCCTGAGCAAAGACCCGGCCGATGGTCGTAAAGTCAAAGGCGTTATTCACTGGGTGAGCGCGTCCCATGCGCTGCCGATTGAAATCCGCTTGTACGATCGTCTGTTTAGCGTGCCAAATCCAGGCGCGGCGGAAGACTTCCTGTCCGTTATTAACCCGGAATCGCTGGTCATTAAGCAGGGTTACGGTGAGCCGTCGCTGAAGGCAGCGGTTGCAGGTAAAGCGTTCCAGTTTGAGCGTGAAGGTTACTTCTGCCTGGACAGTCGTTATGCAACGGCTGACAAGCTGGTGTTTAACCGTACCGTTGGTCTACGTGACACGTGGGCTAAAGCGGGCGAATAAGCCGCAACACATCCTCTCTAAACGCCGCTTCATGCGGCGTTTTTTTTCGCAAAAAAACCGTGTTCCAGGCTCCGTTTGCGGAGCGAATTAATTACATGTCCGTAATAATGGACTGGGCGAATGTTTTTACGTTTAAATAACTTACCTCAATATGAAATGGGCTGAAACCGATTTCATCTCCATGGAAAACAAGCGATTTTTTCATTTTTTCAACGCTTTTTTATCTTCCAATGAAAATGTAACAGAAAGCAATCAAATATGTGCGGTTGCTCATACTATTACATACTCGTTACAGAAAGAGATTGATAATTCGCGTCGCGAAAAATAGTCTATTCATTGTAGTCACTGAGGTTTTCTTAGCGCTACTTTTTTATTTTTTGTTTTTTCGCTGTCCGCTTTTGTCGGCAGCATTTTATACGTCAAAGAGGATTAACATATGCGTACGTTTAGTGGCAAACGTAGTACGCTGGCGCTGGCTATCGCCGGTATCACAGCAATGTCGGGTTTTGTTGTCGCTCCGCAGGTACACGCCGAAGGATTTATTGATGACTCAACCTTAACCGGCGGCATCTATTACTGGCAGCGTGAGCGTGACCGTAAAGATGTGACCGATCATGACAAATATAAAACCAACCTTTCTCACTCCACCTGGAACGCTAACCTCGACTTCCAGTCCGGTTACGCGGCCGATATGTTTGGTATTGATATCGCAGCATTTACCGCTATTGAAATGAACGAAAGTAGCGAAAGCGGCCATCCAAACGAAATCGCATTCTCTTCTAAAAATAAAGGCTATGACGAGGATTACTCCGGCGATAAGAGCGGGATTAGCCTTTATAAAGCAGCAGCCAAATTTAAATACGGCCCAACCTGGGCGCGCGCCGGTTACATTCAACCAACCGGGCAGACTCTGCTGGCACCGCACTGGAGTTTTATGCCAGGTACCTATCAGGGTGCTGAAGCCGGTGCCAACTTCGATTACGGTGATGCTGGCGCACTGAGCTTCTCCTATATGTGGGCTAACGAATATAAAGCACCGTGGCACACCGAAGTCGATAAATTCTATCAGGCTGATAAAAAGACCAGCGTTGATTACCTGCACTCAATTGGCGCGAAATATGACTTCAAAAATAACCTGTTGCTGGAAGCGGCATTTGGTCAGTCTGAAGGTTACGTCGATCAGTACTTCGCAAAAGCCAGCTACAAATTCGATTTAGGCGGTAACCCATTTACCACCAGCTACCAGTTCTACGGTGCACGCGACAAGGTTGATGATCGTACCGTGAACGATATTTATGATGGCACTGCCTGGTTGCAGGCGTTGACCTTTGGCTACAAAGTGGCAGAAGTCGTTGACCTTCGTCTGGAAGGGACCTGGGTTAAAGCGGACGGCCAGCAGGGTTACTTCCTGCAGCGTATGACCCCAACCTACGCCTCTTCAAACGGTCGTCTGGATGTCTGGTGGGATAACCGTTCTGACTTCAACGCCAACGGTGAAAAGGCAGTCTTCTTCGGCGCAATGTATGACCTGAAGAACTGGAATCTGCCGGGCTGGGCGGTAGGCGCGTCCTACGTTTACGCATGGGATGCTAAGCCATCAACCTGGCAGCTCAACCCGGATGCGTACTACGACAAAAACCGGACTATCGAAGAATCTTCTTACAGCCTGGATGCGGTCTACACCCTGCAGGAAGGTCGTGCGAAGGGCACCATGTTTAAGCTGCACTTCACTCAGTACGACAACCATTCAGACATTCCGAGCTGGGGCGGTGGCTACGGCAACATGTTCCAGGATGAGCGCGACGTGAAGTTCATCGTTATTGCTCCGTTCACCATCTTCTAATGCCAACAGCGGCAGGCCGGGTGCCTGCCGCCTCGTTGAGGAAAGTGCTATGAAAAAACTGATACTCATCGCCGTTATGGCATCAGGGCTGGTGGCGTGTGCGCAATCTCCTGCGCCGAAAGAGGACAGCCGTCTGAAAGAAGCCTACAGCGCGTGTATTAATACCGCGCAGGGATCGCCGGAGAAAATTGAAGCCTGCCAAAGCGTGTTGAATGTGCTGAAGAAAGAAAAACAGCACCAACAGTTTGCCAATGAAGAAAGCGTACGCGTGCTGGATTATCAGCAGTGTATCCAGGCCACGCGCACGGGTAACGGTCAGTCCGTCAATGCTGATTGTGACAAGGTCTGGCAGGAAATACGCAGTAAGAATACTGCGCAGTAAATCGAAAAATGAAAATACAACGGGCGGAGAATTCTCCGCCCGTTTGCATGTCAGAGTTTCTGTTCGGCCGGTTGATAATGACGACTCAGGCGGACAAACAACATTGCCGTGGCGGCGAGTCCGCAAAGTGCCGCGCACATCAGCCACCATCCCGGCGAGCTTTTATCTCCGGTTAGCTGGACCAGCGCCGTGGATATGACGGGTGTCAGACCGCCAAAAATCGCCGTAGCCAGACTGAAGGCCAGTGAAAAACCCACCGTACGGACATAGACAGGCATTACCTCGGTGAGTGCCGCGACCATTGCCCCATTGTACATACCAAAAAAGAACGAGAACCAAAGCAGGACCAGCGTCATGCGCATAAAATCTGGCGCGGCGGTGAGCCAGTGCATGACCGGCCAGGTGGTGAGCAGTGCGAGTACGGTAATCCCCATCAACACCGGGCGGCGACCAATTCGGTCAGAAATCGCTCCGCCAATCGGCAGCCAGATAAAGTTAGAAATACCGACCAGCATGGTGACGATCAGGCTGTCGCGAGCGCTCAGATGGAGTACAGCCCTGCCATAGGTCGGGGTATAGACGGTAATAAAGTAAAACGTCGTTGTGGTCATCGCCACCAGCAGTGTACCCGCTGAGATCAGACGCCAGTTTTTGATGATAGTGGTGAAAATTTCCCTGGTGTCGGGACGGTGTGTACGTTGTAAAAATGCGTCCGTTTCCTGAAGCGAGCGGCGCAGGACGAAGATCAACGGAATAATCATACAACCAATAAAGAACGGAATGCGCCAGCCCCATTCAGAGATTTCATCGTGCCCCAGCGTGGCATTCAGGCCGTAGCCAATCAGCGCTGCCACCACAATGGCAACCTGTTGGCTGGCGGACTGCCAGCTGGTGTAGAAACCTTTATTGCCAGGCGTGGCGATTTCAGAAAGATAAACCGAAACGCCGCCCAACTCTACGCCCGCAGAGAAGCCCTGCAATAATCGACCGACTAATACCAGCACAGGAGCCAGCAGGCCAATACTTTGATAACCGGGTACCAGGGCAATCAGCAGGGTACCGCATCCCATAATGGCCAGCGTCACCATCAGCCCTTTCCTGCGACCAATTCTGTCGATATAAGCACCCAGCACGATTGCGCCAACGGGCCGCATTAAAAAACCCGAACCGAAAACCGCAAAGGTCAACATGAGCCCGGCAAACTCACTCTCCGCGGGGAAGAAAGTCTTTGCGATATAGGTGGCGTAAAACCCGAACAGAAAAAAGTCGAACTGTTCGAGAAAATTACCGCTGGTTACCCGCAGTATTGCGCCGAAAGTTCCGGTGCGCGATGGTTGTTGTGTCATTGGGTTTGCTCCACTGTCTTATCATAATATTTATAGAGGTAAGAGTGTGCGGGTTAGTCGCCTGTGACCCCCGCCTGTTTGCCGCGCCGTTTCTCAATCGCCCACTTGAGTAAGGCTGCGCAGCGGTAAAATCCGTGGGCAAATTTTCCGTAAGGAATGGTCAGAAAAAGCGCCATGACCATGCCGAGATGAATGGCCAGTAAAATAGCCATCCATGAGGTATCTCTTCCCGCCAGCAGCGCCAGACCGGTCAGACTGGTCAGCAGCAGCAGCAAAATAAAACCGCGATCCATCGGTTTTTGCCGGGCGTCGCCGTGTAGCGGTGAGCGCCTGAGATTAAGCCATAGCAAGCCAGCCGGACCGACAACCAGGCCAATGCCACCCAACGTGCCCAGCATGACCGGAACGCTGAAGAACGGGTAGGGTGCTTCTATGCCTGCAAAGTAGTGATAGCCCGTTGCCACCACGGTGGCGGCAAAGCAGAGCATAAAACCATAGAAGGTAAAGTGGTGGAAACGGCGACGCATCAGGGTGAAAGCATCATCCGCTTCGTTACAACCTTTGCCATGGCCTCCATCGAGATACTTCAGCGTCAGCGCATTGTGCGAGGCTTCAGCAATCTCGGCGGAACGCGGCATGCCCGGAGAAATCTCGCGCCAGAAGCGGATCACGCCTGCCATCAGCAAACCGATCGCCAGAACAAAGACCGAACCAAACATCCAGGCCAGCAGGTTATGCGGGAAAATTTGATAGAAATCCCCGGCCAGCGGAGGATGGAATAGTGAACCTTTCAAACCTATAGCGAGGAGTAAAAACAGGATCAGACCGAATACCAGCGCCAGCGTCACGGTTACGCCTGCGCGACGATATAGCGCTCCAAAAGCGGCGGGCTGCGCGTAATGCTGATAGGTTTCGAGCCGGACTTCCGCCATCGCCTTCGGCACGTTGATGGCAAATTCATGAGGCGGGGCATACTGACACGCGTGCAGGCAAGCGCCGCAGTTATGGCACAAGTTTGCCAGATAATTGATATCCGCTTTACCGAATTCCAGACGTTGCGTCATGGCCGGGAATACGGCGCAAAAGCCTTCACAATAGCGACAGGCATTGCACACCTGCATCACACGTTCAACTTCAGCTTCCGGTTCGGTGATAATTTGCGCTTTGATGATCAGTTTCTCAAGCTGCTTCATGACGTGTCTCCTTACGTGCGGCCAGCGCGGCTTCTTTTCCGGCAATGCGGCCAAAGGTCGTGCCGATCGACATCCCCACGCCTGCGGTGTAACCCTTGCCCAGCACGTTGCCCGCCATCATCTCTCCGGCGACGAACAGGTTACGGCTTGGAAGCCCTGCAAAATGCACAGCGGCGCGTTCGTTCACTTTTAACCCAAGATAAGTGAAGGTGATTCCTGGCCGCAGGGCGTAGCCGTAGTAAGGCGGTTGATCCAGCGGTCGCGCCCAATGCGTTTTCGCGGGTAGCAAATCTTTAGTGGCGCAGTTATCCAGAACGGTATGGTCGAACTGACCTGGCTGGCAGGCGTTGTTGTACTCTGTCACGGTGTGGGTAAAGCGTTCGGCATCCAGTCCTAACTGAAAGGCCAGTTCAGCCAGCGTATTGGCCTGCGTGCCAGGAAAGACCGGAGGCATGAAGTGTCCGATAGCTTTACTGTCGATGATGGAGTAGCCAATCTGTCCTGGCTGTTGAGCGACCAGACGTCCCCAGATGGCGTAGCGTTTGGGCCAGAAATCTTCACCTTCATCATAAAAACGCTCAGCATCCCGGTTCACCACAATACCGAGCGAAACGCAGTCCACGCGGGTGCAAATCCCGCCATCATATAATGGTGCTCTGGCATCAATAGCAACACAGTGTGACTGGGAGGGATCGCCGATAATGTCTGCGCCAGCATCCATCATAAATTTGAGCAGTACGCCCTGATTAAAACTCGTGCCGCGAATCAGGAAGTTATCCGCAGGCCACTCGCCGCGGGCATTTTCCCCCCAGGCTTCGCGCAACCACTCCCGGTTAGATTCGAATCCGCCAGCGGCAAGCACGCAGGATTTCGCTGTGATGCGCTCTTCGCCTGCCAACGCCGCCACGAACTCACCATTACGCAGTTCAAGCGTCTGAACGGGGGTGTTATAGCGAATTTGAACGCCCAGCTTTTCTGCGCTGCGGTAATAGGCATTCACCAGGGCCTTTCCACCGCCCATAAAAAAGGCGTTGGTTCGCGCCACGTGCAAAGCGCCGGAGAGAGGAGGTTGAAAGTTAACGCCGTGCTGACGCATCCAGTCACGGCATTGTGAAGAGGTACGGATCACCAGACGCGCCAGCGCTTCGTTGGTATTCCCTTCCGTGACGCGCCACAGATCCTGCCAGAATTCTTCTTCAGGATAGCTTTCCACCAGCACATCCTGCGGCGCGTCATGCATACAACGTAAATTACGTGTGTGTTGGGAGTTTCCTCCGCGCCATTCACGGGGAGCCGCTTCGAGCAGGAGTACCGAAGCTCCTTGCTCGCGGGCAGACAAGGCAGCGCATAACGCGGCATTGCCACCGCCAATTACCAGAACATCAACCATCGTATACTCCATTACCATTTAACTAATTGTTAAATTTGTAATTGAAATGTATACGCACGGCTTGTGCGGGCGCTATGACGTGGTGCTAAACGGTACTTTAGTTATTGTAAAGGATGGCGCCAGGCCAGCTTCCTGCTTCCACCAGTTGATGCATCACTTTCGTCAGCACCACGCGGGCCGCGAGGCCTGCCGGGGTGAGTTCATCGTCTGAGAGACTCACCAGAAAGTTGGGGCGGCTAAGTATTGGATTGTGGACGCCGATCACTCTTAGCGTCTCTTTATCGAGATGGGAAATTGCCGCGCCGGGCTGGAGAGTGGCACCAATGCCACTGCGCACGGCGCGCATGAGTAGCGCCAGACCATCAATTTCCGTGGCGATCTCAATGTTCAGCGCGTGTTCCTGACAAATCGCTTCCAGCCTGCCGCGCAGACCGTGGCCCGGGCTTGGCATTATCAATGGGATACTTGCCAGCTGGGCTGGAGCAATATTGTCTTCGGCAATATCAGCCAGTAAAGCATGAGTCCCAATCAAAAACAGCCGCTCTTCGAGAATTGGTATGGCGCTCCAGCGCAGGATCTTTTCTTTCTGAAATACGACAGCCAGATCAATCTGGCGGGTATTAATCATCCGCTCCAGATTGCCAGAGAGGCTTTCCACCACATGCAGACGGACATCACTGTAGCTTTCCCGCATGGCGTTGATAAACGGCATTCCGAGAACGGAAGCAGTACTGGGAGCCATGCCGACGCTGACGTGCCCGGAAAGCCGGGACTCGCGTGCGGCGAGGATCGCGTCGTCTGCGTGACGAAGCACCAGCTGCGCCTGGGAGTAAAAAGCCATCCCGGCGCTGGTGGGCGTCACGCCTCGCGAGGTGCGCTGCAGCAGGCGAATAGCGAGTTCGTTTTCCAGACGCGACATTTGCTGGCTGAGTGCCGAAACCCCGATATTGAGATCGAGCGCCGCGCTACCCAAGCTGCCGGTTTCTACAATGCGCACAAAATAGCGTAGCTGGCGAAGTTCCATTTCGACTCTCCGGAAGGGGCAATTGATTTTTACATTAAAGCAACACAGGAGCGGAGGGAAGGGGAAAAGGGCAGGTAATGCCCATAAAAAAAGCCAACCGGAAGGTTGGCTTTTCAAAAAGCATTACATTATTTGCCGTCGTGCGCATGCTCATCTTCGCGGCAATCGCCTTCAGCGCAGTGGCCGTAGAGATAGAGACTATGGTTGGTTAAACGAATACCATGTTTAGCCGCAATCTCACGCTGGCGCGCTTCGATGGAATCATCGCTGAACTCGACCACTTTGCCGCAGTCGAGGCAAATGAGGTGATCGTGATGATGCTGTTGAGTCAGTTCGAAGACGGATTTACCACCTTCAAAATTATGGCGGGTCACGATACCGGCATCATCAAACTGGTTCAGCACACGATACACGGTCGCCAGACCAATCTCTTCACCCATATCGATCAGGCGTTTGTATAAATCTTCCGCACTGACGTGATGGTTATCCGGTTCCTGAAGAACTTCCAGAATTTTTAAACGAGGAAGCGTTACTTTCAGGCCAGCCTTCTTTAATGCGGTATTGTTGTCAGTCATGCGGAATCTGTCCTGTAGCTAAACGATTCACTTCATTAACAGAAGTGACAGAAATTGCACTTGAGATAATGCGTATCATTATAGAACTGCCATGGCTAAATGAAAACTGCAAGTCTCTGGCATATATTGTTAATCAAAACGTGGTATCGCCGACAAACACACTGTGCAACACCCGATTGGCATCCAGCCATTGTACAGGGTCAGACGAAAAAGTTACAAATTTGTAGCAATTATTTTGATTGGTTTTATCTATTGATGCGGCGCAGATGGAAATCTACGCCGCACGAAATCAGGCATTAATGATTTCGTCGAGGTGCAGCTCTTCAGAGATCTGCTTAACCCATTTTTCTACGCGTTCTGCTGTCAGTTCTGGCTGGCGATCTTCATCGATAGCCAGACCGACAAAGTGGTCGTCGTCAGCCAGGCCTTTAGACGCTTCAAAGTGATAACCCGCCGTCGGCCAGTGACCAACGATAGTTGCGCCGCGCGGTTCGATGATGTCGCGAATGGTCCCTAACGCATCGCAGAAATATTCTGCGTAATCTTCCTGGTCGCCGCAGCCGAATAATGCAACCAGTTTTCCATTAAAATCAATGTCTTCGAGGGTAGGGAAGAAGTCGTCCCAGTCACACTGAGCTTCACCGTAGTACCAGGTTGGGATGCCGAGCAGCAGAATGTCATAACCTTCGAGGTCTTCTTTGCTGCTTTTTGCAATGTCATGAACATCGGCAACGTCTTTACCAAGCTGTTTTTGAATCATTTTTGCGATGTTTTCGGTATTACCGGTGTCGCTGCCGAAAAAGATGCCAGTGATTGCCATGAGTAAAATAACCTCTTGAAACTTATTGAAATGGTGGTGGCGCATTGCCCACGGATAAGGGCAATCATAGCAGAACAGTCAGGCATGCGGAAACAGCAAACACGCAGGACTGCACTCTGTGCTACACGATTTATGATTTAGAGCAGAAATTCAGACTATGCCTGACCGCGCAATGTGCTGAGTTGGGTCATCAGCATCTCTTCGATGAGTTCACTGCGACTCATGTTGCGCGCCTCAGCCAGCTCGTTCAGAGCGTCAACGGCATCAGCGTTCAGTTTCAGTTCGACACGCTTAAGCCCGCGAACTTTGTCACGCTTAAGCTGATTACGTTTATTAATACGTAACTGTTCATCACGCGAGAGCGGATTAGTTTTGGGTCGTCCCGGGCGACGCTCCTGCGCGAACAGATCTAATGTCGTACGGTCCGTTTGTTCTTTGG
This sequence comes from Citrobacter portucalensis, assembly GCF_002042885.1. GTDB lineage: Bacteria > Pseudomonadota > Gammaproteobacteria > Enterobacterales > Enterobacteriaceae > Citrobacter > Citrobacter portucalensis. The sequence goes on from NZ_MVFY01000006.1 coordinate 75,199, forward strand.
CCATGATCTTGGTGACTTCGGGGAAACAATCAGCCAGGCGTCTGCCCGGATGGATAGCGCGCCATAATACATCAGCAGGGGTGACACGCCAACGCCCACGCGCGTAATCGCGCGCAGACGCTGAGTTTTTAATCAGTTAGCCTGTTCGTTCAGATAACGACGGATGGCGCGCAGTACCGCCTCCGGTTTTTCCGCATGCACCCAATGACCGGCTCCTGCAATAACATGCGCCCGAGCCTGTGGGAATTGTGTCAGCAGTTGTTCGCGATACGCTTCGGTAACATACGGTGAGTTGCCGCCAGGGATAAACAGCGCCGGGTGCTCCCACGCAGGAATGGTTTCCCAACCGACGATATGAGGATACTGATCCCACAGCACGGGAACGTTAAAACGCCATTCGCCGTCTACGAAAGATTTCAGCAGAAACTGGATTACGCCTTCCTCATGCAGATGCTGACGCATGACGTTGGCCGCCTGCTGACGCGAAGTGGCCTGGGCATCGGTTACGGCATTAATAGCGGTAAAGATCGCATCGTGACGGCGAACATGATAGTCGACCGGCGCAATATCAATGGCCACCAGTCGATCGATACGATCAGGAGCCAGCGCGGTTAACGCCATGACGGCTTTCCCCCCCATCGAGTGACCAATAAAGGTCGCCTTTTCTATTTGCTGAGCGTCCAGCGTATCCAGCAAATCTTGCGCCATGGCCGGATAATTCATCTCAGGGGAACGAGGGGAGAGGCCATGATTTCGCATATCGACCTGGATGATATCGTGATCGACCACCAGATCGCGTGCCAGGATCCCCAGGTTATCCAGACTGCCAAACAGGCCGTGAACCAGGACGATGGGAGAATTATTGTGCAGGTTTTGCGCAGATTGCGCTCGGATATTCAATTTCATGGCAAAGTTCTTTTTTTCACACTCACGGGTTAGGGTATCATGTTGACCATTCTGCCACATGGCTGCAACAACTACGGTTACTCTGAGTTTTGCTGGCCACCAGGCTTGACGCTATCCGCTGTTGGGATTTGCCTTTACACTACGTGTGTTTACCCCGACAACTTGTATTCAGCTAAACACTGCACTGGATTAAGATGAAAACGATTGAAGTTGATGATGAACTCTATAGCTATATTGCCAGCCACACCAAGCATATTGGCGAGAGCGCATCCGACATTTTACGGCGTATGTTGAAATTTTCCGCCGCATCACAGCCTGTCACTCCGGTAGTCAAAGAAGTCCGCGCTGTGCAACCTGTCGTGGAAGCTAAGCCGGTTAACCCCGTAAAAGATAAAGTGCGCGCGATGCGTGAACTGCTGCTGTCCGACGAATACGCGGAACAGAAGAAAGCAGTAAATCGCTTTATGCTGGTGCTGTCTACACTCTATTCACTGGATCAAAACGCGTTCGCCGAAGCAACGGAATCGTTGCATGGCCGTACGCGCGTTTATTTTGCAGCGGATGAACAGACGCTGCTGAAAAATGGTAATCAAACCAAACCGAAACACGTGCCAGGCACGCCGTACTGGGTGATCACCAACACCAATACCGGCCGTAAATGCAGCATGGTTGAACACATCATGCAGTCAATGCAATTCCCTGCGGAATTGATTGAAAAGGTTTGCGGAACAATTTAATCCTTGCATTAGAAGGACCAGGCAATGGCAATCCACAACCGTGCAGGTCAACCTGCGCAACAGAGTGATTTGATTAACGTCGCCCAACTGACGGCACAGTACTATGTACTGAAACCAACAGCAGGGAACGCTGAGCACGCCGTTAAGTTCGGTACGTCCGGACATCGTGGCAGTGCAGGTCGTCATAGTTTTAACGAGCCGCATATTCTGGCTATCGCTCAGGCGATTGCTGAAGAACGTGCGAAAAACGGGATTACTGGCCCGTGCTATGTGGGCAAGGATACCCACGCGCTGTCTGAACCGGCTTTTATCTCTGTACTGGAAGTGCTGGCTGCGAACGGCGTTGACGTCATCGTGCAGGAAAATAACGGCTTTACGCCAACCCCTGCTGTGTCGAATGCTATCCTGGTCCACAACAAAAAAGGCGGCCCGCTGGCTGACGGCATTGTGATCACGCCGTCCCACAACCCGCCGGAAGATGGCGGCATTAAATACAACCCGCCAAACGGTGGTCCGGCAGATACCAACGTCACCAAAGTGGTGGAAGACAGAGCCAACGCGCTGCTGGCTGACGGTCTGCAAGGCGTGAAGCGCATGTCGCTGGACGCTGCGCTGGCATCTGGTCATGTAACAGAGCAGGATCTGGTTCAGCCGTTTGTTGAAGGGCTGGCTGACATCGTCGACATGGCGGCGATCCAAAAAGCGGGTCTGACGCTGGGTGTCGATCCGCTGGGCGGTTCCGGTATCGAATACTGGAAGCGTATTGCTAAGCACTACAACCTGAACCTGACTATCGTTAACGATCACGTTGATCAGACTTTCCGTTTCATGCATCTCGACAAAGATGGCGCAATCCGCATGGACTGCTCCTCCGAGTGCGCGATGGCGGGCCTGCTGGCGCTGCGCGACAAGTTCGATCTGGCCTTTGCCAACGACCCAGACTACGACCGTCACGGTATCGTCACCCCGGCAGGGCTGATGAATCCGAACCACTATCTGGCGGTGGCGATCAACTACCTGTTCCAGCATCGTCCGCAGTGGGGCAAAGACGTTGCCGTTGGTAAGACGCTGGTGTCCTCGGCGATGATTGACCGCGTGGTGAATGATTTAGGGCGTAAACTGGTCGAAGTGCCGGTTGGCTTTAAATGGTTTGTTGACGGTCTGTTCGACGGCAGCTTTGGCTTTGGTGGTGAAGAGAGCGCGGGGGCATCTTTCCTGCGTTTCGACGGTACACCGTGGTCGACCGACAAAGACGGCATCATCATGTGCCTGTTGGCGGCAGAAATTACCGCAGTGACCGGTAAAAATCCGCAGGAGCACTACAACGAACTGGCTGCCCGCTTTGGTGCGCCGAGCTACAACCGCCTGCAGGCAAGTGCGACCTCCGCGCAGAAAGCGGCGCTGTCTAAGCTGTCTCCGGAAATGGTGAGTGCCAGCACGCTGGCGGGCGACCCGATCACCGCACGTCTGACGGCGGCACCGGGCAACGGTGCTTCTATCGGCGGTCTGAAAGTGATGACTGACAACGGCTGGTTTGCCGCTCGTCCGTCCGGCACCGAAGACGCTTATAAAATCTATTGCGAGAGCTTCCTCGGTGAAGAACACCGCAAGCAGATCGAAAAAGAAGCGGTTGAGATCGTCAGCGAAGTGCTGAAAAACGCGTAAACAGTAGACCGGATAAGACGCTAGCGACGCTATCTGGCATGAATTAAAAAGCCGGATAGCTTTGCGCTGATCCGGCTTTTTTTATTCGGCTTAGATTCACGGCATAAACCGATAACCAATCCCGGTTTCGGTCAGAAAATGACGCGGACGCGCCGGGTCCTGTTCCAGCTTCTGGCGCAGGTGTCCCATGTAAATTCGCAGATAGTGACTGTGTTCGACGGCGTTTGGTCCCCAAACCTGATTTAGCAACTGGCGTTGCGTTAGTACCTTTCCGGCATTATTCAGCAGTACCGCTAACAGGCGAAACTCAATCGGCGTCAAATGAATCTCTTCATCGCCACGATGTACGAGCCGGGCGGCGATATCTACTTTTACGTTGGAAAAATGCACCACCGGCTCCGGAGACGCGCCGCTGGCGTGGCGGCGCAATGCCACGCGTAATCGCGCCTGTAGCTCGCCAATACCAAAGGGTTTACTGAGATAGTCATCGGCACCGGCATCCAGGGCAGCGATTTTATCGCTTTCTTCGCTGCGGGCTGAGAGCACAATTACCGGTATCGCGCTCCATTGTCGCAGGTCACGAATAAAATCAATGCCGTCACCGTCCGGCAGACCGAGATCGAGAATGATGAGATCGGGTTTTCGCGTGGCGGCTTCCAGCAGACCACGTTGCAGCGTTTCCGCTTCATATACACGCAGACCATCGGCTTCCAGCGCGGTGCGCAGAAAGCGACGGATAGCCTGTTCATCTTCAACAATCAGTACGTTCGTCACATATCCTCATGAAAATCTTCAAGTTCAGGGGGGATTTCCTGGGGCAGTGTAACACGGAAACATGCTCCTCCCTGTGCGCGATTGTGGACGGAAATCGTACCGCCGTGCACGTCCACAATGGCCTGACAGATTGCCAGCCCCAGCCCAACGCCCGGTACCGATGACTCTTTGTTTCCCCGGGAAAACTTGTCAAAAACTCGCTGCTCCATACCCGATGGAATGCCGGGACCATTATCCCAGACGTCCAGTTGCAGGTGCTCGCCATCGACGCTGGCATCAATACCGATTTGCGCCGCTGGACCTGCGTATTTAACGGCGTTTTCCAGCAGATTAATCAGCACCCGTTCAAAGAGTGGGCCATCGACGTGGATCAGCGTCAACGGTGCTGGTAGCGACAAATTAATAGGAGCAGAGAGTCCTGGCTCCAGCATCTGCAGGGCGCTGCCGACCACCTCTTCCAGTGTTAACCACTCCTTCTTAAGATTAAAGCCGCCAGACTGAATTCGCGCCATATCCAGCAGGTTATTAACCAGTCGGGTCGTATTCAGGACGTGCTGGCGAATCTCACTGGCCTGGCGCGCATGCGGCGATCCTTCGCTGGCCAGATCAAGCGTTAAGATCTCTGCCTGACCGAACAGCACCGTTAGCGGTGTACGTAAATCGTGGGAAAGGGCGGCGAGCAGCGCGTTGCGAATGCTTTCACGCTCGCTGGCAAACCGGGCCTGCTCTTCGCTGGCGGTCAGCGTCAGACGCTCCAGCGCACTGGCGACCAGTAAAGTGAAAGTTTCCAGCAGGCGTTGCTGTTCGGGGATCATCAGCTGGCGTAAATTTCCCGGTTCCACCACCAGCAGCCCATGCGTTTTGTCGGCACTTTTTAAAGGTAAAATTTGATACGGCACACCTGGCAACGTGTCAGTACCTGCGCCAGCCGGTTGCCCTTTATCAAAGCTCCATTGGGCAATGGCATCATCCCACGGCGTCATGCCCTGTTGATGAGTGAGAGGGGCCAGCTTACCGTTCTCACCGGGCAGTAAAACCTGGCTGCGGGCCTGGAACGTTGAGGCAATAAACTGTTCGCTGGTGGCGGCAATATCTTGCTGACTACGCCCAACGGCCAGCGCTTTCGACATCTCATACAAATGGCGCGTACGTTGTTCACGATAACGGGCCACCCGCGCCTGATAACGCACTCCGGCGGTCAGATTACCAATAACCAGCCCTACCGTTAGCATCACGGCGAAGGTGAGCAGGTACTGGACATCGGAAACGGCCAGCGTGCCACGCGGAGCAATAAAGAAGAGATCGAAGCTGGCGACGTTAATAAAAGTTGCCAGCACCGACGGCCAGCGTCCGTAAAAGAGGGCGATAACCACCACGCCCAATAAATAGATCATCACCAGGTTGGCGGCGTCAAAGGCCATCAACCACTGCATGGCAATCAACGTAATGATGGCGCACAGCGCGACGGCAACCACACAACCCTGAATTTGTACCCGCCATTTATCCTTAAAGGTGCGGTTATCCGCAGTTTGTAGCACAGGGCGCGAAGGTGGCTCATCGAGCGCAACAATCATCAGGTCGAGATCCGGTGCGCGATGGGCCAGTTTGTCAGCAAAGGAATCACTGCGCCACCAGCGTCGCGTAGTCGGACGTCCTAGGACAATTTTTCCCAGATTATGCTCACGGGCGTAGCGGATTACCGCCTTGTCTTCAGCGGGATCGGAAAGGGTGGCGGTTTCTGCACCCAGCTCCTGGGCTAACCGCAGAGCGCTTAGGATTGCCCGGCGCTGTTTTTCGGGCAGTCGGTGCAGCGCTGGCGTTTCGACATACACTGCATGCCAGACGCTGCCGAGGCGCGCTGCCAGACGCGCGGCAGCACGCACCAGCTTTTCGCTGCCGGTATTGTGTCCAATGCACAGTAAAATGGCGTCACGGGTATGCCAGACTTTTTCTTCCCCCGGACGCCCTCGCCAGGCACGCATCTGATCGTCAACCCGATCGGCCGTGCGGCGCAGGGCCAGCTCACGTAGCGCGATCAAGTTCCCTTTGCGAAAGAAATGCTCGATGGCTCTTTCCGCCTGACCGGCGATATAGACCTTGCCTTCGTTCAGGCGTTGGCGCAAATCGTCGGGGGGAAGATCGACCAGCACCACATCGTCGGCGGCATCGAAAAAAGGATCGGGGACGGTTTCGCGAACCTGAATGCCGGTGACGCCGCTGACCACATCATTGAGGCTTTCCAGATGCTGCACGTTGACGGTAGTAAAAACGTCAATACCGGCTTCGAGCAGTTCTTCAATATCTTGCCAACGCTTAGGGTGGCGTGAGCCAGGCGCATTACTGTGTGCCAGTTCATCCATCAAAATGAGCGCCGGACGGCGGGCCAGCGCCGCGTCGAGATCGAACTCGCTAATATGACGGCCATGGCGCGCCTGTCTCTTTAGCGGCAGGATGCTGAGACCGTCCAGCAACGCGGCGGTCTCTTTGCGTCCGTGGGTTTCCACCACGCCAATCAGCACATCTAACCCCTGCGCCCGCAGCCGCTGGGCCTCTGCCAGCATGGCCCAGGTTTTACCGACGCCAGCACACGCGCCGAAGAAAATTTTCAGTTTTCCGCGGTGCGGGGCAGCGGTCTGCTCCAGCAGGCGATCGGGGTCGGGGCGTAAGGGTTCGTTATGCATGTCCTTTTTCTCAGTGCTTATCCAGCGCTAAATTAAGTTCCACCAGGTTCACCACCGGCTGGCCGATAAAACTGACCAACGGCTTTTGCGTGTATTGTGCAACCAGGCGCGTGACCTCTTCAATGCTGAGGTTGCGAGCCTGCGCCACGCGGGGGATTTGCCAGGCCACCGCGGCGGGTGTCAGATTGTTATCCAGCCCGCTGGCAGAAGCCGTTACCAGCTCTACCGGAACGACAGGATTTGCCTGCGGGTTAGCTGCACGCAGTGCGGCTATCCGGCTTTGCAGCTGTTTATCCAGTTCCGGGTTGCTGGCTGCCAGATTGCTGCCGCCTGAAGCCATTGGATTATAGGGCATTTCTGCTGTAGCTGACGGACGTCCCTGAAAATAACCGGCCGCGGTAAAATGTTGCCCAATGAGCGCAGAGCCGCGAACGACCTGACCTTCGCGTAGAAGCGAGCCGTTAGCCTGGTGGGGAAACCACCACTGCCCCAACGCGGTGGTCAACAACGGGTAAGCCCCGCCGGTGATAAGCATCAGGAAAATCAATGTTGATAATGCAGGACGTAATCCACTCATCTGAAACCTCACACCAGACCCAGCAGGGTCAGCAGTAAATCAATTGCTTTGATACCGATAAACGGTACAACCAGACCACCCAGACCATAGATCCACAAATTACGGCGCAGCATTGCGGATGCGGATAACGGTTTGTAGCTCACGCCTTTAAGCGCCAGCGGGATCAGAAAGACGATAACCAGCGCATTAAAGATAACCGCGCTGAGGATCGCCGAGTCCGGCGAATGCAGACCCATCACGTTAAGCGCATTGAGCTGCGGGTAGGTGGCGGCAAACGCGGCCGGGATAATGGCGAAATACTTCGCCACGTCGTTGGCGATACTGAAGGTGGTCAGCGAACCACGCGTCATCAGCATCTGTTTACCAATGTGCACCACTTCAATCAGCTTGGTGGGGTTAGAGTCGAGATCCACCATATTGCCTGCTTCCTTCGCGGCCTGGGTCCCGGAGTTCATGGCGACCGCCACGTCGGCTTGCGCCAGCGCCGGGGCGTCATTGGTTCCGTCGCCGGTCATCGCCACCAGACGACCTTCCGCCTGATACTGACGAATCAGCGCCAGCTTGGCTTCCGGCGTGGCTTCAGCTAAGAAGTCATCTACCCCGGCTTCTGCCGCAATCGCGGCAGCGGTCAGGCGGTTATCGCCGGTGATCATCACCGTTTTGATGCCCATTTTGCGTAGTTGGGCAAAACGTTCTTTGATTCCGCCTTTTACGATATCTTTCAGGGCAATCACGCCCAGCACGCGGGAGCCTTCGGCAACCACCAGCGGCGTAGCGCCAAGGCGTGCGACGTTTTCGACCTTCTGCTCCACGTCGGCAGGGAAGTGGCCGCCGTTGGCTTCAACGTGACGACGAATAGCATCGACCGACCCTTTGCGGATCATACGGTTGTCGATGTTGATCCCGCTCATTCGGCTTTGGGCGGTAAACGGTACAAAGGTGGCGTGCAGCGATTGCACGTCGCGAATACGCAGATTAAAGCGCTGTTTAGCCAGAATCACGATGCTGCGGCCTTCTGGGGTTTCATCGGCCAGCGATGAAAGCTGCGCGGCGTCGGCCAGCGTTTTTTCGTCCACGCCCTGGGCGGGCAGGAAATCTGAAGCCTGGCGGTTACCCAGCGTAATGGTGCCGGTTTTGTCCAGCAGCAGTACGTCCACGTCACCCGCAGCTTCTACTGCACGTCCGCTGGTGGCGATGACGTTCGCGCCCAGCATGCGGCTCATCCCGGCGACGCCAATTGCGGAGAGTAGCCCGCCGATGGTGGTGGGGATCAGACACACCAGCAGGGCAACCAGTACCGTGACGCTAACCGCGCTACCACCCCAGGCGGAAAATGGCCACAGCGTGGCGGTCGCCAGCAGAAAAACGATGGTCAGGGCTATCAACAGGATCGTCAGGGCGATTTCATTCGGCGTTTTACGCCGCTGCGCGCCTTCAACCATGGCGATCATCCGGTCGAGGAACGTTTCACCAGGGTTCACGCTACATTTGATCACCAGCCAGTCGGAGAGGATGCGGGTCCCGCCGGTGACGGAGGCGAAATCACCACCGGATTCACGAATGACCGGCGCGGATTCACCGGTAATGGCGCTTTCATCCACCGATGCGCCACCTTCGATGACCTCGCCGTCACACGGGATAATATCGCCCGCTTCTACTAACACGATATCTCCTTTGCGCAAATCCTCCGCCGGAACGTGATCCATGGCGGCACCGTATTTCGGTTCGCGGAGTTTGCGAGCAAAAGCGGTTTTCTTCACTCCTTTCAGACTGTTAGCCTGAGCCTTACTGCGTCCTTCCGCCAGCGCTTCGGCAAAGTTGGCGAACAGAACGGTAATCCACAGCCACAGACTTATCGCGCCGGTAAACCACGGATTGCCTTGCATATGGCCTGTTGCCATTGCCACCGTTAACAGGGTTGTCAGCAGACTGCCCAGCCAGACGATAAACATCACCGGATTGCGCCACTGGGTATGTGGGCTTAATTTTTTCACGGCATCCATCAGCGCCTGTGCGACCAGAGAGGGTTCGAACAGCGCCAGTTGCTTGCGACTCATAGTCATGTGCTCCGCATCACTCAGTGTAATGACAGGTATTCTGCGACCGGGCCAAGCGCCAGGGCAGGAACAAAGGTGAGGGCGCCAACCAGTAACACCGTACCGATTAACAACCCGACAAACAGTGCACCGTGGGTAGGCAGCGTGCCTGGACTTGCTGGCTGGATCTTTTTACTGACCAGCGATCCGGCAATTGCCATCACGGGGATGATCACGCCGAAACGGCCGAAGAACATGCACAGGGCCAGCAGACAGTTCCAGAACGGGCTGTTGGCGCTTAATCCGGCGAAGGCGCTGCCGTTGTTGTTCGCGGCAGACGATACGGCGTACAACACCTCACTAAAGCCATGTGGGCCAGGATTGAGCATGGCGCTGCGTCCGGCGTCGCTCATCATCGCTATCGCCGTACCGAGCAGCACCAGCGCAGGGGTGACCAGAATCGCCAGCGCGGTCATTTTCATTTCACGCACGTCTATTTTCTTACCCAGATATTCCGGCGTGCGACCAATCATCAGGCCCGCGATAAACACCGCCAATAACACGAACAGCAACATGCCGTACAGGCCCGAACCGACACCACCGAAGACCACTTCGCCAATCTGCATTAGCCACATCGGCACCATCCCGCCCAGCGCGGTGAAGGAGTCATGCATCGCATCGACAGCGCCGCAAGATGCCGCTGTCGTCACGACGGAAAAAAGACTCGTAGCCAGCACGCCAAAGCGGCTTTCTTTGCCTTCCATGTTGATATTACTGTCTGCACCGAATGCCATCAGGTGCGGGTTGCCTTGAACTTCGGCCCACATCACCACGGCTACGCAGACTACAAATATCAGCGACATGGCCCACAGCAGGGTCCGCCCCTGGCGACGATCGCCAACCACATCACCAAAGGCAAAACACAGCGCGGTAGGAATTAAGAAAATGGCCAGCATCTGTACCAGATTGGTCAACGCGGTAGGGTTTTCAAACGGATGTGATGAGTTAGCGTTAAAGAACCCGCCCCCGTTAGTGCCAAGCATCTTAATCGCTTCCTGTGAGGCGACGGGCCCCATCGGCAGCAGCTGTTTCACCCCTTCAAGGGTAGTAATGGGCTGATAGGGCAACACGTTTTGCAGCACACCTTGCTGAATGAAGAACAACGCAATGAGCAATGCAATGGGGAGCAGGATCCACAGCGTAATGCGAACCAGATCGACCCAGGCGTTGCCCAGCGTGTTCATACTCTGGCGAGTAAAGGCACGGGCCAGGGCAAAAATCACCGCAATCCCGGTTGCCGCTGACAGGAAGTTCTGCACGGTCAGCCCGACCATCTGGCTGAAGTAGCTTAAGGTGGTTTCGCCAGCATAGGATTGCCAGTTGGTGTTGGTGACAAAACTTACCGCCGTGTTGAGCGCCAAATCCCACGAAAGCCCAGGTAGCTGTTGCGGATTTAGCGGCAGCAGGTTTTGCGCCATCAGCATTGAAAACAGGACCAGCAAACCCAGCACATTGAGCACGAGGATCGCCAACAGATACTGCCGCCAGTTCATCTCCTGCTGCGAGATGCCCAGACCGCGCCAGAGCAGATGTTCCACGCCAGCCAGACCCGGCAGGGACGTATTATTGATCAGCCGAGCCAAGCCAAAACCCAGCGGTCTGGCGATGATAAACAGTACCAGCAAGAAACTGGCAATGAGTAAAAATCCTTGGGCCGCCATCAGAACGCCTCCGCATTAATCAGGGCATACACCAGATAACCTAATAATAAAAAGACCAGCACAATGCCGGTTATCACGCCTGCACTCACGGTGCACCTCCAGTGGCATAAATGTGATAACCAGAGCGTAGATTTTTGCTTGCAAAGATTTCGCAAAAATCAGTGGGAGGGGTGTAAAAAAAGTATAAAAATGGCAAAGACCATTATTTAACTAATGATTAGTATTAATTTAACTTTTATGTAACTTAATTACGGTTTTTAGCTAAACGGAGCATCAATAGATAAAAATAAGTGGTCGGATGAGTAGCAAAATTACACACAAGGCGGTATTATTTTCATCAGTTAACCAAGTTTATTTTTCCGGTGCGATTCACCGAACAGATATATGGGAGAGGATTATGGACTTTTATAAAGAATATCCAGCACACATTGTTTTCTTGCGCCGTACCTTTGCCGTTGTGGCGGGCGTGCTGGCGCTGCCGGTCATGTTGTTCTGGAAAGACCGCGCCCGTTTTTACAGCTATCTGCACCGCGTCTGGTCCAAAACCAGTGATAAACCGGTGTGGATGGAGCAGGCTGAAAAAGCCACCTGCGACTTCTATTAAGTTGTCGTTATTGTTCAAGAAAACCGCCAACAGCAATGTGGCGGTTTTTTTATACGCCGAGGTCTACACTTATCTGAGTAACGGATAAGGAGTGGCGATGAGCACGAGAATTCCTGTTGGTATCCGCACCTGTCTGACCACAGAAGCGAGTGAGGCACCTCAGTTCGACGAAAATACATTAATACGTGTTTACGCTTTGCATGAATTGCACCGCCTGCGTCAGCGAAAATTAACGCGGGGCGTATTAATTGACTATCATACCCGCTACAAACTGGTACTACTGGCGCATTCCCAGCCAGAGTATCGGGAGCTTGGCCCCTTCGTTGCCGCAATCCATGAATGGCAAGATCTCGATGCTTTTTTTACCGAGTATCGCCTACGATTGACCCATCTGTTATTAAATCCTGCTACCCGGCGTAACCATACCAATGTATTGATGCACGTACAGGGCTATTTCCGTAATCAGCTCGATCTGCGTCAACGTCAGGAATTGACCTCGATAATCGATAACTATCGACGCGAGGCGCAGCCGCTACTTGCACCCTTAATGCTCCTCAAACACTATATGGCTGAGCACCCGAACACCTGGTTGTCCGGGCAACGTTATTTTGAACTCTGGCCTGCGATTTGGCGTTTACAGGGCAATGATTAATTTTTATCAGGGAGTGTTATGACCACGCATCTGGTCTGGTTTCGGCGTGATTTACGCCTGCATGACAATCTCGCGCTGGCGGCGGCTTGTCGGGATCGTTCTGCACATGTACTCGCGCTCTATATCTCCACGCCTGAACAGTGGAAGGCGCATGATATGGCCTCACGTCAGGCGGCATTGGTTAACGCGCAGTTGAACGCGTTGCAAACGGCGCTGGCAGAAAAGGGCATCCCGCTTCTGTTTCATGAAGTCGGTGATTTTGCGACCAGTGTGGAAACCGTCAAAAACGTCTGCGTACAGCATGGCGTCAGTCGAATATTTTATAACTATCAATATGAAATAAACGAACGCCAGCGTGATGCTGCCGTTGAAAAGTCAATACCTCAGGTGGTGTGCGAAGGGTTTGACGACAGCGTGATCCTGCCTCCGGGGGCGGTCATGACCGGTAATCACGAGATGTATAAAGTCTTTACGCCGTTTAAAAATGCCTGGCTGAAGCGGATAAAAGACGGGATCCCAGAATGTGTCAGTGCGCCGAAGGTGAGAGAAAGCGGTGCTCTTGACTCTCCATTAACATCCATCACGCTGAGCTACCCGCAGCAGGATTTTGATTCGCAGCAATTTCCGGCAGAAGAAAAATTGGCCATCGCGCAGTTACGCCATTTTTGCCAGCAGGCCGCCGGAGAATATGAACAACTGCGTGACTTTCCGGCGATTGATGGAACCAGTCGATTATCCGCGAGCCTGGCGACAGGAGGACTATCACCGCGCCAGTGCCTGAATCGACTGCTCGTGGAGCAGCCGCAGGCGCTTGAGGATGGGACAGGCAGCGTTTGGTTGAATGAGCTTATCTGGCGCGAATTTTATCGTCATCTGATGACTTACCATCCGGCGCTATGTCGGTATCAACCTTTTATTCGTTGGACCGATCGCGTGCAATGGCAGAATAATCCGACCCATTTCCAGGCCTGGAAAACAGGGAATACAGGCTACCCCATTGTGGATGCGGCCATGCGTCAGCTCAACGCCACGGGCTGGATGCATAATCGTTTACGCATGATTACCGCCAGTTTTTTAGTGAAAGACCTGCTGATCGACTGGCGTAAAGGCGAACAATATTTCATGTCGCAACTGATCGATGGCGACCTGGCGGCCAATAACGGCGGCTGGCAGTGGGCAGCCTCAACCGGAACTGACGCCGCACCGTATTTCCGTATCTTTAACCCCACGACTCAGGGCGAAAAATTTGATCGTGACGGTGAGTTTATCCGCCAGTGGGTGCCGGAACTGCGCGACGTGCCGGGTAAAGCCATTCATGAACCGTGGTCGTGGGCTGAAAAAGCGCAGGTAACACTGAGTTATCCTCGCCCGATTGTGGATCATAAACAGGCAAGGCTGGCGACGCTGGCGGCATATGAGGCGGCACGTAAGGGATAAGCACGCAGCGGATTTCTGCGTAATACCTTCCAGCAGAATGAATATGTTGCAGTGGGGGGCATTTAGCGCTGAAGCGTGTACGCAAGGCTGCTAATGCCTTGATGAAGAGGTTTTCCGCCAGCAGTAAAGTGCCGTCATCTTCATTCAGGTGACGGAATTTGATGACAACACCAACGACATCTACACCGCACGATGCGGTATTTAAAACGTTTTTACATCATCCAGAAACAGCTCGGGACTTCCTCGAAATTCATCTACCCGCAGATCTGCAAACGCTTTGCGATTTAAATACGCTGAAGCTGGAGTCAGAAAGCTTTATTGAAGCGGATTTACGTACCCGCTACTCCGACGTGCTCTGGTCTGTGCATACGCACGATGGTGAAGGTTATGTATACGTGGTTATAGAACACCAGAGTTCAGCCGATCCGCATATGGCTTTTCGTCTGCTGCGTTACGCAATAGCGGCGATGCAGCGTCATTTGGATGCCGGGCACAAAGAACTGCCGATTGTGATACCCATGCTGTTTTATCATGGCTGTCGAAGTCCGTATCCGTACTCACTGTGCTGGCTTGATGCGTTTACCGATCCTGTAACGGCACGGCAACTTTATGCCAGCGCATTTCCATTGGTGGATATCACAGTGGTGCCCGATGACGAAATCATGGCTCACAGGCGAATGGCACTGCTGGAACTAATGCAAAAACATATCCGTCAGCGGGATTTGATGGGGCTGGTAGATCAACTGGCCACGCTGTTACTTACAGGGTGCGCTAATGACACGCAACTACAGGCGATGTTTAATTACATCCTGCAATCCGGCGATGAATCTCGCTTTAATGAATTTATACAAGAGATGGCGCAACGGATCCCCCAACATAAGGAGAAGCTGATGACGATTGCCGAGCGGTTACGCTTAGATGGATTACAGGAAGGGTTGCAGCAAGGCAAACGAGAAGCCGCATTACGTATAGCGCAAACTATGTTGGAGCAGGGAATAGATCGCAATATGGTGCTTCTGGTTACAGGTCTTTCTGAAGAGGAGTTGACTGCCAGCTATGCGTAATTCCTGAAAAAAAGCCCGAATCAGATTACATCATCGGGCCCCTACACTCAGGATTCTACCGCCAGTGAACGGTTTCTGAACTTAAGCGACTGGTACAGCCAAATCAGCAGCACCAGCACCACACAGGCCAGCGCGCCCCAGGTAATTTCACTAAAGACATCAATGTATGCATTGATGGAGTAGTTGATAGCGCCCGCAGCGTCAAACGAACCTTGCGAGGTCTGATCGGCGATAACGCCTGCCAGGTAGTTGGCGATGGCGCCGGAAAGCAGCATATAAATGCCGGTTAACACGCCGGTTACACCAGGGATCTCAATACGCGTAATTTGCGACATTGCCACCGGGTCAATAAACAGTTCGGCAAAGCCCATGACCGCCAACCCAAGTACCATCAGCGGCATGGAAGAGTGGCCGTAAGCAGCGGACCAGCGAGCGCTCAAGGTTAGAATACAGAACCCAGCGCTCATTAAGCCGAGGCCAAGGGCAAATTTACCCCAGATACGTACGGTACGATTGCCACTTACGCTTTCTTTGACTACCCACGCCAGTACGATACCGCACAGCATAACGGCAAAAGCGTTAACCGACTGGAACATCGCGGTAGGGACGGAATACCCCAGAATATCGCGGTTAACGAAGCGGTCGATATACAGGCTGATCGAACTGCCACCCTGTTGAGCAAAGGCCCAAAACAACAGGCTGAAGAAGGTCAGCGTGACGATAAGCCCCAGCTCTTTGCGCTGTTTCTGCGTCTGTGCCTGGCGATAAATTTTCGCCAGAACTGCCAGACCAATAACAGTGGCAACAATCAGTGCATAAACGGACCACTCTTTCCAGAACAGCACGGTAATCAGCAGCGGTGTGGTAACTAGCAGAACTAACAGCCAGGCCCAGTTTGGCAGAATAAAGGTTTTAGCACATAGAACGGCCTTGTTGACGCCGGTGGTTTGGGCGAAATGGCGATTACCACATAAGAAAATCACCAGCCCTGCCAGCATGCCGATGGCAGCCAGCGCAAAGCCCATCGCCCAACTGTACTCTTCCTGCACGTATCCGCAGGCAATTGGTGCGATGATCGAACCGATGTTACCGGCGGCGTAGAGCAGAGAGAATCCACCGTCGCGACGCGGGTCTTCAGGTTGATATAACTCGCCCAGCAGGCAACTGATATTTGATTTAAACAGACCGTAACCGCAGACAATTATCGCCAGCGACAAATAGAGGAACGCCGGAGCCATTTCACTGGCACCTAATACCAGATGTCCCACCGCCATTAAAAATGCGCCGATCATCACCGCCATTCGATTGCCGAGCACTTTATCGGCCAGGTATCCCCCGAGAATAGGGGTGACATAGACCAGCGAGCAGTAGGCGCTGAACAGTTCATATGCGTGATTATCGTCGTACTTAAGCTGGTTAGTGAGATACAGGATCAGCAGCGCACGCATGCCGTAAAAACTGAAGTATTCCCAGATTTGTAGCGCGACAACGTAGTATATCGCCCGTGGTTGAGATGCTTGTTTATTCATTATTTTCTCGAAGTAAATGCCTCGCGACTGGCTGAACGTGCTGCGCGAGTGTGTTTCCTTAAAGTTGTAACTTTGATACAGATCTGATTATTTTTGCAATATGCTGTCTGATTGCATAAATATACATGAATTAGATCGCGTAGTGGTAAGCAAATCACGTTCAAAGCGGGTGTGATTGTTTCTTTATGTGTCAGTGAAATGGCTATCGACGAACGCAGGCGGGGACGCTATTTTAACCTAAGCTGTGTTGCTGATTGGGCAGGCAGAAATGATGACTACGAGGACGATGATGAAAAACACCGAACTGGAACAACTGATCAACGACAAACTAAACAGCGCCGCCATTAGCGATTATGCGCCGAATGGTTTGCAGGTTGAGGGCAAAGAGACGGTGCATAAAATCGTGACCGGTGTGACTGCAAGCCAGGCATTGCTGGACGAGGCGGTACGCCAGCAAGCGGATGCGGTTATCGTTCACCACGGTTATTTCTGGAAAGGCGAATCTCCGGTTATTCACGGCATGAAGCGCAATCGTCTGAAAACGCTGTTAGAAAATGATATCAACCTGTATGGCTGGCACTTGCCGCTGGATGCACACCCGGAATTGGGGAATAACGCGCAGTTGGCCGCGCTGTTGGGAATCACCGTGATGGGGGAAATTGAACCGCTGGTGCCATGGGGAGAACTCTCCATGCCGGTACCGGGGCTGGAGCTGGCATCGTGGATTGAAGCGCGTTTAGGCCGTAAACCGTTATGGTGCGGTGATACCGGGCCGGAGAAAGTTCAGCGCGTTGCCTGGTGTACCGGGGGCGGTCAAAGTTTTATTGATAGCGCAGCCCGATTTGGTGTCGACGCCTTTATTACCGGTGAAGTCTCTGAGCAAACCATTCACTCAGCCCGCGAGCAGGGGCTGCATTTTTATGCTGCCGGTCACCATGCGACCGAACGCGGCGGCATTCGCGCATTAAGCGAATGGCTGAATGAAAATTCCGATCTGGACGTAACCTTTATCGATATTCCTAATCCAGCGTAATAAAGAGGGATGAAAGTGCAGCGAGCGCGTTGTTATCTGTTAGGTGAAACGGCGGTGGTTCTCGAACTGGAACCCCCCATCACGCTGGCGACTCAGAAACGCATCTGGCGTCTGGCTCAGCGTTTAGTTGATGCCCCGAATGTGCTTGAAGCTATTCCGGGAATGAACAATATCACGGTTACCCTGCGCGACCCGCAAACACTGGCGCTGGATGCGATTGAACGCCTGCAGCGCTGGTGGGAAGAGAGCGAAGCACTGGAGCCGGATTCACGTTTTATTGAAATACCCGTGATCTATGGCGGTGAGTTTGGCCCCGATCTGGCAGAGGTCGCCCGACACAGCGGATTAAGCGACAAGCAGGTCGTCGAACTTCATGCGTCAGTTGACTATGTGGTGTGGTTTATCGGTTTTCAGCCGGGATTTCCCTATCTCGGGAGCTTACCTGAACAGCTGCATACCCCCAGACGTGCGGAACCGCGTTTGCTTGTTCCGGCAGGTTCTGTCGGTATCGGTGGATCTCAAACGGGGATCTACCCGCTTGCAACACCTGGTGGATGGCAATTGATTGGGCGTACCTCCGTTTCGTTATTTGATCCAAAACGGGAGGAGCCGATTCTGTTACGGGCTGGCGATACCGTGCGTTTTGTCCCGCAGAAGGAGGGGATATGTTAAACATCATCCGCGCTGGCATGTACACCTCAGTACAGGACGGGGGACGCCATAGTTTTCGTCAATCCGGAATTAGTCACTGTGGCGCGCTGGATAAACCGGCGCTGAACGTGGCTAACCTGCTGGTGGGTAATGATGCGAATGCCGCAGCGCTGGAAATCACGCTGGGGCAACTGGTGGTGGAGTTTGAAGCCGATGGCTGGTTTGCCCTGACCGGTGCCGGATGCGAAGCGCATCTGGATCGAACTCCCGTATGGAGCGGATGGCGGTTACCGGTAAAAGCCGGGCAGCGCCTGACGCTAAAACGACCTCTTCATGGTATGCGCAGTTATCTGGCTGTAGCGGGCGGTATTGATGTTCCCGAAGTGATGGGTTCGCGTAGTACCGATCTGAAAGTGGGCATTGGTGGGTTTGAAGGGCGTCTGCTGCGTGATGGCGATCGACTGGCGATTGGCATATCTACCCGGCAATTCAGCGGGCCACAAGGTGTAAAACAACTGATGTGGGGTAATCTGATTCGCGCACTGCCCGGCCCTGAATATCAGGAGTTTGATGAGGTATCGCAGGCCTCTTTCTGGCGCTCGCCGTGGCAGCTTAGCCCGCAAAGTAACCGTATGGGGTATCGTCTTCAGGGGCAACCGCTGACGCGCACGACCGATCGCGAGCTGCTGTCGCATGGTTTGCTCCCCGGCGTGGTGCAGGTTCCGCATAATGGCCAGCCAATCGTGCTGATGAACGATGCTCAGACGACGGGTGGCTATCCCCGCATCGCCTGTATTATCGAGGCAGATATGTATCATCTGGCGCAGATCCCGCTCGGTCAGCCGATTCATTTTGTGCAGTGTTCGCTGGAGGAAGCGCTGAAGGCGCGGTACGACCAGCAGCGTTATCTGGAACAGTTAGCATGGCGACTTAACAATGAAAATTGATCTCAATGCAGACCTCGGTGAGGGATGTGCGAACGATGCAGCGTTGCTGCAATTGGTGTCATCGGCCAACATCGCCTGTGGGTTTCACGCCGGCGATGCGCAAACTATGCTCTCAAGCGTGCGTGATGCGTTAAAAAATGGTGTGGCGGTAGGCGCGCACCCCAGCTTTCCGGATCGGGAAAATTTTGGTCGTAGCGCCATGACCCTGCCTGCACAAACGGTGTATGCACAGACGCTGTATCAAATTGGCGCGCTGGCTGCCATCACGCGGGCAGAAGGCGGCGTGATGCGCCATGTCAAACCGCATGGCATGCTCTATAACCAGGCGGCGAAAGATCCTCAATTGGCTGATGCGATTGCGAAAGCGGTTCATGCCTGTGATCCGTCGCTGGTTCTGGTCGGGCTGGCGGGAAGCGAACTGATTCGCGCTGGAGAACACTATGGCTTGATAACGCGTCAAGAGGTTTTTGCCGATCGGGGTTATCAGGCCGATGGCAGTCTGGTGCCACGTAACCAGCCGGGCGCACTGATTGAGGATGAAGAGCAGGCGCTGGCGCAAACGTTAGAAATGGTGCAATCCGGCAGAGTAAAAAGCCAAAGTGGAACATGGGCAAGCGTGACCGCCCAGACGGTATGCATTCATGGGGATGGCGAGCACGCACTCGCTTTTGCCCGTCGCTTGCGTAGCGCCTTTAATGCATGCAATATTGAAATTGGTGCATAAGATTTACCATACAAAACAACAATATATTACACAACAACATATACGGGAATGAATTATGGGAGAGGTAATTTCTCTCTGGCCATTGACGGGGATCGCCGTCATCGTGGTCGGATTTCTTTTACGTTTTAATCCGGTATTGGTGGTTATTATTGCCGGGATCGTCACGGGACTGGCGGCGCATATGCCGATCGCCACCATCCTCGAGAAGCTGGGTGAAGGTTTTCTTAACACCCGCAACCTGCCGTTTATCCTGCTGATCCCGCTGGCGGTTATTGGCCTGCTGGAACGTCACGGACTCAAAGAGCGTGCTCAGGCGTGGATTGCGAAAATCCGCAGTGCCACCAGTGGCCGTCTGCTTATTGTCTATCTGTTCATTCGCGAAGCGACCGCTGCGTTAGGGTTGACCAGTCTGGGGGGGCATCCGCAGATGGTGCGCCCGCTGCTGGCGCCAATGGCGGAAGGGGCCGCCGAGAAAAATCACGGAGAGATACCCGGCACGGTTCGCTATCGCCTGCGCGCAATGTCAGCGGCGACCGATAACGTCGGGCTGTTTTTCGGTGAAGATATCTTTGTTGCCTTCGGCGCGATCATATTCATGCACAACTTTATGCTGGAGTCTGGAGGGATCCAGACCGAACCTCTGCATATCGCCTTGTGGGGGATCCCAACGGCAATTTGTGCTTTCCTGATCCACGGCACGCGTTTGTGGCGTCTGGATAGCTATTTGCAACGTGAAGTGGCGAAAGCGAATGCCGCAGCGAAAGGGGAAGCGAAATGAATTTTCAACAAAGCTATCTCTACTGGCTGGCAGGTGCGGTATTACTGATTGTGGCGCTGATGTCCTGGCAGGACAAAGCAAACCCGCGCCGTTTCACCACAGGCCTGTTTTGGGGCATATATGGCGTACTGTTTCTGCTTGGTGACTGGACATACTCGCTGTTTGGCGATAAACGCGCAGTGCATATTGCCGTCGGCGTTGCGGTGGTTGTGCTGGCCCTGATCGCGGGTTTTGGTGGTGTGAAGCTGGGAAGCTACCATCAACGCACGCAGCAACAGCGCGAAGAAAGCGCCAGCCGCCTGGGCAACCGCCTGTTTTTCCCGGCATTAGCGATTCCGGTGGTAACGGTCATTGGCGTACTGATGTTCAACCATATTCCGGGCTTACAGGATGCGCTGTTCGGGCCGGGTAATCACGCCACGCTGGTAACGCTCTTTTCAATGACAGCGGGCTCGTTGATTGGTCTGGCGATGGCGATAAAAATGACCCATGAGCGGGTGCATCAACCGATTCAGGAGGCACGCCGTCTGCTGGACTCCATTGGCTGGGCGTTCATTCTGCCGCAGATTCTGGCTACGCTTGGGCTGCTGTTTACAGCGGCGGGTGTCGGTAGCGGCATTTCATACCTGACGCAGGAATATCTGGCGGTGGATAGTCGCTTTATCGCGGTGGCGGTGTACACCATCGGCATGGCATTGCTGACCATGGTTATGGGTAATGCGTTTGCTGCTTTCCCGATCGTGACCGCTGGGATTGGTATTCCAATCCTCGTACTGCAACACGGCGGCAACCCAGCGGTAATGGCGGCGATTGGTATGTTCTCCGGCTATTGCGGGACGCTGATGACGCCGATGGCGGCGAACTTTAATATTGTTCCCGCAGCGTTGCTGGAGCTACCGGACAAAAATGCGGTGATTAAAGCGCAGGTGCCAACCGGCATACTGCTGCTGCTGGTCAACGTGTTCCTGATGTATTTCCTGATGTTCCTGTAAGGAGGAAGGATGAAAACAGTACTCATCACGGGATTTGAACCCTTTGGCGGCGAGTCAGTTAACCCTTCCTGGGAAGTGGTCTCGAGCCTCGACAATGCTATTATCGGCGGATGCCGCGTAATAGCCCGCCAACTACCGTGTGTCTTTGGCGAGTCTCTCGCCGTACTCAACGCCGCGATTGACGCGTTGTCGCCATCACTGGTGTTGGCGGTGGGGCAGGCGGGTGGTCGCACGGATATTACCGTGGAACGCGTGGCAATTAACGTTGACGATGCGCGTATTGCGGATAACCAGGGGCAACAGCCGGTCGATGTGCCGATTGTGGTCGATGGCCCGGCGGCATGGTTTAGTTCGTTGCCGATTAAAGCGATGGTTGTCGCCATGCGCAACGCGGGAATTCCGGCCTCGGTTTCCCAGACTGCGGGTACTTTCGTGTGTAACCACGTGATGTATGGCCTGCTGCATAAACTACGCGACGTACCGGCGGTGAAGGGCGGCTTTATTCATATCCCTTATTTGCCGCAACAGGCTGCACAGCATCCCGGGGCGCCAAGTATGGCGACAGAAACGGTGCGCCGTGCGCTGGAGATTGCGATTGCCACCGCCTTGCAGGTGGAAAGCGATATCGCAGTGACGGGCGGCGCAACACATTAACAAAGGACAGTATTATGCCTGAAGGCCCGGAGATCCGCCGCGCGGCGGATAACCTGGAGGCGGCAGTCAAAGGCAAACCCCTGACGGATGTCTGGTTTGCCTTTGAGCAGTTAAAACCGTATCAATCTCAACTGATTGGGCAACGTGTTACCCAGCTTGAAACGCGGGGGAAAGCATTACTGACCCATTTTTCTAATGGCCTGACGCTGTACAGTCACAATCAGCTCTATGGCGTGTGGCGAGTGGTGGATACAGGCAAAATTCCGCAAACTTCGCGGGTACTGCGCGTCAGGCTGCAGACACACGACAAAACTATCCTGCTCTATAGCGCGTCTGATATCGAAATGCTGACGCCAGAACAGCTCTCCACCCATCCGTTCCTGCAACGGGTAGGGCCGGATGTACTGGATTTACGTTTAACGCCCGATGAGGTTAAAGCGCGTCTGTTATCTCCGCGTTTTCGCAATCGCCAGTTTTCTGGTCTGCTACTGGACCAGGCGTTTCTGGCGGGATTAGGTAACTACCTGCGGGTAGAGATCCTTTGGCAGGTTGGGTTGACCGGGCAGCATAAAGCGTCGCAGCTTAGTGATGAGCAACTGGATCAACTGGCACATGCGCTGCTTGATATTCCGCGGCTGTCTTATACTACCCGCGGCCTGGTCGATGAGAATAAACATCACGGTGCGTTGTTTCGCTTTAAGGTCTTTCATCGGGACGGCGAAACCTGTGAGCGTTGTGGTGGAATAATCGAGAAAACGATGCTCTCTTCGCGCCCCTTTTACTGGTGCCCGGGTTGTCAGCACTAAGCGGGTTGTTTTGGTGCGTGCACCGAAATAAACCGCGCGACTGCGGGGCCAGTTAACAAAATGCTGAACAGTCGCAGGGTTTGCATCGCCATGATGAGCGCCATATCAGCGTGGCTTCCTGCGGCGATCACCGCAACAGAATCCACTCCTCCAGGACTGGTTGCCAGATAGGCAGTGAGAAAATCGATCTGCATGTAATGCGCCAGTCCCCAGGCCATGGCTGCGCAGATCGCCATCAGTGAAAAAATGGACAACAGAATCTGTGGCAGTGGTCGTAACGCCATCAAAAAGATCTGCTTGTCAAAGCCAAGACCGATTTGCCAGCCAATTGACATATAGGCTATTGCCAGTAGCCATTCCGGCAGTTCAATCACCATCACTCCGCTTGCATTCAGCATGGCACCCACCAGCATTGGCAATAGCATAACGCCAGAGGGAATACGCAGTAGGCGCCCAGCCGTGCCGGCAACGGCGGCCAGCATCAGAGTGCTGAAAAGATTGCCGCTTAGCGGCGGAAACCAGATGATTTGTTCACTGACCGTTTGGGCCTGGTCGCCCATCACCAGCCGGGTGACCAGCGCTGCCGCGCCGACCACCAACAGTACGCGCAGATACTGCATAAACGCCACCAGCCGGATGTCGGCGCCATAATCCTGGGCCATTGCGACCATTGCAGCTGCACCGCCTGGTGACGAGCCCCACGCACCAGTATTTCCCGGTAGATTACTATAGCGAACCAGCAGCCAGCCGATTATCGCGCTGCTGATAAGGGTAGCCAGCAGGATAACAATCACCATCGGCCAGTGGGCTGCAAGGGTTGTGAAGATTGAACCGGTCAGATTTTGGGCAATCATGCAGCCGAGAATCGCCTGTGCGCCAAGAAATGTGCAACGAGGAGGATGCAGCGAGATGCCGCGCATACTGAAGATGATGCCGACGATCATCGAACCGAGCAGCAAGGGGCCTGGAAGATGGATAAACAGAAAGAGCAGGGAAAGAAGGAGCGATAGCACAAACAACAGGCTCCACTGCAAAACAGGCATCCCATGCTCCTGAGTAAAATGTGAGAAATCTCAGTAAATCATAGAGAAAGCACGATAAGAATAAAATAATTTGGATCAAATAAAAACAGGCCGGACACAGGCATCACTGCTTTATCCGACCTGAGAGCGTTTATAATTTTAAGCCGGACAAGCGCTAGCGCCATCCGGCAGACAATTAACGCTTAATAGCAGACTTAAAATCGCGCTTGTCGTAGCCGGTGTACAGCTGACGCGGACGCGCGATTTTCATGCCGTCGGTGTGCATTTCGTTCCAGTGTGCAATCCAGCCAACGGTACGTGCCATGGCGAAGATCACGGTGAACATGGAGGACGGAATACCCATCGCTTTCAGGATGATGCCGGAGTAGAAGTCTACGTTCGGGTAGAGTTTCTTCTCAATGAAGTACGGGTCGTTGAGCGCAATGTGCTCAAGTTCCATCGCCACTTCCAGCAGATCATCTTTGGTACCCAGTTCTTTCAGCACTTCGTGGCAGGTTTCACGCATGACGGTAGCGCGCGGGTCATAGTTTTTATAAACACGGTGACCAAAGCCCATCAGGCGGAAGGAATCATTCTTGTCTTTCGCGCGGCGAACAAATTCCGGAATGTGTTTAACAGAGCTGATTTCTTCCAGCATTTTCAGCGCAGCTTCGTTTGCGCCGCCGTGTGCCGGTCCCCACAGGGAAGCAATACCTGCCGCGATGCAGGCAAACGGGTTAGCGCCAGAAGAGCCCGCGGTACGTACGGTAGAGGTTGAGGCGTTCTGTTCGTGGTCAGCGTGCAGGATTAAGATACGGTCCATTGCGCGTTCCAGAATCGGATTCACTTCGTATTTTTCGCACGGCGTAGAGAACATCATGTTCAGGAAGTTACCGGCGTAGGAGAGATCGTTACGTGGGTACACGAACGGCTGCCCGATGGAATATTTGTAGCACATCGCTGCCATGGTTGGCATTTTGGACAGCAGGCGGAAGGCGGCGATTTCACGGTGACGCGCGTTGTTTACATCCAGCGAGTCATGATAGAACGCTGCCAGCGCTCCGGTTACACCGCACATAACGGCCATCGGGTGAGAGTCGCGGCGGAAACCGTGGAACAGACGGGTGATCTGCTCGTGGATCATGGTATGGCGAGTGACTGTGGTTTTGAACTCGTCGTACTCTTCCTGCGTCGGTTTTTCGCCGTACAGCAGGATATAACACACTTCCAGATAGTTGGACTCGGTCGCCAGTTGGTCAATCGGGAAGCCGCGATGCAGCAAAACACCTTCGTCACCGTCGATGAAAGTAATTTTGGATTCGCAGGATGCGGTAGAGGTGAAACCTGGGTCAAAAGTAAACATCCCTTTTGAGCCAAGGCTACGAATATCAATAACATCTTGACCGAGCGTACCTTTCAGCACATCCAGTTCAATAGCAGCGTCACCATTTAGAGTGAGTTTTGCTTTAGTATCAGCCATTTACGGTCTCCTTAGCGCCTTATTGCTTAAGACTGCCGGAACTTAAATTTGCCTTCGTGCATCAATAAACCGTTACCAGTTTGTTATTTGGCTCGCCGCTCTGCGAAAGAGGGGATGACCTGGGTACAGAGCTATGGGCGCTTGCAGGTAAAACGGTCTTTTCATGGCGAATAAACTGCAAATCAAGAACTTAGCAATCCGAATTATTTAACCTGTCTATCACTAATAACTGTCCTGAAGGTATTGGTCAATACTTCCACACTGTTACATAACTAAATCTCCGGTGAAAGAGTGACCCCATAACTTTTACGCATTATATGCTTTTTCTGGTGTCGTTTGTAACAACTTTGTTTAATGATTGTCAAATCAGATGATTAAAAATTAAAATAATGTTGTTATCGTGACCTATGTCACTGTTCGGGATAAAACCCGACAAACTATATGTAGGTTAATTGTAATGATTTTGTGAACGTCCTATACTGCCGCCAGGTCTCCGGAATACCCTGCAATCCCGAGCCAACCAGCGTTGTAACGTGTCGTTTTAGCATCTGGAAGCAGTGTTTTATATGACGCGTAGTTATAGTAAGGACGCTGTCTGACCCGCACGCAGACCGGAGGAAGGAAATCCCGTCGTCTTTCAGGCTACAGGTGTCTTCATCTTCTGTACCCGAAGTCTAAAGGGAATAATAAGAACAGCATGTGGGCGTTATTCATGATAAGAAATGTGAAAAAACAAAGACCTGTCAATCTGGATCTGCAAACGATCCGGTTCCCAATCACGGCGATAGCGTCCATTCTCCATCGCGTATCCGGAGTGATCACCTTTGTGGCGGTCGGGATTCTGTTGTGGTTATTGGGTACCAGCCTTTCCTCCCCTGAAGGTTTCCTCACCGCGTCATCCATTATGAATAACTTCTTTGTGGAGTTAATTCTGTGGGGGATCCTGATTGCGCTGGCATATCACGCCGTAATGGGCATTCGCCATCTGTTGATGGATTTTGGCTATATCGAAGAAACCCTCGAAGCAGGGACACGCTCCGCCAAAATTTGTTTCGTTATCATTGTCGTGCTTTCACTTCTCGCAGGAGTCCTCGTATGGTAAGCAACGCCTCCGCATTAGGACGCAACGGCGTACATGACTTCATTCTGGTCCGTGCTACCGCTATCGTTCTGACGTTATACATCATCTATATGGTCGGTTTCTTCGCCACCAGCGGCGAGCTGACGTATGAAGTCTGGACCGGTTTCTTCTCATCGGCATTCACCAAAGTCTTCACCCTGCTGGCACTTTTCTCCATCTTGATTCATGCCTGGATCGGCATGTGGCAGGTGTTGACCGACTACGTTAAACCTCTGGCTGTGCGCCTGATTCTGCAACTGGCTATCGTCGTTGCGCTGGTGGTTTACGTCATTTATGGATTTGTTGTGGTGTGGGGTGTGTAATGAAACTGCCAGTCAGAGAATTTGATGCTGTTGTGATTGGTGCCGGCGGCGCAGGTATGCGCGCGGCGCTGCAAATTTCCCAGAGCGGTCAGACCTGTGCGCTGCTCTCCAAAGTGTTCCCAACCCGTTCCCATACCGTATCCGCGCAGGGTGGCATCACCGTTGCGCTCGGTAATACCCATGAAGATAACTGGGAATGGCACATGTACGACACCGTTAAAGGGTCGGACTACATTGGTGACCAGGACGCTATTGAATATATGTGTAAAACCGGTCCGGAAGCGATTCTGGAGCTGGACCACATGGGGCTGCCGTTCTCTCGCCTCGACAATGGCACAATTTATCAACGTCCGTTTGGCGGCCAGTCGAAGAACTTCGGCGGCGAGCAGGCGGCACGTACTGCGGCAGCGGCCGACCGTACCGGTCATGCACTATTGCACACGCTGTATCAGCAGAACCTGAAAAACCATACCACCATCTTCTCCGAGTGGTATGCGCTGGACCTGGTGAAAAACGCCGATGGCGCAGTTGTCGGTTGTACCGCGTTGTGTATCGAAACCGGTGAAGTGGTTTACTTCAAAGCCCGCGCGACCGTGCTGGCGACCGGTGGTGCTGGCCGTATTTATCAGTCCACCACTAATGCCCACATCAATACCGGTGACGGTGTTGGTATGGCTATCCGCGCTGGCGTGCCAGTGCAGGATATGGAGATGTGGCAGTTCCACCCAACCGGTATCGCCGGTGCAGGCGTTCTGGTAACAGAAGGCTGCCGTGGTGAAGGTGGCTACCTGCTGAACAAACACGGCGAGCGCTTTATGGAGCGTTATGCCCCGAATGCGAAAGACCTGGCGGGTCGTGACGTGGTGGCGCGTTCCATTATGATCGAAATCCGCGAAGGTCGCGGCTGCGACGGCCCGTGGGGTCCGCACGCCAAACTGAAACTCGACCACCTGGGTAAAGAAGTGCTGGAATCCCGTCTGCCGGGTATTCTCGAACTGTCCCGTACCTTTGCTCACGTTGACCCGGTCAAAGAGCCGATTCCGGTTATCCCAACCTGCCACTATATGATGGGCGGTATTCCGACCAAAGTAACTGGCCAGGCGCTGACCGTGAATGAGCAGGGCGAAGATGTGGTGATCCCTGGGCTGTTTGCCGTCGGCGAAATCGCCTGCGTATCGGTTCACGGCGCCAACCGTCTGGGCGGTAACTCGCTGCTGGACCTGGTCGTATTTGGTCGTGCGGTTGGTCTGCATCTGCAGGAGTCCATCGCTGAGCAGGGTGACCTGCTGGATGCGACCGAAGATGAAATCGACGCTTCTCTGGCGCGTCTGAACCGCTGGAACGGTAACCGTAACGGTGAAGACCCGGTGGCGATTCGCAAAGCGCTGCAAGAATGTATGCAGCATAACTTCTCGGTATTCCGCGAAGGCGATGCGATGGCGAAAGGTCTGGAAGAGCTGAAAGCGATCCGCGAACGCCTGAAAAATGCCCGTCTGGACGATACCTCCAGCGAGTTCAACACACAGCGCGTTGAGTGTCTGGAGTTGGATAACCTGATGGAGACCGCGTACGCCACTGCAGTATCTGCAAACTTCCGTACCGAAAGCCGTGGCGCGCATAGCCGCTTCGACTTCCCGGAACGTGATGATGAAAACTGGCTGTGCCATTCCCTGTACCTGCCAGAGTCGGAATCCATGACGCGACGTCAAGTCAATATGGAACCGAAGCTGCGCCCGGCATTCCCGCCGAAGATTCGTACTTATTAATGCGGAGACAGGACAATGAAACTCGAGTTTTCAGTTTATCGCTATAACCCGGATGTTGACGACGCTCCGCGCATGCAGGATTACACCCTGGAGGCGGAAGAAGGGCGCGACATGATGCTGCTGGATGCATTGATGCAGCTGAAAGAAAAAGATCCGTCGCTGTCGTTTCGTCGCTCCTGCCGTGAAGGGGTTTGTGGCTCCGACGGTCTGAACATGAACGGCAAAAATGGACTGGCCTGTATCACTCCTATTTCTGCGCTGAATCAGCCGGGCAAAAAAATTGTCATTCGCCCGCTGCCGGGTTTACCGGTTGTGCGCGATTTGGTGGTAGACATGGGGCAATTCTACGCACAGTATGAGAAGATTAAGCCTTACTTGTTGAATAATGGGAAAAATCCGCCAGCTCGTGAGCATTTACAAATGCCAGAGCAGCGTGAGAAGCTCGATGGGCTGTATGAATGTATTTTGTGTGCATGCTGCTCAACGTCCTGCCCATCATTCTGGTGGAACCCGGACAAATTTATTGGCCCGGCAGGCCTGCTGGCAGCATATCGCTTCTTAATTGATAGCCGCGATACCGAGACCGACAGCCGCCTGGAAGGTTTAAGTGACGCTTTCAGCGTATTCCGCTGCCATAGCATCATGAACTGCGTCAGCGTATGTCCGAAAGGACTGAACCCGACGCGCGCCATCGGCCATATTAAGTCGATGCTGCTCAAACGTAGTGCGTAAGTAGTTGTAGTGGTTGCCGGATGGCGACGTAGCGTCTTATCCGGCCTACGGGTTATGTACCTTGTAGGTCTGATAGGCGAAGCGCCATCAGGCAATGGTTGCCGGATGCGACGTAGCGTCTTATCCGGCCTACGGGTTACGTACCTTGTAGGCCTGATTAGCGAAGCGCCATCAGGCAATTTAAGTGCAGGAAACCTCTAAAAACTGCCACATTATTAGACAGTTTTTAAAGGTTCCTTAGCGGACGCAGATGACACGACAGTCCGCAACAAGTGAACCCCGGCACGCACATCGGTGTGCGTGGTAGTATCCACGGCGAAGTAAGCATACAAATGCTTAAGGGATCACGATGCAGAACAGCGCTTTGAAAGCCTGGTTGGACTCTTCTTACCTCTCTGGTTCTAACCAGAGCTGGATAGAACAGCTCTATGAAGACTTCTTAACCGACCCTGACTCGGTAGATGCTAACTGGCGTTCGACGTTCCAGCAGTTACCTGGTACCGGAGTCAAACCGGATCAACTTCACTCAAAAACACGTGATTATTTCCGTCGACAGGCGTTGATTACCCCACGTTACTCTTCTTCTATTTCCGACCCTGATGCCAATGTGAAGCAGGTTAAAGTCCTGCAGCTCATTAACGCCTATCGTTTCCGCGGTCATCAGCATGCGAATCTTGATCCGCTGGGACTGTGGCAGCAAGAAAATGTGGCCGATCTGGACCCGTCTTTCCACGATCTGACCGATGCGGATTTCCAGGAAAGCTTTAACGTAGGTTCTTTTGCCGGCGGCAAAGACACGATGAAGCTGAGCGACCTGGTTGTTGCGCTGAAACAAACCTACTGCGGCCCAATTGGCGCCGAGTATATGCACATCACCAGCACCGAAGAAAAACGTTGGCTTCAGCAGCGTATCGAGTCTGGCCGTGCCGCATTCAGTAGCGAAGAGAAGAAACGTTTTCTCAGTGAACTGACCGCAGCAGAAGGTCTGGAACGCTACCTGGGCGCTAAGTTCCCGGGCGCGAAACGCTTCTCGCTGGAAGGCGGCGATGCGTTAATCCCAATGCTCAAAGAGATGATCCGCCACGCCGGTAACAGCGGTACCCGTGAAGTGGTACTGGGCATGGCGCACCGTGGTCGTCTGAACGTTCTGGTTAACGTACTGGGCAAACGCCCGCAGGAACTGTTCGACGAATTTGCGGGCAAACATAAAGAACACCTCGGCACCGGTGACGTGAAGTACCACATGGGCTTCTCGTCAGATATCGAAACCGAAGGCGGTCTGGTGCACCTGGCGCTGGCGTTTAACCCGTCGCACCTGGAAATCGTTAGCCCGGTGGTTATCGGTTCCGTACGTGCGCGTCTGGATCGTCTGGACGAGCCGAGCAGCAATAAAGTCCTGCCAATCACCATTCACGGTGATGCGGCAGTTACCGGGCAGGGCGTGGTTCAGGAAACCCTGAACATGTCGAAAGCGCGTGGTTACGAAGTGGGCGGTACCGTTCGCATCGTTATCAACAACCAGGTGGGCTTCACTACGTCTAACCCGCTGGATGCGCGTTCTACACCGTACTGTACCGACATCGGTAAGATGGTTCAGGCGCCGATTTTCCACGTGAACGCGGATGACCCGGAAGCGGTCGCTTTCGTGACCCGCCTGGCGCTGGATTTCCGTAATACCTTTAAACGCGATGTCTTTATCGATCTGGTGTGCTACCGCCGTCACGGCCACAACGAAGCCGACGAGCCGAGCGCAACCCAGCCGCTGATGTATCAGAAAATCAAAAAGCATCCGACCCCACGCAAAATCTACGCTGATAAGCTGGAAGCGGACAAGGTCGCCACGCTGGAAGATGCGACCGAGATGGTCAATCTGTACCGTGACGCGCTGGATGCTGGCGAATGCGTAGTGAAAGAGTGGCGTCCAATGAACATGCACTCCTTCACCTGGTCGCCGTACCTCAACCACGAATGGGATGAAAACTACCCGAACAAAGTTGAGATGAAGCGTCTGCAGGAGCTGGCAAAACGCATCAGCACCGTACCTGAAGCGGTTGAAATGCAATCGCGTGTTGCCAAGATTTACGGCGACCGCCAGGCCATGGCCGCAGGCGAGAAGCTGTTTGACTGGGGTGGTGCAGAGAATCTGGCTTACGCCACGCTGGTTGACGAAGGCATTCCGGTCCGTCTGTCGGGTGAAGACTCCGGTCGCGGAACCTTCTTCCACCGTCACGCGGTGATTCATAACCAGGCGAACGGTTCAACCTACACTCCGCTGCAGCATGTGCATAACGGACAGGGCACCTTCCGCGTATGGGACTCCGTACTGTCTGAAGAAGCCGTGCTGGCGTTCGAGTACGGTTATGCCACAGCAGAACCGCGCACGCTAACCATCTGGGAAGCACAGTTCGGTGACTTCGCTAACGGTGCACAGGTCGTTATCGACCAGTTCATCTCTTCCGGCGAGCAGAAATGGGGCCGTATGTGCGGTCTGGTTATGCTGCTGCCGCACGGCTATGAAGGTCAGGGTCCGGAGCACTCCTCCGCGCGTCTGGAACGTTATCTGCAACTTTGCGCTGAGCAAAACATGCAGGTTTGCGTCCCGTCTACCCCGGCGCAGGTTTACCACATGCTGCGTCGTCAGGCGCTGCGCGGTATGCGTCGTCCGCTGGTGGTGATGTCACCGAAGTCGCTGCTGCGTCATCCGCTGGCGGTGTCTACGCTGGACGAACTGGCAAATGGTACTTTCCTGCCAGCCATTGGCGAAGTAGATGAACTTGATCCTAAAGGCGTGAAGCGTGTCGTGATGTGTTCTGGTAAGGTTTATTACGACCTGCTGGAGCAACGCCGCAAGAACGACCAAAAAGATGTCGCCATTGTGCGCATCGAACAGCTCTATCCGTTCCCGCATAAAGCGGTGCAGGAAGCGCTGAAACCATTTGCTCACGTACATGATTTTGTCTGGTGCCAGGAAGAGCCGCTCAACCAGGGCGCATGGTACTGCAGCCAGCATCATTTCCGTGAAGTAATTCCATTTGGGTCAGCTCTGCGTTATGCAGGTCGCCCGGCCTCTGCCTCTCCGGCAGTAGGGTATATGTCCGTTCACCAGAAGCAGCAACAAGATCTGGTAAATGACGCGCTGAACGTCGATTAAATAAAGGATAAATAATGAGTAGCGTAGATATTCTTGTTCCCGACCTGCCTGAATCCGTAGCGGATGCAACGGTTGCAACCTGGCACAAAAAACCGGGCGATGCAGTACGTCGTGATGAAGTACTGGTAGAAATCGAAACTGACAAAGTGGTACTGGAAGTACCGGCATCAGCGGACGGTATTCTTGATGCGGTTCTGGAAGATGAAGGGACAACCGTCACTTCTCGCCAGATCCTCGGTCGCCTGCGTGAAGGCAACAGCACCGGTAAAGAAACCAGTGCTAAGTCTGAAGAGAAAGATTCTACTCCGGCACAGCGCCAGCAGGCGTCTCTTGCTGAGCAGAACAACGATGCCCTGAGCCCGGCGATCCGTCGCCTGCTGGGTGAGCATAACCTCGAAGCCAGCGCTATCAACGGCACCGGTGTCGGCGGTCGTATCACCCGTGAAGATGTTGAAAAACATCTGGCGAAAGCTCCGGCTGCGAAAGCCGAAGCAAAAGCGCCGGCTGCAGCACCTGCACCGCAGGCTCAACTGGGCGCGCGTGGCGAAAAACGTGTTCCGATGACCCGTCTGCGCAAACGCGTAGCCGAGCGTCTGCTGGAAGCGAAAAATTCTACCGCCATGCTGACCACGTTCAACGAAGTCAACATGAAGCCAATCATGGACCTGCGTAAGCAATACGGTGATGCGTTCGAGAAACGCCACGGTATCCGTCTGGGCTTTATGTCTTTCTACGTGAAAGCGGTTGTTGAAGCGCTGAAACGCTATCCGGAAGTGAACGCGTCCATCGACGGCGATGACGTGGTTTACCACAACTACTTTGATGTCAGCATGGCGGTCTCCACGCCGCGTGGCCTGGTCACGCCGGTCCTGCGTGATGTGGATCTGCTGGGTATGGCTGACATTGAGAAGAATATTAAAGAACTGGCAGTTAAAGGTCGCGACGGCAAGTTGACGGTCGAAGATCTGACGGGTGGTAACTTCACCATCACTAACGGTGGTGTGTTCGGTTCCCTGATGTCCACGCCGATCATCAACCCACCGCAGAGCGCCATCCTGGGTATGCATGCCATCAAAGATCGTCCGATGGCGGTAGACGGCAAGGTTGAAATCCTGCCGATGATGTATCTGGCGCTGTCTTATGACCACCGTCTGATCGATGGTCGTGAGTCAGTAGGCTTCCTGGTAACCATTAAAGAGTTGCTGGAAGATCCAACGCGTCTGCTGCTGGACGTGTAGTTAATAAGAGTATCACCTGCCCCGTAGGTCTGGACGCTTATCAGACCTACGGGTAAAAGATAACGATTACCTGAAGGATGGACAGAACACATGAACTTACATGAATATCAGGCAAAACAACTTTTTGCCCGCTATGGCTTACCGGCACCGGTGGGTTATGCCTGTACTACTCCGCGTGAAGCCGAAGAAGCTGCATCTAAAATCGGCGCTGGCCCGTGGGTAGTGAAATGTCAGGTTCACGCTGGTGGCCGTGGTAAAGCGGGCGGTGTGAAGGTGGTAAACAGCAAAGAAGACATTCGCGCTTTTGCTGAACACTGGCTGGGTAAACGTCTGGTCACTTACCAGACAGACGCTCATGGCCAACCGGTAAATCAGATTCTGGTTGAAGCCGCGACCGACATTGGTAAAGAACTTTACCTCGGCGCAGTTGTTGACCGTAGCTCCCGTCGCGTGGTCTTCATGGCCTCTACCGAAGGCGGCGTGGAAATCGAAAAAGTAGCGGAAGAAACCCCGCACCTGATCCACAAAGTGGCGCTCGATCCGCTGGCAGGCCCGATGCCTTACCAGGGTCGTGAGCTGGCGTTCAAACTGGGTCTGGAAGGTAAACAGGTTCAGCAGTTCACCAAGATCTTCATGGGTCTGGCGACAATCTTCCTGGAGCGCGATCTGGCGCTGATCGAAATCAACCCACTGGTGGTGACCAAGCAGGGTGACCTGATCTGCCTCGACGGCAAACTGGGCGCTGACGGCAACGCACTGTTCCGCCAGGCTGACCTGCGCGAAATGCGCGACCAGTCTCAGGAAGATCCGCGTGAAGCGCAGGCTGCACAGTGGGAACTGAACTACGTCGCACTGGACGGCAACATCGGTTGTATGGTTAACGGTGCGGGCCTGGCAATGGGCACCATGGACATCGTTAAGCTGCACGGCGGCGAACCGGCTAACTTCCTCGACGTTGGCGGCGGTGCGACCAAAGAGCGTGTAACCGAAGCGTTCAAAATTATCCTCTCTGATGACAATGTTAAAGCCGTACTGGTTAACATCTTCGGCGGTATCGTACGTTGCGACCTGATCGCTGACGGTATCATCGGCGCGGTAGCAGAAGTAGGTGTAAATGTTCCGGTCGTGGTACGACTGGAAGGTAACAACGCTGAACTCGGCGCGAAAAAACTGGCTGATAGCGGCCTGAATATTATTGCAGCGAAAAGTCTGACGGATGCAGCTCAGCAGGTTGTTGCCGCAGTGGAGGGGAAATAATGTCAGTTTTAATTAATAAAGATACCAAGGTTATCTGCCAGGGCTTCACCGGTAGCCAGGGGACATTCCACTCCGAACAAGCGATCGCCTACGGTACGCAAATGGTCGGTGGCGTTACGCCGGGCAAAGGCGGCACCACGCATCTGGGTCTGCCAGTGTTCAACACCGTACGTGAAGCGGTAGAAGCGACCGGCGCAACCGCCACCGTTATCTATGTTCCGGCACCGTTCTGCAAAGATTCCATTCTGGAAGCAATCGATGCAGGCATCAAGCTTATCATCACCATCACCGAAGGTATCCCAACGCTGGATATGCTGACCGTGAAAGTGAAGCTGGATGAAGCTGGCGTACGCATGATCGGCCCGAACTGCCCAGGCGTTATCACTCCGGGTGAATGTAAAATCGGTATCATGCCGGGCCACATTCACAAGCCGGGTAAAGTGGGTATCGTTTCCCGTTCAGGTACCCTGACCTATGAAGCGGTTAAGCAGACCACCGACTATGGTTTCGGCCAGTCTACCTGTGTGGGTATCGGTGGCGACCCGATCCCTGGCTCTAACTTCATCGACATCCTGAAGCTGTTCCAGGAAGATCCGCAGACTGAAGCGATCGTCATGATCGGTGAGATCGGCGGTAGCGCGGAAGAAGAAGCGGCTGCTTACATCAAAGATCATGTAACCAAGCCGGTTGTAGGTTACATCGCGGGCGTGACTGCGCCGAAAGGTAAGCGTATGGGTCACGCGGGTGCGATTATCGCGGGTGGTAAAGGTACAGCGGATGAGAAATTCGCTGCGCTGGAAGCCGCAGGCGTGAAAACTGTTCGTAGCCTGGCCGATATCGGCGAAGCGCTGAAAACCGTTATTAAGTAAGAAATAAAAAAACAGCCCTGACTCTCTGCATAGTCAAGGGCTGGTCCCGTTTCGACATGGTTGGCCATCTGATGATGGCCTTTTTTTTGCCGGGAATTTAGCGTTCAGCCAGCGTTTTCAACCAGCGAATTCCGCTTTCCGGTGAGGTCATTACCGGCACCGGCGGGGAAGGGAGCTGTTGTAAAACGCGCGCCATCGAAGCCTGTGCCAGCATCACGACATCCGCCTGGGTAAAGGCGCTCTGTAACCCTTCACTGACGATACGGTCATGGGTATCCATATTTCCCGCCAGCAGCGCGTGGAATGCCTCCTCCATTAATACAGGCGTAATGGTTCGCGATTTACCGCTTTGCTGAACTTTACGCTGGACGTAATCCAGCGTTGGCTTCAGCGTGGTTGCCACGGTTGCTAACACGGCGATCCGTTCGCCTTTTTCAATCGCCTCTTCCACCATCGCGCAGTCAATGCGCGCGAGCTGGAGTGGAGTCATAAACTGGCATTGCTCCACCGCAGTACCAATTGAAGAACAGGCGGTAATAAAGATATCGCAGTCCGCCTTTTCAGCAATATGCACATAGTCGGCGATGCGGGCGGCAATATTTGGTGATACGCCTCCGGCTTTCATCACCTGTTTAATCATCGACTCCTCGACCAGATGCATCACTTCCACTTCCGGCATAATGTCGGCGATCAGCTGTTGCATCATTGCAAGGGTGGCTGCACTGGTATGCAGCATGGCGACCTTTTTCATTGGGCAATCTCCTTAAGTAATATTTCTGCGACGGACAGCGCCGCATCATGATCTTCCTGCGCGGATAAACCGCCCACCGCGACGGCTCCAAGGCATTTCCCCTGGTGCAGAATCGGGATCCCGCCCGGCAGCGCCGTAAAACGCGGA
The DNA here is from genome assembly GCF_002042885.1 of Citrobacter portucalensis. Lineage (GTDB taxonomy): Bacteria > Pseudomonadota > Gammaproteobacteria > Enterobacterales > Enterobacteriaceae > Citrobacter > Citrobacter portucalensis. The sequence continues at coordinate 112,023 of NZ_MVFY01000006.1, forward strand.
TCGGCAAAATAGCTAATATCCAGCTGCTCTTTTTGCAGACGCTGTAAAAATGCCTGCGTGGTGCAGCCCAGGCGGCTGCTGGTGCGCGCTTTACGCTGGGTTAACTCGATGGTTAACAGTTTGGCGTTATCCATCCGCGCAAAGCTAAGCAGTTCTCCATTGGCATCGCATACGGCCACGCTTAACGGGCGATTTGCATAACGTGTTTCGGCGAGTTCGAGCGCACAGGTTACGGCGCGCAGGGCCTGTCCCAGAGTGAGAGTTGTCATCGTGATTATCCTTTCGACAGATTTTCGCAAGCAGGTTGAACGGGATCTTTGGCTGCTGTTACCTGCGCCTGTCTGGCGTCTTTTTTGCGCCAGTAGTTGGCGAGCAGCGAGCCGCTAACGTTACCCAGCGGTGTCATCACCGCTGATGCGAGTCCAACCGTTGCCAGTTTGCCCATCGCGGCGGCAAGCCCTGACGCCATACCGCCGTTTTGCAGGCCGACTTCAAAGGCCACGGTACGGGCAGACTGCACGTCCATGCGGAAGATCCAGCGGCTCATCAGATAACCAATCAGGAAGCCGCCGAGGTTATGCATCAACATGGCGAAGCAGAGCAGGAAACCGACCTGCACCAGGTTGTCGCGCCCGGCTGCGGCGGCGGTGGTGGTAAAGAAAATGATCCCCATCATTGAGATGGTTGGCATGACCTTCTTCACGCCCGCCACGCGGCCATACAGCCAGTTGTAGAACAATGCCCAAACGAGGCCGCCTGCTACGAAGTTGAGGACCACCGCGTACATCTGCGCTTCGGCGCTGGCATGACCAAACAGCGCGTCCCAGCCGCCGGCAATCATATACAGCAGCCAAATTGCGCCGATCCCGGCCAGCATCTGGACAACACGGCGTCCGCGCACGCCTGCATAGGATTTCAGATAGTCATGCAGAATTGCTGCTCCGATGGGAATTAATACGATTTTCACCACGTCCATCACCATCGCGGTGAGCTGGATATCGATCATCGAACCCGCCAGCAGATTAACCCACAGTGGCGTCATTACCGTTGCCGCCAGCGTTGAGACTGCGGCGATTGACACCGCCAGCGCGAGGTTGGCGTTGGCGATGTAAACCATCACCGTCGACGAGAGACCGCTGGGGCAAGCGCCAATCAACAAAATGCCCACCGCCACTTCAGGCGGAAAATCAAAGATCAGGGTAATGCTCAGGCCGAGCAGGGGCATGATCACGAAATGGCAGAAGGTACCGATAAAAACTGCCCACGGCATTTTGGCGACATCAATAAAATCCTGGATCGTTAGCTTGGTGCCCATGCTGAACATGGTGGCCTGAATCACAAGGAACACGATCCATTTATGGGTGATATTGAAACCGCCCCAGACGATCAGATCCGTAGACCAGGTCATGGCGGCAACAAAGCCGGCGATGATCCACAGCGTAAACTGATAGCTGCGTAAACTAGGCCAGTAGCCTGCACCGGCGGCGAATCCGACGGTGAACATCACCAGCCCCGGCTGCCACAGCGCCGTGGACTGGATGAGCGCGCCGATAATCGCCAGCGCCACGCCCGCAACGCTGACGCCGAGTCCGGTTTTGTGAATAACAGTGGTCATAGTCATGTTGAAATGTCCTTGCTGTTGTTATTGCTGCCGGGGTGGAATAGATAACATGCGCCGCGCAATTTCCGGCGTAGCAACTTTTTTATCCATACTGCGAATGAGCGTAGCGAGTTTGGCGACCTGCTGATAATTATGCTGAGCTTTTTCTTCGGCGCTTAAATAATAACTATCTTCATAGCCGATTCGCACTTCACTGGCACCCATAGCGACCGCGGCAGCGATAATATCGAAATTCCTTCTGCCAAAATGAGTAATTCCCCATAAGGCGTCGCGTGGGATCATGCTACGCAGAGCAATTAATGCATCAACGGTTGCAGGCGTACTGCCGCGGTGACCGAGAACAATATTAAAGAGCATAGGTTTTTGAAATTTTATTTTATCTTCAAGGTTCAGGATGTTATTAATCATGCCGATTTCAAAAACTTCAAACTCTGGAATAATATTGCGTTCAGTTATTTGCCGTGAACAATATTCCACGTCCGGACCGGGATTAAAATACACCGCATCACCGAGGTTAACGGAACCGACGTTCAGCGAGGCCATCTCCACGCCGGGGCAGGCCAGTGGCGCGCAGCGCTCGGCGATGGACATCGAAGAGACGCCGCCGGTAGAAGCCTGAATAATCAGGTTTGAATGGCGCATAACGCGGTCAATGGTTGCCTGAAAGTCGGTAGTATCTGGCGTCAGGCGTCCCTGTTTATCGCGAACGTGTAAATGGACGATGGACGCGCCATGTTCTACGCTGGCGAGTATTTCCTGCGCCAGTTCTTCGGGTATAACTCTGGGGCAATCTGCGGCAACGGGTGCCAGCGAAATAATAACAGTATCCGACATTTTTTCCTCCGGTACAGAGATATTAAAATTATAGGTAAGGCGTTATCCAGCGTAATGATTCCGGCCCTGATGTTGATGGTTGATATTCACAGCCAATCCAGTCCTGGTAATTCATTTTTCTTATAAAATTAAATAGCCATGCTTCATTTAACTCCCCGGTTCCCGGTTCATGGCGATAAGGAACAGAAGCGATTTGAAAATGTTTAATAAGGGTAAAATAGCGTTCGATATTTTTCGCCACGTTGCCATGAGTTTTCTGACAGTGGTAAATATCAAACTGTAAGCCGATATTCTTCTTACCAACCTCGTGAATGATAGATTCAGCCAGCGGGAAACTGTCAATAAAATAACCGGGCATATCCTGCGAATTTAATGGTTCAATCAGTACATCGATTTCCGCGTCTGCCATCACATCGCAGGCGATGCGCAGTCGATTCGTCAGGAGGTCGCGCTGGGCGTGCAGCGTCAGGTGATTGCAGCGCAAGCCGGACATAACGTGAACCCGGCGACAACCCAGTGCGGTGGCGTAATCTCGCGCCACGTTCAGGCTGTGATGAAATTCCTGGTCTCGACCGGGCAATGCTGCGAGTCCCCGTTCACCCTGTGCCCAGTTGCCAGCCGGGGCGTTCATTAGCACCACCGGCAGAGAAGTTTCCCGCTGAGCGGCCCGCAAATGCTCCAGCGGGTGCTGCCAGAGAAACAGCCCTTCTACGCCGCGAAAACCGGCTGCTTTTGCCGCCTGAAATCGACCCGCTATCGGTAAATCAGTAAATAACCAGTCGAGGTTAGCCGCTAACTTCAGCATGGCGTGCACCCTCCCGGCCATCAACCAGATGCAGCTTAACGCCCTGGCTGACAATAGTCTGCTGCGCATTTTCCGGTAACCGGTTATCAGAAATAATGTCGGTTAACTGCTCCAGCCCACAGATGTGGAACATGCCGTATTTGCCAAATTTACTGCTGTCACAGACCAGCACCCGACGCCGGGAGACGGTAAGCACCGCTTCTTTGACCGAGGCTTTCCCTTCACTCGGCGTCGACATGCCGCGCTCGGTATCCCACGACGATGAACTGAGAAACGCCACATCAATATTAATGGTGCGCAGAAAACTGGCGGCGCTTTTTCCAAGACATGAGCGGTTACGCTGATCCACCAGACCGCCGGTGTGATAGAGCGTAATGTGTGGCATATCCATCAGATAGTGGCTGATGGAAAAATCGTTGGTGACGACCGTCAGATTGAAACAGTGGCTGGCGGCCACTGCTTTCGCCACTTCAAACAACGACGTTCCGGCATCCAGATACAGCGTTTGTCCGGGCTCAATGAGCATTGCGGCGAGCTGGCCCATCTTACGCTTCACGTCATGATTCAACTCGGCTTTTTCCCGCCACGGCAGTTCGGATTTCAGCAGGTTATTGAGCTTTACGCCGCCGTTAATGGCAATAACTTTGCCTTCTTCTTCCAGCAACTGAATGTCGCGACGCACGGTCATATGCGACACGCTCATCAGATCTGCCAGTTCATTAAATGAGGCGGCATTCTTTTCGTGCACATAGCGGTAGATAAAATCACGTCGTTGCTCGGGGATCATCATGTCACCTCACGCTTGCCGGGAATGTTCAAGTTCGGCCACCGCCTCTTCTGAGAGCGGAACATAGCCGAGCGGTTTTAATGTCAGCCAGATGCGGGCGCTGTCTTCCAGTTCCTCGGCGTTAAACACCGCCTCACGCAGCGAGCGACCGCTTACTACCGGCCCGTGATTGGCCAGCAACGCAGCCGTATGATCTGCCGCGATTTCACTCAATGCGCTGGCAATGCCTTCATGGCCGGGCTTGAAATAAGGCAGCAGTGGTAGCTGTCCGACGCGCATGACATAGTATGGCGTTAGTGGCGGTAGACAGTTTTCTGGCGTAGAGCAAGGCAGACAGGAGAGCGCGGTCAGCCATGGAGAATGCAGGTGCACAACCGCGCCGCAGGATGGCCGATGCCGATACCACGCCAGATGCATGGGTACCTCTTTTGACGGTTTGTCGCCGCTAAGATGCACGCCGTTGGCATCCAGCCTACTTAGCGTGGCAGGATCAAGCTCACCCAGGCAGGAGTTGGTCGGGGTCACCAGATAGCCGCCATCCGGCAATTTGACGCTGAGGTTGCCGGAGCCGCCGCTGCTGTAACCACGCATAAACAAGGAACGGCCATAATGGACGAGTAGTTCGCGTAGTTGGTGTTCACTCACCGGATTCATAATGCGTACTCCTGGGCTGTAAAAAAGAAATCTTCATCACCAAAGTTGCCTGACTTCAGCGCCAGCGCCAGACCGGAGGAAAATACCCACGGCACGCCAGGCGCAATGGCTTTGCCAACGGACAGACGCTTCACCTGCAGTGCCTCTACCACGGTGCCGGATGTTTCTCCGCCTGCGACGATAAAGGTGTTTACACCTGCAACTTGTAGCTTTGCGCTCAGTCGGGAAAAAGCGTGTTCGATCGCCTGGCTGGCATTCTGTTCGCCGTACTCTTGTTGAATGCGTTGGAGTACGTCTGGCGGCTGGGTGGCGTATATCATCGGCGCGAATGGGTCGTTGATATGCGTCATCGCCCAGGCACACAGTTCATCAGTGTAGCGTTCTGTATCAGACAGGCAGCGGGCCACGTCGAGTACACGAGAGGCTGCTGCGGCCTTATAGCGATTGACCTGACGATTACTCATTGCAGAACAGCTACCGGAGAACACCACCGTTTTAGCAGGTAGTGGAAAAGCGTCCAGCGGCATGGTTTGCTGAGTTCCGGTGCAGGCGGCCAGTGCGCCACCGAGCCCGGAGCCCCCGGCTAACAGAGGGCTGGCATGGAGTGCCTGCGCCAGCGTGGTGAGATCTGCTTCATCCAGCGTATCGACGATAACGTGACGCGTACCTTCAGCCTGAAGTTGGGCCAGAGCGTTAGTGACCGCTTCCACACCTTGACGCAGCGTCGTGAGGTTGATGCAACTAACCTTGCCTGGCGTTTGCGCGCTCAGCAGGCGCGGCAGGCTGGCATCGGTCATAGGATTAAGCGGATGCTTTTCCATCCCGGATTCGTTAAGCAGTACGCCATTTACAAAAAGATGGCCATGCACCACCGTGCGCCCGTTTTGCGGCAGGGCGGGGCAGTGGACGATCACGGGTGTATGCAGCTCGTTCATCAACGCATCGCTGACCGGTCCAATATTGCCTGTTGGCGTGGAGTCGAACGTCGAACAATATTTAAAATAGATCTGGCGGACACCTGCCTTTTGTTTCAGCCAGCGGGCACAGGACAGAGATTGTGCGATGGCCTGTTCTGCGGGTAATGAGCGGCTTTTCAGCGAGATGACGATAGCTTCGACCTCTTCATTCCAGCATTGAGTGGTATCAGGCATTCCGGGCAGTAGCGCAACGCGCCACCCCTGCTGCGCCATAAAGCTTGCAATGTCCGTTGCGCCGGTGAAATCGTCGGCGATAACGCCTGTGGTGACGGCCATGGATCAACTCCGTTCAGATTGTTTGCTAATTGAACATATTATTCAGGAGGGCCTTTCACATTCACATGATGATTATCACAAATAAGCACATCATTGATTCACGGTAAAAATGAGTAATCTATTGAAAATAATGGAGAAAGATGTTTTGTTTTGCGAAAAGAGTCTCACAAGAGAGTGTGAAGATTCGTTAATCTTTGAGAAAGCGAAGTCAGTAGCATGCAGCGGAGTATTATCGTGGTTGCTTTAACTCTCTTGCCAATTGATCATAATCATCTGCATAAATGAGATTATTTTTTGCGGTGAGCATCATTCTTTCTCTTGATTAAATTCTGCATATTACCGGCTTTAATTTCATTAATGCCGGAGGATACCGTGTCGTTGAAAATCCAGGATGATTATCTACAACGTTTTTTCTCGATAGCAAAAGTATTCTCCAGTGCGACTGGATTAGCCACGGTTGTGGTTGATGTAAACGGAAAAACTCTCTCGGATTGCCATAACTTTAATTCGTTCTGCACATTAATGCGGGCGGATGAACGCTATTGTACGAGTTGCCAAAAGTGTGACAAATATTGTGCTTTTGAAGGTTTAAAACACCTTAAACCCAGAATACTCAGCTGCCACGCAGGGCTAAGTCTGTTTTCTATGCCATTAATTCGCGAGGAGCATCTGTACGGTTTTATGCTCTGTGGGCAGGTGCGGGCAAAATATCAGGAATATAAAACTATCGTTATTGATAATGAATGCTCATGGATGGATGAACCAAAAATAAAAGCTGAATGGAGTCAGGTGGCGGTAGTCGATAATAATACGCTGGTGGCATCAGCTAATTTATTAAATTTTATTGTTGATAATTTTGAGACAGAACAGCAACAACCTGATGGGTTTGTTATCCCGCCAACCAGTTACATGCGTCATTATTTTACAGAGCCTTCCCGACACGAGAAAAAGCTTCTGGCAGCGTTGCGTTATATTGATGAGAATTTATATAGTGAATTATCCCTGGAATCCGTAGCAGCTCACGTTTGCTTAAGCGCAAACTATTTCAGCCGTTTTTTTAAGAAACGGCAGGGCGTTAACTTTAAAACCTGGGTGAATCAGAAAAAAATGCAAAAAGCGGGGGAGTTATTGCACGATCCCGTTCATTCAATAGACAGCATTGCCCGGAAACTCCAATACGCACAAACCAGTTACTTTTGCCGTGTTTTCCGGGCGGCGCATCAAACGTCGCCCCAGTCTTTTCGTCATGCCAGACTGTCACAGTAAAGGTTTTCCGGCAGCGTGATGGCTTCAGGGATAAAAGAGAGCCGATCGCTCAGGGTTACCACATCACCAATCACTATCAGCGCAGGGGGGAGGATGTTAGCTTCCTGCGCCTTGCTCAGTAGTGAACCGAGCGTACAGGTCAGTCGGCGTTGGTTATCGCGGGTGGCGGACATAATTAGCGCTGCAGGCGTATCTGCTGATTTTCCACCCATCAATAATTCCTCACAGATAAACGCCAGATTGGCGATACCCATGACGATAACCAGCGTACCATTCAGTTTGGCCAGCTGACGCCAGTCCTGCTGTTGGTTGCCCTCCCGCGTATGACCGGTTACCACGTGAAATCCCGAGGCGAAATCGCGGTGTGTTACCGGAATCCCGGCATAGGTCAGGCCACCAATGGTTGAGCTAATACCCGGCACCACTTCAAACGGGATGCCTGTCTCGACGAGATCCTCAACTTCTTCAGCCCCGCGTCCAAAAACATACGGATCGCCGCCTTTCAGACGCACAATATTATTGTGCGTTTGGGCATACTGGACAAGCAGTGCATTGATTTCATCCTGCGGTACACAATGGAAACCCGGGTTTTTGCCGACATTGATAAGCAGACAATCAGGTAATGCCCATTCCAAAATTTTAGGATTGACCAGCCGATCGTAAATAATGACATCAGCCTGTTTAATGCACATCATTGCTTTGAGGGTAAGTAATGAAATATCACCGGGACCTGCCCCAACGAGCCAGACCTTTCCGAAAGTTTTCACATTGTGTCCTTTATCACATCGATCAAAAAAAGGCAGAAACCACATCAAGGAATGATAAAAAGCAGTCGTTTGCCCGTAAGTTATAACGTGAAATTATCCAAAATTATCGCACTGATAATATTGATTAATATCGCAAAGTTTTTTCTGCAATAAACAAGATAACTTGAAAAATTATTAAGAACTTATTGGCGCCATTTGCTTAGGTTTAACCTTATTTAAATTGTGTTTATTGCTGCTCTTGAGTATTATTGGTTAATATTTATCCGCCATCAGTGTGAGTAAATCATGGATTGGATCAATGACATTAATGGATGAAATAAAATATAACTCTCGGTGCTTATCTGGGTAGCTTGAATTATTTTTTATAAATTAAACTATTTTTGTACGCTGCATATGGAAGAGGTTATGAGAGGAAAAATACCCAAGACGGAGTTGCTGGTAACTTTTGAAGTTGTTGCGCGTCACGAAAGTTATACCCGGGCAGCTGAAGAGCTGGCTTTGACACAAAGTGCTGTTTTCCGCCAGGTAAATGCACTGGAGGATTTTCTCAATACCGCGCTATTTAATCATGCCAAAAAACGCATTTTCTTAAATGCGGCCGGCAAACACTATTTAAGTATCGTTAAAGAAACGTTAAATAAACTTGAACGAGATACGACGACGATAATGACCTGGCAGCCGACGGTACAGGTTATTGAGCTGGCGGTGAATCCGACGTTCAGCACGCACTGGCTGATCCCAAACCTGCGTGAATTTAACAAACTTAATCCTGATATTATCGTGAACATTCATTCCCTGGCGAATATTGGTGATTTTCTCAATCGAGAGTATGACGCGGCAATCATGCGCGAAGACTTTTATTCGCCATGGTCAGGGGTTGAGTACCTGTTTGAAGAGGAAATTCTGCCGGTTTGCAGTCGCTGTTTGCTGGCCGAACCGAAACGAAAACTGGCTGTGAACGAATTACTAAACGAATTTCCGCTCTTACACCAAAGCACGCGCATCAAAGGGTGGCAGGAGTGGTTTGCGCTGTCAGATGTCAGCAGTCCGCTGGTGAATAAAGGTCCGAGATTTGATTTGTTATCGATGCTGATCGCGGCGGTCCGCTCTAATCTGGGCGTTGCGCTGCTCCCACGTTTTGCCATTCAGCACGATCTGGACAGCGGTGATATGGTCATTCCTTGCGATGTTCCAATGCGTACCGGGAATCGATTTATTATGACGTGGCGTGAAGAGAAATCGGAATCCGAGCATTTACAGATTTTCCGTAACTGGTTGCTCAGTAAGTCCGTGGTATCGCCTGCCTGAAGGTGGCTTGCGCCTTATCAGGCCTACAACGATGGGTAGGCCGGATAAGACGCGTTAGCATCGTTATCCGGCAAAAGAACGGCTACCAGTCGATCCCAACCTGTGCCTGAATACCGCGGTCAAACGCGTGTTTGACCGGGCGAATTTCACTGACCGTATCGGCCAGTTCCAGTAACAGCGTATGGCATCCGCGTCCTGTGACGATAACGCTCTGACCGGCAGGACGATTTTCGATGGCGCTGATAACCTCTTGCGTATCCAGATAGTGGTAAGCAAGCATGTAGGTGAGTTCATCCAGCACCACTAGATCGTAATGCGCATCAGCCAGCATGCGCTTACTTTCCTGCCAGACAACCGTTGCCGCCTCGATATCTGCTTGCCGATTTTGGGTTTCCCAGGTAAATCCGGTACCCATAATATGGAACTCGACGCCGAGGGGGTGCAGGGTGTTGTACTCGCCATTGTCCCACTGACCTTTAATAAACTGCGCGATGCCAACGGTTTTTCCGTGACCCACTGCGCGCGTTGCCGTGCCAAAGGCTGCGGTGGATTTTCCTTTTCCGTTGCCGGTGAAGACAATTAGGATCCCTTTCTTCTCCGTTGCCGCCGCTACGCGGGTATCAACCTGCTCTTTCAGCTTCTGCTGACGCTGACGGTGTCTGTCGTTATTGGCGCGCGCTTCCATGGAAACTCCTTAATGCCCTGCCGGACAAGTTGCGCAGCGATGCTGCTGCTCGAACTGGCTAAAGAAGTTATTGCCTTTGTCATCCACTAATACGAAGGCCGGCATATTTTTAACTTCCATCATCCATACGGCTTCCATTCCCAGTTCGGGATATTCAAGGCACTGCAGGCTTTTCACGTACTGCTGTGCCAGCAGGGCTGCTGCACCGCCAATGCTGCCGAGGCTAAATCCACCGTGTTTGTGACAGGCATCAGTGACCTGCTGGCTACGGTTACCCTTGGTGAGCATAATGAGGCTGCCACCTTGTGCCTGGAAAGCATCGACATACCCATCCATGCGCCCGCCGGTGGTGGGCCCCATTGAGCCACAAGCCTGATTTTCCGGGGTTTTGGCGGGACCCGCGTAGTAAACGATATGCTTTTTCATGTATTCCGGCATCGGTTCGCCGTTATCCAGTCGCGCTTTGATGTTCGCGTGGGCGATATCGCGAGCGACAACAATCGGGCCGCTTAACGACAGGCGTGTACCAATGGGCAGAGCGGAAAGGTCATGCAGGATGTCACGCAGCGGACGGTTCAGATCCAGTTGTACGGTCTGAGCGCCGTTTTCTACTCGCTGTGAATCAGGAATGAATTTGCCCGGATTATGCTCGAGTTTCTCCAGCCAGATACCGTGTTTATTAATTTTGGCCTTAATGTTACGGTCGGCTGAGCAGGAGAGGGCCATCGCGATTGGGCAGGAGCCGCCGTGGCGCGGTAAGCGAATTACGCGGATATCGTGGGCAAAGTATTTGCCGCCAAACTGCGCCCCGATGCCAAACTCGCGGCTGGCATTGAGCAACTCGGCTTCCAGCGCCGTATCACGGAACGCCTGGCCCAGCTCGTTCCCGCTGGTGGGTAGATTATCGTAATATTTGGTTGAAGCCAGTTTGGCGACTTTCAGCGCCTGGTCGGCGGATAAGCCCCCAACCACAAAAGCGATGTGATACGGCGGACAAGCGGCTGTACCCAGTGATTTCATTTTTTCGATCAGGAACGCAGTGAGTTTTTCCGGCTGTAGAATGGATTTGGTTTCCTGGAACAGCGCCGCTTTGTTAGCTGAGCCGCCACCTTTATTGACGAACAAGAAACGGTATTCGTTACCTGGGGTGGCGCTAATGTCGATTTGTGCGGGCAGGTTGGTCTGGGTATTGACCTCGGTATACATATCCAGCGGGGCATTTTGCGAGTAACGCAGGTTGTTTTCGGTAAAGGTGGAATACACGCCTTTGCTTAATGCTTCTGCGTCATCGCCGCCGGTCCAGACATGTTGTCCTTTGCTGGCCACTATGGTTGCCGTCCCGGTATCCTGGCAGTTGGGCAGTACGCCTTTAGCTGAAACCTCTGCATTGCGCAGCAGCTGCAATGCGACGTACTTATCGTTACTGCTGGCCTGTGGGTCGTGCAAAATGCTGGCAATCTGTTTTAAATGTCCGGCGCGCAGGAAAAATGAAGCCTCATAAAACGCCTGCTGTGCTAACAAGGTTAACGCTTCCGGTGCAACCTTGATCACTTCCTCTCCGTCTAACTCCGTTACCGTAACGTGCTGGTTACTAAGTAATTCATACTCGGTACTATCTTTACTCTGAACAAAGAGTTCCTGCCAGACAAATGGTTTAGACATGTTTACTTCTCACCTCTTCGTGTTGTTTACCGGATGGCGCTTCGCTTATCCGACCTACATCAATGCGTTAATCGTAGGCCGGATAAGCGAAGCGCCATCCGGCGTAAAGTTATTTGGCTAAAAAGACATTGGCTTTTGTCGCTTCGGCGACATATTCGATAGTTTTCTGGGCACGAACGCTGTTTCCGGCTTCATCAAGCGGTGGAGAATAGACCGCAATCGCATATTCGCCTGGGACAACGGCAACCATGCCGCCGCCGACGCCGCTTTTCGCCGGGATGCCAACGGTGTACAGCCATTTACCGCTACCGTCGTAAAGCCCGGCAATTGCCATTTCTGCCAGCACCTGCGGAACATATTTCTCATTCAGCAACTGTTTACCGTTGAACGGAGATTTGCCTTTGTTCGCGAGTACGGCACCCATTTTGGCCAGTTGCTCAACGGTGATATCCACCGAACACTGGCGGGTATAAATTTCAACGGCTTCGTCAGTGTTGCCATAGAAGCTGTTATAGGATTCCATCAGCTTGGCCAGCGCCTGATTGTGCTGGTTGGTTTCCATTTCAGATTTGAAAACCGGTTCGTTCACGGTGAGAGTGGCATCGGCCCAGACGTTCAGGTTGTCGAGGATTTTGTTCCAACGATCTGTTTTGTCTTTGGCTTCGATCAGGCTAACGGTGCTCATGGCCCCGGCGTTTACCAGAGGGTTTTCAGGCGCGCCTTTGGTCAGTTCAACGGCTAAACCTGAGTTGAATGGCATACCGGTGGCATTGGCGCCAAGTTTATCCAGCACTACCTGAGGACCGTGCTGCTCCATGGCAAGCGCCATGGTGAACACTTTACTCAGGGATTCCATTGGGAAAGGTTTGTTAACATCGCCAACCTGGTAGATCTTGCCGTCCACCGTCGCAATGGTGATGGCAAAATTTTTCGGGCTATAGGTCGCCAGAGCAGGGATGTAGTCGGCGACTTTTCCATCGTTGTTACTTTTGTACTTCTGATGAGCCTGTTCTATCAGCTTGGCGTAGTCGGGCGTGGTTTGCGCGAATGTGGTTGCGCTAAACAAGACGCTGAAAGAAAAGAGACTCACGCCGAGAATTGTTTTATTCATTATGCATTCCTGTTGGTGTGCTCATCTTGGTGCCGGATGGCGGCGTACCGCCTTATCCGGCCTACGGATGGTTAAACGTTATGTAGGCCGGATAAGCGCGAGCGCCATCCGGCAATGGCGTTGTGTCAGGAGATGGCAACTTCTGACGGTTCGGTCACCGGACGTTCTTGTTCCGGGGTCTTCACCGGCGCAGTTCCACGGCAACCCTGGCCGTAGTGTTCGCCTTCCCAACGACCCACAATGGCAGCGCCCATGGCGTTACTCATAACGTTCGTGGCGGAACGACCCATATCGAGGAACGGATCGACCCCCATCAGCAGAATCAGACCTGCTTCTGGAATGTTGAACTGGTTCAGGGTTGCAGCGATAACCACCATTGATGCGCGCGGTACGCCTGCCATTCCTTTTGAGGTCAGCATCAGGATTAACAGCATGGTGATTTGCTCGCCCATGCTCAGTTCGATGTTGCACGCCTGGGCAATAAAGACGGTGGCAAATGAGCAATAAGCCATGGAACCGACCAGGTTAAAGGAATAACCGATAGGCAGAACGAAGCTGGCGATTTTTGAAGAAACACCGAATTTTTCCAGCTTGTCCAGCGTACCCGGGAAGGCGGCTTCAGAGCTTGAAGTGGTAAAGGCCAGCAGAGCGGGTTCGAGGATTGATTTAGTTAACCGTGCGATGCAAGGCCCGACGATCATCGTAGACAGGCCAATCAGGATCGCCCACAGCATACCCAGCGTAAGGTAGAACTCACCCATGAAGATCCCGGCGCTAACCATCACACCCAGACCACGTTCGGCAATCAGACCTGAAATAGCGGCAAAAACGGTCAATGGTGCAAACAGCATGACGTAACCCGTCAGCTTCAGCATGACGTGCACCAGTGAATCCAGCACTTTCACGATAGGATCGGCTTTTTCACCAATCGCAGCGAGGCTGCAACCGAGGAAGATTGAGAACACGACGATCTGCAGAATTTCGTTACGCGCCATCGCATCGACAATACTGGTCGGTACCGCGTGTGAGATGAATACTTTCAGCGTGAATGGCTCTGACTTAACGGCGGCAACGGCTCCGACGTCATGTGGCACAAAGTTGATACCTGCGCCTGGCTGGAAGATATTAACGATAACCAGACCCAGTGCAATTGACACCAGAGAGGCGCAAATAAACAGGAAGAAGGTTTTCGAAAATATACGTCCCAGCGTTTTGGCATCGCCCATTTTGGCAATACCTACAACCAGAGTTGAAATAACCAATGGAGCGATAATCATTTTCACCATACGTAAGAATATGGTGGTGAAAATGGAAATATCTGCTGCATAAGATTTTGCTGTTTCAGCCGCGGCCATATTATTTATGGCCACCCCGGCAATCATGCCGAGTATCAGGCCTAATATGATCATCTTCGTTAAACTAATTTTCTTCATGTGTACTCCATCGGATAAAGGCTGGTAATTGGAATTGTGTAGGGTGGCGTGCGCCTGAACCTGGACAGCAGCTCAGACGCACGCCTGTTGTGACCAACCGCATGAATAATTCGAAGCACTGTGATACAGCTGAATTCTGTGCTCCAATGGTTGTTATTGTGTTTTTTTGTTACAAGTCGAACTCAATACTTAATAATGGAGCGTGTTGCTGCGCACCATAAACATCATTGTCACCGACGTTGCCGGAAATAATATCTCGTGGCATGACGATTTTTACGGCATTCGCTGGATCGAACCAGACGATATTGTGAATAAATTCAGGCTCAACATTATATAAACCGGCAATAAGCTGCGGCGTTAATTGCTCGCAGGCTTTTACCCGCTGATAGTCTTCCCTTGTTTTAAATAAAATATCTAAAACCAGTTCGTACGGTCCGGCGTTTTTGGAACGAATAACTTGTGCCAGTGAACAAATTGAGTGTTTCATGCCTGAACTCCTTCTGGCGTCACCTGTTCAATGTGGAAATCAAAACGCAGCGCATCGCTCGCTTCAATCAGGTGATAGATCGAGAACTCATACACCGGTCCACTCTGAATATCAGATGGCGAGAACGGGAAGGCGAGGTTGCCCGCAGTCGCAATACGATTTTCATAGCCGTAGTGCAGCAGGGTAGAGCGCACCAGCGAGCAAACACTGTTAGCGATATCCTGTGTTGGCGCAACGACATCCAGTAAAATTCCCAGTTCATGGCCCGCAGTTTTCATCGGCTCATGGTTGCCCATCACACCGTTCTTACCGTACAGGTGGAACGTCATACGGATACTGTCGTCATTCAGTGAGAGGTTACGTGCAACGCTTGCCTGTACCTCTTCAAGAATCGTGTCAATCCCGGCAATCATAATCGGGTCACGTGTTCCGGCGATGGTCAGGCAACGGAAGCCAACCTGGCGTGCACCTTCCAGTTTCAACGCATACGGTGTTTCTTCATGGCGTGAACCGCTGACATACACTTCACCCTCGTTAACCTGGGTGAAAGTGCATGCCTTCAGGTTCAGCACACCGCCTGGCCCTGGCAGGAAGTACGGATCTGACTTCTCGTACAGAGTGTGCGCTGCTGCGGAAGTCTCGGTGAACTTACGCTTGGGATTGAACGCCTTCAGCGTAAAGCCGTTATCGTCAATGATTCCCATCGCACAATCTGAGCCGGAACCAGGGGTGGCGGCAATGGCTGCACACTCAAGGATCTTACCGCAATGAAGCGCCAGACCTTCATCAAAGCCCTGCATAATCGGCAGCGCGGCGAAGCAGGCCGGATCGTAGGCACGTCCGCCCAGGACCACCTGCGCACCGGCTTTCAGCGCACGCTGGAAAGGTTCGACGCCCATCTGCGCGACAATGTAGGTGCTCTCTTCAATGGCCTCGTGAGTCAGTTCAGGCACAAAATCGAGCGCGGTGATTTTGCCGTTATCCAGCGCCTGATGAACGATTTCTTTGTCGACATCAGACGGAATCAGCGCCATTGAGAAAGACAGTTTTTCTTCCTGCGCGATCTCATGGATTATCTGGCGACACCACTCCAGATGCGGAGCTGCGCCAGAACCACCGGCTGTGCCGATCACGACAGGGATGTTGTTCTTAACGCCTGCCACAATCATATAGCGCAGATCGCGTTTCACACCGGCCCTGTCAGTAAAGGGTTTACCTGCCCCCAGGTAGTGGGGGCCAGGATCGGAGGAACCTGCGTCAACAGCAATAAGATCCGGTGACTCTTCCATGGCTTTACGAAAACTTTCTTCCGGGAAGCCATAACCCAGGATAGCCGTAGGCGATAAGATCTTAAATGTGCGTGCCATCTCTTAATCCTTAGTTTGCAACAGCGCGATGGTGCGGTTCATTTCGTTAAACACGATGTTGAGACCTTCATCGAAACCCATACCCGGTTTGATCAGCATGCGCATTGGACGCGCGGCCAGCGCGACGTGTACGCAGGTACGAGCACTGATTTCCGTTTCGTTACAGGTACCGCCCTGATAGGCTTCCATTCCGTGTTTGTTGCAATACAGCACTGCATCAACGATGTTGTGAATACCGCCCAGGTCCGGGGTTTTAATCTGCACCATGTGGCAGCTGCCCGCGTCGGTGAAGTCCACGATGTCCTGATAGGTGTTACACCATTCATCCGCAACGATTTTCACGCCAGAACCCAGACGAGTCAGCTCCTGAGTGATCTCGGTTAACATGCGGATCTGATCCGGCTTGTTACCGGCATCAACCGGGCCTTCAATGTACAGCGGCAGGCCTTGCGCTTCGGCTTCCAGGCTGGCGATGTATTCGGCGCAACGCACTGGATCCATATCGAAGATCAGACCGATGGTGCCGTAGACATCAATGTGCAGCGTTGGGTGATAGCTATCGTTGGTGCGCAGGCTCAGGATGCGGTTAGATAACCAGCGGACGTACTCACGCAGTTTTTCACCTTTAAAGCCCAGCTTCTCTTCTACGTTATTGATCAGCGCATGCGGTAGGACATCCACACCTTTGAGGATCATCTTGTCGACGGCGATATAACGGTCGTCGCCGCTCTGACCAAATAACGGAATGGCTTCCGGGACGCATGGCAGCTGCCATTCATCACAAACCACTTCGGCTTTCAGACGACCGGTAGCCAGTGCCGCTGCGTCGAGCAGCGCCTGAGACAGACCATAACGTACGGCGGTATGCAGCAGATGGCCATCAATACGCAGTTCGTCAAAGAAACGGGCGTTGGTCAGGAACGAATCAACGTCACGACCTTCCAGCAACGGCTTGATGTGGTCGTTGAGGAACGGAATGAAGTTTTCAGCCAGGAACAGCGGGTCACGACCGCCTGCACCTGAATATTGCACCGCTGCGCAATCGCCCACAGCCACCGCGCCGTTTTCCAGAATCAGCTGTACGGAAACACATTCACCCGCCTGACGAACAGACGTAAATCCAGGCGTTACCGGATCGCCGGTATAGATAAACCCGTCATGACCGGCGCCGTTTTTGATGGCCTGCTGATCGTCAAAATAAAATGAGGAGTAGCCAGCTGTGAAAAGGGCCTGTTTAATTTTCATTATGGTCTTCCTATTAATTTACTGTGGGATACGGCGTTGATGTCATCAATGACCATCTGGAAAGAAGGCTTGCGACCTTCGAAATGTGCGCGCTCTGCAACGTAGTCGTGGTGCAGGGCGAGAATATCTTTCGGCAGCGGCACGGCACCGGCTTCAAGAATACGGATTGCGCCTGTGTTATCGCGAACAGGCAGGATCTTACCGGCGTTACAGGCGGCAGGAGCGAAAGGCACATCCAGCACGCCAGCTTCAAAGGCAAGCACCGTACCGCGCGCAATGTCACCATTGCCCAGTTCGAAGACTTTCTTCAATACCGCGCGGACTTCGCTCTTAATCAGGTCAACTTCCTGCTCCACGGCAGCGCACTGCGGGAATTTCTGATCGCTGACCATGTTGAGCATCTGGCGTGACGCTTTCAGACCCTGGGCGTTAGCTGCCGCGGTTGGGATACCGAATGCTTCGTGCGGACTTTTGGTAATAACTTTTGTGGCACCAGACATACCGGCAACCGCTGCGCCCCAGGCGATAACGGAGAAGGCTTTTGCTTCATCTTCCGGGAATCCGCCCATCCACTGGTGGAAAACGGTGCTCAGCTCGTAATCGTCGAAGCCATGGTTATGGAAGTATTCGTGGGACAGTTCACGCAGTGCCTGAATAGCAGCGATATCCTGTGTCAGGCTACCGACCTGGCCGTAGCCGACGGTAATAGACTTCACGCCCTGTTCCAGCGCCAGCAGACCTTCGATAATCGCGACTGAGTGGGACATGAACGGCGGGATCAGCGTGCCGGTCAGCGGACCAAACGGTTCCCGGTTGATGCGAATGCCGTTCTCTTCGTACAGACCCATCAGACGGTCGCAGTACTGCCAGTCGCGGATAGATTTTTCCAGGGTGACGCGTTTGGCGTAAGGGATGTTGTAGGAGATACCGCCGCCTTCGTAGCTGGTAAAGCCACTGGCCATGGCGATTTCTGCCAGCAGACGCGCATCCGGTGTACCATGGCGAACCTGGATCGGTTTATCCAGCGATTCAGTCATACGACGGCAGGCAGCAACCCCGTGATTGACGACCGGTAAACCATTCAGCTTGGAAGTACCTGCTTCGATGGATTTTTGGATCCCGATAGCGGCTTCTTCATAGCGGTTCAGACGGGTATAGGCATCGATAGTACTTGGCAGGAGGTCGCACTCTTCCTGCAATGTTTTGAGCAGCGCAATATGCTCATCCATTAATGCCACACCTGCGCGCGGCTGGCTCAGAGTTTTACCTTCCTGATCGGCCTTCAACAGGGCGAGGGAGAAACGCTTTTTCTCTGGAATTGATTGCTGGTACTTCACGCCATCTTCGAAGTTCTCAACGTCTTTGCCGGTTTCCCAGGTTTGTAACACCTGATGCCTTTCGGTCATAAATTCGTCGTGGGTCAATTTTTTATTTCGAAGTTCCATTCGTAGCTGCCTTAAGTTTTATAGGGTTAAACACTGAATGCTGGTGCGAGCAGCGGCTTGCGGGTACAGCCTGGCGACGTTTGCCAGTAGAGGGAGCAGGCCATTTGAATCGCGGTAATACTCAAACTGATTCGGTAACAGAATTCTTTTACCCTGGTCGTCCAGCTCCCTGTATTTGAGCCAGTTATGGATATCGAACTGGCTGGCGCGAGAGAGCCATCCCCCTGAACCGACGACTTTGCGTACGGTGGTGAGATCGCGACCCATCTGTAAATCCACATTACCCACGCAGGTGCAAACCTGCTTTTTAGTGCCCGCGTGGCGCTCAGCGGCATAGCCCACGCATAAACCTGCCAGCAGGGTGTCGAAATATTTCTCTTCCTCGCTGAGTGGCAGGTAATCCGGTTGCCCAACCAGGTGGCGTAGATAGCGGTAAAACGCTTCCTCGCGCTGTGGCTGCTGGGCGAAGATGACTTTCACCATATCCTGCGTGCTTTCTCCTACCACAACGGCGGAAACGCGCATTCCAAGGTCGCCTTCAACGGTACGTTTGACGAACGGTTCAGGAACACCATGCAGGACGGTATCGGGGGAGAGGGTATTCGCGCTGGCCGAATAGACATCCGTGGTGGCTCCGCCCATATCAATCAGCATGAATTCCTTCCATGCGCTGTCGTAATCGCTAATGGCTTTGACTAACTCATATACCGTCCATGGCGTCGGCATAGGCTCTTCGCCTGTTTCGCCGACGATAACGTCCAGACCTTTGCCTTTGACTATGCGTGACAAGAACACATCGCAAATCGCCTGGCGCGCGGCAAACGGATTCGGGTGATCGAGGTCCGGCAGAATGTTGTCTACCGTGGTCAGATCCTTATGTCCCAGAATCGTTTGTATTTCGTCCTGAATGTCCCGGTTTCCGGCGTAGATAATGGCGCAATCAAGCTTTGAGCCTGCCAGCGCGTGCGCATTCGCCAGGCCGTAACTTTCTTCGCCACCGTCTGTCCCGCCGGTAAACAACAGAATGTCTGGCGGTGATGATTCCAGCTCCTGGATGTCATGACGGTTCAGCTTGTACGAATAATATTGCGCGATTTTCGCTCCTGCCGAATGGGCGGTAACTTTTGCCGACTCCAGCGTAATGGAAGGCACCAGCCCCATTGCTGCAACGGCGAGCCCACCTTTCGCTGAGGAGGAGTATTTCAACTGCACTTCACCACTTTTCAGTAACGGGCGAGCATCGGCAACATTCAGCACCTGATTCAGGCTGGCAAAAAAACCGTCTGCCAGATGATGTGTGGTGGTTGGGGTCAGGACATGGTTTACCAGGGTTAATTCCTCGCCTTCATGTGCGAAGAGGGCTGCCTTGGTCCATGTCGAGCCGATATCGACAGAAACTGTTTGCATCAGATGGCCTCTTCCAGGCAACGCTGTTCGAGGCCATTGTGTTGGTGAATATCATTAGTGATAAGCGCGCAAACATCTTCCAGATCGTGGCTGGGGGCGAAAACCCGGTTAAAGCCCATCTCTTTAAACTTCACTTCCACGTCGGCGAAGTCATGTTTACCGACGACCAGGTTGCCGCCGACGTACAGCAGAATGTCGCCAAGGCCGCGTTCGATGCAGCGCTCACGTAATCCGAGGCAGTCAATGTCGCCATGACCGTAGATAGAGGACACCACGATGGCATCGGCGCCTGTTTCAATCGCAGCATCAATATATTCATCCTGGCTCACCATCACCCCGAGGTTGATTACGTGAAAATCATGAGCAGTAAAAACGCGATCCAGAACTTTATTACCTACTGCATGGCAGTCAGCACCGATGACGCCAATAACAAGTGTAGATTTCTTCATGGGTAATCCTCTGTAGGGCTGATGGTCAATAAGTGAAATTATTTTCTAATATTTAGAACATGGATTGTGACAACCTCTTAATAGGGTTGGAGTTTCTGTGGAAGCGAAAAAGGAAGCAATTGATCTATTTTCAAAATATCCTGAGAAAAATGATTGTTATATTTGTCATCTATAAAATCCTTTCATAATCAACGTGATAGATTATCTTTTCTTAGCTGGGTTTAATTTATTAGAGAATTGGGTAATAAATGACTTGCCATGTTTGTGATCGAAATCTTATTTTGTTATGCGCGCCGTTTATGACGTGTTTTAAATAATTTCGAAAATCCCAATTACTAATTAACTTGTGAACGACATAACGGTTTTTTCTTTTTTAATCTTATATGTCACAATTCATTTTTGTTAAATTTAGGATAAAAATGATAAGGAAATGTTTGTGGCATATTTAATCTTTGCCACATAAGAGAAGAGGGGGTGTTAATGATAACTTTCAGTGATGACTTAAGCGAAACGTCAGCGTTCTCTCGCAGAACGACAAACGCAATGCATCGGTCATTGTGGAACGTTTTCGCTTCCAGTTGAGATAGTTACATCTCGGTGTTAATTATAAGTAAAATTTAAATGAATAATTTGTATGAAATAACAAATCCATGACTTGCTAAACAAAAAACTGTGAGCTACCCAGCATTAGTGATTCTTTATCTTCTATCAATTAAGTCATCCGGGCTGGTTAAAAGATCGTGTACATTTAAATAAATATCCTATCATTTGTAGTAACGGCAATTACTCATTGAAAAACATATTGTTAACATCACGTTTACTAGTAGCGTGAGTGTTAAACACTATTAACATTAAGTTTGAAAATTGATTTAAATCAATGTTTAAAACTTGGAAAACAGCATCAAAAGAGGGTAAATTGCTTCAGATCAAATTGGTCTGAAAGTGGTAAATTAGCTATAAATTGATCACTATCGAAAAATGCAAATTTGTCTCGATAAAAACCTGTTTATTGTAAGGATTTTACGGCGTAATATAATTGCGGGATCAATTTGAGTGTTTTATTAACATGTTTGTAACCTTTCATCATTGTCCTTTCTTCAAATGAGAGGAAAGGGTAGCGGCGGAAGGAAGCAGATAAATTTGTATTGGGGCATGCGTGTGACCCTTTCTAACGGGGTTCACTCTCGGAGTCTTCATGCGATGAGCAAGGAGTCATGATGTTAGATATAGTCGAACTGTCGCGCTTACAGTTTGCCTTGACCGCGATGTACCACTTCCTGTTTGTGCCACTGACGCTCGGTATGGCGTTCTTGTTGGCCATCATGGAAACGGTCTACGTCCTTTCCGGCAAACAGATTTATAAAGATATGACCAAGTTCTGGGGCAAGTTGTTTGGTATCAACTTCGCTCTGGGTGTGGCTACCGGTCTGACCATGGAGTTCCAGTTCGGGACTAACTGGTCTTACTACTCCCACTATGTAGGGGATATTTTCGGTGCGCCGCTGGCGATCGAAGGTTTGATGGCCTTCTTCCTCGAATCCACCTTTGTAGGTCTGTTCTTCTTCGGCTGGGACCGTTTGGGTAAAGTCCAGCATATGTGTGTCACCTGGCTGGTGGCTCTGGGTTCTAACCTGTCCGCGTTGTGGATTCTGGTTGCGAACGGCTGGATGCAGAACCCAATCGCAGCGGATTTCAACTTCGAAACCATGCGTATGGAGATGCTGAGCTTCTCTGAACTGGTGCTCAACCCGGTAGCACAGGTGAAATTTGTTCACACTGTGGCATCTGGTTATGTATGTGGCGCGATGTTCGTTCTGGGTATCAGCTCCTACTATATGCTGCGCGGTCGTGACTTCGCGTTTGCTAAACGTTCTTTTGCTATCGCTGCCAGCTTTGGTATGGCTGCTATTCTGTCTGTTATCGTTCTGGGTGATGAATCTGGTTACGAAATGGGCGACGTGCAGAAAACCAAACTCGCTGCGATTGAAGCAGAATGGGAAACTCAGCCTGCACCGGCTTCCTTCACGCTGTTCGGTATTCCGGACCAGGATGCGCAGGAAAACCATTTTGCGATTCAAATTCCTTATGCGCTGGGCATCATTGCCACCCGCTCTGTTGATACACCAGTCATTGGTCTGAAAGATCTGATGGTGCAACACGAAGAGCGTATCCGTAACGGGATGAAAGCGTATCAGTTGCTGGAAGAACTGCGTGCTGGTACTACCGACCAGGCCGTTCGTGACCAGTTCAACAGCATGAAGAAAGACCTGGGTTATGGTCTGCTGTTGAAACGCTATACGGACAAAGTTACCGACGCGACCGAAGCGCAAATTCAGCAGGCAACGAAAGATTCTATTCCTCGCGTTGCGCCGCTGTACTTCGCTTTCCGTATCATGGTGGCATGCGGCATTCTGATGCTGGCAATTATCGCGGTGTCCTTCTGGACTGTGCTTCGTAACCGTATCGGTGAGAAAAAATGGCTGCTGCGCACCGCGCTGTATGCGATTCCTCTGCCGTGGATTGCTATTGAATCCGGTTGGTTTGTTGCAGAGTACGGTCGTCAACCGTGGGCGATTGGTGAAGTGTTACCAACAGCCGTAGCGAACTCTTCGCTGACTGCTGGCGACCTCATCTTCTCGATGCTGTTGATTTGCGGCCTGTATACCCTGTTCCTGGTGGCTGAACTGTATCTGATGTTCAAGTTCGCACGCCTTGGGCCGAGTAGCCTGAAAACCGGTCGTTATCACTACGAGCAGTCCACTGTGACTTCTCAGCCGGCACGCTAAGACAGGAGTCGTCAAATGATCGATTATGAAGTATTGCGTTTTATCTGGTGGCTGCTGGTTGGCATTCTGCTGATTGGTTTTGCGGTCACTGATGGCTTCGACATGGGGGTGGGCATGCTCACCCGTTTCCTCGGTCGTAATGATACCGAGCGTCGAATTATGATTAACTCCATTGCCCCGCACTGGGACGGTAACCAGGTTTGGCTCATCACCGCGGGTGGCGCACTGTTCGCTGCCTGGCCGATGGTCTATGCCGCTGCGTTCTCCGGTTTCTATGTGGCGATGATTCTGGTTCTGGCGTCCTTGTTCTTCCGTCCGGTCGGTTTTGACTACCGCTCTAAGATTGAAGATATGCGCTGGCGCAACATGTGGGACTGGGGCATCTTCATTGGTAGCTTCGTGCCACCGCTGGTGATTGGCGTGGCGTTCGGTAACCTGCTGCAAGGGGTTCCGTTCCACGTAGATGACTACATGCGTTTGTACTACACCGGTAACTTCTTCCAGTTGCTGAATCCGTTTGGTCTGCTGGCAGGTGTCGTGAGCGTTGGGATGATCATCACCCAGGGTGCGACCTATCTGCAGATGCGTACGGTAGGTGAACTGCATCTGCGTGCTCGTGCAACTTCACAGGTTGCGGCGCTGGTGACTCTGGTCTGCTTCGCGCTGGCCGGTGTGTGGGTAATTTACGGTATTGACGGTTATGTTGTGACCTCTGCACTGGATCATCATGCCGCCTCTAACCCGCTGACCAAAGAAGTGGCTCGTGTGGCTGGCGCATGGATGGTGAACTTTAACAATGCACCTATCCTGTGGCTGGTTCCTGCACTGGGCGTGGTTCTGCCGCTGTTAACCATCCTGACTTCTCGTATGGAGAAAGGGGCATGGGCGTTCGTCTTCTCCTCACTGACGTTAGCCTGCATCATCCTGACTGCCGGTATCGCAATGTTCCCGTTTGTGATGCCATCCAGCACCATGATGAACGCAAGTTTGACCATGTGGGATGCCACCTCCAGCCAGCGTACATTGAATCTGATGACCTGGGTCGCGGCGGTGTTTGTACCGATCATTCTGCTGTACACCAGCTGGTGTTACTGGAAGATGTTCGGTCGCATCACTAAAGAAGATATTGAAAGCAACACCCACTCTCTGTACTAAGTAAGGAGCTTAAAATGTGGTATTTCGCATGGATTTTGGGAACGCTTCTTGCCTGTGCATTTGGGATAATCACAGCGCTGGCGCTTGAGCACGTTGAATCAGGCAAAGCCGGGCAAGAAGATAGCTAATGACCAACATTATCGCGATGGTATACAACGCGATGGACAAGCGCCCCTTGCGGGCGCTTTCATTTGTGCTGGCAATCGTGTTGGCTGGCTGCATATTCTGGGATCCGTCTCGTTTCGCGGCCAAAACCAGCGAGCTTGAAATCTGGCATGGTTTCCTGCTGATGTGGGCGGTCTGCGCAGGCATTATTCACGGCGTTGGCTTCCGTCCTCGCGCCGTACATTGGCAGGGCATCTTCTGCCCGCTGATCGCGGATATTGTCCTCGTTGTTGGTCTGATTTTCTTCTTCTTTTGAATAAGAAACATCCTTAAATATTTATGGGCTTGCATAAGCCCATAATTTTTTACTCTCCGTTTACTTTCCCCCATTCCAAAGCACCATTCCCGCGCGTATAGTAGCGAAGTTTGAAAGCACTAACCTTTTGTTGCATTACCGGGATGTACAGTGAAGACAGCGCGATATACAACGACATTCTTGATGCATCGCGGCGGCAAGAACGCGAATCACCAGACGCTTACAAAGGTAAGTAACTGGTGCGAGTGGGCGAAGCCAACAAAGAGGCAGTAGGAATGAATAAGTATATGTTTCGATGGCCGGTTCGTGTCTATTATGAAGATACCGATGCCGGTGGGGTGGTTTACCACGCCAGTTACGTCGCTTTTTATGAAAGAGCACGCACAGAAATGCTTCGTCATCATCACTTCAGTCAGCAGGTCCTGTTGGCCGAACGTGTCGCCTTTGTGGTGCGCAAGATGACCCTCGAGTATTTTGCGCCTGCCCGGCTCGACGATATGCTCGAAGTTCAAACCGAAATTACGTCAATGCGTGGCACCTCATTGGTTTTCACGCAACGCATTGTCAACGCAGAGAACACCGTGCTGAATGAAGCCGAAGTTCTGATTGTTTGCGTTGATCCACTCAAAATGAAGCCTCGTGCGCTTCCCAAGTCTATTGTCGCGGAGTTTAAGCAGTGACTGACATGAATATCCTTGATTTGTTCCTGAAGGCAAGCCTTCTGGTTAAACTTATCATGTTGATTTTGATTGGTTTCTCAATCGCATCCTGGGCCATCATCATCCAACGGACCCGTATTCTTAATGCTGCTTCACGTGAAGCCGAAGCATTTGAAGACAAGTTCTGGTCCGGCATTGAATTGTCGCGCCTGTACCAGGAAAGCCAGGGGCGTCGTGATAATTTGGCGGGCTCGGAGCAAATTTTCTACAGCGGATTCAAAGAATTTGCGCGTTTGCATCGGGCAAATAGCCACGCGCCGGAAGCGGTCGTTGAGGGGGCTTCCCGTGCGATGCGTATCTCGATGAACCGTGAGCTGGAAACGCTGGAAACGCATATTCCATTCCTCGGAACCGTTGGCTCCATCAGCCCGTATATCGGTCTGTTCGGTACCGTTTGGGGGATCATGCACGCATTTATCGCGCTTGGCGCGGTAAAACAGGCGACGTTGCAAATGGTCGCACCGGGTATCGCAGAAGCGTTGATTGCAACGGCTATCGGTCTGTTTGCGGCAATCCCGGCGGTTATGGCCTACAACCGTCTGAACCAGCGCGTGAACAAACTGGAACTGAATTACGACAACTTTATGGAAGAGTTCACCGCGATTCTGCACCGCCAGGCGTTTACCGTTAGCGAGAGCAACAAGGGGTAAGCCATGGCCAGAACGCGTGGACGAGGTCGTCGCGAACTCAAGTCCGAAATCAATATTGTACCGCTGCTCGACGTACTGCTGGTGCTGTTGCTGATCTTTATGGCAACCGCACCGATCATTACGCAGAGTGTGGAAGTCGACCTGCCGGATGCGACCGAGTCGCAAGCCGTCAGCAGTAACGACGAACCCCCGGTCATTATTGAAGTTTCCGGTATTGGGCAATACAGCGTGGTGGTTGAGAAAGATCGTATGGATCAACTACCACCGGAGCAGGTTATTGCGGAAGCGAAAAGCCGCCTGCAGACCAATCCGAAAACGGTCTTTTTAATCGGTGGTGCGAAAGACGTGCCTTATGATGAAATAATTAAAGCGCTGAACTTGTTACACAGTGCAGGCGTAAAATCGGTTGGCTTGATGACGCAGCCAATCTGATGACTGCGTTTTGCTGGCTTGAAAGATAGCACGTAACAGGCGAACAGTTTTTTGGGAACCGAGAGTGTCAAAGGCAACCGAACAAAACGACAAGCTCAAAAGGGCGATAATTATTTCAGCGGTGCTGCATGTCATTTTATTTGCAGCGCTGATCTGGAGTTCGTTCGATGAGCACATTGATGCTTCAGCCGGCGGCGGTGGCGGTTCGTCCATCGACGCCGTTATGGTCGATCCAGGCGCCGTTGTGCAACAGTACGACAGGCAGCAGCAACAGCAGGCAAGTGCGAAACGTGCTGAAGAGCAGCGTGAAAAGCAGGCGCAGCAGCAAGCTGAAGAACTTCGCGAGAAGCAGGCAGCTGAGCAAGAGCGACTGAAGCAGCTGGAAAAAGAACGTTTAGCCGCGCAGGAAAAAGTGCGCGAACAGGCGGAACAGCAGAAGCAAGCTGAAGCCGCCGCAGCGAAAGCGCAAGAGCAACAGAAACAGGCTGAAGAGGCTGCGGCGAAGGCTGCTGCAGACGCGAAGGCTAAAGCTGATGCTCAGGCTAAGCAAGCGGCAGATGCCGCGAAGAAAGCCGCTGCGGACGCACAGAAAAAAGCTGAGGCTGAAGCCGCTAAAGCCGCCGCTGATGCGAAGAAAGCTGCAGAAGCACAAGCTGCTAAGGCAGCTGCGGACGCTGCGAAGAAAGCACAGGCTGAGGCCGCTAAGCAAGCAGCAGCCGAGAAAGCTGCTGCTGAGAAAGCAGAAAAAGCCGCTGCCGCGAAAGCTGCCGCTGCTGAAAAAGCGGCAGCTGATAAGAAAGCCGCTGCAGAAAAAGCAGCAGCAGACAAAAAAGCTGCAGCTGAGAAAGCCGCTGCCGATAAGAAAGCTGCGGCAGATAAAGCAGCTGCTGCTAAAAAGGCTGCGGCCGAAAAAGCCGCTGCAGCCTCTGGCGTTGACGACTTGTTGGGTGACCTGAGCTCCGGTAAGAATGCACCGAAATCGGGCGGTGGAGCGAAAGGAAACAATGCTTCCCCGGCAGGGAGTGGTAATACTAAAAATAATGGCGCATCGGGCGCGGACATCAGTAATTATGCAGGGCAGATTAAATCTGCTATTGAAAGTAAGTTCTACGACGCATCGTCCTATGCAGGCAAAACCTGTACGCTGCGGATAAAACTGGCTTCTGATGGTATGTTGCTGGATATTCAGTCTGAAGGTGGAGATCCCGCACTTTGTCAGGCTGCGCTTGCCGCAGCCCGACAGGCGAAGATTCCAAAACCACCAAGCCAGGCGGTATACGAAGTATTTAAAAACGCACCTCTGGACTTTAAACCGTAAGCTGGGTTTTCCCGAATTTTCGGAAGAAAACGGTCTAAGGTTGAGACAGAGTTCTGGTAGTTTTGTGTATTTGAGTTTGTTAACATTCTGCTAAATTATCGTGGGCTTTCCGTCCAGATAAGGGAGATATGATGAAGCAGGCATTACGAGTAGCATTTGGTTTTCTGATGCTGTGGGCAGCGGTGCTGCACGCAGAAGTACGTATCGAGATCACCCAGGGGGTGGACTCGGCGCGCCCGATTGGTGTTGTCCCCTTCCAGTGGGCAGGACCGGGTGCTGCACCTGAAGATATCGGTGGTATCGTAGGTGCTGACCTGCGTAACAGCGGTAAATTTAACCCGTTAGACCGTTCTCGTCTGCCTCAGCAGCCCGGTACCGCGCAGGAAGTTCAACCTGCCGCTTGGTCTGCGCTGGGCATTGATGCCGTAGTCGTCGGCCAGGTTACGCCGAACCCGGATGGTTCTTACAGCGTTGCCTATCAGCTGGTTGACACCGGTGGCGCACCGGGTACCGTACTGGCACAGAACACCTATAAAGTGAACAAGCAGTGGCTGCGTTACGCGGGCCATACTGCAAGTGACGAAGTGTTTGAAAAACTGACCGGCATTAAAGGTGCATTCCGTACCCGTATCGCTTATGTTGTTCAGACCAACGGTGGTCAGTTCCCGTACGAATTACGTGTGTCCGACTACGATGGTTACAACCAGTTCGTGGTACACCGTTCTCCGCAGCCGCTGATGTCTCCGGCGTGGTCCCCGGACGGTTCAAAACTGGCGTACGTTACCTTTGAAAGCGGTCGTTCTGCACTGGTTATTCAGACACTGTCTAACGGCGCGGTTCGTCAGGTAGCCTCGTTCCCACGTCACAACGGTGCGCCTGCGTTTTCTCCGGATGGCAGCAAACTGGCGTTTGCCCTGTCTAAAACCGGTAGCCTGAACCTGTATGTCATGGACATTGGTTCCGGTCAGATCCGTCAGGTGACGGATGGTCGTAGCAACAACACGGAACCTACCTGGTTCCCGGACAGCCAAAACCTGGCCTTTACGTCTGACCAGGCCGGTCGTCCGCAGGTATATAAAGTTAACGTCAACGGCGGTGCTCCGCAGCGCATTACCTGGGAAGGTTCGCAAAACCAGGATGCGGATGTGAGCAGCGACGGTAAATTTATGGTAATGGTAAGCTCGGCCAACGGTCAGCAACACATTGCCAAACAAGATCTGGTAGCGGGTGGCGTACAAGTTCTGTCGTCAACGTTCCTGGACGAAACGCCAAGTCTGGCACCTAACGGCACTATGGTAATCTACAGCTCTTCTCAGGGGATGGGATCCGTGCTGAATTTGGTTTCTACAGATGGGCGTTTCAAAGCGCGTCTTCCGGCAACTGATGGACAGGTTAAATTCCCTGCCTGGTCGCCGTATCTGTGATAATAAATAATTGATTAATAAAGGAATCATTGAAATGCAACTGAACAAAGTGCTGAAAGGGCTGATGATTGCTCTGCCTGTTATGGCTATTGCAGCGTGTTCTTCTAACAAGAACGCCAGCAATGACGGCAGCGAAGGCATGCTGGGTGCCGGCACTGGTATGGATGCAAACGGCAGCGGCAACATGTCTTCTGAAGAGCAAGCGCGTCTTCAGATGCAACAGCTGCAGCAGAACAACATCGTTTACTTCGATCTGGACAAGTACGATATCCGTTCTGACTTCGCTGCAATGCTGGATGCTCACGCTAACTTCCTGCGTAGCAACCCGTCTTACAAAGTCACCGTAGAAGGTCATGCGGACGAACGTGGTACTCCTGAGTACAACATCTCCCTGGGTGAGCGTCGTGCGAACGCCGTTAAGATGTACCTGCAGGGTAAAGGCGTTTCTGCTGACCAGATCTCCATCGTTTCTTACGGTAAAGAAAAACCTGCAGTACTGGGTCATGACGAAGCGGCTTACGCCAAAAACCGTCGCGCCGTACTGGTTTACTAAGAGAATTGCATGAGCAGTAACTTCAGACATCATCTGTTGAGTCTGTCGTTACTGGTTGGCATAGCGGCCCCCTGGGCCGCTTTTGCACAGGCGCCAATCAGTAGTGTCGGCTCTGGCTCGGTCGAAGACCGTGTCACTCAACTCGAGCGTATTTCTAACGCTCACAGTCAGCTTTTAACCCAACTCCAGCAACAACTCTCCGATAATCAGTCCGATATTGATTCCCTGCGCGGTCAAATTCAGGAAAATCAGTATCAACTGAATCAGGTTGTTGAACGCCAGAAGCAGATATTGCTGCAGATGAATAATCTTGGTAGCGGTAGTGCACCTGCGGCGCAATCTGCGGGCGGCGATCAGAGTGGGGCAGCAGCAACCCCTGCACCTGATGCGGGTGCAGCGGCAGCGTCAGGTGCTCCGGTACAAACTGGCGATGCGAATACCGATTACAATGCGGCCATTGCTCTGGTGCAGGATAAATCCCGCCAGGATGACGCGATTGAAGCATTTCAGAACTTCATTAAAAAGTACCCAGACTCAACTTACCTGCCAAATGCGAATTATTGGCTGGGTCAGTTGAATTACAACAAGGGGAAAAAAGATGATGCAGCGTTCTATTTTGCTTCAGTAGTCAAAAACTTCCCGAAATCACCAAAGGCTGCAGACGCGATGTATAAAGTCGGCGTCATCATGCAGGACAAAGGTGATAAAGAGAAAGCGAAAGCCGTTTATCAGCAGGTTATCACTAAATACCCTGGCACTGATGGCGCGAAACAAGCGCAAAAACGCCTTGGCGCGATGTAATGAACACCATGCGACCAGAAATCGTGTTAATTCTGGTCGCGTCGTGTGATTCCTAAGCAGTTGAGTTATTTACATCGAAATTTTTGTTGCGCTAAAATCTGAAATCAGTAATATATGCCGCCGTTGCCAAGGGATATCAAACAGCCCGAAAGCGGCAAAAAAAGTGGGTCGTTAGCTCAGTTGGTAGAGCAGTTGACTTTTAATCAATTGGTCGCAGGTTCGAATCCTGCACGACCCACCACTAACTTAGTTAGTAAGTAGTATCCAGCGCAGTATCGGGTGATTAGCTCAGCTGGGAGAGCACCTCCCTTACAAGGAGGGGGTCGGCGGTTCGATCCCGTCATCACCCACCACTCGGGGCGTTAGCTCAGTTGGTAGAGCAGTTGACTTTTAATCAATTGGTCGCAGGTTCGAATCCTGCACGCCCCACCAATTTATTGGTGGCACCGAGTAAAAATTTTCAGGTTATACCCGAGCGGGTCGTTAGCTCAGTTGGTAGAGCAGTTGACTTTTAATCAATTGGTCGCAGGTTCGAATCCTGCACGACCCACCATACTGAAAGTATAAAGAAGTAAACCCCATAAGGGGGCGTTAGCTCAGTTGGTAGAGCAGTTGACTTTTAATCAATTGGTCGCAGGTTCGAATCCTGCACGCCCCACCAAATTTAACATCGCACTCAGATGTTGAAAGTGAAGGATAACGTTGCTTTAGCAACGGCCCGTAAGGGCGAGACGAAGTCGAGTCATCCTGCACGCCCCACCAGTGTAAAAAGGCGCCCTAAAGGCGCCTTTTTGCTATCTGCGATTTATAAGATTCGAATCTGCTTGCCTGATGCGCTTCGCTTATCAGTCCTACAGACGACACTATTCACGTAGGCCGGATAAGACGTCAGTCGCCTTCCGGCATTCATCACACGCAATTATTGTGACTTTCTTACGCCAATCCGCTATCTTGTTTAGCATATAAAACAAATCTAACCGAATACGGCGTGCGTCACGCTTTTAATCGGTTATTTCGTTAAGCCAGTAAAACGAGAAAGCAAGATGAGCGTGATGTTTGATCCAGAAGCAGCAATTTATCCGTTTCCGCCGAAGCCAGCCCCGCTGAGTGTGGATGAAAAGCAATTTTATCGTGAAAAAATCAAGCGCCTGCTGAAAGAGCGTGATGCCGTTATGGTCGCGCACTATTACACCGATCCTGAAATTCAGCAGTTGGCCGAAGAGACCGGTGGTTGTATTTCTGATTCTCTGGAGATGGCGCGTTTCGGCTCAAAACATTCTGCCTCTACGCTGTTAGTTGCAGGCGTGAGGTTTATGGGGGAAACCGCCAAAATCCTCAGCCCGGAAAAGACCATCCTGATGCCGACCCTACAGGCGGAATGCTCATTAGATCTGGGCTGTCCGATTGATGCGTTCAGCGCGTTTTGCGATGCGCACCCGGATCGTACCGTGGTGGTTTACGCCAATACCTCAGCCGCCGTTAAAGCACGTGCGGACTGGGTCGTCACATCCAGTATCGCGGTAGAACTTATTGAGCATCTTGATAGTTTGGGTGAAAAAATCATCTGGGCTCCGGACAGACATCTGGGCAACTACGTCCAAAAACAGACCGGTGCAGACGTTCTTTGTTGGCAGGGGGCCTGTATCGTCCACGACGAATTTAAAACTCAGGCTTTAACACGCATGAAAGGGCTTTACCCTGATGCCGCGGTGTTGGTGCACCCGGAGTCCCCTCAGTCTATCGTTGATATGGCCGATGCGGTTGGCTCAACCAGCCAGTTAATCAACGCCGCTAAATCGTTACCGCATCAACAGCTGATTGTGGCGACTGACCGGGGCATATTTTACAAAATGCAGCAGGCCGTTCCGGATAAAGAATTGCTTGAAGCGCCGACGGCTGGTGAGGGGGCAACCTGTCGCAGCTGTGCGCATTGTCCGTGGATGGCGATGAACGGCCTCAAGGCGATTGCTGAGGGCCTGGAACAAGGCGGAGCGGCTCATGAGATACATGTTGATGCTGCGCTGCGAGAAGGGGCGTTGTTGCCGTTAAACCGCATGTTGGAATTTGCGGCTACACTTCGAGCTTAATTAATTTTTTTGCTCTGGGGGAAAAGATGGACTTTTTTAGCACGCAGAACATTCTGGTACATATTCCGATTGGCGCTGGCGGTTACGATCTGTCGTGGATCGAAGCTGTGGGTACGATCGCTGGGTTGCTGTGTATTGGCCTGGCGAGCCTTGAGAAAATCAGCAATTACTTCTTCGGCCTGATAAACGTCACGCTGTTTGCGATTATCTTCTTTCAGATCCAGCTCTATGCAAGCCTGTTGCTGCAAGTTTTCTTCTTTGCCGCCAACATCTACGGCTGGTATGCCTGGTCCAGGCAAACCAACCAGCATGAAGCGGAACTGAAAATTCGCTGGCTGCCGTTACCAAAAGCGATCGGCTGGCTGGCGGCTTGCGTGGTGGCGATCGGCCTGATGTCGGTCTATATCGATCCGGTCTTTGCGTTCCTGACCCGCATTGCGGTGAACATTATGCAGGCATTAGGATTGCAGGTTGTTGTGCCTGAGTTGCAACCCGATGCATTCCCGTTCTGGGACTCCTGCATGATGGTGTTGTCGATTGCGGCGATGATCCTGATGACGCGTAAGTACGTTGAAAACTGGCTGCTGTGGGTGATCATTAACGTAATAAGCGTAGTGATTTTCGCCCTGCAAGGCGTATATGCCATGTCGCTGGAGTATATGATCCTGACGGTTATCGCCCTGAACGGTAGCAGGATGTGGATTAACAGCGCGCGCGAGCGGGGTTCCCACGCGCTGTCCCATTAATGGTGATGGTGTGAATGGCCGGATACCCCCTGATACAGGTGGCAGTCCGGCCCATTACACGGCTGATACTCCATCTGGATCGTGGCGTGTTCAATCTGGTAGTGATGGATAAGGAAATGCTGAATACGCTCCAGCAGCGCGTCGTGATCGTGCGGCGGGACCACCTGCACATGCAGCGTCATTACCGGTTTTTCACCCACCATCCAGACATGGACATGGTGCACATTGCGGACTTCGGGGATATCCCGGCTGAGATGGCGCTGCAGTGCGGCGATATCCAGCGTCAGCGGGGCGCCTTCCAGTAATTCATTAACGCTATCCTTTAACAGTCGCCAGGCGCTACGCAGTACCAGCACGGAAACCAGAATCGAGAGAATCGGGTCCGCAGGCGTCCAGCCCGTCCAGATAATAATCAGCGCAGCGATGATCGCCCCGACCGAGCCGAGTAAATCGCCCATCACATGTAGTGCCGCGGCGCGGACGTTCAGGTTTTTCTCCTCACTGCCGCGGTGTAGAACCCAAAAAGCCAGCACGTTAGCCAGTAAACCCGCGACAGCTATAACCATCATCATGCCGCCAGCCACGGGGCGGGGCGTATGGAAGCGCTCAATGGCTTCCCAGACGATTAAAATGGTGATCACGACCAATGCGATGGCGTTAACAAACGCGGCCAGTGTCGTGAGCCTCAGCCAGCCGAAGGTGTGTCGTATTGTGGGCGGGCGATGGGAAAACCGGACGGCCAACAGCGCAAAAAGGAGCGCTGCGGCATCAGTGAGCATATGCCCGGCATCGGCCAACAAGGCCAGTGAACCTGAAAGTATGCCACCCACCACTTCAACCAACATAAATCCGGCTGTAATGCAGAATGCAAACATCAAGCGGCGGGCATTATTGTCCTTGGGTTGCTCAGAAGAAGTATGAGTATGCGAGTGCGCCATTATGCCATCCCTTTGTTATTCTCATCTTTACTGTATGCCATCATACCGTTTTTGGGATGATAAAATTAAAAAGGAGAGCTATTGCTCTCCCATTATTAGCTTTATTTTCAGCGTTACTGCGTAGTGCCATCAGTTTTTGTCTCAGCATCATTGTTAATGCCGTTTCCGGTCTCAACCTTCTTATTCACATCAGGGCAGCGACCGTCCTTACACATGGTGTTTTTGTGCATCTCGTCTTTGGTCATCTCTTCATGGTTCATTGATGAACCGTTCGGGTGCAGCATTGTGCCACCCGAATTCACGTTACTGTTGTCGACATTATTTGGTGCCACGTTTTCGCGTGCGTCTGGGGCGACCTGACCGGCATCCGCCGAGGAATTTGCCTGGCCGTTATTGGACTGCGTATTGGTTTCAGCTGCCAGCGCCGCGCCGCTGGCGAGGCTGAGTGTAGCGGTAAGAAAGAGTGAAGCCAGCTTTGTCATATGCATAATATGCTCCTGTTATGGTCGATATGTCGGATAACGTCTTCCAACAGTGCATGTGCCAGTTACATCATCAATATGTGGTTAATAGTTTTGCCAGAGAAATTAAACCCAGCATAGAATCTTGAAATTTATGAAAATTAAAGCTGTTACAGTTATAAATTGTAGGTTGGATCTCGTTTTTCGCTACTTTATTGCGTTTTTTTGGCCAATTCCAGGATTAATCCGTCCAAAGTGTAAAACCCCGTTTACACTTTATGACTGAAGATATAGATTGGAGGGATTGCATTCATTTATATAAGTATGGCAACGCTGGAATAATCATGAATTATCAGAACGACGATTTACGCATTAAAGAGATCAACGAGTTATTACCGCCAGTCGCATTGTTGGAAAAATTCCCCGCTACTGAAAATGC
The DNA here is from genome assembly GCF_002042885.1 of Citrobacter portucalensis. Lineage (GTDB taxonomy): Bacteria > Pseudomonadota > Gammaproteobacteria > Enterobacterales > Enterobacteriaceae > Citrobacter > Citrobacter portucalensis. The sequence goes on from NZ_MVFY01000006.1 coordinate 147,539, forward strand.
CGCAAACACGGTGGCTCATGCCCGTAAGGCGATTCATAAAATCCTGAAAGGGAGTGACGATCGCCTGCTGGTAGTGATTGGGCCTTGCTCTATTCATGATCCGGCAGCTGCCAAAGAGTATGCCGCTCGCCTACTGGCACTGCGTGAAGAGTTAAAAGACGAGCTTGAAATCGTTATGCGCGTCTATTTTGAAAAACCGCGAACTACCGTTGGCTGGAAAGGGCTTATCAACGATCCGCACATGGACAACAGCTTCCAGATCAACGATGGGCTGCGCATTGCGCGTAAACTGCTGCTGGATATCAATGACAGCGGATTGCCTGCTGCGGGTGAATTCCTCGATATGATTACGCCGCAATACCTCGCCGACCTGATGAGCTGGGGCGCGATTGGGGCACGTACCACAGAATCTCAGGTGCACCGCGAATTGGCGTCTGGTCTGTCCTGCCCGGTTGGCTTTAAAAACGGTACTGATGGCACGATAAAAGTAGCGATTGATGCGATTAACGCCGCAGGAGCGCCGCACTGCTTCCTGTCTGTGACCAAATGGGGTCATTCGGCGATCGTAAATACCAGTGGTAATGGCGATTGCCATATTATTTTGCGCGGCGGCAAAGAGCCGAACTACAGCGCTCAGCACGTTGCCGATGTGAAAGAAGGTCTGATCAAAGCAGGGCTTTCAGCGCAGGTGATGATCGACTTTAGCCATGCCAACTCCAGCAAGCAGTTCAAAAAGCAGATGGATGTCGCGAAAGATGTTTGCGGACAAGTTGCTGGGGGCGAAAAAGCAATTATTGGTGTGATGATCGAAAGCCATCTGGTAGAAGGTAATCAGAACCCGGATAGCGGTGAGCCGCTGACCTACGGTAAGAGCATCACCGACGCCTGCATTGGCTGGGAAGATACCGATGCAGTATTGCGCCAGCTGGCGGATGCTGTAAAAGCGCGCCGCGGTTAAAAAATTCATCCGGGCTACGCTCGGTAGGCCGGATAAGGCAACGCCGTCATCCGGCAATAAAAAAGCGTGGAGCATTCCACGCTTTTCTCGTTTGATCCGGGATGAAAATTACTTCGCTTTACCCTGGTTCGCAACGGCTGCCGCTTTTGCTGCGATCTCGTCAGCATTACCCAGATAGTAGTGTTTGATTGGTTTGAAGTTTTCGTCGAACTCATATACCAGCGGTACGCCGGTCGGGATGTTCAGTTCAAGGATCTCATCTTCGCCCATGTTATCCAGATATTTAACCAGCGCACGCAGAGAGTTACCGTGAGCGGCGATAATTACGCGCTCACCGCTTTTCATGCGCGGCAGAATGGTTTCGTTCCAGTAGGGGATAACGCGATCGATGGTCAGCGCCAGGCTTTCGGTAACCGGTAACTCTTTGTCGGTCAACTTCGCATAACGCGGATCGTGACCCGGATAACGCTCGTCATCTTTGGTCAGTTCCGGTGGCGTTACCGCAAAGCCGCGACGCCATTGCTTAACCTGCTCGTCACCGTATTTTTCAGCGGTTTCAGCTTTGTTCAGACCCTGCAGCGCGCCGTAATGACGTTCGTTCAGTTTCCAGGATTTTTCAACCGGCAGCCAGGCCTGATCCAGTTCGTCCAGTACGTTCCACAGGGTGTGGATGGCACGTTTCAGCACAGAGGTATAAGCAAAATCGAAGCTGTAGCCTTCTTCTTTCAGCAGTTTACCTGCCGCTTTTGCTTCGCCCACGCCTTTCTCTGACAGATCAACGTCATACCAACCGGTAAAACGGTTTTCGTTGTTCCACTGACTTTCACCGTGACGTACCAGAACCAGCTTAGTTACAGCCATACACTCACTCCTATAAATCATATTGAATGATAATAATTCTCATTATATTGCCGTAAAGCGTCAGCGGCAATGCTTACGCATAACCATAGCGAAAATAGCGCCACAGTGTAAGGTTCTTGTGAATTCAAGGTTGCGATTTTGTCTTTGAGTGGTGGGGATTTGAGCGGTTCTACTGTGATAAACAAATAACAGGCCCGCTACGTTACGTCATCGGGCCTGTGAGGGGAAAGGATCAGACTGGAATAAACTGATATTCCGTCACGCTGGCATACTCTTCGCCCGGGCGTAAGAAGCAGTCCGGCTGCTGCCACTCTGGATGGTTTGGGCTGTCCGGGAGAAACTCACTTTCCAGCGCCAGACCTTGCCAGTCTTCGTAGGCATCAGGCCCACGAGATGGTGTACCGCCGAGGAAGTTGCCGGAGTAAAACTGCAATGCCGGGGCGGAGGTGTATACCACCATCTGCAGTTTTTCATCCTGGGACCACAGTCGGGCGACCGGCGTACGCGCATTGCCCTGTGCCTGAAGCAGGAAGGCGTGATCGTAACCTTTTACCTTGCGCTGATCGTCATCGGCAAGAAATTCACTGCTAATGATTTTAGCCGAGCGGAAATCGAAAGTGCTACCAGCGACGGATTTCAGCCCGTCATGCGGAATGCCCATTTCATTAACCGGCAAGTACTCGTCCGCCATAATTTGCAGCTTATGCTGGCGCACATCCGTTTTGTCACCGTCGAGGTTAAAATAAACGTGATTCGTCAGATTCACCGGGCAGGGCTTATCGACCGTGGCGCGGTAGGTTATCGAAATACGATTATCGTCAGTCAGGCGATACTGCGCGGTAGCGCAAAGATTACCAGGGAAACCCTGGTCGCCATCGTCAGACGTTAAAGCGAACAGTACCTGACGGTCATTCTGATTGACTATCTGCCAGCGGCATTTGTCGAAACCATCCGGCCCGCCGTGCAGTTGGTTGTCGCCCTGACTTGGTATTAATTCGACGGTTTCGCCGGCAAAGGTATAACGACTGTTGGCGATACGGTTAGCGTAGCGACCAATCGAGGCCCCCAAAAATGCAGCCTGTTCCGGGTATTGTTCCGGGCTGGCGCACCCGAGTATGGCTTCGCGCACGCTACCATCGCTAAGCGGAATACGCGCAGAGAGCAGGGTTGCGCCCCAGTCCATGAGCGTGACCACCATCCCTGCGTCATTGCGCAGGGTGAGCAGGCGAAACGGCTGACCGTCCGGAGCCTGCACAGGGATTTCGTTTAACATTGTCCGGCTCCTTGAGAAGGTTTGCAGACGTAGAATGTTTCTTTGATACCGGTTTTTGCTTCGTACTGCTCGGCGACAGCCTGCTGAACGGCAGGTACCAAATCTTGTGGGATCAGCGCCACGATGCAGCCGCCGAAGCCGCCGCCGGTCATACGTACACCGCCTTTATCGCCGATGGTCGCTTTGACAATCTCTACCAGCGTATCAATTTGCGGCACGGTAATTTCAAAGTCATCGCGCATTGAGGCGTGAGATTCCGCCATCAGCTGGCCCATGCGCAGCAGGTCGCCTTTTTCCAGCGCCTGTGCGGCTTCAACGGTACGCGCATTTTCCGTGATCACGTGGCGAACGCGTTTGGCGACAATCGGATCCAGTTCGTGGGCGACGGCGTTAAACGCTTCAAGGCTGACATCACGCAGCGCTGGCTGCTGGAAGAAACGCGCGCCGGTTTCACACTGTTCGCGACGGGTATTGTATTCGCTACCGACCAATGTGCGTTTAAAGTTACTGTTGATGATCACCACCGCTACGCCCTCAGGCATGGAAACGGCTTTGGTGCCCAGCGTTCGGCAGTCGATCAGTAGCGCATGATCTTTCTTACCAAGTGCCGAGATCAGTTGATCCATAATGCCGCAGTTACAGCCGACAAACTGGTTTTCAGCTTCCTGGCCATTCAGGGCAATCTGCGCGCCGTCGAGCGGCAGATGATAGAGCTGCTGGAATACCGTACCCACAGCGACTTCCAGTGAGGCAGAAGAGCTTAAGCCCGCACCCTGCGGGACGTTACCGCTGATCACCAGATCCGCGCCGCCAAAGGCGTTATTGCGCTTTTGCAGATGTTTCACTACGCCACGCACGTAGTTTGACCACTGCTGGCTGTCATGAGCGATAATTGGCGCATCAAGCGAGAACTCATCAACCTGATTGTCGTAATCAGCGGCGATCACACGGACTTTTCGATCGTCGCGTGCCGCACAGCTGATAACGGTTTGATAGTCGATAGCGCAGGGCAGAACGAAGCCGTCGTTATAATCGGTATGTTCACCGATCAGGTTCACACGACCCGGTGCCTGAATAGTATGGGTGGCAGGGTAGCCAAATGTTTCAGCAAACAGAGATTGTGTTTTTTCTTTCAGACTCATTATTTAAACTCCGGATTCGCGAAAATGGATGTCGCTGACCGCACGCAGTCGTTCAGCCGCTTGTTCTGCCGTCAGGTCGCGCTGGGTTTCTGCCAGCATTTCATATCCGACCATAAATTTACGCACGGTCGCGGAACGCAGCAGCGGCGGGTAAAAGTGTGCGTGCAACTGCCAGTGTTGGTTTTCTTCACCGTTAAACGGTGCGCCGTGCCAGCCCATAGAATAGGGGAATGAGCACTGGAACAGGTTGTCATAACGACTGGTCAGTTTTTTCAACGCCAGCGCCAGGTCAGCACGCTGTTCGTAGGTCAAATCGGTAATTCGCAACACGTGCGCTTTCGGCAGCAGCAGCGTTTCGAACGGCCACGCGGCCCAGTAAGGGACAACTGCCAGCCAGTGCTCGGTTTCAACGACCGTACGGCTGCCGTCCGCCAGCTCACGCTGGACGTAATCAACGAGCATCGGTGCGCCTTGTTCGGCGAAGTACGCTTTCTGCAGGCGATCTTCACGTTCGGCTTCGTTAGGCAAAAAGCTGTTGGCCCAAATTTGTCCGTGTGGATGCGGGTTCGAGCATCCCATCGCTGCGCCTTTATTCTCAAATACCTGCACCCAGGGATAGGTTTTGCCTAAGTCTTCAGTCTGTTCCTGCCACGTTTTCACAATTTCTGTTAGTGCAGGGACGCTGAGTTCCGGCAGCGTTTTGCTGTGATCGGGCGAGAAGCAAATTACACGGCTGGTACCGCGCGCGCTCTGGCATCGCATTAACGGATCGTGACTGTCCGGGGCGTCCGGGGTATCGGACATCAGCGCCGCAAAGTCATTGGTAAAGACATAGGTCCCGGTGTAATCCGGGTTTTTGTCGCCGGTAACGCGCGTATTGCCAGCGCACAGGAAGCAGTCCGGGTCATGTGCAGGCAGTACCTGCTTAGACGGAGTTTCCTGTGCCCCTTGCCACGGGCGTTTGGCGCGATGTGGTGATACGAGGATCCACTGCCCGGTGAGCGGGTTAAAACGGCGATGTGGATGATCGACAGGATTGAATTGCGTCATGATTGGTCCTTAATCCGAATATCCCTGCGGGTGGCGTGACTGCCAGTGCCAGGTATCTTGTGCCATTTCATCCAGTGTGCGGGTCACGCGCCAGTTGAGCTCGCGATCGGCTTTGCTGGCGTCAGCCCAGTAGGCCGGAAGATCGCCATCACGGCGCGGGGCGAAATGGTAATTCACCGGTTTACCGCAAGCTTTGCTGAAGGCGTTGACCACGTCCAGAACGCTGCTGCCGATGCCTGCACCGAGGTTGTAAATATGTACGCCCTGTTTGCCCGCCAGTTTTTCCATGGCAGCAACATGGCCGTCGGCGAGATCCATCACGTGGATGTAGTCGCGTACGCCGGTGCCATCTTCAGTAGGGTAGTCATTGCCAAATATGGCAAGAGATTCGCGACGGCCAACGGCAACCTGCGCGATGTAAGGCATCAGGTTGTTTGGAATACCTTGCGGATCTTCCCCCATATCTCCCGATGGATGAGCGCCAACCGGGTTAAAGTAGCGCAGCAGGGCAATGCTCCAGTCGGGCTGTGCTTTTTGCAGATCGGTCAGGATCTGTTCCACCATCAGCTTGCTTTTGCCGTACGGACTTTGCGGCGTGCCGGTGGGGAAGCTTTCAACGTAAGGAATTTGCGGCTGATCGCCATAGACGGTCGCGGAGGAGCTGAAAATGAAGTTTTTCACGTTGGCAGCGCGCATTGCATTCACCAGACGCAGAGTGCCGTTGACGTTGTTGTCATAGTACTCCAGCGGCTTGGCAACGGATTCTCCAACGGCTTTTAAACCGGCAAAATGGATGACCGTATCAATGGCATGATCGTGCAGAATTTCGGTTATCAGCGCTTCGTTACGGATGTCTCCTTCCACGAAGGTCGGATGCTTGCCGCCTAAACGCTCAATGACGGGCAGTACGCTACGCTTGCTGTTGCAGAGATTATCCAGGATCACCACTTCGTGACCGTTTTTCAGCAACTGCACGCAAGTGTGGCTTCCAATGTAACCGCTACCACCTGTAACCAATACTCTCATAATTCGCTCCGTTAAGCCTATGGTATGCAATAACCATAGCATAACAAAGATGCGAAAAGTGTGACACGGAATAAATTAGTGGAATCGTTTACACTCCGGTGTTTTCACTCGATGCTGCCAGTTACTTTATTATAAATCATTATGTTAGGTTGTTATTTCAGCACTTGTCTGAAAAAAAAGCAGAAAAAAGGGCGTGATAAACGCCCTGGCATGAAAATTAACGCAGAGAGGTTTGTCGATAGGCGTAGATATCACCCTCGGGTACAAACTCTAGCCGATGGGTAATGCAGGCCGGGGCATCTTCGGCGTGATGAGAGACAAACAAAAGCTGAGTTTCACCTTCACCGATCAGGACATCCACAAACCGACGGATCAGTTGACGGTTGAGCGGATCTAATCCTTGCAACGGTTCATCGAGGATCAGCAACGTAGGATGTTTCACCAGTGCACGAACAATCAATGCCAGCCGCTGCTGCCCCCAGGAAAGACTATGAAATGGCGCATCCGCGGTACGTTTATCGATGCCCAGAATATCCAGCCACTGTTGTACCAGCTTGTGCTGTCTGTCGGAGACGGCCTGATAAATGCCGATTGAATCGAAATAACCGGAGAGAATAACGTTGCGAACTGTCGTACTTACCCGGTAATCCAGATGCAGGCTGCTGCTGACATAGCCAATGTGTTTTTTGATATCCCAGATAGTTTCACCGCTGCCCCGGCGGCGGCCAAACAGGGTCAGGTCGTTGCTATATCCCTGGGGATGATCGCCGGTGATTAAACTGAGCAGGGTTGATTTCCCCGCACCGTTGGGGCCGATGATTTGCCAGTGTTCCCCCGGATTTACCCGCCAGCTCAGATGATGCAGGATAGGGCGATCGTTATACGAGACGGTGCCGTCGTTAAGCACAATGCGCGGCTCGTTATCTGACAGCGTGTGGCGCACCGAAGGCTCATCCGGTTCGGGTAACTGGATGCCTTCCAGCCGTTCGCTATGGGCAAGCTGAGCGATTAATGCCTGTTGCAGAAGGTCGGGTTTTGCACCGGTTTCCGTCAGCGTGCAGTCGGCAAGTACGCCGGCAAACTGCACGAACTCAGGAATTTCATCAAAGCGATTAAGCACCAGTACCAGCGTTAAACCGGCCTGGTGCAACTCAGCGAGCAACTCTGCTAACTGGCGACGGGACGCCACGTCCAGCCCGTCAAAGGGTTCATCAAGGATCAGCAAATCCGGTGTGGACATTAATGCCTGGCAGAGCAGGGTTTTGCGCGTTTCACCGGTGGAAAGGTATTTGAAACGCCTGTTAAGTAGGGATGAAATGCCAAACTGCTGCGCCAGCGCAGCGCAGCGGGCGGGGTCGCGAACTTCGTCCTGAATGATTTCTGCGGTAGTGCGCCCGGTGTCGTCTTCACCGGGACTAAGAAGATCGGTGTTGTTTCGCTGCCACTCGTCGCTGACCAGCTTTTGGAGCTGCTCAAAGGAGAGTCGGGTAATACGTGTAAACTGACAGTGACGTTCGCCTTTCAGAAGCGGTAACTCGCCCGCCAGCGCGCGGGCCAGCGCAGATTTCCCGCTGCCGTTAGAGCCAACAAACGCCCAGCTATCACCCGCGTTTAACGTCAACGCATCTAACTGGAGCGTTTTTGTGTCGCTAAGACGAAACGTGCCTTGCGAAATTTGCAACGATGACATTTTGTATCCCATTATTTGCAGCGATGAATAACAGGGATACGTGTTCTTCAGGCTGATGTCAATTAACTCAGCACAGTGTGGCGATAATCACCCTGTCCGCATTAAAATATGCTGTGACGTTAGCGCCTTCCGTTAATGTGTGGGTCTGCTCTATCGGCAAAGTTGCGCACAGCGTCTGGCCGTCTGGCAAGGTCATCAATACTTCACACTGCTCCGCTCCGCGTTCGATATGGCTAATCGTGCCCTGCAACTGGTTATCGGCGGCCTGAGCGATGGCGTCGTCCTGAGTGATTCCTACCCACGGCGCTTTCAACAAAATCAGTACTTCTTTGCCTTCCTCAAGCCCGAGACGCTCGCCGCTTTGTGCAGTGATTGCCACTTTCAGGCGCGTTTCGCCATCCGCCAGCAGCACGTCGACATGCTGTTGAACCTGATCGTGGTCGCGGGCGGTAATGGTGCCAAACCACTGGTTACGGGCGCTGGTTTGCAGCGAAAAGCGAGAGATCGCCGCCAGCAGGCTATTGAGCGGCAGTGCGTCGTCATCGCTCAAAACATCGAAGGCTTTCTGTTGGATTTGCGCTAATAAATCATACAGCTGGATTAAGCGTTGGCCGTAGCGCGTTAATACCGCGCCGCCGCCGCCTTTGCCGCCAGTGGCGCGCTCAACCAGCGTCTGCTCGCTGAGCTGATTCATTTCGTTAATCGCATCCCAGGCGCTTTTATAGCTGATACCTGCATCCTTCGCGCCCTGACTGATGGAGCCGGAAAGCGCAATGTGCTTAAGCAGAGAAATGCGACGGGGATCGGCAAACAGTTTTTGCTGAAGTTTCAGCGTAAGAAGGATTTCGGCCTGCATCACAAGCTCCTGGCAAAAGGGGTATTGTGACGGAAAACCGCGCGCGCGCAAAGCCAACCGCACAAAAGGGGAGTGCTTTTCTGTGTTATGTGGTTAGAATACAACTAAGGACTATATCTGGAGTTGACCATGTTAGAGTTATTGAAAAGTCTGGTATTCGCCGTAATTATGGTTCCTGTGGTGATGGCTGTCATCCTGGGGCTGATTTACGGACTGGGTGAAGTGTTCAACATCTTCTCCTCTATCGGTCAGAAAGACCAGTCCAGACAGAATCATTGATTCCCCAAACGCCCGCTCAGTCGGGCGTTTATATTTTTTGCCTGCCAACTCGTTTTCTCAAGATCTTGCTTTCCCTGCCGATATTTTCTTTGTGTAACCTCTAATTGGTATCAATAACCACTGGGAAAATCCTGGTTTACTCGTTATATTTGCGCCTACATAACGAAACGCAAAGGAGTTACAGATGGCACGTACATGGTTACGCTTGTTTGCAGGGGCAACACTTTCTCTTACCGTTGCCGGGCATGCGCTGGCGGATGAAGGAAAGATTACCGTTTTTGCAGCGGCTTCGCTGACCAACGCGATGCAGGACATTGCAACGCAATATAAAAAAGAGAAGAACGTTGATGTTGTCTCCTCTTTTGCTTCTTCTTCCACGCTGGCGCGTCAGATTGAAGCAGGCGCACCGGCCGATCTGTTTATTTCTGCCGATCAGAAATGGATGGACTACGCGGTAGACAAGAAGTCGATTGATACCGCATCGCGTGAAACGTTGTTGGGTAACAGTCTGGTGGTGGTTGCGCCGAAAGCCAGCGCGCAGAAAGACTTCACCATTGACAGCAAAACCAACTGGACCAGTCTGTTGAATGGTGGACGCCTGGCTGTTGGCGATCCAGAACATGTTCCGGCGGGCATTTATGCCAAAGAAGCGCTGCAAAAATTGGGTGCATGGGATACCCTGGCCCCGAAACTGGCTCCTGCTGAAGACGTGCGCGGTGCGCTGGCGCTGGTAGAGCGTAACGAAGCGCCGCTGGGGATCGTCTATGGTTCCGATGCTGTCGCCAGTAAGGGCGTAAAAGTTGTTGCGACTTTCCCGGAAGATTCGCACAAAAAAGTGGAATACCCTATCGCGATTGTTGATGGGCACAAAAACGCAACGGTTAGCGCGTTCTATGATTACCTGAAAGGACCGCAGGCTGCTGAAATCTTTAAACGTTATGGATTTACGACCAAGTAATGATACTGACCGATCCTGAATGGCAGGCCGTCATCCTGAGCCTGAAAGTTTCTTCCCTGGCTGTGTTGTTTAGTTTGCCGTTTGGGATCTTCTTTGCCTGGCTGCTTGTGCGATGCAAGTTCCCGGGCAAAGCGCTGCTCGACAGCGTTCTGCATTTGCCGCTGGTTCTGCCGCCGGTCGTGGTGGGCTATCTGCTGTTGGTCGCCATGGGGCGGCGCGGATTCATTGGCGAATGGTTGTACGACTGGTTTGGCATTACCTTTGCCTTTAGCTGGCGCGGTGCGGTACTGGCTGCGGCGGTGATGTCTTTTCCTCTGATGGTACGGGCAATTCGTCTGGCGCTGGAAGGTGTCGACGTCAAGCTGGAGCAGGCGGCCCGCACGCTGGGAGCCGGACGCTGGCGTGTATTCATGACCATTACGCTACCGCTGATGCTGCCCGGCATTATTGTCGGTACGGTGCTGGCGTTCGCGCGTTCCCTCGGGGAATTCGGCGCAACCATTACTTTTGTTTCCAACATTCCTGGTGAAACCCGCACCATTCCTTCGGCGATGTATACCCTGATCCAGACTCCCGGCGGCGAAAGCGCGGCGGCGAGGTTGTGTATCATTTCTATTGTTTTAGCGCTGATTTCGCTGCTGATTTCTGAATGGCTGGCGCGTATTAGCCGTGAGCGGACGGGGCGATAATTATGCTGGAACTCAATTTCTCCCAGACGCTGGGGACGCATTGCCTGACGCTCAACGAAACGCTGCCAGCCAGCGGCATCACCGCTATTTTTGGCGTTTCCGGTGCGGGCAAAACCTCACTGATTAACGCCATCAGCGGCCTGACGCAGCCGCAGTCCGGACGTATCGTGCTCAACGGTCGGGTCTTAAACGACGTCGAGAACGGTATCTGTTTAACGCCGGAAAAACGCCGGGTGGGCTATGTTTTCCAGGATGCGCGCCTGTTCCCGCACTATAAAGTGCGCGGCAACCTGCGTTACGGAATGGCGAAAAGCATGGCCGGACAGTTTGATAAGCTGGTGTCGCTGTTGGGCATTGAACCGCTGCTTGACCGTCTGCCTGGCGGTCTTTCTGGCGGTGAAAAGCAGCGTGTCGCCATCGGTCGGGCTCTGCTGACCGCGCCTGAGTTATTGCTGCTTGATGAGCCGTTAGCCTCGCTGGATATACCGCGTAAACGCGAACTACTGCCTTACCTGCAACGCCTTGCACGTGAAATTAATATTCCGATGCTGTACGTCAGCCACTCGCTTGATGAGATTTTGCACCTGGCGGATAAAGTGATGGTGCTGGAGAATGGGCAGGTCAAAGCGTTCGGTTCGTTGGAAGATGTCTGGGGTAGCAGCGTGATGCACCCCTGGCTGCCTAAGGAACAGCAAAGCAGTATTCTGAAAGTCAGCGTGCTGGAACATCATCCACACTATGCGATGACCGCGCTGGCGCTCGGCGATCAGCATCTGTGGGTCAATAAGCTGGAGCAACCGCTGCAAACCGCGCTGCGTATTCGTATTCAGGCCTCTGATGTTTCACTGGTGCTCCAACCCCCCCAGCAGACCAGTATTCGTAACGTTCTCCGGGCAAAAGTCGCGCAATGTTATGACGATAACGGTCAGGTGGAAGTTCAGCTTGAGGTGGGCGGTAAGACGCTGTGGGCAAGGATCAGCCCGTGGGCCAGGGATGAACTGGGTATCAAACCTGGCCTGTGGCTGTACGCGCAAATTAAGAGCGTATCGATTACCGCCTGATTACAGCAGGTGGGAGTAGATAAATTTCGCGATGCTGTCTGTGGTGTTGTCGCCAATCACGATGTTGGCGCGGGCTTTGACCGCGTCATCCGCGTTGCCCATCGCCACGCCGGTACCTGCGGCTTCCAGCATGCTGATATCGTTAAAGTTATCACCAAAGGCAATCACGTTTTCCATTGACCCGCCCTGTGCTTCAATCCACTGGGTAAGGCGTCGTCCTTTGCTGTTGCCTTTACGGGCAATGTCGACCTGATCGTGCCAGGACCATTCACACTCCAGTCCCAGCTGTTGCTCAACGTACTGGCCAAACTGCTGCAGTTTCGGAATATCTTCGTCGGTCAGGGCAAATTTCCAGACGGCGTTGACGTCATGTGCGGCCTGCGCCAGCGAAGGAACCTGGGTGAAGGTCGGGCGCTGTTCCGGCGGCAGAGTTTGCGCCCAGTTAGCGGTACGCACCACATGCCCGGTTGGGCGCTCATACAGCATGGCCTCATCCACATACATCAGCCCGTGGATCTGATGTTCATCCAGCATTTCGATCAGCTGTAATGCCTGGTCTACCGGGAGGGGATCGGATTCCAGTACCTTTTTTGCCTGATAATCATACAAGTAGGTACCGTTACAGCAAATTGCAGGTGTATCCAGCGCCAGTGCCTGATAAAAAGGATGAATAGCAACGTGATGGCGACCTGTGACAATGATAAGTTGGTAGCCTGCTTCTCTGGCGCGCGAGAGCGCTTCGAGGGAGGATGGCAGCAAGGTTTTTTTCGGGGTCAACAGGGTACCGTCTAAATCCAGGGCAATCACGCGTGCGGTCATAGTTTTTTCCAGATTAAGGTTGAGAATTTTGTCTGCTGGAATGGTACACCGAGACGGGAGCCGGACAAAATTCTGAGCCTTAATTAAGCATTCACCGTTAAAAGCGTCTACCTTAGGCGTGTGTCAGGCAATTGCAGCCACCTGCCAAAAAGCAAAGGAGTATTCATGAAGCAAACCGTTTATACCGCCAGCCCTGAAAGTCAGCAAATCCACGTCTGGAGCCTGAATCACGATGGTTCTCTGACGCTGACGCAGGTGGTTGATGTACCGGGTCAGGTACAGCCGATGGTCGTCAGCCCGGATAAGCGTTACCTCTATGTTGGTGTGCGCCCGGAGTTTCGCGTGTTGGCTTATCGTATTGCGCCTGATGACGGAGCGCTGACCTTCGCGGCAGAGTCAGCGCTGCCGGGTAGCCCGACGCATATTTCTACCGATCATCAGGGACGTTTCGTGTTCGTTGGCTCTTATAACGCGGGTAGCGTGAGTGTCACGCGTCTGGAAGACGGCCTGCCGGTGGAACTGGTTGACGTGGTAGAAGGTCTGGATGGTTGCCACTCAGCCAACATCTCTCCGGATAACCGTACCCTTTGGGTTCCGGCGTTGAAACAGGATCGTATCTGCCTGTTTGACGTTAGCGATGATGGCCATCTGGTTGCGCAGGAACCGGCTGAAGTGACTACCGTTGAAGGCGCGGGCCCGCGTCATATGGCGTTCCATCCGAATAAGCAATATGCCTACTGCGTGAACGAGCTGAATAGCTCTGTTGATGTCTGGGAGCTGAAAGATCCGTACGGCAAGATTGAGTGTGTGCAGACGCTGGATATGATGCCTGCTGATTTCGCGGATACCCGTTGGGCAGCAGATATTCACATCACACCGGATGGTCGCCATCTGTATGCCTGTGATCGCACCGCCAGCCTGATTACGGTCTTTAGCGTCTCTGAAGATGGCAGCGTGTTGACCAAAGAAGGTTTCCAACCTACCGAAACTCAGCCACGCGGTTTTAATATCGATAACAGAGGTAAATACCTGATTGCAGCCGGACAAAAATCGCACCATATCGCGGTATACGAGATTGCTGGCGAACAAGGACTGTTGACGGAGAAAGGTCGTTACGCGGTAGGACAAGGCCCGATGTGGGTGGTGGTTAACGCGTACTAATATTGCGTCTAATGCCGGATGAGTATCCGGCACATTGCCCGGCAGAGCATGAATCTGCCGGGTTTACATCAGAGAATGACGTTTACTGCTTAGGTTCAGCAACAACTTTGCTACCGATACCGCGGTTGTTGTATTCCCACATACGGTTGAAGTTGGTGTCGTTCAGATTACGCTGGATTTCACCTTTGTCATCTTCCGCACCGGTATTACCGGCAAACGGGCGTTTTGCGATAACGCTGTCAGCCCATGGTTTTGCCATGTTAAAGCCTTCGTTAATCACGCTGTCACGAATCACGACCTGACCGTTAGTGTTGGAATCGACATCCAGCGAGCGGCCTAACTGCGCCACGCCATCGCCACTTGCCGTGAAGCGACTATTAATCGCCAGGAAACCGTAGTAGATGTTTGACAGGGTAGCCGGTGCGAACACATAGGCTTCCTGCTGGGTACGGGAGTTCACTACGCGGAAATCGGTGTTATCGAACACTACGGCACCGCGACCGGAAACGATATCCACATCGCCTTCAATGTAGCTGTTGGTAACCAGCGTACGCGGCTGACGATCGTTTTCCAGACGGTTTTGTACGCCGCTATTGGTCACGAAGAAGGTATTCTGGCGGCCCAGGATATTGACCTTGTTGATCTGCACTTTATCGCCATCGGTACGCAGTGCAACGGCTGGGTGGTTACCCGCATCAACGCTGTCACCCAGGTTGTTTTCGATGGTCAGATTCTGCAATTGCAGACCGTTATTTTGCGACCAGACGACAGCAGAACACATCACACCAATATTTGTGCCACGTTTGTTCTGGCAATTATCAAACATATACCACGCAGGTTTACCCGGCATGTATTTACCGGCTGGGTTCACCGTACGACGCCAGTCCGCGGTGCTCATGTCACCGTCAATGGCCTGGCCAATTTTCACATCAAGCGGTTTTTCGCCCATGCCGTACAGCGTCAGGCTACCTGTTGCTGCCGGGATATATACCGTGCCCTGGTATTCGCCTGGCATAATCGCGATGTACTGACGTTTGTTAGTACGTTTGATGATTGCTGCATCAACAGCGGCTTGAATGCTGGTATGGGTGACGCCCTGAGTCCCTGCCGGGCCAACGACGAAGTCAGGCTGTGCAGGCAGAGAAATAGAAGAAGGGCTCCACGGCGCGGTGTTTGGCGTCAGCGCGGAAAAATAGTGCGCAGTAACGAAGTTTTTCGCTTCATTGGCCGACAAAATCGGGCGCGAAGAGGTTCCTGGCGCGGTTTGATCGGAAGGAATTTGATCGGGCGGCGTAGAGCTACAGGCGGTCAGCGTCACGCCAAAAGCCATTGCCAGCGCCAGACGGGAAACTGATGATATGTTCACAGGTTGCTCCGGGCTTTGAAAGTTATCCATTAAAGCCTGCTTTTTTATACTAAGTTGAGCGAAACGGGAAGGCGAAAAGGTAAAAAGTTGTTTTTTATCGCAGCAATGTCTGGCGCGGAGAGTCTTTATATCACAAATAGATAACAATTATGGTTCTTCAGGTTGACAACATCCCTATAATCAAAAATAAATGTCTATACAACCTATGACAAGTGGTGAGTCGAATGCAGCAATTCTTCCCTGATGATGTTATCTGGCGCAATGTTCGTCTGGCGACTATGGACCCTGAACGTGGTACCCCATATGGGCTGTTGGATGGTCACGCGCTGATCGTCCGCCAGGGCAAGATTCGCGATATCGTCCCGGAATCATCGTTATATCTCACGCATGACAATACTTTTGATATGCAGGGCAGGCTGATTACGCCTGGCCTGATTGATTGCCATACGCATCTGGTCTTTGGCGGAAACCGCGCAGGTGAGTGGGAGCAGCGGCTAAATGGTGTCTCCTACCAGCAGATAAGCGCTCAGGGTGGGGGGATCAATGCCACCGTATCGGCGACCCGCAGCGCCACGGATGAACAACTCTTACACGTAGCTCATCAGCGGATGGAACAGCTGATTAAAGAAGGTGTTACGCTGCTGGAAATAAAATCCGGCTACGGCCTGGATTTGCCGACAGAAGAGAAAATATTGCGCGTGGTGGCAGCGCTGGCGGCAGAGAATATCGTTGAAATCAGCCCGACGCTGTTGGCCGCGCATGCAACTCCAGCGGAATACCGGGATGATCCTGACGGCTATATTACGCTGGTGTGTGAGACCATTTTGCCGCAATTGTGGGAACAAGGGCTGTTTGAGACCGTCGATCTGTTCTGTGAAAGCGTTGGTTTTTCGTTGGCGCAGAGCGAGCGGGTGTTTCAGGCTGCACAGGCGCTGGGCATCCCGATTAAAGGCCATGTCGAACAACTGTCATTGCTTGGCGGCGCACAGTTGGTAAGCCGCTACCACGGGCTATCCGCCGATCATATTGAATACCTTGATGAAGCGGGTGTAGCGGCGATGAGCCAAAGCGGTACTGTCGGCGTGCTGCTGCCCGGCGCATTCTATTTCCTCAAAGAGCAGCAGCGCCCACCGGTAGCGTTGCTGCGTCAATATCAGGTACCGATGGCGGTAGCGACAGATTTTAACCCCGGTACCAGTCCGTTT
The DNA here is from genome assembly GCF_002042885.1 of Citrobacter portucalensis. Taxonomy (GTDB): domain Bacteria; phylum Pseudomonadota; class Gammaproteobacteria; order Enterobacterales; family Enterobacteriaceae; genus Citrobacter; species Citrobacter portucalensis. The sequence goes on from NZ_MVFY01000006.1 coordinate 163,933, forward strand.
ATCAGCCTGCACTGGGCGATGAATATGGCCTGTGTTCAGTTTGGCCTGACGCCGGAAGAAGCATGGGCGGGCGTAACCCGTCATGCGGCCCGGGCGCTGGGGCGTCATGCCACCCACGGTCAATTGAAGGCCGGGTTTGTGGCCGATTTTGTGGTGTGGGATGCAACCCTCCCGGTCGAGATCCTGTATGAACCCGGGCGCAATCCGCTCTACCAACGCGTATTCAAAGGACAAATAGCATGACCAACTGGCAACCAGCCTCACCTGCGCTGTGGCAGGGACGTGATGACCGCGCCGAATCGCCGAATGCGCTGCGCCTGTTTCAGACTATCACGCAAAGTCTGACGTTTAGCCCAGAAATGTACCGCGAGCAGATAGCGTTGCTCGGGTTTGCCTGCGACGAAGGCGTTAAACGTAATCAGGGGCGCACGGGCGCCGCCGGAGCACCCGATGAGCTGCGCAAGGCGCTGGCGAATTTAGCCAGCCACGATGGGCACAATCGGCTGGTGGATCTGGGAAATATTGTGGCGCAGGCTCCCGATCTTGAGGGCGCGCAGCAGGCGTTACGTAATGCGGTACAGCGCTGTCAGCAGGAGAACATGCGTACCTTTGTTTTGGGCGGGGGACACGAAACTGCCTTTGCCCACGGCGCTGGCGTACTGGATGCGTTCCCGCAGGCGAAAGTGGGGATAGTCAACTTCGATGCGCATCTCGATTTGCGCAAAGCTGAACAAGCCACATCCGGTACGCCATTTCGCCAGCTGGCGCAGCTTTGCGATGAACAGCAGCGTGAATTTCACTATGCCTGTATCGGAGTCAGTCGGGCGGCAAACACCCAGGCGTTGTGGGATGAGGCCCAGCGGCTCGGTGTTACCGTGGTGGAGGATCTGCATTGTGATACGGCGCAGGCGCAGTTAGCGCAGTTCATTGCCAATCTGGATGTCATCTATCTGACAATCGACCTCGACGTGCTGCCGGTGTGGGAAATGCCCGGCGTGTCGGCCCCCGCCGCGCTTGGCGTACCGTTGGCGACGCTGCTGAGACTGATTGAGCCTCTGTGTCGTAGCGGTAAACTCCTGGCGGTGGATATGGTTGAATTTAATCCACGCTTTGACGATGATGGCAGAGCAGCACGCGTGGCGGCGCGATTAGGCTGGCAAATCGCCCACTGGTGGCACTGATATACCTGATGGCGTTGCGCTTATCAGGTTCGGGTAATGCCTGTAAACTCTACCCACTCACATTTTCAGCTTAAGGAAGGCTCACGCATGCTCCCATCCCGTTCTGCTCCGGCTCCTTTTTACGAAAAGGTCAAACAGGAGATCAGCGAAAAAATTGCCAGCGGTATCTGGCAGCCTCACGATCGCATTCCTTCTGAGGCAGAACTGGTGGCGCAGTATGGTTTCAGCCGCATGACCATCAACCGGGCGCTACGTGAGTTAACGGATGAAGGTTTACTGGTGCGTTTGCAGGGCGTGGGGACGTTTGTCGCCGAGCCAAAAGGCCAGTCCGCGCTGTTTGAAATCCGCAGCATCGCAGATGAAATCAACGCCCGTCAGCATCAGCACCGGTGCGAAGTGCTGACGCTGGAAAAAACCCAGGCCAACGCCCAGCAGGCTTTGGTGTTAAATGTCAAAGAAGGCACCTCCATTTTTCACTCTGTCATGGTGCACTACGAGAACGACCTGCCGGTACAGATTGAAGATCGCTGCGTGAATGCTGAAATTGTGCCGGAGTATCTGGCGCAGGATTACAGCCAGACTACACCGCACGCATACCTGTCGTTGATAGCCCCTTTAACGGAAGGTGAGCATATTGTTGAAGCGGTACGTGCCAGCGCTGAAGAGTGCGCGCTGCTGAATATTAAAGAACACGATCCCTGCCTGCTGATTCGTCGTAAGACCTGGTCTGCGTCGTCCATAGTCTCTCATGCCCGCTTGCTGTTTCCAGGTTCCCGCTATCGCCTGCAAGGACGGTTTATGTCCTGATACAGGACATGAAAACCGTGATTGCTGACGCAATATAATAAAAATGTATCCTAATTGTTAAAATCATCCTTGCGATGACTTGTATAGACAAGTATATGTTGCTTATCTATCCGACGTTCGCGAGGAGTTTTCTGTCATGTCCCATAGCAAATATCGTCAGCAGGATATTCGTGCCCCACGCGGCACCACCTTAACGGCCAAAAGCTGGCTGACCGAAGCGCCGCTGCGCATGTTAATGAATAATCTGGATCCCGATGTGGCGGAAAATCCGCATGAGCTGGTGGTATACGGTGGGATTGGCCGCGCCGCGCGGGACTGGGAATGTTATGACGCTATCGTCAACGCGCTGACCAAACTGGAGACCGATGAAACTCTGCTGGTCCAGTCTGGTAAACCGGTAGGCGTATTCAAAACTCACGACAACGCACCGCGCGTGCTGATTGCTAACTCCAACCTGGTGCCGCATTGGGCTACCTGGGAACACTTCAACGAACTGGACGCCAAAGGGCTGGCGATGTACGGCCAGATGACTGCCGGAAGCTGGATCTACATCGGCAGCCAGGGCATCGTGCAGGGGACTTATGAAACCTTCGTTGAGGCCGGGCGTCAGCATTATCAGGGTAACCTCAGCGGACGCTGGGTGCTGACCGCCGGGCTGGGCGGCATGGGCGGAGCACAACCGCTAGCCGCTACACTTGCGGGTGCGTGTTCGCTGAACATTGAATGCCAGCAAAGCCGAATTGATTTCCGTCTGCGTACCCGTTACGTCGACGAGCAGGCGACATCGCTTGACGATGCGCTGGCGCGTATCGACAAATACACCCGCGAGGGTAAAGCCGTCTCCATTGCGCTGTGTGCTAATGCCGCCGACGTTGTGCCGGAACTGGTGAAGCGCGGTGTGCGCCCGGATATGGTCACTGACCAGACCAGCGCCCACGATCCGCTGCATGGTTATCTGCCGTGCGGCTGGAGTTGGGAAGAGTATCAGGCAAAAGCGGTGTCCGATCCCCACGGCACGGTGCAGGCGGCGAAACGTTCAATGGCAACGCACGTTGAGGCGATGCTGGCGTTTAGCAAAATGGGCGTGCCGACGTTTGATTACGGCAACAACATTCGCCAGATGGCCAAAGAGATGGGCGTGGAAAACGCCTTTGATTTCCCCGGCTTCGTACCTGCTTATATTCGCCCCCTGTTCTGTCGCGGTATAGGCCCGTTCCGTTGGGTGGCACTGTCGGGCGATCCGCAGGATATTTATAAGACAGATGCCAAAGTGAAAGAGATCGTGGCTGATGATAAGCACCTTCATCACTGGCTGGATATGGCGCGTGAGCGGATCAACTTCCAGGGCTTACCAGCGCGTATCTGCTGGGTCGGCCTGGAGTGGCGACAAAAGCTGGGGCTGGCGTTTAATGAGATGGTGCGCAGCGGTGAAGTATCTGCGCCGATTGTTATTGGCCGTGACCATCTGGACTCCGGTTCTGTTGCCAGCCCAAACCGCGAAACAGAAGCTATGCGCGACGGTTCAGACGCCGTATCCGACTGGCCGCTGTTGAACGCGCTGCTTAACACCGCCAGCGGCGCGACCTGGGTGTCGCTGCATCACGGCGGCGGGGTTGGCATGGGCTTCTCTCAGCATGCCGGGATGGTGATTGTTTGCGATGGTACCGATGAGGCCGCGGCGCGCATCGCCCGGGTATTACATAACGATCCGGCTACCGGGGTGATGCGCCACGCCGACGCCGGGTATGACATTGCGGTGGAGTGCGCCGTTGAAGAAGGGCTGAATTTGCCAATGATTGCTGCGACGCAGGAGAAACGCTGATATGAACACCATGACACTCACGCCGGGCCATCTGAGTTTTACCCAGCTACGTGAAATCTGGCAGCAGCCGGTCAAACTGAGCCTGGATGCCGGGGCGATTGATGCAATCAACGCCAGCGTCGCCTGCGTCAATAATATTGTCGCAGAAGGCCGTACGGCGTATGGCATTAATACCGGCTTTGGCCTGTTGGCTCAGACCCGTATCGCCACGGAAGATTTGCAGAATTTACAGCGTTCGCTGGTGCTTTCCCATGCGGCAGGCGTTGGCGAGGCGCTGGATGACGCAATGGTTCGCCTGATTATGGTGCTGAAAATCAACAGCCTGGCGCGCGGTTTTTCCGGCATTCGTTTGAGCGTGATTGAAGCGCTGATTGCGCTGGTGAATGCCGAGGTATATCCACTGATCCCGGCGAAAGGGTCGGTGGGCGCATCGGGCGACCTGGCGCCGCTGGCACATATGTCGTTGACGCTACTGGGCGAAGGTAAAGCGCGCTGGCAGGGGGAATGGCTCCCGGCTACCGACGCGCTGAAAAAGGCCGGACTGGAGCCGATCACGCTGGAGGCGAAAGAGGGACTGGCGCTGCTCAACGGCACTCAGGCTTCCACCGCCTTTGCACTGCGCGGGTTAATTGAAGCTCAGGAACTGTTTGCGTCTGCAACGGTGTGCGGGGCGCTGACCACAGAAGCCGTGCTGGGCTCCCGTCGTCCGTTTGACGCCCGTATTCATGCCGCGCGAGGGCAGCGTGGGCAGATTGATGCCGCAACGCTATACCGTCATGTGTTGACCGACTCCAGCGCACTTTCGCAGTCGCATCATAACTGTGAAAAGGTGCAGGACCCGTATTCTCTGCGCTGTCAGCCACAGGTGATGGGGGCATGTCTGACACAAATGCGCCAGGTGATGGATGTTCTGCTGGTTGAAGCCAACGCGGTTTCCGACAACCCGCTGGTGTTTGCCGAAGAGGGCGATGTGATCTCCGGTGGGAATTTCCATGCTGAACCGGTGGCTATGGCGGCAGATAATCTGGCGCTGACGATTGCGGAAATCGGCTCGTTGTCAGAGCGGCGCATTGCGCTGATGATGGACAAACATATGTCGCAGTTGCCGCCGTTCCTGGTGAAAAATGGCGGGGTTAACTCCGGCTTTATGATTGCTCAGGTAACCGCCGCCGCGCTGGCGAGCGAGAACAAAGCGCTGGCGCATCCGCACAGCGTGGATAGCTTGCCGACCTCCGCCAACCAGGAAGATCATGTTTCTATGGCGCCGGCGGCGGGGCGCAGACTGTGGGAGATGGCAGCAAATACGCGCGGTGTGATTGCCGTGGAGTGGCTGGCGGCGTGTCAGGGGATTGACCTGCGTGAAGGGTTAACCTCCAGTCCGTTGCTGGAGCAGGCGCGACAGGCGCTGCGCGAGCAGGTTGCCCACTACACGCAGGATCGCTTTTTTGCCCCGGATATTGAGTGCGCGACCGAGCTGTTAGCGCAAGGAACGTTGCTGCAATTGCTGCCTGAATTTCTGTAGAAAATTGCCTGATGTCGACGCTGACGCGTCTTATCAGGCCTACGGTCTGCTTTGTAGGCCGGATGAGGCGAAGCCGACATCCGGCACAACACAGCTTAGCTAAACATCGCCGTAATCGAGGCGCTGGCGAGCGAGTGGAAATGGACGTTAAATCCAACCATCGCGCCGCTGGCACCTTCATCGACATCAATACGCTCCACATCCAGGGCGTGAACCGTAAAGATATAGCGGTGGGTTTCACCCTTCGGCGGCGCAGCGCCGCCATAACCGGCTTTGCCAAAATCTGTACGGGTCTGAATCACCCCATCCGGCAGCGCAACCAGCCCGGAGCCGAATCCTTGTGGGAGTACGCGGGTATCAGCCGGCAGATTTACCACCACCCAATGCCACCAGCCGGAGCCGGTTGGCGCATCAGGATCAAAGCAGGTCACGACAAAGCTTTTGGTTCCTGCGGGTACGTCATCCCACACCAGGTGGGGGGAAATATTATCCCCGTCATACCCCATGCCGTTAAAGACGTGGCGATGCCCAAGCTTATCGCCATCGCGCAAATCGTTACTGATTAGTTTCATGCTGACTCCTCTCGTTAGCCAAAAAGTGTAGCCAGAAACCGTAGAGCTTACCGCTGATTAATCGCTAAAAAATGTTGCATTGCGCACAGCCTCGTTCACGGCCTGCGTCAGGCGACGTAACTGATCGGGCTGGATAATGTACGGCGGCATCAGGTAGATGAGCTTGCCAAACGGTCTTATCCACACGCCCTGTTCGACAAAGAACTTCTGTAACGCTGCCATATTCACCGGATGGGTGGTTTCGATGACGCCGATGGCGCCGAGCACGCGTACGTCCGCGACCCAGCAGGAATCTACCGCCGGGGCGAGTTCTGCCCGCAGTTGCGCTTCAATGGCCGCTACTTGTGCGCGCCACTCGCCGGTTTCGATTAACGACAGGCTGGCGGAGGCGACGGCGCAGGCCAACGGATTGCCCATAAAGGTTGGGCCGTGCATGAAGCATCCGGCTTCACCATTGCTGATGGTTTCCGCAACCTGGCGGGTGGTGAGGGTTGCAGAAAGGGTCATCGTTCCGCCGGTTAACGCTTTGCCCAGGCATAAAATGTCCGGAGTGATGTCGGCATGCTCGCAGGCAAACAGCTTGCCTGTACGACCAAATCCGGTGGCGATTTCATCGGCAATCAGCAGGATCCCTTCACGGTCGCACATCTTACGGATGCGTTTTAACCATTCGGGATGATACATGCGCATACCGCCAGCGCCCTGTACGATTGGCTCTAGGATCACCGCCGCAATTTCGTGGCGATGCGCGGCCATCAGACGGGCAAAAGGCACCATATCCAGTTCGTCCCACTTGCCGTCCATGCGGCTTTGTGGGGCAGGGGCAAACAGGTTCTCCGGCAGGTACCCCTTCCACAGACTGTGCATTGAGTTGTCAGGATCGCAGACCGACATCGCGCCGAAGGTATCACCATGATAACCATTACGAAATGTCAGGAAACGCTGGCGGGATTCGCCTTTAGCCTGCCAGTATTGCAGTGCCATTTTCATTGCAACTTCTACTGCGACCGACCCTGAATCCGCGAGAAAAACGCACTCCAGCGCCTCTGGCGTCATCGCCACTAACTGGCGGCACAGCGCAATGGCCGGGGCATGGGTAATGCCGCCAAACATCACATGCGACATGGCATCAATCTGCGTTTTCATCGCGGCGTTCAGCTGCGGGTGATTGTAACCGTGGATTGCCGCCCACCAGGATGACATGCCGTCAATCAGCTTCTCACCGCTGGCTAAGATCAGTTCGCAACCTTCGGCACGCGCCACCGGATAAACCGGCAACGGGGAGGTCATGGAGGTGTATGGGTGCCAGATATGGCGTTGGTCAAACGCAAGATCGTCCGTTGTCATAATCGACTTGTAAACCAAATTAAAAAGATTTAGGTTTACGAGTCTACACCAAACTAACAACGAAACGTATACCAATATGGCTCATTCTTCTCGCTGGACAATGTCGCAAGTCACCGAATTATTTGAAAAACCGCTGTTGGATCTGCTGTTTGAAGCGCAGCAGGTTCATCGCCAGCATTTCGATCCGCAGCAGGTACAAGTTAGTACGCTGCTGTCGATTAAGACCGGTGCTTGCCCGGAAGATTGCAAATACTGCCCGCAAAGCTCCCGCTATAAAACCGGTCTGGAAACGGAACGGTTGATGGAGGTTGAACAGGTACTGGACTCGGCACGTAAGGCGAAGCAGGCCGGTTCAACGCGGTTTTGCATGGGCGCGGCGTGGAAGAACCCGCATGAGCGCGATATGCCGTACCTGGAACAAATGGTTCAGGGAGTGAAAGAACTGGGGCTGGAAGCCTGTATGACGCTGGGCACGCTGGACGAATCTCAGGCCCAGCGCCTGGCCAATGCGGGTCTGGACTACTACAACCACAACCTCGACACCTCGCCGGAATTTTACGGCAATATCATCACCACCCGCTCGTACCAGGAGCGCCTGGATACGCTGGATAAAGTGCGCGAGGCAGGCATTAAAGTTTGCTCCGGCGGGATTGTTGGGCTGGGCGAAACGGTGACCGACCGCGCGGGTCTGCTGCTGCAATTAGCGAATCTGCCGACGCCGCCGGAAAGTGTGCCGATCAACATGCTGGTGAAAGTGAAGGGCACGCCGCTTGCCGATAACGACGACGTAGATGCTTTTGATTTTATTCGTACTATCGCCGTGGCGCGTATCATGATGCCGACCTCATACGTGCGTCTTTCTGCCGGGCGCGAGCAGATGAACGAACAAACCCAGGCGATGTGCTTTATGGCCGGGGCCAACTCGATTTTCTACGGCTGCAAACTGCTGACCACCCCGAACCCGAACGAAGATAAGGATTTGCTGTTATTTCGCAAGCTGGGTCTTAACCCGCAGCAAACGGCGGTACTGGCGGGCGATAACGAACAGCAACAACGTCTGGAGCAGGCGCTGCGTACCCCGGATACCGACGATTACTACAACGCGGCAACCGTATGACCTGGCAGCAAAAAATTGACGATGCGCTAACAGCGCGTCGTCGTGCTGATGCGTTGCGTCAGCGCTATGCAGTGACGCAGGGTGCCGGGCGCTGGCTGCAGGCCGACGGTCGCCAGTATCTGAATTTCTCCAGCAACGACTACCTCGGCTTAAGCCACCATCCGCAGATTATCTGCGCGTGGCAGCAGGGCGCTGAGCATTTTGGCGTCGGCAGTGGCGGCTCGGGCCATGTCAGCGGTTATTCCGTTGCTCATCAGGCGCTGGAAGAAGACCTGGCGCAGTGGCTCGGCTATTCCCGGGCGCTGTTGTTCATCTCTGGTTTTGCCGCCAATCAGGCGGTCATTGCCGCACTGATGGGAAAAGATGACAAGATTGTTGCCGACAGGCTCAGCCATGCCTCGCTGCTGGAGGCTGCCAGTCTTAGCCCTGCCGTGTTACGTCGCTTTACTCATAACGACTCGCAACATCTGGAGCGTCTGCTGACAGCCCCCTGTCCGGGGCAGCAGCTGGTGGTCACCGAAGGCGTGTTCAGCATGGATGGCGACAGCGCGCCGCTGGCAGAAATCCACGCGGTGGCGAAACGGCAGGGCGCGTGGCTGCTGGTGGATGATGCGCATGGGATTGGCGTAAGCGGTGAGGAAGGGCGTGGTTCGTGCTCCCGACAGCAGGTGAAACCTGAGCTGTTGGTGGTGACATTTGGCAAAGGGTTCGGCGTCAGCGGTGCGGCGATCCTGTGTTCTGATAGCGTGGCCGATTATCTGCTGCAGTTTGCCCGTCATCTGATCTACAGCACCAGCATGCCGCCAGCCCAGGCTCAGGCCTTGCGCGCCGCGCTGGCGGTGATCCGCAGCCGCGAAGGCGATGAGCGCAGAGAAAAGCTGGCGATGCTGATCCAGCGTTTTCGCGCAGGGGTGAATACTACGGATTTGACGCTGGCACATTCAGACAGCGCTATTCAACCGCTGATCGTTGGCGACAATCATAAAGCCTTGCAACTGGCACAGACGTTACGGCAACAGGGGTGCTGGGTGACGGCGATTCGTCCACCGACGGTGCCGGTTGGGACGGCCAGGCTGCGGATTACGCTGACCCAGGCGCATGAAGTCCAGGATATCGACAACTTACTGGAGGTGCTGCATGGCGCAGGTCAATAAGCAGGCGATTGCCGCTGCGTTTGGTCGCGCGGCTATGCACTATGAGCAACATGCGGAGCTTCAGCGTCAGAGCGCCGATGCGTTACTGGCACAACTCGATGGCCGGGCGTTCTCACGGGTTTTGGACGCGGGCTGTGGGCCTGGGCGTATGAGTCGCTACTGGCGGGAGCAGGGGAGCGAGGTCTGTGCTCTGGATCTGTCGGCGCAAATGCTTACGCAAGCGCAGCGTCACGATGTCGCCCATCACTATCTGCTGGCGGATATCGAAGCCATTCCGCAGGCCGCTGCCACTTTCGACCTGGCCTGGAGCAATCTGGCCGTGCAGTGGTGCAACGACCTGCGCGGCGCGTTACGCGAGCTATACCGGGTGGTGCGTCCTGGCGGGGCGGTGGCGTTTAGTACGCTGGCGCAAGGGTCGATGCCGGAACTTCGTCAGGCGTGGCGAGCAGTTGATGACCGGGAGCATGCCAACCGTTTTTTGCCCGTGGAGCAACTGGAAAATGCTCTGTGCGGCTGGGACGTTGAATACCAGTCTCATGCCGTCACGCTGTGGTTTGATGATGCACTGAGCGCCATGCGCTCGCTGAAGGGCATTGGCGCGACGCATTTGCATGATGGACGTGAGCAGCGTGTGCTGACCCGCTCGCAGTTGCGCCAGTTACAGCTCGCCTGGCCTTGTCAGCAGGGGAAATATCCGCTGACCTATCATCTTTTTTTGGGAGTAATTCAACGTGACTAACACATATTTTGTCACCGGGACGGACACCGAAGTAGGTAAAACTATCGCCAGCTGTGCGTTGCTTCAGGCGGCGGGACAGCTGGGGTTGCGAACGGTCGGCTATAAGCCGGTGGCGTCAGGCAGTGAAATGACGGCTGAAGGTCTGCGAAACAGCGATGCGCTGGCTCTACAGCGCAACAGCGTTGTGGCAGTGGATTATGCGGCCATCAATCCGTATACCTTCGCCGAACCTACCTCACCGCATATCATCAGTGCTGACGAAGGACGCCCCATTCAGGCTTCAGTGATGTCTGCGGGTTTACGCTTGCTTGAAGAGCAGGCTGAGTGGGTACTGGTGGAGGGCGCTGGCGGGTGGTTTACGCCGCTTTCGCCAACGCTGAGATTTGCTGACTGGGTAACAGCAGAGCAACTGCCGGTGATTCTGGTGGTTGGCGTTAAGCTCGGGTGCATCAACCACGCTATGCTGACCGCCCAGGCGGTGCAGCAGGCCGGACTGAAACTTGCCGGATGGGTTGCCAATGATGTGACGCCACCCGGCAAGCGTCATGCTGAATATATGGCAACGCTCAGACGTGTACTTGCGGCTCCGCTACTGGGGGAAATACCCTGGCTGGCAGAAGAGCCGGAACGAGCATCGACAGGTCGTTATATCGATCTTAGCGTTTTGTCTCTGGCATCCACCAGTCGTTGATTAGCGGGTCGCTGAATTGTGTTATTTGTCCTTGAGCCACGTTGCGGCCACGATGTAACAAGCAATAGCAGTCGGCGACCCGACGAATAAACGGCAGGCTCTGCTCCGCGAGCATAATGGCGATGCCAAGCTCCTGGCTTAGCCTCACAATCAGATTCCCCAGTTTGTGGATATACGCCTGGCCACCTCCTCGCGTCGGCTCATCGAGGATCAGCAGGCGCGGGCGAGTGACCAGCGCACTGGCGAGTGCAAGCAGGTGCTGATTTTCCTCTGACAATGCCACCCCTTTGGCCTGACGCAGTACAAACAGCTGCGGAAACAGGCGGTAAATATCGCTGCTGTTCATCGCTTCGCTTTCCTCAACCGCCTGGCGCGCAATGTGCAGATTTTCCTCTACCGTCAGCTGCGAAAAGATTCGCCGTTCCTGTGATACACAGTTAATACCCAGCGCAATGCGCTTTGCCGCCGGAATCTGAAGCAGATCGCAAGGTGGTGCGCCAGCCTGATGCCAGAACATGGTTCCGCTCTCAATCGGTAAATTGCCTGTGATGCAATTGGCCAGCGTGGTTTTTCCCATCCCTGGAAGACCCAGCACGGCGGTACATTTGCCGGGCAACAGGTCGAGATCGACATCCCAAAGCGAGTGTTGATTACCGTAATAGTGATTCACTGCACGAAGACTCAACATAGATTTCTCCCTCATGATGATATCCGCCTCGCGGGCTGATGGTCGGGAGAAAACTGCAAATCTCTTGCCAGAAGCGGAATTAGGGGAAAATACAGCAGAATAGAGTATTGAGCGGGTTGCGGTATCCGGCTTGTTGTGGATGAGAGCCGCAGTGTGCACATTGTCAGTGCCTGGTGGCGTTGTGATGGTGCAGGCAGGAAAATGATGAAAATGCGAGCAAGATCTCGGCTATCCCAGGTCGCTTCGTTAGCTGATAAATATCAAAAAATAGCGATAATTTTTTTTTATCCCACCAGAAAAGATCATCAGGACGTTTTTGCCAGGCTACAGTCCGTACGGGCTGGAGGCAGTTATCCACTATTCCTGTGGATAACCTTGTGTATTAGAGTTAGAAAACACAAGGTAAGCGAGAGAAGACGCGGCCTGCGACTAAATTGATGCGAAAGACGGCTTGAGATAATAATCATTAAATTACAGTGTGTTAGATAAATGCAATGGCTGTCGCAGAAGTGTCATGTGTTGCCACAAAACTTTCATCGGGTAGCTTGACAAATGTTAAAAAAGTCATTGGTTTGGGGATAACACATTTTTGCTGGTGTTTTATCTTGCCTGCGGACAAATTTTAGCCTGTAGTCACGGCCATTTTGCTGGCGTAACAGAAATATTCTGGCGCGTTACTGTTTTTTCATCCAGTATATTTTACTGGCAAAATATACTGCTGCGAGTAAAATTACACACCTGCCCGCCCATTGCTTCAGGTAGCTGCTCATGAGTAAACCGTTCAAACTAAATTCCGCTTTTAAACCCTCTGGCGATCAGCCTGAGGCGATACGTCGCCTGGAAGAAGGTCTGGAGGATGGTCTGGCGCATCAGACGTTGCTGGGGGTGACGGGGTCGGGGAAAACATTCACCATCGCGAACGTGATTGCGGACCTACAGCGCCCTACCATGGTGCTGGCCCCCAATAAGACGCTTGCCGCGCAGTTGTACGGTGAGATGAAAGAGTTCTTCCCGGATAACGCGGTGGAGTATTTCGTCTCCTACTACGACTATTATCAGCCGGAAGCCTATGTGCCAAGTTCTGACACCTTCATCGAGAAGGATGCTTCGGTTAACGAACACATTGAGCAGATGCGTCTGTCAGCAACCAAAGCGTTGCTTGAGCGACGGGATGTCGTCGTCGTGGCGTCGGTTTCCGCGATTTATGGTCTGGGTGACCCGGATCTATACCTGAAAATGATGCTGCACCTGACGGTGGGGATGATTATCGACCAGCGCGCGATCCTGCGTCGTCTGGCGGAGCTACAATATACCCGTAACGATCAGGCATTCCAGCGCGGGACCTTCCGCGTGCGCGGTGAAGTGATCGACATATTCCCGGCGGAATCTGACGACATCGCGTTGCGCGTGGAACTGTTTGATGAAGAGGTCGAACGTTTGTCGCTGTTTGACCCGCTTACCGGACAGGTCGAATCCACTATTTCGCGCTTTACCATCTATCCCAAAACGCACTACGTGACGCCGCGCGAACGTATTGTTCAGGCGATGGAAGAAATTAAGGTTGAGCTGGCAGAGCGGCGAAAAGTCCTGTTGGCAAATAACAAACTGCTGGAAGAACAGCGCTTAAGTCAGCGTACCCAGTTCGATCTGGAAATGATGAACGAGCTGGGTTACTGCTCGGGGATTGAAAACTATTCCCGCTATCTGTCCGGGCGTGGTCCGGGTGAGCCACCGCCGACGCTGTTTGATTACCTGCCTGCCGATGGCCTGCTGGTGGTGGATGAATCTCACGTGACTATCCCGCAAATTGGCGGCATGTATCGCGGTGACCGGGCGCGTAAAGAAACCCTGGTCGAATACGGATTCCGTCTGCCGTCTGCGCTGGATAACCGTCCGCTTAAATTTGAAGAGTTTGAAGCGCTGGCCCCGCAAACCATCTACGTTTCGGCGACGCCGGGCAACTATGAGCTGGAGAAATCCGGTGATGATGTGGTCGATCAGGTAGTAAGACCGACCGGCCTGCTGGATCCGGTCATTGAGGTGCGCCCGGTGGCGACGCAGGTTGACGATCTGCTATCTGAGATCCGCACCCGTGCGGCGATTAACGAACGTGTGCTGGTCACCACGCTCACCAAACGGATGGCGGAGGATCTCACCGAGTATCTTGAAGAGCACGGTGAACGGGTGCGTTATCTGCACTCTGACATCGATACCGTGGAACGTATGGAAATCATTCGTGACCTGCGTCTGGGCGAGTTTGACGTGCTGGTGGGTATCAACCTGTTACGTGAAGGTCTGGACATGCCTGAGGTCTCCCTGGTGGCGATTCTGGACGCAGACAAAGAAGGGTTCCTGCGTTCTGAGCGGTCACTTATTCAGACCATTGGTCGTGCGGCGCGTAACATCAACGGTAAGGCGATTCTCTACGGCGATAAAATTACCGCCTCTATGGCTAAAGCGATTGGTGAAACCGAACGTCGCCGTGAGAAGCAGCAGCTCTATAACGAAGAACACGGTATTACGCCGCAGGGGCTCAACAAGAAAGTGGTCGATATTCTGGCGCTGGGTCAGACTATTGCGAAGACCAAAGCGAAAGGCAAAGGGAAGTCACGCGCAGGCGCGAAGTCTGAGGTTGTCGAACTGGATATGACGCCAAAAGCGCTGCAGCAGAAGATTCACGAGCTGGAAGGGCAGATGATGCAACACGCGCAGAATCTCGAATTTGAAGAGGCCGCGACAATCCGTGACCAGTTGCATCAGTTGCGCGAGTTGTTTATTGCGGCATCGTAAGGCGGTGTCGGATGCGGGGTAAACCCTTATCCGACCTACGGGGTAGATAGCGTACGTAGGCCGGATGCCGGAGCAATTCGTTTTGTAGGCCTGATAAGCGCAGCGTATCAGGCAAATCCGTTCAGCCCAGCGCCTGCACTGCTTTCTCCAGCGCACTATGCAATAGCTGGCGGTCATGGCGGTAGGGAATATCGCTGGCTTCCAGCACTTCCTGGATCACAACGCGGTCGGTAACGGCGGAAGCATCCACTTTCGGCCCCACAACCACCGCATCAATCACTTTCTTCCCGACGTACTGTTCAATAATGGCCAGCTTATCGCTAAGCGTCAGGCTCGCTGCTGGCAGGCTTAATTCGCGCCCAAGATTGCCTATATAGACCATCGGAGCCGGTGTGCGACGTAATGCCTGTGACATTTCATCGAGTAACAGAATCGGCATCAGGCTGGTGTAAAAACTGCCGGGGCCTATCAAAATTAAATCCGCTTCAGCGATAGCCTCAACGGCCTCCCGTGTAGTCGGGACTTTTGGCGAAAGCATCAGTTCCTGAGGTGGGACGGTGAGCTGATCGATATTCACTTCGCCATAAACTTCGTGTCCCTGGTCATCAATGGCCATCAGATCCACCGGCAGCTCCGACATCGGAATTAAATGTGCGTCAACTTTCAGCAGGCTACGAATTAAATTGATAGCTTCCAGAGGCCGCACGCTGAGGTGATCGAGCGCCTTTAACATTAGATTTCCGAGATTATGCCCGGAAAGTTCGCCATTACCGCCAAAACGATACTCAAACATAGCGGATGCAACGCTGGGTTGGGTAATTAACTGGTTCAGACAGTTACGCATGTCTCCCCAGGCAATCCCTCCTTCAGAGCGACGAATACGACCTGTCGACCCGCCGTTATCGGTGGTGGTGACGATACCCGTCAGGCGGGAACCTAATGGGGAAAGAGAGGAGAGAACGCGTCCTAATCCATGCCCTCCGCCGAGAGCGACAACGCGGTCCAGATCTGCCAGCGTGCGAGTGCGCATATATTTTCCTGATATCAATTGATCGGCGCTACAGTAACGTAAATAGCGTGTTTTCAGCAATTATCCAGTCGGCATCTGCCGTAATTTTTTTCTGCGATCTACTCCTTTCTGACGACACTCACCTGATGGCAAGATGATGTATATCAATGCAAAACTGTGATTTTTGCTTATTCTGTAGCGAAATTGCACGATCATGTCGCTATATACATATTTATACAGCGAAAGTGTACATGGCAAAAGCGCCATTTACACGCTAGTATCGGCATAACCACAAAGTACTCTTAATAATTTGAGTTGTCGGAAGCCAACGCATCTGCAACTCGAAGTATGATGAGTATAAACACTCTAGCCTCTGCACCTGGGTCAAATGATACGGTGCTTTGGCCGTGACAAGACTTGAAAAAGTTTGTCACCAGGGCGCAGGAAGAAATGACTACGTCTCCCGTATTTGGAAAGGTGTACATGGGCTCTCAACTTACCGATGCTTTCGCACGTAAGTTTTACTACTTACGTTTGTCGATTACCGATGTGTGTAACTTTCGTTGCACCTACTGCCTGCCGGATGGCTATAAGCCCGGCGGTGTCACCAATAACGGCTTTTTAACCGTTGATGAAATTCGCCGTGTCACGCGTGCGTTCGCCAGTCTGGGAACGGAAAAAGTGCGTCTGACGGGGGGCGAACCTTCACTGCGTCGCGACTTCACTGACATTATCGCCGCCGTGCGCGAAAACGACGCCATCCGCCAGATTGCGGTAACCACCAATGGTTATCGTCTGGCGCGCGATGCCGCCGCCTGGCGCGATGCCGGACTTACCGCGCTCAACGTCAGCGTCGACAGCCTCGACGCCCGTCAGTTTCACGCCATTACCGGACAGGACAAGTTTCAGCAGGTGATGGCAGGCATTGATGCTGCCTTTGATGCCGGTTTTGAAAAAGTGAAAGTCAACACCGTGCTGATGCGCGACGTAAACCATCATCAACTGGATACCTTCCTGGCGTGGATCCAACCTCGACCAATCCAACTGCGTTTTATTGAACTGATGGAAACGGGCGAGGGCAGTTCTCTCTTCCGTAAACACCATATTTCCGGACAGGTACTGCGCGATGAGTTGCTGCGTCGCGGCTGGATCCACCAGATCCGACAGCGTAGCGACGGCCCGGCTCAGGTTTTCTGTCATCCTGATTATGTTGGCGAAATTGGTCTGATCATGCCTTATGAGAAAGACTTCTGCGCCACCTGTAATCGTCTGCGCGTTTCCTCTGTCGGCAAGCTTCATCTGTGTTTATTTGGTGAAGGCGGCGTAAGCCTGCGTGATTTGCTGGAAGACGATGCTCAGCAACCGGCGCTGGAAGAACGTATTTCAGCCGCGCTGCTGGAGAAAAAGCAGACCCATTTCCTGCATCAGAACAATACCGGTATTACGCAAAACTTATCTTACATTGGCGGCTGATCGCTAAAAGGAGTTTTTCATGAGTCAGGTAAGCGCTGAATTTATCCCGACACGCATTGCTATTCTTACTGTTTCCAACCGTCGCGGCGAAGAAGATGACACCTCCGGCCATTATCTGCGTGACTCGGCGCAAGAAGCGGGTCATCAGATTGTCGATAAGGCGATTGTCAAAGAGAACCGCTACGCCATCCGCGCCCAGGTTTCTGCCTGGATTGCCAGTGACGATGTACAGGTGGTGCTCATTACCGGTGGCACTGGCTTAACCGAAGGGGACCAGGCGCCGGAAGCGCTGCAACCGCTGTTCGACAGAGAAGTCGAAGGGTTTGGCGAAGTATTCCGTATGCTGTCGTTTGAAGAGATTGGCACCGCGACGCTGCAATCCCGTGCGATTGCCGGGGTGGCGAATAAAACGCTGATTTTTGCCATGCCGGGTTCGACCAAAGCGTGTCGTACTGCCTGGGAAAATATCATTGCGCCGCAGCTTGATGCCCGTACGCGTCCGTGTAATTTCCACCCACATTTGAAGAAATAAGTATGTCGCAACTGACTCATATTAACGCCGCTGGCGAAGCGCATATGGTGGATGTCTCCGCCAAAGCGGAAACCGTACGCGAGGCGCGTGCAGAAGCATTTGTAACCATGCGTAGCGAAACGCTGGCGATGATCATCGACGGCAGTCACCATAAGGGTGATGTTTTCGCCACGGCGCGTATTGCCGGTATTCAGGCTGCCAAACGGACCTGGGATCTTATCCCACTGTGTCACCCACTGATGTTGAGCAAGGTCGAAGTCAATTTGCACGCCGAGCCGGAGCACAACCGCGTGCGCATTGAAACGCTGTGTCGCCTGACCGGTAAAACCGGCGTTGAAATGGAAGCGTTAACGGCAGCCTCCGTGGCGGCGTTGACCATCTACGATATGTGCAAAGCGGTGCAAAAGGATATGGTGATTGGTCCGGTGCGTTTGCTGGCAAAAAGCGGCGGCAAATCGGGTGATTTTAAGGTGGATGCACATGATTAAGGTTCTTTTCTTTGCTCAGGTACGGGAACTGGTGAACACCGATGCGTTAGAAGTTGCCGCCGAGTTTGCAACGGTAGAAGCGCTGCGCAAGCATCTGGCGGCGCAAAGCGATCGCTGGGCGCTGGCACTGGAAGACGGCAAGCTGCTGGCGGCGGTGAATCAGACGCTGGTCAGTTTTGACCATCCTCTTAACGCGGGTGATGAAGTCGCTTTCTTCCCGCCGGTAACCGGAGGCTAAAATGGCTGAAACGCGAATTGTTGTTGGCCATGCGCCGTTCAGCGTCGGGGATGAGTATCCCTGGCTGGCAGAGCGCGATGAAGACGGCGCGGTAGTCACTTTCACCGGTAAAGTGCGCAATCACAATCTCGGTGACAGCGTTAAGGCGTTAACGCTGGAACACTATCCGGGAATGACCGAAAAAGCGCTGGCGGAGATTGTCGACGAAGCGCGTTCGCGCTGGCCGCTGGGTCGGGTGACGGTGATCCATCGCATTGGCGAACTGTGGCCGGGTGACGAAATCGTTTTTGTTGGCGTGACCAGCGCGCATCGCAGCAGCGCGTTTGATGCCGGGCAGTTCATTATGGATTATCTGAAAACCCGCGCGCCGTTCTGGAAGCGCGAGGCCACGCCGGAAGGTGAGCGCTGGGTTGATGCCCGCGACAGTGATAAGCTAGCAGCAAAACGCTGGTAGAGTACAATTGTTGTAGGCTCATACTGATTCAGGAGATTGTCATGGACCGATTCCCACGATCCGATTCTATTGTACAGGCCCGTTCCGGCCTGCAAACGTATATGGCGCAGGTGTACGGCTGGATGACCTGCGGACTGTTGCTGACGGCGTTTATCGCCTGGTATGCGGCAAATACGCCCGCGGTGATGATGTTTGTCTTCTCCAGCAAAATCACCTTCTTTGGCCTGATCATCGCTCAACTGGCGCTGGTGTTTGTTCTGTCCGGCATGGTGCAAAGGCTGAGCGCGGGTATGGCGACCACGCTGTTTATGCTCTATTCGGCATTAACCGGGTTGACGCTATCAAGCATCTTTATTGTCTATACCTACTCGTCTATCGCCAGCACCTTCGTGGTCACTGGCGGGATGTTCGGGATCATGAGTTTGTATGGCTACACCACCAAGCGCGATCTGAGCGGCTTCGGCAATATGCTGTTTATGGCGCTGATCGGTATTGTGCTGGCTTCGCTGGTTAACTTCTGGCTGAAGAGCGAAGCGCTGATGTGGGCGGTGACCTATATCGGGGTGATAGTGTTTGTCGGTCTGACCGCCTATGACACGCAGAAGCTGAAAAATATCGGTGAGCAGATCGACCTGCGAGACAGCTCCAATCTGCGTAAATACGCAATTCTTGGGGCCTTAACGCTGTATCTGGACTTCATCAACCTGTTCCTGATGCTGCTGCGTATTTTCGGCAATCGTCGTTAATTGTCTGTTGCCGGATGGCGCTGCGCTTATCCGGCCTACAGTTGTGTATCGAAAGTAGGCCGGATAAGGCGTTAAGCCGCATCCGGCACTATAAGCACCATCATTTCGCCATCGCCTTCTCGTTCTTTGCCCGTAGCTTTTTCGCCCGACTCTCCAACAGCAAATAACACATCAGCGCCAGCAGTAGCGGAATAAAATAGTACAGCACGCGATACGCGAGCAGGGCAGCAATGATCGTGCCCTGAGACGTATTCTCTCCCGCCAGCAGCGCCATAAAAACCGCCTCCAGCACGCCGATCCCTGCCGGAATATGCACAATAACCCCGGCAATACTGCTCACCAGCAGCACGCCAAGCACGAAGAAATAGTTAATATTCTGACCCAGCAACAACCAGATAATCGCCCCCATAACCATCCAGTTAGTCCCGGATATCGCCATCTGCGCGAGGGCAAATTTCCAGGAGGGGAGCACCAGCTTTTGGCCCTTGATGGTGATGTGACGATGTTTAGCGAAGGTGCAAAACCACAGATAAACAACAATAATCAGCAGCAGCGCTATGCCTAAAATGCGCAATGTGCCTTCATCGATATACCAGTGAGCGGGCAGTTCGACGACGCCGAAGGTGAATATAAAACCGCCCAGCAGAATATAGCCCAGCCAGTTAGTGGTAATGCTCAGCGAAAAAATCCGCGTTATTGTGCCCCCCGGCAACCCGAGACGCGAGTAGAGCCGATATCGCATCCCAATACCGCCCACCCAGGTGCTTAACGTCAGGTTGAACGCGTAACAGATAAACGACACCAACATGACCTGGCGTTTTGCCAGCTTGTGCCCGCAGTAGTAGCGCCCGAGCAGATCATAACAACCGTAAAGTAAATAACTGACGATCACCAACCCCACGGCGCTGAGCAGGGCGATCCGGTTGTAATCGCGAATTACCGTCCACACTTCCTGCCAGTTGACTTTGCTGGCATAAACGACCAGCAACACGATCACCGCAATAAAAAATAACCATGTGAGGATCTTTTTCGCTAACCGCCAGCGTCGGTGATTTTTTGCCATCAGGATTTCCCTCCTGCATCCTCAGTTTGTATACGGTCCTGAGTTTCCAGAGCGGGCTGCGCGGGCGGCTCTACCTCGGCCAGATGCGGGGTATGCGCCGGAAGCCAGCCGACCAGCGCCGGGAAGTGGCGTAAAAAGTGGAAGGCCAACACGCTTTTAGTCAGGTTCCACCAGGTGCGTTTTGGCAGCATGGATTCATCTACCCGCTTGCAGTCCTGCGCAATAATAGGGTTCAGGTTGTCGCGCAGGGTCTGGTTAAACGTGCGGTCATGAATAATCAGATTCGCTTCCAGATTCAGTGACAGGCTCAGCGGATCAAGATTGCTGGAGCCCACCGTCGCCCAGTGATCGTCCATCAGCGCCACTTTGCCATGCAGAGGTTTACGGCGGTATTCGTAGACATGGACGCCACCTTTAACCAGATAGTTATACAGCAGGCGGGCACCCACTTTCACAATCGGCATATCCGGCTCACCCTGCACAATGAGTTTTACCCGAACGCCGCGTCGTGCTGCTTTACGCAGGGCATGCAGCAGGCGATAACCGGGAAAGAAATAGGCATTGGCAATGATCACTTCCCGTCGGGCCTGGGTCAGCATTTTAAGATAATGGCGTTCAATATCATCGCGATGCTCTTCGTTATCGCGCCAGACAAACAGCGCCTGCGCTTCGCCGGGGCGATGATTGTCGATTGCCCGGTGATGACGTCGCCACCAGCGTCGTACGGCGCTTTGCCCGGGCAGGTTTTCCAGTACAAAGTTCAGAATGTCAGCAACGACTGGACCTTCAACGCGCACGGCGTAATCCTGCTTGGCCTCCGGGCCGTAATCCGACATATGTTCAGCGGAGTAATTGATGCCGCCGACAAAGGCAACACGGTCATCAATGACCACTATTTTTCGATGCATACGGCGAAAGAGATTGGTGCGCATTCCAAAAAGACGCGGACGCGGATCGTAGTAGCGGAAAACAACACCGGCTACGGTCAGCTCTTCAACAAAACTGTCGCTCAGATCCGGCGAGCCGTAGCCATCCAGCAGCACCTCTGCTTTGATTCCTCGTCGGGCGGCTTCGAGCAACGCGGCATGCAGCTGTTTTCCTACCGCATCTTCAAACCAGATAAAAGTCTCAAGGATAATTTTTTGCTGTGCCTGCTCAATGGCGTCAAAGACGGCGGGATAGAATTGATCGCCGTTTTCCAGCAGTTGAATTTGATTGCCTTCACGCCAGCCATATTTCATAAATGAATCTCCGCACTCAGGGGGGCATGATCGGACAAATGTCGCCAGTGACGCAGCGCAAGCGTCGTTGGGGTACTGGCATTCGCGTTTTTCACATAGATCCTGTCCAGGCGCAGCAGGGGAAACTGCACCGGAAACGTTCGCGCCGGGCGACCGTGGGCGCGGGTAAAAATCTCGTCAAGGCCAGCTTTGGCTTTCAACGGGCGATTGGCCGTTTGCCGCCAGTCGTTAAAATCTCCAGCAATCACCACGGGCTCCGCGTTGGGCAGGGCGTTAACCCAGTCTGCCAGCATCGAGAGCTGGGCCTGGCGGTGAGCTTCACGTAGGCCGAGATGCACACACATCACATGAATGGGGAGGGAGAGCATTGGCGGTACAATGCGGCAGTAAAGGACTCCGCGCTTTTCACTCGCGCCGACTGACACATCACGATTCTCATAATGCTCAATGGGATACCGCGACAACACCGCATTACCGTGATGTCCTTGCGGGTACACGGCGTTACGCCCGTAGGCGAAGTCGCTCCACATAGTGTCCGCCAGAAATTCGTAGTGCGTGGTGTCCGGCCAGTTTTCCACATGCAGTGGATGCACCTCGTGTGCGCCCATTACCTCTTGTAGGCACACAATGTCCGCACCGACCGTTCTGACGGCTTCTCGCAGCTCAGGCAAAATAAAACGCCGATTGAAGGCGGTAAACCCTTTATGAGTATTAATGGTGAGCACATTGAATGAAAACCGTTCTGTTTGTCTGGCCATGATTCTCCCGTTGGCGTCACTTTCCTGATTAAAATAGTGTAGTCGTCGTCACAAAAAGATGCGGTGTTGCGGAATTTTCCGTAAAGTCCGGTACTCTGAACAATTAGTCGAAAATCCTTCAGGAGAATAGCCATGAGGTGGCAACAACGTGTTCGTGTCGCAACGGGTCTAAGTTGCTGGCAGATAGTGTTGCATTTACTGGTAGTGGCGTTGCTGGTAATGGGCTGGATGAGCGGCAGACTGGTGCATGTCGGCCTGGGATTGTGCGTCGTGTACGGCGTTACGGTTTTATTGATGCTTGCATTGCAACGTCACCACGAACAGCGCTGGCGCGACGTGGCTGATGTGCTGGAAGAGTTGACCACGACGTGGTATTTCGGTGCCGCCATGATCGTGCTGTGGCTGCTGTCACGCGTGCTGCAAAACAACGTCTTGCTGGCACTGGCGGGGCTGGTCATCCTTGCCGGACCCGCCGTGGTCTCGCTGCTGGCGAAGGACAAAAAGCTACATCACCTTGCGTCTAAACATCGCATACGCCGCTGATCCGGTCGTGGCCGCTATCACTAATAGCGGCCACAAGCTTCCCCAGACAATCTGCAGACTCGCATCTTTCAGGTAAATCTGTTTCGTGATGTCCGTAAAATGGCGGATCGGGTTTATCCACGTCAGATTCTGCAACCAGACCGGCATGTTTTCGACCGGTGAGACATAGCCCGAGAGTAAAATCGCCGGCATCATAAACACAAATACCCCGATAAACGCCTGCTGCTGGGTGGCGCACAGTGACGAAATCAGCAGACCAAAGCCAACCAGCGACAGCCCGTAAATCACCATTGTGAAATAGAACAGCCCCAATGAACCGGCAAACGGAATGTGATAAGCCCAGATACCGATCGCCAGCACAATGGTGGCCTGAAAAGTAGCCACAATTAGCGCGGGCACAGCTTTGCCGATGAAAATCTGCCAGGTGGTAAGCGGGGAAACCAGCAGTTGATCCAGCGTGCCTTGCTCGCGCTCGCGGGCAACCGAGAGTGAAGTAACGATCATTACGCCGATGGTGGTGATCATGGCGATCAGCGACGGAACCACAAACCATTTGTAATCCAGATTCGGGTTATACCAGTTACGCACTACCAGCTCGCTGTTGTTCGGTTTCGGCTTGCCGTCCATCAGCTCCTGCTGATACTCCTTAACGATTTGCTGCAGGTAATTCGCGGCAATTTGCGCGCTGTTGGAGTTACGTCCGTCGAGGATAATCTGCATGGGAGCCTGCTGGAAGGTATCCAGATTACGCGAAAAATTGGCCGGGAAACGCACCAACAGCAGGGCTTTTTGCGTGTCGATGGTGGGCTGGATCTCCTGCGGACTTTTCAACAGAAGAACATGCGTAAAGGCGCTGGCGCGGGCGAAGCGCTGGGTAAGCTCAACCGAATGTTTACCGTTGTCTTCGTTATAGATAGCGATAGTGGCGTTGGTCACTTCCAGCGTTGCCGCGAACGGGAACAGGATAACCTGAATCAGCACCGGTAAAATCAGAATGGCTCGCGTCTGCGGTTCGCGTAATAGCGATTGCAGCTCTTTGCGAATTAATGTCCATAAGCGATGAAACATGCCTGTCCTCTCAGTCCAGTTTGTAGGCCTGATAAGCTAAGCGCATCAGGCATAATGCCGGATGGCGACGTGAACGCCTTATCCGGCCTACGGCTACAATTATCCATACACGAATTTAATCCAGCCGACGTTTGGTTTTAAGCCACGTCAGGCCGATAAACATCACCGCCGAAGCGATTAAAAACAGCACGTTGATAATCAGCACCACCGGAATATTTCCCGCCAGAAACAGGCTTTGCAGGGTACTGACGAAATAACGTGCCGGAATAATGTAGGTTACCGCCCGGATAATCGCGGGCATGCTGTCTATCTGGAAGATAAAACCCGACAGCATAATCGAGGGCAGGAAGGCGGCATTCAGCGCAACCTGCGCGGCGTTAAACTGGTTGCGGGTGATGGTGGAAATAAGCAACCCCATGCCGAGCGTACTGAGCAGAAACAGGCTGGTAATGAAAAACAGGATCAGCAACGAGCCACGGTAGGGCACGCCAAGAATAAACACCGACACCAGCATACACAGCAGCATCGCCAGCATGCCCAGAAAGTAATACGGGATCAATTTGCACAGCAGCAGCTCGACGCGGGTGACTTCGGTAGACAGCAGCGCTTCCATGGTGCCGCGCTCCCATTCGCGCGCCACCACTAATGAGGTGAGGATGGCGCCAATGACCGTCATGATGATGGTGACCGCCCCGGGAATAATAAAGTGCTGGCTGATGGCCGCCGGGTTAAACCAGTAGCGGGTTTGCACGTCGATCAAAGGTTTGAACGATTCCCCACGATCTTCTGCCCGCTGTTGCTGCCAGATTTGCCAGATGCCTTCGACATAACCCTGCACAAAGTTGGCGGTATTCGGTTCGCTGCCGTCGGTGATCACCTGGATCGGGGCGACATCGTTAGGTCGCGCCATCTGCTGGGCAAAATCCACTGGGATCACCACCAGACCGCGAATGCGCCCGGCCTGCATTTTCTCAATCAGTTCCTGCCGATTATCGCTGATGGTGGCGTCAATATACGGCGAACCGGTCATGGTATGGGTAAAATCCAGCGCCTCTTCACTCTGCTGTTCGAGCAAAATCCCTACCCGCAGCTTGCTGGAGTCGAGGTTGATCCCATAGCCGAAGATAAACAGCAGCAGCAGCGGGATCACCACAGCAATCAGCCAACTGCTGGGATCGCGGACGATCTGGCGCGTCTCTTTCACGCACAGCGCGCGGACGCGACGCCAGGAGAGAGCGGAGTTACTCATGCGTATGCTCCTTATCCCAGTCATTGATTAGCGTGATGAACGCCTGTTCCATGGTCGGGTCCGGCGTGTCGCTGTCGGCAGCCTGAGCCTTCAGGTCGTCTGGCGTACCGCTGGCAATCAGTTTGCCGCGATACACCAGCCCGATGCGATCGCAGTATTCTGCCTCATCCATAAAGTGGGTGGTCACCATCACCGTGACGCCTTTTTCCACCATGCTATTGATATGCAACCAGAACTCACGACGGGTGAGGGGATCGACCCCGGAAGTGGGTTCATCAAGGAACAGAATGTCGGGTTCATGCATCAGCGAGCAGGCCAGCGCCAGACGCTGCTTAAAGCCCAGCGGCAGTTCGTCGGTGGCGTGGGAAGCGATACTTTTCAGGCCAAATGCCTCGCTCATACGATCGATTTTCTCCTTCTGCGCCCGACCGCGCAGGCCGTAGACGCCGGAGAAAAAGCGCAGATTCTGTTCAACCGTCAGGTTACCGTACAGGGAGAATTTCTGCGCCATATAGCCCAGATGCTGACGCGCTTTGCCGGAGCTGACTTTAAGATCCATATCCAGCACCAGCGCTTTGCCGGAGGTGGGGACCAGCAGGCCGCACATCATTTTAAAGGTGGTGGATTTGCCAGCGCCGTTGGGGCCTAACAGACCAAAAATCTCGCCGCGTTGCACGGCAAAGTCTACGTGGTCGGTAGCGGCAAAATCGCCAAATTTCTTGGTCAGCGCTTTGGCTTCGATCACCGTTTCGCCTGGCGTGCCTTCCACGGTATGCAGGATAGCGCCCAGTGGGGACTCCGATGTTCCGGCTCCGCCGAGTAAATCGATAAAGGCATCTTCGAAGCGGGGGGCTGTTTCGTTGATGGTTATCTCCGGCATGCCGTCAGCGTTTTGGATCTGCTGAGCCGTAGCCTCTTTTTTCAGGATTAAACGGACGGATTTGCCCTGAATCATTCCGTCGCTGACCAGCGGCAGCTTTAACGCGCGTTGCAGCAGTCGGCGGTTGTTTTCCTGTGGACTGCTCATCAGGAAGCTGCGACCTGCCATGGTTTGCGTAAGCTGAGTAGGATCGCCCTGGTATAACAGCTCACCTTCGTTCATCAGCAGCACATCACGGCATTGCTCTGCTTCATCCAGATACGACGTACTCCAGAGGATCAGCATGCCGTCCCCGGCCAGCTCGTGGACCATTTGCCACAGTTCGCGACGGGAAATAGGGTCGACACCCACGCCTGGCTCATCCAGCAGCAACACTTTGGGTTCGCCAACCAGCGTACAGGCAAGCCCGAGCTTCTGCTTCATGCCGCCAGAAAGCTTGCCAGCCAGTCGTCCGGTAAATGGTCCCAGAGAGGTGAATTCCAGGAGTCGGGCAAAGGTTTTTTCTCGCGCTTCACCGGTGACGCTGCGTAAGTCGGCATAGAGATTGAGGTTCTCCATGACGGTTAAATCTTCGTACAGACCAAATTTCTGCGGCATATAGCCCAGCACCGCATGTAGTGCGCTGTCGTCTTTGATGGGGTCAAAACCAATCACCGCAGCACTTCCGGCATCAGGTTTTAATAATCCCGCCAGCATTCGCATCAACGTAGTTTTGCCCGCGCCGTCCGGCCCGACAAGCCCGGTCACGTAGCCCGCATGGACGGTACAGTCGAGCGGGGCGACGGCCGGTTTTTCCATTCCGGCAAAGTTTTTCGTCAGCCCTTTAAGCGTAATGACGGCGTCATTCATGCCGTGCCTCATCGCCAAACTTTATCGTTACCGGCATTCCCTGGCGCAGCGAATCGTCCGCGTCGGTGACGACAATTCGCAGGCGATAAACCAGGTCGGTACGCAGGTCAGGAGTCTCGACCGTTTTCGGGGTAAATTCGGCGGTAGGAGAAACGAAGCCGATTTTGCCGTGATACGGTTTGTCCGGGCGGCCATCGGTATAGAGCAGGATCTCACGTCCTGGCTGCGCCTGGCTCAGATTTCGTTCGTCAACGTAAGCACGAACCCAAACCGGACGCGTGAGCGACAGCGTCAGTACCGTGCCCCCTTCGTTCAGCATGCTGCCGGGTTCAACTGCACGGGTGAGAAGCGTGCCGTCAGACGGCGAGGTCAGCGTGGTGTCATGCAAATTAAGCTCTGCCTGTGCCAGCTCGGCCTGAGCTTGTTCGAGCGTGGCTTTTGCCTGCTCGATGTCCTGCACACGATTACCGCTGCGATATTGCGTGAGTTTATCCTGCGCGGATTTCAGCGAAGCTAACGCCTGATCGCGAGATGAACGGGCGTTTTCCAGATCGTTGGCTGAAATGGTGCGGCTTTTCCACAATCCGACCTGCCGATTGTAAAAGTTCTGCGCGTAATCATAGGCGGCCTGCGCCTGTTTGACTGCCGCCGCGGTTTGCGCGATCTCTTCTTCGCGATACCCTGCCAGCATCAGATCGTATTGTGCCTGTGCGGCAGCTACATTGGCTTTCGCCTGCATCAATGCGTTTTCATACGGTGCGCGGTCCAGTTCACCCAGCACCTGGCCGGCGGTAATCGCATCGCCTTCGTCAACCGCCAGCGAGGCCAGCCTGCCGCCGACACGAAAACTCAGGTTGACGCTACGGATATCGACATTGCCGTATAGCGTCAGGCCGTTATCTTGCCGACTCTGATACCACCACGTTCCACCGGCAATCACGGCAACGAGGGCCGCGATAACCAGCCCGAGAACGACAGGTTTTTTCATGACTCCAGACTCCTTTGCGTTAAACCTTGCAGAATAAGATCGATGTGACAGGTGATCGTTTGGTCAATCAGCGCGGTTTTATCCTCATCAAATTGTGACCAGCCTGTACGCAACAGAATGGTTTCTTTCCCCAGACGAAAAGCCAGCACCTCGCCGAGTATGGCGTGGGTATGCAGAATCATTTGGGTATCATTGGCATCGCCGCCCGTATAGGCGGCAATCAGGCGCGTCAGATGTGTATGCAGCGGATTGATAACCTGGTCGTGCACCAGTTGATAAGCCGCGGTGGGGGAAAGCTGTTCGCGCGAGATAAATTTGCTCAGGTTAACGGTGTCGTCCTGAGTTAACAGCATGATCATATTTTTGCAGGCGCGCAGGATCAGTTCGCGCATCGCGCCACGGTCCGGCTCTGGTTGGGCGAATAAACGCTCGGCCTCTTCAGCGTGCGGGCGAAACTGTGCACCGATAAAATCCGCAATCCACTGGGCGCAGGCGAGATATAAATCCTCTTTTGAGCCAAAATAGTAGGTGATAGCCGCAATGTTTTGCCCGGCCTGTGCAGCGATATCGCGCGTCGTGGCGTGCAGACCATACTCGCCGAATTGCGCCAATGCGGCGGCAATGAGCTGGTTCTTCGCCTGTTCACCTTTGGTTGTCATGGTGGGTGTATTCATGGCACGACTCTGATCTTAATCAATCGATTGATTAAGATTATGACTGATGTGCAGCCTTGTCCAGTCCGAAGCATTATTTTCCAGTGAAGGGATAATTTATGCGGCACATCACAAAAACTGCTACACTCCGCCCCTTCATGACATTGTGGTTTTTGTCATCTCTATTGTATGTATCTCCCTGAAAACGACACCGGTAACGGTCAGGGCGGTTCGGAGTTGTTATGTCTTTTGATTCCCTTGGTTTAAACCCTGAAATTTTACGTGCCGTTGCCGAGCAGGGTTACCGTGAACCTACCCCTATTCAGCAGCAGGCTATTCCTGCCGTGCTGGAAGGCCGCGATCTGATGGCCAGCGCCCAGACCGGTACGGGGAAAACGGCAGGTTTTACCCTGCCGCTGTTACAGCACCTGATCACCAATCAGCCGCATGGTAAAAGCCGTCGTCCGGTTCGTGCGCTGATCCTCACGCCAACCCGCGAACTGGCGGCCCAGATTGGCGAAAACGTCCGTGATTACAGTAAGTATCTGAATATTCGCTCGCTGGTGGTCTTCGGCGGCGTCAGCATTAACCCGCAGATGATGAAGCTGCGTGGCGGCGTAGATGTGCTGATCGCCACTCCGGGTCGTTTGCTCGATCTGGAACACCAGAATGCGGTGAAACTGGATCAGGTTGAGATCCTGGTACTGGATGAAGCTGACCGCATGCTGGATATGGGCTTTATTCACGATATTCGTCGCGTTCTGGCAAAACTGCCGGCAAAACGTCAGAACCTGCTGTTCTCGGCAACGTTCTCTGATGACATTAAATCGCTGGCCGAAAAACTGTTGCACAACCCGCTGGAAATTGAAGTGGCGCGTCGTAATACCGCGTCAGAGCAGGTTACTCAGCACGTTCATTTCGTTGATAAAAAACGTAAACGCGAACTGCTATCTCAGATGATTGGTCAGGGCAACTGGCAGCAGGTGTTGGTGTTTACCCGTACCAAACATGGCGCGAACCATCTGGCAGAGCAGCTGAATAAAGACGGCATCCGCAGTGCGGCTATCCACGGTAATAAATCTCAGGGTGCGCGTACGCGTGCGCTGGCTGATTTTAAATCCGGTGATATTCGCGTGCTGGTAGCGACCGATATTGCCGCGCGAGGTCTGGACATTGAAGAGTTACCGCACGTGGTGAACTACGAGCTGCCAAACGTCCCGGAAGACTACGTGCACCGCATTGGTCGTACCGGTCGTGCGGCCGCTACCGGCGAAGCGTTGTCTCTGGTGTGCGTCGATGAACACAAGCTGTTGCGTGATATCGAGAAGTTGCTGAAAAAAGAGATCCCGCGTATTGCAACGCCAGGCTACGAGCCAGACCCGTCCATTAAAGCTGAGCCGATCCAGAACGGTCGTCAGCAGCGTGGCGGCGGCGGTGGGCGCGGGCAGGGAGGAGCAGGGCGCGGACAGCAGCCGCGTCGTCAGGATGGCGGTGCGCCAAAAGCGAAGCCGCGTAATGGCGAAGGCAAACCGGCAGGTGACAAGCCTCGTCCACCGCGCCGTCCGCGCAAACCGTCTACAGCGCAGTAATTCCCTTACTGTATGGCAGTATAAACATGCTATCCGGTCTACACACTGTGTAGGCCGGATAGGTCAATCACTCCCTCGAACTTTGCGATTTCAGTACGATTGAGCAGGTATATCGTCCTGCCGGGTGAATCGAAATCGTCGTCTCAAATACTTTCCCGTCCCTGTCCAGATAACGACGCACGATTCTCATCGCTGGCGAATCAGGTGCTACATTGAGAATCTTTGCCACCTTTTTGGGCACGCCGACAGCCGTAATGGTCTGATGCACCTCATGGCTTTTAATACCGTAATGGGTTTCGATCAAATCGCTGATTAACGAGTGTGGGTCGTCACGGATGTACGTACGCAGTTTGGCGTAATCCGTGCTGGCATAGCTGTCCGTCCAGCAGATTGGCGCGTCGGGGTTTTGCGCATCTTCGCGAGTGCTGGCAATGTGCAGCCAACGGGAACCTGGCGGGCAGCCAATCATCTGGGACAACTCTATGTCCGCCACAATCTCATCGATTTTCTTGATGACGCGCAGATTGTTTTTGGCCAGCAGCAACAGATCCTCAAGATGCGATAGCGGGTGATTGACGCCGTTAGCCTTAGGTTCGCAAACGCGAGTTCCCGCGCCTTTACGCCGTGATATCAGACCTTGCTCTGTTAATTCCCTTAACGCCTCACGCATGGTGTGGCGGCTGACCTGCCATGTTTCACACAGTTCCATTTCCGTAGGAAACAGCGAACCGGGGGCAAAGGTTCCCACCGCAATTTGCTGCGCCAGTTCACGTGCTATTCGCTTGTACAGAGATTCTTTCATCGCAGTTTCATCAAAATATTAGTGATCTTTATCACGAAAATTTGTACGGACTATTCCCTACATTTCTTATGAATACTATAAATGTCCGTACATTTAAATGCACGGACATTTGTTTATGTCTGGACATTGTGGCGGCATTTGAATATCCAACAAACTGCCGTAAACACGCATCTTATCATTATCAGATTTTCCAGGGGGATTTATGGCTTCGAATGTACTTGATTCTGTTCTGTTCAGGGACTCTTTCGGCACACCGGCGATGCGCGCGGTGTTTGACGATCGCGAGCTGGTGCGCAAATACGTGGAAGTGGAAGTGGCATTAGCCAAAGCCCAGGCACGCTGCGGTGTGATACCCGAGGCTGCGGCGCAGGAAATTGCAGAAAAATGTAATGCTGACACGCTCGATTTTGATTTATTGCGCCATGAAACCGAAATTGTGGGTTATCCGATCCTACCGCTGGTGCACCAGATTTCTAAACAGGCAGGCGAGTCCGGCGGTTATGTGCACTGGGGGGCAACCACTCAGGACATTATGGACACCGCAGTGGTTCTGCAAATTCGTGATGCTTTTGCGCTCATTGAGTCCGATATGGACAAACTCCGCGCCACGCTGGCCGATCTTTCACGCCGCTACCGTGATACGCCGATGGCCGGGAGAACCCATTTACAACAGGCTTTGCCCGTGACATTCGGTTACAAAGCGGCCATCTGGCTGGATATGTTTGAACGCCACGCGGAACGTCTTTCCCAAGCGCGTCCTCGTGTATTGGTCGGCGAATTTGCGGGGGCGGCCGGTACGCTGGCATCGCTGGGGGATAAAGGGCTGGCGGTACAAAAAGCGATGATGGAAGAGCTTGGGCTAAATGTCCCAACATCCACCTGGCACGTCGCGCGTGATGGTTTTGCCGAAGCGGTGAACCTGTTAGCGGTGATTACCGGGTCGCTGGGCAAGATTGCCTACGACGTAATGCTGCTGGCAGCAAACGAGTTTGGCGAACTGTATGAGCCGTTTGTTAAAGGGCGTGGCGCCAGCAGTACCATGCCGCAGAAACGCAACCCTATTTCCAGCGAGCTGATGCTGGCCTGTGCCAAAGGCGTTCGCCAACAGGCAGGGTTGATGCTTGATGCGATGGTGCAAGATCTGGAGCGTGCAACCGGGCCGTGGCATGCCGAATGGATTGCTATCCCAGAAAGTTTCGTGCTCAGCGCGGGGGCATTGCATCAGGCCAACTTTATGCTGGCGGGGCTGGTGGTTGATGAAGAGGCGATGAAACGTAACCTCGGTATGACCAACGGATTGATTGTGGCTGAGGCAGTCATGATGGGATTGGCCCCGTACATTGGTCGTCAGGATGCACATGACGTGGTGTACGACGCCTGCCGTATCGTCAACGAACAGGGTGGGCGATTGGCTGATGTGCTGAATGCGATGCCCTCTGTCTCTGAACGGCTGGACCCACAGTTGATTGAAAAACTGACCGACCCGGCAAATTACCTTGGAATGGCACCGGCGATGGTGGATCAGGTATTAGCAAGATACATGTCGCGGAAATGATTGCTCTCGGGCTAACGGAATAAGGATATTTTTATGTCAACGAATTCTGTCACGGGAAAATCCATTCTGTCGTTCCTGATACCGCTGGCGATAGGCGCGATCATTTGGTTTTATCCTGTTCCTGATGGTCTAACGCCTCAGGCCTGGCATATGTTCGCGATATTTGCCGCGACCATTGCCGCCATTCTTACCCAGCCGCTCCCTTCGGGGGCGGTGATGTTGATTGCACTTTGCGTGGTTATTTTCACCAAAACGTTGCCAGAGGCAAAGGCGCTGTCAGGGTTTGCGTCCGGTACGGTATGGCTCATTTTCTGTGCCTACGTCTTGTCTCTGGGGTTTGTGACGTCAGGACTGGGGAAACGTATCGCGTATAAAATGTTATCGCTCTTTGGCGGCAGCAGCCTGGGTATCGCTTACTCACTGGGGGTTTCCGATCTGATTATGGCCCCGGCAATGCCGTCAGTAACTGCGCGGTCCGGGGGCATAATTTTTCCCATTACTCGCTCCATCAATGATGTGTTGGGCTCCGCTCCAGGGGGAACGGGCAAGCGCATTGGTGATTTCTTAACCATGGTGTGTTTCCAGTTTACGCCGATTACCGGGGCGATATTTCTCACCGGGATGGCGGCGAATCCGCTGGTAGCGAGCCTGGCGAAATCGTCATTGGGTATGGAGATAACCTGGGGCGGATGGTTTATTTCCGCAGTGGTCCCTGCGATGGTCTGTTTCTGTCTGATGCCGCTACTGGTCTATAAATTATTGGATCCTGAGCTTAAGCGTACGCCAGAGGCAAAAGCGATGGGTAAGCAGGCGCTCGGTGAGCTCGGTTCGATGAGCAGCAACGAGAAAAAGGTCGCGTTTGGTTTTGTGCTGGCGTTGGTTGGCTGGGGCACCAGTTTGATTACTGGATTGTCTGCCACATCTGTCGGGCTGGGGCTGGCTGCTTATCTGTTTGCTTCGGGTGCTGTTAGCTGGAAAAGTTTGCTTAATGACCATGCAGCCTGGGATACGGTTATCTGGTTTAGCGTCATTATTAGCCTGGCGACCGGACTTGCCGATCTGGGTTTTATTAAATGGATGACAGTAAAGTTAGGCAGCGGTATTCAAGGGTTTGGTGCGATTGAGTCCTTTATTGTGCTGGGGATCCTTTACATTTATGTCCACTATCTCTTTGCTACGGCTACCGGGCACGTAGCTGCGTTGTATGCTCCTTTCGCGGCCACGGCGATCGC
The DNA here is from genome assembly GCF_002042885.1 of Citrobacter portucalensis. GTDB lineage: Bacteria > Pseudomonadota > Gammaproteobacteria > Enterobacterales > Enterobacteriaceae > Citrobacter > Citrobacter portucalensis. The sequence goes on from NZ_MVFY01000006.1 coordinate 197,773, forward strand.
TGCGGGTGCACCGCCGATGATGGTCGCTATTTGCTTCGGCATCTTTAGTAATCTGATGTGGGGGAATACCGAGTATGGTGGCGGACCTGGTCCTATTTATTTTGCCCAGGGCTATTTTGAACGACCGCGTTTTTATAAAATTAACCTCTGTGTGGTAACGGCAAATGTGATTATCATTTTTGCAGTGGGCATGCTGTGGTGGAAGCTGCTGGGATACTATTAACCGACACGTTTATTCGGCCTGCAATATACCTGACTGTAGGCCGGATAAGGTGTAAGCCGCCATCCGGTAATTTAAGCCAGAGCTGCGAAGCGCTTTCCAGAATGGGGGAAAAAGGTACATCCAACGCCTGAAATGTGCCACAATAGTGGCTGTTTATACAGTATTTCAGGTTTTCTCATGGCACTTACGGCTGCGCTAAAAGCGCAAATCGCCGCCTGGTACAAGGCGCTTCAGGAACAGATCCCCGACTTTATCCCCCGTGCGCCGCAGCGGCAGATGATTGCTGACGTCGCGAAAACGCTCTCCGGGGAAGAAGGGCGGCATCTGGCGATTGAAGCACCGACCGGAGTGGGGAAAACCCTGTCGTATCTGATTCCCGGTATTGCCATCGCGCGCGAAGAACAAAAAACGCTGGTGGTCAGTACCGCCAACGTCGCTTTGCAGGACCAGATCTACAGCAAAGATTTACCGCTGCTGCGCAAAATTATCCCCGACCTGCGTTTTACCGCTGCGTTTGGTCGCGGACGCTATGTCTGCCCGCGTAACTTAGCGGCGCTGGCCAGCACTGAACCCAATCAGCAGGATCTGCTGGCTTTTCTCGACGATGAACTGACGCCCAACAACCAGGAAGAACAAAAGCGCTGCGCCAGGCTAAAAGGCGATCTCGACAGCTACAAGTGGGACGGGCTGCGCGACCACACCGATATCGCTATCGACGACGGACTCTGGCAGCGTCTGAGCACCGATAAAGCCAGCTGTCTGAATCGCAACTGTCACTACTATCGTGAATGCCCTTTTTTTGTCGCCCGCCGGGAGATTCAGGAAGCTGAAGTGGTCGTGGCTAATCATGCGCTGGTAATGGCGGCCATGGAAAGCGAAGCCGTTTTGCCGGAGCCGAAAAACCTGTTGCTGGTACTTGATGAAGGCCACCATTTGCCGGATGTCGCGCGCGATGCGCTGGAGATGAGCGCAGAAATCAGCGCCCCCTGGTATCGACTTCAGTTGGATCTATTTTGCAAATTAGTGGCTACCTGCCTGGAGCAGTTTCGCCCGAAGACCACGCCGCCACTGGCAAATGCCGAGCGTCTGAACGGTCACTGTGAGGAACTGTATGAGCTGATTTCATCGCTCAATAACATTCTTAATCTGTATATGCCCGCTACCCAGGAGGCAGAACACCGCTTCGCGATGGGCGAATTGCCTACGGAAGTGATGGAGATTTGTCAGCGTCTGGCAAAGCTAACAGAAATGCTGCGCGGTCTGGCGGAACTGTTCCTCAACGATCTCAGCGAAAAAACCGGCACTCACGATATCGTGCGTCTGCATCGGGTTATTTTGCAGATGAACCGGGCGCTGGGCATGTTTAAGGCGCAAAGCAAACTGTGGCGGCTGGCATCGCTCGCGCAATCGTCAGGCGCGCCGGTGAGTAAATGGGCGACGCGCGAGGTGCGTGACGGGCAGATCCACGTCTGGTTCCACTGCGTGGGGATCCGTGTGAGCGATCAGCTCGAACGACTGCTGTGGCGTAGCGTCCCGCATATTATTGTCACTTCCGCAACGCTGCGCTCGCTCAACAGCTTCTCGCGTTTGCAGGAGATGAGCGGTCTGAAAGAAAAAGCAGGGGACCGGTTTGTCGCGCTGGATTCACCGTTTAATCACGTTGAACAGGGCAAAATCGTCATTCCGCAGATGCGCTACGAACCGTTAATTGATAACGAAGAGCAGCATATCGCGGAAATGGCCGCCTATTTTCGCGAACAGCTGGAGAGTAAAAAGCATCAGGGCATGCTGGTACTCTTTGCCAGCGGTCGCGCGATGCAGCGTTTTCTTGAGCATGTTACCGATCTGCGCCTGCTGTTGCTGGTGCAGGGCGATCAGCCGCGCTACCGTCTGGTGGAGTTGCACCGCAAACGGGTGACCAACGGCGAGCGCAGTGTGCTGGTTGGGCTGCAATCTTTTGCTGAAGGTCTGGACTTGAAAGGCGACCTGCTGACTCAGGTGCATATTCACAAAATTGCTTTTCCGCCTATCGACAGCCCGGTGGTGATCACCGAGGGCGAGTGGTTGAAAAGTCTGAACCGCTACCCCTTCGAGGTGCAGAGCTTGCCTGCGGCGTCATTCAATTTGATCCAGCAGGTTGGGCGACTCATCCGTAGCCATGGCTGCTGGGGAGAAGTGGTTATTTATGACAAGCGTTTATTGACCAAAAGCTATGGCAAGCGTTTACTGAACGCGTTACCCATATTTCCGATAGAGCAACCTGCTGTGCCAGACGTTATAGTAAAACCAAAAGAAAAAGCGAAACCCACGCGCCGCCGTCGGCGTTAACGATGCGAGCAACAGGCAAGGAGTTATCGATGGATTACCGCAAAATCATTAAAGAGATTGGGCGAGGAAAAAATCACGCGCGTGACCTGGATAAGGATACTGCTCGCGGACTGTATACCCATATGATGAACGGCGACGTACCTGACCTTGAGATGGGAGGGGTACTGATTGCGCTACGTATCAAGGGCGAAGGTGAAGCGGAGATGCTGGGCTTTTACGAAGCGATGCAAAACCACACCATTCGCCTGACTCCGCCGGTAACCAAACCCATGCCGATTGTCATTCCCAGCTACAATGGCGCGCGCAAGCAGGCGAATTTGACTCCGCTGCTGGCGATTTTACTGCATAAACTCGGTTTTCCGGTGGTGGTGCACGGCGTCAGCGAGGATCCAACCCGCGTACTGACTGAAACCATTTTCGAACTGATGGGGATTACGCCAACGCTGCATGCCGGGCAGGCGCAGGCAAAGCTGGATGGTCATGAGCCGGTGTTTATTCCGGTGAGCGCGCTGTGCCCTCCGCTGGAGAAACAGCTGGCGATGCGCTGGCGCATGGGGGTGCGTAACAGTGCACATACGCTGGCTAAATTAGCCACGCCGTTTGCTGAAGATGCCGCGCTGCGTCTTTCCAGCGTGTCCCACCCGGAATATGTTTCGCGCGTGGCGAAGTTCTTCGGCGATATCGGTGGGCGCGGCCTGTTGATGCATGGTACCGAGGGCGAAGTGTATGCCAACCCGCAGCGCTGCCCGCAGATAAGCCTGATAGATTCATCCGGTGTGCGAGTGCTACAAGACCGACAGAGCGAGATGCCTGACGAGCCGGTACCGCTACCGGTAGCAAAAGATCCGGAAACCACCGCGCGCTGGATTGAGCGTTGTCTGGCTGGCAGTGAGCCTGTTCCGGCATCGTTGAAAATCCAGATGGCCTGCTGCCTGGTGGCAACCGGTGAGTCCGCCTCACTGGCTGAAGGACTTGCCCGCGTCGAGCAAAGTTTCTAAACCATTTGTTATCCCGACGGGCCTGTTGCCTGGCCTGTCGGTTCTCTCTTTTAGGCAATGTGAAATTTCTGCACGTTTATTGACCTCCAGCGCACCGTGGCGCAGCATAGTTTGTTGAAAAATAAGAAACACAACAAACACGCGACACAACAGGAGATAACAATGAACAGTGGACATCGCTTCCATGTGCCAACGCTGCACGCCTTTATCCAGGCCGTTTTTCATCAGATGGGAAGCAATGATCAGGAGGCGCGGCTGGTGGCCGACCATCTGATAGCCTCTAACCTCGCCGGTCACGACTCCCATGGCATCGGTATGATCCCAAGCTATATTCGTTCATTCTCGCAGGGGCATCTGCAGATCAACCGTCATGCCAAAGTGGTAAAGGATGTGGGGGCGGTGATTACGCTTGACGGCGACTGTGCGTTTGGTCAGGTGGCGGCGCACGAGGCAATCACGCTTGGAATCGAAAAAGCGCGTCAGTACGGAATCGCTGCCGTGGCATTACATAATTCGCACCATATCGGCCGTATTGGCTACTGGGCGGAGCAATGTGCGGCGGCAGGTTTTGTCTCGGTACACTTTGTGAATGTGGTGGGGATCCCGATGGTCGCACCGTTTCATGGGCGCGATAGCCGTTTTGGCACCAATCCTTTCTGCGTCGTGTTTCCACGTAAAAATACCTTCCCACTGTTGCTGGACTATGCAACCAGCGCCATCGCGTTTGGCAAAACCCGTGTGGCATGGCATAAGGGCGAGCCGGTGGCTCCAGGATGCCTGATTGATGTGGCGGGTGTTCCCACTACCGATCCTGCGGTAATGCAGGTTTCTCCGCTGGGGTCGTTGCTGACCTTTGCCGAGCACAAGGGGTATGCGCTGGCGGCGATGTGCGAAATTATGGGCGGTGCGCTTTCTGGCGGTAAAACCACACATGAAGAGAGCCTGCAGACCAGCGCGGACGCCATCATTAACTGTATGACCACCATCATTATGAATCCACAACTGTTCGGCGCGCCGGACTGCGACAACCAGGTCGCGGCATTTGCTGAGTGGGTGAAAGCGTCGCCGCATGCTGAAGATGCCCCGATCCTGTTGCCTGGGGAGTGGGAGGTGAATACTCGCGAGGAACGGCTGGAACACGGTATTCCGCTGGATGCCGGAAGTTGGCAAGCGATTTGTGAGGCGGCACTGCAAATTGGGATGCCAGACGCCGTGTTGCAGGAATTCTGTCAACGGCTGAAACAATAGGCAAAAAAAAGCCCGTCCAGTGGCGGACGGGCAAACAAAGGGTAACAAACAGGGTCAATGAGGGTTGGAGCATTGGGTCGTACAGGTAATCTTTCGGTTATTTATAGATAACCGCGGTGCCGCTCATTTTATCTTTGCCGATAGCGGAAGTGATGCTGTACCCAGTTGCGCCAGCAGCATTCGCTTTCTCAGCCAGTTTGGCTTCCAGGCCGTCCAGCGTAGTGGCGCCGTCAGCAGATACCACACCAATTTTGTTCATGTTTTGCGCCTGAGTAGAGGAAACCGGCTCGGCAGCGAAAACGCCAAATGACAGGGTGGACAGGGCGATGGCAGCAACAGCAAATTTGATATTTTTCATGATTAATCTCTCGCAGGGTTGTTCTGTTAGTCAGTGTTCTTTAAGAAGACGTTGTTCCGTCGATGTGATAAGTATCACGTTTTTTTTGGTGAGAGAAAATCGAATAGAATTGACGACATCAATCAAAAAAATTGAATGACAAATAACTTATTGAATATTAATAAATTCGAGTGAGGGATTTACAGTTCTTGTCATTGCGCTTTACAGAGAAGGCGACAACGGCACATTTTGCTACACAGGGTGCAAAAAAGCGTGCTCGTAAAGGAAATCGTATGCGCTGAAACTTTTGGTAAAGATAAGTCAACGTAGCTGGCTATCTTTCGAACCTCTGCGATTATATCCTGAAAATGATGTGATATGTGAATCTTTATCCTGTTGGCAAGTGATGCACAAGCGTACCCCTGGCACGGCCTCACGTCTGGCCTGAGGGATAGGATTGCCGCATTCTTCGCATTCATACAGACTTTCCCCCGTCGGTAACTCACCGCGAGCGCGGGCAACAGCATCTTCAATAGTATTGTTGATCTGTTCGTTAACCGCGTCGTCATTTGCCCATCCGGATGCCATGTGTACCTCCTGCTGATGTCTACAGACTAAGTATAGCGAAGGTGATGGTTGAAAAACGACCACGCGCTAGCAGTATCAGATTTCAGACCATTCGCGCAGCAGGTTATGGTAGAGATTGAGTAATGACAGGATCTCGCTGCTCTCCCCATCGCGAGCCTTCAGGGATTGAATGTTTTTATCCAGTTCAAAAAGCATGGCGCGATTTTTGTCGTCACGGACCATCGACTGTATCCACATAAAAGACGCCACACGAACGCCATGGGTCACTGGCGTAACGCAATGTAGGCTGCTGGAAGGGTAAAGCACCAGATCGCCTGCCGGAAGCTTCACCGCATGCTGGCCGTAAGTATCATTGACCAGCAGTTCTCCCCCTTCATAATCATTCGGGTTACTCAGGAATAAAGTTGCGGAAAGGTCCGTGCGCATCCAGCCGTTTTGCGGATGGCTACGCACCGCACCGTCAACGTGAAAACCGTAGGTCTCGTTGTCCTGGTAGCGATTAAACAGCGGTGTGGAGAGCGTTTTCGGTAGTGCTGCGGCGAAGAAAAGCGCGCTGTTATTTACCGCAGTCTGTACCGCCTGTTGTAAAACGCCGTAGCGTTCACTTTGCGTATTCACCTGCTGGTTGTTTTTAACCTGCGCCCCCTGAGCGCCGGTGGTTGCGCGGCCATCAACCCAGTCGGCAGCGTCCAGTTGTTCGCGAAACCAGGCTACATCCTGCGCCGACAGAACGCCGGGAATGTGGTACATCATCAGTGTTTCTCCTGAAAGTGGGGCTTACGCCCCACGCGATGGATTAGAAATGCATATTGGCGGTGAGCAGGAAAGTTCTTGGCTCGCCCGGATGATAGCGGTATCCACTCTTGTTTATGGAAGATACATAATCGGTGTCGAACAGGTTATAGACGTTTAGCTGGAAATCCAGATTGCGATTCACGCGATAGCCCAGTTTGGCGTCAGCGACCCAGTAACCTTCAGTGTAGGATGGCGTACCCACCGCACCGTCGGAACCGCGATGCATACTGCCCACGTAGCGAGCGCCTGCGCCAACGGAGATATCATCGGTAGCCTGATACTGGTTCCACAGCGTGAATGCATGTTCCGGTGTATATGGCAGGGAAGAGGATCCATCTTGAGCAACGTTTTTACCGCTGTGGATGGTCGCGCGTTGCTGGGTGTAACCCCCAATAATCTGCCATGCGGGAGTGATGTTACCTGCTACCGAGAGCTCGTAGCCTTCAACGCGTTTCTCTCCGTACTGGGAATAGGTACCGTCGTCGTTCTGCTCAACTTCATTCTCAATATCTGTGCGGAAAATCGCGGCGGTTAACAGCAGGCGCTTATCCAGCACCTCCCATTTGGTGCCGATCTCGCTGGTTTTCGCTTTCTGCGGTTTGAAATCGGTACGGTTCGCACTGTTACCGCTGCCGCCCTGAGCAAGAGCAAAGTTGCTGCCGCCCGGCGGTTGCTGAGAAACGGCATAGTTGATGTACACGTTACCGTTATCGGTCAGGTGATACAGCGCGCCAGCTTTCCAGTTCACCAGATTGCCTGATTTGGCAGTATCTACAGTGGTGACCGGGGAACCTTTGGCCACGCCTGTCGGGCACGCGACTGCGCCGCGACCGGAAGCGCCACAAGCGGTGGCGCTGTCATATTCCGTGCGGTAATTGTCGAGGCGAATACCACCGTTCAGCTCGAATTCACGGGTAATTTGTAGCGTATCAAAAGCGTATACACCGAAGGTGTCTGTTTGCCCGTTAGCGTTGGCGCCGTTACGAGACAATCCGCCGATATTCACATTGCTGTCGGGGTGATAGATATTCACCGGTGGTGGGGTGATCGGCGCCACGCCATAGTTGGTTTGTGTTTCGCGCGTCAGCTCCACGCCGGTGCTGATGTCGTGACCGATGGATCCCGTGTAGAACGTTGAGGTCAGGTTGGTCTGGTTGGTCAAGATCTTATTGCTGACATCCTTGGTATTTGCCAGGCGTGACCAGGTCCAGCTGTCGACGCTGCTGGTGGGTTGGGTGATGTTAGACGCGCCGCCCATCACCGCCGTCATCAGATAATCCTGTTTAATGCGCGACCAGCGGGTGGTGTTGCGAATAGTGGTGCTGTCGTTCAGGTCATGTTCAAAACGTATCGTCGCGGTATCGGTTGTCGAATCGTCGTAATCCGAGTTTGTACCGTAGAAATTATGCGTGTCCACTTTGCCTGAATGATTCAGTGCAGAAGTCCCCGCAGAAGGTGCGGAGTATCCCGGCAGGCCAATGGTAGGGATGCCGCCATCCGGTGTGTTGTGTTGGGTGACATGCAGATAGTTCAGGTACAGTCGGTTCTCAGTCCCTAAGCCAAAAGCGAGAGAGGGGGCCACACCGTAACGTTCATTCTTAACATTATCGCGACCAGCATCATGCGTTTTTTCACCCATCAGGTTTAAACGTGCGGCGGTGGTCTCGCCGATGACCTGGTTAATGTCCAGCGTACCACGGCGGAACCAGGCGCTACCGACGCTGGCCGATGCATCGATTCCTGAGTCAGTGCGTGGCTGCTTGCTGATCATATTGATAGAGCCAGTCGGTGCGCTACGTCCATAGTCGGTACCGGAAGGACCTTTGATTACTTCCACCTGTTCGGTATTGAAGGTGTCGCGCGTGACGCTGCCAATATCACGGATACCGTCGATATAAATACTGTTCGAGGTATCCGCACCACGCATGTAAACCGCGTCACCGGTGCTGGAGTTACCGTTCTCACCGGCGAAAAATGCGCCAACGCCCGGGACGTTTTTCAGCGCGTCGGTCAGATTTGTTGCGCCTTGATCCTTAATCACCTGCTCAGAAATCACCGTCATGGTGCGGGTTGTATCCGCCACCGGACGGGAGAATTTAGGGTCGGCAGACTGTGTTGGGGCGTACAGCGAAGGTTTGGCCGCTTCAACGATCAGAGTGTCTTCTTGTTTTTTATCCTGGTCGTCCGCAGCGACAGCCTGAGCTATAGGGGACAGGCCAATGCACAGACCGGCAAAAAAAGTCAGTGAGTGAAAGCTACTGGACGGCAAGTTGCGATTTTTATCCATGTTAATGAGTGACTTATTATTTTTTGAGTGGACGGTTTCACTCGCGCGAAGGGACATCTCTATGGATGTTATACCCTGCAGGCCTCGCGGAAATGAATGTGTAATTGATAATGATTTTGATAAGCATTACTAATCAGTGCGACGTTTTAGCATTCATTAATTCAAAAATAAATACATTTATTTACATTGGATTCAAAATGCCAACATATTGATTACAAATTGAACTGCAATGAAGTGAACAGCGCGCAGAAAACTGCATCCGGGACGAATGCAGTTGGGCTAAGGAAGGGGGTTACTTATAGATAGTTGCGGTGCCGTACATCTGATTTTTACCGCCAGCAGAATTAACGACAAAGCCTTTTGCCCCTTGCTCTTTCGCTTTCTCTGCCAGCTTGTCTTCCAGGTCGCTCAGATTAGAGGCGCCGGTAGCGGATACGGTGCCGGAAGCTTGTAGCTGACCGGTAGCTGGGCTGGTGTATGGCTGTGCAGCAAAGGAGGCAAATGTCATGCCGGTAAGTACGGTAGCGGCAAGTAATGCGAGGCATTTCTTCATGGTGATATCCTCTGAGAAACAACAGGTGGTGCCTGATAAGTTTAGGCCGCCTGCGGATGATATTTACCGCAAAAAATCGATGATCAGTCGTCTGTTTTTTGAACGATTTATTTGCCATGAAACAGGCATAAAAAATCAAATTTCCTTGATGAGTGTGTTTACCGCGTGGCGTTATGCGGGTATCTTACGCCGCTGTTAAAAGGAGAATGCTATGTCCCCCCAGAAACCGGGATTACACCCACGCAACCGCCACAATGGCCGTTATGATCTTGCGACTTTATGCCAGGTTACGCCCGAGCTGACGCAATTTCTCACCCTCACGCCCGGCGGCGAGCAGAGTGTTGATTTCGCGAATCCGCAGGCAGTAAAGGCGCTCAATAAAGCACTGCTGGCGCATTTTTATGCGGTGAAAAACTGGGATATTCCAGATGGTTTTCTGTGCCCGCCGGTGCCTGGTCGTGCTGACTACATACACCATTTGGCCGACCTGTTGGGTGAAACCAGCGGAACCATTCCGGCAAATGCGAGCGTGCTGGACGTGGGAGTGGGGGCAAACTGTATTTATCCACTGATCGGCGTGCATGAATATGGCTGGCGATTCACGGGTAGTGAAACCAGTAGCGAAGCGTTTAACAGCGCTCAGGCGATCGTCAACGCCAATCCGGGATTAACCCGTGCTATTCGTCTGCGTCGCCAGAAAGATGCAACGGCAATCTTCAACGGCATCATTCACAAAAATGAGCAATATGAAGCCACATTGTGTAACCCGCCATTCCATGATTCTGCGGCCTCAGCCCGTGCCGGAAGCGAGCGCAAACGCCGTAATCTGGGACAGGACAAAGACGATGCGCTGAACTTTGGCGGACAGCAGCAGGAGCTGTGGTGTGAAGGCGGTGAAGTGGCGTTCATCAAGAAAATGATTGCTGAAAGCCAGGCCTTTGGTCGCCAGGTGATGTGGTTTACTACACTGGTTTCTCGCGGCGAGAACTTGCCTCCGCTGTACCACGCATTAACGGATGCGGGCGCGGTGAAAGTGGTCAAGAAAGAGATGGCCCAGGGACAAAAGCAGAGTCGCTTTATTGCCTGGACCTTTATGGATAACGATCAGCGTCGTCGTTTTATGGCGCGTAAACGCTAAAGCGTTGGCTCGGTTGGCGGTAGTGGTTCGCTTGCCGCCGACGCAGGACCATTCCCTGGTGCAGGTAACACTTGATACGTCTGTACCGGGGCGCGTATGTTGGCCAGATCGAAGTATTTCTTCACCTGGCTGTCGAGCGCAAAACGTACCGTCCACTGCTTCAGCGGTAAGGTGGTAAACGAGACCCGTAGCGTGAATGCCGTATTGGTTAATCCTACAATCCCGGCAAACGACGGTTCGCCGATAATCAGCCCGCGAATATCATCTTTTTCCATCACCGCAGCAACCGCGTCTTTCAACGCCTGATTCGCTTTATCCGCATCCTCATGGCGGTCTACGTCGTAATTGGCGACGACCGATCCAATTCCACGCACAAAGTTGGCGAAGGTCGTTATCGATGACCAGGGAATAATATGGTACGCCCCGGTGTCCTGACGCACGCCCACAGAACGAATGGACATTCGTTCAACCGTACCGGTGAGTGGACCGATGGTCACCAGGTCGCCGGTGTTCATGCCATTTTCAAACTGAATAAAAATCCCGGTAATAATATCTTTTACCAGCGTTTGCGAGCCGAAAGAGATTGCCAGCCCCAGCGCCCCGGCCCCGGCCAGCAATGGGGCGATATTAACGCCAATTTCCGACAGCACAATCATGATGGTGATCGTGCTGATGATCACCGCCAGCGCGTTGCGAAACAGCGTCAACAGGGTTCGGGTACGAGCGCTGGGTAGCGGGCGGCCATGAATATCGGAAGCCAGGCGATTTTCAATCAGGCTGGCGAGGATCGTCCAGCCGATGGCGGAGAAGAATAAAATCAGCGCGATACGGATCAGAATATCCACCGTTTTTTCTCCTGCGCCGTAATGCAGCCAGTTCCAGAAGTCGAACAGTCCCCAGGAATTCAATAGCAGCATGACCGCAACGCACACCGTCAGGATCCTGGCCACGCTTAACGCCGTCGACAGCCAGCCATTCAGCCGCTTTTGGAGTTCCGGATAGTTGCGCTGGGTGTGTGGCGAAAGGGTAATAGTTTTGGCTATCCAGCGGGAAAACATGCCGGAAACAAAGGCGGCAATTCCAATGATTACCAGGCTGCACAGCGTAGCGCCCATCATGAATTTCAGGCTGTTGCCCGGATCAAACAGCGAAAAGAAAAACAGCACAATGAAGTAGGCGCTGGCCAGCCAGTGCCATACCAACGCAAAGGCGCGGATAAACAGGCTGAAAAAAGCTAACGATCTTTCTGCCAGATTCTGTAAATGCAGCGTTATCTCTTTCTTGTTTCTGAAAATCAGGTACAGCGCCCATAGCGTGATACACAGCATGATGATGACGTTGGCCATCGCGCCGACCTGCACATTGACCTGATTGGAGATAATGGGAACGGCAACTATAAGCCCGTAACCAATCAAACTGCTTAATGAACTCAAACGCCGATTCCAGTAGCGAGCACCGGCATCCTGAATGTTAAACGGGCGCAGTTCGGCCACCGTTGGGCAAAATATCAGACGCAGAATGGCTTTGAAGAATTCAATAAGGGCAAAGGCATTGAGAAACAGGCTTTGCTGAAAGGCGATCGTGCGACTGCCGGCGTTCATTCGGTCGCTCAGTATTTGCCCGACAAACAATGTCAGCGCCAGCAGAAGCAAATCGATAATGAATGCGCCGATTATCATCGCCGGAAGCTGGAGCCAGTTGCTGCGTTCACGGTTTTTCCGCCGCGCCCATTGCCCCATTTTGCGATACAGCGGCAGCGCGCACAGGCGGATCAGCCAGTAAAACCCGAACACTGACGCCGCCAGCATTAAAAAATGAGTCAGGGCATTGGTGAACGTTTGCGGGTTAAAGGTCTTGTGCGGTGCATCGGTAATATTGCGATAAAGCTGGGCAAAGCGGCTGGAGAGCGCCTCACCGTAGTGCCGTGTGACATCCGTGACGTTTTCCAGCACCGTTTTTTCTTCTGTTAATGTGGGTGGAACAATGGTTGGCACCGGCTCGGCAGGGGGCGCTGTCGCCACTTTGCGTAACTGATCGATCAGTTCCTTCCGCGAGGTGTCATTTTCCAGTACATCAGCCAGTGCGCCGTAGGCCGCTTTCTTCTGTTCAACATCCGGCTCCTTTGCCGGGGCGGTTTGTGCGTTGGTTGACGTTGGCGTGGTGACGCCTGGTATCGTCACTGCCTGAGTCGGAAGACTCAACAGACAAACAAAGATGAACAGGATCCAGCGCATGACTCCTCCCATGAGAAAATAAATTCAAAAGGATAAGTATAGATGTCAGAGCGGGAGGGAATTGAAATGAGAGGATTCTGGTGAAAAACCTCCCTTCGGGCGAAGGGAGGTTGAGCTATCAGGAAACGTGCTGCAAGAATTCCTGTAAGCGTTGGCTGGGGGGATTTTCAATCAGGGCCTGCGGATTACCGTCTTCGGCAATTCGTCCCTTATCAATGAAAATCAGGCGTGAAGCCACTTTTTCGGCAAAGCCAATTTCGTGGGTCACAATCACCATGGTCATCCCTTCTTCCGCCAAATCCTGCATCACTTTCAGAACTTCATGACGCAGTTCCGGGTCGAGTGCTGAGGTTGGCTCATCAAACAGCATCATTTTCGGTTTTACTGCCAGCGCACGGGCAATAGCCACACGCTGTTGTTGACCACCGGACAGTTCAGAAGGGTAGTGATGTGCACGTTCGGCCAGACCCACTTTTGCCAGCAGCTCTTTCGCCAGTTTCTCGGCCTGTTCTTTATTCGCCCCGCGTACGCGCTGCGGTCCGAACATGACGTTTTCCAGTGCCGTCAGATGTGGGAACAGGTAGAACTGCTGAAACACCATTCCGGCTTCCTGACGGATTAAGCGCTCGTCTACCTTCGGATCGTTTACTTTCAGACCGTCGACGATCAGATCACCGGAGGTTATCTCTTCCAGTTTGTTAATGCAGCGCAGCAGGGTAGATTTACCGGATCCTGACGGCCCGATAATCACCACTACTTCACCCTGCTCAATGTTCAGGTCAATATTGTGCAGCACCTGGGTTGGACCAAAGTGCTTAGAAACGTTTTTAAATTCAATCACAGGATTTTCATCCTTCTTTCCAGACGACGCAGAATGAAGCTCAGCACCAGCGTAATGATCAGATAGAACACCGCAACGGCGCTCCAGATTTCCAGTGCGCGGAAGTTACCGGCAATGATTTCCTGGCCCTGACGGGTCAGTTCAGCGACGCCAATGACAATAAACAGCGAGGTATCTTTAATGCTGATGATCCACTGGTTGCCCAGCGGTGGCAGCATACGACGCAGTGCGAGGGGTAAAATAACGTGGCGGATAGTCTCTGTGCGTGAAAGTCCAAGCGCCAAACCGGCTTCGCTGAACCCTTTATGGATTGAGAGCACCGCACCGCGGGTGATTTCCGCAATATAGGCCCCGGAGTTGATCATGATGGTGACAACGGCGGCGCTAAAGGGGTCAATGCGTAAATCGTTAAATGCCATTGGCAGAGCGAAGTAAATAAACATTACCTGCACAACGATTGGCGTACCGCGAATGACTTCGATAAACACCAGCGCTACGTGGTTGGCGATCCAACCGCCGAAAGTGCGCGCAAACCCTGCTGCAAGTCCGATTATCAGACCGCCAGCCAGACCGAGGACCGAGATCCACAGGGTCATTTTGGCGCCTTCAATCAAAAGCGGGATGGCGGGCCAGATGGCACTCCAGTCAAACTGCATATGTCGTTCCTGTTACCGTGGTGTAAATATTCAAATGCCCGTTTTGCCGGATGTGCTGTGCTTATCCGGCCTACAGGTCTCAAAAATCCAGGCGTAGGCCCGGTAAGCATCACGCCACCGGGCAACGCTGCCGGTTATTATTTAGGTTCAGTACCGAACCATTTTTTGTAGATTTCGTTGTAAGTACCGTTCTCTTTCAGCGTTTTCAGCGCGCCGTTCACTTTTTCACGCAGGTCGTCGCTGCCTTTCGGGAAGGCGATACCGTACTGCTGGGCTTCCAGCGATTCGCCTACAGCTTTGAACTGACCATTGCCAGCTGTTTTGATGAAGTAAAGAATGTTTGGTGTGTCGTGCAGTACAGCGTCTGCGCGGTTGGTGCCCAGTTCCATATATGCGTTATCGATATTCGGGAACTGACGCAGGTCTTTGGTTTTGATATTCGCTTTCGCGTAATCAACGGAACCGGTGCCGCTCTTAACTGCAACGACTTTACCGTCCAGATCTTTTACGCTTTTGACGTCGTTGTTATTCGCTTTGACCATCACTAACAGACCGCTTTTGTAGTAGCCGTCGGAGAAGTCGATCGCTTTTTTACGCTCATCGGTGATGGTGATACCTGCCAGTGCCAGGTCGATATTTTTGGTTTGCAGAGCCGGGATGATGCCGCTGAAATCCATCGGTTTCAGTTCATAATCCAGTTTCAGTTCTTTGGCCACGGCAGCCCACAGATCCACATCAAAACCAACGTATTTGTCACCCTGTTTGAATTCAAACGGTACAAACGCGGTGTCGGTTGCGACAACCAGTTTCTTGTCTGCGGCATGGGAGGACACCGCAAAAGCCAGGGTAAGTGCAGCCAGTGAAACTTTTAATACAGACTTCATAGGATTTCCTTTTATATCCACGGGGCGATCCCCTGCGAGAACATATGGCTTAATGAAAAAATCGTGCCAATTTTGCAACTCATTGTTTTAACAAGAGGGTGTCTCGTTTCTCTGCACAATAAGTAGGGCATAGCGAATAATCTGCACTGTTTTGGGGCACTCATTTGGTGCGAACCAGTCACGGTGCAAACGGTATGACTATTTAGCGTAAAAATTGTTGATAAAACAATCTTTCGTTAACGATTGTGTGAAGTGATTATTACAAATAATTTACTTTGGAGTGACGAATGATCAATGTTATGCACCATAGATGTGCAAAACCCCCGCCGAAGCGAGGGTTATATAGGTAATTCTTATGTCTGCTGTTACTCAATGTTGGCTTCGATAAACCACAGGAATTTATCGAGGTCGCGAGAAGCTGCGGTAAAGATATCCGCGGTATCTTCGTCTTTTGCTTCGCTGATAGCTTTACGTACGCTGTTTGCAACTACGGCATAACGTTCGGCCAGCTCTTTTAAGTGGTCCTGTACGCTATGGATATCCAGCGGGTAACTTTTCAGAGGCGTTTTGCTGTTAATAACCTGAGTTGTGCCCAGTGCCACACCGCCCAACTGTACGGCGCGTTCAGCCATGGTGTCGAGGTGATCGGTCAGAGCTGTACGGAAGCCATCCAGCATTTCATGTACTGCAATGAAGTTTGCACCGCGCATGTTCCAGTGAGCCTGTTTGGTGATCAATGACAGGTCAATGAACTGGATTACTTGCTGATTCAGCAGTTCTACGGTCGCTTTCTTTTCGCTATCAGACACATCGTTGCGGGTATAAAGGAGGGCGGATGCTTTTGTTTTTACCAGTTTCGCGGTACTCATATTTTCATATCCTCTTGATATTTATGTCCCAACTCTTCAACGGAATTAAGTATAGCGCTAAATTTGGATTTTTGTTTCCGGTGTTGCCTATCACTTTAATAGCGAAGACAAGGGTGAATATAAAATATCAAATAAAATCAATGTGATGAGGGTTTTGTTACTTGCGTGGTGTTATTTTTATGTTAATTTTAAGTTTAAATGAAATATGCGGATGAGAAAATTATATTTATTAGAATTATTATCACGCAGATTTACAATTGGATATTCTGCATGATTATGCAAACCATGCAGAATAATACGTGGTTAATTCACGTCGACTTGTTTTATTTGTGGCTCTTTACGAATAGTGAGCGTAGAGCCCATTGATGCGACAATAATGGCGCCCAGAGCGAGCGTCTGGATAAGCGTCAGCGTTTCACCGAGGAAGATCATTCCGGAAACCGCTGCCAGCGCGGGTTCCATGCTCATCAATGTACCGAAAGTACGCGTAGGCAGGCGCGTCAACGCAATCATCTCCAGTGAATAGGGAAGCGCAGTAGAGAGGACTGCAATGGCCAGACCTAACGGCAGTATGGACCAGTGCCACAGGGCATCTCCGGCCTGGAGTGCGCCGATTGGTACAAATACCAGAGCTGCAATGAATGACCCTACTGCGACGGTTGCCGGACCGTGTTCCGCCCCGGCTCGCTGCCCGGTAAGAATATAGATGGCCCAGCAGGCGCCAGCCCCCAGCGCCAGCGCTGCGCCGGTTAAATCTACGTGAGAAACGTCCTGACCCAGAGGCAGCAGGAACCAGAGCCCGAGTACTGCCAACGCAACCCAAATGAAATCCACCGGGCGTCGGGATGAAAACAGCGCTACCGCGAGCGGGCCGGTAAATTCCAGCGCCACGGCGATTCCCAGTGGGACGGTTTGGATAGACAGGTAGAAAAGATAGTTCATCCCGCCCAGAGACAGGCCATAAAACAGTAGCGGCAGGCGTTGTTCTTTGGCGAATCGTAAACGCCAGGGCTTAAAGAAAGCGATAAGAATGAGCGTACCCAGCGCAAGGCGCAGCGCGGTAACGCCCGGCGCACCGACGAGTGGGAACAACGATTTTGCCAGTGATGCTCCGCTTTGAATGGAGGACATAGCAATAAGCAAAACCAAAATAGGCAACCAGACTGGCGCTTTACGTGACAACCCCGGCATCCTTTCTCCTGTCAAATGATGATTACACGTCTCCATCTGTGCCACGCTTCAGCATTGTTCCGACGCAGATGATTTTATGTATAGAAAAGTAAAACAGCGAGTGTAATGGAATTACGCTCAACTGGTTGAGTATTCGTTGAAAAAAAAATTGCTCAGTTCCGTACAATGGCATGAAAATGATGGATTAATAATCTGTGTGATTAGGAATGTTCTGGATGAATGTGCCATATTGTGCGCGCAATAATGGTATTTTCAGTTGAAAAAGTGATGTTAATTGAAAGAGATAGCGGGTTTTTGAAATGTTCTGTTACATGAAAGACCCCATTAGACATCGCGAATCGCAAAGAGTTTCCCATCAATTTTTGGTATATTTAAAACTTAAGATTTACTTGAAGCACATTTGAGGTGGTTATGAAAAAAATTGCATGTCTTTCAGCACTGGCCGCTGTTCTGGCTTTCTCCGCAGGTACTGCTGTAGCTGCTACTTCTACCGTTACCGGTGGTTACGCTCAGAGCGATGCTCAGGGCGCAGCGAACAAAATGAACGGTTTCAACCTGAAGTATCGCTACGAGCAGGACAACAACCCGCTGGGTGTTATCGGTTCCTTCACTTACACTGAAAAAGATCGTACCGATGCTTCTGGCGACTACAACAAAACCCAGTACTACGGCATCACTGCTGGTCCGGCTTACCGTCTGAACGACTGGGCAAGCATCTACGGTGTAGTGGGTGTTGGTTACGGTAAATTCCAGAACGCAGCATCTCCGGCTGACAACCACAGCACCAGCGACTACGGTTTCTCTTACGGTGCTGGTCTGCAGTTCAACCCGATCGAAAACGTTGCTCTGGACTTCTCCTACGAGCAGAGCCGTATTCGTAGCGTTGACGTTGGCACCTGGATTGCTGGCGTGGGTTACCGCTTCTAATCACTTCGGTGATATGAAAAATCCGCCTCTTGGGGCGGATTTTTTTTGCGTGTAATGCAGGAAGGAATGTCGTTGTAGGCCTGATAAGCGCAGCGCATCAGGCATCGGTAGCAAAATGCCTTATCCGGCCGACAACGTATTATTTGGTTGAGAAAATATCGGTACCCAGATGGTTGTAGTCCACCTTCTGCAGTTTGAAGTTGGTGATGTACACCGGCCCGGCTTTTTTCTCTGAGATAAAGCGGTAGTTGTTGGTGATTTCCTTTGCGCTTATCCCTGTCCACTGCGAGAAAAAGCTGAGGAAATCATTGGCGGAGCGACGGGCTTTAATCACCCGATGCGCTTTATCATCGCTCGACAGCACCATGAAAGGCACCTGGAAATTCTGCTGGAACTGATCGTCATGCGCCAGGTACTGCACCTCTTTTCCCCGCTCTTTAAACGCGAGGCCATGATCGGAGAAATAGACCATCGAGAAGCTATTACCGCTGTTACGTAACTGCTCGTAAAGCTGGCGCAGCAGGTCATCCGTCTGCGTCATGGTGTACAGATAACAAGATGTCTCTTTTGACTGGACGAAAGTCTCGTATTTACCCTGCGTTCGGTCACAGGCCTGCGGATGCGAGCCCATTAAATGCAGCACGATGAGCTGTGGCTGGGTGCGCTCGGTTGCCAGCACCTGGGCAGTCATCTTCAACAGCGCTTCGTCACGGGTGTTTTTATCCGCTTCGAAGTCACCGCTTTTGAGGAACTGAACCTCATCAGCGCGCTTCGCAATGCTGGCGATGGCCGTATCGTATTCACCAATCTGTCCCTGATTGGAAAACCACCATGTCTGAAAGCCCGCGCGGTTAGCCAGGGTGACAAAGTTATCCTGGAACTGGGGTTTATTATCCACTACCCGATTAAGCGTTAAGCCGAGCGATTTTTGCGTTGAACCGCTGGCAGCAATGTAATCCGCAAAGATATAGCCGTTAACGGAGCTGGCAAACGGGGTGTTATCCCAGTGACCACCAAACGCGCCTAACGCATCGCGGCGGGCGCTTTCACCGATTACCACGACGTAGGTGTGATACTTCGGTTTAACGGCGGTTACCGTCCAGCTGTCTTTTACGCTCGACAGTTTCGCCATACGCTCTTGTTCGTCGAGCACTTCGTTGTTATTGACGATAACGTCCTTGGCGAAACGGAAAACCGGATAGCCAGTGTCTTTCAGCTTGAACACGCCGCCCCAGGCCAGGTTTTGTACCGGGGTAACAAAGAATGCGACAACGCTAAACAGCAAACAAATGCTGTCGAACTTATTCCAGCTGCGCTGCTGCACATCTTTTTTACGGCGTACGGCGATAACGCCAAGGGCAAAAATAAACACCCCAACCAGATAACTGTACCAGGGGAAGATGGTCAGGATCTCTGTTGACTCTTCCATATTGGTTGAGTGCAGCGCCAGCAAGGTATTGAAGTTCGGTGAGCCGTAAGCCTGGCCGAACGGAAAGTACATTGCCGCAATGAGTGAGCAAATGCCAATCAGTGCTTTCTGCGCGCGCGGCGCGCTACGCCACAGCAGCATCAATATACAGGTGAAAGCAACGCTATAGAGCAGGCTAAGCGGATAGCCCAGAGCAAGGTTTATTAGCAGAGACTGTAAGAAATAGAGGCCAGTCCACGGACTAATTGCCCGGCTACGAGCAATGATTGAATCTTTGAGGGTTAAATTCATATGCCACTGTTACAAAAACGCCATGTGCTTACCCTGGCGCTAAGGGTCATTGCCTGCCTGAGAGAGCGAGAAGAGGGATAGGGTCCGCATCCGCGAGCCGCAATATACGCAGGGCTGCGAAAAGATAGAGTGTGCGCAAGAGAAGGTCAACTACTACAAAGAAATTGTTTTGCGAGGGACGTGGCAAAACTGACAAAAAGAAGGGTTATTGAGACGAAAACCACCACCGTACCCGAATGACGGCAGGAAAATGAAGCGGCGTACCGCGACGCCGCATTATTTTTCTGAAGGTTTATCCTGCTCTGGTTTGCTGTTAATCATGTCACACAGCATAGAGATCAGCATCAACCGTACTTTAAAGGGAGAGTGGCTAAACACGCGTATACACCTCTTAAATTCATTCATGTAAACCTCCTGACTTCACGATCCCATCAGTCCTTGAGGGATGTCTTTATTATATACAGATATAGCACAGGCTATATTATATAGCTATTGCTAAAACGTTAATTTTTTGTGCCCACGCAACTCTGGTTTACAATGAGCGCTCTCTAATCAGATGCCGTTAACGCGTCACAGTAACGAGGAAGCAGAATGAGTCGTCGCGCAGGTATGCCAACAACAAAAAAAGTGACGCAATTGGTGAATGTCGAAGAACACGTTGAAGGATTTCGTCAGGTCCGGGAGGCGCATCGCCGCGAACTGATTGATGACTACGTAGAGCTGATTTCCGATCTCATTATTGAGGTAGGTGAAGCGCGCCAGGTGGATATGGCAGCGCGACTTGGGGTTTCCCAGCCGACGGTTGCTAAAATGCTTAAGCGCCTAGCTTCAGTCGGATTGATTGAAATGATCCCGTGGCGTGGGGTGTTCTTAACTGCAGAAGGTGAACGACTGGCCCAGGAGAGCCGGGAACGTCATCAGATTGTGGAAAATTTCCTGTTGATGTTAGGCATCAGCCCGGAAATTGCCCGTCGCGACGCGGAGGGGATGGAGCATCACGTCAGTAAGGAAACGCTGGAGGCTTTTAGCCGGTTTACGCAACAGCAAGGAACGGGCTCTGAATGAGTTTTCCTTTATTACGTGCTTTACAGCGCGATCGTTTTTTCCAGCTGTTAATCATCGTTGGGGTTGTACTGAGTCTGTTCACGCCATTTACGCCCCGGTCTTGGCCAGGGGCGATTGACTGGCACACGATAATCACGCTTAGCGGCCTGATGTTACTGACCAAAGGCGTGGAGCTAAGCGGTTATTTCGATGTGTTAGGTCGCAAGATGACCCGCCGCTTCAAAACAGAGCGCCAGCTGGCGATATTTATGGTGCTGGCGGCGGCGTTGTTGTCGACGTTTCTGACCAACGACGTTGCATTGTTTATTGTTGTTCCGCTGACCATCACCCTGAAAAAATTATGTGCCATTCCGGTGAATCGCCTGATTATCTTTGAGGCGCTGGCGGTAAACGCCGGATCGTTGCTCACGCCAATAGGTAATCCGCAAAACATTCTGATGTGGGGACGCTCAGGCTTATCGTTTACCGCGTTTACCTGGCAAATGGCGCCGCTTGCGGGGGCCATGATGCTGACGCTGGTGGTGCTGTGCTGGTTCAGTTTCCCGCATAAAGCGTTGCACTATCATACCGGTACGCGCGCGCCTGGCTGGCAACCACGCCTGGTATGGAGTTGTCTGGCGCTGTATATCATCTTCCTGGCGGCGCTGGAGTTAAAGCAAGAGCTGTGGGGTCTGGCTATTGTGGCGGCAGGGTTCATGGTACTGGCGCGTCGCGTGATCCTCAGCGTGGACTGGACGTTGCTGTTAGTATTTATGGCGATGTTCATTGATGTGCATTTGCTGACGCAGCTCCCGGCCTTGCAGGGGATTTCCCACCAGATTGGCACGCTCTCAGCACCGGGACTTTGGTTAACGGCTATTGGCCTGTCGCAGTTTATCAGTAATGTGCCCAGTACGATTTTGCTGCTGAACTATGTCCCGCCGACGCTGCTGCTGGCCTGGGCGGTTAATGTGGGCGGCTTTGGTCTGTTGCCGGGATCGCTGGCGAATCTCATTGCGTTACGGATGGCAAACGACCGACGGATCTGGTGGCGTTTTCATTGGTATTCGGTACCGATGCTGATATGGGCGGCGCTGGTGGGGTATGGTTTGCTGCTGTTGATGTAATTGATGTGATGTGCCGGATGGCGGCTGGCGCCTAATCCGGCCTACTGCGTTGGTAGGCCCGATAAGCGTAGCGCCATCGGGCATATATAGCAGATTAGTTCAAACGAACCGGCATACCTGAACGGTTCTGTACCGCCTGCTCAACGACGGCTTGATCGACGTCAGACTGGCCGGTGATGCTGGTAATGCTCTTGGTCAGGGTAATCGGTACGATTTCTCCGCCTTCGAACTGTGCTTCAGTCGTAGACAGTGGGTTATGTACTTCGATGTAACGGCTGCCGTCTGGTTCGGTAGTGGCTTTTACCGGCTCATCAATAAACTGTACACGGGTGCCGACTGGCACATTTTCAAACAGGAATTTGATGTCGTCGTTACGCAGACGCACGCAACCGTGGCTGACGCGTAAGCCTACGCCGAAGTTAGCATTGGTGCCGTGGATGGCATACAGGCGACCGATATACAGCGCGTACAGTCCCATCGGGTTATCCGGACCTGCCGGAACAACGGCTGGCAGCGGCTCGCCCGCAGCGCGGTATTCCGCATGCATTTTCGCCGTTGGCGTCCAGGTTGGGCCCGCTTTTTTACGTTCTACTTTGGTTGTCCAGTTGATTGGCGTGTCTTTGCCCAGCTGGCCGATACCGATCGGCAGAACAATTACGGTGTTGGTGCCTTTCGGGTAGTAGTACAGACGCATTTCAGCGCTGTTGATAACAATACCTTCATGCACGGTATCCGGCAGGATCAACTGCTGAGGAATGTTCAGCACGGTGCCGCCTTTCGGCAGGAAGGTATCCACGCCCGGGTTGGCTTCCAGCATGTTAGACAGACCCATCTGATACTCTGCCGCAAAATACTCCAGCGGTTGGGTGTTGCCTTCAGGAATAGTAATGACCTGGTTTTGGCCAATCAAACGGCTACCATCAGTCGGCAGCGGGTACGTGACGGCTGAAGCGGTATTACAAAAACCAACTATTGCGAGTGCCGCCGCGAAAAGCGTTGTTAATTTCATATTCATATTCATGTATGCGAGATTCAGTGCCAGGCAGGCTAGTGGGTTGAGATTTATGTAGTGTTGGGCACGCATTATATGTGCAATCTGAGCAACAAGGAATTCGGATGTGTACTAAATCACATTTTTTTCCTTTTGGTTTCACTTTTTCCCTTCCGCATGAAGACGCGATCTTCTTGCAGACTTATGGCATAATAAGCGGTTTGTCACATATTTCTTTCTCTTTCAGGATACGCCAGTGTTAGTTTCCAGCAACGTCACCATGCAGTTCGGCAGTAAGCCGCTGTTTGAAAATATTTCCGTCAAATTTGGCGGCGGCAACCGTTACGGCCTGATTGGCGCGAACGGTAGCGGTAAATCCACTTTTATGAAAATTCTCGGCGGCGATCTCGAACCGACGCTGGGCAACGTTTCCCTCGATCCTAACGAGCGCATTGGTAAGCTGCGCCAGGATCAGTTCGCCTTTGAAGAGTTCACCGTGCTCGACACCGTGATCATGGGTCACGCTGAACTGTGGGAAGTGAAGCAGGAGCGCGATCGCATTTACGCCCTGGCCGAGATGAGCGAAGAAGACGGCTATAAAGTTGCTGACCTCGAAGTTCAGTATGGCGAAATGGACGGCTACTCTGCGGAAGCGCGTGCGGGTGAACTGCTGCTGGGCGTAGGTATTCCGGTAGAACAGCATTACGGCCCGATGAGCGAAGTCGCACCCGGCTGGAAGCTGCGTGTGCTTCTGGCGCAGGCGCTGTTCTCTAACCCGGACATTCTCCTGCTCGACGAACCAACGAACAACCTGGATATCGACACCATCCGTTGGCTGGAGCAGACGCTGAACGAGCGTGACAGCACCATGATCATCATTTCACACGACCGTCACTTCCTGAACATGGTCTGTACGCACATGGCGGATCTGGACTACGGCGAACTGCGTGTTTATCCGGGTAACTACGACGAATACATGACGGCGGCAACCCAGGCGCGTGAACGTCTGCTGGCCGATAACGCCAAGAAGAAAGCACAGATTGCCGATCTGCAATCCTTCGTCAGCCGCTTTAGCGCCAACGCGTCTAAATCTCGACAGGCGACTTCTCGTGCGCGTCAGATTGATAAGATTAAGCTCGACGAAGTGAAAGCGTCCAGCCGTCAGAACCCGTTCATCCGCTTCGAACAGGATAAGAAACTGTTCCGTAACGCGCTGGAAGTGGAAGCGCTGGCGAAAGGTTTTGATGAAGGCCCGCTGTTTAAAAACTTCAACCTGCTGCTGGAAGTAGGGGAGAAGGTTGCCATCATTGGTGCCAACGGCGTGGGTAAATCCACTATGCTGAAAACGTTGGTTGGCGACTTACAGCCGGACAACGGTACCGTTAAGTGGTCTGAAAACGCCCAGGTCGGTTACTACGCGCAGGATCATGAATACGAGTTCGAAAACGATCTGACCGTTTTCGAATGGATGAGTCAGTGGAAGCAGGAAGGCGATGATGAGCAGGTAGTACGTAGCTTCCTTGGTCGTCTGCTGTTCAGCCAGGACGATATCAAGAAACCTGCAAAAGTCCTCTCCGGTGGTGAAAAAGGACGCATGCTGTTCGGTAAGCTGATGATGCAGAAACCGAATATCCTGGTTATGGATGAACCGACCAACCACCTGGATATGGAGTCTATCGAGTCGCTGAACATGGCGCTGGAAATGTACCAGGGCACGCTGATCTTCGTTTCTCATGACCGTGAGTTCGTCAGCTCGCTGGCAACCCGCGTGATTGAAATTACGCCGGAACGCGTAATCGACTTCACCGGTAACTACGAAGATTACCTGCGTAGTAAAGGCGTCGAATAAGTCTCCCGTCGTTCTCGTGTTACAGGTGTGATGGTTGCACCTGTAACACGAGATACTTAGGGATAAGGGGATATAAAATTAAACAATCCCCAGCGCGCGTTTACCGTGGATATTCAAATCCTCCAGCGTGAAGCGTCCTTCCCAGTTAGTTTCATAATCCTCCCGTGGAAAATCACCCGGTGATGCACCTTTTTCCAGCGCGGCCTTCACTTTGTGGGCGTAGGCCAGATTCTTTTCGCACATCGGTGCGGCAGGAATGTACATCACGTTACCCCAACCCTGCTGATTTTCCACCGGTGCGACGGAGTGAATCACATCACAATGCCACCAGACGGAGTCTCCGGCGTCCAGTTGTGGAATGCTGGTTAACGCTTCAATCAGCAGAGGATGCCATTGCGTGGAAATCGGCAGCACCCGGCCGGGCGCGACGCCGCAAAGTTCATCTTCCGGCACATCGTCAAGCAATGGGCGTAACAGCACATACGCCATCGCTTCAGGGATCGGGACCACATGCAACAATCCCTGACCTGGCAGCATATCGGACAGTGCAGTCCAGCCCTGGAAGGTACGGAATACCGAACATTTGGTGGTGTTATCCACCGTGTACTCTTCTACCTCAGTGCGATGCGCCGCCTGCCACGGATTGTAATCTTCCAGCTTGCCATTGAAAACATGAGCAAAGACCTGCTGATATGCCGGAAGAAGCCAGCGTTCCAGCGCGCCGGAATCCGTATGCGCGCCCAGCCCTTTAGACGTGGTTCCCGGCGGTCGACGGCGAATGCGGTCAGGGTAAATAACGCTGATATCCGGGTTAAACCATTGTTTACCTTCGCTTGTAAAGGTCCACAAACGATTGAGGAACGACTGTGCATTGGCCATTTCTTCACTCTGGCGGGCCTGCATCTGCGCCTGGGACCAGTAGATGGGGTAGATTTCAGGCCGTGATGCGCTCAGAGTACCGAAGAAATTATCGCCGGGTCCTTTATAGACGTCGTCAAAGTGGTTGCGGTCCAGATAGTCCAGCATTGAGCTGTCCCATCCGAGAGCCTGTTCGCGAGGGAAATGACCTTTAATGACTGCGCATCCGCGACGCTTAATATCTTCACGCTGCTCTGCACTTACGTGGCCCGCTTTGATATCTGCATAAGATATCACTGGCCACACTGGGGCACCTTGCGCTTTGAGGGCGTTGATTTCCGCCACGCGGGTGGCGATAGCATCGCTCAACTGATTGAAGATTAACTGAACATCCCCAAGCTGTGCCCGCAGTTGCTGTTTCATCTGCCGGATTGCCGCTTTGTGATCGGCAGGCAGCGTGTCGCTGGTAAAAGTAAAAGCCATATCCACCTCGCATTAACTTTCATTCGAAACTTAACTAACTTACAGATGATAATATAAGTTAAAATTTAGTTAACGCAAGTTTAAAACTTGATGGAGTGAGCAAAATAGAAAAAGAGTGAAAACCGGGATGAGGGATACCCCGGTTGGCAGGATTAGACGTTAAAAGGGGAGGTGTTATCCAGCACAGCCTGAATTACGTTCAGCGCGCCCTGATGGTTATTGTCGTCGGTCTGATAGCGAGCAATCGCTTTGATATTCTCTGCCGCGTTGGCCATGGCGAAAGAGTAGTGCGCCATTTTCAGCATTTCCGCGTCGTTTCCGCTATCGCCAATGGCGACTACGTTTTGCGGTGACAGGTTCCAGCGTTTAAGCAGGCGGCTGATCCCGTTGGCTTTATGTAGGCCCGGAATGATCAGATCGATAAACCCGAAGCCGCTGGTGACTGGCTTCATAATGCCGTCCAGCGCAGCATGCAGGTGATCGATAACCAATGGGATTTGTTGGTCCGGTAAATTTAGCGAGAACTTGAACAGCACATCATCGATATCCTGATAATCCTTTACGAGTTTCAGGCGATGGTAGTGTTTTGACATCAATGCGACAAAGGACTCCGGCGCATTTTCGCTAACGTAAGCGCTTTGCAGCCCACAAGCCACAAAGTTGAGCTGCTTATCTTTTAGCAGTTCACCAATGACAATACGGGATTCGTGGCGGGTAAGCTCGCCGTGAAACAGCTGTTTGCCATGTTCAAAGACCAAAGCCCCGTTCTCAGCGACAAAAGAAATTTCCTCTTTGAGCTCCGGGAAAAAGGAGATCAGCTGGTAATACTGGTTACCGCTGGCCACGACAAATTCGATATTTCGTTTTTTCAGTTCCAGATACTGCGCCATAAAACGTGCACGATCGTATTTCTTGGCGTCGTCGAGAAAAGTTCCGTCCATATCGGTGACGATAACTTTGATGGTCATAAAGATAGGCTCCTGGCGATTACTGCAACCAGAAACATTCTAATAACAATGTGACCTGTAGCACAAATTTAATTTCGAATGAAAGTAAAAAGCCGGATGGTAGCTTTGCCTTACCCGGCTACGGGGAGAGTCGTTGTAGGCCGGATAAGCGTCAGCGTATCCGGCAATGGGGAGGGTGGCGTGCCGGATGGCGGTGTGGAATCTCATCCGGCCGACAATATTGTTTACAGCATATGTTCAGTACGCGCGATGATGTCGTCTTGCGCATCCGGAGACAGGGCGGTGAAGAAGGCGGAATAGCCTGCGACACGCACCACCAGGTCACGATATTGATCCGGGTGTTTTTTGGCTTCCAGCAGCGTTTCACGGGAGACAATGTTGTACTGAATATGCCAGCCTTTGTGCTCTTCGAAGAAGGTACGCAGCAGGATCATCAGCTTTTGCTTATCGGATTCATTTTCCAGCGTGGCCGGGTTGAGCTTCTGATTTAACAGCACGCCGCCGAGAATCGAACCGGTCGGCAGTTTACCCACCGAACCAATTACCGCCGTTGGGCCGAGATGGTCCGTACCGGAGGCCGGGCTTGCGCCTTCTGCCAGCGGAGTGTGTGCTTTACGGCCATCCGGCGTTGCCATCGTTGCTGCGCCGAACGGCACGTTTGCCGAAATAGATGAGGTCCCGGCGTAGTAATTGCCGCCAACCGGGCCACGTCCGTAACGCGGATTATGATACTGTTTCAGTTCATCGATATAGGTCTGATAAGCGCGGGCCAGCAGCGTATCAACGCTATCGTCATCGTTGCCGTATTTCGGCGCGCCGTTGATCAGTCGTTGGCGTAACTGCTCATGGGTCAGACCGTCAAAATCATCGGCCAGCGCGGCGGCCAGCTGTTGTTGACCAATAGCGCCCTGTTCAAAGACCAGTTTCTTCACTGCTGCCAGGCTATTACCGAGGTTGGCAATACCCACCTGCAAACCCGATACCCAGTCATACTTCGCGCCGCCTTGCTTAATGCTTTTCGCCCGTTCAATGCAGTCGTCTACCAGCGCGGAACACAGAATATCGTGCACGTTCTCTTCCAGCATGGTGTCGACGACATACTCAATTTCTATGGATTTACGCGTGTAGTAGCGGATTTGCGTATCCCAGGCATCCATCACTTCGTCGAAATTGTTGAAGTTACCAGCCGAGAGCGCTTTTTCCTGTGGCAGAAAGACTTTGCCACTGGTGGCATCACGCCCACCTTCCAGTGCCGCCAGCATCACGCGGGCAAAGTTAATAAAGCTCATGCCGGTGCAACGGTAGCCCCATTTCCCGCCGACTGCGGTTTCGATACACCCAATGGCCGCATAGTCATAGGCATCCTGCGGTTCAATGCCCAACTTAATGAATTCCGGTATGACGATTTCATCGTTATTAAAGGCTGGCATCCCGAAACCGCAGCGGATCACCTGCACGCAGGCATCAAGGAAGTCATTACTCATCCCCGCGTGATAACGCACGCTCAGGTTTGGCTGCGTAGAACGCAGACGGCCGCAGGACTCCAGAATCGCGTAGGAGAGCGGGTTGACGGCATCCATCGGCTGGCCGTTGATCAGGTTTTGACCACCAATGGTCACGTTCTGATACAGCGGACTGCCCGCCGAGGCTTTCGAATGGGAGCCGGAACGGATTTTGTTCACTTCCAGCAGTTTCAGCCAGCAGCTGTGCAACAGTTCAATGGCGTGCTCACGATCCAGACTCTGGTTCAACTCGACGTCGCGACGATAGAACGGGTAGAGGTATTGATCCATACGACCAAACGACACCGAGTGACCGTTTGATTCAATTTGCAGGATCAGCTGGATGAAATAGCACAACTGCAATGCCTGCCAGAACGTTTTTGGCGGCTCATGGGCGATCACATCGCAGTTTTCCGCCATGGTCAGCAGTTCATCTCGACGGCTGGTGCGGGTTTCCGTGGACGCCATTTTACGCGCCAGCGCGGCAAAGCGCTCAATGTGAAGGCTGACGGCTTCCAGCACGATATCAATCGCTTTCAGGAACTGATCGCCATGGAGGTCTTCCAGACATGTCAGATTGATGCGGGAGCGACGTTCATCGACTTTGTGACGCAGGCCGTCGAGACCTTTTTCCAGCAGCAGCGGGAAGTTTACCGCCAGGTGTGCGTCGCCGGAGGTCATGTTACCTTCGGCTTTGATAATGCCGGTTTCCAGCAGCCCTTTCTGCTCATCAGTGAACATCCCGTAGCAGCGATCCTGCACGGTCTGACCACGCCACCATGGGCACACCTCATGCAATACACGTTTGTTCTCTTCGCTTACCGCAAAGCCTGCGCCCGGTCTGTCGGCGAGGTCGTCGATCTCTTTTTCAATCCAGGAGACGGTGTATTCCGGGAAAATAGGCGCGGCACGCACTTCGCTTGCCTGGTTACCAATGATCAGTTCGTCATGTTTGATCCAGATGGTGCGTTCCGCCAGATGATGAGCTAGTGCCAGTGCACGACGTACCGGGATAGGCTTATCCAGGTGTTGCTGATACATCTCGGTATAGTGCTGGGCGCGCTCGGTACAAACCGGTGGTTTCACGATGTGGATCAGGGCCGTTTTATGCGCTTTGATACGGTCGCTGAGTGTGTCCAGTTTCAGAGTGGTCATGGCGATTATCCTCGTAGGGTCGCGGTTAAACCTTTAAGGCTGGCGTACTGCTGGGCAAATTCGAGCAGTGCTGGCGCATCAAGCGGTTTATCCGGTGCGTTGTAGGGTTGACTGAGTAAGTGGTATTTGTTGATGCCAAGGGTGTGGTAGGGCAAAAAATGGATCTCACCGACGTGAAGCTCATCGGCGGCAAAATCGGTAATGGCCTGAATAGCGGCTTCGTCTGCGTTGAATCCCTGAATCAGCGGTACGCGGATAATCATTTTTTTACCGGCGGCAGCCAGTTTTTTTAGATTTTCCAGTACGCGAGAGGCACGCCCATCGGTCCATTGTTTAAACGGCGCATCCGCCACGTGTTTTAGATCGGCGAGAAACAAATCGACGTCAGCTAATGATGGTTCAATATACTTCCACGGGACATGCAGACAGGTTTCCACCGCGGTATGAATGCCTGCGTCGTGGCTGGCTTTGAGCAAAGCAGCTGCCAGCTCTGGCTGCATAAACGGTTCACCGCCGGACAGGGTGAGGCCTCCGCCACTGCGGTCGTAAAACGGTTTATCTCGCAATACGGTCGCCATGATATCGTCCACGCTTTTTACCTCTCCGCAGACGGTTAACGCCTGAGTCGGACAGCAGTCGGTCAGTACGGTGAGAGCGTCATCGGTCAGTTTTTCGCGATGAATAAGTAATCCGCCCAGCGCCCGTTCAATCACCGCGGGTGCAGCCTGAGCACAGAGATCGCAACCGTCGAGGCACAAACGCGCGTCATAAAGCAGGTCCTGCGTGCGGGCGCGGCTTTCCGGATTCTGGCACCACCGACAGCCCAGGGAGCATCCCTTAAGGAACACCACCGTACGAATACCGGGACCATCATGCGTGGAGTAGCGCTGGATATTAAAAATCATAAGCGACCTCTCTTCTTTCGTATAAAGATTAAATTACTTTCGAATGAAAGTTATATTGACATGCGTCAACTAACCGTGAGGTTTCGCCGTGCTACCTTTTATTCATGCTAATTATTCGTTTGAGGAAAGGTTATGGAACTCTATTTAGATACGTCTGATGTTGATGCGGTAAAAGCTCTGGCGCGCATTTTCCCGCTGGCAGGGGTGACCACTAACCCGAGCATTGTGGCGGCAGGGAACCAGACGCTGGAAGTACTACTGCCGCAACTGCAGGAAGCGATGGGAGGGCAAGGGCGTCTGTTTGCTCAGGTGATGGCGACCACCGCCGAAGGGATGGTCAGCGATGCGCGTAAGCTACGGGCAATCATTGCTGATATCGTGGTCAAAGTGCCGGTGACAGCAGAAGGTCTGGCGGCTATAAAATTGCTGAAAGAAGAAGGGATCCCGACGTTAGGTACTGCGGTATACGGTGCAGCTCAAGGGTTATTGGCTGCTCTGGCGGGTGCGGAATACGTTGCGCCATACGTTAACCGCGTGGATGCGCAAGGAGGGGATGGCATTCAGACGGTGGCCGACCTGCAGACGTTACTGAAAATGCATGCCCCGCACGCCAAAGTACTGGCAGCCAGTTTTAAAACACCGCGTCAGGCACTGGATTGTCTGCTGGCGGGCTGCGAGTCCATCACGCTACCGCTGGACGTTGCTCAGCAGATGATTAGCTCTCCGGCGGTTGATGCTGCCGTCGCGAAGTTTGAGCACGACTGGCAGAGTGCATTTGGACGCACGTCGATCTGATGCTGTTGCCGGGTGGCGCTAACGCTTACCCGGCCTACGTTGGAGCCGTTGTAGGTCGGGTAAGGCGAAGCCGCCACCCGACTTTTTTACTGCCCGCAAACCTCACACCCCGGGTTGCGCATCAGCTTCATTTCGCGAAACTGGCAGGTCATGGCATCGTACATGACGATTTTTCCGGATGCCGGTTTACCGTAGTTTGCCAGTAGCTTAATGGCTTCCATCGCCTGTAACGATCCGATCACGCCGATCAGCGGGGCCATCACTCCGGCTTCTACGCAGGTCAGGGCATTTTCACCGAACAGACGACTCAGGCAACGGTAGCAGGGCTCACCGTCCTGGTATGTAAATACGGTAATTTGTCCTTCCATGCGAATAGCTGCACCGGAAACCAGCGGGACTCTGGCGGCAAAACATCCGGCATTCAGCTGATTGCGGATGCTGACGTTATCCGTACAGTCCAGCACCAAATCGTGTTCGGCAATAAGCGCGTGAATCTCGCTATCGTCAAGCAGCGCATTCACCGGCGTAATGGCGATATAAGGGTTAATCCGCGCCAGCGCGTCACGGGCGGATAGCACTTTGGGTTGCCCGACGGTTGCATCGCTGTGCAGCGTCTGGCGTTGGAGGTTCGACACGGAGACCGTGTCAAAGTCGAGCAGGGTTAAATGTCCGACGCCAGCGCCTGCAAGGTACTGAGTTGCTGCGCATCCCAGTCCCCCCAGACCAACGACCAGTACCCGCGCATCTTTGAGCGCTTCCTGACCTTCGAAATCGAAGCCGCGCAGAATGATTTGCCGGTTATAGCGCATCATCTCCTGGTCGCTGAGTTCTGCCATTACAGGCCTCCAAACAGTGCGTTAAACGGCTCGACCTCAACCCATTCTCCGGCCTCAACGTTACCGCGATCGCGCTCCAGCACGATAAAGCAGTTGCCCTGGCTAAAGGAGCTAAAAATATGCGAGCCCTGGTGTCCGGTGGTGGTGACTTCCAGTTCGCCTTCCGCGGTACGCTGCAATACACCACGTTGAAAATCCAGACGCCCTGGCGTTTTCTTCAGGCGTGAGGCTGTGCGCACGCGCTGGCGCGGAGGTAACCCACAGGCGGTGTTTCCGCTGAGTTTCGCCAGCAGCGGTTGCACCAGTTGATAAAAGGTGAGGGCCGCAGAAACCGGATTACCCGGCAGGCCGCAAAACCAGCTGTTGCTCAGTTTACCAAACGCGAACGGTTTACCGGGTTTGATGGCCAGCTTCCAGAAGGCAATTTCTCCCAGCTCTTCCAGAATGGTTTTGGTGTAATCCGCTTCGCCTACCGAAACGCCACCAGAGCTGATGACGACATCGGCCTGGCTGTCGGCTTCGATAAACGCGGCCCGCAGCGCGTTGGGATCGTCGCGAATAATTCCTAAGTTGATCACTTCGCAGCCCAGTTGCTGCAGCATCAGGTGAACGGTCAGACGGTTTGTGTCATAAATCTGCCCGTCGCCCAGCGGTTGACCCGGCAGTTGCAGCTCATCACCGGTGGAGAACAACGCCACGCGAACTTTGCGAACGACCGGTACTTCGGCAATGCCGAGCGAGGCCAGAACAGGAAGCTCGGCGGTTGTCAGACGAGTTCCGGTAGGGAATACCACCGCGCCGTTTGCGATATCTTCACCGCGCAGACGAATATTTTGTCCGCTGCGGACCTCGGCGGTAAAACGCACACCGTCGTCAGTTTGTTCCGTTTGCTCCTGCATCACCACCGCTTCACAACCGGCAGGCACCGGGGCACCGGTCATAATGCGGATGCAGGTTCCCGCAGGCCACTCGCCGTGGAATGGTTGACCAGCAAAGGCTTTGCCAGCCACCGCAAGAGGCTGGTCTGATTGTAAATCGGCTAATCGCACCGCATAGCCATCCATTGCCGAGTTATCGAATCCCGGCACATCAATCGGGGAGATGACGTCGGTGGCCAGAATGCGGCCAAAGCATTGAACCAGCGGCAGCGTTTCGACGGCGGTGAGTGGGGTAATACGCGAAAGCATCTGAGAGAGAGCCGTTTCAAGCGGCATCAGTCCGGCGGTAAATTCCATGAGAAGACTCCTGCGGGGCAAAATCGAATCCGCTCATTATGTCAGAAAATGGACGCGGACAGTATGCTACCTCAGGCTTAGGATCCGATCTGAGACAGGTTTTCTGCCAGAGAATAGCGCTACAGGAAAAATGCAGTATAGACTCATTATTTCTGCTTTTTTCCAGGAGGCTAAATGGCTGCGACTATCCCGAATTCAATTCGACAACAGGTGAATGCCGCCAGTGCACTGATTGCGCGGATTATAGAGGGCGACCTGGTTGCTGTTCATTTGTATGGCTCTGCTGTTGAAGGTGGCTTAAAGCCCCAAAGCGATATCGATTTACTGGTTACCATTAGGCAGCCACTGAATACCCGGCAAAGAAAAGATCTGATGCAGGGTTTTCTGGAAATATCAGCACCGCCTGGCAGCGTTGATAGCTATCGGGCGCTGGAAGTGACCATTGTGGTCTATTCACAACTTGTGCCGTGGCGATTCCCACCGTCAAGAGAAATGCAATTTGGCGAATGGTTGCGTGACGATATTCGCGCGGGAATTGTTGAACCGAGACAGGTGGATCCTGATCTTTCGATCCTGCTGACCCAGGCCCGGCGCGCCAGCGTAGCGTTGTTCGGTGAACCCGCTGAGACGTTATTCAACGTCATCCCTTTTAGCGATGTCGTGCAAACGTTTCGGCATATCCTTGATATGTGGCAGAAACCGGGCGATTTAGAGGGTGACGAGCGAAATATCATCCTTACTCTGGCGCGTATTTGGTACAGCGTAGTTACGGGCAATATTGTCGCTAAAGATGAAGCTGCCTCCTGGCTTATACCGCAATTACCCGATGAGTATGCTGATACGCTGCAAGCCGCACGTGCAGAATACCTGGGGTTAACCAAAAAGAACTGGGCTGCGTCTATGCCATCTGTTGAACGCTTTGTGTTTTATGCAAAAAAACAGATTGCCGATCGGCTTGAATAATATATTCAACGATGTTGGAAGAAACTCTTTCTGTTTAACTCATCTAAATAACCTGATGGGATGGGGCGTGAGGTACGGGCCTTAACCTTTACATGACGTCTGCATCTTTCTATATTCAAAAATCGAATCAATAAGTCACAGAAATTCTGATATTTATAACCCCGGTACCTGCCACCTGATGGACGAAAAAAATGGGTAAAGCAGTCATTGCAATTCACGGCGGCGCAGGGGCTATCACCCGTTCGCAGCTGAGCCAGGAGCAAGAGTTGCGTTATATTCAGGCGCTGTCGGATATCGTTGAAACCGGTCAGCGGATGCTTGAGGACGGTCGTAGCGCACTGGATGTGGTGACCGAAGCCGTGCGCCTGCTGGAAGAGTGTCCGTTGTTTAATGCCGGAATTGGCGCGGTGTATACCCGTGATGAAACCCATGAACTGGATGCCTGCGTGATGGACGGTAACACGCTGAATGCGGGAGCCGTCGCCGGAGTCAGCCATTTACGCAATCCGATTCTCGCGGCGCGCCTGGTAATGGAACACAGCCCACACGTCATGATGATAGGTGAAGGGGCTGAAAACTTTGCCATTGCGCAGGGTATGGAGCGCGTATCAGCGGATATTTTCTCGACGCCAGAACGCTACGCTCAACTACTGGCGGCGCGAACAGCGGGTGAAACGGTACTGGACCATAGCGCGAGCCCGCTGGATGAAAACAACAAAATGGGTACCGTGGGGGCGGTCGCGTTAGATATGTTTGGCAATCTGGCGGCCGCAACATCGACCGGGGGGATGACCAACAAATTACCTGGGCGGGTGGGTGACAGTCCGTTGGTCGGCGCAGGCTGTTATGCCAATAACGCAAGTGTGGCAGTCTCCTGCACCGGAACCGGGGAAGTCTTTATTCGTGCGCTGGCGGCCTATGACATTGCGGCGTTGATGGACTATGGCGGCCTGAGTTTATCCGAAGCGTGTGAACGCGTAGTGATGGAAAAATTACCGGCGCTTGGCGGCAGTGGCGGTTTAATTGCTATCGATCATGAGGGCAACGTGGCCTTGCCGTTTAATAGCGAAGGCATGTACCGCGCCTGGGGATACGCAGGCGATACGCCAACCACCGGTATTTATCGGGAAAAAGGAGATAGCGTTGCCACACAGTGATGAGCTTGATGCCAGCGACGTGCTGGCAGTCAGAAATCTGAATATTGCCTTTGAACAGGAGCAGCAGCGTGTCAGCGCAGTGCGTAATCTGTCATTTCGCCTGAAGCGTGGCGAAACGCTGGCGATTGTTGGTGAGTCCGGTTCAGGAAAGTCGGTGACGGCCTTGTCGCTGATGCGTCTGATTGAACAAGCAGGCGGCGAGGTAAGCTGCGATGAAATGCTGCTGCGACGCCGCAACCGGCAGGTTATTGAGCTGGGTGAACAGAGCGCATCACAAATGCGTCACGTGCGCGGTGCGGATATCGCGATGATCTTCCAGGAGCCTATGACATCGCTCAATCCGGTGTTTACCGTGGGCGAGCAGATTGCCGAGTCTATACGCTTGCACCAGGGCGCCAGTCATGAAGAGGCGATGGTAGAAGCGAAGCGGATGCTCGATCAGGTGCGTATCCCCGAGGCGAAGGCGATTTTATCGCGTTATCCACACCAGCTTTCCGGCGGTATGCGCCAGCGGGTGATGATCGCCATGGCACTGTCGTGTCGCCCTGCGGTTTTAATTGCCGATGAGCCGACGACCGCGCTGGATGTCACCATTCAGGCGCAGATCCTGCAACTGATAAAAGTGTTGCAGCAGGATATGTCGATGGGAGTGATCTTCATTACCCACGATATGGGCGTTGTGGCGGATATTGCTGACCGCGTGCTGGTGATGTATCAGGGCGAGGCGGTAGAAACCGGCAGCGTTGAACAGATTTTTCACGCTCCCCAGCATCCCTATACCAAAGCGCTGTTGGCAGCCGTGCCGCAGCTTGGGGCGATGAACGGGCATGAGCTTCCGCGCCGTTTCCCGCTCATTTCATTGCACGATCCCAGTCATGTAGAACCGCAGACCGAGCAGGACACCGTGGTTGAAGGCGAGCCTATCCTACGGGTACGTAATCTGGTGACGCGTTTTCCTCTGCGCAGCGGCATTCTAAATCGCGTGACTCGCGAGGTGCATGCAGTGGAAAACGTCAGCTTTGACCTGTGGCCGGGAGAAACGCTCTCACTGGTGGGGGAGTCGGGCTGCGGGAAATCCACCACCGGGCGGGCGCTGCTGCGCCTGGTTGAGTCTCAGCGTGGGGAAATCATTTTCAACGGACAGCGTATTGATACCCTTGCTGCCAGCAAGTTGCAGCCGCTGCGTCGGGATATTCAGTTTATCTTCCAGGATCCGTATGCCTCGCTCGATCCGCGCCAGACCGTGGGATATTCCATTCTGGAGCCGCTACGGGTACATGGGTTATTGCAGGGCGATGCGGGATCAAAACGGGTTGCATGGTTGTTGGAACGTGTAGGCTTGCTACCTGAGCATGCCTGGCGCTATCCGCACGAGTTTTCCGGCGGTCAGCGTCAACGTATCTGTATTGCACGGGCATTGGCGCTCAATCCCAAAGTGATTATTGCCGATGAATCTGTCTCGGCGCTGGATGTTTCAATTCGCGGGCAAATCATCAATCTGATGCTCGATCTGCAGCGAGAATTGGGTATCGCATACCTGTTTATTTCCCACGATATGGCGGTAGTGGAACGGATCAGTCATCGTGTGGCGGTAATGTATCTGGGGCAGATCGTTGAGATAGGCACCCGACGGGCGGTGTTTGAAAATCCGCAACATCCGTACACTCGCAAGCTGATGGCAGCAGTTCCGGTCGCCGATCCATCCCATCACCGTCCCCAGCGCGTGCTGTTGTCGGACGATATCCCCAGCAATATTCGTAAACGTGGCGAAGAGATTTCCCCCGTATCACTCCAGTTAGTTGGTCCGGGGCATTATGTTGCGCGTCCGCTACCAGAAAATGCGCTTTCGCGTTTATAACAGGCAGGCAGGGTTTAAGGAGAATAACATGACAAAAATTGTTGCTCGAAAATGGCTGGTTGCTGTGGGAGTGGCCTCTGCACTGGCCGCATCGCCTGGCTGGGCCGCCAAAGATGTAGTGGTGGCCGTGGGATCCAATTTCACGACGCTCGACCCCTATGACGCGAATGACACGTTGTCACAGGCGGTAGCGAAGTCGTTTTATCAGGGGCTGTTTGGTCTTGATAAAGAGATGAAACTGAAAAATGTGCTCGCGGAGAGTTATACGGTTTCTGATGATGGGCTGACCTATACCCTTAAGCTGCGCCAGGGCGTGAAGTTTCAGGATGGAACCGACTTCAATGCCGATGCGGTAAAAGCTAACCTCGATCGGGCCAGTAACCCGGAAAACCATCTGAAACGTTACAACCTGTATAAGAATATCGATAAAACCGAAGTCGTCGATCCGTCGACGGTGAAGATTACGCTGAAACAGCCGTTCTCTGCCTTTATCAATATTCTGGCGCACCCGGCAACGGCGATGATTTCTCCCGCCGCGCTGGAAAAATACGGTAAAGAGATCGGTTTCCATCCTGTGGGGACCGGGCCGTACCAGCTTGATACCTGGAATCAGACGGATTTTGTGAAGGTTAAGAAGTTCGCGGGCTACTGGCAGCAAGGGTTGCCAAAGCTGGATACGATTACCTGGCGTCCGGTGACCGACAACAACACGCGTGCGGCCATGCTGCAAACTGGGGAAGCGCAGTTTGCCTTCCCGATCCCATACGAGCAGGCGTCGCTGTTGGCGAAGAACAAAAACCTGGAACTGGTGGCCAGTCCGTCTATTATGCAGCGTTACATCAGCATGAACGTCACGCAAAAACCGTTCGACAACCCGAAGGTGCGTGAAGCGCTGAATTATGCCATCAACCGCCAGGCGCTGGTGAAAGTGGCTTTTGCTGGTTACGCGACGCCGGCAACCGGCGTTATCCCCCCGTCGATAGCCTATGCGCAAAGCTATACGCCGTGGCCCTACGACCCGGCGAAAGCGCGCGAACTGCTGAAAGAAGCAGGTTATCCGAACGGTTTTACCACTACGCTATGGTCTTCGCATAACCACAGTACCGCGCAGAAAGTGCTGCAATTTACCCAGCAGCAGCTGGCGCAGGTGGGCATTAAGGCTCAGGTAACAGCGATGGATGCCGGTCAGCGCGCCGCGGAAGTTGAAGGGAAAGCGCAGAAAGAGAGCGGGGTACGGATGTTCTACACCGGCTGGTCGGCGTCTACGGGCGAAGCTGACTGGGCGCTGTCACCGCTGTTTGCATCACAAAACTGGCCGCCAACTTTGTTTAATACGGCGTTCTACAGCAATAAGCAGGTGGACAGTGATTTAGCGGCAGCGTTGCAAACTAACGATCCGGCGCAGAAAGCGAAGCTGTACAAAGACGCGCAGGATATTATCTGGAAAGAGTCGCCGTGGATCCCGCTGGTGGTGGAAAAACTGATTTCGGCACACAGTACCCGGTTGACCGGGTTCTGGATTATGCCGGATACCGGATTTAGTTTTGATGATGCGGATTTAAAATAAGCTATGCATTCGGCCCCTTAGCACAGGGGCCGACGAAGGGAGCCTGATGCTTAACTATGTTTTCAAGCGCCTGCTGGGGTTGATTCCAACTCTGTTGATTGTTGCGGTGCTGGTATTTTTATTTGTTCACCTGCTACCCGGCGATCCGGCCCGGCTGATTGCCGGACCGGAAGCTGACGCCGAGGTTATTGAACTGGTGCGCAAGCAGCTGGGTCTGGACCAGCCGCTGCATGTTCAGTTCTGGCATTACATGACTAACGTGTTGCAAGGCGATTTTGGCACCTCGATGGTTTCTCGTCGCCCGGTTTCTGAAGAGATAGCCAGTCGTTTTATGCCATCACTATGGCTGACTATTGCCAGTATGGCGTGGGCGGTATTGTTTGGTATGACGGCGGGGATCATTGCTGCCGTATGGCGCAATCGCTGGCCGGACAGATTAAGCATGACGCTGGCGGTCACCGGGATCTCGTTCCCGGCGTTTGCGCTTGGCATGCTGCTGATGC
Source organism: Citrobacter portucalensis (assembly GCF_002042885.1). Lineage (GTDB taxonomy): Bacteria > Pseudomonadota > Gammaproteobacteria > Enterobacterales > Enterobacteriaceae > Citrobacter > Citrobacter portucalensis. The sequence goes on from NZ_MVFY01000006.1 coordinate 237,386, forward strand.
AGATATTCTCCGTTGAACTCGGTTGGTTGCCTACCGTGGGCGCAGACACCTGGCTTCACTACATCCTCCCGTCTATTACGCTGGGTGCGGCGGTGGCTGCGGTGTTAGCTCGATTTACTCGCGCCTCGTTTGTTGATGTGCTCAGCGAAGATTATATGCGCACCGCGCGGGCTAAAGGGGTGAGTGAAACTTGGGTAGTGTTAAAACATGGTCTGCGTAATGCGATGATCCCGGTGGTCACCATGATGGGACTACAGTTTGGCTTTTTGCTTGGTGGTTCAATCGTGGTTGAGAAGGTGTTCAATTGGCCCGGGCTTGGGCGGCTGTTGGTGGACTCCGTCGAAATGCGCGACTACCCGGTGATTCAGGCCGAGGTGCTGTTGTTTTCTCTGGAATTTATTCTTATTAACTTAGTGGTGGATGTGCTCTACGCTGCCATTAATCCGGCTATCAGGTACAAGTAAGGATGCGATTTTTTAACTGGCGCCGACAGGCGATTTTAAATGCGATGCCCCTTGTTAAGCCAGAGCAGATACGCACACCGTGGCATGAGTTCTGGCGTCGGTTCCGTCGACAGCACATGGCGATGGTCGCTGGGCTGTTTGTATTGCTCCTGATCGTGGTAGCGATTTTTGCCCGCTGGCTGACGCCATTTGATGCCGAGAATTACTTCGATTATGACCGTCTGAATGACGGGCCATCGATGCTGCACTGGTTTGGCGTTGACTCACTGGGACGGGATATCTTTAGCCGCGTGCTGGTTGGGGCGCAAATCTCGCTGGCGGCAGGGGTCTTTGCCGTATTTATTGGCGCGGCGATTGGTACGGTTCTGGGTCTGCTGGCGGGGTACTACGAAGGCTGGTGGGATCGACTGATCATGCGAATCTGCGATGTGCTGTTCGCCTTTCCGGGGATATTGCTGGCGATAGCCGTGGTCGCTGTGCTGGGCAGCGGTATTGCTAACGTGATCATTGCCGTGGCCATTTTCTCCATTCCAGCCTTCGCGCGCCTGGTGCGTGGGAATACGCTGGTGCTGAAGCAACAGACGTTTATTGAGTCTGCGCGTAGTATTGGTGCCAGCGATGCGACCATCATCTTCAACCATATTCTGCCTGGAACGGTCTCATCGATCGTGGTCTTTTTTACCATGCGAATTGGCACGTCGATCATCTCTGCCGCGAGCCTGTCATTTCTGGGATTAGGCGCACAGCCGCCGACGCCGGAGTGGGGGGCAATGCTTAATGAAGCGCGCGCTGATATGGTGATCGCACCGCACGTGGCGATTTTCCCGGCGGTAGCGATATTCCTGACTGTGCTGGCGTTTAACTTACTGGGAGATGGTCTGCGTGACGCGCTGGACCCGAAGATAAAAGGGTAAACCGTAGGCCTGATAAGACGCTTCAGCGTCGCCATCAGGCATTGCCGGATGCGGCATAAATGCCTTATCCGGCCTACGTTGGGTTACGCTAATTAAACGCGGGTGCCCCACAGATCGTATTCATCTGCGTTTTCGACCTTCACGCGGATGATATCGCCAGGTTTCACCTTGGTTTCACCATTCAGGTATACCGCGCCGTCGATTTCTGGAGCATCAGCCATGCTACGACCAATTGCGCCTTCTTCGTCAACTTCATCAACGATAACCAGAATCTCGCGGCCCACTTTCTCTTGCAAACGTTCAGCAGAGATCTGCTGCTGCAATTGCATAAAGCGGTTCCAGCGTTCTTCTTTCACCTCTTCCGGGATTTGATCCGGCAGGTCATTAGCGCCAGCGCCTTCTACCGGGCTGTATTTAAAGCAGCCCACGCGATCCAGACGCGCTTCCTTCAGGAAGTCGAGCAACATCTGGAAGTCTTCTTCCGTTTCACCCGGGAAACCAACAATGAAAGTGGATCGCAACGTCAGTTCAGGGCAGATTTCACGCCACTGCTTGATGCGCGCCAGCTGTCTGTCCACGGAGCCCGGGCGTTTCATCAGTTTAAGAATACGCGGGCTGGCATGCTGTAACGGGATGTCCAGATACGGCAGGATTTTGCCTTCCGCCATCAGCGGGATCACATCATCAACGTGCGGGTAAGGGTAGACGTAATGCAGGCGCGTCCAGATCCCCAGTTTTGATAACTGTTCGCACAGATCAACCATGCTGGTTTTGACCGGCTCGCCGTTATGGAAACCGGTACGATGCTTCACATCTACACCGTACGCAGAGGTATCCTGAGAGATTACCAGAATCTCTTTCACGCCCGCATCGACCAGACGCTTGGCTTCGCTGAGGACGTCGCCAATCGGACGGCTCACCAGATCGCCGCGCATGGAGGGAATAATGCAGAACGTGCAGCGGTGGTTACAGCCCTCGGAAATCTTCAGATAGGCGTAATGGCGAGGAGTCAGCTTGACGCCCTGCTCAGGAACCAGACTCTGGAACGGGTTGTGTTTTGGTTTTGGCACATAGTGGTGAACGTGCTCCAGAACCTGTTCATAGCTATGCGGCCCGGTGATTTCCAGCACCTTCGGGTGGACTTCACGGATCTGATCGACTTTCGCGCCCAGACAGCCGGTGACGATCACCTTACCGTTCTCGTTCAGCGCTTCGCCAATTGCTTCCAGGGACTCCTGAACCGCACTGTCGATAAAGCCGCAGGTATTAACGATAACCATATCCGCGTCGTCGTAGCTTGGCACAACATCATAGCCTTCGGTACGAAGTTCGGTCAGGATGCGCTCAGAATCGACGAGGTTTTTCGGACAACCTAGTGATATAAAACCAATTTTTGCCATTTTCTTATACTGTACATTGCTCGTAATCGGGGGATTATACAGATGCCTTCACGGTACATCTATATCTGATCAGCATAAGACGGAGAGAATAAAGAGCGATACCTATAAAGAGTAGATCGGTCAGTGAAAGGTGTTTAGTGAGTCTAATTCCGGCTTTAAGTGCCGCTTCTTGGCTATAGGCACTCATTATCGTAAATTTTATCTCGTCGAGCGTTACTAATGAGGTTAAATTTGAAAGATATTGTTTTGAAGTCGAAACTTGAAATGGCTAAAACTCTTTATGCTAATGGTGTGAGTTTATATTATATCTCGCTTGCCACAGGCTTAAGTTGGCGTGTATTAATGACAGAATTAACGTTTATCGCCAGTCATGAAAATATTCGACAAAAAGCTAACGCTCACGTACCCAAACTTTAAATAATTCACCTGTCTATTACCATCCTACAAAATTTGAAAGGTAACGTTAATATGTATATTTCGCCACTTCCGGTCGTCACGGACTCTGATGTTGATAAACTTAGAGATGATATTGCTAATAAACTTTTATTCATAATTGGCAAAGATCCCGCAATCGCCACGAAACGGGAGTGGCTTAATGCGACGTTATATGCGGTACGCGATCGGATGGTCGAGCGCTGGCACCGTTCTAATCGGGCGCAATTCTCTCAGGATGCGCGCCAGGTATATTATCTGTCGATGGAATTTTTAATTGGTCGTACGCTATCCAATGCATTGCTCTCTTTAGGTATTTATGACGAAGTCAGAAGCGCGCTGGAGGCAATGGGGCTTGAACTGGAAGAACTGATTGACGAAGAAAACGATCCCGGATTAGGTAATGGTGGTCTCGGTCGTCTGGCGGCCTGCTTCCTTGATTCACTGGCGACGCTTGGGTTGCCGGGATGTGGATACGGTATTCGTTATAACTACGGTATGTTCAAACAAAATATCGTTAACGGTGTACAAAAAGAGTCGCTCGATTATTGGCTGGAATACGGTAATCCATGGGAGTTTAAACGTCATAATACGCATTATAAAGTACGTTTTGGCGGGCGTGTTCAACAGGAGGGGAATAAAACCCGCTGGCTTGAAACCGAGGATATTCTGGCCGTGGCGCATGATCAAATTATTCCAGGTTATGCGACGGACACGACTAATACGTTACGCTTGTGGAACGTGCAGGTGAATAGCGAAGTTAATGCGGGCAAACTGAATCAGCAGGACGACTTTGCTACTGAAGTGGAAAACAAATACCACTTCGATCGTATCTCGCGGGTTTTGTACCCGGATGATTCCACCGATGCGGGGCGTGAATTGCGTTTACGCCAGGCCTATTTCCTGGCCTCGGCGACGATTCAGGATATTCTGAGTCGTCATTATCAGTTGTACAAAACTTACGACAATCTGGCCGATAAAATTGCGATTCACCTTAATGATACGCATCCGGTACTGGCGATCCCTGAGTTGATGCGTTTATTGATTGATCATCATCAGTTTAGTTGGGATAACGCGTTTGACGTGACTTGTCAGATTTTTTCTTATACCAACCATACGTTGATGAGTGAGGCGCTGGAGACCTGGCCAGTAGAAATGCTAAGTCGAATTTTGCCGCGCCATTTGCAGATTATTTTTGAGATTAACGATCGTTTTCTGAAGACCTTACAGGAACGTTATCGTAATGACAGCGATCTGCTAAAACGTGTGTCGTTAATTGATGAGTCCAATGGTCGTGTGGTGCGTATGGCCTGGCTGGCGGTAGTTGTCAGTCATAAGGTAAACGGCGTGTCGGCATTGCATTCAAAACTGATGACCGAATCACTGTTTGCAGATTTTGCGAATATTTTTCCCCTGCGTTTCACCAACGTAACCAATGGTGTGACTGCGCGTCGTTGGCTGGCGCTGGCGAATCCACCGCTTGCCAAAGTGCTGGACGAAAATATCGGTGACAGCTGGCGGACTAAATTAATGCAGTTGGGCGAGCTGAAGCTGTTTATAGATTATCCGTCGGTGAATGAGGCTGTGCATCGTGCGAAACGTAACAATAAGCAGCGACTGGCGCACCATATTGCCACCCACTATGGCGTGGTGGTGAATCCTGATGCGCTGTTTGATGTGCAGGTGAAACGCATCCACGAGTACAAGCGGCAACTCATGAATGTGCTCCACGTTATTACACGCTATAACCGAATTAAAGCCGCGCCGGATGCCAACTGGGTACCGCGAGTGAATATCTTTGCCGGAAAAGCAGCCTCCTCTTATCACATGGCAAAACAAATTATTCGCTTGATTAACGATGTGGCGCAGTTAGTCAATAACGATCCGCAGATTGGCGGCAAACTGAAAGTAGTGTTTATCCCGGATTACAGCGTCAGTCTCGCTCAGCTAATTATTCCGGCAGCCGATCTGTCAGAGCAAATTTCCCTGGCCGGGACGGAAGCCTCCGGGACCAGCAATATGAAATTCGGTATGAATGGTGCGCTCACTATCGGTACGCTCGACGGTGCGAATATCGAAATGCGCGAATACGTTGGGGAAGATAACATCTTTATCTTTGGCAATACGGCGAATCAGGTTGAAACTCTGCGACGTGATGGCTATGACCCGAGGCACATCTTTGAAAAGGATGAGGAACTTCATCAGGTGCTGACGCAAATCGGTACGGGGATGTTTAGTCCGCAGGAGCCAGGGCGTTATAGGGAGGTGTTGGATTCATTGATTAACTTCGGCGACTACTATCAGGTGTTGGCAGATTACCGCAGCTATGTAGATTGTCAGGATGCGGTGGACGAGTTGTATCGTACTCCCCGGGAGTGGACGACAAAAACCATGCATAATATTGCTAACATGGGGTATTTCTCGTCGGACAGAACGGTTCAGGAATATGCCGACCATATCTGGCGCATAGCAAAAATACGCGTGTAGCCAGTATTTCTAACGCTCAGCCTCTCTGGTTTTCATAACAGGGAGGCTGTTTGCAAATCAGCCAGAATAGGTGAGAGGATTTTGTGGGTATTACTTTCTTTGCGCGATGAGGCAAACACGCTAAATTGTGGTAAGGGAAACGGAGTGTTTATTTTTTTTAGTCCATACAGGTGAGCGTGTGTTTCAAATACCTTTTCCGGGATTACCCCTAAACAATGTGTATTGGACACAATCGTCAGAATCGCCGTAAACGATGAGGTAAGCAGGCAGCGTTCTCCGGTTCTAAATTTTTTATCCACAATACTGCGATGATAAATGATTTTCTCATTCTTAGTATTGTAACCGACCAGGTTAGCGTTTCTGAATTGCGCTTCACTGATGGTGTTACCATATAAAGAATTATTCTGCGAGGCCGCCAGCACCAGGCGCATATCGCATATTTTCTGGCATGAAAGACTTGCTGACTCTACAGAAAAGGTAGAAAAAACGGCATCTGCCTGACGCATATTCAGCAGTTCAATAATACTCTGTTCATTCAGGTCGGCGGTAAGGTGCAGGAGGCTGATATCGGCGTCAGTCTCGATTATTCTGGCGGTGACATCTGGAATAACGATAGGGGAAATAAAAGATTCCGTATAAAGCGTTAACCTTTTTTTGGTGGCAGGCGTGGAAAGCGGCATCAGCGTTGACAGCTTATCGATAATTGGGATTGTATTATCATACAGTTCATCAGAATAGACCGTCGGTAACAGTGCATTCCCGCTACGGACAAACAGATTATCCCCCATCATTTCGCGCAGTTTTCTTAATGACTGGCTGACGGCGGAAGGTGAGATGTTCAGCATGTCAGCGACTCTGGAAATGCTACCCACGCTATAGATCAAACAGAAAATGGTCAGCAGATTGAGATCTATTTTTGATAGTGTGCGTATCTTTTCTGCATCATTTGCTTTCGACATAGACCCCTCATCATCAACACCATGGCAGTAACCACATCAGGTATAGCAAAAAAAGTCAGGCGAGTCAGACACAGAGCGCCTTCGATAAGCGTACCGGATGAAGTTGTAACATTGTAAATTATGTTAATCAATTGGGCTTTATTGATGTAGGACATCTATTTGTTCAAAAAACAACCATACTATTAAGTTGCACCATAGTTGGAAAGAGGAGGAACAAAGTATGGTTGTTGACAGACTGAGAACCGATCTTCTCAACAAATTGATAAACGCCCGTATCGAACTTGCCGCTTATCTGCAGTTGAGAAAAGCGAAAGGCTACATGTCAGTTAGCGAGAGCGATCGCCTGCGTGATGTTTTTTTTGCACTGAATCGCGAATTGCACGAGCAATCACGGCTTCACGGTATGCATCTTGATCAGGAAGAGTGGAATGCCCTTCATCGTGCTGAAGGGGCGTTAGCCGCCGCCGCGGTTTGTCTTATGAGTGGACATCACGATTGTCCAACGTTTATCGCCGTTAACGCAGAGAAACTGGAAAACTGCCTGACAACGCTGACGCTAAGTATCCAGAGTTTGCAATCTTACCCAACGCTGGAACACGTCTGAATCAGGGGGAGGGCGCTCCCCCTTTTCGTCAAGATTATGTAAATGTAGCGGGATAATTCCCCTTGCTGGCTACGCTTTATGCAGAGCCATTAAGGAGGTGTTATGCGTCGACTCTTTCTCTGTGCTATTCCACTTGCGCTATTTTCCACTTATGCCGCCGCGGTAAAAGTGGAAGTGCTGCAAACTAAACTCGATCACCCATGGTCACTGGCTTTTTTACCCGATAACCGCGGTATGCTCATTACGCTCAAAGGTGGACAGCTTCGACTCTGGCAGCCTGATAAAGGGCTTTCCGACCCGCTGACCGGCGTACCAAAAGTTTGGGCAAATGGTCAGGGAGGACTGCTTGATGTGGCGTTAGCACCGGATTTTGCACAATCTCGCCGGGTATGGCTAAGCTTCGCTGAAGCCGACCGCGAAGGCAAAGCGGGCACTGCGGTAGGCTACGGGCGATTGAGTGACGATCTCAAACATCTGCAAGGATTTCAGACCGTTTTTCGCCAACAGCCAAAGCTTTCCACCGGAAACCATTTTGGTGGACGTCTGGTATTTGATGGTAACGGTTATCTGTTTATTGGCCTTGGGGAGAATAATCAACGCGCTACCGCCCAGGACCTGGATAAATTGCAGGGTAAATTAGTCCGACTGACCGACGAGGGAAAAATTCCGCCGGATAATCCGTTTGTGAACATGGCAGGAGCGCGGGCAGAGATTTGGTCGTATGGCATCCGCAACCCGCAGGGGATGGCGATGAATCCGTGGAGTGATGTGCTGTGGCTCAATGAGCATGGTCCACGCGGAGGCGATGAAATCAATATCCCTGAGAAAGGGAAAAACTACGGCTGGCCTATCGCGACCTGGGGTGTTAACTACAGTGGTTTGAAAATTCCCGAAGCAAAAGGTCAAATTGTTGCAGGCACAGAACAACCCATCTTTTACTGGGAAAAGTCGCCGGCGGTTAGTGGAATGGCTTTTTACAATAGCGATACCTTCCCGCAGTGGCGGCAGAAGTTGTTCATCGGCGCGTTGAAAGATAAAGAAGTGATCGTGCTGAGCGTTAAAGGGAATACGGTCACTGAGGATGGTCGTCTGTTGCAGGAAAGGGGGCAGCGGATCCGTGATGTGCGCGTCGGACCAGACGGTTATTTGTACGTGTTAACCGACGAGTCCGACGGGGAATTACTGAAAGTGAGTCCCTGATTTGGTTAGCTGACCGGGATCATCACGATTTTTTGAAACGCCGGTCGCTCGGTCAGTTGTTGATACCAGCGTTCCAGATGCGGGCGCGGGGTCCAGCTCAGACCAACGTTGAACAGGTTATAGATGAACGGTGCAACAGCGATATCCGCCGTGCCAAATTCGGCCCCGGAGAACCATGGCTGGTCTGCCAGCGCGTTATCCAGAATGGCAAACAGGTTCTCGCAAACTTGCTTACTTGCCTCAATGGCCGCCATATCGCGCTGATCGGCAGGTGTTCTGACCAGACCAAATAAGATAACCCGGTGCGCAGGGCTTAGAGTCTGATTTGCCCAGTCCATCCATTTTTCACCGACTGCGCGCGCGGCCGGGGCGTCAATCCACAAACGTTTTTGTCCGTACTGAGCGGCCAGATAGCGGACAATGGTATTGGATTCCCACAGAACAACGTCTGTTTCATCATCGCGTAGCAGCGGGACCAGTCCGTTCGGGTTCAGTGCCAGATAGTCGGCATCGCGGTTACCGCCATGCTGTCCGCCCGCCAGAATTTGGTTATACGGCAGTTCCAGTTCCTCGAGCGTCCACAATACTTTTTTTACGTTGGTCGAGTTATTGCGACCCCACAGTGTAATCATAGTAACCCCGCAAATTAATTGAGCAGCTTTATGGCTGCAGATGCCATCTGACTAGCTCACATGGTGGGGTAAACCTAATATTTACGCAACAAAGTCTAAAAAAATCGTGCCAGGAGCAGCGCAGCGCGGCGTTATTGCATAAACTTTAAAAACTTTACCAACTTACGGTTTCTTTAAGCTCGTTAGTGCGTTATTACTCACCGCACTTATTTTACACGTCATCCATCAGACTTTTTCTGCATGGGTTGGTCGAGGTCGCTTGGCCGGTTTTGTGTAAACACGGTGTGGTATGACGTGGTTTTTTGGAATGGATACTCGGGTGGCATTTATGACGCAATACTTCTCTTCACTTCGCAGCTTTGCTGCAGGTTCTGCACTCTTAATCCTTTTGGCGCCGACCGTACAGGCGGCGGAGCAACCGACGGCCCCGCCGAGCGTGGACGCGCGTGCGTGGATTCTGATGGATTACGCCAGTGGTAAGGTGCTGGCGGAAGGTAATGCTGATGAGAAACTGGATCCTGCCAGTCTGACCAAAATCATGACCAGCTATGTGGTTGGGCAGGCGCTGAAGGCCGGAAAAATTAACCTCAACGACATGGTCACTGTGGGCAAAGACGCATGGGCGACCGGTAATCCAGCCCTGCGCGGTTCGTCGGTCATGTTCCTCAAGCCCGGCGATCAGGTCGCGGTGTCCGATCTGAATAAAGGCGTTATCATTCAGTCAGGTAACGATGCCTGTATTGCACTCGCTGATTACGTTGCCGGTAGCCAGGAATCCTTTATTGGTCTGATGAACGGCTATGCGAAAAAACTGGGGCTGACAAACACGACTTTCCAGACGGTACACGGCCTGGATGCGGCAGGACAGTTCAGTACCGCGCGTGATATGGCGTTGCTCGGGAAGGCGTTAATCCACGATGTGCCGGAAGAGTACGCTATTCACAAAGAGAAAGAATTTACCTTCAATAAAATACGTCAACCGAACCGCAACCGTCTGTTGTGGAGCACCAACCTGAACGTGGACGGTATGAAAACCGGGACCACTGCCGGGGCGGGATACAACCTGGTGGCCTCCGCGACCCAGGGTGATATGCGCCTGATCTCCGTGGTGCTGGGAGCAAAAACCGACCGCATTCGTTTCAATGAGTCAGAAAAACTGCTGACCTGGGGTTTCCGTTTCTTTGAAACCGTTACGCCGATCAAGCCGGATGCGACTTTCGTCACCCAGCGCGTCTGGTTTGGCGATAAGAGTGAAGTGAATCTGGGCGCCGGAGAAGGGGGTTCTGTGACCATTCCGCGTGGCCAGCTCAAAAACCTGAAGGCCAGCTTTACCCTGACTGAACCACAGCTAACTGCACCGCTGAAGAAAGGTCAGGTTGTGGGCACTATCGACTTCCAGTTGAACGGAAAATCCATTGAGCAGCGTCCGTTGATGGTGATGGAAGATGTGGAAGAGGGTGGTTTCTTTAGCCGCATGTGGGACTTTGTGATGATGAAATTCCACCAGTGGTTTGGTGGTTGGTTCTCTTAATCTTATCTATTGCCGGATGGCGCAATCGCCGTCCGGCAGTATCTGTTAGTACTTCAGCGTGATACGTTGTGCTTTAGCGTACTCAACAAATGCCTCGTCAGGACGGCTGTCGCTGATGATGGTATCAAAGCGTTTTAATTCCCCCATCCTCGCAGGTCGCACCTTGCCAAACTTGCTGTGATCGACCACCAAAACGTGATGCTGCGCCATCGACATCGCCCAGTGCTTCACCGGCAGTTCTTCCAGATTAAAACAGGTCGCGCCTTTTTCGATGTGAACACCTGCTGCGGAATAAAAGGCGATATCCGGACAGAGGTTGTTCAGCGTTTCCTGGAAATCGAGCGGTTTAAAAATCGCGTTACTGGCATGGAATTCACCACCACACAGAATGACGCGGCACTGCGGTTTTTCCTGCAGCACCAGAAACGTATTCAACGAGTAGCAGATTGCGGTGAAGGGCAGTTCATTGTCGATCGCTTCAATGATCCACGGCGTGGTCGTACCGCAATCGAAAAAGATGGTCTGATGCGCCTGCACGAGACTCGCCGCCTGCTGGGCAGCACGACGCTTTTCATCAACCAGACGGGATTTTTGATCGCTGATTAAATAGTGGTTAGCGCTGCGGGGTTCCAGAACAATATAGCCCCCGAGCAGCACGACGGGAGCATCATGATTATTCAGGTCGCGACGAATGGTCATCTCAGATACGCCCAGCAACGTCGCGGCTTCTTTGAGGTGTAATTTATCGCTGCGTTTCAGTGCCTGCAGTAATTGACCAATACGCTCGTCGCGTCGAGTTTCCATAGTTCCCCTGGAGAATAGAATAAGTGCTTAGTTTCGCGCTTAATACTACTCTTTTTACCGCGGGTTAGTCACGTACCCAACCTTTACGGATGGGGAGAGCGAAGCAGGTGCGATAGCACGTCTGCAGGCCGAGGTACAAGGTTGTGCCGAACCGTTGCCAGATCATCTGGGCGCTCAGACAGCCGATCAACCCGGCCAGAAATCCGCCCAGCATATCCAGCGGCCAGTGAACGCCAAGGTAAACTCGTGACCAGGCAATCGCCACGGCGACAACCATCAGCAGAGCACCCGTCCACAAGCGATGCCAGAACAGGAAGGCCAGAGCAAAGGTAAAGATAACCGTACCGTGGTCGCTCGGGAAAGAGTCATCTGCCGCATGGTGCAGGAAGTTATAGCCGATGTGGTTAACGAACGGACGATCGTGGGGGAAAAGATGCCCCATCAGCCAGGAAATCGTCAGACCGACTACCAACGCAATGGCCATTTTGATGACCAACTGGCGCTGGAGCGTAACCTGACCACGAGGTCCCCAAAGCCAGAGCACAACGGCTAACAGCGGCACTATGCTGATCAGATCTTTGGCAATGAAAATGGCGAGCGAAATTGCCCATTGCGCAGAGTCGGGTGTTGCATTGATCAAGTAAAAAAGCGAATTGTTCAGATTTTCCAGCATAACGTCCAGACTCAGTGTAATCGTTAAATAGACCCATTTGGGGAGAGCATAAAATTGCTTTCACGGGATAAAAAGCGGTCTTGTCTTATTTGCCTGTTAAATGACGATTTTTAAGACAATTAATGAGACTTATTGAGCATGATAGCGGTCTCAACTTAAATTAACCTTAAAGCAAAATGTTCTTGAGCAAATGAGTGTAAAAATGTGCGCATTTTGCTTTCAAATCACATAATTCACTATCACCAGTACGGCGCATTTATTACACTTTGCGCGATTTTTCTATAGTTAAGAGATTGCATGCAGAACCGTTTATCTTCAGGCGTCCGTTTGGGACGTCAGGCATTACTTTTCCCGCTCTGTCTGGTGCTTTACGAATTCTCCACTTATATCGGCAACGATATGATCCAGCCCGGAATGTTGGCGGTGGTGGCGCAATATAACGCCGGATTAGATTGGGTACCTACGTCCATGACCGCCTATCTGGCAGGCGGCATGTTTTTGCAGTGGTTGTTAGGACCGCTGTCGGACCGTATTGGTCGTCGTCCGGTAATGTTAACCGGTGTGATCTGGTTCATCGTTACCTGCCTTGCAACCCTGCTTGCACAGAATATTGAGCAATTTACCTTCCTGCGTTTTTTGCAGGGGATAAGCCTGTGCTTTATTGGTGCGGTGGGTTACGCCGCCATTCAGGAATCCTTTGAAGAAGCGGTCTGCATAAAAATTACCGCGCTGATGGCAAACGTGGCGCTGATTGCGCCACTGCTGGGTCCGTTGGTAGGCGCAGCCTGGGTACATGTTCTGCCGTGGGAAGGGATGTTTATCCTGTTTGCTGCTCTGGCGGCCATCTCCTTTTTTGGTCTGCAACGCGCGATGCCGGAAACGGCAACCCGGCTTGGTGAAAAGCTGTCCATTAAAGAGTTGGGCAAGGATTATAAGCTGGTGCTGAGGAACGTGCGCTTCGTTGCAGGCGCACTGGCGTTGGGTTTTGTCAGCCTGCCGTTACTGGCGTGGATTGCGCAGTCCCCGATTATTATCATCAGTGGTGAACATCTCAGCAGCTACGAATATGGTCTGTTGCAGGTACCGATTTTTGGCGCGTTGATTGCCGGTAACCTGGTGCTGGCGCGTCTGACTTCGCGAAAAACCGTGCGTTCGCTAATTATCATGGGCGGCTGGCCAATCGCCGTTGGCCTGATTATTGCTGCTGCGGCCACGGTAGTGTCATCTCATGCATATCTATGGATGACGGCAGGTTTGAGTATCTATGCGTTTGGCATTGGCGTGGCGAATGCGGGGCTGGTGCGCCTGACGCTGTTTGCCAGCGAAATGAGTAAGGGTACTGTTTCTGCCGCAATGGGTATGTTGCAGATGCTGATTTTTACCGTCGGTATTGAGTTGAGCAAACACGCGTATCTGCTTGGAGGGAACGGCTTGTTCAGCTTGTTCAATCTGGCAAGCGGCGTACTGTGGCTGATTTTGATGGTTATCTTCCTGAAAGATAAACGGGTAGGGAATTCCCGGGAAGGTTAAGGCCCGGTTGTCCGCAATCCAGCGCAGATAAGCATAATGACGCCGATAAATTCATCATTATGTTGATAATAGAATCACGCTGTAGGCCGGATAAGCGAAGCGCCATCCGGCGGCCTGTAGCAAATTGCCGGATGGCGGCGTAAACGCCTTATCCGGCCTACCGCTCACCAAAGATCTTAACTGACCAGTATTACGGTTGTCTGGGCCTGGCGACAACTTAGTGGTGGTCGTCAATCTGATGTTCGATAACCATCCCTTCACCGACGCTTGCCACATGTCGCGCATAAGGATGTGCGCGATAGACTGGGGCCGGAGCAGGCGCTGGAGCAACATATACCGTTTGTGGTGCGGTCGTTACGCTGACCGCCTGCGGGACGCTGACGGAAGAGGGCACTACCACCACTTTATAACCGCTGGGGACATCAACGGTAACGCTCTGTGCAAATGTTGTCCCCGCAAAGCCCAGCAACAATGTCGCCATCAGTACACTTTTCTTCATGATCCGCTCGCCTGAAATATTCACTGGAAGTAATAATCCAGCGGGTTAATTTGAGGCGGATTATGAATAGATCATGCCATCATTTTGTTGCCGTCTGTGCTGAGCCGTTAATGCGTAAACGGTGCTTCATTCTTTAACACGCGGTCGATAACATCCAGCACGCCCTCTTCGTTGTTCGAGCCTGCACGATATTTTGCCGCCTGGACAACCGGTTCGTGAGCGTTGGCCATTGCGAAACTAAATCCCGCCTGACGCAGCATCTCAATATCATTTCCGCCATCGCCAAACACAACAACCTCGTCGTCGTTAATATTCCAGCGTTGTTGCAGCAGGCGCAGACCGTTAGCCTTATGCACGCCGGGTATTATTAAGTCGATGCTGCCGTAGCCGGTATGCACCGGTACCATAATATCGCCAATCGCCTCGTGGAGATCGGCCTGTACCTGTGGAATTCGGTCGTCGGAAATATTCAGCCCGAACTTGAAGAAAACGTCGTTAAGATTGTCAAAATTATCTACAAATTCGAGACGATGATAGTACATGGCGGAAACGTTCTTATGCTCATCGCTGTACTGTTTCAACGTATAGGCGCTGTTTTTACCACAGGCAATAATGTCGATATCGGCGCGGGTCAACAGATGATCCACGATGGCATGGAAATCGTCTTTAGCCAGTTCGCCGTTAAAGACATCTTCTCCTTCGCTGACCACCCAACCGCCGTTTTCGGCGACAAATGAGATCTCATTGGCCAGTTCGGGGAAAAAGGAAATCAACTGATAATATTGGTTGCCGCTGGCGACCACAAAGCGGATCCCTTGTTCTTTCATCTGGCGGTATTGCGCCATAAAGCGCTCACGGTTATAGGTTTTTTGGTCGCTTAAAAATGTGCCGTCCATGTCGACCGCAATTAATTTGATACTCATTAGCTGTTCTCCATCACCGTAGTATTTTTGAGATCCGGTTTCGCTACCGCTTTCGCGACGACGGCGGCGACAAGCACCAGCGCCAGCACCACCAACATAGCGCTGCGCAGGCCATAGTGTTCACCCAGATAGCCTAGCAGCGGTGGTCCAACAAGGAACGCCAGGTAACCGGTGGTCGCCACGACGCTGACGCGGGTCGGTGCATCGGGGCCGGTGTCGCTGGCGGCTGAAATGGTCAGCGGGAAACCGAGCGATGCGCCGAGTCCCCACAGAATAACGGACACACCGGCCACCCAGGAGCTGTCGACAAAAATAATCAGGCTAATCCCGAGAGCGCCCATCAGCGCACTGGCGCGCACCACCGCAACGCGGCTGTAACGGTCGATGAACCAGCCACCGGTAAATCGCCCAACGGTCATACCCAGCGTAAAACCGGCATAAATCAGCGAGCCTGATGTCGGGCTAAATCCATGTCCGTCCACCATTAACAGTGGAAGCCAGTCGTTGGCGGAACCTTCAGCAAATGCCATCGCCAGCACTACAACGCCGATCAGCAATAGCTGGATATCACGATAAAAAGGCAGTCCTTTTTCACCGGAGTGAGAACCGTCAGCGGCATTTTTGCCCGTGCCGTCAGGAATAGCTTTGATGGCGATGAAAATAGGTGTGATAACAACCATTGCAGCCAAAATGATATGCGCGGTAGCCGGGACGCTGAAGGCGGTAAGCATCATTCCAACTCCAGCCCCTGCCAACGTTCCCAGGCTGTAAAAACCGTGCATCATCGGCAGCACGGTTTTGTTCATTTCGCGCTCAACGGCTGCACCTTCGACGTTGATGGCAACTTCTGCCGCACCAAAGCTGGCGCCAAATACGCCCAGGCCAAACGCGAAAAGCCATGCGGAATGCAGCCAGAGCGCTACGCTGAGGATCGCCATTCCGAGGACTGCACAAGACATGGTGGTGCGAATCACCTTACGCGTGCCAAATCGTTTCACCAGCCAGGCCGAACAAAGTATGCCACTCATCGAACCAATAGAGAGCCCAAACAACACCGCGCCCATTTCGGCAGTGGAGATGGAGAGGATATCTCTGATGGCAGGGGTACGCGTTGCCCAGGAGGCCATTAATAATCCTGGTAAAAAGAAGAACGTGAACAGCGCCCAGGTGCGACGTCTTAAGGCTTTGCGTGATGAGATGCCAGTCATGAATTCGAGCCAAAGAAAAGAGGGAAGGAGACAACATTAGCAAGACTGTGTACATTTGTACACAAATGCAAGAAGAGGAAATGTAGTGCGACGTGCAAACGATCCGCAGCGGCGGGAAAAAATAGTTCAGGCGACTCTGGATGCAGTAATAGCCCATGGTATTCATGGGGTTACACACCGTAAAATCGCTATGATTGCCGAGGTGCCACTGGGTTCTATGACCTATTACTTTTCGGGAATTGATGAGCTTTTGATGGAGGCATTTGGCTGTTTTACTGACAGGATGATGCTGCAGTATCAGGACTTTTTTGCCGATGTTAAGGATGCGTCGCAGGCTTGCCATGCCATTACCGATATGATTTACGGCTCTCAGGTCACAACGCCTGATAATATGGAGCTCATGTATCAGCTGTATGCTTTTGCCAGCCGTAAACCAGCGTTGAAAACGGTGATGCAGAACTGGATGCTACGCAGCCAACAAACGCTGGAGCAGTGGTTTGACCCGGTTACGGCGCGGGCGCTGGATGCGTTTATTGAAGGAATGACGCTGCATTTTGTCACGGACAAAAAACCACTGCAGCGAGAAGATATCTTGCTGATGGTGGAGCGTATTGCAGGGATACCCGCGACAGTCAGCTGTGCGTAGCGCCTCCGGTAATATTCACTACCGTCGCGGTCATGGCGCTGGCATGGTCTGAAGCGAGAAAGGTCATGACCTCAGCGATTTGTGCAAGCGTAGGCAGGCGCGCGAGCATGGTACTTTTCGCCGCACCCCCTAACCATTGATCGACGGTTACACCCATTGACTGTGCTTTAGCGGAGAAAATTTCTCCGGTATAGGAGCCAGCTGCAACAGCATCCACAATCGCATGCGAGCGCACGCCGACGACCCGGATATTTGCCGGTCCTATCTCGCTGGCGAGCGCTTTAATAAAAGCCTCTGTTCCTGCACAACCAACAATATGACCCAGATGACCAGGTATCGCCATCGGGGCCGCGGGGGCAACAACGCTGAGAATGACGCCCGCACGATTGCCGCCCATGTGCGGCGTTACGGCTTTTGCGATATTGAACTGCGCCGAGAGGAAAGGGGTTATACCGCTCATAAACTCAGAGAGGGATAATGCGTTAATGCGTTTGCCCTGTTCGTGCATAAATCCCGTTGCGTTAACCACCACATCTATTCCACCGGTTTGCTCTACAAGGCGGGTAACTTCCTTCGATGCGTTGTGCTCGTCGAGTACATCGGTGATAAAGGTTTCGACTGTACCTCCTGCCATTCGGATAATACTGGCCGTCCGATCAAGCTTTTCCTGGCTGCGAGCACCCAAACACACATGGGCTCCTTCGCGCGCCATGGCCTGCGCAACCGTACTACCAATAGCCCCGCTGCCACCAAAAATTACTGCGACTTTGCCAGTAAGCAACATGACTAACCCCCATCCCCGATAAAGCACCGTTTTAAAGTATGTGCCATAACCGGCATGCTGCAAATTTGGGAGGTGTTTCAGAGGTGGAAGGCGATGAACGCAAATTTCAGGCAACAAAAAACCCATCAACCTTGAACCAAAACGGCGGGGTTGATGGGCTCCACAAATTGGGGACATCAAAGAAAAGCAGTGGCAATAGTTATGACTGACGCCTTGAAGAAAAGTTCTGCTTACCTGCAAAAATTTTTCAATTAAGGGAAAATTTCAGCGCTAACCAAGGCCAGGCCAGACAATGACGATGAGTGTCCCTGCTAATGTCAGCAGAACGTTGGCAATCGCGTAAGTCCCGGCATAGCCTAACGCAGGGATGTTGCTGCGTGCGGTGTCGCTGATGATTTCCATTGCCGGAGCACAGGTACGTGCGCCCATCATGGCACCAAACAGCAGGGCACGGTTCATGCGCAATACGTAAGCACCAAACAAGAAACAGATGACAACTGGAACCAGGCTGACTACCAGACCGGCAATCAACATTTGACCACCGACCGCGCCCAGGCCATTGCCAATGCCGCTGCCCGCGCTTAAACCGACGCCCGCCATGAATACCATCAGGCCAAACTCTTTCACCATATTCAGCGCACCCTGTGGGATATAGCCAAACGTGGGGTGGTTGGCTCGCAGGAAGCCCAGCATGATCCCGGCGAACAGCAGTCCAGCCGCATTCCCAATGCCGAAGCTGAAATTACTGAACTGGAAGGTGATCATCCCGATCATCAGACCGATGATAAAGAAGGCGCAGAAGGCCAGCAGATCGGTCACCTGACTGTGAATTGAAATGAAGCCGATACGATCGGCAATGGTTTTCACGCGACGAGCATCACCGCTGACCTGCAACACGTCGCCTTTATTGAGTACGACGTTGTCATCAATAGGCATTTCAATCTGGCTGCGGATCACGCGGTTCAGGAAACAACCATGGTCGGTTAGTTTCAACTGGGCCAGGCGACGACCAACGGCATTGTGGTTTTTCACCACAATTTCTTCAGTGACGATGCGCATATCGAGCAGATCGCGATCGAACACCTCTTTACCGTTACGGAAGCTGGGATCGAGGCGAGCATGGGCGTCCGGATAACCCACCAGGGCTATCTCATCGCCCATTTGCAACACTGCATCACCATCCGGGTTGGCCAGAATGCCGTTGCGACGGATGCGTTCAATGTAACAACCGGTCTGGCGATAAATACCGAGTTCGCGCAGATTTTTACCATCGGCCCATGCCACCAGTTCAGGGCCAACGCGATAGGCGCGGATCACCGGGAGGTACACTTTACGATTGGCGTCGGTGTCCAGACCTCGTTCACGCGCGATTTGTTGGGCGCTGGTTTGCAGGTCCTGATGCTGGAGTTTCGGCAAATAGCGCGCACCAACAATCAGACTGACCAGACCAATCAAATAGGTGAGGGCGTAACCCAGGCTCAGGTTATCGAGAGCGCTTGAAAGTTGTGTCCCTGTCATTCCTGAATGGCGCAAGGTATCACCCGCGCCGACCAGCACCGGCGTTGAGGTCATCGAGCCAGCCAGCATACCCGCCGTCAGGCCGATATCCCAGCCAAATAGCTTACCTAGCCCCAGCGCGATCAGCATTGCGCTACCGACCATCACCAGGGCAAGCATTAGATAATTTTTCCCATCGCGAAAAAAAATCGAAAAAAAGTTGGGACCGGCTTCGACGCCGACGCAAAAAATAAACAGCATAAAGCCGAGATTTAATGCATCGGTGTTAATACTAAAGTGCTGCTGACCTAATAATAGGGAGACCACTAAAACGCCAATGGAATTACCGAGTTGGACTGAACCCAGACGTAATTTGCCCAGACACAGGCCCAGAGCCAGGACCACAAATAATAACAGGATGTAATTCCCATTTAACAAATCTGCGACGTTTATATTCACGGAGACTAACTTCTTGTTTACTAGTAAGCTATTGAAAGAAATGGCAATTTACGCTAATGTTTTTGCCAGAAATTAAGGGGCGATAGCATCGTACACAGCCCCGAATAATGCAGCATAACAATATATGCGGTTAGTTTAATCTCATTACGTATCAACGGCTATAAGAATCGTGTGGGTGTGTTTTTGGCATGGAATGCCGAGTTACTTTATCTGACTGGACGCCTGCGGGCGAAAAGAGTGTTCGATAGAGAATGTGTCAGGAGGAACGATTGAAACATAAGCAAAGTTGGGCGAGTGCGGTCTGCTGCTTTGTGCTCTTTATTGTGGTGTGTCTTTCATTAACGCTGAACGTGAAAGGGGCATTCAGAGCGGCAGGGCATCCTGAGGTCGGATTGTTGTTTTTTATCTTACCTGGTGCTGCAGCAAGCTTTTTTTCCCATCGTCGGGAAGTGCTCAAACCCCTGCTTGGTGCAATGTTGGCGGCGCCGTGCTGCCTGTTACTGATGCGGTTCGTTTTTATGCCGACGCGTTCATTGTGGCAAGAGCTGGCGTGGTTGTTTAGTGCGGTGTTTTGGTGCGCGCTTGGCGCATTATGTTTTTTATTTATCAGTAGCTTATTCAATCAGCATCAACGGCGGAAAAAGAACTGATGACGCCCTCAAGGTGAGGGCGTAGAAACCGCTATCAGGCGAACAGATTCATGTTCTCTTTTGCCCAAGCTTCAAAATCCGTGCAGCCGCCGATGTGTTTTTGATCGACAAAAATCTGCGGAACGGTTTCAACTGGCTTACCTACCGTCTTTTCCAGATCTGCTTTGGTAATTCCTTCAGCATGGATATCAATGTAGCGGAAGTTAAAATCTTCATGCTCACTGCTTAATTTTTCTGCTAATTCTTTTGCGCGCACGCAATACGGGCACCCTGGGCGACCAAAAATAACGGCAAACATCTCTTTCTCCTCGAACTTATCAGGCCGGATGGCAATAATGGTTATGATGCCGCGATTTGTGACGGATGGAAAGCAGGTTCAGCCTGTTGCTTTGATATCCTCAAGCTATATCTGTTAAACACGGCAAGCCGGAACGTTTTATAATGGAAGCCATTTCGCCGGGAGGCCGCGTATGCGCACAATTGGTGTATTACCCAAAAGCGTATTGATGCTGGAAATAATTGGGATGGTTTTGTTATCGCTGGCGCTGCTATCGCTTAACGATTACCTCACCTTGCCCGCACCGCTTAACAGCCCGTTAGCCTGCGTGGTGATGATATTTCTGGGCGTACTGCTGATGCTCCCTGCTGCGGTGGCGTTGATGTGGCGTGTTGCTCAACTGCTGGCACCGCAACTGATGTCTCGCACACCCGGTGATTCAACTGATTCAGACAGAGACAAAAGAGATGACTCCAACCATTGATTTACTCCGCAGCCACCGTTCCATTCGCCATTTTACTGATGATGCCATTTCGGATGCACAGCGTGAGGCGATTATTGCCGCCGCTCAGGGAACGTCAAGCTCCAGTTTTCTACAGTGCACGACGATCGTTCGCATAACGGATAAATCCTTGCGTGAATCACTGGCTACCTTATCTGGCGGTCAAAAGCATGTGGCACAGGCCGCTGAGTTCTGGGTGTTTTGCGCTGATTTTAACCGTCATTTGCAGATTTGCCCTGACGCGCAACTTGGGCTGGCGGAACAGCTGCTGCTGGGTGTGGTTGATACTGCAATGATGGCGCAAAATGCATTGACGGCGGCAGAGTCGCTGGGACTTGGCGGCGTGTTTATTGGCGGTTTGCGTAACAATATTGAGCCGGTCACCGAACTGCTGAAGCTTCCGCAACATGTTCTGCCGCTCTTTGGATTGTGCCTCGGCTGGCCTGCGGATAACCCGGATATCAAGCCGCGCCTGCCCGCGTCGCTTGTGGTGCAAGAAAACCAATACCAGCCACTCAACAGTGATGTGTTGGCGCAATATGATGAGCAGCTCGCGCAGTACTATCTGACCCGAGGCAGCAATACCCGCCGCGACACCTGGAGCGATCATATTCGCCGTACCATCATTAAAGAAAGTCGCCCCTTTATCCTGGAATATTTGCATAAACAGGGATGGGCCACGCGCTAAAGATTTTAACCCAGTGTATGATACGCCAGCTTTTACCAGGTCATTCAGAGAGGTGCAGGGTGAAAATTGCCATTTTGTCCCGGGACGGAACGCTCTATTCTTGTAAACGCCTGCGTGAAGCGGCGATGCAGCGCGGTCACCTGGTTGAAGTTATCGATCCCCTTTCTTGCTATATGAACATCAGCCCGGCGGCATCCTCTATTCATTACAAGGGCCGTCAGCTTCCTCATTTCGATGCGGTGATCCCGCGGATTGGTTCCGCGATTACCTTTTATGGGACGGCGGCGCTGCGCCAGTTTGAGATGCTGGGTAGCTATCCGTTGAATGAATCAGTAGCGATTACGCGAGCGCGCGATAAGCTGCGTTCGCTACAGCTGCTGGCGCGTCAGGGAATTGATTTACCCATTACCGGAATTGCTCACTCTCCGGACGATACCAGCGACATGATTGACATGGTTGGCGGTGCGCCGTTGGTGGTGAAACTGGTTGAAGGCACCCAGGGTATTGGCGTGGTACTGGCGGAAACGCGGCAGGCTGCAGAAAGCGTGGTAGATGCCTTTCGTGGGGTGAATGCCCATATCCTGGTTCAGGAATATATCAAAGAAGCGAAGGGGCGCGATATCCGCTGTTTCGTGGTGGGCGATGAAGTAGTGGCCGCCATTGAACGACGGGCTAAAGAGGGCGATTTTCGTTCTAATCTCCATCGTGGTGGGGTGGCGACTATTGCGAGTATCACGCCGCGCGAAAGAGAAATTGCGCTCAAAGCCGCCCGGACGATGGGCCTGGACGTTGCAGGCGTTGATATTCTGCGCGCTGATCGAGGGCCACTGGTCATGGAGGTCAACGCGTCTCCGGGGCTGGAAGGCGTGGAGAAAACCACCGGAATAGACATTGCCGCGAAAATGATCCAGTGGATCGAGCGCCATGCTACTCCTGAATTTTGTCTTAAAATCGGCGGCTAAGCGCAATATCGATTGCGATCGTGGTATGACACGCTCTTTTTGCGTAAGCTGTGCCGGTATTTTTTTCATCAATAGAGGTCGCACATTATTATGACATCACTGGTCGTTCCCACTCTGGATACGTTGCGTCAATGGCTCGACGACCTGGGCATGAGTTTTTTTGAATGCGATACCTGTCAGGCGCTGCACTTGCCACACATGCAGAATTTTGACGGCATCTTTGATGCAAAAGTTGATTTGGTCGATAACGTCATTCTGTTTTCTGCGATGGCGGAAGTCAGACCTTCTGCATTGCTGCCACTGGCAGCCGATCTGTCTGCGATCAATGCCAGTTCACTGACGGTGAAAGCGTTTCTGGATATGCAGGATGATAATCTGCCAAAGCTGGTGGTTTGCCAGTCTTTATCCGTTACGCCGGGCGTAACCTTTGAGCAGTTTGAATGTTTTGTTCGCCAGAGCGAAGAGCAAATATCGATGGTGATCCTCGAAGCCGGAGCGCATCAGCTGTTATTTAATGCTGAAGAAGATGCGCAAAACAGCACCGCTGAAATTCATTTCCTCCATTAATTCTTCCTGAATCTGGACATATATCGCGCAGCCGCTGCCAGAGCGGTTGCGTATTGCCTGTTTTTATTCTGCATTTAACCTTTCATTAAAGAATTATTCACCTCGATTCAGCGCCTTCCGCTTTATGTCATAGACAATTCCTGCATAAAAAATTGATAAAAGACGTTTTTTAATCTGGGCTATATCCACAATTCCTGGCTAAAGTTATTCTTGCGAAGCTTACCAACGTCATCATTTAAACAGCCCCTTGTGACCTGATCTGTGGCCGCAATGTGCGTTGAATGCATAGGCGGATGCCAGCGAGCAACAGCGGCGTGAAGAGAGGTCTCTCTTTTCATCGGTGCTGCATGAAAGAATATGCACGTTTCTTGCATATCATTAGAGTGTGACATTTTTGTTCGTTTGTTAACGAACTTTCAGAAGGAAAGAGATTATGACCGCCTTAAATAAAAAATGGTTATCAGGCCTGGTTGCGGGTGCTCTGATGGCCATCTCTGCCGGCACGCTCGCTGCTGAACAAAAAACGCTGCATATATATAACTGGTCTGATTATATTGCCCCGGACACGGTGGCTAATTTTGAAAAAGAGACCGGAATTAAAGTTATCTATGACGTATTTGATTCCAATGAAGTACTGGAAGGTAAGCTCATGGCTGGCAGTACCGGCTTTGACCTTGTCGTTCCTTCTGCCAGCTTCCTTGAGCGTCAACTGACTGCGGGCGTATTCCAGCCGCTGGATAAGAGCAAATTGCCGGGCTGGAAAAATCTTGATCCTGAACTGCTGAAGTTGGTGGGTAAACACGATCCGGACAACAAGTTCGCGATGCCGTATATGTGGGCTACGACCGGTATTGGCTATAACGTGGATAAAGTCAAAGCGGTGCTGGGGCCAGATGCGCCGGTTAACAGCTGGGATTTAATCCTCAAACCGGAAAATCTGGAAAAACTCAAAAGCTGCGGCGTCTCTTTCCTCGATGCGCCCGAAGAGGTGTTTGCCACGGTGCTGAACTATTTGGGTAAAGACCCAAACAGTACCAAAGCGGATGATTACACCGGACCGGCAACCGATCTGCTGTTGAAGCTGCGCCCAAATATTCGCTACTTCCACTCCTCGCAATATATTAACGACCTGGCAAACGGTGATACCTGCGTCGCGATTGGCTGGGCAGGGGACGTATGGCAAGCGGCAAACCGTGCGAAAGAAGCGAAAAATGGCGTCAATATCTCCTTCTCAATTCCTAAAGAAGGTGCAATGGCGTTCTTTGACGTATTCGCGATGCCTGCCGATGCGAAAAACAAAGATGAAGCCTATCAGTTCCTCAATTACCTGCTGCGCCCTGATGTGATTGCGCATATCTCCGACCACGTGTTTTATGCCAATGCCAACAAAGAAGCGACGGCTCTGGTCAGCCCTGAAGTTCGTGACAACCCGGGTATCTACCCGCCTGCGGATGTTCGCGCCAAGCTGTTCACACTGAAAGTACAGGATCCGAAGATCGATCGTGTACGTACCCGCGCATGGACGAAGGTAAAAAGCGGGAAATAAACCGATGTTTGGGACATGACCCGGCAGGATTTTTGCCTGCCGGGCAGCGTTGAACCCGGCAATACGCACCGTTATGGTGCGTTATTTGCACCGTTTCTTTGTTTTATGCCGGAGAGCACCTGAGTGAATGATGCAACCCCACGCCCACAAGCGAAAATCCGCAAGGCGCTGACCCCGCTGCTTGAAATTCGCAATCTGACCAAGTCATTTGACGGTCAGCACGCCGTTGATGACGTCAATCTTACTATCTACAAAGGTGAAATATTTGCGCTGCTCGGCGCGTCCGGCTGTGGCAAATCGACTCTGCTACGGATGCTGGCGGGATTTGAACTGCCGACCACCGGGCAAATCATGCTTGATGGCGTCGATTTAGCGCATGTCCCGCCTTATCTGCGTCCGATTAATATGATGTTTCAGTCCTATGCTCTGTTTCCGCACATGACTGTCGAGCAGAACATTGCCTTTGGCCTCAAGCAGGACAAACTGCCGAAGGCTGAAATCGCCAGTCGGGTGAATGAGATGCTGGGACTCGTGCATATGCAGGAGTTCGCCAAACGCAAGCCGCATCAGCTTTCTGGCGGCCAGCGTCAGCGTGTGGCACTGGCGCGTAGTCTGGCGAAACGGCCAAAACTGCTGCTGCTGGATGAGCCGATGGGAGCGCTGGATAAAAAACTCCGAGACCGCATGCAACTGGAAGTGGTGGATATCCTTGAACGCGTCGGCGTGACCTGCGTGATGGTGACACACGATCAGGAAGAAGCCATGACGATGGCGGGCCGTATTGCGATCATGAACCGTGGCAAATTTGTCCAGATTGGCGAGCCGGAAGAGATCTATGAGCATCCGACTACGCGTTACAGCGCAGAGTTTATCGGTTCGGTAAACGTTTTTGAGGGACTGCTAAAAGAACGCCAGGAAGACGGTCTGGTGATTGAGTCTCCTGGTCTGGTGCATCCGCTGAAAGTGGACGCCGATGCTTCTGTTGTCGATAACGTCCCGGTGTATGTTGCGCTGCGTCCGGAAAAAATCATGCTCTGCGAAGCCCCTCCGCCAGAGGGTTATAACTTCGCGGTAGGCGAAGTGGTGCACATTGCCTATCTGGGCGATTTGTCGGTGTACCACGTACGTTTGAAAAGCGGCCAGATGTTGAGCGCCCAGCTACAAAATGAGCATCGTTATCGCAAGGGATTACCAACCTGGGGTGACGAAGTCCGTTTATGTTGGGATGCGGACAGCTGTGTGGTGTTGACGGTTTAAGGAGCGAAGATGAGTACACTTGAACCTCCGGCACGCGTGGATAAAGCAGGGCGATTCACGCTGTTTATGTCGCGGCTGCAAATGAAGCACGGGCGCAAGCTGGTGATCGCGCTGCCGTATGTGTGGCTGCTGCTCCTGTTTCTGCTGCCTTTTCTGATCGTCTTCAAGATCAGTTTGGCTGAAATGGCGCGCGCTATTCCTCCCTATACGGACCTCGTTTCATGGGCTGACGATCAGCTATCCATCACGCTCAACTTAGCCAACTTCCTGCAGTTAACGGACGATCCGCTCTATTTCGATGCCTACATGCAATCGTTACAGGTGGCGGGAATTTCGACAATCTGTTGCCTGCTGCTGGGATACCCGCTGGCATGGGCCGTCGCGCACAGTAAACCCTCAACGCGTAATATTCTGCTGTTGCTGGTGATCCTGCCGTCCTGGACCTCGTTTTTAATTCGCGTATATGCCTGGATGGGGATCCTGAAAAACAACGGCGTGCTGAACAACTTCCTGATGTGGCTGGGTGTCATCGACCAACCGTTGACGATTTTGCACACCAATCTGGCGGTCTACATCGGTATTGTTTACGCCTATTTGCCCTTTATGGTGCTGCCGATTTATACCGCGCTGACCCGTATTGATTACTCGCTGGTGGAAGCTGCGCTGGATTTAGGTGCCCGGCCGCTGAAGACCTTCTTTAGCGTGATTGTACCGTTGACCAAGGGCGGCATTATCGCCGGGTCAATGCTGGTATTTATTCCGGCTGTTGGCGAGTTTGTGATCCCGGAACTGTTGGGCGGACCGGATAGCATCATGATTGGCCGCGTGCTTTGGCAGGAGTTTTTTAATAACCGCGACTGGCCGGTGGCTTCTGCTGTCGCCATTATTATGCTGCTGTTACTGATTGTGCCAATCATGTGGTTCCATAAATATCAGCAAAAAAGCGTGGGGGAACACGGATGAATAACTTACCGGTCGTTCGCTCGCCGTGGCGTATTTTTATCCTGGTAGTGGGCTTTACCTTCCTGTACGCGCCTATGCTGATGTTGGTTATCTATTCGTTTAACAGCTCGAAGCTGGTGACGGTCTGGGCGGGGTGGTCAACACGTTGGTATGGCGAGCTTTTTCACGATAGCGCGATGATAAGCGCCGTCGGCATGAGCTTAACGATTGCTGCGGGTGCTGCGACGATGGCGGCAATCCTTGGCACCATCGCCGCCGTGGTAATGGTGCGCTTTGGTCGTTTTCGTGGTTCGAATGGTTTCGCCTTTATGATCACCGCGCCGCTGGTCATGCCGGATGTCATTACCGGTTTGTCGCTGCTGCTGCTGTTTGTTGCGTTGGCTCACGCCATCGGCTGGCCGGCGGATCGCGGCATGCTGACCATCTGGCTGGCGCACGTCACTTTCTGTACGGCGTACGTAGCAGTGGTGATTTCTTCACGTTTGCGCGAACTGGATCACTCCATTGAGGAAGCTGCGATGGATCTCGGCGCCACGCCGCTGAAGGTCTTTTTCGTCATCACCCTGCCGATGATTATGCCGGCGGTGATTTCCGGTTGGTTATTAGCCTTCACGCTGTCACTCGATGATCTGGTTATTGCCAGCTTTGTCTCTGGTCCTGGCGCCACAACGTTACCGATGTTGGTGTTCTCCAGCGTACGTATGGGGGTGAACCCGGAGATCAACGCCCTGGCGACGCTGATCCTTGGTGTGGTAGGAATTATCGGATTTATCGCGTGGTATCTGATGGCGCGAACAGAAAAACAACGGATCCGCGATATCCAACGTGCAAGACGCGGCTGAAAAAACTAAAATCTGCCAACCTGTCTATACGGCGCAGCTGTGGTGGTTGCGCCGTTTTCATGGAAGACGACGCGTTGGGATTTTTTAAGAAATCATCCACATCACATGCTCGCTTAAACGTCCCTGCTTTGGTGCAGGTGGCGGCGCTGGCTATTATCATGATCCGCTGTCTCGATCTGTTGATGATTTTTAATACGCTTGGGTTTCGTGGAACCAGTGAGTTTATTCATCGCAGTGTGCAGACCTGGAATTTGACGCTGGTGTTTCTGGGCAGTCTGGTGCTGCTATTTATCGAAATTTACTGCGCATTTTCGCTGGTAAAAGGACGGAACTGGGCACGCTGGATCTATCTCTTGACCCAGATTATCGCCAGCGTCTATCTGTGGGCGGCTTCGCTGGGCTACGGATATCCCGAACTGTTCAGCATTGCGGGGGAGTCCAGACGCGAAATCCTGCATACTCTGGTAATGCAAAAACTGCCGGATATGCTGGTATTGCTGCTGCTGTTTGTTCCTGCGTCCAGCAGGCGGTTCTTCCGTTTGCAATAACGTGTATAATCTTGGCCCCCGGTTAATTTGTAGGTCTTTGTATGCAGTGCGCACTATATGACGCCGAACGCTGCCGCTCCTGTCAGTGGATAACACAGCCTGTCGCCGATCAACTCTTCGAAAAAACAGCCGATCTGCAGAATCTGCTGGCCGAGTATCCGGTCGGAGAATGGTGCGCGCCGGTCAGTGGTCCGGAAAGCGCGTTTCGTAATAAAGCCAAAATGGTAGTCAGCGGCAGCGTGGAAAAACCGCTTCTGGGAATGCTGCATCGTGACGGTACGCCTGAGGATTTGTGCGACTGTCCGCTCTATCCTGAGTCTTTTGCGCCCGTATTTGCCGCGCTTAAGCCGTTTATCGCTCGGGCGGGGCTGACGCCCTATAACGTGGCGCGCAAACGCGGGGAGCTGAAATATCTGCTGTTAACGGAAAGCAGATTCGATGGCGGTATGATGCTGCGTTTTGTCCTGCGTTCTGACGCAAAACTGGCACAGCTGCGCGCGGCGCTACCCTGGTTGCAGGCACAACTCCCACAGTTAAAAGTGATCACTGCCAATATTCAGCCGGTGCATATGGCGATCATGGAAGGGGAGACAGAAATCTTCCTGACGGAACAACAGGCGCTGGCGGAACGCTTTAACGATGTGCCGTTGTGGATCCGCCCGCAGAGTTTCTTCCAGACCAATCCGGTGGTAGCGGGGCAATTATATGCCACGGCGCGTGACTGGGTGCGTCAGCTTCCGGTTAATCACATGTGGGATCTGTTTTGCGGCGTCGGGGGTTTTGGTCTGCACTGTGCTACACCGCAAATGAAACTGACGGGGATTGAAATCGCGCCAGAAGCGATTACCTGCGCGAAGCAGTCAGCGCAGGAGCTTGGGTTGCAGAATCTGCATTTTCAGGCGCTGGATTCAACCCAGTTTGCTACCGCTCAGGGCGAAGTACCTGACCTGGTGCTGGTGAATCCGCCGCGTCGGGGGATTGGAAAGCCGCTGTGCGATTTTCTCTCTCGCATGGCACCGCGTTATATCGTTTATTCCAGCTGTAATGCGCAAACCATGGCGAAGGATATTCGTGAGTTGCCTGGGTATCGCATTGAACGCGTCCAACTTTTCGATATGTTCCCACACACCGCGCACTATGAAGTGCTAACGCTGCTCAGCCGACAATAGTTGCCATGCCTGATGGCGCTTTGCTTATCAGGCCTACGGAGATATTCAGGGCTGTAGCAATGTAGGCCGGATAAGGCGCTTGCGCCGCATCCGGCAAATGCAACATGCGAAAAAAAAGCCCGTACTTTCGTACGAGCTCTTCTTAAAATATGGCGGTGAGGGGGGGATTCGAACCCCCGATACGTTGCCGTATACACACTTTCCAGGCGTGCTCCTTCAGCCACTCGGACACCTCACCATATTGTATTGCTGCCTGACCGCTTGGGGGGCAACGGGGCGCTACTATAGGGAGTTGCGCTAAAACGGTCAAGCAGAATTTACGTGTTAACTCTCGTTTGGTTACGCAATATACATATTCCTCCGCCCAGGCAGGCGCGGAGGAAAGGATTAGCGCTGAGAGTCCAGTTTTTCGCCGCTGGTCACGACTTCCTGAGCTTTGCTGTAGCTTTCGATCAGCAACTGATAAGCCGGGAAGACTTTGGTATACACTTCCGCCCATTCGGCGGCGTCTTCACGGTTCCAAGTGCCCTGAATTTCAGAAGCGACTGCGGCGGTATCCATCGGCACGACGCCAGCCTGAACAACACGAGCCAGGGTGATTTCCTGCGCCATTTTGCTGTAAGTACCGGAAGCGTCGATCACTGCGAAGACCTTATAGCCTTCCGCAACCGCGCTGATAGCCGGGAAAGCCATGCACACGCTGGTAATTGTACCGGCGATAATCAGCGTTTTACGACCCGTTGCTTTGACCGCTTTCACGAAGTCTTCGTTATCCCAGGCGTTGATTTCGCCTTTACGCGCCACGTATTGGGCATGCGGCGCATTGGCGTGGATCTCAGGGATCAGCGGGCCGTTAGGTCCCTGCGGTACGGATGCCGTGGTAATCACCGGCATCTTCGCCAGAGTCGCCATTTTAGCCAGCGCGGCGGCACGCGCACGCAGTTCTGGCATTGGCATGTCGCCGACGGTCTGGAACAGCCCGCTCTGATGATCGATAAGCAGCATGACGGAATCATTCACATCGATGACCGGACGTGAACCATTAAAGTTTGCAGGACTGGACATATTCTTCTCCTTCGATTCAGATTTGGCCAAAGCGGCCGGAGTTAAAATCGCGTACGGCTTCAGCGATTTCTTGTTTCGTGTTCATTACAAACGGACCGTAACCTACAATCGGCTCGTTCAACGGTTCTCCAGAAAGCAGCAGCACGCTGGCGTCGCTGGAGACTTCAATATGCAGCGTTTTCCCCTGCTGGCTCAGCACCACCAGTTGCGCTTCGCTGGCAGACGTAGTGCCGTTTACGGTGATATTCCCTTTCAATACCACTAGGGCAGTGCTCCATCCTTCCGGCTGGGACAACGTGAGCTGATGATTACGTTGCACACGCATATCCCAGACGTTCAGCGGCGAGAAGGTATGTGCCGGGCCTTTTGTATCCTGATAGCTGCCCGCAATCACACGAACGCTCCCTGCTTCATCTGGCAGGGTGACAGTGGGGATCACATCGCTGCTGATGCCCTGGTAACCCGGAACGGCCATTTTGTCTTTTGCTGGCAGATTGACCCACAGCTGTACCATTTCCAGTTCGCCACCCTGACGGGTAAATTCAGGTGAATGGAACTCTTCGTGTAATATTCCTGCTCCTGCGGTCATCCACTGCACGTCCCCGGGGCCGATAATGCCGCCGCGACCGGTTGAATCACGGTGTTCAACTTCGCCGCTGTAAACGATGGTCACCGTCTCAAAACCACGGTGAGGGTGTTCACCTACGCCGCGTTTTTCGTTACCCGGCGTAAACGTATGTGGGCCGGCGTAATCCAGCAGCAGGAACGGACTTAGCTGTTCAGCATGAGACTGGTAAGAAAACATCGAGCGAACCGGAAATCCATCGCCAACCCAGTGTGGGCGAGGTGCGGTGTAGACGCCTGTTACTTGTTTCATATTTGTCTCCTCTGTGGCGTTATCTTGATGTGAATAAGCTTATATTCATGACAGCGAGCTGAGTAGTAGCTAAAATAGTCCTCACTGTCTCATAAATAGGACAATTAGATGACAAAGCCGGATCTCAATGATTTTGCATGGTTTGTACATGTTGTAGAGGAAGGGGGATTCGCGGCGGCGGGTCGGGCGCTTGATGAACCGAAATCAAAACTAAGCCGACGGATAGCGCAACTGGAAGAGACGCTGGGAGTTCGACTGATTCAGCGAACCACCCGCCAGTTTAACGTGACGGAAGTTGGGCAAACCTTTTACGAACACTGTAAGGCGATGCTGGTGGAAGCGCAGGCAGCGCAGGATGCGATTGCCGCGTTACAGGTTGAACCGCGTGGCGTGGTGAAGTTGACGTGTCCGGTCACGCTGCTGCATGTGCATATCGGGCCAATGCTTGCCCGTTTTATGGCGCGTTATCCTGACGTATCAGTGCAACTGGAGGCCACTAACCGCCGCGTGGACGTTGTTGGAGAGGGCCTGGACGTGGCGATTCGCGTCAGGCCCCGACCATTTGAGGATAGCGACCTGGTGATGCGTGTGCTGGCGGACAGGGGACATCGTTTGTATGCCAGCCCGCAGTTAATCGAGCAAATGGGAACGCTACATTCTCCGGCGGAGCTGACGCGTTGGCCTGGCCTGAGTCTGGCGACGGGTAAACATGTGCATCGTTGGGAGTTATTCGGGCCGCAGGGCGCACGTGCGGAGGTGCATTTCACGCCACGTATGATCACCACCGATATGCTGGCGTTACGTGAAGCCGCAGTTGCCGGTGTGGGGGTAGTTCAACTTCCACAGCTGATGGTAAAAGATCAAGTAGCTGCGGGTGAACTGGTGGCATTGCTCGACGGCTGGGAACCGAAGCGAGAAATAATTCACGCAGTCTTTCCATCACGCAGGGGATTATTGCCGTCAGTACGCACATTAGTGGATTTCTTAACGGAAGAATATGCGCGGATGATTGAGGATTAAATACCTGACCTTGGCCCACAAAAAAGGCCGGTTAAACCGACCTTTTATTATCTGGACGCCATTCGGGCGTTAAAAACAATCAGCGACTACGGAAGACAATGCGGCCTTTGCTCAGGTCGTACGGGGTCAGCTCAACAGTCACTTTGTCGCCCGTCAGGATGCGGATATAGTTTTTACGCATTTTACCGGAGATGTGTGCAGTAACCACGTGACCGTTTTCTAACTCTACGCGGAACATGGTATTAGGTAACGTATCGAGAACGGTACCCTGCATTTCAATATTGTCTTCTTTGGCCATCTAATCCTCTGGGGTATCACTACCGTAATTTGAACCGGCAAGATAATGCCGAAGTTCTTTTAATAAGTAAAGATTTGTGCGTTTAAAACACAGCAAATCGGGTTTGGCGCATTACTCTAACCACACACGGCAAAGCCGCACTTAAAGCGCAACGTGTAAGGGAACGAGGAGATAAACGATAGGCGTTGCCTGACGCGAACTGTTCCTTAACGGCGGCGGGGTAATGGGCTAAACCAACTCTGCGCGACAATTATAACACCCCGACAAAAAATGTGCCGAAAACATTCACCCCTGAGGCGAAAATAACGTCCTGGGAACCCAGAAATGGCTCGGTAGCCGCTGCTGGCGCAGTCTGCTCAGGTGCTCAAGGTACTCCCGACGCGGTGTTTCGACCGCTCCCAGCGAAGCTGTGTGGCTATTTAATACCTGGCAGTCGATTAATTTTCCGCCCTGACGGATAAATTCAGCGCAAAAAACAAGCAGTGCGGTTTTGGACGCATTTTCCTGACGGCTGAACATCGATTCGCCACAAAACAACGTGCCTTGCGCCACACCATACATACCGCCCACTAATTCATTGTGTCGCCACACTTCAATAGAGTGCGCATGCCCCAGTTCGTGCAGGCGATGGTATGCGTCCACCACATCATGCGTTATCCAGGTACCTTCCTCCCGGTCGTTCGCGCAGCCTTCAATCACCTGACCGAACGCGTAATTGAGCGTCACGCGATAAGGCGAGTTTTTATGAAAACGTTTCATGCTGCGGCTGAGATGAAATTTCTCGGGCCAAAGAATGGCGCGTGGATCGGGCGACCACCAAAGGATGGGGTCGCCAGGTGAAAACCATGGGAAAATTCCGCGCTGGTAGGCCATTAACAGTCGAGCTGGACTGAGATCGCCGCCAAGCGCCAACAAACCGTTAGGCTCGCGTAAAGCGCCTTCCGGTGAAGGGAAGGCTATAGAATGGCGGGACAATTGCACCAGGCGCATGACAGCGAAACTCCACTACGCGAGTTTGATCGTTCAATAATAGCTTACAGACGTTGCTTAAACTGGTAATAACGCCCCTGCCGGGCTAGCAAATCTGCGTGATTACCTTGCTCAATAATGTGTCCGTTGTCCATCACTATTATTTGATCAAAACGTGACAAGCCGCGCAGACGATGTGTCACCATCAGCACGGTTTTATCGCGCATGACATCGCCAATTAATTCAAGCATTTGGCTTTCTGTTGTGGCATCAAGCCCTTCGGTCGGTTCATCCAGCAGCATCAGTGGGGCATCGTGCAATAAGGCGCGAGCGATAGCCAGACGACGGAGTTCGCCGCCAGAAAGCTGACGACCGCCTTCGCCTAACCAGGCATTGAGTCCATCACCCTCTAGCAGTTTGTCCAGACCGACGCGGCACAGCATTGCGGATAATGTGTCATCACTGGCGTGCGGTGCTGCCAGCAGCAGATTATCGCGAAGCGTCGCGCTGAACAGGTGCACGCGCTGTGGCACGACGCTGATGCTCTGGCGCAGCGCGGCTTCACTGAGGGCTGAAATCGGCTGCTCATTAATCAGAATTTCGCCATGCTGCGGATCCCATGCGCGGGTCAGCAATTGTAGTAACGTTGACTTACCGCAGCCAGTGCGACCGAGAATCGCAATGTGTTCACCGGGCTGAGCCTGCAGCGAAAGGGTGTCGAGCGCTTTTTGTGTTTGCCCCGGATAGCTGAATGAAACATCGCGTAGCGTGAGAGTGACCTGCTCAGAAACTGGAGAACCGGCATCCGGGAAGGTGACTTCTGGCTGCTGTTCGGTCAGTTCGGTGATGCGCAGCGCAGAGGCAATAACCTGTCCGAGATGCTGAAATGCCCCGGTGACGGGTGCCAAAGCTTCAAACGCGGCCAGCGCACAGAAGACAAACAGCGCGATCAGCGCGCCAGGCTGGGTATTGCCACCCACGCCGCCGGAGGCCATCCATAACATCACAACCACTGCCAGTGCGCCGACTAACAGCATGACCGCCTGTGATAGCGCCGTTAATTCAGACTGACGTCGTTGGGCTTCATGCCACTGCAACTCGGTGGCTTCCATTTGGGCGCGGTAACGTTCACTGGCGCCAAAGATGGTCAGTTCAGCCTGGCCCTGCAGCCAGGATGTTAACTGCTGACGATACTGCCCACGTAAATGCGTCAAACTTTGCCCGGTGCTTTTACCTGCCTGATAAAAGAGTGGGGGCAGGATAAATAAGGTCAGCAGCATAATACCGCCGAGAGTGATAGCCAGCGTGAAATCGAGAACGCTTAGCCCCAGCGTGACCACCATGATGACGACAAAAGCGCCCACAAGCGGGGAGAGCACGCGCAAATAGAGATGATCGAGCGTGTCGACATCCGCCACCACGCGGTTAAGCAATTCACCTTGTCCATAACGGGACAGGCCAGCAGGGGAGAGCGGCAGCAGTTTGCTGAAGGTATAAATACGCAAATGTTGCAGCACGCGGAACGTCGCGTCGTGGCTGACCAATCGCTCGAAATAGCGGCCCGCGGTTCGGGTGATTGCCGCACCGCGTACCCCGGCAGCAGGGAGCATATAGTTAAAACTGTAAATCCCGGTGACACCCACCACAGCAGAAGCCGACAGGAACCAGCCGGAAAGCGTCAGCAAACCAATACTTGCCAGCAGTGTGACGATCGCCAGAACGATCCCCAGGGTTAACATCCATTTGTGACGTTTATACAGCGTCAGATAAGGTAGCAAAGCGCGCATTTAGATGTCCTCCTGACGATGAGCCAGTAATGTCGCAAACGCCCCGTTGGCTGCGCTAAGTTCGGCATAAGTGCCTTGTTCAACGATCTGTCCGTCCTGCATCACCCAGATAACGTCCCAGTCGGCAAGATCTTCAAGTTGGTGTGTCACCATCAGCGTGGTCTGGCGGCGTGATGCTGCTTTCAATGCCTGCATCACGCGTTGTTCGCTGTGTGCATCAAGGCTGGCGGCGGGCTCGTCAAGCAGCAACAACTGACATGGATTGAGTAAGGCGCGAGCCACGGCAACGCGCTGCGCTTGTCCGACAGAAAGTCGAGCAGCCTGATCGCCTACTGGTGTATCCACACCCTGTGGCAGAAGTGGTAAAAACTCACTGACCCAGGCGCTGTCGAGTGCGGCTTGCAGCTGTTCTTCGCTGGCATCGGGGCGAGCGAGCAGCACGTTATCGCGTAACGTGGCGGCAGGGAGCTGCGGATTTTGTCCAACCCAGGACAGCTGTTTGCGCCAGCAATCAGGCGACAGGTCGCGCAGCTCAAAGCCGTTAATCCGCAGCGATCCCTGATAAGAGAGAAAACCGGACAGGACATTGAGCAACGAACTTTTGCCGGAGCCGCTGCGGCCAACCAGCACCGCGCGTTGGCCCGCTGGCAGGGTAAAGTTGAGCGGACCTGCAAGCACTTTACCTTCCGGCGAGGTGATGACCAGATCTTCTGCTTCAATTGTAACTGCGTCTTTTGTTGTCAGCTCAATATCGCCACGCTCAGGATGTGCAAGCGGGGTTTCCATGAAGGTTTTCAGACTGTCTGCAGCACCAACGGCTTGTGCTTTGGCGTGATAGAACGTACCCAGATCGCGCAGGGGTTGGAAAAATTCCGGCGCCAGAATGAGCGCCAGGAAGCCAGCAGCCAATGTGACGCCCGTCCCGTAGTGGCCAAAATCGAGTTCACCGAGGTAGGAAAAACCGAAGTAAACCGCGACCAGTGCGATGGACAGGGAGGTAAAGAACTCAAGGACACCGGATGACAGAAACGCCAGGCGCAGGACTTCCATCGTGCGCTGGCGGAAATCCTGTGACGCTGCGCGGATGCTTTCTGTTTCGGCTTCACCGCGACCAAAGATTCTTAGCGTCTCCATGCCCCGCAGGCGATCGAGAAAATGGCCGCTGAGGCGGGCAAGAGCCTGAAAGTTGCGGCGGTTAGCATCGGCTGCACCCATACCAACCATCGCCATAAACAACGGGATCAGCGGGGCAGTTCCAAGCAGAATAAGGGCGGCTACCCAGTTTGACGGGAATACCGCCGCCACGATCAATAAGGGGACGCATACGGCCAGCGCCATTTGTGGCAGATAACGTGCATAGTAATCATGCATATCGTCAATCTGCTCGAGGATCAGCGTAGCCCAGCTCCCGGCTGGTTTACCCTGTATCCAGGCCGGACCCGCCTGTTGCAGGCGATCCAGAACCTGGCGGCGAATCTCAAAGCGGATATGTTGGCCAGCATGAAACCCGACGCGTTCGCGTAACCAGACGACCCATGCCCGCAGGATGAAAATCAATACCAGCACAATGAAAGGGAGCAGAAGCGCCTCTCTGGGGATATTGTCCATGATCATATGGTCGAGAATTCGGGCCATGAGCCAGGCCTGAGCGACAATTAACAGGCCGCTCACGAACCCCAACAGGCGTGAAATGTTCAGCCATCGTTGGGAAATTACACTTTGCTGTTTTAACCAGCGGGTCAGCTCTTTTTGACGGGTTTTATTCATTGCACGCTTAGCAGGTGAGTTATTGGAATTTTTGGGCAGGACAATGTTACAACGAGGCAAAAATAAAGGCGACTTATAGTCGCCTTTTTTACTTTTGTTACTGATTTGTAAAACTTATTTGCAAGCGTCTGCCAGACCGTCGAGATAACGCTCTGCGTCAAGCGCAGCCATACAACCGGTGCCTGCTGAAGTGATCGCCTGGCGATAAATATGGTCCATCACGTCACCGGCGGCGAATACACCCGGAATGCTGGTTTGGGTGGCGTTACCATGAATCCCGGACTGAACTTTGATGTAGCCATTTTCCAGTTCAAGCTGACCGTCAAAAATGGCGGTATTCGGGCTGTGGCCGATAGCGACAAACAAGCCTGCAACGTCAAGTGACTCGACGTTGTCAGTGTTTTGCGTATCGCGCAGGCGCAGTCCGGTTACGCCCATTTGATCGCCGGTCACTTCTTCCAGTGTGCGGTGGGTATGCAGCACGATGTTGCCGTTTTCGACTTTATCCATCAAACGCTTGATCAGGATTTTCTCGGCGCGGAAGCTGTCGCGACGGTGAATCAAATGCACTTCAGATGCGATATTCGCCAGGTACAGCGCTTCTTCAACAGCGGTGTTGCCGCCGCCGATCACCGCAACTTTTTGGTTACGGTAGAAGAAACCGTCGCAGGTCGCGCAGGCGGAAACGCCACGGCCTTTGAAGGCTTCTTCTGAAGGCAGACCCAGGTAGCGTGCTGACGCACCGGTGGCGATGATCAGTGCGTCACAGGTGTATTCACCGCTGTCGCCGGTCAGACGGAAAGGGCGGTTTTGCAGATCAACTTTGCTGATATGATCAAAAATAATTTCAGTTTCAAATTTGGTCGCATGTTCGTGCATGCGTTCCATCAGCAATGGGCCTGTGAGATCGTGCGGATCGCCAGGCCAGTTCTCCACTTCTGTTGTTGTGGTCAACTGACCACCTTTTTCCATACCGGTAATCAGTACCGGTTGCAGGTTCGCGCGTGCAGCGTAGACCGCAGCGGTATACCCCGCAGGGCCAGAGCCCAGAATAAGAAGTTTACTGTGTTTGGTTGCGCCCATGAGATCCCCATAGTTGTTAGCAGGCAATGAGCAGGATTGTAGGGAATTTACAGGCGTAAAAAAAGAGTATGGCGATTTTGTTAACAATATGTGTAATAGCGGGAACCGATGAACGGCAGAATTAGTCGTAATACTATAACGATTTCTACTTAAAATAGGTCAGTTATAAGGTGATAAAATGACGATTTTCCATCACTGCGAATGAATAACTGGCATGTTGTACTAAAAATCGATGTTTTGCTTTGACAATCCCCTGCTGTTTTGCGAAAACATTCAAGGAAGAAAAAAACTGTGTCATGTATGTGCTGCATAATCATGCATGTAGATACCATGTTTACCGTGTTAGCGAAATCTACGCATGGTGTGGACAGATGCCATTCGTGATGTCGATAGCCGCCGACAGGCAACGGTCTTCTCACCATAAACCCAGACATTGCGAACCGAAAATCCCTCTGGGTTGCGGTTATTTTGATGGGTAGCGACTCTGAACAGTGATGTTGGTAGAGTCAGGCAGGAGTAGGGAAGGAATACAGAGAGACAATAATAATGGTAGATAGTAAGAAGCGCCCTGGCAAAGATCTCGACCGTATCGATCGTAACATTCTTAATGAGCTGCAAAAGGATGGGCGTATTTCTAACGTCGAGCTTTCTAAACGTGTGGGACTTTCACCAACGCCCTGCCTTGAGCGTGTGCGTCGGTTGGAAAGACAGGGTTTTATTCAGGGCTATACAGCGCTGTTAAACCCGCATTATCTGGATGCATCACTTCTGGTTTTTGTTGAGATTACTCTGAATCGTGGCGCCCCGGATGTGTTTGAACAATTTAACTCTGCAGTACAAAAACTTGAAGAAATTCAAGAGTGTCATTTGGTTTCCGGTGATTTCGACTATTTGCTGAAAACACGCGTACCGGATATGTCGGCATACCGTAAGCTGTTGGGGGAAACCCTGCTGCGTCTGCCTGGCGTGAATGACACACGTACTTATGTAGTAATGGAAGAAGTCAAACAGAGCAATCGTCTGGTAATTAAGACGCGCTAACACGGAACAGGTGCAAAATCGACGCAGTTTGATTACACTCCTGTTAATCCATACAGCAACAGTGCCGGGGCAACCCGGTGCTGTTGTCCGTTTTAGCATCGGGCAGGAAAAGCCCGAAACCTGGAGAGCCGTTTTTGAGCCAGGAATACACTGAAGACAAAGACGTCATATTGACGAAGTTAAGCAGCGGGCGCCGACTTCTGGAAGCGCTACTGATCCTTATTGCCCTTTTTGCCGTCTGGTTGATGGCTGCCTTACTCAGCTTTAACCCTTCGGATCCCAGTTGGTCGCAAACCGCGTGGCATGAGCCTATCCATAATCTGGGTGGAATACCTGGAGCATGGCTGGCGGACACGCTGTTCTTTATTTTTGGCGTCATGGCCTACACCATCCCCGTCATCATTGTCGGTGGCTGCTGGTTTGCCTGGCGACATCAGGCCAGCGACGAATACGTCGATTATTTTGCCGTCTCGCTACGCATTATTGGCGTTCTGGCGCTGATTCTCACTTCCTGCGGGCTGGCCGCAATTAACGCCGATGACATCTGGTATTTCGCCTCTGGCGGCGTGATCGGCAGTCTGCTCAGCACCACGCTACAACCATTGCTGCACAGCAGCGGCGGCACGCTGACATTGTTGTGCATTTGGGCAGCGGGATTAACGCTGTTCACCGGTTGGTCATGGGTGAGCATTGCGGAAAAACTGGGCGGCTGGTTACTCAATATCCTGACGTTTGCCAGCAACCGTACCCGCCGCGACGATACCTGGGTCGATGACGAAGAGTATGAAGACGAAGAAGAGTCTGTCGACGCCGCTGATGGCAAACCCCATGAATCGCGCCGAGCTCGTATCCTGCGCGGTGCGTTAGCGCGCCGTAAACGTCTGGCGGAGAAATTTACCAACCCGCTTGGTCGTCATACCGATGCGGCGCTGTTCTCCGGCAAACGCATGGATGATGAAGACGAAATTGAATACAGCGCCCGTGGCGTGGTTGCCGATCCTAATGATGTGCTGTTTTCCGGTAATCGCGCGACGCTGCCTGAATATGACGAACTTGATCCGCTCCTTAACGGCCACTCGGTGACCGAGCCTGTGGCTGCAGCAGCTGTAGCTACAACGGCCGCTCAGGCCTGGAGCGCACCGGTCGATCCGTTGCTGCAAACGTCACCCGTGACCAACACTGTTATGGAGCAACCGGTCCCAACTGTGGCCTGGCAACCCGTGCCTGGCCCGCAAACCGGTGATGCCGCGATTGCACCAGCGCCTGAAGGTTATCCGCAGCCAGCCCAGTACGCGCAACCTCCGGTGCAGCAGCCGTATGAGCCATGGCAACAACCGGTTGTGGAGCAGAGTCCGCAGCCGCAATATTACGCACAGCAGCCCGTTGAACCTGTTTATACGCAGCCTGTCGCGCCGCAGCCGGAACCTGTTTATCAGCCGGAGCCCGTGCTGCAACCTGTCTATCAACAGGATCCGACCTCTCAACAGAACACCGCATTCCAGCAGCCTGGTTATCAGCCGGAGCCTGTGCAGCAACCTGTTTATCAGCAGGATCCAACTTTTCAACAGAGCACTACGTTCCAGCAGCCTGTGGTTGAACAACCAACAGTGGTGGAACCTGAGCCGGTGGTTGAAGAAGTTAAACCGACTCGTCCGCCGCTCTATTACTTTGAAGAAGTCGAAGAGAAACGTGCGCGTGAGCGTGAGCAACTGGCCGCATGGTATCAGCCGATTCCAGAACCTGCTCAGGAGCCTGAGCGTGTTAAGCCGTCTACGCCATCTATGCCGGCGACTGCATCCATACCACCCGTTGAGTCTGTTGCTGCCGTTGCACCGCTGGCCGCTGGCGTAAAAAGCGCCGCGTTAGGGGCAGGTGCCGCTGCCGCAGCACCTGTCTTTAGCCTTGCAGGCAGCGGTACGCCGCGTCCGCAGGTGAAAGAGGGCATTGGCCCGCAGTTGCCGCGTCCGAATCGTGTGCGCGTGCCTACTCGTCGTGAGCTGGCTTCATATGGCATAAAACTGCCGTCACAGCGTATGGCTGAAGAGAAAGCGCGCGAAGAGCAGCTTGATACAGATGCGTATAGTGACGATGAAATGGATGCAATGCAGCAGGACGATCTGGCACGTCAGTTCGCTCAGTCGCAGCAGCATCGTTATGGCGAAGAGTATCAGGACGATACCCACCAGACTGATGACGAAGATTCAGCCGCAGAAGCGGAACTGGCTCGCCAGTTTGCTTCTTCTCAGCAGCAGCGTTATTCCGGTGAACAGCCTGTCGGAGCGAATCCGTTCTCCCTCG
The DNA here is from genome assembly GCF_002042885.1 of Citrobacter portucalensis. Taxonomy (GTDB): domain Bacteria; phylum Pseudomonadota; class Gammaproteobacteria; order Enterobacterales; family Enterobacteriaceae; genus Citrobacter; species Citrobacter portucalensis. Next base: position 279,208 of record NZ_MVFY01000006.1, read on the forward strand.
ATGACTTTGAATTTTCGCCAATGAAAACGCTGGTGGATGAGGGGCCGCATGAGCCGCTGTTTACGCCTGGCGTAATGCCGGAGCCCGCGCCGCAGTACCAGGAACCAGTTGCGCCGCAGCAGCATTATCAGCAACCGGCGCAGCCAGTTGCACCGCAGCAGCACTATCAGCAACCGGCACAGCCAGTTGCACCACAGCAGCATTATCAGCAACCAGCGCAGCCAGTTGCATCGCAGCAGCACTACCAGCAACCGGTGCAGCCAGTTGCATCGCAGCAGCATTATCAACAGCCAGCGCAGCCAGTTGCACCGCAGCAGCATTATCAGCAGCCAGCGCAGCCTGTTACACCGCCGCCGCAGGATAGTCTGATCCATCCGCTGCTGATGCGTAATGGGGATAGTCGTCCGGCGCACCGTCCAAGCACGCCGCTGCCATCGTTAGATCTGCTCACGCCGCCGCCGAGCGAAGTTGAGCCGATAGATACGTTCGCACTGGAACAAATGGCACGTCTGGTGGAAGCGCGTCTGGCGGATTTCCGCATTAAAGCCGATGTGGTGAACTATTCTCCTGGCCCGGTGATTACCCGCTTTGAGCTTAATCTGGCTCCAGGGGTTAAAGCAGCGCGTATTTCTAACCTGTCACGAGATCTGGCGCGTTCATTGTCGACCGCGGCGGTACGTGTGGTCGAGGTTATTCCAGGCAAACCGTATGTCGGACTGGAGTTACCGAACAAAAAACGTCAAACCGTCTATCTGCGAGAAGTGCTGGATAACGCTAAATTCCGTGATAACTCATCTCCGCTGACTGTGGTGCTGGGCAAAGATATTGCGGGCGAACCGGTGGTGGCCGATCTGGCTAAAATGCCGCACCTGCTGGTGGCAGGGACAACCGGTTCCGGTAAGTCTGTTGGGGTGAACGCCATGATCCTCAGCATGCTGTACAAAGCGCAGCCGGAAGACGTTCGCTTTATCATGATTGACCCGAAAATGCTGGAACTTTCTGTTTATGAAGGTATTCCACATCTGCTGACTGAAGTTGTGACCGACATGAAAGATGCCGCCAATGCCTTGCGTTGGAGCGTCAATGAAATGGAACGTCGCTACAAACTGATGTCGGCGCTTGGCGTGCGTAACCTTGCCGGTTATAACGATAAGATTGCTGAAGCCGCCCGTATGGGACGTCCGATTCCAGACCCATACTGGAAGCCGGGCGACAGCATGGATGTTCAGCATCCGGTGCTGGAAAAACTGCCGTATATCGTGGTGTTGGTGGATGAATTCGCTGACCTGATGATGACCGTTGGCAAAAAGGTGGAAGAACTAATCGCTCGTCTGGCGCAAAAAGCGCGTGCGGCGGGTATCCACCTGGTGCTGGCAACCCAGCGACCGTCAGTTGACGTTATCACTGGTCTGATTAAAGCGAACATCCCGACGCGTATCGCCTTTACAGTGTCCAGTAAAATTGACTCGCGTACCATCCTTGACCAGGGCGGAGCGGAATCGCTGTTGGGTATGGGTGACATGCTTTATTCTGCACCAAACTCGACGATCCCTGTGCGTGTACACGGCGCCTTTGTACGCGATGAAGAAGTTCACGCGGTAGTTCAGGACTGGAAAGCGCGCGGCCGTCCACAATACGTTGATGGCATTACCTCTGACAGCGAAAGCGAAGGCGGCGGTGGCGGCTTTGATGGTGGCGAAGAACTGGATCCGCTGTTCGATCAGGCGGTGAACTTTGTTACTCAGAAACGCAAAGCCTCAATCTCCGGCGTCCAGCGTCAGTTCCGTATCGGTTACAACCGAGCGGCGCGCATCATCGAACAGATGGAAGCGCAGGGAATAGTCAGCGAACAAGGGCATAATGGTAATCGTGAAGTGCTGGCTCCGCCGCCCTTCGAATGATTGCAAAGTTAAGTAATTCAGTATTTTCTACTTTCCTCATGCTGATTTTTGGCCTGAAATGGATAGCAGAGGGATCTCCCCATTGGGAGTGACGTATTTTGAGGAATAACGATGAAAAGAATCGCAATCACCTGTGCATTACTGTCTAGCTTTGTGGTGAGCAGCGTCTGGGCTGATGCTGCCAGCGACCTGAAAAGCCGTCTGGATAAAGTCAGTAGCTTCCATGCCAGCTTTACTCAGAAGGTCACGGACGGTAGCGGCGCGGCGGTGCAGGAAGGTCAGGGCGACTTATGGGTTAAACGCCCTAATCTGTTTAACTGGCATATGACGCAGCCTGACGAGAGCATCCTGGTTTCCGATGGTAAAACGCTGTGGTTCTTTAACCCGTTTGTTGAGCAGGCGACTGCGACCTGGTTGAAAGACGCCACGGGCAACACGCCGTTCATGCTGATTGCGCGTAACCAGGCCAGCGACTGGCAACAGTACAACATTAAGCAAAACGGCGACGATTTCGTACTGACGCCAAAAACCAGCAGCGGTAATCTGAAGCAGTTTACTATCAATGTTGGGCGGGACGGGACGATCCATCAGTTCAGTGCCGTTGAGCAAGACGATCAGCGCAGCAGCTATCAGCTGAAATCTCAGCAGAATGGTGCGATTGAACCTTCGAAATTCACCTTTACCCCGCCGCAAGGTGTAACGGTTGACGATCAACGTAAGTAGAGGCGTGTGAGTGAGCAATCTGTCGCTCGACTTTTCTGATAATACCTTTCAGCCACTGGCCGCACGTATGCGGCCAGAAAATTTAGCGCAGTACATCGGCCAGCAGCATCTGCTGGCTGCGGGTAAACCCTTGCCGCGCGCCATCGAGGCCGGGCACCTGCACTCTATGATTTTATGGGGTCCGCCGGGGACGGGGAAAACCACGCTAGCCGAAGTTATTGCCCGTTACGCTAACGCCGATGTTGAACGAATTTCGGCGGTCACGTCTGGTGTAAAAGAAATTCGTGAAGCGATTGAGCGGGCGCGTCAGAATCGTAACGCGGGTCGACGTACGATCCTGTTCGTGGACGAAGTTCACCGTTTTAATAAAAGCCAACAGGATGCGTTTTTACCGCATATTGAAGACGGTACCATCACGTTTATTGGCGCCACCACTGAAAATCCCTCGTTTGAACTGAACTCGGCACTGTTGTCGCGGGCGCGTGTTTATTTACTGAAATCGTTAACCACCGACGATATTGAACAGGTGCTGGACCAGGCGATGTCAGATAATGCCCGTGGTTACGGTGGTCAGGATATCGTACTGCCACCAGAGACGCGTCGGGCGATTGCCGAACTGGTGAATGGCGACGCGCGGCGAGCGCTGAATACGCTGGAAATGATGGCCGATATGGCCGAAGTTGATGATTCCGGTAAGCGCGTATTGAAACCAGAATTGCTCACTGAAATTGCCGGTGAACGCAGCGCACGCTTCGATAATAAAGGCGATCGTTTTTACGATCTCATCTCCGCATTACACAAATCGGTTCGCGGCAGCGCCCCGGATGCGGCACTTTATTGGTATGCGCGCATCATTAGTGCAGGCGGTGACCCGCTGTATGTTGCCCGTCGCTGTCTGGCCATTGCCTCTGAAGATGTCGGCAATGCCGATCCTCGCGCCATGCAGGTGGCAATTTCCGCATGGGACTGCTTTACCCGCGTGGGACCCGCGGAAGGTGAACGAGCGATTGCTCAGGCAATTGTTTATCTGGCCTGCGCGCCGAAAAGTAATGCGGTTTACACCGCCTTCAAAGCCGCGCTGGCTGATGCCCGTGAACGTCCGGATTACGACGTGCCGGTCCACCTGCGCAATGCGCCAACTAAGCTGATGAAAGAAATGGGCTATGGTCAGGAGTATCGTTACGCCCATGATGAACCAAATGCCTATGCCGCCGGAGAAGAGTACTTCCCGCAGGAAATGGCACAAACGCGCTATTATCACCCCACAAACAGAGGTCTTGAAGGCAAGATTGGCGAAAAGCTCGCCTGGCTCGCCGGACAGGATCAAAATAGCCCTATAAAACGCTACCGTTAGTGTTATCGTTGCGGTAATGTTGTCTCTGTATCCCTGTGACCGCAGGCTGTGGTCACTTTCTCCTATTTTAATTCGATAAGCACAGGATAAGCATGCTCGATCCCAATCTGCTGCGTAATGAGCCAGACGCAGTCGCAGAAAAACTGGCAAGCCGGGGCTTTAAGCTGGATGTAGATAAGCTGCGCGCTCTTGAAGAGCGTCGTAAAGTTCTGCAGGTACAAACTGAAAACCTGCAGGCAGAGCGTAACTCTCGATCGAAATCCATCGGCCAGGCAAAAGCGCGCGGGGAAGATATCGAGTCTTTACGTCTGGAAGTGAACAAACTGGGCGAAGAGCTGGATGCCGCGAAAGCTGAACTTGATACCTTACAGGCCGAGATCCGCGACATTGCGCTGACCATTCCTAACCTGCCAGCGGACGACGTTCCGGTGGGTAAAGATGAAAATGACAACGTTGAAGTCAGCCGTTGGGGTACGCCGCGTGAGTTTGATTTCGAAGTGCGCGATCACGTTACCCTGGGTGAAATGCACACGGGTCTTGATTTTGCCGCTGCGGTTAAGCTGACCGGCTCTCGTTTCGTCGTGATGAAAGGGCAGATCGCGCGCATGCACCGTGCGCTGTCTCAGTTCATGCTGGATCTGCATACCGAACAGCATGGTTACAGCGAAAACTACGTTCCGTATCTGGTTAACCATGACACGCTGTACGGAACAGGGCAACTGCCGAAATTTGCTGGCGATCTGTTCCACACCCGTCCGCTGGATGAAGAAGCTGACAGCAGCAACTATGCGCTGATCCCAACGGCAGAAGTTCCGCTGACCAACCTGGTTCGCGACGAAATCATTGACGAAGATGCGCTGCCGATCAAAATGACCGCGCATACGCCGTGCTTCCGTTCTGAAGCAGGTTCTTACGGTCGTGATACCCGTGGTCTGATCCGTATGCACCAGTTCGATAAAGTTGAAATGGTGCAGATCGTTCGCCCAGAAGACTCTATGGACGCGCTGGAAGAGATGACCGGCCATGCCGAGAAGGTTCTTCAGCTGCTGGGCCTGCCGTACCGTAAGATCGTCCTGTGCACAGGCGACATGGGCTTCGGCGCATGCAAAACGTACGATCTGGAAGTGTGGATCCCGGCGCAGAACACCTATCGCGAAATCTCCTCTTGCTCTAACGTGTGGGATTTCCAGGCTCGTCGTATGCAGGCGCGTTGCCGCAGCAAATCCGACAAAAAGACCCGTTTAGTACATACGCTGAACGGTTCTGGTCTGGCGGTTGGACGTACGCTGGTTGCGGTGATGGAAAACTATCAGCAGGCTGATGGCCGTATTCAGGTTCCGGAAGTGTTACGTCCGTACATGAATGGCCTGGAGTTTATCGGCTAAGCTACCTTTCTTTGCTAAAAAAGCGCCTCAGGGCGCTTTTTTTATGCCCGTTTGACGTCGGACAATAACGCCTACCTCCATAGGAGTAATACTGCCTTCGAATGAAAGTCAGTATTTATCTCTGTCTTTTCGCAAATTCAGTATCTACCAGTCTGTATATTGATATTAACGCTATATAAAAATCTATATAACGAGTATTTCTCTTTTGTTTATTGTGAGCAGCAGAGTGAGCCACTATGAAAACTAAGATCCCCGATGCCATGCTGGCAGCTGAGGTTAGTCGCCGAGGTTTGGTGAAAACGACGGCGATAGGCGGACTGGCGGTGGCCAGTAGCGCGTTTACCCTGCCATTTACCCGTATTGCAAATGCTGCAGAAGCCCTTAATCCGACACAGGCCAATGAGAAAGTCATATGGAGCGCATGTACGGTGAACTGTGGTAGCCGCTGTCCTCTGCGTATGCACGTGGTAGACGGTGAAATAAAGTATGTTGAAACCGACAACACCGGTGATGACAACTATGACGGCTTGCACCAGGTACGCGCCTGTCTGCGTGGTCGCTCCATGCGTCGTCGCGTTTATAATCCCGACCGTCTGAAATACCCGATGAAACGTGTCGGTAAACGTGGCGAAGGGAAATTTGAGCGTATCAGCTGGGATGAAGCCTACGACATCATTGCCAGCAATATGCAGCGTCTTATCAAAGACTACGGCAACGAGTCTATCTACCTGAACTACGGCACAGGTACGCTGGGCGGCACCCTGACACGTTCCTGGCCGCCAGGCAAAACGCTGGTAGCACGTCTGATGAACTGCTGTGGCGGCTACCTGAACCACTACGGTGACTACTCTTCAGCGCAAATCGCTGCCGGGTTGAACTACACCTACGGCGGCTGGGCAGACGGTAACAGCCCGTCCGACATTGAAAACAGCAAGCTGGTGGTTCTGTTCGGGAATAACCCAGGTGAAACCCGTATGAGCGGGGGTGGGGTAACCTATTACCTTGAACAGGCGCGACAGAAATCCAATGCCCGCATGATTATTATCGATCCTCGCTACACGGATACCGGTGCGGGTCGTGAAGATGAATGGATCCCGATCCGCCCAGGTACCGATGCGGCGCTGGTGAATGGTCTGGCGTATGTGCTGATCACCGAAAACATGGTCGATCAACCGTTCCTTGATAAATACTGCGTGGGTTACGACGAGAAAACCTTACCGGCCGACGCACCGAAAAACGGTCACTATAAGGCGTATATTCTTGGGCAGGGCAAAGACGGTATCGCCAAGACCCCGGAATGGGCAGCGCAAATTACCGGTATTCCTGCTGATCGAATCGTCAAACTGGCACGTGAAATCGGTAGCGCTAAACCGGCATATATCAGTCAGGGGTGGGGACCGCAGCGCCATGCTAACGGTGAAATAGCGACTCGTGCCATTTCTATGCTGGCAATCCTTACCGGTAACGTTGGGATTAACGGCGGCAACAGCGGGGCGCGTGAGGGCTCATACAGTTTGCCGTTTGAACGTATGCCTACGCTGGAAAACCCAGTCGAAACCAGCATCTCTATGTTTATGTGGACGGACGCCATTGAGCGAGGTCCGGAGATGACGGCGCTGCGTGACGGTGTTCGTGGCAAAGATAAGCTCGATGTTCCGATTAAGATGATCTGGAACTATGCCGGTAACTGTCTGATTAACCAGCACTCTGATATCAACCGCACACATGAAATCCTACAGGATGATAAGAAGTGCGAGATGATCGTTGTCATCGACTGTCATATGACCTCCTCGGCGAAATACGCGGATATTTTGCTGCCGGACTGCACCGCTTCGGAGCAGATGGACTTCGCACTGGATGCCTCCTGCGGAAATATGTCGTATGTGATTTTCACCGATCAGGCGATCAAACCACGCTTCGAATGCAAGACTATCTACCAGATGACCAGCGAGCTAGCGAAACGCCTTGGTGTTGAGCAGCAGTTTACAGAAGGTCGTACTCAGGAAGAGTGGATGCGTCATCTGTACGAGCAGTCGCGCAAAGCCATTCCTGAACTGCCAACGTTTGAAGAATTCCGCAAGCAGGGGATCTTTAAACAGCGCGACCCGCAGGGACATCACGTGGCCTACAAGGCGTTCCGTGAGGATCCTAACGCCAATCCGCTGACCACGCCGTCAGGTAAGATCGAAATTTATTCGCAGCAGCTTGCCGAGATCGCGTCAACCTGGGAGCTGCCGGAAGGTGATGTGATTGATCCACTGCCGATTTATACCCCAGGTTTTGAGAGCTTAAACGATCCGCTGGTGGAGAAATTCCCTCTGCAGTTGACCGGCTTCCACTATAAGTCTCGCGTCCACTCGACCTATGGCAACGTGGATGTTCTGAAAGCATCCTGCCGTCAGGAAATGTGGATCAACCCGATGGATGCACAGCGACGCGGCATTAACAACGGCGACAAGGTGCGCATCTTTAACGATCGTGGTGAAGTGCACATCGAGGCGAAAGTAACGCCGCGTATGATGCCTGGCGTGGTGGCATTGGGTGAAGGGGCGTGGTATGACCCGGACGCAAAACGCGTGGACCAGGGCGGTTGCATTAACGTCCTGACGACCCAGCGTCCGTCTCCTCTCGCGAAGGGGAACCCATCACACACGAACCTTGTTCAGGTTGAAAAGGTGTAAGGAGTAACCGATGACAACCCAGTATGGATTTTTTATTGATTCCAGCCGTTGCACCGGTTGCAAAACCTGCGAACTGGCGTGCAAAGATTTCAAAAATTTAACCCCTGAAGTCAGCTTCCGCCGCATTTATGAGTACGCGGGCGGTGACTGGCAGGAAGACAACGGCGTCTGGCATCAGAACGTCTTTGCCTATTACCTCTCCATTGCGTGTAACCACTGTGAAGACCCGGCCTGTACCAAGGTGTGTCCGAGCGGTGCGATGCACAAACGTGAAGATGGCTTTGTCGTTGTCGATGAAGATGTGTGCATCGGCTGCCGCTATTGCCACATGGCCTGTCCTTACGGCGCACCACAGTATAATGCTGACAAAGGGCACATGACCAAATGCGATGGCTGCCATGAGCGCGTCGCTGAAGGTAAGAAACCTATTTGCGTCGAGTCCTGTCCACTGCGTGCGCTGGATTTTGGCCCAATTGATGAACTGCGCAAAAAACACGGTACTTTGGCTGCGGTTGCGCCATTGCCGGGCGCGCACTTTACCAAACCGAGCATTGTCATCAAACCTAACGCCAATAGCCGCCCGACCGGGGATACCACAGGTTATCTGGCTAATCCGAAGGAGGTGTAAGATGGGAAGTGGATGGCATGAATGGCCGCTGATGATCTTCACGGTCTTCGGACAGTGTGTGGTTGGCGGTTTTATTGTTCTGGCGCTGGCGTTGATGAAAGGGGGCTTACGCCCAGAATCGCAGCAACGCGTAATTACCTGCATGTTTGGGCTGTGGGTATTAATGGGCATTGGTTTTATTGCTTCCATGCTCCACCTGGGCTCACCGATGCGCGCCTTTAACTCACTCAATCGCGTTGGGTCATCTGCGTTGAGTAACGAAATTGCCAGCGGCTCACTCTTCTTTGTCGTTGGCGGTATCGGCTGGCTGCTGGCTATGTTGAAGAAAATGTCGCCCGCATTACGCAATCTGTGGTTAGTTGTCACCATGGTGCTGGGTGTGGTTTTTGTCTGGATGATGGTGCGCGTGTATAACACCATCGATACCGTACCGACCTGGTACAGCGTCTGGACACCGCTGGGCTTCTTCCTGACGATGTTTATGGGCGGTCCGCTGCTGGGATATCTGTTACTGAGAATTGCTGGCGTGGATGGTTGGGCGATGCGCCTGCTGCCGGCTATATCAGTGCTTGCTCTGGTCGTGAGTGCCATCATGTCGGTAATGCAGGGGACTGAACTGGCGACAATCCACAGTTCGATTCAACAGGCCTCTGCGCTGGTTCCGGATTACGGTTCGCTGATGGCGTGGCGGATCGTGGCGCTGGCGTTAGCGTTGTGCTGCTGGATAGTACCGCAAGTGAAGGGTTACCAGCCTGCCGTTCCGTTGCTTTCCGTCGCGTTTATTCTGCTGTTAGTCGGCGAGCTGATTGGTCGTGGCGTGTTCTACGGGCTGCATATGACCGTCGGTATGGCGGTGGCGAGTTAATCCATAATATGCCGGATGGCGCCTCGTGCTTTATCAAGCCTACAATATCCGTAGGCCTTAAAGCTGCGCGCTATCCGGCTACATGTCAGGTCAGGGTTTTGCCCCAGTCTTTACTTCTGCTTAGTTAACGTGTCATAGCTGGTCATCAGATTGCGATAATCCGGAATGTGATTAGAGAACAACGTCGCCAGACCTTCGATATCGTTGCGCCAGTCGCGGTGCAGTTCGCATGCTACTCCGAACCATGTCATCAATTGAGCGCCTGCTTGAGACATCCGATCCCATGCTGAATGGCGGGTAATTTCATTAAACGTGCCTGAAGCATCGGTGACAACAAAGACGTCAAAACCTTCTTCAATAGCCGAGAGCGCTGGGAAAGCGACGCAAACCTCCGTCACGACACCAGCGATAATCAGCTGCTTTTTGCCGGTCGCTTTTACTGCTTTCACGAAATCTTCGTTATCCCATGCGTTAATGTTTCCTGGGCGAGCAATGTAGGGCGCATCCGGAAATTGAGCTTTCAGTTCCGGTACCAGCGGCCCGTTTGGTCCTGTCTCAAAACTGGTTGTCAGAATGGTTGGGAGGTTGAAGTATTTTGCTAAGTCACCGAGCGCAAGCACGTTGTTTTTAAATTTATCGGGATCGATATCCCGAACCAGAGAGAGCAGGCCAGCTTGATGATCGACCAGCAGTACTGCCGCATTGTCTTTATCAAGTCTTACGTAAGGTTTAGTCATGGTATTTCTCCTGTTCAGTATCAGTGGGGGAAATTTGATGAGTTTAAGTCTACGAAAAGAACGATATTTGGATTAGATAGATAAATAAGAACTCACTGTTCTATTTTGAAGACAATGCAGCTCAGCATCCCGCATAGAGTTTAGTAAGAAATAAAAGTAAGGGGAGTCCATGAAATTTTTCGACTGAACGTAACGCGAGATTTTTGTTTTAGATCAATAAAAACAAGCAGATGTGTTTTTGTATTTTTTATCTATTCACATTAAGAATCAGTAATGCAAATCGATCGACTAGAAAGCGCCTCAGCCCTCTGATTCCGCCGATTGACAATGTTTTTAGCAGTGGCATGATGCGCATGAAATTTGAACTTCCTCACGGTTTTTATTCATGTCCACCTATACCCGTCCCGTCATGCTATTGCTGTGCGGGCTACTTCTGTTGACCCTGGCGATCGCCGTGTTAAACACGCTCGTCCCGCTTTGGCTCGCCCATGAAAATCTGCCTACCTGGCAGGTAGGCGTGGTGAGCTCGTCTTACTTTACCGGTAATCTGGTAGGGACGTTGCTGACAGGGTATTTAATAAAACACCTTGGTTTTAACCGCAGCTATTACATCGCCTCGCTTATTTTTGCCGCGGGCTGTGTCGGGTTGGGGATTATGGTGGGATTCTGGAGCTGGATGACATGGCGTTTTATCGCCGGTGTTGGCTGCGCCATGATCTGGGTGGTCGTGGAAAGCGCGCTGATGTGCAGCGGGACGTCCCGTAATCGCGGACGGTTACTTGCCGCCTATATGATGATCTATTATGTGGGAACGTTTTTAGGCCAACTGCTGGTTAGTAAAGTATCAACAGAATTGATGAACGTCCTGCCGTGGGTGACGGGTACTATCCTGGCGGGTGTTTTGCCACTGCTCTTTACGCGCATTGCTAATCAGCAGGGCGATGAACAGCAGTCTACGCCTATTGTCTCCATGCTGAGGTTGCGTCAGGCACGCCTGGGCGTTAATGGCTGCATTATTTCCGGGATCGTGCTGGGGTCTTTGTATGGCCTGATGCCGCTGTATCTCAACCATCAGGGGGTGAGCAACGCCAGCATTGGTTTCTGGATGGCGGTTCTGGTAAGTGCCGGTATTCTGGGGCAATGGCCGATTGGCCGTCTGGCGGATAAGCTGGGACGTCTGCTGGTTTTACGCGTCCAGGTCTTCGTGGTGATCGTCGGGAGTATCGCCATGCTGAATCAGGCGGCGATGGCGCCCGCGTTGTTTATGTTGGGTGCGGCAGGCTTTACCCTCTATCCGGTCGCGATGGCCTGGGCCTGTGAAAAGGTGGAACATCATCAGCTGGTCGCCATGAATCAGGCATTGTTATTGAGCTATACCGTGGGTAGCCTGCTGGGACCTTCGTTTACTGCGATGTTGATGCAGAATTATTCAGACAGCTTGCTGTTTATCATGATCGCCAGCGTATCGTTTATTTATTTACTGATGCTGTTGCGTAAGACTGGCCATACGCCCAATTCTATTGCGCACATTTGACCTGATTTAACAGAATATGAACAGGTTCCCATACATACTGTTTATGTATGCTTTATGGGAACCTGCATTATTTAATCGCACACGTCTGTCCTGAAAATAAAGTGTGCAGAAGGTTATAGTTTTACATCCTGCCGTTTCCGCTCGCTCATTTTACCGCGCATAATCCCACGCCTCATATATTGATAATCAAAAAGCTTCCACAAAGGATTGCGTATGGCTGGTGTGCAGGAAAAACAATTGCGATGGTACAACATTGCATTGATGTCATTTATTACCGTCTGGGGTTTTGGTAACGTCGTTAACAACTATGCTAATCAGGGATTGGTTGTTGTCTCCTCCTGGATATTTATTTTCGCGCTCTATTTTATTCCTTATGCGTTGATCGTCGGGCAGCTTGGCTCAACCTTTAAAGAGGGTAAAGGCGGAGTCAGTACCTGGATTAAACATACCATGGGGCCAGGGTTGGCCTATCTTGCTGCCTGGACCTATTGGGTTGTGCATATACCTTATCTGGCGCAAAAACCGCAGGCTATTCTGATTGCGCTGGGATGGGCGCTGAAGGGCGATGGTTCGTTGATTAAAGAGTACACCGTCGTGGCGTTGCAGGGGCTGACGCTGGCGCTGTTTGTCTTTTTCATGTGGGTTGCGTCCCGTGGCATGAAGTCACTGAAAATTGTTGGGTCAGTTGCTGGCATCGCGATGTTTGTGATGTCCATTTTGTATGTCGTGATGGCGGTAACCGCGCCTGCAATTACGGATGTGCAAATAGCGACAACCAATATCACCTGGGAATCGTTTATCCCACACATCGATTTTACCTACATTACCACGATCTCCATGCTGGTATTTGCCGTGGGCGGTGCGGAGAAAATTTCGCCATACGTTAATCAGACACGTAATCCGGGCAAAGAATTTCCAAAAGGGATGCTCGTTCTGGCTGTTATGGTAGCGGTATGCGCGATTCTCGGGTCGCTGGCTATGGGAATGATGTTTGACTCCCGGCATATTCCAGATGACCTGATGACGAATGGTCAATATTACGCCTTCCAGAAATTGGGAGAGTATTATGGTATGGGTAATTCGCTGATGGTTATTTACGCGATTGCCAATACGCTGGGGCAGATTGCGGCATTGGTATTTTCTATTGATGCACCGCTTAAAGTTCTGCTGGGTGATGCTGATCGTAAATATATTCCCGAGAGCCTGTGTAAAACCAACGCTTCCGGTACGCCGGTAAATGGTTATATTCTGACGCTGGTGCTGGTGGCGATTTTGATTATGTTGCCAACGCTGGGAATTGGCGACATGAACAACCTGTATAAATGGCTATTGAATCTTAACTCTGTCGTGATGCCATTGCGTTATTTATGGGTGTTTGTGGCGTTCATTGCCGTTATTCGCCTGGCGCAAAAATATAAATCGGAATATGTCTTTATTCGCAACCGCTCGCTTGCGATGACCGTGGGGATCTGGTGCTTTGCCTTTACCGCATTTGCCTGTCTGACCGGGATTTTCCCGAAAATGGAAGCCTTTACCCCTGAGTGGACATTCCAGCTCACGCTGAATATCGTGACGCCATTTGTGCTGGTTGGACTGGGATTGATTTTCCCGCTACTGGCGAGAAGAGGACGCTAAAGACAAGTGTGGCAGAAGAGCAGGAGATAGTGATGCTATCTCCTGCTTTGCCTCTCAAAACAACGGGGACAGTTCTTTTGGGATGGCATACTGTTTGCCATCATAACGCAGTACCCAACTGGCTTTCCCCGGTTTATCCTTTGATGCGCATTGCTCGTTGGCGTCTGTATAGGCCGTTGATTCCACGTTTTTCTCGTTTACCCGAATATCGAAGTATCCATTATGTGAATCAGGCGCAAGGGCAAGGGTGCGTTTAATATCGTGGAATGTTCCCACACAGTTCCCGTCCCGTTCACCGGTGCTATTCTCAAGTACGATTCCGTTTAATACCGCCCGTAGTTGATTATTTTCAATAACAAACAGCGATAGCGCATCTTCACTAAAAGGATTTACACGGGAACTGCCGGTGCGGGCGACTCGTAAGCCAAATGCGGTCTGATCTGGGGTAACTTTCCAGCGCGCAGTATCCAGCGCCAGACCGGTAATTTGAATGGCATCGTCATTCATACGTTCGGGCAGGCGTAGCCGCTGTTTTACGTCGAGGTTTGTGGAATCCAGTACCAGAAGCTCCAGATCGCCAATGCGATCGTAATCGCTATATTGTTGTGCCATCAGCGGAATCGCCGCTAGGGTCAGTTCCGGGTGGGCTGGCCAGACACGGCAAATTGCGCTTTGCGGTGAGTTACCTGTGATATCGATAACCTGATTATGTTGTGTGAGTAGCTTGCCTTCCGCTGTCGGTTTTGCATCTGGCCACGCATGTTGCACAATGGCGTTGATATCACAGTTGCTGGCGGCATTTACGTATTGGGCAGATAACAGCAACATGCCAGAAATGAATAACCGCATGGCGTCCTTTCCTTTAATTCGAGTGGTTGTCGCTTAGATAGCAAAACGGCTGCCGTTCAGGGCAGCCGTTTCGTGGTGGCTAAAACTCAATACATCACTTTATGTCCATATTGCTCGAGAATGCCCTTCACGCGCTCCATGGTCTCTTTCTTCGGTGGTTTGACGCCATCCAGTTTGTACTCTTCGCCCATTGCTACCCATTTGTGTTTGCCCAGCTCGTGGTAAGGCAGCAGCTCGATTTTTTCAACGTTACCCATATCGCGGGTAAATTCTCCGAGGCTGTGTGCGGAGTCATCGTCATCAGACCAGCCAGGTACGACAACATAGCGGATCCACACTTTGATGTCTTTGTTTGACAGGTAACGCGCGAACTCCAGCGTACGATGGTTAGATACGCCGACCAGATTCTGATGGATTTCATCGTTCATCTGTTTGAGATCGAGCATGACCAGGTCGGTGACTTCCAGCAGCTCATCGATCACCGGATCGTAGCGGCGAACAAAACCGTTGGTATCCAGACAGGTATGAATACCTTCTTTTTTACAAGCGCGGAACCAGTCACGTACGAATTCAGCTTGCAGGATAGCTTCGCCGCCAGACGCCGTCACGCCGCCGCCGGATGCGTTCATAAAGTGGCGATAGGTCACCACCTCTTTCATTAATTCGTCGACGGTGACTTCTTTACCGCCGTGTGTATCCCACGTGTCACGGTTATGGCAATACAGGCAGCGCATCAGGCAGCCCTGAAAGAAGGTAATAAAGCGGATGCCCGGGCCATCAACAGTGCCACAGGATTCAAAGGAGTGAATGCGACCAATAACTGACATTGCGGTGTTTCTCCAGGTGTGGCCCATCCGGGGCCAGTGTTAGTGCACAGTTATTAACTGTGTCGAGTCTGTTTTGGCTGCTATCCATACTTTTCGTCTTTCAAGATGCATCTTTGTTAGCTTCCTTCGCTCACCCCAGTCACGTACTTCTGTACGCTCCAGGGGATTCACTCCGTTGCCGCCTCAATGCAACTCGAAATCCATCGAGTATATAAGTATAGATAGCTGACAAAGCAGGCTATTAAAAAGGCCCCACTTACGTGGAGCCTTTATTGTACGCTTTTTAAAGTACGATTTCAGTCAAAACCAATTACATGGTCTGAGTGAAGGTACGAGTAATAACGTCCTGCTGCTGTTCTTTAGTCAGGGAGTTAAAACGTACTGCGTAGCCAGAAACGCGGATGGTCAGCTGCGGATATTTTTCCGGATGTTCCATCGCATCCAGCAGCATTTCGCGGTTCATGACGTTCACGTTCAGGTGCTGACCACCTTCGATGGACGCTTCGTGGTGGAAGTAACCATCCATCAGACCAGCCAGGTTGGTCTTACGAACTTCGTCGTCTTTACCCAGTGCGTTCGGAACGATAGAGAAGGTGTAAGAAATACCATCTTTAGCGTAAGCAAACGGCAGTTTAGCAACGGAGGTCAGAGAGGCAACAGCACCTTTCTGGTCACGACCGTGCATTGGGTTAGCACCCGGTCCGAACGGCGCGCCAGCACGACGACCATCTGGGGTGTTACCAGTTTTCTTACCATAAACCACGTTAGAGGTGATGGTCAGAACAGACTGAGTCGGGATAGCGTTACGATAAGTAGTCAGTTTCTGAATTTTCTTCATGAAACGTTCTACCAGGTCAACCGCCATGTCATCAACGCGAGAGTCGTTGTTACCAAACTGCGGGTATTCGCCTTCGATTTCGAAGTCGATAGCCAGACCGTCTTCGTCACGAATCGGTTTAACTTTCGCATATTTGATTGCAGACAGGGAGTCAGCAGCAACGGACAGACCAGCGATACCACACGCCATGGTGCGGATAACGTCACGGTCGTGCAGCGCCATCAGAGAGGCTTCGTAGCTGTACTTGTCGTGCATGTAGTGGATAACGTTCAGCGCGGTGACGTACTGTTTAGCCAGCCAATCCATGAAGTGATCCATGCGGTCCATAACTTCGTCGAAGTTCAGAACGTCGCCTTTGATCGGTTCAGATTTAGGACCAACCTGCATTTTCAGTTTTTCATCAACGCCACCGTTGATTGCGTACAGCATGGTTTTCGCCAGGTTTGCACGCGCACCGAAGAACTGCATTTGTTTACCAACAACCATCGGGCTTACGCAGCAAGCGATAGCGTAGTCATCGTTGTTGAAGTCCGGACGCATCAGGTCATCGTTCTCGTACTGCAGAGAAGAGGTGTCGATGGACACTTTAGCGGCGAATTTCTTGAAGTTCAGAGGCAGTTTTTCAGACCACAGAACAGTGATGTTCGGCTCCGGAGAAGGACCCATGGTGTACAGGGTGTTCAGGAAGCGGAAGCTGTTTTTGGTAACCAGAGTACGGCCATCAACGCCCATACCACCGATTGATTCAGTTGCCCAAATCGGGTCACCGGAGAACAGTTCATCATATTCAGGAGTACGCAGGAAACGAACCATACGCAGTTTCATGACCAGGTGGTCGATCATTTCCTGTGCGTCTTGCTCGGTGATTTTGCCTGCTTTCAGGTCACGTTCGATGTAAGCATCCAGGAAGGTGGATACGCGACCGAAGGACATTGCTGCACCGTTCTGAGATTTAACTGCGGCCAGGTAGCCGAAGTAAGTCCACTGGATAGCTTCCTGAGCGTTGGTAGCCGGACCAGAGATATCGCAGCCATATTTAGCAGCCATTTCTTTGATCTGACCCAGAGCGCGGTGCTGTTCAGCGATTTCTTCACGCAGACGGATAGTTGCTTCCAGGTTTACGCCGTTTTCCAGATCGGACTGCAGAGAGACGAACTGAGCGTATTTGTCTTTCATCAGGTAGTCGATACCGTACAGCGCAACGCGACGGTAGTCACCGATGATACGGCCACGGCCATACGCATCTGGCAGACCAGTCAGAACACCGGATTTACGGCAGTTCAGAATGTCTTTGGTGTAAACATCGAATACGCCCTGGTTGTGGGTTTTGCGGTATTCGGTGAAGATTTTTTTCAGCATCGGGTCCAGTTCGCGATTGTACGCTTTGCAGGAACCTTCAACCATTTTGATGCCGCCAAACGGAATGATCGCACGTTTCAGCGGAGCTTCAGTCTGCAGACCAACAATCTTCTCGAGCGCTTTGTTGATGTAGCCAGCGTCGTGAGAAGTGATGGTAGAAGCAACGGAGGTGTCAAAGTCAACAGGCGCGTGAGTGCGGTTTTCCTGTTTAACGCCTTCCATAACGCTGTCCCACAGTGCAGTGGTCGCATCAGTTGCGCCAGCCAGGAAGGACTCGTCACCCTCATACGGAGTGTAGTTTTTCTGAATGAAGTCACGTACGTTTACTTCATTCTGCCAATCACCTTTGGTAAAACCTTCCCAGGCTGTGGCTAACTTTTCATTAAGCTCGGACATGTAACACCTACCTTCTTAAGTGGATTTTTTATTTACTGCGTGTAATGGGCATCAACAGATTAATGATGATCGTTACCACGCAGATAAATGACCCAGTATGTCAACCCGACCAACAAACCGCCGCCGATAATGTTACCGATCGTAACCGGAATCAGGTTATCGGTGATGAAATTCATCACGGTCAGGTGAGAAAAATTCTCCGGAGAAGACCCAACTGCGGTCCAGAATTCCGGGGTGGCGAAATCGCGTATTACAATACCCATAGGGATCATAAACATGTTTGCGATACTGTGCTCAAAACCGCTGGCAACAAACATTGCGACCGGTAATACCATGATAAACGCTTTGTCCATCAGGCTGCGGCCTGAGTAGCTCATCCATACGGCCAGACACACCATCAGGTTAGCCAGGATACCAAGGCTCACTGCCTCAACAAAAGTATGGTGCACTTTGTGGTCGGCTGTTTGCAGAACGTTGAGCCCCCATGCGCCGTTGGCGGTCATATACTCGCCAGAAAGCCACATGAGTAACACAAAGATCAGGGCGCCAATCAGGTTGCCGACATAAACGTTAAGCCAGTTTTTCGCTAACTGACCCCAGGTAATACGACCACTGGCTTTAGCAACGACGATCAGTACGGTTGAAGTGAAGAGGTCTGCACCGCAGACAACACAAAGGATCAGCCCCAGGGAAAAGCAGATACCACCTACTAATTTCGCCATGCCGAAAGGCATAGTACCAGTGCCGGTTGTGGCGGTGATATAGAAAACAAAGGCAATTGAAATGAATACACCGGCAGTAATTGCCAGATAGAACGTCTTAAGCGGATGTTTCGTTGCTTTATAGACGCCTGCTTCTTCGGCAACTTTGGCCATTGCAGCAGGTAGAATAAGATCAAAAGGGTTGTCAGCTTTCACACTAACTCTCTCTTTATTAAGTCGGCGACGAGATACTAACAAAGCATTATAGATGAGAATTTGATATAGATCATATCTCGCCTGGCTTATAGGCCCGTAAGACGCATGGTTTTTATGCGATTACGGTGTAACATG
>NZ_MVFY01000007.1 GCF_002042885.1 Citrobacter portucalensis
TAAACTATCCATTAGGTGGTCAATTCACCTTCTCATCAATCCCGCCCGCCCACCACTGCATCATCTCCATGCGCGTATCAAGGTAAGCTGCGTGGTTGTAAACAGAGCGGGTCATGCTGAGTTCGATGATCGTCAGGTGATATGAGACAAAAATGGGACGCCAAGGCTTTTATATGCCTTTCGACCAATTTCTATCTTTTACTAAGATGGGACGTGTGATGGGGCATGGATGGGGCACAACGAAGCGCTCACTCTGAGGTGAACTTAGGCGATTGATGTTTTCGACGACTCTAACCATCTGTTATCTGATGCGCTCTTGGACGATCTTTGTCGTTTATGAAAAATACATGGTCATATGATGTCGATGCAGGTGTAGGGACAACGTGCAGATAATGTTTGCCGGATAAGCGCAGTGCCATCCGGCAACCAGTTACTTCTGAATCAAATAGCGGATCGTTGGACCATCCTGCTGAATATCCAGCACCGTATAGCCGTGATTACGCGCATCCAGTGGAATATTGTTGATTGACTGCGGGCAATCGCTCACCACTTCCAGAATTTCACCTTTCTTCAATTGCGGCATCGCTTCCAGCGTGGCTACAGCAGGGTATGGACACGGTTCGCCGACCATATCGAGGCGATAATCAGGCACGATATTTTTCATACAGACTCCTTGGCAGGCGTCAGCCCTGCGCGACGGAAGAAACGTTTTTCCCAGCCGATAATCAGCATCAGCGCGGCAAACAACAGCAGATAGGTCACCAGCAGACCGCCGAGCGGACCGAAGGTGTTGAGCAGATTCACTTTGTCCCAGTTGGTGGCAAGCGCGGGAGCAAAATCATCCCAGTAGTAGGCCAGAATGGTCGAGCCAATAACGTTGCCCAGACCAACCCACCAGTAATGCACCTGGCCTTCAACGGCGCGATACATCCAGCCGGTTTCACATCCGCCCGCTAAAACGATGCCAAAGCCGAACAGCAAGCCGCCGATCACCGCATTCGGACCCGCCCACATGATTTTAGGCTCGACGCCTAGTTGCACGTAGCTAAAAATACCGATGGCGCTGACCGCCATCCCGAAGATGATCGCTTTTGCCATATGGGTGCGACCGGAAATCCACAGATCGCGGAAGGCGGAGGTGAAGCAGATTTGCGCCCGTTCAATCAGCAGACCGAACCCAACGCCGAACAGCATCGCCAGACCGAGCTTGGGTTTATCCATCGCCGTGAGTAGCGCCCAGCCGATCATGCCGATAAACACCAGCATGCCCAGGCGGAAACGGCGACGGGCCTGATCCGGTTTTTGCGTTAACGGCGAGGCGGCGGAGACTTTTTGCATTTTGACCGGAATACGAAACATTGGCAGCAGTGTAAAGCGTGCGCCAAACCAGGAGCCAATGGCCGTGGCCAGCGCAAAAAACCAGGCGTGTAGTGAGAACTGCGGAATGCCGGTGAAGAATGCGGCCAGGTTACAGCCCATTGCCAGCCGTGCGCCGAATCCGGCGATTGCCCCGCCGACTATCGCCTGCATAATGCGCACTCGACTGCGCGGCATGCGTAACTTGACGTTGTTGGCCCACAGTGCGGCAGCAAAACAGCCGCCGAACATACCGAGGATCATCATGCCGTCGATGCGGGTCAACGGAGAGCCTTCGAGATGGATCAGCTTGTAGTATCCCCACTCTTCGGCGTGCACACCAAACAGTTGCAGGATTTGACCACCCCAGCGGGTGAATTCACCGGTAACGGCCCAGAAGGTTCCCGTAATGCCGAAATAATAAGTGGAGAGAATACCCGCTGCGATGACCGCAGGGGCGGGGGCCCAAAATTTAATTAACCAGGCCTGTTTGAAGTGTTGCCATGACATGCGTTGTGCCTCTGAACTCAGAAGGTATGTAACAAGAAGTGTGGATACTACACCGTTCAGAATTTTTGACTATGAGTAATAAGAGGTAACACCGTCTGGATCAATCTTTCTCAACGCTGCCGAAAGGCTGGCGACATCAGGCCTTTAATGCCACAATCCCATTTTCTTCGCATGCAGGATGAATGATGAAAAAATTAGCAATCGTTGGTGTATTTCTGGCGCTTACCGGATGCGCCGAAGTAGAAAATTATAACGACGTGGTGAAAACGCCAGCGCCAGCCGGTCTGGAAGGATACTGGCAGTCAAAAGGTCCGCAACGCAGCCTGGTGAGTCCGGAAGCGATTGCCAGCCTGGTGATAACGAAAGAGGGCGATACACTGGATTGTCGCCAATGGCAGCGGGTCATTGCCCTGCCGGGGAAATTGACGATGATTTCCGGCGATCTCACCAACGTGACGGTGAAACGCGAGCTGTACGAGATCGAGCGTGAAGGCAATACGCTGGAATATGACGGTATGACGCTGCAACGGGTGGATCGCCCGACGCAGGAATGTGCTGACGCGTTAAAGAAAACGCCGCTGGCAACACCGCTGCCATAAGCCGTACGCCCCGGTAACCATCGGTCACCGGGGTTGAGCTTTACAACACGTCTTCAATCACCCACACGCTGACGCTCCCGCCGTTACAGAAAAACGTCGCTTCGCCGTTTTCATCGGTGACCACGCTTTCTTCACGATTTCCCAGATAGTCCCGCCAGGTTTTATTGCCATAATTCGCGCCGAGATTGATGGTCTTTTCTCCGTCATCGCCGTTAGACAACACCACCACACAGCCGGGATCCTCATCCGTACCGCTGCGGCTAAAAGCGATACAGTTAGGATGATCGAAAAAGAGCGTCTGTACCCCATGCGCGAAGCGCTGGCGTGCGAGGATCAGTTCATCAAGTTGTTCAATGATCGGCATGTCGATAGGATAGGTTTCGCCATCGCCGCCGGTGTCTTCGTAATGCGCTCCGTAGAGGTCAGGGTAAAACACCGACGGTACGCCGTTTTCGCGCAACAGGATCAGCGCATAGGCCAACGGCTTAAACCACGGCTCGACGGGGGCTTCGAGTGCCTGTAAAGGTTGTGTGTCGTGATTGGCCACCAGCGTGACGGCATGAAACGGATCGGCCTCCACCAGAGTGTCGGTGAAAATCTGGCTCATGTCGTAATCGCGGCCCTGACGGGATGCTTCGTGGAATTTCATCTGCAAAGGGGCGTCGAACAGCATGGTTTTCCCCTCCACCTGATTAATGTAGGTTTGCAGCTTATCGACTTCATGGGACCAGTATTCCGCCACAATAAACAGCGGCTTGGGTGCAACCTCCTGCACGTGCTCAATCCACTCTTTGTAAAACCATGCCGGAATATGTTTCACCGCATCTAAACGAAAACCGTCACACTGGGTTTGCTCCATTACCCAACGCGCCCAGTATTTGAGCTCCTCAGTCACCGCGTGATTGCGAAAATCAATGTTTTCGCCCATCAGATAATCAAAATTACCCAACTCATCATCGACCTGATCGTTCCAGCCTTCTCCGGTGTAATCGTTAACGATTTTAAAAATCCCGTCTTCGGTTGGATTCTCGATATGGTCAATGCCGCTGAAGCATTTAAAGTCCCAAATGAATTGCGAATACTGGCCAGCGCGGGCAGGGAAGGTATAGCGCGTCCAGCCTTCGCACTCGACAATCTCATCATCTATTTGCGTGCGATCTTCGGCGTTAACGCGCTGGACGCGGATCTTTTCTTTCTCATCAGCGCCCATTTTGTGGTTAACCACCACGTCCAGCAGTACGGCAATATCATTGTGCTTAAGCGCGTCTATCGCCGCCAGCAGCTGGTTTTTATCGCCGTATTTGGTGGCAACGGTTCCCTTTTGGTCGAATTCGCCCAAATCAAACAGATCGTAGGAGTCGTAGCCAACGGAATAGCCGCCGGACGCGCCTTTATAAGCGGGGGGCAGCCATACCATATTGATGCCGATATCATTGAGTCCGCCTGCACGTTCGGCAAGCTCGGGCCAGAGTTGACCGCCATCAGGGTAATACCAGTGGAAGTACTGCAATAACGTGGGATTTTTCATCTTCCGTGCTCCAGAAGTCGTTTGGCCGACCTCTGGAGTATGGAAGATAATTCAGACGAGACGGGAAATTATTGTGGCGAGGTGGGGGCGTCGGGTACCAGCAGCATGCCTGAAAGACGACCATAAGCGTTATTCAGCGTCTTTTGGCGTGTCGACTGGCCGATGAGGTTGCTGAGCTCATCCAGTCGCTGCTGCAACAACGTTTTGAGTAATTGTTCGTTATCCAGCGTTTGCTTAATATACCCGGCAACCAAGTCCTGAATACTTCGCGTAATGCCCGGTGGAGTTTGCTCTTCCATGACCACTTCAATACTTTGCAGATAGGTAACTTCCTGTTCCAGTAAAAGGTCCCATTCACCGCGCTGCGCCAGTTCCAGCAGCGAGTGACTGAGTAGCGCGATGCGCTGCCAACGGTTGATAAACTCCACGGCTGAGGTCATTAACGAGACTCCTGGGACGACGCTTTCGGTGAGATCTGTTTCCAGGCATCTGCAATGTTGCCGAGTAACTCTTCGACTTCTTCAATGGCCTGACAATCATTACGCAAGTTAGCTTGCAGTAAACGGCGGATCATATAGTCATACAGCGAGGACAGGTTGGTGGCGATTTCACCGCCAGTTTCCTGATCCAGGCCTGCTTTCAGACCATTGTCGATAATGTTAATGGCTTTGCTTAAGGCCTCGCCTTTGGCGACGATATCACCCTGTTGCATAAACAGGCGAGCGCGCACGAGGGCGCTGTTCGCGCCATCAAACAACATTTCAATCAGCTGATGCGGATTGGCGCTCATTACGCCACTCTCTATGCTGACCTGTGCATAGGCTTTGGTACCGCTCGCGGTATACATGCTTACCTCGTGTTATCAGGATTTATTCATCGCCGTAAATTGTTGGCTCAGATAGTTGCTGGTGTTGTTGAGCTTGCTCATCATGGTGTCCAACTGTGTGAACTGTGCCGTGTAACGCGCAACCGTATCTTCAATGCTGGCGCTGACCGACAGATACTGCTTAGTCAGTTTTTTCAGTGTGGCGTTAATACTGTCTTGCGCATTGTCGATAATACCGTCATCAGCCAAATAGCTTTTTACTTCGGTGGCAATTTTGGTGGTAATACCGGTTTCTTTTCCATCGCCAACCAGCAGTTCACGCACGGAGGCTGTATTTTCGTTCAGCGCCTTCTTAAGCTTATCATCATCAATTTTCAGCTTGCCGGTTGCGCCGTCCTGCTTAATACCAATTTCATTTAATGTTTTGAATGCGCCATCGCTTGCACCATTAGCAAATTGTGCGCGGATACCGGTTTGAATGGTGCGAACTACGCTGTCACCAAGTAGTGCACCATTACTTTTATCCTGTTCTTCTGCGCCAGGGTCAACGGCCTTGTATTTGGTCAACGTATTAAATGTATCAAGCAGAGAATTATAAGCATCCACCCAGCCTTTGATGGCTTCAGTGGCTTTCTCATTACTTTTCGTTACGGTGACACGTGCGTCAGTGACTTTTTTGGTTAGTTCCAGCGTAACACCCTGCGGAGCATCGGTTACTTTATTGCTCTGACGCTCGATATCGATACCGTTCATGGTGAGTTTAGCGTTTTGTGCTTCAACCAATTCGTCCATTTTACCAGTGCCGGCTTTACTGTCGTAGGCCAGCAGATCGTTGAGTTTGCTGTCACCATCAACCGAGATAGTCATTTTGCTATCCGTACCTTCGGCTGCAGTCAGTACAAGACGGAACTCTTTTTCATTAACTTTAACAATACTGGCTGAAATACCACTATCAGTATCGTTTATTGCTTTGCTGATATCGTCCAGTGTGGTTTTGTCTTGAGAGAGTTTGATCTCCAGCGGCTCTTTACGGCCAGGTTGTTCAATCTTAATGGTACGGCTAGCGGAACCGTTACCCAATGCATCTTTACTTGAGGATACGTTTGCTGTGCTCAAAGATTGCGCCTGAGCCAGTTGTGTGACGCTGATGGTATAAATGCCTGGTGCTGCCCCGGCCTCAGTGGATACTTTTAGATCTTCAGTGCTGCTGGTAACGGTAGTACTTCTAAATAATTCGGCTTTATTAAGTGCACTATTTGCTGTCTGGAATTTTTCCAATGAGCTTTTTAATGTGCCATAAGCTGTCAGACGAGATGTATTGTCGCTCTGTTGTTGTGTGATTGGGTTTAAGCGTTTTTTCTCAGCTATGGTCAGATTCGTTAGCAATGTATCCAGCGGCAGATTTGAACCGACGCCCAGAGAAGTAAATGAAGCCATGCCTAATTCCTTTTGATTGCAAACAGTAGTTAAGCGGGTTATCGGCAATCTGCGCGCAAAGTTTAATGATAGTTTTGTAAAAATAATGCGCAGAATAGTGGCATATAAAGAGGGTATTTCAGGGGCTAAGAAAAAAGAGAGCGGAAAGTAAAAATTTTCTAAAGTTCGAATTTAAGGTGCCGATACATGGGTTACGGTGAGAAACCGTGGGCAACAGCCCAATAACATCAAGTTGTAATTGATAAGGAAAAGATCATGGCACAAGTCATCAATACAAACAGCCTGTCGCTGTTGACCCAGAACAACCTGAACAAATCTCAGTCTTCCTTGAGCTCCGCTATCGAGCGTCTGTCTTCCGGTCTGCGTATCAACAGCGCGAAAGACGATGCTGCTGGTCAGGCGATTGCTAACCGCTTCACCTCTAACATCAAAGGCTTGACTCAGGCTTCCCGTAACGCCAACGACGGTATCTCCGTTGCTCAGACTACTGAAGGCGCACTGTCCGAAATCAACAACAACCTGCAGCGTATCCGTGAACTGTCCGTTCAGGCTACCAACGGTACCAACTCAGATTCCGACTTGAACTCTATTCAGGACGAAATTACCCAGCGTCTGAGCGAAATTGACCGCGTATCTGGTCAGACTCAGTTTAACGGTGTAAAAGTACTGGCCGCTGACCAGACCATGAAAATCCAGGTTGGTGCTAACGATGGCGAAACCATCGAAATTCAACTGGACAAAATCGACGCTAAGACTTTAGGTCTGGATAGCTTCAGTGTAGCACCGGGTAAAGTTCCGACTTCCTCATCTGTTGCACTGAAAAGCGAAGCAGCTTCGAAATTTACTGATGTAAACTCCACGAATGGTTCTGTTAATGGTGTAGCTGGAGCTGGTTTTGGTGCCGACTTTAAAGATGCTGCAAATGGTGGGATTACTGATTATTTCAAATCTGCGGTAACCACAGGTGATACTACAGATGCACTAGGTGGGACATCTGAAGTATTTAAAATTGAAGTTGATGGCCAAACTCACTTCGTAGCACAAGCTGCTGATGCTAAGACCGCAAGTTATACTCTGTTAGAGCAAGATGGATCTGGCTACAAAAAAGTTCAGGCTAAAGTTAATGGTGTTGATACTGATGTCCAGTTAGCGAACTTTGGTGGGCGTGTTACTGCATTTGCCAATGATGCAGGTAAAGCTGTTGCTGTCGATGTATCCAGTAAAACTGTTGGTAAAGCTTTGGCATTCAATGATTCTCCAATGTCAGTATATGTGGACGGGAAAAACCTTGAAGTCCGTCAAGTACTGGACAAAGATGGTAAAGCTATTGCGGATACCTATGCAGCCAAAACCGCCGATGGTAAATACCTGGCTGTCAATGTGGACAAAACAACTGGCAACACTTCTGTAATCAAAGATGCTGATGGCAAAAATGTTGAGTTTGCATTAGGCAATGATGGAAGTGCTAAAACTATCGTTCGTGATGGCGATAAAACATACGCTACTACTTTAGGCGCTTTGGGGGCGGCTCCAACTGCGGCAACTACTGACAAAACCAAAGAACTGACCGCAAGCGATTTGAAATCTATCAGTACTTCTAATCCACTGGAAAAATTGGATTCAGCGCTGGCTAAAGTTGATAAACTGCGTAGTTCCCTGGGTGCGGTACAGAACCGTTTCGATTCTGCGATCACCAACCTGGGTAACACCGTAAACAACCTGTCTTCTGCTCGTAGCCGTATCGAAGATGCTGATTACGCGACCGAAGTGTCTAACATGTCTCGTGCGCAGATCCTGCAACAGGCGGGTACTTCTGTTCTGGCACAGGCAAACCAGACCACGCAGAACGTTCTGTCTCTGCTGCGTTAATTAACGCTTATCGCGCAAACCCCGCTCCGGCGGGGTTTTTTACATTTAGCTTTACCCGTAACCCCCAAATAACCCCCCATTTCACCCACTATTCACCCGATTAAAACCCCTGCAGAAACGGATAATCATGCCGATAACTCATTTAACGCAGGGCTGTTTATCGTGAATTCACTGTATACCGCTGAAGGTGTAATGGATAAACACTCGCTGTGGCAGCGTTATGTACCGTTGGTGCGTCACGAAGCATTGCGCCTTCAGGTGCGTTTGCCGGCGAGCGTAGAACTGGATGACCTGCTACAAGCGGGCGGCATCGGGTTATTGAATGCCGTTGACCGATATGACGCTTTGCAAGGAACGGCATTTACCACTTACGCAGTGCAGCGTATTCGTGGAGCAATGCTGGACGAACTACGTAGCCGGGATTGGGTGCCGCGTAGCGTTCGGCGCAATGCTCGCGAAGTGGCACAGGCGATGGGACAACTGGAGCAGGAATTAGGGCGCAACGCGACGGAAACCGAAGTGGCGGCGCGTTTGGCTATTCCTGTGCAAGAGTATCGTCAGATGTTGCTCGATACCAATAACAGCCAACTCTTCTCTTATGACGAGTGGCGGGAAGAGCATGGCGATAGTATTGAGCTGGTGACGGAAGAACATCAGCAGGAAAACCCGTTACAACAGCTTCTTGAGGGTAACCTCCGCCAGCGCGTGATGGATGCGATCGAGGCGTTGCCGGAGCGCGAAAAGCTGGTGTTAACGCTGTACTACCAGGAAGAGCTGAATCTGAAAGAGATTGGCGCGGTACTGGAAGTCGGGGAATCACGGGTCAGCCAGTTGCACAGTCAGGCCATCAAACGTCTACGCACCAAGCTGGGTAAGCTATAGGGGTACATCATTACCCCTGAACAATGCCGCATTACGAATTGACTACCAGGAGTTCTCATGACGGTGCAGCAATCAAAAAGACGGCCTCTAAGCCGCTACCTCAAAGATTTCAAACACAGCCAGACGCATTGCGCCCATTGCTTTAAGTTGCTCGACCGGATCACGCTGGTTCGTCGCGGGCAAATTGTGAATAAAATCGCCATCGCTCGACTGGACACGTTGTTGGATGAAGCCGAGTGGGAGCAGGAGAAAAAAGAGTGGGTGGCACTGTGTCGTTTTTGCGGTGATTTGCATTGCAAAGAGCAGAGCGACTTTTTCGACATCATTGGTTTTAAACAATTTTTATTTGAGCAGACCGAAATGAGTCACGGCACGGTACGTGAATACGTTGTCCGCCTGCGTCGCCTCGGGAATCACCTGACCGAACAAAATATCTCTCATGACCTGCTGCAGGAAGGGTTCCTCGACGAAAACCTTGCCCCGTGGCTGCCGGAAACCAGCACCAACAATTACCGCATCGCCTTGCGTAAGTATGAGCAGTTCAAAGCCCATACCCATATGGGACATATGCAGAAATCCTCCTGGACAGCCAGTTCTGATATATATTAAAAACGAATAAGGTGTAACAGAGTCGTGTTTGTGGATCACGACAAACGCTCTACACTACAGTCATATACACGTCATCCTTCAAGCTGTCTCTGCGTTGGCTGCGCTCATTCACCCCAGTCACTTACTTTAGTAAGCTCCTGGGGATTCACTCGCTTGCCGCCTTGATACAACTCGAATGATTTTGTGAATAAATGATAGTCACTAATGACAATATTCGGGGTAACTATGAA
This sequence comes from Citrobacter portucalensis, assembly GCF_002042885.1. GTDB lineage: Bacteria > Pseudomonadota > Gammaproteobacteria > Enterobacterales > Enterobacteriaceae > Citrobacter > Citrobacter portucalensis. The sequence continues at coordinate 9,847 of NZ_MVFY01000007.1, forward strand.
ATTAGCACTTCTGGGACGTCAGGCTCTGATGGGTGTAATGGCTGTTGCACTTGTCGCCGGAATGAGCGTAAAGACTTATGCAGATGAAGGTCTGTTAAATAAAGTTAAAGAGCGTGGCACGCTGCTGGTGGGCCTGGAAGGGACCTATCCCCCGTTTAGTTTTCAGGGTGACGACGGCAAGCTGACCGGTTTCGAAGTGGAGTTCGCTGAGGAACTGGCCAAGCACCTTGGGGTGAAAGCTAACCTGAAGCCGACCAAGTGGGACGGTATGCTGGCCTCTCTTGATTCCAAACGCATTGACGTGGTCATCAACCAGGTGACCATCTCTGACGAACGTAAGAAAAAATACGATTTCTCTACCCCGTATACGGTTTCTGGTATTCAGGCGCTGGTGAAGAAAGGTAATGAAGGTGTTATTAAGACTGCTGCCGATCTGAAAGGTAAAAAAGTCGGCGTTGGTCTGGGCACCAACTATGAAGAGTGGCTGCGCCAGAACGTGCAGGGCGTGGATATTCGTACCTATGATGATGACCCGACCAAATACCAGGATCTGCGTGTAGGCCGTATCGACGCCATTCTGGTTGACCGTCTGGCCGCGCTGGATCTGGTCAAGAAAACCAAGGATACGCTGGCTGTGACCGGTGAAGCATTCTCCCGCCAGGAGTCCGGCGTGGCGCTGCGCAAAGGCAATGAAGATCTACTGAAGGCGGTTGATGCGGCCATTGCTGAAATGCAGAAAGACGGTACGCTGAAAGCGCTGTCTGAAAAATGGTTTGGAGCGGATGTGACGAAATAATCGGCATCCGATGAAAAAAGGCGCCTTTAACAGCGCCTTTTTTTATTTCATTGCGCCTGAACGTGCATAATAAAAAGAACATCACAACAACGAATACCGGAGGCTGTATGCCGCTGCATAACTTAACGCGCTTTCCACGTCTGGAATTTATTGGCGCGCCAACGCCGCTCGAATATCTTCCACGCTTCTCCGACTACCTCGGGCGCGATATTTTCATCAAACGCGATGACGTCACGCCGATGGCTATGGGCGGCAATAAGCTGCGTAAGCTGGAATTCCTGGCCGCAGACGCACTTCGAGAAGGTGCTGATACGCTGATAACCGCGGGTGCCATCCAGTCTAACCATGTTCGCCAGACCGCGGCGGTTGCGGCTAAGCTTGGGCTGCACTGCGTAGCGCTGCTGGAAAATCCGATTGGCACCACTGCGGACAACTATCTCACCAATGGCAACCGTCTGCTGCTGGACCTGTTTAATACGCAAATTGAAATGTGCGATGCGCTGACCGACCCGAATGCGCAACTTCAGGAACTGGCGACGCGCATTGAAGCACAGGGCTTCCGCCCGTATGTGATCCCCGTTGGCGGTTCTAACGCCCTGGGCGCATTGGGTTATGTGGAAAGCGCGCTGGAAATTGCCCAGCAGTGTGAAGGGGCCGTTGCGCTTTCTTCTGTTGTGGTGGCATCGGGCAGCGCGGGAACGCACGCCGGGCTGGCCGTGGGCCTGGAACAACTGATGCCAGACGTCGAGCTTATCGGCGTGACCGTCTCGCGCAGCGTCGCCGATCAAAAGCCCAAAGTTGTAACGTTGCAGCAGGATATTGCCCGCGAACTGGAACTGACGGCCTCGGCGGATATCCTGTTATGGGACGATTATTTTGCGCCGGGCTACGGTACGCCAAACGAAGAAGGCATGGAGGCGGTAAAACTGCTGGCGCGCCTGGAAGGCATTTTGTTGGATCCGGTGTATACCGGTAAGGCGATGGCAGGTTTGATTGACGGTATCAGCCAGAAACGCTTCAAAGACGAAGGGCCAATCCTCTTTATTCATACCGGTGGGGCACCTGCACTGTTTGCCTACCATCCTCACGTGTAACAACCAGGTCGAAAAACGCTAATGCATGAAAGTATCCAACTGGTAATTGATTCTCTGCCGTATCTGCTCAAAGGCGCGGTTTTTACGCTGCAACTGAGTATCGGCGGGATGTTTTTTGGCCTCGTGCTGGGGTTTATCCTGGCGCTGATGCGTTTGTCGCCGCTGTTGCCTGTGCGCTGGCTGGCGCGTTTTTATATCTCTATTTTTCGCGGAACACCGCTAATTGCCCAACTGTTCATGATCTATTACGGTCTGCCGCAGTTTGGTATTGAGCTTGATCCCATCCCGGCGGCGATGATTGGCTTGTCGCTGAATACGGCGGCCTACGCTGCGGAAACCCTGCGTGCGGCAATCTCTTCCATCGATAAAGGGCAGTGGGAGGCAGGTGCCAGTATTGGTATGACGCGCTGGCAGACCATGCGCCGGGCAATCCTGCCGCAGGCTGCGCGCGTTGCGTTGCCGCCGCTGAGCAACAGCTTTATCAGTCTGGTGAAAGATACCTCTTTGGCCGCCACTATTCAGGTACCGGAACTGTTCCGTCAGGCGCAGCTGATTACCTCGCGTACGCTGGAAGTCTTTACGATGTATCTGGCGGCCTCGTTGATTTACTGGGTGATGGCGACGGTGCTTTCTGCGCTGCAAAACTATTTTGAAGAACAACTGAACCGCCAGGAGAGAGAGCCGAAATGAGTGCTATCGAAGTCAGAAACCTGGTCAAAAAATTTCATGGGCAAACGGTGCTGCATGGGATCGATCTTGACGTCAAACCTGGTGAAGTAGTAGCCATTATCGGGCCGAGCGGATCGGGCAAAACCACGCTGCTGCGTAGCATTAATTTGCTGGAGCAACCGGAGGCGGGCACCATTAAAGTGGGTGAGATTACCATTGATACCGCGCGTTCGTTGACCCAGCAGAAAGGGCTGATTCGCCAGTTACGTCAGCACGTCGGTTTTGTGTTCCAGAACTTTAATTTGTTCCCCCATCGGACGGTGCTGGAAAACATTATTGAAGGGCCGGTGATAGTCAAAGGTGAACCAAAAGCTGAAGCGACAGCTCGTGCGCGCGAGCTGCTGGCGAAAGTCGGGCTGGCGGGCAAAGAAACCAGCTATCCGCGGCGTTTATCGGGCGGACAGCAGCAGCGCGTAGCGATTGCCCGGGCACTGGCGATGCGACCTGAGGTTATTTTATTTGATGAACCTACCTCAGCGCTTGACCCTGAACTGGTTGGCGAGGTGCTGAATACCATTCGCCAGTTGGCGCAGGAAAAACGCACCATGGTAATTGTGACGCATGAAATGAGCTTCGCTCGCGATGTTGCCGATAGAGCGATATTTATGGATCAAGGACGGATAGTGGAGCAGGGACCAGCAAAATCCTTATTCACGCATCCGCAGCAGCCGCGTACCCGTCAGTTTCTTGAGAAGTTTTTGATGCAATAAATAGTGCATATAGCACTCGTCGGAATTGTTTCTGGCGAGTGCTGTTCGCATAACTATTTATAATTATTGCTTTATTATTAATGCTTGAATCTGTTACTTCCTTCCACTGTTGAGTAATACTCAAGTAATTCTTCATTTGTCCGATAATTTGCATATATAAAATACATTTATGTGTTAGCTTGTTTCATATGTTTGGATGATTATCAATCTCAGGGGCATTACCACTTAGTATGCAGGATCATGATTTCTTCACCTGGCGACGGAGCATGCTGTTACGCTTTCAGGAAATGGCGACGGCAGAGGATGTCTATACGGAATTACAACAACAGACGCAGCACTTAGAGTTCGATTTTTACGCGCTCTGTGTTCGTCATCCGGTACCTTTTACCCGACCTAAAACGTCTCTTCATACGACCTATCCCAAAGCATGGGTGGCGCATTATCAGTCCGAAAATTATTTCGCCATTGATCCGGTGCTGAAACCTGAAAACTTCAGTCAGGGGCATTTACCCTGGAACGATACTCTGTTTCGCGATGCGCAACCTTTGTGGGACGCCGCACGCAATCACGGTTTACGCAAAGGGATGACGCAATGCTTAATGTTGCCTAATCGGGCGTTGGGTTTTTTATCGGTATCGCGTGCAAGTATCCGTAACAGTCGCCTTGCGAGCGATGAAGTGGAGCTCAGGATGCAGCTTCTGGTACGGGAAAGCCTGTCTGTACTGACGCGGCTGGAAGATGACATGGTTATGGCGCCAGAAATGCGCTTTAGCAAGCGGGAAAAGGAAATATTGAAATGGACGGCGGAGGGGAAGACCTCTTCTGAGATAGCCATCATTCTGTCGATTTCTGAAAATACCGTGAACTTCCATCAGAAGAATATGCAAAAGAAATTCAATGCACCAAACAAAACGCAGATAGCCTGTTATGCCGCGGCAACCGGGCTTATCTGAGTAAATTATCGTTCTGAGTGTCAGACGCAAAACCGGCTGAGAGCATTGCTATCAGCCGGTTTCTTTTTACTGGCGGTAAGCTTGTTTAATTTGCTTAACCGTGTTGGAAAATACCGCCGCCTGTGATTGATCTTCAATCAGCGCGAGCTGTTTTTCCATTTTAAGAATCACGCGGCCTGCATCGGCTTGACCCATTGCCTGCAGCATCAGCGTTAACATGGCTTTCAGGCAGGTGACTTCGTTGGCCAGTTCCTGGTTATTCTCAGCAGTGGAAAAGTCAGGCGTACTCATTTATTTTCCTCGTTATGTTTCAATGAAAAAGTGCGATGTCAAATCTTAAGGCGGCGGAGTATACCATAAGCGAGGCTAAAAATATCTGTGGTTGTTTTTTGCGCGGACCAATGTTGTGGACATTAAAATAAACAACATGTTGCAGTGCATATATTTTCTCCACATGTTGTTTATTTCGAGTATTTTCCTCGTTAATTATTGTTACAACTTTGACTGCCTATTTTGCATTCAGCGGGGGAATATGAATTTTTTGTCACTATTCTGAAACAGCTATGCAGATATAACCGTGGCAGAAGGCTGTCAGGACTGAAAGTTTCCACTCGTCGTACAATCTAATTTCCAAAAACGAGAGCAAAATCGAAAGTCGGGCGTTTTTTACATTTCAAAGTTGAGATAAAACCCGTTAACATAGGGCCGATTAACTATCGGTAGCGTTATCCCTATTCTGGAGATATTCCTTTGATCAACGTTTTTCTTGTTGATGACCACGAACTGGTGCGCGCAGGGATACGACGCATTCTGGAAGATATAAAAGGCATAAAAGTTGTCGGCGAAGCGTGCTGCGGTGAAGATGCGGTAAAATGGTGCCGCTCAAATTCCGTTGACGTTGTGCTGATGGATATGAATATGCCCGGTATTGGCGGTCTGGAAGCAACCCGCAAAATTGCGCGTTCCACGGCAGACATTAAAGTGATCATGCTGACGGTACACACCGAAAACCCATTACCTGCAAAAGTTATGCAGGCAGGGGCCGCAGGGTATCTCAGCAAAGGCGCCGCCCCCCAGGAAGTAGTGAGTGCCATTCGTTCGGTTTTTTCCGGGCAGCGTTATATTGCCTCCGATATCGCTCAGCAAATGGCGCTCAGCCAGATTGAGCCTGAGAAAACGGAAACCCCGTTTGCCAGTTTGTCTGAACGCGAGTTGCAGATTATGCTGATGATCACCAAAGGTCAGAAGGTCAATGAGATCTCAGAGCAACTGAATCTTAGTCCTAAAACGGTGAACAGCTATCGCTATCGAATGTTCAGTAAATTAAACATTCACGGCGATGTAGAGCTGACTCACCTGGCAATTCGCCATGGCCTGTGTAATGCGGAGACATTAACAAGCCAGTGACCGAGTTTGATGCCAAAGCGTTCCTGAAAACCGTGACCAGTCAGCCCGGCGTCTATCGTATGTATGATACCGCCGGGACGGTTATCTATGTCGGGAAAGCGAAAGACCTGAAAAAAAGGCTTTCCAGCTACTTCCGTAGTAATCTTGCGTCACGCAAGACCGAAGCGCTGGTCGCGCAAATCCAGCAGATTGATGTCACGGTAACGCACACTGAAACCGAAGCGTTATTGCTTGAGCACAACTACATCAAACTGTATCAGCCGCGCTATAACGTATTGCTGCGCGATGATAAATCCTACCCTTTTATATTCCTTAGCGGTGATACGCACCCGCGTCTGGCGATGCATCGCGGGGCAAAGCATGCCAAAGGCGAGTACTTTGGACCGTTCCCGAACGGTTATGCGGTGCGTGAAACGCTGGCGCTGTTGCAGAAAATATTCCCTATCCGCCAGTGCGAAAACAGCGTTTATCGCAACCGTTCTCGACCTTGTCTGCAATATCAGATTGGCCGCTGTCTTGGTCCGTGTGTCGCGGGTCTGGTGAGTGAGGAAGAGTATGCGCAGCAGGTCGAGTATGTTCGTCTGTTCCTGTCCGGAAAAGACGATCAGGTATTAACGCAGCTGATCGCTCGCATGGAAAAGGCCAGCCAAAATCTCGAATTTGAAGAGGCTGCGCGCATTCGTGACCAAATCCAGGCCGTACGCCGCGTGACAGAAAAACAGTTTGTCTCTAATACCGGAGACGATCTGGACGTCATTGGCGTGGCGTTTGACGCCGGTATGGCCTGTGTGCACGTTCTGTTTATTCGCCAGGGTAAAGTGCTGGGCAGCCGCAGCTATTTCCCGAAAGTACCCGGTGGCACGGAACTCGGTGAGGTCGTCGAAACCTTTGTCGGGCAGTTTTATCTGCAGGGGAGCCAGATGCGTACCTTACCCGGGGAGATCCTGCTCGATTTTAATCTTAGCGATAAAACCCTGCTGGCAGACTCTCTGTCTGAACTGGCCGGCAGAAAGATTAATGTGCAGACGAAACCGCGAGGAGATCGCGCACGTTATCTAAAGCTGGCGCGGACCAACGCGGCAGTGGCGCTCACCACAAAACTTTCTCAGCAGTCGACGATTACGCAACGTCTGACGGCGCTGGCATCGGTGTTGAAGTTACCTGCGGTGAAGCGTATGGAGTGCTTCGACATCAGCCATACGATGGGTGAGCAGACGGTAGCCTCCTGCGTGGTCTTTGATGCCAATGGCCCGTTGCGCGCAGAGTATCGCCGCTACAACATTACCGGCATTACGCCGGGTGATGATTATGCGGCGATGAATCAGGTTTTGCGTCGCCGTTATGGTAAGGCGATTGAAGAAAGTAAGATTCCGGACGTCATATTGATCGACGGCGGTAAAGGTCAGTTAGGGCAGGCGAAAGCCGTTTTTGCTGAGCTGGATGTTCCCTGGGACAAACAGCACCCACTCTTGCTGGGGGTGGCAAAAGGGGCCGATCGTAAAGCAGGCCTGGAAACGCTGTTCTTTGAGCCGGAAGGTGAGGGCTTTAGCCTGCCTCCGGATTCGCCTGCATTGCACGTTATCCAGCATATCCGCGATGAATCTCACGATCATGCGATTAGCGGGCATCGTAAAAAGCGGGCGAAGGTGAAAAGCACCAGCACGCTTGAGACCATCGAAGGTGTCGGGCCAAAGCGTCGCCAGATGTTGTTGAAATATATGGGAGGTTTGCAAGGCCTTCGTAACGCAAGTATCGAAGAAATTGCAAAAGTGCCGGGTATTTCGCAAGCTCTGGCAGAAAAGATCTTCTACTCGTTGAAACATTAGGCCCTCTGTAGCAACATAGGGGTAATTTCACTGACAACAGATAGTTATCCGTCATATGCAATTTAATATCCCTACGTTGCTCACGCTGTTTCGCGTCATCCTGATCCCATTCTTTGTATTGGCTTTTTATCTGCCATTCACCTGGGCCCCCTTTGTTTGTGCGCTGATCTTCTGTATCGCAGCGGTCACTGACTGGTTTGACGGTTTTCTGGCGCGCCGCTGGAACCAAAGCACGCGTTTTGGTGCCTTCCTCGATCCGGTCGCTGATAAAGTGCTGGTGGCTATCGCGATGGTCCTGGTGACAGAGCATTACCACAGCTGGTGGGTGACGCTTCCTGCCGCAACAATGATTGCGCGTGAAATTATCATCTCTGCACTGCGTGAATGGATGGCCGAACTGGGTAAACGCAGCAGCGTAGCCGTATCCTGGATCGGTAAAGTGAAAACCACTTCGCAAATGGCTGCACTGGCCTGGCTGCTGTGGCGTCCAAATATCTGGGTAGAGTATGCTGGGATCGCACTTTTCTTCGTCGCCGCGATACTGACTTTGTGGTCAATGTTCCAGTATTTGAGCGCTGCACGTGGAGATTTGCTTGATCAGTGATCGTTTCGACGCAAATTTCAGCAAACGATCGTCAGTGGTGAAAAATATCGTTGACTCATTGCGTCAGGTAAGTAGAATGCAACGCATCGAACGGCAGCACTGATTGCCAGACGATAACAAAATCAAGTGATTAACAAAGTTACTTGGTGATGCGGGAATAGCTCAGTTGGTAGAGCACGACCTTGCCAAGGTCGGGGTCGCGAGTTCGAGTCTCGTTTCCCGCTCCAAATTTAAGACATCGGCAATAGCGGATGTCGGCTGTAAAGCAAGAAGATTTCGGCGCGTTAGCAAAGCGGTTATGTAGCGGATTGCAAATCCGTCTAGTCCGGTTCGACTCCGGAACGCGCCTCCAATTTCTTCCCGAGCCCGGATGGTGGAATCGGTAGACACAAGGGATTTAAAATCCCTCGGCGTTCGCGCTGTGTGGGTTCAAGTCCCACTCCGGGTACCATGGGAAAGAACAGAATAATCAAAGCAATAAGCAGTGTCGTGAAACCACCTACGGGTGGTTTTTTTGTTTTTGTACTCCATGTTCACCATTGTTTCGCCATTCAGCTTCGCCATAAAAAGAGGGCATTACTGCCCCCCGACGACCGGAACAACTGAAATTCTTCGATTATATCTCGCTGTTTGCGAGGCGTTTTTATGACCTGAAATTTCCTGCTTCTCACTCAGCGTACCTTCAAGATCAGAAATTCCTTTGGCTTTTAGATCATGGAAAGTGAACTGGAAATCAAGGTCTGGATATTTTTCAGCAGCAAGTTTTTTAGTCTTCATCCATTGCGCATTAAAAGCATCGCGTGTGTATCGCAGACCTGATGGCTGGTGGATGACAAAAATACTTACCATCCCGCTGTTAAGAGGAATGCTGTCAGCAAGATTAACGGCATCCTCCAGACGTTTTGTCCAGGCCTTGATCTGGCTAACTGCAGTTTTACTTTGCTGAATTAAAATCCCTTCGCTCAATATTTGACTCTTTTTGAGGTCAAGAATGTCTCCCTGGCGGGCGCAACATAGATATGCCAACTCCATTGCAACTTTTACGGGAACAGAAGCAACGCTATAAAGTGCATCATATTCCCTGTCGCTAATATAACGGGTCCGAGCCTGCTCTTTAAATTGCTTAACGCCCTGGCAAGGATTCATCTTCACCTTTCCTCTTTCGTATGCCCATCGAAACACACGGGACATAAATGCTTTCTCGCGGTTTGCCTGAACTCTGCTCTTAACACCTCGTTTATCCATGTATTTTCTGATGTGCTCGGGCTTGATGTTATCCGGCTTCATTTTCCCGAAGACAACATTTATCTTTGAACCGTATTTTCTGTAGTCTTTACGTGTTTCAGTTGCTAACTCGTGGAAATCGCCGGAATTAAAGAACTCTTCACAAAGTGCGTTGAAGTTCGTACCAACCTTTAAATCGTTTATGAAGTTTTCATAAGCTGCCCACACCTGCGATTTTGTTAGATCCGGATTGCACAACCTGACGGTACGGCCATCTGTTGTACGAAACTCATAAGCAGATTTTCCCCGGCGAACGCGGGGAGGCATCCAGTTATCCTCAGGGTTTTTGCGAGCTCTAGACATTACATATCCTTAAAATTTGGTTCTTCTTCCTCTGGATTACTCACTATCAACTTAATGCCAACCGGGTTTGATACATGATCCCATGTTGTTCCTGGTCTGCCGTCCTTACGTGGGATAAAAAATACCCCACTATCCCTCAGAGCTTTACACTGGAGGGAAGGGCGACGATAACCAGTTAATTGATAGAGGTCATCTGGAGTAAGAAAACGTTGGATTTGTCCGCTCATACATAGTTCTCCACTTAAACCGGCTGCACCCGGTTACTTCATTCTGTAAGCACACGATGAACAACCGTGGCGGGTTCCATCGTTGCAATTGCGACATAATGGACTTTCTTTCGAACTCTTCCCATTTAGCTGACGAAGTATCTCTACTGGCACCATTACCGGCATTGGTACACGAATCACCATGCTTCTGAGTTCAGCAATTTCGTTTGCCTGTTCGAACACTCGCGCCTTACAGTATTCAGCTTCAGATTTCCACCATGCCACATCCGCTTTGAGGCGACGCACACGCCGCTGCTTGAGTTTACTGGGCATGAATATTCACCTTGATAGCGAACACCTTCACCGGTTCCGGCCCGAAGTGAGGATGAGTAATCACCTTGATTTCGTAACCGTCATACGGGATATCAATACGCTTGCTCATGTCGTCGCGCTTCGGATAACCACGAGTGATGATTAGGCGGTCATAGTCTTTGCCGTGAATGCGTCTACCCCAGTACGGATTCACCAGGCGATACTCTTCCGTTTTCTCGCCTGACCTCATCTGGTCGAAGTATTCGCCATTAACTGCCAGTTGAAGGTTAGCCATTAGTCATCACCCTCCCTACCAAGATATGACAGTGAGCTAATAGCCTTAGGATTAAAATCATCGCCAGCAATAAGCTCCTTTAGCTTTTCTAAGTCTGCCTGTGATTTTATGCGGAAGGTAAGTTGAGCAATTCCGGCAAGTTGCGTATTACCGCTAACAGCGCAGTAGTGGTATATGTATCTGTTTTCCATCACTTCACCTCCTGCTTCGGTGCTGCTGCGAAATGCTCGACACCTTTAGCCCAAATAGCTTTGATGGTCGTCCATGTGACAGGAACGGTGATTTCAATTCTTCCGCTTCCGTCGCAGGTTTCGCAATCATCATCACCAAAACACTCTGGGCAGTTTATAAATTTCGTTTCTGAAAACTCACCGGACAGCACTCTTTTTGCGCCGTTCTCAGCGGTTAGTTTCTTCGGGACCAGCATGTAACCATCCTGAGTTACCGGAGAGTTCCCAGCCTGAAGAAGTGATTTCAGCGAAGCCCGTGGCATTGCCGACCAGGCAAGAAATACGTTTGGCCTGTCGACATCTTCTGTCTGGAGAGTGTTTTCGATTTCGTCCAGCGCATCACTTAGCTTCTGAAATGCGTCGTCTGGAACAACGTGGCACTCTTCGCCATCAACATCTTGCTGACAGCTATCATCTGCGAGTTCGAATGCGGCCCCGCAAACATTGAGCAGCATTTCAATAACGCGACGGTGTTCTGCTGTTACGCAATTCTCCGGCACTACCTGCGCTGGCGGGGCAGTGTAGAGCGGTATCACTTTGACGCCATCCCAAGCCAAATCCCTTGCTCGCTCCTCATCATTGGTAACATGCCATTGATTTAGGTGGAACCATCGCCACGCCACAGGCTCAGCATCAAACGCAGTAATCACCCCATCAATCACCTTCACAGCATCAGCCATTGCGTAGCCGAGATTACCGCCGTCGCTTTGTGCTGCTGCTTTGCTGAGTATTTCGCTTATCTGGTGCAGGCGATCGAGTGATACAGGACCGTGCGCCGGGTGGTTAGTTGTCATGCTGCGGTTCCTTCTGTCTTGTTAACGATTACGCCGTCGTAAACCTCTTTAAGATGCCCACGTAAATCCATGCGGCGCAGAGCGCTAAACATGTAATCGCATTCGGCCTGTTTGTTAGCCTGAAATGGTTTGCTATCCCGGTTAACCCAAAGCCCGTTACCAGGCCATCCGTGCACCTTCTTAACCCGACCTTTAATGACGTGAAGTAATCCCCATCCTGACGGCAGGTCTTCAACATTCACAATTCCCGGCTCGCTAATCATGAAGCGCCAATCTCCCATGCCCTTCTCTGGCTCAATCCGGAAAGGCTTCTTACGGTCTGCTAACAGGTCAGAGCGAGAGCATTTAGCCTCAATCAAACAGCTGGCACCGTTGCGAAAGCCGATAGCATCAGCCTGTTCGCCGTATGGTGTCCATGCGCGGAACCGGTCATGAAACGCTACTTTGAAGCCGTTATTCCGAAGAAAGCGCCAGGCGATTTGACAGAGTTCGTCGTGCGTTAATGGTATTAAGTCCATCTCACTCCCCCTTCACGCCAATGCCAGCGGCGCGGATTGCTCTTTCAACATCGCGTTCGTAACGCAATGCCTGGAAAACGCCATCAATGAAATACTCATCATCAGCACATGCTGCTGGTAAGTTCACCGTCCGCGCCTCCAGTTCTGCTATGCGCTGGCGCAATGCTGCAATTTCCATCTCGGCGGCGTCGGCATAATGGATGTTTGCATGTTCTTTTAGGTGGTTGCAGGCCATCATGAAGCCGCGATGATGCTCACGATTAGCTCGGCAAATTCCCTCTTCAATACGCTTCTCTGCCGCTTCCAGTTCATCCAGCAGCGCCAGAACAGCTTCCGGGCTTGCCTCATCCTGCCAAGCGTCAGAGGTGTCACTGACAGAGCGGAGCATTATTTCTTCCTGCGCCGCTTCACGCAGCACCTGTTTGTTGAGTGCTGTCATTGAGCTGCCTCCAGTTTCGATTTGCGCAGCGCTTCTTTGTAGCTGGCCTTCGCTGCTTTTTTGGTGTCGCACCACTCACCTTCAATATCACGTCGTGGGTAGCCATAAGCCGCGTCGTATGAGCAGCGAAACATTCGGCATTTTCCATCACGGCTGTATTCGACTTCAGGCAGTCGATATCCCAACAACCATTCACTGAAAGGCTGGCAGCTATCAGCATCAAGGTATTCTTCGTATCGAGTGCGTTTCTTTGGCTCTGGCAGTGCAGAAATTGCCGTTGCTTCACCTTTTTCTGTGACGTGATAAAGCGTTCCGCCGCCTACGAAATCAGGTGCGGGACGGGAGGTAGCTAAACCATCAGATACCAGTTCTTCCCACTTCTCGTTATCCGTATGCCCTTCGCCTGCGAGGAAATAATTACGGTATGGCGTACGATTACGCTCACTGATGCCCAGCGCATGCTGCATGAGTTCAATTCCAGTGCTCATAACGCAGCCCCTTTGCACAGGTCGTGCATTTCCTGAAGTGTCTGCATATCAACAAGGTCACGGTCTGGCATCTGCGTGTCGTTGTACTTGCTGTAAACCAGGCTGGCTTCGCATACCAGTTCCATTGCTTTTGATGACAGCTCCCTGCACTTGCTCTCGGAGTTAGCGAGATGTACTGCCATGTCTGTGAGTTTCAGTTCAAGATTATGAATAGTCGCGTCTGCTGCCCGGAACTCGCGCTGGGATTCCGTTAAATTTGAGCAGGCGTTTTGAATTGAGTAGGCCAAAATGGCAGTATCACGATCATCTGATTCTTCAGCTTTAACCTGCAACTTAACCGCCAGGCTGAAGAGATCAGCAATTTGAGTTTCTGTCATACGGTTATTGATCGTTTGCATTGGTATGTACCTGCTGAAGTTTGTGTTGTTTAACGAAGTGGGCCACTGCTTTTGACTGGCTGGCGATAATTTTTCTGTCACCTAGGTCGAGCGTGACGTTCTTACCGCGATAAATTATTGCCGAGCCGATTTCCTTGCCGTCCAGCTTCACATACAGCACTTTCCCGATAATCTCTGTCGTAGGGATTGGCTGTGAAAGGCGATAGGTTTCGCGAGCTTCTGAAATGGCTTTGTGTTCGTCGATAATTTCAAGTGCTTCAGCCAGTGCTGTGCCTTGCAAGGTGAACACGCCTTCATCGCTGATCGTCGCCATGGCCATCAGTTCCACGAAACGGCGAGCACTTTTAATGTTGAGTTCTGGAGCGATAGAACTGCGCGTAACCTTTGTTTTTCCCTGGGCGGCGGCTACGGCTTTATCGTGCTGGAGAACTTCACCAGCCTGTTCGCCAAACTCGCGAACGCGGTCAACAGCAACATCAACAGATACGGAACCAGATTTAACTTCCTGCTGAACGTCATAATTAGCGGCACTCAGAGTGAGCAACTTCTCAACGGTCGCTACAGACTTATTGACCAGCTTTGCAATCTCGCTGGTGGTCTGATTGAAAGCGTTATGAAGCTCCTGAATAACGGCGGCCTGTTCAATATCGGAAAGGGGGAGTTGGTTATTACTGGTCATGATGCGAGCCAGACGCTGCACATCGTTACCGTTAAACGGCATGATATGAATGCGGTCTACCGGCTTACCAGCTTCAGCACAACGTGCGTAGCAACGGCGACGGCGATGCCCTTCAACAACCCACACCCCACCTTCATCACGTGCGATAACCTCCAGTGGAGGAACGGTGCCACCGTTCATAAGATAATTAAACAGGTCGTCATCTGCCTGGCGTGTGCGTTCGTCGTCTTCACGCTTGTTGAAACCTTCACGCACGTGGATATGTTCAAGGCTGATAAACATCCCTGTATCGGTGCGCTTGATGGTCCCGTCACGGGACATCTGTTTGAATGAGTTAGAGGCCATCACTTAGCCCCTTCATTCATGACATCATTAGTTACCGGAGTTAACTCACGCAGTTCGCGCTTAGCTTCCAGAAGGTGCATGTTGCTGCGTGTTTTTGTGTGTCTTTCAACAATGCGATCGCATTCTTTTGCCCAGCAGATAACGTCATCGCGTAATACGGTGTTCTCGATGGCCAGTGCTTTACGCTGTTCCATTGACTCGCACAGCGCCACGCTGACGATATCAAGGCGGTTAGCCAGTTCTGTCATGATCCCGCTGTAAGCAACAGGAAGGAGAGGGGCCGCTTTACGGGCAGCATCGATCAGTTGCTCTCTGGTCATACGTGGTTGTAACTCAGTGACGTTCTGTGTGGTCGTCATGGTTAGTTTCTCCGTGTTATATGCGCCCTGCACGGCGCTGAATTTTGGTTGCACGAATCCCTCGCCAAAAGGCGAATAAAAATTTTGGTTTCGTTTCAGTAAATGCCCCATGAAGAGGCACTTAGTGAAACGGGCGACTGCAATCGCCGGTTAGTTTCTCCACTCAATTGAAAGCGCGTTCCGCTAGTTTTGGATTTAACGAACTGGCACTTAATGACAAGGGACAGAACGCGCTTTCAGTTGAGTAAAAAGGGCGGTACCAGGGACTTCAAAGGTTGGTACTGGTACCGCCAAGACTCCACACAGCTTTCTTACTTCCTGGTACCACGCTGGCTACGTGATTCTGGTGCAGCATGCAGGATTCGAACCTGCGACCCACGGCTTAGAAGGCCGTTGCTCTATCCAACTGAGCTCATGCCACAACTGGAAGCGCACTCCACCTGTTTCACACCTGTCACCCATAACTGGTAAGTAAAGGAGTGCGCTTTCATGTTGTGTTCGTGGGGTCTACTTCCCTCCTGTCACGGTTCTTTCCCCGCGTCATCATGTGTTCATTCGGTACATGAAACCCATTTTTCGGGATTCCACCGACTCCCATCTGTTTTTAAAGCCACTCAGATATCGTCTGGGCTTCGCCGTCTACTTCCGGCTGTCACTGCCGTCGAGAGTGCTGGCATCTCACTGACCTGATAACTCCCAGGATCAACTGGAGTGGTTGTTATCGCGACCAAAGCGCCACTGTCCAGGACATTTAAAAGGACCGTCTCCAAGTGGTAACTCTTCCAGTCCCGGTAAGAACCCTGCGAGATGCTTACCGTGACTGACTGAAACTGCTGTCTCCTTGTAATTAAGAATGTATCACTGCGGTGCATAATGAGTATCACCAATAGTGATTAAATGGTCAACACCTCTAGTGATAAAATTATCACTAAAAGTGTTAACTTCATGATTATTAAAGTGAAAAAAGATGCAAAAAAAAGGAGCCGATTGGCTCCTTATTCGAAGATATTTTCAGGCCATTGGGCCTTAACAACCTTACCTATTATCCTGCAATGTTCATTACATTCAATTGCTTGGTATCGAGGGCTTGGATTGAGTGGTTCAAGCCACGGCCTTCCATCCTCACGAACGAATCTCTTAAATGTCACTTCTGAATCGTTAAAAATACCAGCAACGCAAAAATCACCGGCCTCAACATCCTGTTCTGGGTCTATGAGGATTAGCATACCCTCAGGAAAGCTTGGCTTTACACCAGGTGGTGCTGTCATTGAGTGTCCAGAAACTTCAAGCCAAAAAGCTGAATCACTGGCTTTAACTGTAGTGGAAACCCATTCCTTTGCATCTCGCTCAGTGTAAGAACTTACAGGACAGAAGGATCCAGCCTGAACTTCGGTTAGTAGTGGGTATTCATAAACTGAAGAATGGTTTTTCCCGTTTGCGATAGCTTCAAACATTGCTGATATTTCAGCTGCAAGCGATGGGCTGAAGTCGTCAACTTTCACACCCAGAATTTTAGCGAACTGAGCTGCATGAGTTGCATTAATTGCGTTGGTCCCATTAAGCAGTTGTGCAACGCCACTCTGACCCATACCCATCTGTTCAGCCAGCGTCTCCTGAGAGAGCCCAAGAGATTTCTTCTTGGACTCAAAAATGGCTTTAAGCCTACTGGCGTCAGCCAATTGTTCGGCGGTCAAAGGTTTCTTTTTCATTCTCATAATTTATCACCGCACGGCATATTTACCAATCACCGCTAGTGTTGACAATATTATCACTAACAGTGATACTCCTTGTGTGCATCCACGAGGAAATCTAATGAAAATTATTCCGCTATCTGAATATGTTTTGGAAAACGGCCAGGCCAAAACAGCTGAGGCTCTTGGGGTTTACCAAAGCGCCATCAGTAAAGCTCTGAAGCGTAACCGAAGAGTGAACATCCTGGTTAAGGAAGACGGGAAAATCGAGGCTGAAGAAGTTAGACCTTTTCCAAATAAATATAAACCCGCCGATCCAGACGTTGCAGTAACACCGTAACTGATGATCACGCACTTAGTAACTACCAAAGGAAAAACAAGATGGTAGAGCAAACACTGAAAGAAGTAGTGAAAGCGATGTGTAAGGCCTACCCCGGAGGCCGTCAGGCTATGGCTGGTGCGTTGGGCATGTCAGAAACCCAGTTCAACAACAACCTGTACGAGAAAAACGGATGCCGGTTCTTTGAAGTAACTGAGCTGGAAGCGATGGAGGACATTTCCAACACGTCATTCGTTGCCGACTACTTTGCCAAGCGTCGCGGCGCACTGCTGGTGGACGTACCAAGCCTGGAAGATCTGGACCGTGTTGACTTATTCAGCCGTGCAATGCGCACAGCAGCTGCAAGAGGGCAGGTTGATCAGATTATCCAGAAGGCGCTTGAGGATGGAGTGATTGAAAAGCATGAAGCTGAAGAGATTCAGGAACATCACCGCCGTCATCTGGCAGCGCGTGAAGAAGAAATCCGCGCGATTGTGGCCTTATTCAGCCGCCGTCAAAAGAAGTGACGCCAGCGAGTGTGCAGCTCCTGGCGTCGTGGCGTGTCGTATTCAGTGGAGAAACTAACGCATGAACAGTGTAACAACACAGTACCGCAGGTCGCAACTTATTGCTCGACCGATGCCGGGTGGAAAAGGTCCGGCGCAGTTCGTGTATGGGGTAATGGTATCCGGATGCTTTGAGCCTGTCTGCTACCAGTTTGCCGATTGGGTTGTAGGTGATTTCAACGGCCAGGCGGAGAAGGTCGAATGCGAGCACTCAACAGACGGTTCAAAGACAGCTACGGCGTCCCAGTCAGGGTTATCCGGTGGGAGCCAGAAACTCAACGGGTTATATACCTGCGCGACGGATACGAGCATGAATGCTTCAGTCCTCTCGAACAGTTTCAGCGTAAATTCAGGGAAATAGAGGATCAGAATGAGCCTGTTAATGACATCCCGGCCCATAGTAATAAATCCTGACCTTGCATACAGCATTGGCCTGAATGAGGCGATTGCTCTGCAGCAGATTAACTACTGGCTGAAAGAAACAGCGTCTGGCATGGAACGCGGCGGTGTTCGCTGGATTTACAACACGACTGAACAGTGGCTGGAGCAGTTCCCGTTCTGGTCTGAGTCGACCCTGAAGCGTACCTTCACCCGCCTGAAGACACTCGGCGTGCTCAAAATTGAGCAGCTGAACAAGTCTCAACGCGACATGACCAACTTCTACACGATCAACTATGAAAGCGAGCTTTTAGATGAAGTAAAAGTGACAGAATCGAAGAGGTCAAAATGCACTGTTCCATCAGGTCAAAATGACACGATGGAAGAAGTCAAAGTGACACGCTCCATCAGGTCAAAACGAACCGATGTCATCAGGTCAAAATGCACTGATGATCCTACAGAGAATACAACAGAGAGTACTACAGAGATTACAGGTAAAGACTCTTGTCCGGTTGCGGTGCAACCAGACCGAGATGTGTTGATTACTGATCAGGCTAAACAGGTTTTGGTTCACCTGAACCAGGTCACGAACTCACGCTACCAGGTTTCAACCACGTCTCTGCAAAACATCCGTGCACGTATCGGCGAAGGGTTCACCGTTGATGAGTTGTCGCTGGTGGTGGATTACTGCAACGCGAAGTGGGGTGATGACCTGAAGATGTCTGACTACCTGCGACCACAGACGCTTTTCCAGCCGACCAAGTTCCCGGGATATCTCAAGTCTGCAAATAACTGGGACAAAGCTGGCCGACCAGAACGAGTGAATGGCGAATGGGCCCGTGAAGATGGCATCTTCAAACCCAGCTTTAAGAACACTGATTACAGCGCTATTCCACCAGGGTTCAGGGGGTAACGATGAGCATTCTGAAAACGGTCCAGATGTTTATTGCCATGAATCCCGGCTCCACGACCAGAGACATCATCGAAGGTCTGACCCAGTTCAGCCAGGACAGGCTCCAACTCGCCGTTTGCCGCCTGCATGGTTCTGGGCTGGCCACGCGTAAACGCGACGGGCGCCAATTCCGTTACTACGCGGAACCGCCAGCAGATTGCCACTTCGAAGTGTTTGAACCAACTCCTGAAGTCAGCGCCCTGATGGAAACGGCGAAAGGTCTGGAGTCGAAAGGCCTCTTTCATCGTGCCGCGACGATTTACATGGAGGCGTTCAGCGCATCAGCCATTGAATCAGAGAGAGCGGCTATTCTGGCGGAACGTCAGCGCTGTCTTGGCCTGGCTAAGCCAGCAGTTATTGCCGAAGACGGATGTTATCTGGCTGGTCGATTTTCGGGAGGTCGTTAATGGGCTACTCACTGATTTACGCCGATCCTCCGTGGGAATACGGAAACACCATCAGCAATGGTGCAGCGGAAAACCATTACGGCACGATGAAACTCATCGACATAAAACGCCTGCCTGTCTGGGAGCTTGCTGCGGAAGATTCCGTTCTGGCCATGTGGTTCACCGGTACACATACCCGTGAAGCGATCGAACTTGCTGAGGCATGGGGTTTTAAGGTTCGGACCATGAAGGGATTCACCTGGGTGAAGTTTAACTCACTGGCAGAACAGCATATCAATAAAGCACTTCAGGCTGGTGGAGTAGAGGACTTTTACGACTTCCTCGACCTGCTGAACGCTCAGACCCGAATGAACGGTGGTAACCATACCCGCGCCAATACCGAGGATCTGCTAATTGCCACCAGAGGGAAAGGTCTTGAGCGTCAGAACGCCAGCATAAAACAGGTTATCTACAGCCCACTTGGCGAGCACAGCCAGAAGCCAGCAGAAGCTCGTTACCGTCTGGAGCAGTTATATGGCGATGTATCACGCATTGAGTTGTTCAGCCGCTGCGCTGCTCCCGGCTGGCACCACTGGGGAAACCAGTCTGTCAAACCAGATCTGCATCTGATTCCAGGTAGCGTAATGCATATCGACTGGGCAAAAGGAGAAGGCGCATGAACCAGGAAACCGAGAACGCTATTCAGGCTCAGGCTAAACGCTGTAGTGACGAGATTAGGAAAGCAATGAAGGTGAAGCCCAAGCCTAACTGGAACGAGACAGTACCACCGATCCTGAAGAAACATCACGAGAAGATAAGGCCGCTGGGAGTAACCCTGCTGCAATTCGTAGGAAAAATAGGGCGCATGAACGGGAGATTTGGAGTGGAATCATGATGAAACTGGTACTCCCATTTCCACCCAGCGTGAACACCTACTGGCGTGCTCCTAACAAGGGGCCGCTGGCTGGCCGCCATCTCATCAGTGCCAAAGGCAGGGCGTATCAGAGCGCAGCATGCGTTGCAATTGTTGAGCAACTTCGCATTCTCCCTAAGCCGTCATCATCACTGGCATCAGTAGAGATTGTTCTCTATCCACCCGATGAACGCCGCCGCGACATAGACAACTACAACAAAGCGCTGTTTGACGCGCTTACACATGCAGGCATCTGGGAGGACGACAGTCAGGTGCGACGTATGCTGGTGGAGTGGGGACCGAAAGTACCTGGTGGTCGGGTAGAAATATCGATCACTAAACATGTACCAATGGCGGGTGCAGCCGCCTGATAAGTGGAGATAAAGCATGCAACAGATGAGCATAACCGTAACGTGTCCTACCCACCATGCCGTAACAACGGGACAGCAGATCACCATGTCCAGCCGCGAGATTGCGAAACTGGTTGATTCCCGGCATAGCAATGTCTGCGTAACGATAGAGCGCCTTATGAATTCCGGTGTGATTGGAGGGTATGCTGCATTGCAGTACACCCACCCCCAGAACGGGCAGACCTACCATCACTATGAAGTGAACAAACGAGACAGCTATGTAATCGTTGCTCAATTATCGCCGGAGTTTACCGCCCGACTTGTTGACCGCTGGCAGGAACTGGAGAGCAACGGTGGAATGATTGTCCCCCGGTCACTCCCCGAGGCCCTGCGCCTTGCTGCTGATCTGGCAGAGCAGAAACAGCGCCTGAGTGAAGAACTGGCAGTTGCAGCACCGAAGGCCGAGTTCGTTGATCGTTATGTTACGGCTACTGGGTCAATGACTTTTCGACAGGTCGCCAAGCTGCTTAACGCCAAAGAGCCGGAGTTTGCGATGTTCCTGATTGAGAACGGCATAATGTACCGGCTTAACCGTGTTCTCACGCCAAAGAGCAAGCATATCGAGGCAGGACGCTTCGAGGTGAAGACAGGAACGACAAACCAGACAAATTACGCGTTTAATCAGTCCCGCTTCACCGCCAAGGGTGTTCGCTGGATTGGCGGCCTGTGGGCAGAGCATATTGCTAAGGGGCAGGTAGCGTGAGGGCATTACTGACACCTGAAGTGGCACCGATGACCGGGGTAGTGATATTTCGCCCAGGCAGTGAACTGATGCATCTGTTCAGACGTGGGCGTGTTCTTATCGAGCCACAAACAGAGTCAATGGCTGAGTTACCGTCTGGCATGCTGCCGGATACTGCTCAGGAGCTTCAGAACGATCCGTTGATGCGTGATGTCTTCGAAAATCAGAAGGTCATATATCGTGCTGGTGGACTGAATTCACTGGATGCCTGGCTCGAAAGAAAACTGGAATGTCAGTACCCACACAGCGAGTGGCATGATCGCAACTACACCATCACCCGGCATGCGCCTGGCTCAATCCGCACGTGCTGGGGCTGTGACTTAAAAATTCGTGATCAGTTCACTGACGGTCTGGCGGGTATAGCCCGTGAAAACCTGGTATCCTGGCTACTGAAGGTTGTAAACGGCCAATTAGGTTTCAGTGAGGACCACATACTGACGCTGCCGGAGTTTTGCTGGTGGATGGTCAGGAACGACCTGGCTGACGAGATACCTGAAGCCGTAGCCCATAAAGCCCTTCGTCTGAACGAAGATACTAACCAGTCGGTAACACGTGAAAGCGATATTGTTCCAACATTACCCGCTCAACAACTGGTACAGGAGAAAGCGAAAAAGATAGTGGCGATGAAGGTAGATCCGGAAACGCCGGAATCCTTCATGCTTAAACCCAAGCGTCGCCGCTGGGTGAATGAGAAATACACGAGATGGGTTAAGGCCCAGCCGTGCGTCTGCTGTAACAAGCAAGCTGACGACCCACACCACCTGATTGGCCACGGGCAGGGGGGAATGGGTACAAAGGCACACGACCTGTTTGTGATTCCTCTGTGCAGAGAGCATCACGACGAGTTGCATGCTGATCCTGTGGCATTTGAATCGAAATACGGTGACCAGCTGGTCCTCGTGTTTCGGGTTATAGATCGTGCGCTGGCAATCGGCGTACTGGCGTAAGTGGAGAACGCTAAATGATTAATCCTTCTGAAGTTGGTAAATCTGGTGAAATGGTTCGTCTTTGTACTCTGGAAAGCATCTGGATACAGGGTAAGTTGCGCATGTGGGGCCGCTGGTCTTATATCGGCGGTGGTAGTGGTGGGAACATGTTTAACCAGCTTCTTGCATCCGGGAAAATCACCAAAACGGCAATTAACGAAGCGCTACGCCGGATGAAGAAAGCAGGTATCAGCAAACCAGAACTTGAAGCGTTCTTCAAAGAGATTCAGGAAGGTAATAATAAAAGCGGCCTGGCGTTCTGTACCGATGAAGAAGCGCTGGCCATCAACGCTGTACTCAGCGGTGTCCTTGTGCAGTCAGGGCATAAGAAGTTATACGCTCTTATTGAAGATCGTTATATCAAGCGCCTGAGCAAAAAAGCGATGGCCAGAGACTTAAATGAAAAACATCCTGAATGGTGTTTGCGAACCTGTGAAAGCCGGATTGATGTTTGGCTAAATGTAGCAGAATCGATGCTATACAAGCCAATGTGTGACGCATTCGGCACAAATAGCGACAGATTCTACTTGAATAATTGCGCGGAAAGTGCTTAAATTGTGATAAGCTCGGGACGTTAAAGCGAATTGAGCTGCAAAGCAAAAAAGAACCCGCTTAGTTGCGGGTTTTTTTATAGTTTTATTAGCCTGCAATGCTTTATAGCTTTCGGAGCCTTAATAAAAAAAGGACTCAGGGTGATATCATTAGGTGTACTATTTCTCCTGCGCCAAATGGCTCTATACTCTTTTTGATAAGAGTACTCAATATCTTTTGTTTGAGCAGGGTGTAACTTAGTCTCAGTCAAATAAGAGTATTCTTTATCCATATAAGTGATTTCTCCCTGCCATGCCAAATCACCTGCAGTTCTTTTTATCTTACGTGTCAATGCGCTGATGAATGAATTAGGATTTAAAATCTCTATACATTTGTCGCAATTAAACTCTTCCATTGCTTTCCTACTTGGCTCCGTTGTCATGCAGAAAATATAGAAATCTTCAGAAGTTATTTCTTGGACTAGCTTTATACCAGTTATAGCTGATCCAGCTCCCATGCTTATAAAACCTGCTAGAAAAGCTGATTGCGAATCAGTCATTTGATCAGCATGGAGAGTTTGGTCAGTATCCATAAATGGGAAATGAGAACCTTCCTTATTATCTCCGATGGCTTTATTAAAAGCCTCATTTTTTTTGAAATCATAAAGGGTGCCGATCCTCAGTGTACCATTTGCAAAGAACATTTCTGCATGTTCAGATTTTATGTATTTGTAAAGCAAGGTGCCAACCTTTTCATAAGTTAGTATGTGTTATTAAGTAAAAATGAATTTTGAACTTTTCCGTAGAAAAAGAAAACAATCCCCTCAATTTTTTATGAGAGGACTCACAGCAATTAAGAGGGGGCTAAATGTCCGATCCGATTTCCGGTACTGGGCTGGCTGGTGGTGTCCTGACGGGGGCCAGCGTATATGGATTTCTGTCCGGAACCGATTACGGCGTAGTGTTTGGCGCGTTTGCCGGAGCTGTATTTTACATTGCGACCACTGCAGACCTGAGTGCAGCGCGCCGTCTGGCATATTTTCTGGTGTCGTATATCGCGGGGATCCTTTGTTCCGGGCTGGTGGGGTCAAAGCTCGCTCAGGTTACTGGTTACAGTGATAAACCACTGGATGCCATTGGCGCCGTAATCGTTTCTGCTTTAGCCGTCAAAATCCTGACGTTCCTGAACAACCAGGATGTCGGCTCGCTGGTGGCGCTGATAACGCGCCGGGGAGGTTCAGGTGGTACTAAATGACCCATCGGCAACAATTAACGCACTGCTTTGCGCTGGGGTAGTGCTGACCCTGATGTTTTACCGTCGCGGGGATTCTCGCCATCGACCGTGGATATCTCGCTTAGCGTGGCTGCTTACGGTCATCTACAGCGCCGTTCCGCTGGCATATCTGTGCGGTATATATCCTTATTCATCGTGGGCCACTATCGGGGCCAACATTATTTTCCTGTCCGTGCTGGTCGCCGTCAGAGGCAACGTGGCGCGCTTGGTTGATCATCTGAGACACTAATGACTAAAGACGATATCTTCAATGCCATCCTTGGCAAAGAGGGCGGCTATGTTAACCATCCCGACGATAAAGGCGGCCCAACGAATTGGGGTATCACTCAGGCGACGGCGAGGGCACATGGGTATGTAGGCGATATGCGCGACCTCACCCGCCAGCAGGCGCTGGATATTCTGACGGCTGACTACTGGACAGGCCCGCGATTCGACCTTGTTTCTGAAGTGTCATCAGCTATCGCAGCTGAACTCTGCGACACGGGCGTAAACATGGGGCCATCGGTTCAGACCAAGTGGTTTCAGCGCTGGCTGAACGTATTCAACATTCAGGGCTCGCTCTATCCCGAACTGATTGCGGATGGTTTTATAGGTCCGCGAACTATCAGTGCGCTAAAAAGTTACCTATCTCGACGCGGGAAAGAAGGAGAGCTGGTAATGCTCCGGGCTCTGAATTGCAGCCAGGGTCAACGTTATCTTGAGCTGGCAGAACAGCGCAGCGCGAACGAGACGTTTGTTTATGGCTGGGTAAAGGAGCGGGTGGTTATATGACGCTTGAGATGATTATCGGACTCCTTGCAGCTGTTTTAGCTGCCATAGCCGCTGCATTTGGATTAGGCCATTCGCGCGGCACCAGCAAAGCTGAAGCGAAAGCCGACCAGCAACGCACTGAAGAACGCGCAGC
Source organism: Citrobacter portucalensis (assembly GCF_002042885.1). Taxonomy (GTDB): domain Bacteria; phylum Pseudomonadota; class Gammaproteobacteria; order Enterobacterales; family Enterobacteriaceae; genus Citrobacter; species Citrobacter portucalensis. Next base: position 34,687 of record NZ_MVFY01000007.1, read on the forward strand.
AGCTACTGAAGCGGTAGCCGAACGCCGGGTAGAGACAACAAAAGGAGCCAGGAATGTACAGCAGACTGTTAATCATCTTCCTGATGACGATGTTGACCGTGAGTTGCGCGAAAACTTTACCCGCAAAACCTGAAGTAACGGACACGGCCTGTGACTGGGTGAATATTATCTACCTCACAGAGCACGATATTGCCGTGCTGGATAAGCAGACGAAGCGGGACATATTGGCGCACAACAAATCAGTGCAGGCTAACTGCATGAAGGAGCCTGGTCGTGAACGTAGAGAACTTAAATAACGCGCATTACATCTATAACGAGATGAAAGAGCTACAGCGACAGAAAGGCATACTGGAAAGCGGTGCCGGGCTTGGGGTGACAATCCAGTCTACTTATCAGGATAATGCCTTTCTTGATGCCATACGCCCGCAGGCAGTGACCGAACTGGATAGACGCATTCAGCAAAAGATCGAAGCACTAGCGAAACTCGGGGTGACATTCACTTGAAGGTTTTGTTGCTGTAGCGTTTAGTAAGTTCAAGGGTTATCCAAAAACATATTACATCAATGATTTTCTCAATATGTGGAGCGTATGCAAGTACAAGTTCGAGCGCGGTTTGGTGGTTCATTTTATCTCCTAGGCTTTATATGTGGAGATAGTCACGAGTTGCCATCTCCTAGTGTAGTGCCTAAAGCTTGCACAGCATGTAGAAGCAGCAGTCTAGTACACTAGACTGCTTGAATACTCTGAATCAACTAAACACTTAAGCTCGACTGGATTGGCATTACAGCAGGCATTCACTGAGTGCCTGTGATAATGCTCTTGCGCACAGTTATTGATATACTCCTTACATGGATAAAAATGAGGGGTAAAGCGTGTCAGCAATAAATCACATAAAAAACCCGCTAACAATTATTGGTATCTTCGCAGGGATAGTTGAGGTTTCAGCTAACTTTGTTCTTCCATTCTTGGAAGAGGGGCAACAAGCAACATACATATGGTTTTTGATGCTGTTCCCGGCTGCTTTAGTGGTTCTTTTCTTCATAACGCTAAACTTTAATCACGTTGTGCTTTATGCCCCAAGCGATTATAAGGATGACCAAAGCTTCATGAGAGCTAATGGGAAAATGGATAACAACGTAGTAGTGGGTACCGATCCAACACAGGGGTTTGATTTGTCATGAGGACATTCATATCTGGCACGTTCAAAAATACAACAATGGACCTTGATGGTGCGCATTATGAAGAATGCACTTTTCAGAATTGCATTATTCGTTTTCGCGGGACAGCTCCATTTGGGTTAGTAGGTTGCAAATTTGAGTCATGTAAATGGTCTTTAGAGGGGCCAGCGGCCAACACAATCCAATTTTTACGTTTAATGTATAAAGATATGGGTGATTTTGGTAAACAAATGGTCGAAGCAACATTTGAAAATATAAAAAAATGACGCCAGCACCTGAGTAATTTGTATTTTTATAAAGCCTCGCTTATGCGGGGCTTTTTTATGCGCATCGCACGCGCACATCAAAGAGAGTCTTTCAGTAGTGAGCCTGGGTGATGCCGTTAGGTTGCGTTTACCTCTCGGGCGGCATTGCCGTGCGACAGGCTCACGTCTAAAAGGAAACGCACATGAAGTATCAGCTCGCAAAATTGTATCGCGGTGATCGTTTCTTCGGGTATGGAATAGCAGTAGGTGGCTTGCTTATTGATGGTCAGGTTTCAACGGTGGTAGAAACTGCGCCAAACGAAATGCCGAAAGTAATTGCGACATTTAATCTCAGCAATGAACATTCCGAAAATCAACCACGAATTGATTTAGACAACCCAAGTGCTTCTAACGAATTCCATTTTGTAATCCATCCAGAAAAGCAATTGACAGTTGAGCAAGCAGAAGAGCTAGGTGATGTAGTGAATGATTTTCTTGCTAAGCACAATCTGTGTGGTGGTGGTGCATGGAAGTATTGATAAACGGGGTACGTTTTATACCAGAAGGCGATAACAAGGTACGTATTGGGATAGCAATCACAACCCATAATCGTCATGAAGTGCTTAAGCGAGCCATTGAGCAGCACATGAAGCATCTTCCATCTGGTGCGCTGGTGGTCGTGATCGATGATGGCTCAAAACCTGCATCGGTAGTGCCAGTCGGCGTGCAACTGCTTCGGCATGAAACATCACTCGGCATTGTTGCCTCGAAGAACGCCAGCCTGTCAGCCCTGATGGATGTCGGGTGCGAGCATCTGTTTTTATGGGATGATGATGCCTGGCCCATCGCCGATAACTGGCATCTTCCCTACATCGAATCACCAGAGCCGCACCTGGCTTACCAGTTTCTGGATCTGGCCGGTTGCAATAAGCTGAACGACATGGCGGAGCTGTACCGTGATGATAAGCATGTTGCTTACACTGGTCAGCGCGGGGTGATGCTTTATTACCACCGCAGCGCCATCGAGAAGGTTGGCGGATTCGATCCGGTATACGGTCGCGGCATGTACGAGCATCCCGATCTGGCGCTTCGGATACACAACGCTGGTTTAACGTCGTGGGCGTTCGCTGATGTAATTGGCTCTGAAAAGCTGATTCACTCAATGGACGAGTACGAAGAGGGCGCGCGCTCAATACCACGGCCTGACCGAGAGGCACTGGTAAAAAGAAACGTTGGCATCTTCAACGCCCGACGCGACAGCGGTTATACAGGCTTTGCCTCGTACAGCAGAAATCCAAATCTAGTGATTACGACGCTGCTCACAAGCCAGCCAGACCCACAGCGAGGCAGGAAGATGAAACCCGACCCGCAGGCTCTTCAGGCTTGGGCAGATTCAATATCCGGCGCGCTGCCGATTGTCCTGGCTGACGAATTAAAAGAGTCGCCAACTGGCGCTGGTCTGTTTGAAGTCCCGCCGTTGGGTATGAGCCCCTACTTTGCTCGCTGGCTTCACATCTATCAGTATCTTCGTGCCCACCCTGAATACCATCTTGTCTGGTGTACTGACGGGACAGACGTTGAAATGCTGCGTGAGCCTTGGGCAGAGATGGCGCCGGGTAAAATTTACGTTGGCTCTGAGCACAAAACCTACTTTGACGAATGGATGAAGGACAATCACCACGGCAAAGCTTATAGCGTGTTCTTCGAACTGCACCGGGATGAGCAACTGCTTAATGCTGGCCTGATTGGTGGCTGCCGTGAAGATGTAATGGAGTTCGCCCACCGGATCATCCGTCAGCATTACCTTATTGAAAGCCACCGCTTCTGGAAGATGGAAGCAGCTCCCGCCACGCTGGTGGATATGGGCGCTTTCGGAATGGCTGCAAAGTCATTCGGTAATCGAATCGTTACGGGCCCTCTGGTGCATACCATCTTTAAAACGGACGGTTTCGGTAAGGAGTTAGCGTGGTGGAAACACAAGTGAAGTTTGCAGTTATCGGACACCATTCCCGATATAAGCAGGTATCGCGTCTTGCTGAACTTCTCGGTGATGTACTGCTGATTGATAGCGGAGACCATGGCGCAAACTGGAATCATCGCCGCGCGCTTGAATGGGCATCATGGCAGGATTGCCGGGTAGTAATTATCGAAGATGACGCGTTGCCCGTTTCAAATTTCGTTGAGCGGGTTAGTGAATGGCTTAACCGCTTCCCGGAAACGCTGGTGAGTTTCTACCTGGGCACAGGCCGCCCACCTCAATATCAAATGCAAATAGCCGAACGGCTGATAGTTGCTGATAAGACTCGGGCAGACTTCATCATGTTGCCGCGACTGATACACGGGGTTTGCTATAGCGTACCGCATCAGCATATTGAGCGCGTGTTGTCTCGATGGGACAGCAGCAAGCCTGCCGATTATGCCGTTGGTGATGCCTATGGCGGCGCTGTGGTTTATCCGTGTTACTCGCTGGTGGACCATGCTGACGGCGAACCGGTGGAGCGTCACCCTGATTCATCGCCACGAACAGAACGCCGCCGGGCGTGGAGGTTAGCCTGATGCCTGCGTTAATACCGAGAGCATGCCGCAAGCGTGGCTGCCCTTGCACAACCACAGATCGCTCAGGCTATTGTCCCAAGCACCTTAACGAAGGCTGGCAGCAGCATCAGCGAGGACAGAGCAGGCATCAGCGAGGTTATGGCAGCAAGTGGGACAGGCTGCGCCCAATCGTTCTCGACAGAGATAAACACCTTTGTCAGGAATGCCTGCGAAATGGAAGGTATACACCCGCAGAGACGGTGGACCACATCACCGCCAAAGCAAATGGGGGGGCCGATGACCTGTCCAACCTCGAAAGCCTCTGCAAGCCTTGCCACAGGGCGAAGACAGCGGTTGAAAGATTCAAATGACATCAATTCTCATTTGAGTAGACCGAGGGGGAGGGCGGGTTGAAAGTTCAGGAACGACGCGCCAAAGGACCGCCGCCTAACCTTTTTTCACATCGCCGCAGGTTAGAAAACTTTTTTATGGGGTCCCCCATTCGATGATTAATAGGAGTTTTCGATTATGTCTGGACCACCGAAAACCCCGACACATCTACGTTTGGTGAGGGGTAACCCATCAAAACGCCCGATAAATGAGAACGAACCAAAACCCGCTGCAGGGGTACCCCCAACGCCGAAGCATTTCGACAAACAGGGGAAGTACTGGTTCAAGCGGATGGCTGAAGAGCTAGATGCGATTGGTGTGATGTCTCAACTGGATGCCAGAGCTCTTGAGTTGCTGGTTGAGGCATATACCGAATACAGGCACCACTGCGACACGCTCGAAATTGAGGGATACACCTACCGGACCGAAACGCAGAGCGGTGATGTGATGATCAAAGCTCACCCGGCAGCCATCATGAAAGCTGATGCCTGGAAACGTCTGCGCGCCATGCTCGGTGAGTTCGGCATGACGCCAGCAAGCCGCTCTAAAGTGAATGCAAAAGGTCCTGATGCGGTTGACCCGCTGGCCGAGTTTATGAAAGCGAGGGATTAATGGCTAAGGTTGCAGATGGCATCCGCTACGCCGAGAGGGTGGTGGCGGGGGAAATTATTGCCTGTGAATATGTGCGCCTTGCCTGTCAGCGTTTTCTTGACGATTTGGCACACGGCGAAGAGCGCGGTATTTTCTTCAGTGAGCCGCGCGCGCAGCACATCCTGAATTTCTATAATTTTGTTCCTCACGTCAAAGGCGCGCTGGCTGGCCAGCCTATTGAACTGATGGACTGGCATGTTTTCATCCTGATTAATATTTTTGGTTTTGTTATCCCGCTGGTTAACGAAGAGACGGGGGAAACCGTCCTGCGTAACGACGGCAGCGGTCGGCCGGTGATGGTTCGGCGTTTCCGTACAGCAGATGTTGAGGTGGCCCGTAAAAATGCCAAATCAACACTTTGCTCCGGTGTGGGTCTCTATATGGCTGGCGCTGACGGCGAGGGCGGGGCGGAGGTTTATTCCGCTGCCACCACCCGTGACCAGGCGCGAATTGTTTTTGAAGACGCGAAGAATATGGTCAAGAAGGCGAAAGCCACTCTTGGCCGGATCTTCGAATTCAACAAGCTCGCTATCTACCAGGAGCAAACGGCCTCCAAATTCGAGCCTTTATCATCAGATGCGAACAACCTCGACGGCCTGAACATACACTGCGCCATCGTCGACGAGCTGCATGCTCATAAAACCCGTGACGTCTGGGACGTTCTGGAGACGGCCACCGGCGCGCGCCTGCAATCACTGCTTTTTGGTATCACCACAGCCGGCTTTAACAAAGAAGGCATCTGCTATGAACTGCGCGATTACGCCATCAAGGTGCTGCGCGGCCTGGTTAAAGACGATACGTTTTTTGCCATCATCTACACCTTAGACGAAGGTGACGATCCCTTTGATGAAAAAGTCTGGCAGAAGGCGAATCCGGGGCTGGGTATCTGTAAGCGCTGGGATGACCTGCGCCGCCTGGCTAAAAAGGCGAAAGAGCAGGTTTCGGCCAGGATTAACTTTTTCACCAAACACATGAATATCTGGGTTACTGCTGAGTCGGCCTGGATGGACATGATGAAATGGGAGAAATGCGAGTTTATCGCTCCGCAGCATGAACTTAAAACCTATCCCTCCTGGGTGGGCGTTGACCTCTCAAACAAAATTGATATCTGTGCGGCCGCTAAAGTCTGGCGCGCGCCAGGTGGTCACGTTCATGCAGATTTTAAATTCTGGCTCCCGGAGGGGCGCCTTGAGAAGTGTTCACGCCAGATGGCAGAGCTCTATCGTAAGTGGGCCGAGATGGACAAGCTGATCCTTACCGACGGGGATGTAATCGACCATGCTCAGATTAAGGAAGAGTTGCAGGTGTGGGTTGCCGGCGAGAGTCTGAAAGAAATTGGCTTCGACCCCTGGAGTGCGACGCAGTTCAGCCTTGCGCTGGCAGAAGAAGGGCTGCCGCTGGTGGAAGTACCGCAGACGGTTCGCAATTTCTCTGAGGCGATGAAAGAGGTCGAAGCGCTGGTATACGGTGGCCGCTTCCATCACAGCGATCACCCGGTAATGAACTGGATGATGTCCAACGTAACCGTAAAACCTGACCGGAACGAGAACATTTTCCCGAATAAATCCACACCAGAGGCCAAGATTGATGGTCCGGCGGCATTGTTCACAGCAATGAGCCGCGTTCTGGTTAACGGTGGCAACGACCAGCAGGATCTTTCCGGATTCTTCAATAATCCCATCATGGTAGGTTTCTGATGAAAAAAAACAAACAGCCAGGCAGGGTGAAAAGCGCTCTGCTTAACTGGCTCGGTGTGCCTATCAGCCTCACTACCGGCACATTCTGGGAGGAATGGTTTGGTACCAGCAGCAGCGGAAAGGTGGTAACGGCCGATAAAGCCATCCAGCTATCGGCAGTGTGGGCATGCGTAAGGCTGTTAAGCGAGTCTATTTCAACCCTTCCGCTGAAAATATACGTTCGACAGCCTGACGGTTCACGAAAAGCAGCAACCGATCACCCTGCCTATTCGATACTGTGCCGCCGTCCCAATTCAGAAATGACGCCATCACGCTTTATGTTGATGGTGGTCGCCAGTATCTGCCTGCGCGGGAACGCTTTCATTGAGAAGAAATTCATCGCAAATCGCATGGTTTCGCTGGTGCCTTTGCTGCCGCAGAACATGGTGGTTAAACGTCTCACTACCGGGGCGCTGGAATACAAATACACTGAAAACGGTAGCGAGCGCGTCGTTCCCGTCAAAAACATCATGCACATTCGCGGGTTCGGTCTGGATGGTGTTTGCGGCATGATGCCGATGAAAACCGGACGGGATGTGATCGGTTCAGCAATGGCGGTTGAGGAGTCTGCTGCGAAGATATTTGAACAGGGGCTTCAGAGTTCAGGTTTTCTCTCCGCTGATAATGCGCTGAGTGACGAACAACGTGAAAGACTTCGCAGCTACATGGCTGCATTTACCGGTTCAAAAAACGCCGGGAAAATCATGGTACTTGAAGGTGGATTGAAGTATCAGGGCGTTACCATGAATCCGGAAGATGCCCAGATGCTGGAAAGCCGATCTTTCAGTATTGAGGAAATCTGCCGCTGGTTTCGTGTACCTCCTTTCATGGTTGGCCACACCACGAAACAAAGCAGTTGGGCATCCAGTCTTGAGGGTATGAACCTGCAGTTCCTGACTCATACTCTTCGACCGCTGCTTGTTAATATTGAGCAGGAAATTGGCCGGTGCTTACTCGACAGCGATGACGAAGTGTTTGCAGAATTCTCTGTTGAAGGTCTACTGCGAGCCGATAGTGCCGGTCGCGCGGCATACTATACCAGCGCGCTTCAGAATGGCTGGATGTCCCGTAATGACGTTCGTCGTCTTGAGAACATGCCGCCAATTGAAGGGGGCGATATTTACACCGTTCAACTCAACCTGACGCAACTGAAAAATCTCGAAAGCAGCAACCCTGCTGTTCAGGCGCTGGCCCTGCGAGAGCTGCATAACCACGTATTCCCCGATATTTCCTTTGAACAATCTCCGCTGAAACAGGCCGCTTAGGAGCACTTTCCTGATGAGAAAAAAACAACTTCCGGTAGCACCGGTGGGTCGCCCCTGCGCGCGCGTTACCTGTGAAACATTACCGTCTGCACTGGACCGCTGGGACGGCGGGATCAAAGCGGCGGCCACCGACGATAACAGCATTTCTGTTTTTGATGTGATCGGACAGGACTATTGGGGCGAAGGGGTAACAGCTAAACGTATTGCCGGTGCACTTCGGGCGATGAATGGCGCCGACGTTACGGTGAATATCAACTCCCCGGGCGGCGACATGTTCGAAGGTCTGGCTATTTATAACCTTCTCCGCGAATACGAAGGCCGTGTAACTGTGAAGGTGCTCGGTATTGCCGCCAGCGCCGCCTCAGTCATTGCGATGGCCGGGGATGATATTCAGATCGGTCGTGGTGCCTTCCTGATGATCCACAACTGCTGGGTCTACGCGATGGGTAACCGCCATGACTTTGCGGAACTGGCACAGTCTCTGGAGCCCTTCGATAACGCTATGGCAGACATCTACGCGGCGCGTTCCGGCCTTGATATGGCAGCTGTTCAGAAACTGATGGATGCCGAGAGTTATATCGGTGGCAGTGACGCTGTGGCGAAGGGGCTGGCAGACAGCCTGCTTTCTGCGGATGCGGTCAGTGATGGCGATGAATCACCCGCGGCCGCGCTTCGCAAACTTGATGCGCTGCTGGCTAAAACCAACACCCCGCGCTCTGAGCGCAGAAAACTCATTAAAGCCTTATCCGGTGGCATGCCTGGCGCTGTCACCACCAACGACGGTACGCCGGGCGCTGCCGAAGATATCAAACCTGAAACCCTCAATTCACTTGAAAGCGCTCTTGCGGCGTTAGTCAAATAAGGACCCTTTATGTCTGAAGTAAACGAAATTCTGAAAAAAGTCACTGCCAGCATTGAAGAGGCAACCGGCAAATTCAACGCGAAAGCAGAAGACGCACTCAAAGAGGCGCAGAAGTCAGGCAGGCTGTCAGAAGAAACAAAAGCTGCCGTCGATAAAATGGCTTCTGAGTTCAACGCCCTGCGCGAAGCAGAAAAAACGCTGAAGGCAGCGATGGGCGAACTGGAGCAACATGTCGCCCAGATGCCGCTGGCAAACGCAAAACAGGTTATCGAGTCCGTTGGCCACCAGGTGATCTCCGCTGAAGCCCTGAAAACCTTTGCTTCCAGCGTGGAAGGCGGTAAGCGCATCAGCATCCCGGTCAAGGCCGCCCTGACTTCGGTGGATGTGCCTGATGGTGTCGTGGAGCCACAGCGCCTGCCGGGTATTGATACGGCACCGAAGCAGCGCCTGTTCATCCGCGATCTGATTGCTCCAGGCCGTACGTCCTCCTCAGCTATTTTCTGGGTGCAGCAGACAGGCTTTACCAATAACGCGAAAGTGGTTCCTGAAAATACGCAGAAACCATACAGCGAAATTGAGTTCACGCCGAAAATCACTGGCGTCAGCACCATCGCCCACCTGTTCAAAGCCTCAAAGCAGATCCTGGATGACTTCGCACAGTTGCAGTCCACCGTTGATGCCGAAATGCGCTACGGACTGAAGTATGCAGAAGAGCAGGAAATTCTCTTCGGTGATGGTACCGGCGTTCATCTGCACGGCATCGTTCCTCAGGCGTCAGCTTTCAATCCGGCGTTCACTGTCGAACAGCAGAGCGGGATTGACGATCTGCGTCTGGCAATGTTGCAGGCACAGCTGGCACGCTTCCCGGCGTCTGGTCATGTTCTTCACTTCATTGACTGGGCGCGGATCGAGCTGACCAAAGACAGCCTGGGTCGTTACATTCTGGCGAACCCTGCGGCGCTGACTGGTCCGACTCTGTGGGGCTTGCCGGTTGTAGCCACGGAAGCGGCGGCCTTCCAGGGTAAATTCCTGACTGGTGCTTTCAACGCTGGCGCGCAAATCTTCGACCGCGAAGATGCGAACGTGGTTATCTCCACGGAGAACGCCGACGATTTCGAGAAAAACATGATCACCATCCGTTGCGAGGAACGTCTGGCGCTGGCCGTCAAACGCCCTGAAGCGTTCGTGTATGGCTCCTTCAGCACCGGCGCAGGTAGCTGATAAACACTGCGGCCTGCGGGCCGCTTTTTTTAGGTCAGAAAAATGCTTGATCAAAATGTGGTGAAACAGCACTGCCGCATTGATACCGACTTTACCGGTGATGATGCCTTGTTGACTTTATACACTGGCGCGGCGGCGCGTTACGTTCAGACATGGACGCGGCGAACGCTCTATGAAAAAGAAGACAGCCCTGGTTACGTAGACGACCCTGCCCCGATTCTACTGAATGATGATGTTAAAGCGGCCATGTTACTGCTGATAGGTCACTGGTATGCCAACAGAGAATCAGTGGTCGTTGGTCAGACCGTTGCAGAGGTTCCGTTTGCAGTTGAAGCCTTGCTGCAGCCATACCGAATTTACGGAGTGTAAATATGACCTGTTCCGGGTGCGCGCAGAGGCGCGAATGGATAAAAAAGTGGGCGAAAATAGCTTATGAACGAGCAACTGGTAAAGGAACTAATAGCGGCGCTGCGGGAACAAACCGCAGCTCAGAGAGAACAGACGGAAGCGATAAGCCGCCTGGCTGAATCAAACGCAGCTCTGTGTGATGTCATTATCCAGTCACTGGCAGAAGATGAAGAAATTGATACTACTTCATTAGGTGATGAGCGACCCGTTTACTTGAGTCAAAAACCCAGGGGGTGATATGCAAGCCGGGAAATTGCGTCACAGGGTTACCCTGCAGGTGCCGGTAAAAGAACAGAACCCTACAACGGGAGCCGTAATTAATACCTGGCGCGATGTCGCAACTATCTGGGCCGAAATATCCCCCTTATCAGCACGGGAGTTTATAGCGGCCCAGGCATCACAGGGCGAAATAACAACGCGCATAACGATTCGTTACCGTGCCGGTATTACCCGAAAGCACCGTATTCTCTTTCGTGGCTCAGTATACAACATTGAGGGCGTGCTCCCGGATCCGAAAAGTGGTCGTGAATATCTGACGCTTCCTTGTTCTGAGGGGGTAAACGATGGCTGATAGTGTTGAAGTAAACCTTACAGGCCTCGAATCACTGCTTGGAAAAATGGAGGCTGTTTCCGACGTTACCAGAAATAAAGCCGGGCGTTCTGCGCTGCGTAAGGCTGCGAATATAATCAGGGATCGCGCCAGAAGTAACGCAGCCAGAGTTGATGATCCCCTCACCAAAGAGGCGATATATAAAAATATTGTCGCCAGCTTCAGCAGCAAAAAATTCCGCAGGACGGGTGATCTGGCATTTCGTGTTGGGGTAATGGGCGGCGCCAGTCAGTATGCAAACACAAAGGCTAACGTCAGGAAAGGCAGGGCTGGGAAAACGTTCAAAACACTGGGCGATAAAAGCAATCCTGGCGGCGATACCTGGTACTGGCGTTTTCTCGAATTTGGAACCGAACATGCCGCCGCAAAGCCTGTACTGCGACCAGCGATGAATGGTGTTGATACCGCAGTAATCAGCGTTTTCGCTGAAGAAATGGAAAAAGCTATCGATCGCGCAGTTAGGCGTGCCGACAAAAAAGGAACGACAGCATGATTGCTCCAGTTTTTTCCGTCTGTTCGACAGACCCGAAAGTAAAAGAGCTACTTGGTGCCAACCCGGTCAGGCTTTATCCGTTTGGCATGCATGATGATGACCTTGTGTATCCCTACGCGGTCTGGCAGAACGTGGGCGGTGAACCTGAAAATTACCTGAGTCAGAACCCTGACATCGACCGTTATTCCATTCAGGTGGATGTGTATGGCGACACCGATGAAGATGCTCTTGCTGTGGCGAGAGCATTGCGCGATGTCATTCAGCGCAAGGCTTACATTACCCGCTGGGATGCACAGGGCAGAGACTCTGCAACCCTCAAATACCGTTATTCATTCGACGTTGACTGGCTGGTCAACCGATAACTTAAAACCACTCACATCACACCGGCTAAAAGCCGGTTTTTATATCCGGAGATGACTATGTCAGTAGTGACTCAAGGCACTCAACTTTTTGTGCTCGCGAATGGTGTCGTGAGCGAAATTGAATGTATTACGGCATTCTCACCAGGCGGCAGCCCTGCAGATCAGATTGATGATACGTGCCTCAGTGAACGCAACACCCGAAAATATAAAAAGGGTCTGCGTACACCGGGGCAGGCGACGGCAACGCTTAACGCTGATCCACAGAATGCCAGCCATCTGATGCTCAGTAATATGGCTGAATCAAATGATCAGAGTGATGTGACATTTGCGATCGGATGGTCCGATGGTGAGTCTAAACCAACAACGGGGAGTTCCCCTGATGCTGTTGATGGACTGATTCTGCCTTCAGATCGTACCTGGTACGTGTTCAAAGGTTATGTTTCCGACTTCCCGTTTGACTTCCAGGGTAATACCGTCGTGCAGACGTCTGCTACCATCCAGCGCTCTGGCCAGGGGGCATGGATTCCGAAAGAACAGCCAGGCAGTTAATTAAACGCGGGGATCATACCCCGCCTCATTTATGTTTATACCGGAAAAAGACATGAAACTGACTCTTGATACGCTGAAAAAAACAGGTGCTTTTACTGGTCGTCCTGTTGAGAAAGAAATTAAATGGAAAGGTGCTGACGGGGAAGAACATATTGCCACAACTTATGTTCGCCCTCTGGGTTATCACACTGCCACGTCTGACGTTCTCGCTGGTCTTGGCAAGATTGATGGCGTTGCTGGTCGTATTGCAGCATCAATCTGTGATGAAGACGGGCATCAGGTGTTTACCGTTGCTGATGTGACCGGCGAGGCTGATCCTGAACGTGGCGCACTGGATGGCAATCTTACAGTGGCTTTGCTGGTGGCTATTCAGGAAGTTAACGATCTGGGAAAGACGGACTCAGCGCAGAAGACGAAATCTGGTGCGAACTAGTCCTTAACGGGATTGGTGGACGTACCATTTCAGAAGCGCAGGAACGCCTTAGCTTCCTTGAGTTCCAGCAGTGGGTTCAGTATCGTCAAAAATACGGAAGCCTAAACCCTATGATGCGGACGGAATGGGGAGCAGCGTTGATTTCTTCTGTGCTGGCTAATGTGAATCGCGGTACAAACACACCGGCATTCAGCGTTGCTGATTTCGCCCCTCACATAGCAGCTGTAGAGCGCGTTGCCGCTAACGAACCAATCAGCCTGCATGAAGCGATGAGGACGTGGAATTGAAAAGTAGAATTTATTAGAAACGCTTTCCTTGCTACCCTATCTAAAAACAAGGAGATCAAGGAATGGCTTTGATTAAATGCAAAGAGTGTGGAGAACAGGTATCTGATAAGGCCGCATCATGTCCAAAGTGCGGAGCTCCCATAGCAAAAAAAAACAAAGGCCCATCGGGATGTATGATGGTGTTTTTTATTTTTGTAGGGGTTCTTATCCTTCTTTTGTTTATTGGCAAAGTAAGCAATAAAAAAGAAGCACCTAGCCAAATAGTGGGTAGCACACAGGTAAGCACTGATAAGTTGAAAAATGATGTCGTAAAAGAAGTAGAGGTAAAAAAAGAACCAGTTACAGTTATTAACTGGCATAACCAACCCACGAAAGATAGCGTTACTGGTGAGGTTGGGGAGATTTTTTATAATACATCGAAAAACCATGTTAATTTCCCATTCCCATACAACGTTGATGGTGGATCTGTACTCAACTTGGTTTTCCGCAAAAGAAAACAAGGTACTGATGCCTATGTCGTGATATCTAAAGGTCAGATTGTATGTGGTTACTCAGATTGCTCAATAAGAACGAAGGGCGATAACGGAAAGGTAAAAACCTGGACTGCAAGTAGTGAGGCGTCTGGAAGATCAGATATGATTTTTCTTGATAACCCACAGTCTTTCGAAAAATATATCAAGAGCAATAAAAAAATCACTATTGGAGTGACATTTTATCAATCTGGCGAACAGGGGTTCGATTTTGATGTTTCAGATTATCCAGAGCAAGCAAAGAAAAAATAAAAGTAATATTTACACTATTTAATAAGCATTAAAATGCCTCGCTTTGCGGGGCTTTTTTTTACCTGGAGGACAGCGTGGCAAGTAAATCATTAGGTACATTAACGATAGACTTAATTGCCAAAGTTGGCGGCTTTGTTGGCGGCCTAAGCCAGGCTGAAAGGGCATCGCAGAAATGGCGAAAACAGGTTCAAGAGGATGCAAAATCTGTAGCTGTTGCATTCACAGGGGCAGCAACTGCAGCAAGCGCCGCTGCTATTGGCGTAGGTGTGGCTGGATACAACCTGTTAAAAAACACCTCCAGGCAAATTACTGAGTCTGACCGTTGGGCTAAGTCGCTCAACATGTCTACTCAATCATTACTTGCTTGGCAGTATGCTGCAGAAAAAGCAGGTGTTTCAGGCGATCAAATGGCTGATATTTTTAAAGATATCGGAGATAAAATTGGTGACTCGGTACTGAATAAATCAGGTGAGGCAGTAGATGCATTGGATGCACTCGGTTTATCAGCTAAAAAATTATCGAGTGAATCGCCGGATAAGCAACTTTTAGCCATAAGTGATGCGCTAAGCAAGATTAAAACAAACGCTGAAAAGACTACTATTCTTGAAAGCTTGGGTAACGATCTCTCTAAGTTGCTTCCTTTGCTTGATCAGGGCGGTGATAAATTACAAAAATATATTAAGGCTGCGAAAGAATTTGGCGTAGCACCAGATGATACCGATATAGAAAGTCTCGTAAAAGTTAATTCAATCTTTGAGGATATGGAAAACCAAGTTAAAGGGGTTAAGATTGAATTATCAGCTGGATTAGCAAAGGTTGACCTTTCTAACCTGCAGAAATCAATTAGCGACATGGGTGATGTATTTAAAGACCCTGAAGTTATCAAAGGTATCACCAACCTTGTTAGTGGTGTGGTCGACCTCGCTACCTGGCTTGTTAAGGTTGGAGCGGAAGCAGGAAAACTCATCGATCTTTACAAAGGGGGACAGGCAGTAGGGGAGAATGCATCTATAGAGGAAATTGATCGTCGCATAAGAAACCTTGATGCAGATTTAAATGACGAAGGTTTTCTTGCAGATTTCAACAGATTAGGAATGGATGTGGAAGGGAAACGGGCTGAACGATCAGAGCTTGAACGCCGCCGAGCAATCCTTAAAGCAGGAAATAACCTACCTCTATATCCAGCAACCATAGGTAATTATTCTTCATCTAAAACAGATTATCGTCTTGACGCAGGAGAATCAAACGGGAAATTAAAAACTGATACTTCAGCAAAAAAACTTGAATCAGCTTTTAAATCAATGGAGACAAGTTACCTCCGTCAGATTGCTCTCATCGACACCACTGGAAAGAAAAGCGCAGAAGTTACTGAACAGCAAAAACTACAATTTGATATCGCTGACGGAAAGCTAACTGGACTTAATGAAACACAGAAGCAACGCCTTGAACAACTGGCTACAGAGGTTGATCGCCTAAATTCCGTAAAAAAGGCAAACGAGGAAAATCTAAAACTGGCTGAATACGTATCGAACCTTCAGCGTGAAAATGCGAATTCAGCGGCTTCTCTTGATGCAGATGTCATTGGCGCAGGACTTGGTGATAAAGCCCGCGAAAGGATGCGTGAGCAACTCAGCATTGAACGCGAATTTCTGGAGAAGCGAGAGGATTTGCAACGTCGGTATCAGAGCGGAGATATTCGTAGCCAAGAGGATTATGACCGTTATAACCAGGAACTGGACAAAGCGCTTGCTGAGCGACTCGATAAATACCGTTCTCATTATGACCAACTGGATGAGTTACAGGGAAACTGGCTGGCAGGGGCTCAGAATGGTCTGGCTAACTGGGTAGACACTTCCAGCGATTATTACACTCAGGTATCAGATTTAGTCGGTAACACCCTTGATGGCCTGGTGGATAACATGGCTGATGCCCTCAGTGGTAATAAAGCTGACTGGGCAAGTTGGGCGAACAGTGTGTTGAATGAGCTGCAGAAAGTCTTGCTCAGGGCAATTATGGTCAACACGCTTAAATCTGCTGGTGATAGCGGTTGGTTTGGTTCGCTTGGTGGGATGTTTGGTAGTTCAGTGGCTGGCGCAGCATCCACTGGCGGTGCAACACCGTCCGGAGCTTATACAGGTGCGGCATCTCAATTGAAATTCGCCAAGGGTGGTGTAATGGATTCGCCTGATCTTAGTCGTTTCCGTAATGGCGTCGTGAACAGTCCGACGATGTTTGCTTTCGCCAAAGGTGCGGGGCTCATGGGAGAAGCTGGTCCTGAAGCTATTATGCCCCTTACGCGTACTGCTGACGGTAACCTCGGTGTTCGTATGGTGGATGACACGGTTTCTTCTGTTGGCGGTGGTGGTACTCAGCTCCAGCAAACCATTCAGCAACATTTTTCTATTTCCGGTAACGGTGACGCCGCACTGAAGCAGGCTATGCAGGAAGCTGCACGACAGGGAGCTAACGACGGTGCGAAACAGGCGCGTAAGGATTTGCTTCAGGACTTCTCTAATAGAGGTCAGGCGAGGCGATTGCTTGGCGTGTAATGCATTATTAATATTCATTAAGCCGAAAGGTGGGAGACAGATATGAATTTAGAAAAACAAGTTGAAATACTTGATATTAACAAATACGACTTAACAGTTAAGTCACTTTATTTAGCTGGCCAATCTGTTTCCGTGGTATTGGAGGTGCATTCTTCACGAATGACAACGGTACCGTTGTTCAGTATGGATATCGAAGTGGAACGAAAAAAAGATGCCAGTCTCTCTTATTATGAGTCGGAAGCTATAAAAAAAGCCGCCTCACTAATCCATAATATTGCTGACAAATTGAGTGTGACGGCTTAAATATTTATTTCAAGAATGGTTCTGGTTGACTATTACCAAACATGAGCCTAACAGGTGGCTGCATAAGCTCATTGATTGCATGCTTCGTCACTGCCGTCCCACCCATGTTAATTTTACTCAACTCACCATTAAGTTTGGCTTTTAGTGATTCGCTAAACTTCTCATCGCCGCTTTGCTCGTCTAGCGTTGAAACAATGCTGTAAAGTAAGAAGTTAGAAGCCGTCTTGATCTTCTGATTTTCTTTGGTGAGTTCGTTAACCTGACGAATCAGATCATTAATTACTCTTTCCATTTTGTCTCCTGAATGAGGTTATCAACCATCCCTCTTTACCTAAGTACGCCAGTGTCCTTCCACTGACGGGCTGAGTAACAACCATAACCAGGTATGTAAACCAGTAACATCCTGACAAATGATCAGTAGCGCCGCTGTGCGCAGAATAATGCAGGAGTATCTATGGCTGTACTCGAATGGCCGGAAGATGTCTGTCCCGCGTCGCTGACATGGCGACCTGAGAGTAATACCAAAACCTTTCGATCTCCATTCAATGGGGCATCGCAGACAGCACGCTTCCCCGGTACCCGCTGGGTATGTTCCCTGACTTTTAATAACCTGACTGACGAAAAATCCAGGCGTATTGATGCTCTGGTGGCTTCGCTTGACGGTGAGTATGGCAGGGTAAAAGTTCGTGACTGGGGGCGAAGTGGCAGAACGCCAGCGGGCGTGCCCGTTGTTGATGGCGCTAACCAGACCGGAACCCAGATCCAGAGTAAGGGCTGGACGCCGGGAACAGTGGTGCTCAGACAGGGCGATTATTTCACTGTTAATGACGAGCTTAAGATGGTCACAGCCGATGTAACGAGCGCGGCGAACGGTACCGCAATGATTGTATTTGCGCCGATGTTGCGTAGTTCTCCGCCTGCTAATGCTGTCATTGAGGTTGCGAAACCCTACGGTATTTTCAAACTGAAAGATAACCAGCAGGGTGCCGGTAATCGTGTGCCGGGTGTTTTTACCAGTTACATGCTGGAGCTTGAGGAGGCATTTTGATGCTGTATTCCCCCTTTTCGGATTCGATGGTGGACTGGTTATCCCGCGACAGGGTGACGGTCGCGATCGCCGCCAATATTCAGTTTGAATCCGGTACCGTCTATGTACATTCCGGTACCGGGACACTGGTTCTCGGCGGCTATGTCTATTACGGTATGGGGCGCATGGGCTCCGTTGATGATGCCAGTGAAACCAGCACGACAAGCCCCACGCAGGTCAAAATGACCCTTTCTGGTCTGGATATGGCCCTCTTTGCCACCACGCTGAATGAACGCTGTGTGGGCAGAAATGCCGAAATCTATCTGGTTGCCATGGATGATAACGGTGTTGTCCAGGTTGCCGATCTCCTGTTTAAAGGGCGTGTATCCAGTACAGGGGCTACCGCTGGCGGGACGAACGCCCTGCAGTACACCATCAGTAATATTTTTGAAGACTGGCAGCGTCCTTTCCCCGATCGTTATACCGATGAATCGCAGCAGGCTGCTTATCCCGGCGATCGCATATTCCGGTATGTGGCGCAGATGTCTGAACGTTCGATTTACTGGGGCAGTAAAAAAGATGCACCAGGATTTACCTATAAGTGAGGAAGCATGAAGCATCCGGACTGGCATAACAGATTAATCACCGTAATAAGGGCCGCTGAAAAGCGGCCTTTTTTATGGGGCAGTCATGACTGCTGCCTGTTCGCGGCGGACTGTGCTCAGGCCATGTGCGGCGAGGATTTTGCGGCAGGCTGGCGCGGAACCTACGACAGTGAGAATGGGGCGAAAAAAGCGATATTGCGCGGCGGCGGTTCGCTTGAAAAGGTGCTGGCCCGTTATCTCGACGAGGTGCCGGTGAAGCTGGCGCAGCGTGGGGATATTGCCGTTGTTGAAAATGCCGGAGCGCGATGTGCCGGGGTGGTGTATTCCGGCGTTGTGTGGGTTCCTGGCGAAACTGGTCTTGTCAGTCTGCGGGTTAAACCGCTGAGTGTCTGGAGGGTGCGTTAATGCCTGCTGCTGTTCCTATTGTTGCCACCATTGCCGCAGGTGTGGCAGCGGCAAATGAAATGTATGCCATTGCAATGGTTATTACAGTTGCCGCACAGATTGCCACTCAGGCGCTGACCAAGACCCCATCGCTAAATTCCTACCGTGATACGTCTGAACGCAAACAGGTTCTGCGCGCAGCGGCCAGTGCCAAAACCGTTGTTTATGGTCGCTCCACATCAGCAGGAACGCTGTTCTTTTCCGAAGAGCAGGCTGGCGAACAGGATGATGGCGAAATGCTGCATCTGGCCATAGCCCTTGCAGGGCATCCATTATCCGGTGTGCAGACTGTCTGGCTTGGTGATGAGCCGATCAGTAGCTATCCTGAGCATGCCTTTTTCGAGCTGCACACCAATCGCCAGACGGCGGACCCTTACATGCTGGAAAACTGCCCGTCATGGAAAGAAGACATGATCGGGAAAGGGATCACCTGGCTACGCGTATCCCTGAAGTTCAACGCTGAAAAATTCCCGGCAGGTATCCCTAACATCAAGGTCGAAAAACAGGGGCGTGCCGTTTATGACCCGCGCACCGGGTTGACGGGTTACAGCAACAATGCGGCGCTGGTTATCCTGGACTATTACCGCAATTACCTGAAAGTACCCGATACCGATATTCTCTGGGACCAGTTTAAGGAAGCGGCGAATATCTGTGATGAGGATATGATTACTGGCGGTAATACCGTTGAGAAGCGCTATACCATCAACGGTGAGTTCGATCTCAGTGAAAACAAGGTCAGTATTCTGGAGGGGATGCTGGCGGCATGCGCCGGGGATGTAACGTACACCGCGGGTAAACATGGCCTTCTGGTCGGGGCTTATTATGGTCCTGCGACAGAGGTGATCACTGAGAGCCAGCTGGCCGGTGATATCGAAATCATGCCGGAAGTATCTCAGGCGGAACGTGTTAACACCATCAAGGGGACGTTTGTCGATCCGCAACAGGGGTACACCGAAGCAGATTTCCCCCCTGTGTCAGTCAGTGAATGGGTGACGGAAGACGGCGTGGAAATATCGCAGGATATGAAGCTGCGATTTGTGACCTCTGAATTTCAGGCCCAGCGTCTGGCAGACGTGAAGTTAAAGCGCACTCGCATCGCCAGGACGATGAACGTAACGTTAAACCTGAGCGGGTACCGTTACCGCCCGGGAATGTATGTGAAGGTGAATTTCCCGTCTATCGGTATCGTTAATGTTGAAATGCGGGTAACTGACTGGAAGTTCGGCGTTCAAAATGGCGTACAGCTGACACTGAAGCAGGAAACCGCAGATGTCTGGGGCGATGCCGTTGGTAAACCGATCGAGAGACCGCCGTTCACTCAGTTGCCATCAGGCGGTGTGGCGCAGCCGCAGAACCTGAAATACACCGTGGAGGAAATTGGTCAGGTCGTACAGGGCATTTTGTCCTGGCAGAATATCGGGCAGGTGGTCTACAACAAAGTGATCATTCGTCGCAATGGTCAAATGGTGATGTCCGTCCAGGTTCCGGGAACGTTCACGCGTCTTACCGGGTTACCAAAAAATACCTACACAGCCCATGTTATTGCCGTAAACCAGATGGGGGCAGAGTCGCCGGAAGGGTATCTGGAATTCAGTATCGAAGCCCCGCCAGCACCTTCCCATGTTGATATTGAGCAGGGGTTCTTTGCCGTCACGCTGATCCCGCGTCTGGCGGCGATCGCTAATGTTTCAACGCAGTTCGATTTCTGGACGTCAGGTGAAACGAAACTACCTGATACCTCAACAGCGACCGTGGAAGGGAATGCCAGCCGCGAAGGCATGGGAACCACATGGACAAGCAATCAGCTACAGGTTGGACATACCTATTACTGGTACATCAGAACGGTTAACGCCTTTGGTGCATCGGGTTTTATCGAAGTTCCGGCGTTGTGTTCTATGGACACGGGTGGGCTGATTGACATCATAGATGATCAGATTCAGAACTCTGATGCGTTCCAGAACGTTAAAGCCGGTGTCGATACGAACCTGGAAGGCATTATGGAAAATGCGCTGGCAAATCATGGCACTGTTGAACACCAGTGGGTTCAGTATGGCGAAGTTCGCGCTGACATTCTGGTCGTAAAAACTACGGTGGCCACCGCCGAGCAGGGGCTTGCTGACTTATCAACTTATGTTCAGGCTCAAATAGGACCTGATGGCAGTCTGACCTCTGCGGTAAACCAGAAAATGACTGCGGTGGTGAACAGCGACGGAACAGCCAAAGCCTCCTACACGCTTAACATGGGCATCGTGAGAAACGGTGTTAAATACAACACTGGTTTCGGTATGTCTATCGAGCCTGATGGAAACAGCTATAAATCCACGGTTGTCTTTGCCGCAGATCAGTTCGGCATTTATTCCGGTAATAACCCCGGTAACTGGCAGGCTGCATTCTTTGTCTATAACGGGCAGGTATTTATTCGCAGTGTGCTCATCCAGGAAGCATCCATTGATTTCGGTAAAATTACGGACTCGCTTCAATCCTCAAATTTCATACCCGGCGTAAGGGGGTGGAATTTACCCAAGAATGCCAGCCCGGAATTCCATGGAAAGTTATATGCCGACAGCGGCGAATTTGCATTCAACGGTGTTAATAACGTTGTCAAAATTGATGGTAATGGTGTGACCGTCAACTTGTCTGGTGGTGGACGGGTTGTCGTCGGGAGGTGGTCATAATGCCGGAAGGGATATTAATCGACTACAACGATGGCCGTCCGGCAATGGAAATTACTGCGGGGCTGCGTGCCCCCAGTTTTTGTACATCCTTCTCGGGCTGGTCATCTCAGTTCATGCAGTACCCTGTCAATACGCCACTCGTTCCTGGTTCACAGGCTATCGTTGTGCCAACGAACCCCATTTACATCTATGCCTTTGCTGAATTTGATGTGGCCATTATGACCAGCGTCACCCGAAACGGTGATTCCGGGGTAATTATCGGGGCTGAGACCATAGGCGGAAAAAGTCTTGTCCCCGACTGGTCTGGTTACGTCATGGAGCTGCTGCCTGCGGCGACGTATAACGAAGGGCTGTTTGTTTCAAACTCGACTGACTTCACCGCCATATCCAATCAGGCCGCGCTGATGACCTGCGCCTGGTCCGGACGCATTACGGTTAACGGCAGTGCTGCGCTTCCGGTGAGCGGTATTCCTTTCGGTAAATGGGATAACCCGAATGTGTCGGTAGGGTTTGATGGCGGCAATATCATCGTTCGCGATATTTCCTACACAGGACGGGACGATGTGGCCGGAACGGCGACGATTGACCTGGTGATATTCAATCAGACCGCACCTGTCGGCGGCGACGGTATCACGATGACCAACGCCGCAGGCCAGGTCACGTTCTCCACGCTGAAACGCCCCTTTGTGTATGACAGACAAATCCAGATTACCGATGCCTTTCAGGACATTGGCGGCGGGTTCTGCCAGATAGTCTATACCGGCGTTCAGGTACGCATGCTCAGCGGATGGGGAAATATCAGAACCAAAGGCGTGGTCATGACAGGCGGTAGCGTCAGGTCGGCCTACAACAAAGTGTTTGCCGACCGTAATTCCGGTTCATGGGATATGACCCGTAACAGAAATATCGCCATGCCCATTATTATTCTTCCGAACATGTATTAAGGAACCACCATGTCTGCAGGTGTTATTCAGTTAACTCATAACTCGGCAACAGTTCTTGGCTATCAGGCCTCTTTTAGTACGACGCTTCAGCCTGGCGACTTTGTCGTTTCTGTGGTGGGCGGCATCGCCTACACCCTTCCGGTAAAATCCATTGAGAGCAATGATTCGCTGACACTGGTCAGTGCCTTTACTGGCCCGACAGCAAATAACCTGGCCTGGGATGCCGTATCCCGTGTGACACTGAATATGGTCACTGCCGCAATGGTGGTGCAGAACACGGAGGCGCTGCGGGGGCTGAATTACGACAAACAGAACTGGCAACTGATATTCAGCAGCAGTGGAGATGTCACGGTAAAATTGCCGGATGGCAGTTCATTCACCGGACCCGCATGGGGTGGTATTGCAGCCACTCTGAACAGTATTAATCAGGCGTTGACCGGGGTGGGCCAGGAGTTAAGTAAAAAGTTGTCCAAAAGCGCGAATCTGTCCGATTTAACAGATGCATCTGCGGCCAGAAACGCATTAGGCCTTGGAACCGCTGCCACACGCAACACGACGGCTGCGCCAGCAGGAACTGCAGTAATGTCGAAGTATCCGGAAGATATGCGAGGGATCGTTTCATATGCTGTACCTAATGCTTATCCTATGGGTATTACCGCGGGTGTTCATACCGGGCAAATATTAGGGTTAGCAGCGGACAGAGCAATTGGCCTGATAAACATTCGTCCATGGCCAGATGATTCCGCAGCTGAAATGAATTTTCAGCTGTTTTCTTATTCAAACGGTGGCGTACCTGTCTGTGGTGTCGTGGTTCCGAAATACGCCCCCGTGGGGAATATGTGGTATTACGAAGCTCCTGCTTATTTCTGGCATACCCGAAACACGATAACTGACGGAAATGGATTCATAAAAAAGGCCTCTCCGGTGCTTAAACTGTTTAGTGACGGAACATCTGAATGCACAACAGAAGCCGAAGGCTGTGTATCTGAGCGAATTGATACGGGGCAATACCTTATCACCGGCTGCATTGGCCTGAATGCTGATGCTGCATGGGGTGGGATCGATGGCGGTTTTGAAATCCCTGTCGACAGAAACAAGCAACCCCGCATCTGGCTGGACTACAAAGTCAATGCTGATGGCTCTGTACTGGTCAGAACGTATCACCGGGTTCATTCCTCAGCGCCACCGTTTGCTCAGAACCGAATAGGGAACACTGATATTGACGGCGTGTTTACTGAGACAGTGGCTGACGGTGAGCCTGTCGATATTCCGGCAGATTCTTTTGTGTCTGTGCGTGTGGAAATGCCGGAAGACAGCATCTGGCAACAGAGACAAAGAGAGGCGAAAGAGGCTCAGGAGGCGATGGTAAAAGCTGAACTGGAACGCCAGCAAAATCAGCAGGAGGATCAATAGGACAAATTGGCAGGTGCCGCAGCCACGCCGTATGCAAGAGCATGTCTGCGACCGACTGGCGAACGTTCGATAGTGCGAGTATTGAATGATGGCCAGTCACAGCGGATTGTACTTAAGCAATATGACGGTTCAAGGCGTTTAATCTGAAACCAGCCACATATCAGCCTCTTCAAACATTTCCTGAACAGTACGGCTTATCTGTTCTTTCTCATGCTTGCTGGCGTCAGTGTTGATTGCCGGCAGTGTCATCATCGGTTTTACCCGAATTTCAGCATCGGGGAAGACCCGGTGAACCCTCTTAGTTAACTCGCCCAGAATGATATCTTTTGCACCGGGCAGGCCATCAAAATTCCTTTTGTCATAAACGAGTTCCACGAACATTGCTTATTGCCTCTTTACTGGATGGATATACAGTATTTATACTGTGTTTTTATCCGGTATTCAAGAGAGGGCGTGATGATGCCACGACGCAGCGATATTGAAATAGCCTGGTATGCTTCGATACAGCAGGAACCGAATGGCCGGAAGACCGTCACCACACAGCGGTTTGTCCAGGAGTTGAGCAAGGTTAACTGGAACTGGACGATGAAGCAGGCCAACGAATGGATCGAGTGGTATGTGACAACATTCCGCGATGTATCAACGCAGGAAGGCGAGAACCGTACCTTCCAGCTGTTCAATCCAAACGGAGGACTCTAGCCATGGGCTTTCCTTCACCTGCGGCAGATTACGTTGAAACAAGGATCTCCCTCGACCAGCAGCTAATCAGCCAGCCCGCAGCGACTTATTTCATGCGGGCATCGCGTTCACATTTCAGGGAAGGGATAATTCAGGGGGCGCTACTGGTTGTTGATGCGTCACTTTCTCCCTGTGATGGCTCGCTGCTGATATGCGCGATAGACGGAGAATTCAGGATCAAGCGATATCGGACTCATCCTCAGCCCCACCTGGTTAATCTGGAGAACGGAAGAAGGGAGGCGCTGCCAGCAGATGATGACGGTTACAGTTCTGCGCCCGCTATATTCGGAGTGATCACGTACATCATTAATGATGCCAGGAACGCGGAGTTTGATGACTGCCCGGTGATGTGAATCGCTGAAATTTTACGGCGAAATTGATGCCTTGTGTCGGGGATTTTTCCCCGATTAATCCCCACTGCTTCCCCGTTCAGAAAACAGGCATAAAAAAACCAGCCGTAAAAGGCTGGCTCTTAGAGATTTTTGTCGGCACGAGAAGATTTGAACCCCCGACCCCCATGATGGGTTCTACCAAGAGGGTACCGATTAGTGCGATCAGTGGGTAACTATAGGGAGCATGCTAACTGAAAATGTAGTCTCTGGCACTCACTTCATCACAGTTAATTTATGTTGAAACAACACATTAATTCTACTTTGCTTAGGTTAAAATCGAACAATTCTAAATTTATAATGGGTGCTTGTATGTTCGAACTTAGCCCTGGTATGCAGGGATTCATCGGTGGGGCTGCCGCTGTGGGGTTTCCTCTTTTATTTAATTTGACCAAGGAGATCGTCTTTGATAGGCGAAAGATAAAGGCAGAACGCACTTACATAAGTGTTCAGCTTGTTTTTCTTCTAGATAAATTTGTTAGTGAATGTGCCGAAGTTTCATGGGATAGAGGATTTGATGAAACCTATCAGGAACCTGAACATCCTGAGTATCTACAGATACAAGTCGAACCCCCAGTTTTCGATATGAGCAGTGTAAAAGGTGAGTACAAGCATCTTGAACCAAAGCTTATTTACAGGTTGCAATCCATCGATATTGAATTACTGAAAATAAAGCAAGAATTGCGAGAGATGACCAATAATCCCAATTTTGGTCCAGAATTTATGGATCGATACATCCTGTTAAGACGAGAGCTTTATGCAGATATGGGGTTGAAGGTCGCAGAATTATCTGAGGATATCCGTGAAAAGTTGAAAATAGATGCTGATCACGGATGGTCACCAAAAGATAACTTACTGAGAAGTAAAGCACATATTGCGCGAATCAAATCAAGGACGGAAATCAACAAAATGTTGAAGAGAGCAGCACGAGTTATGAGAGCAAAACAGCATCCATTTTGATTTTAATCCAGAATTTATAAGGTTATACATTATATGCAAAAAGTAAGGTGCGTTCTGCCAACTTCACATTACGAGGTAAACGTGAAGAAAAGTTAGCATGATGATCCTTCGCCATTAATGTTTAATCTTAGTGGTAACCTTTTGAATGTTCAGGAGGCAATTTACTGAACTATTGGCGAAAAAGTGACGCAACCTATTGATAATTATGAATAACACGCATGATTTAAAATCCCTCGGCGTTCGCGCTGTGTGGGTTCAAGTCCCACTCCGGGTACCATGGGAAAGAACAGAATAATCAAAGCAATAAGCAGTGTCGTGAAACCACCTACGGGTGGTTTTTTTGTGCCTGTTTTTTACAAGTATAGATACCTTGCGTCAAGCAACCTGCCAGAAACGTAAACTGCCCTCTATATACTCACTATTGCTAATCAATCTATCGCCGAATCGGCGCATTAAACATAAAACCCCCTCGGGCAGGGTTGTTGATAAACCCATCGCGGGCGGGATTATAGTTGTGATCCTGGAAACCATTCATCAGGATGGGATCGCCAAAGCCATCCTGTATCGCCAGCTGTCTGTGGATTCGGTTTCGTGCCCTGAACGTGAAAGCGAAATCATTCGTCCCGCCAATGACGATCACGCCATTACCAGCTCGAAGTGCCTCGCTCAACTCTTGCTCTCTAACAACCTGGTTTTGTAACGCGCTGGCTGTGGCAGACGATGACGCCAGCAGCAGTAATATGAGAACGGCGCATGAAAATACCGATGGCAGTTTCATGATTAATACCTATAAAAAGCATGGCTATTAAAGTATAGCTTTATGTTGTCATCTTAACTGAAAAGAAAACCAATAATTTAAACCTGCTATCTATACTGTGTTTAAAAGTCCGGAAGAGTAGTGCCGCGCAGTTAAGAACTATAATAAAAACAGCCAACAGATGATTACTTCTGTTGGCAGACAGTGCTGGTTCAGGGGGCTGCTATGAACATTTCATCTTTTCCGATAGTTATGTTCGCAGCATTGCTTAC
The DNA here is from genome assembly GCF_002042885.1 of Citrobacter portucalensis. Lineage (GTDB taxonomy): Bacteria > Pseudomonadota > Gammaproteobacteria > Enterobacterales > Enterobacteriaceae > Citrobacter > Citrobacter portucalensis. Next base: position 61,770 of record NZ_MVFY01000007.1, read on the forward strand.
CTTTAGTGGTGCAGCATATTCGGTGGAAGAAGGGGATATCTTTTCGCAGAATGCCAGGGCTACGGATCCCATCGCGTTTTCTCAACAGTCATTTAATAACCTGACATCTTATCAGGTTATGATGCGCTCCTCGTCGCCATCCGATGAAAGCAAAATTATTCGCTATAGCTTTCAAAAGACTGGGTATGTGCGGATGGATTTTACCCAACCGCATTCAGGTGCGGTGCTTATTTTTAATCCTGTCAGCGGTAAAGTGACGTTATGGCCATTTGGTGTGGGTTCGTTGCCCATTTTGCACCTGTCGCCTACTAATTCATTGATCCAGGATGAGCGCGGTCATCGGGTGGATCGTTCTGATATCGGCGTGTTGTTGGGCAATATTCGTCATCTGCAACGCGAAGGGACAACAACCACAGTTGGTAATGAAAACCTTGCAGGACGGGCGACGACGCGCGTATCTGTGGTTGGGCCAGGAACAATGGCGGTTGATGGTGTTCACCGCTATGACGTCTGGCTGGATAATTATCACGGACTCCCTGCCAAAGTGATCAGCTATGCGCCAGATGGGCAGCGATTAGAAACCGTGCTTCTGGATGCTATGGTCATTAACATCCGTTTTCCCGCCAATTTCTTCTCGCCTTGAGGGAGTCTGTATTATGGCTAACTATCGGTTTTCCACCGTCTGGCGGGTTGAGGCTTCAATTCAGGAGGTATGGGATGTTTTTTCTCATCCCGATCAGTGGCCAGAATGGTGGGAAAGTCTGGAACGCATTGTTGAGATTAAAAAAGGTGATATACAGGGCATTGGGGCGCTGCATCGTTATACCTGGAAAGGAGCGCTTCCTTATCGCTTAACCTTTGATATCAACGTGTTGAATATTCTGCCCTGCTCGCTGCTTGAGGGGCAAGCCAGCGGGGCGGTTGAAGGGCGAGGCGTGTGGTCTTTTTCTGCCAGTGGCGCAGAAACCATCGTCAGATATGACTGGAATGTGCGTACCACGATCCGCTGGATGAATTACCTGGCCCCGCTGGCAGCACCTGTATTTCGCTGGAATCACGATATGGTTATGCGCGAGGGGGCAAGAGGGTTAGCCCGCAAACTGGCAACGAATGTCTATATTTTCTGAACTCGCCCTCACTGCTGTACTTTTTGCCTGCCTATGGCTTACTATCTGTCGCGCAGTTTCTCATTTCATTCACAGTTAACAGGTCTGTTATTGATGAATAACCTCCATCGGCTTACCTTTTTATGTCAGCGTCTGTCTGCTGTGATGATCGCATACGGTTTTTACCTTCTTAGCCGTAGCTCAACTCTTACAACATGGACAGACAGCAATGCAACGTCGACAATTTCTCAAAAATAGCGTTCTCCTTTCCGCCGCCGGTTTAGTCGGTCCTGCGGTTATTAGCCAGACGGTTCACGCCGCTGAGCCATCCGTTGCACCAGTCGCGCGTCGGCGCTTTGTGTTATCCCAGACGTATAAACTTAACCCTCCTAAGGGATCGAGCGGCGTGGTAAAACTGTGGATCCCGCTTCCGGTAGATACCGCGTTTCAACAAATGACGGCGCTTGCGTTTAGCGGAAACTATAAGCAGGCGTACGTTACCACTAATAATACTTATGGCGCGAAAACGCTGTTCGCCACCTGGCCTGACTCGCAGGGCGAATTGTTGATTAACGTTGATATCGACATTGAAACCGCCGACTGGGAGCCGCTGAAGCAGGACGCGCTGAAAACCTGGCAAGCGCCGGAGCAGATTATTTATCCGCTTGATGTAAAACCGTACCTGCTACCGACGACACATACCCCAGTTGATGGGCTTGTTCTGGAAACTGCGCGTAAAATCACCGGTAATGAGCAGGATCCGCTGAAAAAAGCGCGCCTGATTTACGAATGGGTGAGTAGCCATATGGAGCGCGATAACGACGTTATTGGCTGCGGCACGGGGGATGTGGCGGAGATCTTAAAAAGCGGTAAGCTCAAAGGAAAATGCACCGACATGAGCTCCGTTTTTGTGGCTCTGGCGCGGGCCAGCGGCATTCCGGCGCGCGAACTGTTTGGCATCCGTCTGGGCAAAGCCAATAAACTCGAACGTTACTCGAAAAGCGCTTTTGGCAAAGCAGACAGTGCAGGCGTCGCCGATGTGAGCGGCGGGCAACATTGCCGAGCCGAATTCTATCTGGCCGGTTACGGCTGGTTACCGTGCGATCCTGCTGATGTGACCAAAATGCGTCTGGCAGAGAAAAAGTCGCATCAGGACGCCGATGTCCAGGCGGTAAACACTTACCTGTTTGGTAACTGGGAAATGAACTGGGTTGGATTTAACTACGGGCGTGATTTCGAGCTGTATCCAGCAACGGAGCAGGGAGCCATGAACAACTTTGGCTATCCTTACGCTGAAGTCGATGGTGACCCGATCAATTTCTATGATCCTAAAGCGTTCTCCTACAGCTATGTCGCCACAGAACAACGCTAAAGGGGCGGGACTCACCCTGTTGACGGCCGCTGCGGCTGCTGTCACCGCGGGCTTATGCTGCGTTGGACCGCTGCTCTATCTGTTGTTTGGTATTTCGGCGGCGAGCTTTGCTGTTTTCACCCAGTTTGAGTTTTTGCGAATTCCCCTGATGCTGGTGTCATTGGGCTTATTACTGCGCGTCTTCTGGCGGCTCTATTTTTCCAGGCGGCTGTGGTGCTCCGGATGGTTAACGTTGAAGCAAGCGCGCGTTCTCTACTGGTGCGCGCTGGCGTTGATTTTGCCGGTGCTATTTTATCCAACGCTCGTTGCCTGGTTTTATGAGGTATTTGAATGAAAATCTTCACATTAGTTGCATGCTTGTTGCTGCCGCAGTGGGCTCAGGCGGCCAATCAAAAAGTGGTGCTGGATATACAAAATATGACCTGCTCGCTGTGCGTTATTTCGGTCAATCAGGCGCTACGTGAAACCGATGGTGTGATTAAAGCAAAATCCTCCCTAAAAACCCGACAAGCAGAAGCGATTGTGCCAGAAGGTTTCCCAACCGATACGTTACTTAACGCGGTAGCGAAAACGGGCTATACCGCAACGCTCAACCGTATTGAACAACAGTAAACCACCTACGGGTGGTTTTATTGTGTTTTCCCGGTATGATGCCCGGCGGCTTAGTGTTCTCTTTTGTGCGTTAACTTCCGGAATTCCCCTCGTTTCCTGTTAACCTGAACAGGCGGCAGCTATATGCCGCATATGCCCATTTTTATCTGTTATCCCTCCAGCCATGTAGGATGATCACAGGCAAGATTTTTTGACTAAGGAAAAGCGTTATGAAAACGGGACCATTAAACGAGAGCGAACTGGAATGGCTGGATGATGTACTGACTAAGTACAATACAGACAAGGCTATTCTGGATGTGTCAGAACTGGATGGTTTGCTGACGGCGGTGTTGAGTTCACCGTATGAAATTGAACCAGAGCAGTGGCTGGTCGCAATTTGGGGCGGCGCGCAGTATGTCCCTCGCTGGTCCTCCGAAAAAGAAATGACGCGTTTCATGAACCTGGCGTTTCAACATATGGCGGATACGGCCGATCGTCTGGATGAATATCCTGAGCAGTTTGAGCCGCTGTTTGGTTTGCGTGAAATTGACGAGCATGAACTGACCATCGTTGAAGAGTGGTGCTTTGGTTATATGCGCGGTGTCGCACTGTCAGACTGGTCCGCGTTACCGGACACGTTAAAACCAGCACTTGAAGCTATTGCGCTGCACGGTACGGAAGAGAACTTTGCGGTGGTTGAGAAACTAACGCCGGAAGCGTTTGAAGAGAGCGTGGATGCAATCCGCCTGGCTGCGCTGGACCTGCATGCTTACTGGATGGCGCATCCTCAGGAAACGCCGGTCAAAGTACCGGTGAAAGTGGATGCCAAAGTAGGGCGCAATGACCCTTGTCCGTGTGGCAGCGGCAAGAAATATAAGCAGTGCTGTTTGCATTAACAGAAAGGGGCGAAAGCCCCTTTGTTTTAACCCACTTCTGGTAGTAATCCTGCTGCAATAGAAAACTGTACTGCTATCACCACAATGCCGCACAAAAATACCAGCGCCAGCGCCGGAGCACCGCCTGCTACGCGGTAGTTGGCCTGCGGATTATGTTTTCTGCTCTGCCAGGCCAGCATCGAGGGAATGAGCAGCGCCAGCACCGCCAGGGCAACGCCCGCATATCCTAATGCCATGACAAAACCACGCGGATAGAACAGCGCGAATGCCAGCGGTGGCAGGAAGGTCAACGCGCCGGTTTGCATTCTTCCCGCTACGGTATTGCGGCGCTGGAAGAGGTCGGCCAGGTAGTCAAATAATCCCAATGCAACGCCGAGGAAAGAGGTTGCCAGCGCGAGGTCAGCAAACAGATGCACCGCCAGTTCGACGTGCGGCGAAGCCACGACTTCACGCAATGCCTGCAATAAGCCGTTTAAGCCTGCGTGATTGGCTAAAAGCCCCATGAATGTTGTCGAGTTAATGCTACCAAGCGTCGCCAGTTGCCAGAAGATATAGGCGACCAGAGGAATAGCGCTACCCGTAATAAACACCCAACGCAGTTTACGGATGTTACCGTTCATATAGCTGACGATACTGGGAACACTGCCGTGAAAACCGAACGAGGTGAAGATGACCGGGATTGCGGAGAGCGCCAGCCCCTGTTGCAGCGGCAGCGTAAGCAGGTTCACTTTATGAATATGCGGCATTAACAGAGCCAGCATCGCCACCAGGAAGATTATCTTGGCACTGAATAGCAGACGGTTGAACAGATCGACCAGCGAGGTCCCAACACAAACCACGCCACCGGCAACAAAGGTGAACAGCAGTACGCCTGTTGTCGGGGAAATATTTGTTCCGGTCCAGTCGCTGATGCTGGAGGCCAGCAGTTCACCTGCACCACTGATGTACGCCGCCGTCAGAGCATACATTAAAAACATCATGCTAAAGCCCGTTACCCATTGTCCGTAACGACCAAGATAACGTTTTGCCAGCGTACCCAGCCCGGTGTCTGCCGGGACATGTTGATACACTTCAAGCAGCAACAGCGCGGTGTAGCACATCAACGCCCAAAGACTGACTAACAATACCAGCGTGACGCTAAACCCCACGCCTGCCGCAGCCAGCGGCATTGCCAACATACCGGCACCAATCGTGGTTCCCGCCACGATAAAAATACTACCCAGGGTTCTGTTTTTCACGCTTTCCTCTGTCCCAGAGATAATCAATGGTTATATCTGCGGCGCAGAATAAGGCAAAACGCTATTTTCGTCAAATCAACGTTACAATGACTGTACATTAATGTTTACGATGTTTTGGCCGTTAAGATGTATAACAAATGACATTTATCTGCTGATAAACCTGCGTTAGCGCAAAGCGACGATGTGCGGTTCACATTAGGCTACGGACTTTATTAAGGAGGTAATATGGAATCTATTCACGGTCACGAAGTGCTTAACATGATGATTGAATCTGGTGAGCAGTATTCAAATGCCAGCCTTGAAGCGGCGATTACGGCACGTTTCGGCGAGCAGGCGCGTTTTCACACTTGTTCTGCGGCGGATATGACGGCAGGCGAGTTGGTGGCGTTTTTAGCGGCGAAGGGAAAGTTTATTGCAAAAGAAGACGGCTTCTCTACGCACGAAAGCAAGATCTGCCGTCACTGATTTCAAGGGGTAATGATGGCGGGTTGCCTTCATTACCCTAAAATATTAATTCTGTGTATCAAGCGTAGCCAGTTCTTTGTCGATGAAATAAAGACCTTCGCCGCTTTTTCCTGCCAGCGACAGCTTATCAATAACAGATTTAAATAATTTCTCTTCTTCATGCTGCTCGGCAACATACCATTGCAGGAAATTAAAGGTTGGATAATCCTGGTGGGTCATTGCCGCGTGTGCCAGCTCATTAATTTTCTGGGTGATTAGCTGCTCGTGTTCGTAAGTAACACGGAACAGTTCATCCAGAGAAGCATATTCAGCAAAGGGTGAAGAAACGGTATTAATACGCGGCAAGCTGCCGGTATCGGTCAGGTAGTCGAACAGACGCTGCATGTGCGTCATCTCTTCCTGGGCGTGACGGCGCAAAAACGCGGCAGCACCTTCGAAGCTGTGATAGCTGCACCACGCGCTCATCTGTTGGTAGAGCAGAGATGAATATAATTCAAGATTCATTTGCTCATTCAGTTGGTCGATCATTTCTGTTTTCAGCATGGTTCTGCTCCACAAACGTTATTATATATTGACGTGGCGCCACTATAATTTGTTATTTAATTATTTGCAAAAGGTAAAATAATAAATTTATTTATTAAAAATGCGAATGGGAATAAAACGCATTAACGATATTAAACGGAGGATATAAATAATAAAGTGGTAAAAGACCAGCAAAAATGAGCTGGTCGGAAATATTAATAATTGAAAGAAGGCGATTGGGGCACCGCGACACCATGACACTGCCAGGCGAGTGTAATTTTGGTATTTAAGCACAGAGAGCCTGCATACACGCTACAGGTTGACACCGGCTGACCAAACGCTTCTGCGCTGGCATAGCCCAGGCGCTGACACTCTTTGGTGGCTGTCCCTTGGGTAACGTAGTCATCGGTACGTGCTGTTTGTAACATGGCCTGATTATAAGTCAGGCGAACCACACCAGTGATGGCGCTGGCTTCGCTGACCTGTGCCTGTTTTGTAATTGTGCATCCTGTCAGCATGAGCGGCAAAAGCGCTAGGATAAAGGTCTTCATGAGATCGCTCTGAAAGTTCGAAGATACACTATCATGGCATACAGAGACCCTCATCAATGGCTTGAATAGCCCGAAGATCACCTGCGATTAATCACAACGAGGTCATTTGTTTGAGGTAATTCTGAACTGTTCAGACAGGAATGTGAGCGCAACTTTGTTTTTTAAAACTAAATTTCATTAAATTTGAAAGTGCGATTGCAAAATAGTAATGTGGCTGAATGTTATGACTTTCAGCGGGCTACCGCAGCGCATTCAGGAGAGTACAGAATGAAAATTGCATTGATGATGGAAAACAGCCAGGCAAGCAAAAACGCCATCATCCATAACGAGCTTAAGGCCGTTGCGGATGAGAAAGGTTTTCCGGTCTATAACGTTGGGATGAGCGACGAAAATGATCATCATCTGACCTACATCCATTTAGGCATTATGGCCAGCATTCTGCTTAATTCCAAAGCTGTAGACTTTGTTGTTACAGGTTGCGGTACGGGCCAGGGGGCAATGATGTCACTGAATATCCATCCGGGTGTGGTGTGTGGTTATTGCCTTGATCCTGCAGATGCGTTCTTGTTCTCTCAGATCAACAACGGCAACGCGCTTTCTCTGGCATTCGCCAAAGGTTTTGGCTGGGGTGCTGAGCTGAATGTGCGCTATATGTTTGAAAAAGCGTTCACCGGGCGTAACGGTGAAGGCTACCCACCGGAGCGTAAAGAGCCGCAGGTGCGTAACGCCGGTATTCTGAATCAGGTGAAAGCGGCTGTGGTAAAAGAAAATTATCTGGACACGCTGCGCGCGATCGATCCTGAACTGGTGAAAACCGCTGTATCAGGCCCGCGCTTCCAGCAGTGCTTCTTTGAAAACTGCCAGGACAAAGCAATCGAAGCGTTTGTACGCGAGGTGATTGGCTAAATCCTGTTGGCCCGGCGGCGTTCACCCTCCGGGCTACCTGTTCCTGTTCGATACTGCGCTTCCTGCATCACGGGTGAGCCGCAGCGTATCCACCATACCTACCAGACAAATAATGGCAATAGCGACAAAGGCCAGCCGGAAACTGATCCCCGGAATATTGCCCAATGCCAGCTTTTCACTGACCACATCGCCAATGCGGATGCCAATAGCGGCTAAAGAAATGCCCAACCCCACCGCTAATTGTGTCGCCGTACTGAACAGCGTATTAGCGTAGCTCATTTGTGCCGCGGGGACGTCCGCGAAGGCAAGCGTGCTGACGCCGGTAAACTGAATTGAGCGGAACACACCGCCCAGATACAACACCAGCAAAATAACCCACACGGGGGTCTGCGGCGTAATTAATGCACAGGCCAGCAACGCCAAAACGTTAAGTGCACCGTTAATCAACAGCAGTTTCTTAAAGCCCAGCCAGCGTATCAACGGTGTGGTGGCAGGTTTAATCGTCAGGTTGCCGACAAATACCGCCAGTACCAGCGAGCCCGCGTGAAAAGCGTTCATGCCAAAACCTACCTGAAACATTAACGGCAGCAGAAACGGCACGGCGCTGATAGAGGCACGAAACAGCGATCCGCCATACATGGTGACGCGAAAAGTAGGCACGTTCATGGCATCAAGGCGAATCATTGGCCAGGCGGTGCGATGAAAATGATGCAGGGCAAACAGAAAGGTCACTGTTCCTAGCGCCAAAAGTCCGGCGGTCAGCCAGCCCTGAGGCTGTTGGGTTCCCAGTAACTCCATGGCATACACCAGGCTCACCATCGCAACAGAGGTTGCGATAAATCCCGTTATATCAAATGGGCGGCGCTCGTCGTCATGAATATCCGGGATAAAACGTAGCGCCAGCGCAATCGCCAGTATTCCGAGCGGTACATTAATGAAGAAGATCCAGCGCCAGTTGGCATAGCTGGTAATGAATCCGCCAAGGGGAGGGCCAATGATGGGTGCGACTAACGCGGGCCAGGTCAGGGTCGCAATAGCGGTGATCAACTGATGTTTAGGCGTGGTTCGCAATACCGCGAGTCGGCCAACCGGAACCATTAGCGCGCCACCTACACCCTGTAAGATTCGCATGGCGACAAAGCTCTCAAGGCTTTCGGACAAACCGCATAAAACCGAGGCGAGAGTAAATATCGCCAGTGCAAGGGTAAACACCTTTCGGGCGCCGAAGCGATCCGCAATCCACCCGCTGGCGGGGATCAGTACCGCGAGGGTGATCAGATAGGCACTGATACCTATGTTCAGATCAACTGCCTGCACGCCAAAACTTTTCGCCATGTCGGGCAGTGCGGTGGCAATCACCGTGCCGTCAATAAACTCCATAAAGAAAGCCCCGGCAACAAGTAATGCAGCCGGGGATAGACCGCGTTTGTTCTCAACCGCTAAATGTTCACTCATGTTGTGCTTGCCATCTCAAAAGAAACTGACTGGAACTATTTTTATTTTCAGCGCATTCGGAAGGCATGCGCGGCTATCGTTTCGTTCGTTGAATGGGTACTATGACGACCTTTCTATAAGGAGCTCACTATGTCCCAAACACTGAATGCCGATCAGGAACTGCTCTCGGACGTTGTTGCCTGTCAGCTGGTTATCAAGCAGATTCTGGATGTTCTTGATGTTATTGCCCCAGTAGAAGTTCGGGAGAAAATGTCCAGCCAGCTGAAAAGCATCGACTTTTCCAGCCATCCTGCAGGTGCCGATCCGGTCACTATGCGCGCAATACAAAAAGCGGTTGCCTTGATCGAGTTGAAATTCACGCCGCAGAATGAATCTCACTAAAATAAACCGTTGTTTCAGGTTTTAGAAAGGTTTTTTTGCGCCTCGCAGAATGAGAGGCGTGGGCGTAGAGAAAATTAAGCACCAGCCGGATAAGGTGCGTCGCATCGTTATCCGGCATTAACACGATGAAAATTGAAGATTAGTGATGTTGATAGTTCACGACGTTCAGCAGGTGCTTATCGGTTTGCGCCATGCACAGTCCCGCACGTTTAGCGCTGCGGACTTCATCAAGAATCGTCTGTAACAGCACGCCATCCTGCTGCTGCTCTTTTTCCAGATCGTGAAGAAAATCAATGGTTGTTGCATCATTCAAGGCTTCTGCTTCATTGGTTAAGCGTGATAGCTTGCTGTAACGCTGTTGGTATTCATCCAGCGTTTTCTGAAACAGTTCTTCAAGGGAAGTTAGTTCATCACCTGGAACATCGATAGCCTTGACGATAGGGTTAGCCCCGGCACTTTTCATAAAATTAAACATACGCATCATTTGAGTCACGTTACCTTGCGCCTGGGTGCGTAGAAAGGTTGCGGTGCCAGTCAGGCTGTGTTCGTAGCACCATTCACTGAGATGCAGGTAAAGATTCGATGCGTAGAACTCGAGGTTCATTTGCGTGTTAAGTTTATGAACAATTCCAACTGCAGCCATATCAATATCCTTATTTCCAGAAAGGGGGATGTACGTTACTAACGTCAGTGCAACGGGCTGCCGCTACACGTCACCTCTACGTACAATTAAAACTGTTAGCAGAATAAATCCGTTCCGCCGGTCCTTTAGTGATCACGAATTATATTCGCTCCCGATCAAGATTCAGCATAACTCCAGTCCCGGCATAAGAAAATCCTTAAATCTGCGTATTTATGATTTTTTACATATTGTCATAGCAATATTAGTGATTTTTCCGCTTGTGCATATAAATGCTGTGAATATAACAGATTGATATTTATAGCATTAAAGTGAAGTATTGATAATGAAATGATGTTTCATATCACGAAATGGAATTTCACAATCAGGTATTGTCTGTCGCCAGATGATTATCTGGTCTTCGGATGAAGAAATTTCACCATGGACCCGCGTCTGTGAACGCTATCTGCTGGCTAATTTTTTTGCGCCAGATCAGTTTTGTGGAAATTAATAAAGTTAAGCGCCTGAATGATTCGACATTTATTGTTTGGTGTATTTGGAAAAATCGAGGAGTGTGTATGAAAAAGGTTGCCGTGCTACTGGCACCTGGTTTTGAAGAGGCGGAAGCCATTGTGACCATTGATATTCTGCGCCGCCTGCAGATCGAAGTTGAAACACTGGCCTGCGCCGAGTCCCGTGCGGTGGTGAGCTACCATGACGTGCCGATGGTGACGGACAGCACGCTGGCTGCGCGTCAGACGGATCTTTATGATGCCGTTGTGTTACCCGGCGGGCCGCAGGGCAGCGTTAACCTTGCCGCCAGTGAGTCTGTCATCCAGTTTATCGCTCGCCATGACGAGGCAGGAAAACTCATTTGCCCGGTGTGTTCTGCGGCGGCGCGCGTGCTGGGCGGCAACGGCCTGCTGAAGGGGCGTCGCTATGTGTGTTCGGGAGATCTGTGGCAAAACGTCGCGGATGGGGAATATATTGATGCGCCGGTTGTTGAAGATGGCAACCTTATTAGCGGCAAAGGATTAGGGCATATTTTCGATTTTGCTTTCACGCTTTCAGCGCGTCTGCTGGAAGATGACATTCCGGTTCGCGATCACGCTGACCACATTTATTACAGATGGTAATCATTGTGCTCCCGAATGCTTCGGTATTCGGGAACAAGGATTCGTTGGCTGATGTTATGGACTAATCTGCTACCCCTCTTTTTTCCCGTCGACAAAACCGCGTTTTTTTATGTCATTTCCCGCTGAATTTATGTACGCAATTACTGTAATTCTGTGGTGTGATGCCGCTCTCTTATGGAGAATCAATTTCCCGCTAAAAATACTCTCAGCACTGGCATTGATCTTATCAATAAAAGGTAATGCCTTGTTTTACGTCCGAATTACAAAAAATCGTCTGATTTTACCCTACATAAAAGAACGTTAAAGCTGGAGTTAACCATGCACAAATTCACTAAAGCGCTGGCTGCCATCGGTCTGGCGGCCATTATGTCACAATCCGCTATCGCTGAATCCATGAAGCTCGGTTTCCTGGTCAAACAGCCGGAAGAACCGTGGTTCCAGACTGAATGGAAATTTGCCGATAAAGCCGGTAAAGACCTTGGTTTTGAGGTGATTAAAATTGCCGTTCCGGATGGTGAGAAAACCCTTAACGCCATCGACAGCCTGGCTGCAAGTGGAGCAAAAGGGTTTGTGATTTGTACGCCAGACCCAAAACTGGGGCCAGCCATTATGGCTAAGGCGCGCGGCTACGATATGAAAGTCATTGCCGTCGACGACCAGTTTGCCAACGCCAAAGGTAAGCCGATGGATACCGTGCCACTGGTGATGATGGCGGCAACCAAAATTGGTGAGCGCCAGGGCCAGGAGCTGTACAAGGAGATGCAAAAACGCGGTTGGGATGTGAAATCCACCGCCGTAATGGCCATTACCGCCAACGAACTGGATACCGCACGTCGTCGTACTTCTGGTTCAATGGAAGCGCTTAAAGCCGCAGGCTTCCCGGAAAAACAGATTTACCAGGTCCCAACAAAATCGAATGACATCCCCGGCGCATTCGACGCCGCCAACTCCATGCTGGTTCAGCATCCTGAAGTCAAAAACTGGCTGATTGTCGGCATGAACGACAACACCGTGCTGGGTGGCGTACGTGCGACCGAAGGGCAGGGCTTCAAAGCACCAAACGTGATTGGTATCGGGATCAACGGCGTTGACGCGGTGAGCGAACTGTCAAAAGGCGAAGCGACCGGGTTTTACGGTTCACTGCTGCCAAGCCCGGACGTGCACGGCTACAAATCCAGTGAAATGCTCTACAACTGGGTAACGAAAGGTGCAGAGCCACCGGCATTCACTGAAGTGACAGATGTGGTGCTGATTACCCGCGATAACTTCAAAGAAGAGCTGGCGAAGAAAGGCTTAGGCGGTAAGTAACAGAAGTGCTGCGATGTTGTAGGCCGGATAAGGCGAAGCCGCCATCCGGCGCAATGCCCGGTGGCACTGTGCTTACCGGGCCTACGTCCGGCGGTTTTCCTGGCCGGTAAAATCCTGACTCACGGAGACGTTATGCAACAGTCTACCCCGTATCTCTCATTTCGCGGCATTGGCAAAACGTTCCCGGGCGTTAAGGCGCTGACGGATATCAGTTTCGACTGCTATGCCGGACAGGTGCATGCGCTGATGGGCGAAAATGGCGCCGGGAAATCAACACTCTTAAAAATTCTCAGCGGTAACTATGCGCCAACAACGGGATCTCTGACGATCCGCGGACAGGAAGTTTCGTTCGCGGATACCACTGCCGCACTCAACGCCGGTGTCGCCATTATTTATCAGGAACTGCATCTCGTCCCGGAAATGACCGTTGCCGAGAATATTTACTTAGGGCAGTTACCGCACAAAGGCGGGATTGTGAACCGCTCGCTGCTGAACTATGAAGCAGGAATCCAGTTGAAGCATCTGGGGATGGATATCGATCCCGATACCCCACTGAAATACCTCTCCATTGGCCAGTGGCAGATGGTGGAGATTGCAAAAGCGCTGGCGCGAAACGCCAAAATTATCGCCTTTGATGAACCAACCAGCTCCCTGTCGGCTCGCGAGATTGAGAATCTGTTTCGCGTCATCCGTGAGCTGCGCAACGAAGGACGCATCATTCTGTACGTTTCACACCGTATGGAGGAGATTTTTGCTCTCAGCGATGCCATCACCGTGTTTAAAGATGGTCATTACGTCAAAACGTTCACGGACATGCAGCAGGTCGATCACGATGCGCTGGTGCAGGCGATGGTCGGGCGCGACCTCGGGGATATCTATGGCTGGAAATCCAGACCGTATGGCACAGAGCGTCTGCGGCTGCATGAAGTCAAAGCTCCAGGCGTGCGTACGCCAATCAGCTTATCCGTGCGAAGCGGTGAAATTGTCGGGCTGTTTGGCCTGGTGGGGGCCGGACGTAGCGAATTAATGAAAGGGCTGTTCGGCGGTACGCGTATCACGGCGGGCCAGGTATTTATTGATGAACAGCCTATCGATATCCGTAAACCAAGCCATGCCATTGAAGCGGGGATGATGCTGTGCCCGGAGGATCGCAAAGCTGAAGGGATCATTCCGGTCCATTCAGTGCGCAACAACATCAACATTAGTGCACGGCGTAAGCATGTTCTGGGGGGATGCGTGATCAACAACGGCTGGGAAGAGACCAATGCCGATCACCATATTCGTTCACTCAACATCAAAACGCCGGGAGCAGAGCAACTGATCATGAACCTCTCCGGCGGTAATCAACAGAAGGCTATTCTCGGTCGTTGGTTATCGGAAGAGATGAAAGTGATTTTGTTGGATGAGCCTACACGCGGCATTGATGTGGGCGCCAAGCATGAAATTTACAACGTGATTTATGCCCTCGCAGCGCGCGGTGTGGCCGTGTTGTTTGCTTCCAGTGACCTGCCAGAAGTGCTCGGTGTCGCCGACCGTATTGTGGTGATGAGAGAAGGCGAAATTGCCGGTGAGTTACTTCATGAACAGGCGGATGAGCGCCAGGCGTTGAGCCTTGCTATGCCTAAAGTCAGCCAGGCTGTAGCCTGAATAAGGAGAGTATGATGTCTTCCGTTTCTACATCGGGTTCTGGCGCAACGAAGTCGGCGCTAAATCTGGGCCGCATTTGGGACCAATACGGCATGCTGGTGGTGTTCGCCGTGCTGTTCCTGGTTTGTTCCCTCTTTGTGCCAAACTTTGCGACTTTCATCAACATGAAGGGGTTAGGGCTGGCGGTATCAATGTCGGGTATGGTTGCCTGCGGGATGCTGTTTTGTCTGGCATCCGGTGATTTCGACCTGTCTGTCGCGTCTGTAATTGCCTGTGCTGGTGTTACCACTGCCGTAGTCATTAACATGACCGAAAGTCTGTGGATTGGCGTGGCTGCCGGGCTGCTGCTCGGTATTCTGTGTGGTCTGGTGAATGGGTTCGTGATTGCGCGGTTAAAAATTAACGCCCTGATCACTACTCTTGCGACAATGCAGATTGTACGTGGTCTGGCCTATATTATCTCCGACGGTAAGGCAGTCGGGATTGAAGACGAGCGTTTCTTCACACTCGGCTATGCTAACTGGTTTGGTCTGCCGGCACCTATCTGGATCACGGTCGTTTGTTTCATTGTCTTTGGCTTACTGCTGAACAAAACCACGTTTGGGCGTAATACGCTGGCCATTGGGGGCAATGAAGAGGCGGCGCGCCTGGCTGGGGTTCCGGTTGTTCGTACCAAGATTATTATCTTTATTCTTTCCGGTCTGGTATCCGCCATTGCCGGAATTATCCTCGCATCGCGTATGACCAGCGGCCAGCCAATGACCTCAATCGGTTATGAGTTGATCGTTATTTCGGCCTGCGTGTTAGGGGGCGTTTCGCTTAAAGGCGGCATCGGAAAAATCTCATATGTGGTGGCCGGGGTGTTGATCCTGGGGACGGTTGAGAATGCGATGAACCTGCTGAATATCTCTCCGTTCGCGCAGTATGTGGTACGTGGCCTCATCCTGCTGGCGGCGGTGATCTTCGACCGTTACAAGCAAAAAGCGAAGCGTACCGTTTGATGATTTAAACCCCAACTTTTTAGTCTAGCTTCTGCCCGTCGCCAGCCGCTACCCGGCTGGCGATTGTTTTTTCAAATGGCGAGCATGGTCACACTGTCTATACTTATATCCGTCATACATCATCTATATGCCGCGATCCGCGTGGCGTTCTGACCATGATGAGGAGGATAACCGGGTGACAGCATCACTGACTTTACCCCCTGAACAATCTGCAAACTGTGCTTACTTTTTTGATCTCGATGGGACACTTGCTGAGATTAAACCTTTTCCCGACCAGGTCGTTGTCCCGAAGACAATCCTGCAATGTCTACATCGGTTAGCGACGCAGAATGCGGATGCGCTGGCATTGATTTCAGGGCGCTCAATGGTTGAGCTTGACGCACTCACTACTCCGTTTCGTTTTCCGCTTGCCGGAGTGCATGGGGCAGAACGCCGTGACATCAATGGTCAAACGCACATAGTAAACCTGCCTGAAGGTATCGAACGTGAAGCCGGGGCGTTATTACACGCAGCGTTGGTGACGTTACCGGGGACAACACTTGAAACCAAAGGCATGGCCTTCGCGTTGCATTATCGCCAGGCACCCGAACACGAAGCGGCGCTGGTTACGCTGGCTGAACGCATCACGCGCAGATGGCCGCAGCTTGCTCTGCAGCACGGAAAATGTGTCGTGGAAATAAAGCCTAAGGGCAGTAATAAAGGCGACGCGATAGCTGCATTTATGCAGGAAGCGCCTTTTGCTGGCCGGATCCCTGTGTTTTTCGGTGATGATCTGACAGATGAAACAGGGTTTGCTGTAGTTAACCGCGCTGGCGGTATTTCTGTAAAGGTAGGGAGTGGGCCGACGCAGGCAACATGGCGTCTGGATGGTGTCAGGGATGTCTGGCACTGGCTGGAGAAAAATAACTCTTCGCAGCAAGAACCGAAAGCAACGAATAACAGAAGAGGTGGCTATGAGTCGTTTAGTCGTAGTATCTAATCGTATCGCCTCACCAGATGACAAAGGGAGCGCGGGTGGGCTCGCGGTCGGTGTACTGGGCGCGTTAAAAGCTGCTGGTGGTTTATGGTTTGGCTGGAGTGGTGATACAGGTAATGAGGATAAACCGTTAAAAAAGGTCACCCGTGGCAATATCACCTGGGCCTCGTTTAATTTGAGTGAGCAAGATTACGAAGAGTATTACTGCCAGTTTTCAAATGCGGTTTTATGGCCCGCGTTTCACTATCGACTGGATTTAGTTCAGTTTCAGCGCTCTGCCTGGGAAGGTTACCAACGGGTTAATGCCTTACTGGTAGATAAACTTCTGCCGTTGCTTGGCGATGACGACATTATTTGGGTTCATGATTACCATCTGTTGCCGTTTGCCTGCGAGCTACGTAAGCGCGGCGTGCGCAATCGCATCGGTTTTTTCCTGCATATTCCTTTTCCGACGCCGGAAATTTTTAATGCGCTCCCGCCACATCTGGCGCTGCTTGAGCAAATGTGTGATTTTGATTTGCTTGGTTTCCAGACCGAAAACGATCGTCAGGCTTTTCTGGACTGTCTCGCAGCCCAGACTCGGGTGTCCACACATAAAGATAAGCAGCACCTGGCATGGGGAAAAGCGTTTCGCACTCAGGTTTATCCCATCGGTATTGAACCGGATGAGATTGCTCGACAGGCGTCCGGTCCGCTGCCACCAAAATTGGCACAGCTAAAAGCGGAGCTTAAAAATGTGCAGAATATTTTCTCCGTGGAGCGTCTGGATTACTCCAAAGGCTTGCCGGAGCGCTTTCAGGCCTATGAGGCCTTACTGGAACATTATCCGCAGCACCACGGTAAAATTCGCTATACGCAGATAGCACCGACCTCGCGTGAAGAGGTGCAGGCCTATCAGGATATTCGCCACCAACTGGAAACAGAGGCTGGGCGAATCAACGGCAAATATGGGCAACTGGGCTGGACGCCGCTTTACTATCTGAACCAGTATTTTGATCGTAAATTGCTGATGAAGATCTTCCGCTACTCTGATGTAGGGTTGGTGACCCCGTTGCGCGATGGTATGAACCTGGTGGCGAAAGAGTTTGTGGCCGCACAGGATCCTGCTAACCCTGGCGTGCTGGTTTTATCGCAATTTGCCGGGGCGGCGAACGAGCTAACCTCCGCGCTTATTGTTAATCCTTATGACCGGGATGAAGTGGCAGGCGCATTAAACCAGGCGCTGACGATGCCACTTACCGAACGTATCTCGCGCCACGCTGAAATGCTTGAGACTATCGTTAAAAACGATATCGACAACTGGCAGGCGACGTTCATTTGCGATCTTAAAACGGTCACGCCGCGTCGGAGTCAATGCCAACTGCCAGACAATATCTCTTCCTGTTCTAAACTCGCATGAAGTCGTGGCACTGTGGATTAATCTCCAGCTAGCGGAACCAGAAGAACGTCCACCTGGCTGGTATGAATCACGCTTTTCGCTGAACAGGAAGCGCGCGAAAAAAAACTGTGGTTATGGTTGCCGTAAATGACCAGATCAATGGCGTGTTTGCGGCACACATCCAGGATATGTTCATTCAGAGCCCCATAGGTAATAAAGGTATGCTCAATGGGGTATTCTGCTTCTTTGCTAAGTTTGTCGATAAAATCCTGAGTCTCTTCCTGCATCACTTCACGCAGGTCTTCCAGCATGGGGGCAGCAAACTGGTTATACAGTTCGGGGTCTGAGACCAGCGTAATCAGGCTAATTCGGGCGTTGACAGGGCGAGCGATAGAAACCGCCTTGTCTAACAACTGCTGACTTTCAGGGGTGGCGGCAACAGCAACAAGAATGTGCGAATAGCTCATAACTCGCTCCTTTTTTTCAAGAATTATGAGAGGGCTTTTCAGCTTTACTCAGCTTACCCCATACTGCAACGTTTCCCGCCTCGATAGTGTGAATGTCATCATGATTATTCATTAATTATTCTTATAAATAGAATAATCTATTCATATTAGTTGCAGATATGTTCAGGTTACTTAAGTGAAACCCACTGCTAATGAAAACAATGTGTTAATAAAAATTAAACATATATTAACATTCGCAAGGTCGTCACATCGCGGTATTAATTAATCACTCTAAATATTTAACTTATTGTTTCTAAAGAATTTAATTAAAAAAGTTTTTTGAGTTAAATATGTGATCCAGCTCGCTATTTCACGGCGTGATATTAACGGATGTGAACAAAATACTATTCGGTTTTATTGCAAGAATATTCGTACATCAGGAATTGAAATAGATGATTGCGGATTAAAAAATAAGCAAAGTAAAAGCTGCGCTGATGGATTTATGTTAAGTGTTTGGCTGGTTTATGTGATCTTGATCACATATTCTTTAAATTCGCAGCATACCTCCGTTGTATGTGTAACTGACGGCGGGTAGAGTTGCGTCGAATTAGGAAAAATCTTAGACATTTGTAAGAATTGATGTGAGCTTGTAAGGGACGCTGCCTTCTTAAAAGGGAATGTTTAGACAACGCGTAAGTGTCGTCACGCTGCTATGTATTTGACCTTTTGCTTTTTTTTACCGGGCCTTCCCGGCGACATCACGGGGTGCGGTTTTACCGCATGAAAACAATGTTGGTTATTATGGATGCAAATAATGCATACATCCGAGTTGCTGAAACACATCTATGACATCAATTTGTCATATTTATTGCTTGCACAGCGTTTGATCGTTCAGGACAAAGCATCTGCGATGTTTCGCCTTGGTATCAGCGAGGAAATGGCGGACACGTTGGCAACATTAACACTTCCTCAAATGGTCAAACTGGCCGAAACAAACCAACTGGTATGTCATTTCCGTTTCGACGATCACCAGACTGTTACTCGCCTGACGCAAGACTCCCGCGTTGACGATCTTCAGCAAATTCATACTGGTATCATGCTTTCAACACGCCTGTTAAGCGACATCGATGATGCAGCACGTAAGAAAAGGGCTTGATGATGAGCGAAAAAAGCATTGTTCAGGAAGCGCGTGATATCCAGTTAGCAATGGAATTAATCACATTGGGCGCCCGTTTGCAAATGCTGGAAAGCGAAACGCAATTAAGCCGTGGTCGATTAATCAAGCTGTACAAAGAATTACGCGGTAGTCCTCCGCCAAAAGGGATGCTCCCGTTTTCCACCGACTGGTTTATGACGTGGGAACAAAATATTCATGCGTCGATGTTTTGCAATGCATGGCAATTCCTGCTCAAAACGGGTCTCTGTAGCGGCGTGGATGCCGTGATCAAGGCGTATCGGTTATATCTTGAGCAGTGTCCGCAGCCTGAAGAAGGGCCATTGTTGGCGTTAACCCGCGCGTGGACGCTGGTGCGATTTGTCGACAGCGGATTGCTGGAGTTGTCCCAATGCAATTGCTGCGGTGGGAATTTTATCACCCACGCACACCAACCCGCAGGCAGCTTTGCCTGTAGTTTATGCCAACCGCCATCACGGGCCGTAAAAAGACGTAAACTTTCCCAGAATGCTGCCGATATTATTCCACAACTGCTGGATGAACAGATCGAACAGGCTGTTTAACTGATACGGTGTGGATGAACACTCCAGCAGCGGTAAGCGATTACCGCTGCTTTTTTTTGTCCTGACCTTACGTTAATTGCCCGACTGCGCATCCTGTCATAGTCAATTGCGAAAGGATGATGTCGTGCTTATCTTATTAGGTTACCTGGTTGTTATTGGTACAGTTTTCGGCGGTTACATGATGACCGGCGGACACCTTGGGGCACTCTATCAACCGGCTGAGCTGGTGATTATCGGTGGTGCGGGTATTGGGGCATTCATCGTCGGCAATAACGGGAAAGCCATCAAAGGGACGATGAAAGCGATCCCGTTGCTTTTCCGTCGTTCGAAATACACCAAAGCGATGTATATGGATCTGCTGGCGCTCTTGTATCGCCTGATGGCCAAGTCACGTCAACAGGGCATGTTCTCGCTTGAACGCGACATCGAAAACCCAAAAGAAAGTGAAATCTTCGCCAGCTATCCGCGCATTCTTGCGGATGCCGTGATGCTTGATTTTATTGTCGATTATCTGCGACTGATCATCAGCGGCAACATGAATACGTTTGAGATTGAAGCGCTGATGGACGAAGAAATTGAGACTCATGAGAGCGAAGCCGAAGTTCCGGCGAATAGCCTGGCGATGGTTGGCGACTCGCTACCGGCATTCGGGATCGTCGCGGCCGTTATGGGTGTTGTGCATGCGCTGGCTTCTGCCGACCGCCCGGCAGCAGAGCTGGGTGCGTTGATTGCGCATGCGATGGTGGGAACATTCCTCGGTATTTTGCTGGCCTATGGATTTATTTCTCCGCTTGCCAGCGTTCTGCGCCAGAAAAGCGCTGAAACAACCAAAATGATGCAGTGCGTGAAGATAACGCTGCTCTCCAATCTGAATGGTTACGCGCCGCCGATTGCCGTTGAATTTGGTCGTAAGACATTGTACTCCAGCGAACGTCCTTCGTTTATCGAACTGGAAGAACATGTTCGTGCGGTGAGAAATCCAACTGCGCAACAGACGACCGAGGACGCATGAAAAATCAGGCCCATCCCATTATCGTTGTAAAGCGACGCAAACATAAGAATCACGGTGGTGGGGCGCATGGCTCGTGGAAAATCGCCTACGCCGATTTTATGACCGCGATGATGGCCTTCTTTCTGGTGATGTGGCTCATTTCTATTTCCAGCCCTAAAGAATTGATCCAGATTGCCGAATATTTCCGTACACCGCTGGCCACCGCAGTGACCGGGGGAAATCGTATTTCGAATAGCCAAAGCCCGATTCCAGGCGGCGGGGATGATTACACCCAGCAGCAGGGCGAGGTGAACAAGCAGCCGAATATTGATGACCTGAGAAAACGTATGGAACAGAGCCGCTTGAGCAAACTTCGCGGCGATCTCGATCAACTGATTGAATCCGATCCCAAACTGCGAGCGCTGCGTCCGCATTTAAAGATTGATTTAGTTCAGGAAGGGCTGCGGATACAGATTATCGACAGTCAGAATCGACCGATGTTTAAGACCGGTAGCGCTGAAGTTGAGCCCTACATGCGCGATATCCTGCGCGCGATTGCTCCAGTGCTCAACGGGATCCCTAACCGGATCAGTCTTTCCGGTCACACGGATGATTACCCTTACGCGAATGGTGAGAAAGGGTACAGCAACTGGGAATTGTCTGCCGATCGCGCAAATGCATCGCGTCGCGAGCTGGTTAGCGGCGGTCTGGATGATGGAAAAGTATTACGTGTGGTAGGTATGGCCGCCACGATGCGTCTGAGCGATCGCGGTCCTGAAGACGCTATCAACCGCCGTATTAGCCTGCTGGTTCTCAATAAGCAGGCAGAAGAGGCCATTTTGCATGAAAACGCTGAAAGCCAGAATGAGCCGGTAAGTGTCTTACAACGGCCAGCGGAACTCCCGCCGGTAAGCGTTCCCACATCGCCACCAGCCAATCCGAGGTGATAGCGTGAGCATGGATATTAGCGATTTTTATCAGACATTTTTTGATGAAGCTGACGAACTGTTGGCTGATATGGAGCAACACCTGCTTGATTTGGTTCCTGAAGCCCCGGATTCCGAACAGCTGAATGCCATTTTTCGTGCAGCGCACTCGATTAAAGGCGGGGCGGGCACCTTCGGCTTTACCATTTTGCAGGAAACGACCCATCTGATGGAAAACCTGCTGGATGAAGCGCGGCGTGGCGAGATGCAGCTCAATGCCGACATTATCAACCTGTTTTTGGAAACGAAAGATATTATGCAGGAACAGCTCGACGCCTATAAAAGCTCAGTGGAGCCTGATGCCGACAGTTTTGAGTACATCTGCCAGGCGTTACGGCAGTTAGCGCTCGAAGCGAAAGGTGAAACCGCACCGGCAGTTGTCAATTCAGCAAAACTTAGCGTTGTTGACAGCGCCGCGATGCAGGAAGAGGCGGTTGCAAAGCCTGAACCCGCCAGTGAAGAGAGCAAAAAACGCATTACTCTCTCGCGCCTGAAAGCCAGCGAAGTGGATTTACTGGAAGAGGAACTGGGGAATCTGGCGACCTTAACCGATGTGGTAAAAGGAAGCGACACGTTATCAGCAACGCTTGATGGCAACCTGGCAGAAGATGACATCATCGCGGTGCTTTGCTTTGTCATTGAAGCTGACCAAATTGAATTCGAAACCGTCAGCGCAGCGCCTGTGGCAGTTGAAGCTGAAGAGGTGGCAGTTGTCACTGAACCGCAGCCGGTTGCTGTGGCACCTGCGGTGAAAGCTACCGCCAGTGAAGCACCACATAGCCGCGCGGAACGTGAAAAACCCGCCCGCGCCAGCGAGTCGACCAGTATCCGCGTAGCGGTTGAAAAGGTTGATCAGCTTATTAACCTGGTTGGCGAGTTGGTGATCACCCAGTCGATGCTGGCCCAGCGCTCTAACGAACTGGATCCTGTCAATCATGGCGATCTCATCACCAGTATGGGTCAGTTACAACGTAACGCCCGCGATTTGCAAGAGTCGGTGATGTCGATTCGTATGATGCCAATGGAGTACGTGTTCAGCCGTTTCCCTCGTCTGGTGCGCGATCTGGCCGGTAAGCTGGGTAAACAGGTCGAGCTGACGCAGGTAGGTAGCTCAACCGAACTCGATAAGAGCCTGATTGAACGCATCATCGATCCGTTGACGCACCTGGTGCGTAACAGCCTCGACCATGGTATCGAACTGCCGGAAAAACGCCTTGAATCCGGCAAAAGCCCAATCGGCAATCTGACGCTTTCCGCAGAGCATCAGGGCGGGAATATTTGTATTGAAGTGACCGATGATGGCGCTGGCCTGAACCGCGAACGTATCCTGGCTAAAGCTGTCTCTCAGGGCATGCCGATCCACGAAAACATGAGTGATGACGAAGTGGGTATGTTGATCTTCGCTCCAGGCTTTTCGACCGCCGAACAGGTGACGGATGTTTCCGGACGCGGCGTGGGTATGGATGTGGTGAAGCGAAATATCCAGGAGATGGGCGGCCATGTTGAGATCCAGTCTAAACAGGGACAGGGGACCACTATTCGCATTCTGCTGCCGCTGACGCTGGCGATCCTCGACGGGATGTCCGTGCGTGTGGCCGATGAGGTCTTCATTCTGCCACTGAATGCCGTTATGGAATCGCTGCAACCGCGCGAAGAAGATCTCCATCCGCTGGCCGGAGGAGAGCGCGTTCTGGAAGTGCGTGGCGAATATTTACCACTGGTTGAGTTGTGGAAAGTCTTTGAGGTTGAAGGCGCTAAAACTGAAGCGACTCAGGGCATAGTGGTCATTTTACAAAGTGCAGGGCGTCGCTATGCGCTGCTGGTCGATCAGTTAATTGGCCAACACCAGGTAGTGGTCAAAAACCTGGAAAGCAACTACCGCAAAGTGCCTGGTATTTCTGCTGCAACGATCCTCGGCGACGGCAGCGTCGCGCTGATTGTCGATGTCTCTGCATTGCAGGGGTTAAACCGCGAACAACGTGTGGCGATCACAGCCGCCTGATTGAGTGAGAAGGGAATTATATGACCGGTATGAGTAATGTAACTAAACTGGCCGGCGAACCGTCAGGTCAGGAATTCCTCGTGTTTACGCTGGGGGATGAAGAGTACGGTATCGATATCCTGAAAGTGCAGGAAATCCGTGGTTATGATCAGGTGACGCGCATCGCTAACACGCCTGCGTTTATCAAAGGCGTCACAAACCTGCGTGGTGTGATTGTGCCTATCGTCGACCTGCGCGTGAAATTTAGCCAGAGCGATGTGGATTACAATGAAAACACCGTGGTGATTGTGCTTAATCTGGGTCAGCGGGTGGTTGGAATTGTGGTAGATGGCGTCTCGGATGTGCTGTCGCTGACAACGGATCAAATCCGTCCGGCACCGGAGTTTGCGGTCACGCTGTCAACGGAATATTTGACGGGATTGGGTGCGCTGGGTGACCGGATGCTGATTCTGGTCAACATTGAGAAACTGCTGAACAGCGAAGAAATGGCGCTGCTGGATATTGCCGCTTCCCACGTCGCATAATCGCCATAACTCATCCGGCCTACAATGATTGCTGTTGCAGGCCGGATTAGCGTAGCGCATCCGGCAGATTTCCCTCTTACGCTTCCCGCTCAACCAGCTCCGGTTCTTCTTCCAGTAAACCTTCATCCTGGGCCAGCATCGCCGTTGCAATCCCGTTACCTAATACGTTGATTGCTGAACGTCCCATATCCAGGAAGTGGTCAATTCCCATCAGTAACAGGATCCCGGCGACCGGAATGTTAAAGCTCGGGATGGTTGCAGCCAGCACTACCAGTGCTGAACGCGGCACACCGGCAATCCCTTTGGACGCCAGCATCAGCGTCAGCATCAGGACGGTGATTTCTGCGAAGGAGAGGTGGATGTTATAGGCCTGCGCGATAAACATGGAGGCAAATGAACAATAGACCATAGAACCGACCAGGTTAAACGAATAACCGATAGGCAGCACGAATGACACGATGTTGGGTGAGCAGCCAAATTTAGTTAATTGCTCCAGCGTTTTCGGATAAGCGGCCTCAGAGCTGCTGGTGGTGAAGGCGACCAAAACCGGGTCTTTTAGCATGCTCACCAGGCGAAATACCTCTTTTTTCAGCATGACATAACCCACAGCCAGCAGAACCAGGCAGGTCAGCAAAATCGCCACATAGTAGCCGCCGATAAACGACGCATAGTTAAGCAGGATCCCCAGCCCCTGGGTGGAGATGACGGAAGAGATGGCGGCAAAAATAGCCAGCGGTGCAACGTACATCACGTAGCCGGTCACTTTCAGCATAATGTGGGAAACCACATCCAGCGCGGCAACCAGTGGAGCGTTAAATTTCTCACCAAGGGATGCGCCACCAATACCGAAGAACATTGAGAACACCACAATTTGCAGGATCTCATTGTTAGCCATCGCTTCGGCGATGCTGGTTGGAATGGTATGCGTCAGAAAACCTTTCAGGCTCATGCCGCCCACGGCCAGGCCGGTGTCGGTGGCTTCCAGCGGGATCGCCAGGTTCAACCCGCTGCCGGGTTGCTCAAGAGAAACCACAAACAGACCGACCAGGATAGACAATATAGAAGAGCTGATAAACCAGATCATCGCTTTGCCGCCCACGCGACCGATGGTGGACGTTTCTCCCAGGCGCATAATACCAACGGTCAGGGTGCTGAATACTAAAGGCGCGATCACCATTTTAATCAGGCGTAAAAAGATGTCGGTAAGAAGCGTAATGTTATCGGCCCAGGCGGTCACGACACCGGGGGAGGCATAAGAGTGGATCACCGCACCCGACAGGATCCCCGCCAGCATGAAGATCACGATAAACAACGTGAGTTTGTTTGCATTTGCCACTAAAAAGCCCTCAGTAAGGATTTAACATTTATTGATCGGTTACTCATTTTTTATACTTATTAAGTGGTAGCGAGGTATTCATCATATAAATTGGATTAAAGCGTAAACGGATACAACTTTTTTTAATTTTTTATCCATTTTGTTGTGGTATTTACGATGCGTATGTGTGATCTCAATCACATAAAAATGCGTATTTCGGCCATTCTGACCGTGCTCACCGATGAAAATAAATGTTATTTACATGATAATTATGGTGTTTTTATGTGAATGATTTGTGGTTGCTGCACACCCGTTTTATCTTCCCCTCGCCAGGCTTCACATCCCTTCAGGATTTCCTTTTCGCAAACGTAAAGTTATCTCAGCGAGTGCCGATAACGTTGATAACTCGTTTTCAGGAAGGTGCCTTATGTTTAACCGTATCCGCGTTGTCACAATGCTGATGATGGTGCTGGGGGTTTTCGCACTGCTACAGCTTGTTTCCGGTGGTCTGTTGTTTTCTTCATTGCAGCAGAATCAGCAAAGTTTTGTTATTTCTAACGATCTTCGACAGCAGCAAAGTGAACTCACCTCAACATGGGATCTGATGCTGCAGACACGAATCAATTTAAGCCGTTCTTCTGCGCGCATGATGATGGATGCGTCTAACCAGCAAAGCAGCGCAAAAAACGATCTGCTGAAGAATGCGAAAGCATCGCTGGCGCAGGCTGAAACGCATTACGCAAAATTTAAAAACATCACACCGTTGCCGGAAATGGCAGAAGCCAGCGGCAACGTTGAGGAAAAATATCAGCAGTACCATGCGGCCCTGGCAGAACTGGTTCAGTTTCTGGAAAGCGGCAATATGGACGCCTACTTCGCGCAGCCTACGCAGGGAATGCAAAACGCGCTCGGCGAGGCGCTGGGCAAGTACGCCAGCGTTAGCGAAAAGCTTTACGTCCAGGCATTTGATCAAAGCGCGCGGGATTACCATTTCGCCCAATGGCAGCTTGGCGTGCTGGCCGTGGTGCTAGTGCTGATTCTGGTGGTGGTCTGGTATGGCATCCGTCATACCTTGCTTAATCCTCTGTCCCGTGTCATTGCCCATATCCGGGAAATCGCCAGCGGTAACCTGACCGCAACTCTCGCCGTTAGTGGCCGTAACGAAATCGGCGAGCTGGCCAGTACGGTTGATCATATGCAGCGCTCGCTGACGGAAACTGTCACTCTGGTGCGTGAAGGCTCTGATGCGATTTATTCCGGTACCAGCGAAATTGCCAGCGGAAACACTGACCTTTCATCTCGTACGGAACAGCAGGCGTCTGCACTGGAAGAGACCGCAGCCAGCATGGAACAGCTGACCGCAACTGTGAAGCAAAACGCGGACAACGCGCGTCAGGCCTCGCAACTGGCAAAAAGCGCGTCCGATACCGCGCAGCATGGCGGCAAAGTGGTTGATAGCGTGGTGAACACCATGCACGAAATCGCCGATAGCTCGAAGAAAATCGCTGACATCATCAGCGTCATCGATGGTATTGCCTTTCAGACCAACATTCTCGCACTGAACGCGGCGGTTGAAGCAGCGCGTGCCGGTGAGCAAGGCCGCGGCTTTGCCGTGGTGGCGGGTGAAGTGCGTAATCTGGCAAGTCGCAGTGCGCAGGCGGCGAAAGAGATCAAAGCATTGATTGAAGATTCCGTTTCCCGGGTTGATACCGGTTCCGTACTGGTAGAAAGCGCCGGCGAAACAATGAACGATATCGTCAATGCCGTGACGCGGGTGACCGACATTATGGGCGAGATTGCCTCGGCATCTGACGAGCAAAGCCGGGGGATTGATCAGGTTGCGCTCGCGGTCTCTGAAATGGATCGCGTTACGCAGCAGAACGCCTCTTTGGTACAGGAGTCAGCTGCCGCAGCGGCCGCTCTTGAAGAACAGGCCAGTCGCTTAACGCAGTCGGTATCGACTTTCCGTCTTGCGTCACGTCCGGCCTCGACAAAACCACGCGATACACGATTACCAACAGCCCCGAGCGCATCCTATCCGCGCCAGAGCATTGAACAAGATACGAATTGGGAAACATTTTGACTGATAGTTAAACCGCGGCCAGTGCCGCCCAATGGGAGCGTTGATGTTTAATCGTATTCGAATTTCGACCACGCTGTTTTTGATTTTAATCCTCTGCGGTGTTTTGCAGATTGGCAGTAATGGCTTGTCCTTCTGGGCATTTCGGGACGGTTTTCAGAACCTGAATCAGGTCGAACGGAGTAATCAGCAACGCGCTGCGCTGGCCCAAACCCGCGCTGTGTTATTACAGGCCAGTACGGCCCTTAATAAGGCAGGGACGCTGACCGCCCTGAGCTATCCGCCAGAGGACATCAAAACGCTGATGACCCTCGCGCGCGATAGCCTGGCGCAGTCTGAATTGATGTTTAAACGCTTTATGGCGACGTCGGATTCGACGGAACAAGGCAAGGCGCTGTTAGGCGCAACTGAGAAAAATTTCAACCAGTGGCATAGCGCTCTCGCGCATCAAGCCACTTGGCTTGAAAACAATCAGTTGTCAGATTTTCTGACCGCGCCGGTGCAGGCGGCTCAAGATGCTTTTGATGCGAATGTGAATGCGTGGCAGAGCAACATCGACAGCGTGTTGCAAACGGCGGGGGAGCAGAGTCAGCGTAATTACCATATGTCGGGGGTGATTTTCGCCACCATGGTGGTACTGGCGGCACTGCTCACCAGCGGTGCGCTGTTCTGGTCGCGCAAGATGATCGTTCAGCCGCTGGCGATTATTGGCAGCCATTTCGACAGTATTGCCGCGGGGAACCTGGCACGACCGGTAGTGGTTTATGGGCGCAATGAGATCTCGGCCATTTTTGCCAGCCTGCAGAAGATGCAAAAGGCGTTACGCGAAACGGTCAGTGACGTTCGTCAGGGCAGCTCAGCCATGCATAGCGGTATTTCAGAAATTGCGATGGGCAATAACGATTTATCTTCGCGAACCGAACAGCAAGCGGCCGCTCTGGCGCAAACGGCGGCCAGCATGGAGCAACTGACCGCCACCGTCGGCCAGAACGCTGATAATGCGCGCCAGGCGTCAGGAATCGCCAAAAGTGCGGCAGACACAGCGCATAAAGGTGGCGAGCAGACGTCCCGGGTCGCCAGCACCATGCATGAGATTTCTGCCAGCTCGCAGAAAATCGGCGACATCATCGGCGTGATTGACAGCATTGCCTTCCAGACCAATATCCTGGCGTTGAATGCCGCGGTAGAGGCTGCCAGGGCGGGGGAGCAAGGGCGTGGTTTTGCCGTCGTCGCTGGTGAGGTGCGCAATCTGGCAAGCCGTAGCGCACAGGCGGCGAAAGAAATTAAGGGACTGATTGAGGAATCTGTCACCCGGGTGCATCAGGGCTCGCAGCTGGTGGATATGGCGTCGCGCACTATGACGGAAATAGTCAGTTCGGTGACCCGGGTTAACGACATCATGGGCGAGATTGCCTCGGCATCCGATGAACAGCGCAGAGGCATTGAGCAGGTGGCGCAGGCCGTCAGCCAGATGGACTCCGTGACGCAGCAAAACGCCGGTCTGGTGGAAGAAGCCGCATCCGCCGCCGGACAACTTGCCACGCAGGCCGATCATCTTTCTGCTTGTGTCGCATTTTTTAAACTTGAAGAGCAAACCGTAGCAAAACAAGAGTTGGCGCAGCCTCAGGTTGCGCCCGTTGTATCCTGAATGTGATTGAGAAGGCGCTATGACATCATCTCTGCCCTCCGGGCAAACGTCATTATTGTTACAGATGACACAGCGCCTCGCGCTGTCTGACGCGCATTTTCGTCGGATATGTCAATTAATCTACCAGCGTGCGGGGATCGTACTGGCCGACCATAAGCGGGACATGGTTTATAACCGCCTGGTTCGTCGTCTGCGTACCCTGGGGCTGGATGACTTTGGTCGCTATCTCAGCATGCTGGAAGCTAACCAGAACAGTGCTGAGTGGCAGGCTTTTATTAACTCCCTGACTACCAACCTGACCGCGTTTTTTCGCGAAGGGCATCATTTTCCGGTGCTGTCAGATCACGCTCGTCGGCGCAGCGGTGAATACCGCGTCTGGAGCGCGGCGGCGTCAACCGGAGAAGAACCCTACAGCATTGCGATTACGCTTGCCGATACCTTAGGTATGGCACCGGGCCGCTGGCGCGTTTTTGCCAGCGACATTGATACCGAAGTGCTGGAAAAGGCCAGAAACGGCATTTACCGCCTCGATGAGCTAAAGACGCTGTCACCCCAGCAGTTGCAGCGTTATTTCATGCGCGGCACCGGGCCGCATGAAGGACTGGTACGCGTTAGGCAGGAACTGGCAGGTCATGTTGAATTTTCCAGCGTGAACTTACTGGATAAGCAGTACAACGTGCCTGGCCCTTTTGATGCCATATTTTGTCGTAATGTGATGATCTATTTCGATAAAACGACACAACAGGACATTTTGCACCGTTTTGTTCCACTTCTTAAACCTGACGGGCTGCTGTTTGCAGGTCATTCAGAAAACTTTAGCAACCTTGTGCGCGAGTTTAGCCTGCGTGGACAGACCGTGTATGCGCATGCGCCAGGTAAGGATAAAGCATGAGTAAAATCAGGGTGTTGTCGGTAGATGATTCTGCATTGATGCGTCAAATCATGACCGAAATTATTAACAGTCACAGTGATATGGAAATGGTGGCGACGGCGCCGGATCCGTTGGTCGCCCGGGATTTAATCAAAAAATACAATCCCGACGTCCTGACGCTGGACGTGGAAATGCCGCGTATGGACGGCCTCGACTTCCTGGAGAAGTTGATGCGCCTGCGTCCAATGCCTGTGGTGATGGTTTCTTCACTGACCGGTAAAGGTTCAGAGGTCACGCTGCGGGCCTTGGAACTGGGGGCGATTGATTTTGTCACCAAACCGCAACTGGGGATCCGCGAAGGGATGCTGGCATATAGCGAGATGATTGCTGAAAAGATCCGCACCGCATCGCGCGCAAAACTGGCGGCCCATAAGCCCATGGCGGCACCGACGACCTTGAAAGCAGGGCCGTTACTCAGTTCGGAAAAGCTGCTGGTGATTGGGGCGTCAACCGGAGGAACAGAGGCAATTCGCCATGTACTCCAGCCATTGCCGCTTTCAAGTCCCGGTATTCTTATTACCCAGCATATGCCGCCAGGGTTTACCCGTTCGTTCGCCGAACGTCTGAACAAACTGTGCCAGATAACCGTGAAAGAGGCAGAAGACGGAGAGCGCGTACTCCCGGGGCATGCGTATATCGCGCCGGGCGACAAGCATATGGAACTGGCGCGCAGTGGCGCGAACTATCAAATCAAAATTCATGACGGTCCGCCGGTTAATCGGCATCGGCCCTCAGTGGATGTGCTGTTCCATTCGGTGGCGAAACATGCAGGGCGCAATGCCGTCGGGGTGATCCTGACCGGTATGGGCAACGATGGCGCAGCCGGAATGTTAGCGATGAATCAGGCGGGAGCCTGGACCATTGCGCAAAACGAAGCAAGTTGTGTGGTGTTCGGCATGCCGCGCGAGGCCATCAATATGGGTGGCGTAAGCGAAGTGGTCGATCTTAGCCAGGTGAGCCAGCAAATGCTGGTGAAAATTAGTGCCGGACAGGCAATACGTATTTGAATCAGGAGTTTATTTTTATGGCGGATAAAGAGCTTAAGTTTTTGGTTGTGGATGACTTTTCCACCATGCGTCGCATCGTGCGTAACCTGCTTAAAGAGCTGGGATTCAACAATGTTGAAGAAGCTGAAGACGGCGTGGATGCGCTGAACAAGCTGCAGGCTGGGGGATTCGGTTTTGTTATTTCTGACTGGAACATGCCGAACATGGATGGACTGGAACTGCTGAAAACCATCCGTGCCGATGGCGGGATGGCTTCTCTGCCGGTGCTGATGGTCACGGCAGAAGCGAAAAAAGAGAACATCATTGCGGCAGCACAGGCAGGTGCCAGTGGCTATGTCGTGAAACCGTTCACGGCGGCGACGCTGGAAGAAAAACTGAATAAAATCTTTGAGAAACTGGGCATGTGAGGGTGTGATGATGATGCAACCACAAATTAAACCTGCTGACGAACACTCTGCAGGGGACATCATCGCGCGCATCGGCAGTTTGACCCGAATGCTGCGCGACAGCCTGCGTGAACTGGGGCTGGATCAGGCCATTGCCGAAGCGGCAGAAGCGATTCCTGATGCCCGCGATCGTCTCGATTATGTTGTACAGATGACCGCGCAGGCGGCAGAGCGCGCGCTAAACAGCGTAGAAGCTTCGCAGCCGCATCAGGACGCGATGGAAAAAGGGGCCAAAGACCTGACTAAACGCTGGGATGAATGGTTCGAAAATCCGATCGAACTGTCCGATGCTCGTGAACTGGTCACCGATACCCGTCAGTTCCTTGGTGATGTACCTGGACATACCAGCTTTACCAATGCCCAGTTGCTGGACATCATGATGGCGCAGGATTTCCAGGATCTCACCGGTCAGGTCATCAAGCGCATGATGGATGTTATCCAGGAGATTGAACGTCAGCTGCTGATGGTTCTGTTGGAAAACATTCCGGAACAGGGCGCTCGTCCAAAACGTGAAAACGAAAGCTTGCTTAACGGCCCGCAGGTTGACGCCTCGAAAGCCGGCGTAGTAGCAAGTCAGGATCAGGTTGACGACCTGCTGGATAGCCTCGGGTTCTGATGCGTATTTGCCGGATGTGAGGCGTGGGCCTCTCATCCGGCTTACGCGCAATTCTGCTTAAAGCCATAAATCCCGTCTTTTTTACCGCTTACTCTTCCCATTGCTGGATAGCTGTTCTGGCATCATTCTCGCCTATATCTCTATCCAGGGTCTGATGCGTGGCAGAAGAAAGCGACGACGACAAAACAGAAGCCCCCACACCCCACCGACTTGAAAAAGCGCGGGAAGAAGGGCAGATCCCCCGATCCAAAGAGCTAACCTCACTGCTTATTTTGCTGGTGGGTGTGTGCATTATCTGGATTGGTGGGGAGTCGCTTGCCCGTAGGCTGGCTGGCATGCTGTCGGCCGGATTACGTTTTGACCATAGCATGGTCAACGACCCGAATCTGATCCTCAGCCAAATCATCCTGCTGATTAAAGACGCGATGATTGCGCTGTTGCCGTTGATTACCGGCGTCGTTCTGGTGGCTTTAATTTCCCCGGTGATGCTTGGCGGCTTGATTTTCAGCGGTAAATCCCTGCAACCCAAATTCTCTAAGCTGAATCCGCTGCCGGGCATTAAGCGCATGTTTTCCGCGCAAACCGGCGCAGAACTGCTCAAAGCAATACTGAAGTCCACGTTGGTGGGAAGCGTGGCCGGATTTTATCTCTGGCATAACTGGCCGGCGATGATGCGTCTGATGGCGGAGTCACCGATTACGGCGATGGGCAATGCCCTGGATTTAGTCGGTATGTGTGCACTACTGGTGGTGCTTGGCGTTATTCCGATGGTGGGGTTCGACGTCTTTTTCCAGATCTATAGCCATGTGAAAAAACTGCGTATGTCGCGTCAGGATATCCGCGATGAATTTAAGCAAAGCGAAGGTGACCCGCACGTTAAAGGCAAAATTCGTCAAATGCAGCGCGCGGCCGCTCAGCGTCGCATGATGGCGGATGTGCCGAAAGCAGACGTTATTGTCACTAACCCTACGCACTACTCAGTGGCGTTGAAGTATGACGAGAACAAAATGAGCGCGCCGAAAGTTGTTGCGAAAGGGGCCGGGCTGGTTGCGCTGCGCATTCGTGAAATTGGCGCAGAGCACCGTGTCCCGACATTAGAAGCGCCGCCACTGGCGCGTGCGCTCTATCGCCATGCTGAGATTGGTCAGCAAATACCGGGGCAATTATACGCCGCCGTTGCCGAAGTACTGGCATGGGTATGGCAGCTAAAACGCTGGCGTCTGGCTGGCGGCAAACGTCCACCACAACCTGAAAACCTTCCGGTGCCAGAAGCACTGGATTTCATGAACGAGAAGAATACTGATGGCTAATCTGGTCGCGATGCTGCGTCTGCCCAGCAACCTGAAATCCACGCAATGGCAAATCCTTGCCGGACCGATCCTCATCCTGCTGATTTTGTCGATGATGGTGCTGCCGCTGCCGGCTTTCGTCCTCGATTTGCTGTTCACATTTAACATTGCGCTGTCGATCATGGTGCTGCTGGTGGCGATGTTCACCCAGCGTACACTGGAGTTTGCCGCATTCCCGACGATTTTGCTGTTTACCACATTATTACGTCTGGCCCTGAACGTCGCGTCTACCCGTATCATTTTAATGGAAGGACACACTGGCGCGGCGGCGGCGGGGAAGGTGGTTGAAGCCTTCGGCCACTTCCTGGTGGGCGGTAACTTCGCGATCGGCATCGTGGTCTTCGTGATTCTCGTCATCATTAACTTTATGGTAATCACCAAAGGTGCAGGGCGTATCGCCGAGGTTGGCGCGCGCTTCGTTCTGGATGGCATGCCCGGCAAGCAGATGGCGATTGATGCAGATTTAAATGCCGGTCTGATTGGCGAAGATGAAGCTAAAAAACGACGCTCGGAAGTGACCCAGGAAGCGGATTTTTACGGCTCAATGGACGGTGCGAGTAAATTCGTCCGTGGAGATGCCATCGCTGGTATTTTGATCATGGTGATCAACGTGGTCGGCGGTCTGTTAGTTGGGGTGTTGCAGCATGGTATGAGCATGGGCAGCGCTGCGGAAAGTTATACCCTGCTGACCATCGGTGACGGGCTGGTGGCACAAATTCCTGCGCTGGTTATCTCTACTGCGGCGGGTGTTATCGTGACCCGCGTGAGTACCGACCAGGACGTAGGCGAACAGATGGTGACCCAACTGTTCAGCAACCCCAGCGTCATGTTGCTCAGTGCGGCGGTACTTGGACTTTTGGGTCTGGTTCCGGGCATGCCGAACCTGGTGTTTCTGATGTTTACTGCCGCATTGTTGGCTCTGGCATGGTGGATGCGCGGTCGTGAGCAAAAAGCGCCAGATGAACCGCAGCCGGTGAAAATGCCGGAAAACAACTCCGTGGTGGAAGCCACATGGAACGACGTGCAGTTGGAAGATTCGCTGGGCATGGAGGTAGGTTACCGCCTGATCCCAATGGTGGACTTTCAACAGGATGGCGAGTTGCTGGGGCGAATTCGCAGTATTCGTAAGAAATTTGCCCAGGATATGGGCTTCCTGCCGCCGGTGGTACACATTCGAGACAATATGGATCTGCAGCCAGCCCGCTATCGAATTTTGATGAAAGGGGTAGAAATTGGCAGCGGTGACGCCTATCCGGGACGCTGGCTGGCCATTAACCCGGGTACTGCCGCCGGGTCGCTGCCGGGTGAGAAAACGGTCGATCCGGCGTTCGGATTGGACGCTATCTGGATTGAAAGCGCATTGAAGGAACAGGCGCAGATTCAGGGCTTTACGGTGGTTGAAGCCAGTACTGTTGTCGCTACGCATCTAAACCACCTGATTGGGCAGTTCGCCGCTGAGCTGTTTGGCCGTCAGGAAGCGCAGCAGTTACTGGATCGAGTGTCGCAGGAGATGCCAAAGCTGACGGAAGATCTGGTGCCGGGCGTTGTGACGCTCACCACGCTGCATAAAGTGCTGCAGAACTTGCTGGACGAGAAAGTACCGATTCGCGATATGCGCACCATTCTTGAAACGCTGGCGGAACATGCGCCGCTGCAAAACGATCCGCATGAGCTTACCGCGGTCGTCCGTGTTGCGTTAGGACGCGCCATCACTCAGCAGTGGTTCCCGGGTAATGAAGAGGTTCAGGTTATCGGTCTTGATACTCCGCTCGAGCGTTTGCTGCTGCAAGCGCTGCAGGGGGGCGGCGGTCTGGAGCCTGGGCTTGCAGACCGACTGCTGGCCCAGACTCAGGAAGCGCTGTCCCGGCAGGAAATGTTGGGCGCGCCGCCGGTCTTGCTGGTGAATCACGCGTTACGTCCGTTACTGGCGCGGTTTTTACGCCGCAGCATCCCGCAGTTGGTGGTGTTATCGAATATGGAGCTTTCCGATAACCGCCATATCCGCATGACGGCGACCATTGGAGGTAAATAATGCGTAAGTTACTGTGGTTGTTGTTTTTTCCTCTGGTGGCGCAGGCCGCCGGAGAAGGGGCCTGGCAGGCAAGTGGCATGGGGATCACCTTAAATCACCGTGGCCAGTCAGCCTCGTCTGATCCTTTGGTTCCCAGCCAGCCGGTCTCAGGCTTGATGACGCTGGTGGCCTGGCGCTATGAGCTGAATGGCCCCACGCCCGCAGGTTTGCGGGTGCGTTTATGTTCTCAGTCCCGTTGTGTCGAGCTGGACGGGCAAAGTGGGACCACCAACGGGTTCAATAACGTTCCGGCCATTGAACCGATGCATTTTGTCTGGGAGGTCCCCGGCGGTGGTCGCCTGATCCCCGCGTTACGCATTCAGAGCAATCAGGTGATTGTGAACTACCGTTAACCCCCTCCGTCATTCAGACCAGCAGTTGAAACTGCTGGTTGTTTCAACATTACAGCTTCTCATTCAATTAAATAGAAACGTCGTTTTATAAAATAAGTGACGTACGTTGCCGGACTCTTTGTATTCTTGCCATTTCACGAATCCTTCTGGCAGAAATAGAAAGGTTTCACTTTCTGTTAGCTTTTACTGTGACCCTATAAGGATGCCCATTGTCAAAGCGAGGATTGCGGGGCCTCCCAAATAAAGCTGCTGCGCCGTAACAGGGGCAGGTCACAGCATTGAATCCGACATTGACAGAGGTTTAGTAAATGATTGTTTACCCGGTTAAACATAGCCCGTTATTGCGCCAGCCAGAACATTTTATTGCCAGGGATGAATTAAAAACGCTGATCAAAAAGGTGACGCATAACCTGGTCAATATTCATGACGAAACCGGTGAGTTCTTACTGCGTCTGGACGATGGACGCGTAATTGATACTAAAGGCTGGGCGGGATGGGAGTGGACACACGGCGTCGGCCTGTACGGGATGTATCAGTACTATCTGCAAACCGGCGATGAAACGATGCGCGATATCATCGATAGCTGGTTTGCCGATCGCTTTGCTGAAGGTGCAACCACTAAAAACGTGAACACCATGGCGCCATTTTTAACGTTGGCGTATCGCTATGAAGAGACGCGTAATCCAGCGTATCTGCCGTGGCTCGACAGCTGGGCTGAGTGGGCAATGCATGAGATGCCGCGTACCGAATTTGGTGGTATGCAACACATCACGCTGGCGGAAGAAAACCATCAACAGATGTGGGATGACACGCTGATGATGACGGTTTTACCGCTGGCGAAGATTGGCAAGCTACTCAATCGCCCGGACTACATCGAAGAGGCAACGTATCAGTTCCTGCTGCACGTGCAAAACCTGATGGATAAAGAAACGGGGCTGTGGTTCCACGGCTGGAGCTATGAAGGAAATCATAACTTTGCTAATGCCCGCTGGGCGCGTGGCAACAGTTGGTTAACTATCGTGATCCCGGACTTCCTCGAATTACTTGATTTACCGGAAAACAATGCTGTTCACCGCTATCTTGTACAGGTCCTGAACGCGCAAATCGCGGCGCTGGCGAAATGCCAGGATGAAAGTGGGTTGTGGCATACCTTGCTGGACGACCCGCAGTCGTATCTGGAAGCATCGGCAACTGCCGGATTTGCCTATGGGATCCTCAAAGCAGTACGTAAACGCTACGTTGGGCAAGAGTATGCGCCGGTAGCCGAAAAAGCCATTCGCGGCATTGTGCAGCATATTTCACCGGAAGGTGAACTGCTGCACACCTCGTTTGGTACCGGGATGGGACACAATCTTGATTTCTACCGCAACATCCCTCGGACCTCCATGCCTTACGGACAGGCGATGGCGATGCTGTGCCTTACCGAATACTTGCGAAAGTATTTTTGATATCGGTATTCGATGGCGATACCGCTATCGGACCTGATTGTTCAGTCGTCACTGTTTGTACCGTGTTGTCCTGCGGGGCAAACAGATGATCCATGATCTGACGCATAACCGGCGCGGCGGTGACACCATCGCTGCCGCCGTTTTCCAGAATTAACGCCACCGCGACCTTCGGGTTCTTATAGGGTGCAAATGCGGTATAGAACACGTGGTCGCGCAAGCGGACAGGGATCATCTTCGCATTGTAGGTCTGATTTTCTTTCAGGCTAAAGACCTGCGAGGTGCCGCTTTTTGCCGCAATGCCGTATGGCGCGGTGTGAAAGAACTTATAACCTGTACCATTTGGTTCATTCGCCATGCCGAACATCGCCTGACGCACCAGTCCCCAGTAGGGCGATGAGGCCGAGGCGATTTGTGATGGTGCTTCTGGAGCCTGATACGGCGTGATGGTTTTGCCGCTCTCTTCATCGAGCAGCAGGTGAGGGACGATAACCTTGCCGTTGTTAATCAGTGCGACCATGGCTTTTACCATCTGGATAGGTGTGGCAATCCAGTAGCCCTGACCGATGCCAACTGAAATAGTGTCCCCCTGATACCAGGCTTTTTTGTGCACTTTTTGCTTCCATTCGCGGCTCGGAAGCAGGCCGTTATACTCCTCATCAAGATCGATGCCGGTCGGTTTACCATAACCAAACTGGCTGAGCATGCTGTTAATCCGGTCGATCCCCATCATATACGCCACCTGATAGAAGAACGTATCGGCAGACTCTTCTATCGCTTTGGTGACATCCAGCATACCGTGGCCCGTTTTTTTCCAGTCACGGTAATGTCGCTCGGTGCCGGGTAGCGTCCAGGTAGGGGCGCCGAAGAAACTGGTCTGCGGCGTGATCACACCGTTCAGTAATGCCGACATCGCCATATACGGTTTGACCGTTGAAGCGGGAGGGTACAATCCTTGCGTGACGCGGTTGATTAATGGCAGGTCTTTATCCTGGAGTAGCTTGTTATAGTCCTGATAGCTGATGCCTTTGACAAACGGATTAGGGTCATAGCTGGGGTTTGAGACCATCGCCAGTACGGAACCGTCGTGTGGATCTTCAACCAAAACGGCGGCACGCTGGCCAGCCAATAGGCTCTCAATGTATTGCTGTAAATGTAAATCCAGCGTCAGATGGATATCTTTTCCGGCAACGGGCGGCACATCTTTGATCAGGCGTACGATGCGTCCGTGGTTATCTACTTCCACCTCCTGATAACCGGTTTTTCCATGCAGTTCGTTTTCGTAATAGCGCTCAATACCTTGCTTACCGATGTTGTGATCGGCGGCGTAGTTCTCCGCCAGACCCTTTTGATCCAGTGCTTTCAGGTCGTTGTCATTGATTTTTGAAACATAACCCAGGACATGCGCCAGCGCCGCGCCATAGGGATACTGGCGGTCTTCGTAACTATTGATGTTGACGCCGCTAAAATGAAACTGGTTTACCGAAAAACGGGCGATTTCGACATCGGTTAGCGCATTTTTTAGCACCACAGGACGATAGCGGCTGCTGGCTTTCAGCTCATGGCGAAACTGGTCTATGTCATCAGGTGTGAGGTCAACGATCGGCGTGAGCTGCTGGAGTAACGCATTCATATCGCTGATTTTATACGGCGTAACGGAAATATCGTACCAGGTAACGTTGCGCACCAGCGGGATGCCGTTGCGATCGTAAATCATGCCACGCGTTGGGGCGACGGGCAGCATTTTGATGTCGTTTGCATTCGACCGGGTGGTGTAATACTGGTGCTGACAGATTTGTAAGTTATACAGATTGTAAATCAGGATGCCAAAACAGATGACTACCAGGCCAAAGGCCACCAATACACGCCGCTGGAAGAGCTTTTCTTCCGCCTCAAAATCTCTGAATGTCATTGACCCGTACCCGATTAATTCGCCGCCTAATGATACGGAGGCTTAGACGGGATGACAGGCAAAAGATGTTCCATATCTCTAGGGAAATGTGTCATTCCTTGTGGGTTGTTACAAATTACAGTGAACGTAGCGCCTGATGGTGCTTTGCTGATCAGGCCTACGAGGGCGGTCATTCGGGGAAATAAAAAAGCCCGCGACATAGCGCGGGCTTTCACATTATTTGAAGTGATTACATACGTTCTACGGTTTCGATACCCAGTGTATCCAGACCCAGCTTCAGGGTTTTCGCCGTCAGCTGCGCCAGCTTCAGGCGGCTGTTACGAATCTCTTCGTTTTCAGCGCTGAGAATAGGGCAGTGCTCGTAGAAGCCGGAGAACAGACCAGCAACGTCGTACAGGTAAGCACACATCACGTGTGGCGTACCTTCACGCGCAACGACGGTCAGCGTTTCTTCAAACTGCAGCAGACGCGCCGCCAGTTGAGCCTCGCGATCTTCGCTGATAACGACCTGCGCATTTGCCAGCGCGCTTTCGTCGATATCTGCTTTACGGAACACGGACAGTACGCGGGTATAAGCGTACTGCATATATGGCGCGGTGTTACCTTCGAACGCCAGCATGTTGTCCCAGTCGAAGATGTAGTCGGTGGTACGGTTTTTGGACAGATCCGCGTATTTCACTGCGCCGATACCGACCGCATTTGCCAGTTTTTCCAGTTCGTCGGCAGGCATGTCCGGGTTCTTCTCCGCGACCAGACGACGTGCGCGCTCCAGCGCTTCATCCAGCAGATCGGCCAGTTTAACCGTGCCGCCCGCACGGGTTTTGAACGGTTTACCGTCTTTGCCCAGCATCATACCGAACATGTGGTGTTCCAGCGGCACTGAATCCGGCACATAACCGGCTTTACGTACGATGGTCCAGGCCTGCATTAAGTGCTGATGCTGGCGAGAGTCGATGTAATAAAGTACGCGATCGGCATGCAGGGTTTCGTAACGATACTTGGCGCAGGCGATGTCGGTTGTAGTGTAGAGATAGCCGCCATCTTTCTTCTGAATGATAACGCCCATCGGTTCACCTTCCTTGTTCTTATACTCATCAAGGAATACGACGGTAGCGCCTTCGCTTTCAACAGCCAGGCCTTTCGCCTTCAGATCGGCGACGATGCCAGGTAGCATCGGGTTGTACAGGCTTTCGCCCATGACGTCGTCACGGGTCAGGGTAACGTTGAGGCGATCGTAGGTTAACTGGTTCTGCGACATGGTAATGTCGACCAGTTTGCGCCACATCTCACGAAAGTATTCGTCACCGCCTTGCAGTTTCACGACATAACTACGGGCGCGTTCCGCGAAGGCTTCATCTTCGTCGTAATGTTTTTTCGCATCACGGTAGAAACCTTCCAGGTCAGCCAGCGCCATCTCTCCGGCATTTTCCTGCTGCTGTTTTTCCAGCCATGCGATGAGCATACCGAACTGAGTACCCCAGTCGCCGACGTGGTTAGCGCGAATAACGTTGTGACCGAGGAACTCCAGCGTACGCACCGCCGCGTCACCGATGATGGTGGAACGCAGGTGACCAACGTGCATCTCTTTCGCTACGTTAGGCGCGGAGTAGTCAACCACGACGGTTTGTTTAGCCGGTTGAGTGACGCCCAGACGATCGGAAGCCAGCGCCTGCTGAACGTGCTGCGCCAGAAATGCCGGATCGAGAAAAATATTGATAAAGCCCGGGCCTGCAATTTCAACTTTGCTGGCAATCCCGTTGAGATCCAGATGAGTCAGCACCTGCTCAGCCAGTTGTCGCGGCGCCATACCCAGTTTTTTAGCGACAGCCATCATGCCGTTAGCTTGATAGTCGCCGAACTGTACTTTTGCTGACTGACGAACCTGCGGTTCGCAATCTGCAGGCGCGCCTGCAGCAATCATGGCCTGACTGACTTTTTCTGAGAGAAGAGCCTGAATATTCACCGGAATACCTTACATTTATGAAGCGGCCTAAAATTCACCGCACCAGTTTAAGAATTAAGGGCGGGAGTATACTGCAAATGCCCGTTGCCGTCAGCATTGTGTGTACCGCCAGTAGCCTGAAATATAAACAATGCAATGGCGTAAATTTATTCATGATGTGTTCGGAGAAAACAGCGGTTGGATGGCGCAGCGCAACAGAGTAAATTAGCGACTTTGAACATGGATATGAGCTTTTAATATGGCGAACTGGCAAACCGTTGCAGAACTACAGGATATTTCTGCAGATTTACCGCATTTCACGCAGGCATTAACGGAACTTTCTACCCGCCTTGGGCTGGATATCACAGGCCTGGAAGCCGATCACATTTCCTTGCGTTGCCATCAAAATACCACCGCAGAGCGCTGGCGTCGTGGGTTTGAACAGTGCGGTGAATTGTTGTCAGAAAACATTATCAACGGCAGACCTATTTGTCTTTTTAAACTGCATGAGCCGGTTTGTGTGCAACATTGGCAATTTTCCATCGTCGAACTGCCGTGGCCGGGCGAAAAACGCTACCCACATGAAGGCTGGGAACATATTGAAATTGTTCTGCCGGGAGAGGCGGAAACGCTGAATGCGCGAGCGCTGGCGCTGCTTTCCGATCACGGTCTGAGTCAACCGGGCATTTTTGTGAAAACCAGCTCGCCAAAAGGAGAGCGTGAGCGTTTACCGAATCCGACGCTGGCGGTTAGCGATGGTAGCGTGACGATAAAATTCCATCCGTGGTCGATTGAAACCATTGTGGCAAGCGAACGTCAGGAGTGAGCATGGCTATACTGGAAATCTGCTGTTACAGCATGGAGTGCGCGCGCACGGCGCAGCAAAACGGCGCGGATCGTATTGAACTATGCTCGGCACCCAAAGAAGGGGGCTTAACGCCGTCACTGGGCGTCTTGCGTTCCGTTCGCCAGCACATTTCGATTCCCGTCAATCCCATTATTCGCCCACGTGGAGGCGACTTTTGCTACACCGAAGGTGAATTTGCTGCAATGCTGGATGATATTGCGATGGTCAGGGAACTGGGATTCTCAGGGCTGGTGACCGGCATTTTAGATGTGGATGGCAATGTCGATATGCCGCGCATGGAGAAAATAATGATTGCCGCCGGTTCGCTGCAAGTCACTTTTCATCGGGCCTTTGATATGTGTGCTAACCCACTCAATGCGCTTAAAAAATTAGCTGATTTGGGCATTACCAGAGTACTCACTTCAGGGCAAAAATCAGATGCGGCGCAAGGTTTAACAAAAATAATGGAACTTATTGCGCAGCCCGGTGCTCCAATCATTATGGCCGGAGCGGGGGTTCGCGCCTCGAATTTGCCCCTGTTCCTTGATGCTGGAGTGCAGGAAGTCCACAGTTCTGCCGGAGTATGGCTGGCTTCACCAATGCGTTATCGCAATTCGGGGTTGTCGATGTCTTCGGATGCACAGGCGGATGAGTATTCGCGCTATGCGGTAGAGGGGACGGCGGTTGCTGAAATGAAAGCAATCATTGCACACCATCAGGCCAGCTGATTTTACCGTTGCATCATGTCGCCCAATATGATGCTTGCTCGTACCAGGCCCCTGCAATTTCAACAGGGGCCTTTTTTTCTCCTTCATATTTCAAGCCGCAGCAGCGTTGGCCGCCTCGCGCACCCCGGTCACGTAGTTATCTACGCTCCCGGGGATTTGCTGCGTTGCCGCCTTGCTGCAACTTGAACTATTTTGGAGAAACGGTGCTATACGTAACGGTCATTCGGCAATCTATTACGGCTTACGCGCAATCAATACTGCACGTAATGGGGCGGGGTAGCCTTCCACCGTTTTGCTGTGGTCGTTCGGATCGAGGAAGTCGGCCAGCGACTCGGTTACCATCCACTCGGTGCGGCGTTGCTCTTCGGTGGTGGTGACGCAGACATCGGCGATGCGCACATCAACAAAACCGCATTTTTCCAGCCAGTTTTTTAAAGCCAACGCAGATGGAATAAAGTAGACGTTACGCATTTGCGCGTAGCGATCGCCCGGCACCAGAACGGTATTTTCATCACCTTCGACGACCAGCGTTTCCAGCACCAGCTCGCCATCTTTAACCAACTGATCCTTCAACTGCCACAGATGTTCCAGCGGCGATCGGCGGTGATAAAGCACGCCCATGGAGAACACGGTGTCAAAGGCGTTTAGCGCTGGAAGTTGCTCAATACCCAGCGGCAGCAGGTGAGCACGCTGGTCATTGCCCAGCAGTTTACGTACCGCCTCAAACTGGCACAGAAACAGTTGCGTAGGATCGATCCCAACCGCCAGATGCGCTCCAACGCCAATCATGCGCCACATGTGATAACCACTGCCACAGCCAACATCAAGAATGGTACGGCCGGTGAGATCAGACAAGTGCGGCAGAACGCGATCCCACTTCCAGTCGGAACGCCATTCGGTATCGATGTTGACGCCGTACAGCGAGTACGGTCCTTTACGCCATGGCATCAGGTTACGCATCAGGGTGTCGATACGTTTAAGCTGGCCTTCGCTGAGCGGTTCTTTACTTTCTGCGGTAACGCTGTGTAGTAAATCCAGACGATGCGGCGTCAGCTCGGGCAGAAACTCGACGGCGTTTGACCATTGTTTAAATAAACCATGCTGATCGCGCTGCCAGGCAGCGATTTGCGCCGGAAGCGTTTCCAGCCAATGGGACAGATGATTTTTGGCAATCAACTGATAAAAGTTACCAAAATCGATCATGCGCCAACCTCAGCTTTCAACGCCACCAGAGAGCCAAAATTGAAGCACTGGAACCACAATTCGCTGTGCTCAAAGCCGGCCTGATGCAGTCGCGCTTTGTGCGTTTCTACCGAGTCGGTCAGCATCACGTTTTCCAGCATGCTGCGTTTCTGACTAATTTCCAGTTCGCTGTAGCCATTGGCCCGTTTGAAGTCGTGGTGCATGTTGAACAGCAGCTCGCCAACGTTAGCGTCTTCGAAACTGAATTTTTCAGACAGCACCAGCGCGCCGCCGGGATTCAACCCTTGATAAATCTTATCCAACAATGCCTGGCGCTCAGGTGGCTCAAGGAATTGCAGGGTAAAATTCAGCACCACCATCGAGGCGTTTTCGATAGTAATGTTGCGAATATCGCCTTCGACAACCTCAACCGGGGTCGGTGCCTTATAGGCGTCAATATGACGACGGCAGCGCTCAACCATCGCCGGGGAGTTATCGACGGCAATAATTTTGCAATTCTCGTGATGAATATTGCGACGCACCGAGAGCGTCGCCGCGCCCAGAGAACAGCCCAGATCGTAGACCTGCGTGTTGGGTTGTACGAAACGTTCGGCCAGCATGCCAATCATAGATATGATATTGGAATAGCCAGGAACGGAACGCTGGATCATATCCGG
Organism: Citrobacter portucalensis; assembly: GCF_002042885.1. Taxonomy (GTDB): domain Bacteria; phylum Pseudomonadota; class Gammaproteobacteria; order Enterobacterales; family Enterobacteriaceae; genus Citrobacter; species Citrobacter portucalensis. Next base: position 106,553 of record NZ_MVFY01000007.1, read on the forward strand.
GAAGACTTCAGCTACCCGTTCATCAAAGGTCCAGTCACCCAGACTGGCGATAGGCGCAGAAAAAAGCGTGTCGCGGTGAGACATAACGTAAAAATCCGGGAAAAATAAAGTGGCGTATTGTGCGCTAATGCAGGGAGAAAACCAACTCCCAGGGCATATACCAAAGATTCGCCAGCACCATTAGCAACAGCGAACACCAGGTTGCGCTCATGCCTGAACGGCGCCAGCGGAAGAGCCGGTGGTGGAATCCGTAATAATGCATCAGCCGTCCGGCAATCAACATCAGCCCGCAAATATGCACCATCCACGTCTCTGCGCCGTTCATTTCCATAAATAACAGCAGCACTAACGCGACGGGAATATATTCCACCGCATTACCGTGAATACGGATAGCGCTTTGCAGTTCACTAAAACCTCCATCGCCATAGGCAACGCGATATTGCATGCGCAGGCGAACGACGTCAAAGGAGAACTTTATTAACAATAACGCACCCAATACGGCATAAAGCGCGCTTACCATACAAACTCCCTTTACTCGTCATACTTCAAGTTGCATGCGCGGTGGCTGTACTCGCTCCCCTCAGTCACTTACTAATGTAAGCTCCTGAGGATTCTCTCCCTTGCCATCTTCCTGCAACTCGAATTATTTAGAGTACTGTTGGGTTGATGGCACTGACTATGATAGGTGGCATTTTCAGAAAAGAGAAGATTGCTGTGGAATAGAGGGTGCTGATCCGATCTCTGGCAGGGCGCTGCGTAAATCTGCCCATAGCGTATCAACAAGCTCCGGGGCCTGCGCGATGTCCGGCGTATGCAAAAACAGATACGGCGTCGTGGTGCGTTGCCATAGCGATAGCTTGGTCAGCCAGACGGCAAAAAGCTCGCTGTTTTGTGCCATATTATCGCTACCGATAAAGCGTACCATCGGATGGTTTGCCGTCACCACCGCATGCACCGGAACCTTCGGTTTCTTGCGCTGGGCGTCACGTATTGCTTCAGTATGCGGGATTGCGGCATGCACCGGGCGGCTGTCCAGAATCACCCGGTTTACTCCACGCTCGTGTAAACCGCGATTAAATAGCTGCTCGGCTTCGCCTTTGGCAAAGAAGTCTGGATGGCGAACTTCCACACCGTAGGTAAAGGAATTCGGGAGCACATCGAGAAACTGCCATAGGGCAGGCAGATCGCGTGGGCTAAAAGTCGCAGGTAATTGCAGCCAGTATTGTCCAATGCGCGATTCCAGCGGCGACATGCGCGTAAAAAATTCCTGTACCAGGTCATCACAATTACGCAGCGCAGCCTGATGCGAAATGGTCGCCGGAAATTTAAAACAAAATCGAAACGCATCGGTGGTCTGTGCCTGCCAGCGGGCAACAATATCGGATTTAGGCAGCGCATACAGCGTGGTATTGCCCTCCACGCAGTTAAAGTGGCGGGCATACTCTTCAAGGCTGGTGATCCCCAGACGCACCCATTTAGGATGCGACCACTGGGGTAAACCGATATAAATCATAGCGCTTGCAGAATCTTCTCCACGCTGCGAACGCGCGCAATGCGCGGGAAAATGTGGGTCATGCTGGCCTGGTGTTGCTCAGCACTGGCGGCGCTACAGGCATCCTCTGCAATGATAAGACTGAAACCCAGCTCCCACGCATTTCGCGCCGTCGACTCAACGCCAATGTTCGTCGAGATGCCGCACAGGACGATGGTATCAACACCCCGGCGACGCAGCTGCAATTCCAGATCGGTGCCATAGAAGGCTCCCCACTGGCGTTTAGTCACTTCGATATCGCTGGCGCATTTCCCCAAAGCAGCCGGGTAATGCCACCAGTTTTCAGGTAACGCTTTTGCCGGAGACTGAGCATCTACGGGTTGTTTCAGCGCTTCGGCGTAATCGTCAGACCAGCCGACGCGCACCATTACCACCGGGGAACCGTGGGCACGGAATTTTTCCGCCAACTGCGCGGCGCGGGTAACCACATCATGTGCCGTATGAGGGCCGCCAGCGAAAGGCAGGATCCCTTCCTGTAAATCAATTACGACAAGGGCGGTTGTTTTAGCGTTCAATTCCAGCATGGTCACTCCAGTAATAAAAGAATTCCGTTACACCTTAATCGCGAATCAGTGTGAAAGGGGCGACAATTTTTGTTATTTTTTGTGAGATTACGCAATGCCCGTCCAGGAAACAGGCGTACAGTCAGTACCGGACTGAGAGTCTATCCCAGTAGGCTCTTATCGTGCGGCAGAATTTCCAGTATAATAGCCGCCTTTTTTCATTCAGTTGTGACATTCAGCTAAAGCTGCGACTTCGTCATCTGCGAGACAGGTGACAATCCGCCTGCGGCAAAGTTAAGGGATATCTCATGCGTACAGAATATTGCGGACAGCTACGTCTGTCCCACGAGGGGCAGCAGGTGACTCTGTGTGGTTGGGTCAACCGTCGTCGTGATCTTGGTAGCCTGATCTTTATCGATATGCGCGACCGCGAAGGTATCGTGCAGGTATTTTTCGATCCGGACCGTGCGGACGCGTTAAAGCTGGCCTCCGAACTGCGTAATGAGTTCTGCATCCAGGTTACGGGCACCGTGCGTGCGCGTGACGCGAAAAACGTCAACGCCGATATGGCGACGGGCGAAATTGAAGTGCTGGCCTCCGATCTGACCATCATCAACCGTTCAGACTCGCTGCCGTTGGACTCTAACCACGTCAACACCGAAGAAGCGCGACTGAAGTATCGCTATTTAGATCTGCGTCGCCCTGAAATGGCGCAGCGCCTGAAAACGCGTGCCAAAATCACCAGTCTGGTGCGTCGTTTTATGGACGACCACGGCTTCCTCGACATCGAAACACCGATGCTGACCAAAGCGACGCCGGAAGGCGCGCGCGATTACCTGGTACCTTCTCGCGTACATAAAGGTAAATTCTACGCGCTGCCGCAATCACCTCAGTTGTTTAAACAGCTGCTGATGATGTCTGGCTTTGACCGCTACTATCAGATCGTTAAATGCTTCCGTGATGAAGACTTACGTGCTGACCGTCAGCCTGAATTTACCCAGATCGACGTTGAGACTTCCTTCATGACCGCACCGCAGGTGCGTGAAGTGATGGAAGCGCTGGTGCGTAATCTGTGGCTGGAAGTGAAAGGTGTGGATCTGGGTGATTTCCCGATCATGACCTTTGCCGAAGCTGAGCGTCGTTACGGTTCCGATAAACCAGACCTGCGTAACCCGATGGAGCTGGTTGACGTCGCCGATCTGGTGAAAGACGTTGAGTTCGCAGTGTTCTCTGGTCCGGCAAACGATGCGAAAGGCCGCGTAGCTGCTCTGCGTGTACCGGGCGGTGCTGCACTGAGCCGTAAGCAGATCGACGATTACGGTAACTTTATCAAGATTTACGGCGCGAAAGGCCTGGCTTACATCAAAGTTACCGAACGTGCGAAAGGTCTGGAAGGTATTACCAGCCCAGTTGCTAAGTTCCTGAACGCAGAAATTGTGGAAGCGATTCTGGCACGTACCGGTGCACAAGACGGCGACATGATTTTCTTCGGTGCCGACAACAAGAAAGTGGTTGCCGACGCGATGGGCGCGCTGCGTCTGAAACTGGGTAAAGATCTGAGCATTACCGACGAAGCCAAATGGGCGCCGCTGTGGGTTATCGACTTCCCAATGTTTGAAGACGATGGTGAAGGCGGGCTGACCGCAATGCACCACCCGTTCACCGCGCCGAAAGATATGACGGCCGCTGAGCTGAAAGCTGCGCCGGAAGACGCGGTTGCCAACGCGTACGATATGGTCATCAACGGCTACGAAGTAGGCGGCGGTTCCGTGCGTATTCACAACGGCGACATGCAGCAAACCGTATTCGGTATTCTGGGCATTAATGAGCAAGAACAGCGTGAGAAATTCGGCTTCCTGCTGGATGCGCTAAAATATGGTACACCGCCGCATGCGGGCCTGGCGTTTGGTCTGGACCGTCTGACTATGCTGTTGACCGGTACTGACAACATTCGTGACGTTATTGCTTTCCCGAAAACCACGGCTGCAGCGTGTCTGATGACTGAAGCGCCAAGCTTTGCCAACGCAGCTGCGCTGGCGGAACTGAGCATTCAGGTTGTTAAGAAGGCCGAGAATAACTGATATGACATATAAACAGCCTGTCTCGGTGTTAGTCGTGATTTATGCAAAGGACACCGGGAGAGTGCTGATGTTACAGCGACGCGACGATCCTGATTTCTGGCAGTCGGTCACCGGCAGCCTTGAAGAAGGTGAAACCGCGTCGCAAGCCGCTATGCGCGAAGTAAAGGAAGAGGTCGCCATTGATGTTGCATCTGAGCAACTGACCTTAATTGACTGTCAGCGCACGGTGGAGTTTGAGATTTTTAGCCATTTACGTCATCGCTATGCACCGGGAATTGAACGTAATACTGAATCCTGGTTTTGCCTGGCACTTCCCTCAGAACGAGAGATCGTGTTCACCGAACATCTGACCTATCGTTGGGTTAATGCGGTTGAAGCTGCCCAATTAACCAAGTCGTGGAGTAACCGGCAGGCGATTGAAGAGTTTGTAATTAACGTCGCCTGAAAAGGCGCGCTTTTTGGAGATATTATTTATGGCAGGTCATAGTAAATGGGCCAACACCAGACACCGTAAAGCAGCGCAGGATGCTAAACGCGGTAAAATTTTCACCAAAATAATACGTGAGCTGGTGACGGCGGCTAAACTGGGCGGCGGCGATCCGGATGCTAACCCGCGTCTGCGTGCAGCGGTTGATAAAGCGCTGGCTAACAACATGACCCGTGACACCCTGAACCGTGCAATCGCGCGCGGTGTGGGTGGTGATGAAGATTCCAACATGGAAACCATCATCTATGAAGGTTACGGTCCTGGCGGTACAGCCGTTATGATTGAATGTCTGTCTGACAACCGTAACCGTACCGTTGCGGAAGTGCGTCACGCGTTCACGAAAACGGGTGGTAACCTCGGTACCGACGGTTCCGTGGCTTACCTGTTCAGCAAAAAAGGCGTGATCTCCTTTGAACAGGGCGACGAAGACGCCATCATGGAAGCGGCGCTGGAAGCAGGTGCTGAAGACGTTGTGACCTTCGACGACGGCGCAATTGACGTTTACACCGCGTGGGAAGAGATGGGCAAAGTGCGTGACGCGCTGGAAGCGGCTGGTCTGAAAGCGGACGCAGCTGAAGTGTCTATGATCCCATCCACCAAAGCGGATATGGATGCAGAAACAGCGCCGAAGCTGATGCGTCTGATCGATATGCTGGAAGACTGCGACGACGTGCAGGAAGTTTACCACAACGGTGAAATCTCCGATGAGGTTGCTGCCACCTTAGAATGATGTGGTTAAGCCATAAAATAACAGGAGATGCGTGATGTCTATTATTCTCGGCATTGACCCGGGGTCTCGCATCACCGGTTATGGCGTTATTCGTCAGGTCGGCAGGCAACTGACCTACCTCGGCAGCGGCTGCATTCGCACCAAAGTCGACGATCTCCCGTCACGTCTGAAGTTGATTTACGCGGGCGTGACGGAAATCATCACCCAGTTTCAGCCGGACTATTTTGCCATTGAGCAGGTTTTTATGGCGAAGAACGCCGACTCGGCGCTAAAGCTGGGACAGGCTCGCGGCGTGGCAATCGTTGCGGCGACCAATCAGGATCTACCGGTCTTTGAATACGCGGCCCGCCAGGTAAAACAGACCGTGGTGGGGATCGGTAGCGCGGAAAAAAGCCAGGTCCAGCATATGGTACGCACGCTGCTAAAACTTCCGGCGAATCCGCAAGCGGATGCCGCGGATGCGCTGGCGATTGCCATTACCCACTGCCATGTCAGTCAGAACGCCATGCAAATGAGCGAGTCGAGGCTGAATTTGGCGCGAGGTCGGTTACGTTAGTGACAAATGAGGCTGGATATCTATCCAGCCTTTTTTTATGATAGCGCATTACCTTTTAGCCCTTAACGCAGGAGCGTCACGTGATAGGCAGACTCAGAGGCATCATTCTTGAAAAACAACCCCCGCTGGTCCTTCTGGAAACGGGCGGGGTAGGCTATGAAGTGCATATGCCGATGACCTGTTTCTACGAGTTGCCGGAAGCCGGGCAAGAAGCGATTATGTTCACCCATTTTGTGGTGCGAGAAGATGCTCAGCTATTGTATGGCTTTAACAACAAGCAAGAGCGCACGCTGTTTAAAGAGTTAATCAAAACCAATGGCGTGGGGCCGAAGCTGGCGCTGGCGATCCTCTCCGGTATGTCTGCTCAGCAGTTCGTTAATGCCGTTGAGCGCGAAGAGCTGGGCGCGCTGGTGAAATTACCGGGTATTGGTAAGAAAACCGCAGAACGCCTGATTGTAGAAATGAAAGACCGCTTTAAAGGTTTGCATGGTGATCTCTTTACACCTGCAGCGGATCTGGTCCTGACGTCTCCGGCAAGCCCGACAACGGACGACGCCGAGCAGGAAGCGGTTGCTGCGCTGGTGGCGTTGGGCTATAAACCACAGGAAGCCAGCCGCATGGTGAGCAAAATTGCCCGCCCTGATGCCAGCAGTGAAACCCTGATTCGTGAAGCGCTTCGCGCGGCATTGTGAGGTAACGGATGATTGAAGCAGATCGCCTGATTTCGGCTGTCAGCACTACCCCTGAAGATCTGGTGGATCGTGCGATTCGCCCAAAATTGCTGGAAGAGTATATTGGCCAGCCTCAGGTTCGTTCGCAAATGGAGATTTTTATCCAGGCGGCGAAGCTGCGCGGTGATGCTCTCGATCACCTGCTGATTTTCGGTCCTCCTGGTCTTGGTAAAACTACGCTTGCCAATATTGTCGCCAATGAAATGGGCGTTAATCTGCGTACCACGTCCGGTCCGGTACTGGAAAAAGCGGGTGACCTGGCGGCGATGCTTACCAACCTTGAACCTCACGATGTGCTGTTTATCGATGAAATTCATCGTCTGTCACCGGTGGTGGAAGAGGTGCTGTATCCGGCGATGGAAGATTATCAGCTGGATATCATGATTGGTGAAGGGCCGGCTGCCCGTTCGATTAAGATCGATCTGCCGCCGTTCACGCTAATCGGGGCGACGACGCGCGCCGGGTCGTTAACGTCTCCGCTGCGTGACCGTTTTGGTATTGTGCAGCGCCTGGAGTTCTATCAGGTGGCAGACCTGCAGCACATTGTTGGGCGCAGTGCGCGTTTTATGGGCCTGGAAATGAGCGATGAAGGCGCGCTGGAAGTGGCACGCCGCGCCCGCGGTACGCCGCGTATCGCCAACCGTTTATTACGCCGGGTACGCGATTTCGCTGAAGTGAAGCATGACGGCACGATTTCGGCTGATATTGCCGCCCAGGCGCTGGATATGCTCAATGTGGATGCGGAAGGATTCGATTATATGGACCGTAAGCTGCTGCTGGCGGTTATCGATAAATTCTTTGGCGGACCGGTAGGACTGGATAACCTGGCAGCGGCGATTGGGGAAGAGCGTGAAACCATTGAGGACGTGCTGGAGCCGTATCTGATTCAGCAAGGTTTTCTACAACGTACGCCGCGTGGACGTATGGCAACCGTGCGCGCCTGGAACCATTTTGGCATTACACCGCCACAGATGCCTTAATGCCTGATGTCGCGACGCTCATCAGGCCTGGGCGATTTTGTAGGCCCGGTAAGCGCAGCGCCACCGGGCAACGCATGCTTAGCTCGCTTGCTTTTTCATCATGCTGAAAATAAACAGCAGCGCGGCGCACAGCACCACGGAAGGACCTGCCGGGGTGTCATAGAAGGCCGAGAAGGTCAGCCCGCCTGTAACCGCTATCATTCCCACTCCAACGGCAACCCCAGCCATCTGCTCCGGCGTACGGGCAAAGCGACGGGCGGTCGCCGCAGGGATGATAAGCAGTGAGGTGATAATCAGCGCCCCGACAAACTTCATCGCCACGCCAATCGTTAACGCCGTAACCAGCATCAGCAGCAGCTTCACGCGTTGCAGCTTCACGCCATCGACAAATGCCAGATCCGGACTGATGGTCATCGACAGCAGGTTACGCCACTGCCAGAACAGAATCGCCAGAACAATAACCACGCCGATGGCGATGGAGATAAGATCTTCTGGCGTCACGGCGAGCAAATCACCAAACAGGTAAGCCATCAGATCCACACGGATGTTGGACATCAGGCTGACAACAACCAGCCCCAATGACAACGCGCTGTGCGCCATAATACCCAGCAAGGTATCGATCGCAAGGTGAGGGCGCTTCTCCAGCCATACCAGACCGCCAGCCAGCAACAGGGTGACGGCGATAACCGCATAGAAAGGGTTTACATCCAGCAGCAGGCCAAAGGCGACTCCCAGCAGCGAAGCGTGGGCCAGCGTATCACCGAAATAAGACATTCGACGCCAGACTACAAACGAGCCGAGTGGGCCAGCGGCACAGGCCAGCATGATCCCGGCTAACCAACCGGGTAATAACAATTCAATCATGAGTGACCATTTCCCCGGCGTAAGACGATACGACCCTGTAAATCGTGGCGGTGATTGTGATTATGACGGTAAATTCCGAGTTGTTCGGCGCCGCGTTGCCCGAACATTGAGATGAATTCCGGGTGCATAGAAACCACTTCCGGCGCACCGGAACAGCAAATATGATGGTTCAGGCACAGTACCTCATCGGTTTTGGCCATCACCAGATGCAGGTCATGGGAAACCATCAGTACGGCGCAATCCAGTTCACGTCGCAACTGGTCTATAAGGTCGTACAGTGCGACCTGCCCATTGACATCCACGCCCTGGGTTGGTTCATCGAGCACCAGTAGCTGAGGTTTATTCAATAAAGCACGGGCCAACAGGACGCGTTGCGTTTCCCCGCCAGAGAGCTTTTGCATCGGCGCATCCATCAGATGCCCGGCCTGAACGCGCTTCAGTGCCGGAAGGATATCCTCTTTTTTTGTGCCGGGACGTAAGCGCATAAACCGACTTACCGTCAGTGGCAGCGTAGTATCGAGGTACAGTTTTTGCGGTACATAGCCAATCCGCAATTGACCATTACGCTTGATTACTCCCTCATCAGCCGCTACCAGCCCTAATACAACGCGCACCAGCGTAGACTTCCCGGCACCATTTGGGCCGAGAAGCGTTAAAATTTTACCGGGTCGAAGTTCAAGCGATACGTCAGACAGGACGCGGCGTTGACCATAAGAGACCGAGACATTTTCCAGTGAAACCAAAGTCGTCATATCAATTTTAGTCTTGCAGAAGTTATAGAATGTTATAATATCACATTTCTTACATTCATTACGATGATTGGTCGCATTATGTTACATAAAAATACGCTTCTTTTCGCAGCATTATCCGCTGCTCTTTGGGGTAGTGCAACACAGGCAGCAAATGCCGCTGTGGTGGCCTCGCTCAAGCCGCTGGGGTTTATTGCTTCAGCCATTGCAGACGGGGTAACAGACACTGAGGTTCTCCTGCCTGACGGGGCTTCCGAACATGACTATTCACTGCGTCCATCAGACGTAAAACGCTTACAGGGCGCGGACTTAGTTGTTTGGATTGGACCTGAGATGGAAGCGTTTATGGAAAAGTCAGTCAAGAATATTCCTAACGCGAAACAGGTAACGATTGCGCAGCTCAATGACGTGAAACCGTTACTCATGAAAGGTGCTGATGACGACGATGACGATCATGGACACAATGATGCTGGCAGTGAAAAAAGTGACGAGCATCACCATCATGGCGATTACAACATGCATCTTTGGCTTTCCCCAGAGATAGCGCGGGCCTCAGCGGTTGCAATCCATGAAAAATTAGTGGAACTTATGCCGCAAAGTCGAGCCAAACTTGACGCCAACCTGAAGGATTTTGAGGCACAATTAGCCGCAACCGATAAGCAGGTAGGTAACGAGCTCGCACCGCTCAAGGGAAAAGGTTATTTCGTTTTTCATGACGCCTATGGCTACTACGAAAATCACTACGGACTAACACCGCTTGGTCACTTTACCGTGAACCCTGAGATTCAACCTGGTGCGCAGCGTTTACATGAAATAAGAACACAGTTGGTTGAGCAAAAAGCAACCTGCGTTTTTGCTGAGCCACAGTTCAGGCCAGCGGTCGTTGAAGCCGTCGCGAGAGGGACATCCGTTCGAATGGGAACGTTGGATCCGCTCGGAACGAATATCAAACTGGGTAAAACAAGCTATTCAGCGTTTTTGAACCAATTAGCCAACCAGTATGCGAGCTGCCTGAAAGGAGATTAATGAGGAAGTGAATACGTGCAACAGATAGCCCGCTCTGTCGCTCTGGCATTTAATAATCTGCCGCGACCCCATCGCGTTATGCTGGGGTCGCTTACCGTACTGACATTGGCCGTCGCCGTCTGGCGGCCTTATGTTTACCATCCCGATTCTGCACCCATCGTTAAAACTATCGAGCTGGAAAAAAGCGAGATTCGTTCACTGTTGCCTGAGGCCAGTGAACCTATCGATCAGGCCGCGCAGGAAGACGAAGCCATTCCGCAGGATGAACTGGATGACAAAACGTCTGGTGAAGCCGGCGTGCATGAGTATGTCGTCTCTACAGGCGATACGCTGAGCAGTATTCTTAATCAGTACGGCATCGATATGGGTGACATCAGTCAGCTCGCTGCTTCCGATAAAGAACTGCGCAATCTGAAAATTGGTCAGCAGTTATCCTGGACCTTAAGCGCGGAAGGTGACCTGCAGCGCCTGACCTGGGAAGTGTCCCGCCGTGAAACCCGCACTTACGATCGTACTGCGACAGGTTTCAAAATGAGCAGCGAAATGCAGCAGGGCGATTGGGTTAACAGCCGTATCAAAGGCACGGTGGGCGGAAGCTTCGTCGCCAGTGCCAAAGAGGCCGGACTGACCAGCTCTGAAATCAGCGCGGTGATTAAGGCCATGCAGTGGCAGATGGATTTCCGCAAACTGAAAAAAGGCGATGAGTTCTCAGTGCTGATGTCTCGCGAAATGCTGGACGGTAAGCGCGAGCAAAGCCAGCTGCTGGGCGTGCGTTTACGTTCTGAAGGCAAAGACTATTACGCCATCCGTGCTGAAGATGGTAAGTTCTATGACCGTAACGGTACCGGGCTGGCGAAAGGCTTCATGCGTTTCCCGACGGCGAAACAGTTCCGCATCTCCTCGAACTTTAACCCGCGTCGCCTGAATCCGGTGACTGGACGCGTAGCACCGCACAAAGGTGTCGACTTTGCGATGCCGCAGGGGACGCCGGTACTGTCGGTTGGCGATGGTGAAGTGGTTGTAGCGAAGCGTAGCGGCGCTGCCGGATACTATGTTGCGGTTCGTCATGGTCGCACCTACACCACCCGTTATATGCACCTGCGTAAGCTATTGGTGAAACCAGGTCAAAAAGTGAAACGTGGCGATCGTATCGCGCTGTCAGGTAACACCGGGCGTTCAACAGGTCCGCATCTGCACTACGAAGTGTGGATCAACCAGCAGGCCGTGAACCCTCTGACGGCGAAACTGCCGCGTACAGAAGGTCTGACCGGCTCGGATCGCACCGATTATCTGGCGCAGGTGAAAGAAGTTATGCCTCAGCTACGTTTTGATTAATTAGCACACTGATAAAGCCGGTACGCGATGCGTGCCGGCTTTTTTATTTTGTACGGCGCACGGTGCGCCGCTACACTATCAGCAGATTTACTTTTCGCGGCACCAGACACTGGAAGAGCATGGAAACGAAAAAAAAGAATATTGAGTATATCCCTGAGTTTGATAAATCATTTCGCCACCCGCGCTACTGGGGCGCCTGGCTGGGTGTAGCGGCGATAGCTGGGATTGCGTTAACGCCAGCGTCATTTCGCGATCCTATTCTGGCAAAGCTCGGACGGATGGTTGGACGCTTGGGAAAAAGCTCACGTCGCAGAGCGCTGATCAATTTATCCCTTTGTTTTCCTGAACGCAGCGAAGCTGAGCGCGAAGCCATTGTCGATGAGATGTTCGCGACCGCCCCTCAGGCGATGGTCATGATGGCGGAACTCGCCCTGCGCGGGCCGGAGAAAATTCAGAATCGGGTTGACTGGCAGGGCCTTGAAATCATCGAAGAGATGCGCCGCAACGATGAAAAAGTGATTTTTCTCGTTCCTCATGGCTGGGGCGTAGATATCCCGGCGATGCTGATGGCTTCCCAGGGACAGAAAATGGCAGCAATGTTTCACAATCAGGGAAACCCGGTATTTGATTACGTCTGGAACACGGTACGCCGTCGTTTCGGAGGTCGATTACATGCGCGTAATGATGGTATCAAACCGTTTATTCAGTCTGTACGTCAGGGATATTGGGGATACTACCTGCCGGATCAGGACCATGGGCCTGAGCACAGCGAGTTTGTCGATTTTTTTGCTACCTATAAAGCAACGTTACCGGCAATTGGTCGCTTGATGAAGGTCTGCCACGCGCGTGTAGTGCCGCTGTTTCCGGTGTATGACGGTAAAACTCACCGCCTGACGATTAAGGTCCGTCCTCCGATGGATGACATCCTGACAGCGGATGACCACACCATTGCCAGACGAATGAACGAAGAGGTGGAAATTTTTGTCACGCCTCATGTCGAACAATACACCTGGATACTGAAACTGCTTAAGACGCGTAAACCCGGCGAGATTGAGCCCTATAAGCGCAAAGATCTCTATCCGAAGAAATAAAAAAAGCCTCTCAAACGAGAGGCTTTTTTACATCAAACGCTGGGGTTACTCGACGGTCAGGATACGCGTGGTGTTAGTTGAGCCAATAGTGCTCATCACATCGCCCTGTGTCACAATCACCAGATCGCCGGAAACCAGATAGCCTTTATCACGCAGCAGGTTCACTGCTTCATTGGCGGCAACGACGCCATCTGTTTCGCTGTCAAAGTGAACCGGGGTGACACCGCGATACAGAGAGGTCAGATTCAGCGTACGTTCATGACGAGACATCGCGAAAATTGGCAGACCGGAACTGATACGAGAAGTCATCAGCGCAGTACGACCGGACTCCGTCATAGCGATGATAGCGGTGACCCCTTTCAGGTGGTTAGCAGCGTACATCGCTGACATCGCAATTGCTTCTTCAACGTTATCAAACTGCACGTCAAGGCGGTGTTTAGAGACGTTGATGCTTGGGATCTTCTCTGCACCCAGGCAAACGCGCGCCATTGCCGCGACGGTTTCCGCCGGGTACTGACCTGCTGCTGTTTCGGCAGAGAGCATTACGGCATCGGTGCCGTCGAGGACGGCGTTAGCCACGTCCATCACTTCCGCACGAGTCGGCATTGGGTTGGTGATCATCGACTCCATCATCTGTGTGGCGGTGATGACCGCACGGTTCAGCTGACGCGCACGGCGAATCAACGCTTTCTGAATACCTACCAGCTCAGGGTCACCGATTTCAACGCCCAGGTCGCCACGGGCTACCATCACTACGTCAGAAGCCAGGATGATGTCATCCATCGCATTCTGGTCGCAGACGGCTTCTGCACGTTCTACCTTGGCGACAATTTTCGCATCGCAACCGGCGTCGCGCGCCAGACGGCGGGCATAGTTTAGATCTTCGCCGCAGCGCGGGAAGGAGACAGCCAAATAGTCAACGCTGATTTGCGCTGCGGTAATAATGTCGGCTTTGTCTTTTTCGGTGAGGGCTTCAGCAGAGAGACCGCCGCCCAGTTTGTTGATGCCCTTGTTATTGGACAGCGGGCCACCGACAGTAACTTCGGTGAAGACTTTCATGCCCTGAACTTCCAGCACTTTAAGCTGTACGCGACCGTCGTCGAGCAGCAGGATATCGCCAGGCACGACGTCTGCAGGCAGTCCCTTATAATCAATGCCGACTTTTTCTTTGTCGCCTTCGCCTTTACCGAGGTTGGCGTCTAACAGGAACTTGTCGCCAACATTAAGAAAAACTTTACCTTCTTTAAAGGTAGATACGCGGATTTTAGGTCCCTGCAGGTCACCCAAAATAGCTACATGACGTCCCAGTTTTGCGGCAATTTCACGGACCTTATCCGCCCGCAGTTTGTGATCTTCTGGAGAGCCGTGGGAAAAGTTCATACGTACGACGTTCGCACCCGCGGCGATAATCTTCTCAAGGTTGTTATCGCGGTCAGTTGCCGGGCCTAACGTGGTAACGATTTTGGTTCTGCGAAGCCTTCTGGACATGTAATACTCCGTTGACTGAAACAACTAGGTGTTGCGTGAACATTAATCCGGCCGTTCTCAAATATTAACGGTAAAATGAACGACCCGGATGATAAAAGGGTAGAACATTGTTATTGCTTTTAGCGGTCATCACTCTTGATGAGTAATTCTTTATCAAAACGCGATTCCTTGAGCGCTTCCTTGACACGCTTCAAGTTATCTCTAAATTTTGCCCCTCGGCGCAAAGTAAATCCTGTAGCCAGCACATCTATCACGGTCAGTTGAGCAAGTCGAGAGACCATGGGCATATAAATGTCAGTATCTTCCGGTACATCGAGGGTAATAGCCAGCGTGGCTTCACGCGCCAGTGGCGTGCCGGGAGAGGTGAGGGCGATAACCATAGCGTCGTTTTCCCTTGCTAACTGCGCCAGTTCAACCAGACTTTTGGTTCTTCCAGTATGAGAAATAAGCACAATGACGTCGTCGTCGCTACAATTCATACAACTCATACGTTGCAGGACAATGTCGTCGGAATAGATTACCGGTACGTTAAAGCGGAAAAATTTGTTCATCGCGTCGTGCGCTACCGCGGCGGAAGAACCTAAACCAAAGAAGGCGATTTTCTTTGCCTGGGTTAACAAATCTACCGCCCGGTTTACCGCCGCGTTATCCAGCGACTGACGAACGTGGTCAAGGCTTGCCATCGCCGATTCGAAGATTTTCCCCGTATAAGATTCTACGCTGTCATCCTCATCCACATTGCGATTAACATAAGGGGTACCATTTGCCAGACTTTGTGCCAGATGCAGTTTAAAATCAGGGAAGCCACGCGTATCCATGCTACGACAGAAACGGTTCACCGTCGGTTCGCTGACGTTGGCTTCTACAGCAAGCGCAGCGATGCTTGAGTGAATTGCCTGCTCGGGAGAGGCAAGAATAATGTCGGCGACTTTACGCTCTGACTTGCTCAAATGTTCCAGTTTTAACTGGATTTTTTCCAGCATATTCATGATGTAGGTAGGCTCATGGGTCATGGGCAAAAACGATTTCAACGATAAGGGGAAATCGAGTGGTAACTCTGGTAGATAGTACCCCTGCTAGTGCAGCAACGGGGCAAAATGGACAAAATAGTTGTTGTTTTTTTTCATTACATGATCGGAGTCGGATTTTCATACTTCTTCATGGGTACGAAAAAGACGACTTTTTTATCCATTTTGATGGGTTATACGCCAATAAAGCGGCTGTTCGCGGTAACAGCACGGCTGGATAAGCGTTTACGGTTTCCGGATTCACGTAAAAGCAGTACAGTGCACTGTAATAAAATTACAACCAGTGTCTGGCAAAAGCACCAGGCACTTAATTGAGGAGAATGACATGGCGGTAACGCAAACAGCCCAGGCATGTGATCTGGTCATTTTCGGCGCGAAGGGCGACCTGGCGCGACGGAAATTGCTGCCTTCCCTGTATCAACTGGAAAAGGCCGGCCAGATTAACCCGGATACCCGCATCATTGGGGTTGGGCGTGCCGACTGGGACAAAGCAGCCTATACCAAGGTTGTGCGCGAAGCGCTCGAAACCTTCATGAAAGAAAAAATTGATGAAAGTTTGTGGGAAACCCTCAGCGGTCGTCTTGAGTTTTGTAACCTGGACGTCAACGACACCGCCGCGTTTAAGCGTCTGGGCAAAATGCTGGATCAAAAATCGCGTACCACCATCAACTATTTCGCAATGCCGCCGAGCACCTTTGGCGCGATCTGCAAAGGTCTGGGTGAAGCAAAGCTGAATGCTAAGCCTGCCCGCGTGGTGATGGAAAAACCGCTGGGTACATCACTGGCAACATCCCGTGAAATCAACGATCAGGTTGGCGAGTATTTCGAAGAGTGCCAGGTTTACCGCATCGACCACTATCTCGGCAAAGAGACGGTACTGAACCTGTTGGCACTGCGTTTTGCCAACTCCCTGTTTGTGAATAACTGGGATAACCGCACTATCGACCACGTAGAAATTACCGTGGCGGAAGAAGTGGGCATTGAAGGGCGCTGGGGCTACTTTGACCAGGCCGGTCAAATGCGCGACATGATCCAGAACCACCTGCTGCAGATCCTGTGCATGATCGCGATGTCTCCGCCGTCCGATCTGAGCGCCGACAGCATCCGTGATGAAAAAGTGAAAGTACTGAAATCACTGCGTCGCATCGATCGTTCGAACGTACGTGAAAAGACAGTTCGTGGTCAGTACACCGCCGGTTTTGCCCAGGGCAAAAAAGTTCCGGGATACCTGGAAGAAGAAGGCGCGAACAAGAGCAGCAACACGGAAACGTTTGTGGCGATCCGTGTGGATATCGATAACTGGCGCTGGGCGGGCGTACCGTTCTATCTGCGTACCGGTAAACGTTTACCGACCAAGTGCTCTGAAGTGGTGGTTTACTTCAAAACGCCTGAGCTGAACCTGTTCAGAGAATCCTGGCAGGACCTGCCGCAGAACAAGCTGACTATCCGTTTGCAGCCTGATGAAGGTGTCGATATCCAGGTACTGAACAAAGTGCCGGGGCTGGATCACAAGCATAACCTGCAAATTACCAAACTTGATCTGAGCTACTCCGAAACCTTCAACCAAACGCATCTGGCCGACGCTTATGAGCGCCTGCTGCTTGAAACGATGCGCGGCATTCAGGCGTTGTTTGTGCGCCGTGATGAAGTTGAAGAAGCCTGGAAGTGGGTCGACTCCATTACCGAAGCCTGGGCAATGGACAACGACGCACCGAAGCCGTATCAGGCCGGAACCTGGGGACCGGTTGCCTCTGTGGCCATGATTACCCGTGATGGCCGTTCCTGGAACGAATTCGAGTAAAATATCATCTAGCCCATAGGTGTTATTTTACCGGTAACATGATCTAACACAGATTGTAGAATAATTTTTGCACTTTTAAGCTCCGCGTGGATTCACCCGCGGGGCTTTTTTTATTACACTGCCTGAAACGATTTTGCCCCTGAGCTACGGCTAACAAGAGATTCAGCTGCTTTTAACCCAACTGAAACACATTGTTGATCCAACGCTCTGACAGATAAATTTTAGGAGCCTCTATGAATCCGAATTTGTTACGCGTAACAAAACGTATTGTCGAACGTTCTCGCGACACGCGTTCCGCCTACCTTGCCCGTATTGAACAAGCGAAATCGACTACCGTTCATCGTTCACAACTGGCGTGCGGTAACCTGGCGCATGGTTTTGCTGCCTGCCAGCCGGATGACAAGGCCTCGCTGAAAAGCATGCTGCGTAACAATATCGCGATCATTACCTCCTATAACGACATGCTTTCCGCGCATCAGCCGTACGAACATTATCCCGACATCATTCGTAAAGCGCTGCATGAAGCCAATGCGGTAGGGCAGGTCGCTGGCGGAGTTCCTGCGATGTGCGACGGTGTGACCCAGGGACAGGATGGGATGGAGCTTTCGTTGCTGAGTCGCGAAGTGATTGCGATGTCGGCTGCTGTCGGCCTCTCACACAATATGTTCGACGGCGCGTTATTCCTTGGCGTGTGCGACAAAATTGTCCCGGGTCTGGTGATGGCGGCACTGTCATTTGGTCATCTGCCTTCGATCTTTATTCCCTCCGGCCCGATGGCGAGTGGGTTGGCGAACAAAGAAAAAGTGCGCATCCGTCAGCTGTATGCTGAAGGCAAAGTCGATCGCATGGCGCTGCTTGAATCCGAAGCGGCGTCTTATCACGCACCGGGGACCTGTACGTTCTATGGCACGGCAAACACCAACCAGATGGTGGTGGAGTTTATGGGGATGCAACTGCCTGGGTCCTCATTCGTACACCCGGATGCCCCGCTGCGCGAGGCGTTGACCGCCGCGGCTGCTCGTCAGGTAACGCGTCTGACCGGCAACGGCAATGAATGGATGCCGATCGGTAAAATGATCGATGAAAAAGTAGTGGTGAACGGTATTGTCGCGCTGCTGGCGACCGGGGGGTCAACCAACCATACAATGCACCTGGTTGCGATGGCGCGCGCAGCCGGGATTCTGATTAACTGGGACGACTTCTCCGATCTGTCCGATATCGTGCCGTTGATGGCGCGTCTGTATCCGAATGGTCCGGCAGATATTAACCACTTCCAGGCAGCGGGAGGCGTGCCGGTGTTAATGCGCGAACTGCTGAACGCGGGTCTGCTGCATGAAGATGTGAACACCGTTGCCGGGTTTGGTTTATCGCGTTACACCATGGAACCCTGGCTCAACGATGGTGAGCTGGACTGGCGCGAAGGGGCAGCGAAGTCTCTGGACAGCAATGTGATTGCTACCATTGGTAAGCCATTCTCCCATCACGGCGGTACCAAAGTGCTGAGCGGTAACCTCGGGCGTGCTGTGATGAAAACGTCGGCGGTTCCGCTAGAAAATCAGGTAATTGAAGCGCCCGCGGTTGTTTTTGAAAGTCAGCATGATGTATTGCCGGCCTTCGATGCGGGACTGCTCGACCGTGATTGCGTAGTCGTTGTGCGCCATCAGGGACCAAAAGCAAACGGAATGCCAGAATTACATAAACTCATGCCGCCACTTGGTGTATTATTGGACCGTTGTTTCAAAATTGCGTTAGTTACCGATGGACGACTTTCAGGTGCTTCAGGTAAAGTGCCTTCAGCAATCCATGTAACCCCAGAAGCCTACGATGGCGGGCTGCTGGCAAAAGTACGCGATGGCGACATCATTCGTGTGAATGGACAGACAGGTGAATTGACGCTGCTGGTTGATGAAGAGGAACTTGCTTCTCGTCAGCCTCACATTCCTGACCTCAGCGCATCGCGCGTGGGCACAGGCCGTGAAATGTTCAGCGCGTTGCGTGAAAAGCTGTCCGGTGCGGAACAGGGCGCAACCTGTATCACTTTTTAAGACTTATTTTGTAATCAGGCGAGAGAAAACTCTGATGAAAAACTGGAAGACAAGTGCAGAAGCAATCCTGACCACTGGCCCGGTTGTACCGGTTATCGTGGTTAATAAACTGGAACACGCAGTGCCGATGGCAAAAGCGCTGGTTGCAGGCGGCGTGCGCGTTCTGGAAGTGACCTTACGTACCGCATGTGCGATGGATGCCATTCGCGCGATCGCAAAAGAAGTTCCGGACGCTATCGTTGGTGCAGGTACTGTACTGAATCCGCAACAGCTGGCTGAAGTAACCGAAGCCGGTGCGCAGTTTGCTATCAGCCCGGGCCTGACCGAGCCGCTGCTGAAAGCCGCAACGGAAGGCACTATTCCGCTGATCCCTGGTATCAGCACCGTGTCTGAACTGATGCTGGGTATGGACTACGGTTTGAAAGAGTTCAAATTCTTCCCTGCTGAAGCAAATGGCGGTACCAAAGCGCTGCAGGCAATTGCGGGTCCGTTCTCTCAGGTGCGTTTCTGCCCAACCGGCGGTATCTCTCCGGCGAACTACCGTGACTACCTGGCACTGAAAAGCGTGCTGTGCATCGGTGGTTCCTGGCTGGTTCCGGCGGATGCGCTGGAAGCGGGTGATTACGATCGTATTACCAAGCTGGCTCGTGAAGCAGTAGAAGGCGCGAAGCAGTAAGCCGTTAATGCGTAAACCGTAGGTCGGATACGGCATCAATGCTTTATCCGGCCTACGGGTCTGGTTTTTATCCTGCGACTTTCACCTGTGCGGCTGCGTCTTTCGCGCGTATCACCGCATCTTCAATGCTCTGTGCTGTGGCCAGCACAACGCCCAGACGACGGCTCCCGTCGATTTCCGGCTTGCCAAAGAAACGCACTTGCATACCCGCACCTACAGCGGCTTGCACGTTATCAAACGTGATATTCTGGCTGGTAAGTTGCGGCAGAATAACGGCGGAAGCAGAAGGTCCATACTGGCGGATTTCGCCAACGGGCAGACCGAGAAATGCACGTACGTGCAGGGCAAACTCAGACAGATCCTGCGAAATTAAGGTCACCATACCCGTGTCGTGAGGGCGAGGGGAGACTTCGCTGAAAATCACCTCATCACCGCAGACAAACAGCTCCACGCCAAACAGTCCGTGACCGCCCAGCGCCAGTACCACCTTGCGGGCAATCTCCTGCGCGCGCGCCAGCGCCAGGTCACTCATCTGCTGCGGCTGCCAGGACTCGCGATAATCGCCATCTTCCTGGCGATGACCTACCGGCGCGCAGAAATGCACACCATCAACGGCGCTGACGGTTAGCAGGGTGATTTCAAAATCAAAATTCACTACGCCTTCGACGATAACGCGTCCGGCGCCTGCCCGGCCTCCCTGTTGAGCATAGTTCCACGCCTCGGTGAGCTGATCGGCTGAACGGATAAAGCTCTGCCCCTTGCCGGAAGAACTCATTACCGGCTTCACAATGCAGGGATAGCCGATTTCGGCAACGGCCTCACGAAATCGTGTTTCGGTGTCTGCAAAACGGAAAGATGATGTGGGTAAAGACAATTCTTCGGCGGCGAGGCGACGGATTCCTTCCCGGTTCATGGTCAGTTGGGTCGCTCGTGCGCAAGGCACAACGTGTTGACCTTCCTGTTCCAGTTTGATCAGCATATCCGTGGCAATCGCCTCTATTTCCGGCACGATGTAATGTGGTTTTTCACGTTCGACAAGCTGGCGTAATGCCTCGCCATCCAGCATGTTAATTACGTAGGAGCGATGGGCAACGTGCATGGCTGGCGCGTCGGGGTAACGATCCACGGCAATGACTTCCACACCCAGGCGTTGGCATTCAATCGCCACTTCTTTACCCAGTTCACCTGAACCTAATAACATCACTCGCGTTGCTGCGGGACGCAGCGCTGTGCCTAATAACGTCATAAATTAATCCCCTGTTTTATCTGGGCGCAGTATATACGAAAACGTTTGCGTCTGTCTTTATTACCAGGTTGATTTCAGGGCTTAAAAAGAATATGCTGTACATAAATACAGGTAATTTAAGAGGCTGCAAAAATGGCGGTTGAAGTTAAATACGTAGTCATTCGGGAAGGTGAGGAAAAAATGTCGTTTACCAGCAAAAAGGAAGCCGATGCGTATGACAAAATGCTGGATACAGCAGATCTGCTCGACACATGGCTGGAGCAATCGCCGGTAGCGCTCGAAGACGAGCAGCGTGAAGCGCTTTCCCTGTGGCTGGCTGAGCAAAAAGATGTGCTGAGCGCCATTCTGAAAAACGGCAAGCTGCCTTCGCCACAGGCTGTCGAAAACGATGCACACACTGAGGATGATACTCAGGCTGCCTGAAACGACTTGCGCTCCTGACGTTTTGTACCATGCTTTTCCCTGAATCATTGTGCAATCCCTGACGTAATTTCACGTTGCCGCAGGCAACCTGAAGGATGAAGGGGAGATTAAGGAGAAAAGAATGTATAAAAAAAGAGCGTTATTGAGCCTGCTGTTATTGTCTGCCAGCGTATCGGTATTTGCGGCAAATATGGAAAGCAAGAATGTTCAGTTCCCCAAGTGCGAAGGACTGGATGCTGACGGTATTGCGGCAAGCGTGAAACGTGACTATCAGCAAAATCGCATCGCGCGCTGGGCTGACGATCAAAAACTCGTCGGGCAAGCCGACCCTGTCGCCTGGGTCAACACGCCCGATATTACGGGCAAAGACGGGAAATGGTCAGTTCCCCTGACGGTTCGCGGTAAAAGCGCGGATATTCACTATCAGGTAAAAGTCGACTGCAAAGCCGGAACGGCGGAATATCAGCCGCAGTAACTCAGGTATTTGCACATCTTTTGATGACCTGAACACTTCCTGACATCCCCTCGGGTACGCTTTGATGATTATTCGTCTGTACTTGAGGGGCAAAATGGCTAATTGGCTGAATCAACTACAATCTCTTCTTGGGCAAAAAGGATCCTCCACGTCATCTTCTGGCGAGCAAGGGCTGAGTAAACTTCTGGTTCCAGGCGCGTTAGGCGGTCTGGCAGGATTACTGGTTGCCAACAAATCTTCACGTAAATTACTGAGTAAATACGGCACCAGCGCGCTTCTGGTGGGCGGCGGTGCGGTTGCTGGTACCGTGTTATGGAACAAATACAAAGATAAAGTTCGCGCTGCGCATCAGGATGAGCCGCAGTTCGGTGTACATAGCTCACCGCTGGATGAGCGAACCGAGCGTCTGATCCTGGCGCTGGTTTTTGCGGCGAAAAGCGACGGTCATATTGATGCTAAAGAACGAGCGGCCATTGAGCAGCAGCTTCGTGAAGCGGGCGTGGAAGAGCAGGGCCGCGTTCTGATTGAACGAGCCATTGAACAACCGTTAGATCCCCAGCGCCTGGCGCAAGGGATCCGCAACGAAGAAGAAGCGCTAGAAATTTACTTCCTGAGCTGTGCGGCGATTGATATCGACCACTTTATGGAGCGTAGCTATCTCAATGCGCTAGGTGATGCGTTGAAGATCCCACAGGATGTTCGTGAAGGCATTGAACAGGATCTCAAAGAACAAAAACAGGCTTTACCGGGTTAATTACTTACCGCTAAGGCGCATGTTTCGCTTGCATCATTGCTGTCTTTTGCCACCCTTATAGGATGTTTAAGCAAAAGAACAATGACATGCTACCAAAAGCTTCTCGTATTCCCCACGCCATGACGCAGCATGGCGATACTCGTGTTGATAATTATTACTGGCTGCGAGATGACACCCGCTCGCAGCCAGAAGTGCTGGATTATCTGCAACAAGAAAATGCGTATGGCCGCCAGGTTATGGCCTCGCAGCAGGCTTTGCAGGATCGCGTCCTGAAAGAAATTATCGACCGTATCCCGCCTCAGGATGCTTCCGCCCCCTATGTGAAGAATGGTTATCGCTACCGGCATATTTATGAACCGGGGTGCGAATATGCTATTTATCAGCGTCAGTCTGCTTTCAATGAAGAGTGGGATGATTGGGATACTCTGTTGGATGGGAACCAGCGCGCGGCACACAGCGAGTTTTATACGCTGGGAGGACTGGCGATATCTCCGGATAACACCATCATGGCGCTGGCGGAAGATTATCTCTCTCGCCGGCAATATGGCGTGCGTTTTCGCAACCTGCAAAGCGGCAACTGGTATCCGGAAGTGCTGGAAAACGTCGAAGCGGATCTGGTCTGGGCGAATGATTCTCAGACTTTCTATTACGTGCGCAAGCACGAAACAACGTTATTGCCGTATCAGGTGTGGCGACATACGGTCGGCTCGCCATCGTCACTGGATGAGCTGGTGTATGAAGAAGCCGATGATATGTTTTATGTCAGCCTGCATAAAACCACCTCGCTACACTATGTGGTTATTCATATCGCCAGCGCGACCACCAGTGAGGTTTTACTGCTTGACGCAGAACTGGCGGATGCCGAACCGTTGGTCTTTTTAGCGCGACGCAAAGACCATGAATACAGTCTCGATCACTATCAACACAATTTTTATCTGCGCTCCAACCGTCAGGGGAAAAATTTCGGCCTGTATCGTACCCGCGTTCGTGATGAGCAAGCCTGGGAGACGCTGATCCCTGCGCGCGACAACGTGATGCTCGAGGGCTTTACGCTATTCACTGACTGGCTGGTGGTAGAAGAGCGTCAGCGGGGCTTAACCAGCCTACGACAGATTAATCGTAAAACGCGCGAAGTGGTCGGGATCGCCTTTGACGATCCGGCTTATGTGACCTGGCTTGCCTATAATCCAGAGCCGGAGACATCGCGTCTGCGCTATGGCTATTCCTCCATGACCACCCCGGACACGTTGTTTGAACTGGATATGGACACCGGGGAACGTCGTGTGCTTAAGCAGACGGAGGTCCCCGGATTTGATGCGGCAAATTACCGTAGCGAACACCTATGGATAACCGCGCGTGATGGCACCGAGATTCCGGTTTCGCTGGTTTATCATCAAAAGTATTTCCTGAAAGGAAAAAATCCGTTACTGGTTTATGGCTATGGCTCATATGGCGCCAGCATGGACGCCGATTTCAGCAGCAGCCGTTTGAGCTTACTGGATCGCGGCTTTGTTTATGCTATTGCCCATGTGCGTGGTGGTGGTGAATTAGGACAACAGTGGTACGAGGACGGTAAGTTTCTGCACAAGAAAAATACTTTTAATGATTACCTCGACGTCTGTGATGCGTTGCTAAAAATGGGCTATGGCGCGCCTGAGTTATGTTATGGCATGGGCGGAAGCGCCGGAGGCATGTTAATGGGCGTCGCCATTAATGAACGCCCGGAACGCTTCCATGGTGTTATTGCTCAGGTGCCGTTTGTCGATGTGGTAACCACAATGCTCGATGAATCAATTCCCCTGACGACCGGTGAGTTTGAAGAGTGGGGGAATCCGCAGGACGAAGAGTATTACACCTATATGAAAAGCTACAGCCCGTATGACAATGTAACCGCGCAGGCATACCCACATCTGCTGGTCACGACGGGATTACACGATTCCCAGGTGCAATACTGGGAACCAGCAAAATGGGTGGCAAAACTGCGTGAGCTGAAAACGGACGATCGTTTGCTGCTACTTTGCACGGATATGGATTCCGGACACGGCGGTAAATCCGGGCGTTTTAAATCTTACGAAGGCGTGGCCCTTGAGTACGCTTTTTTGATTGGACTGGCGCAGGGAACACTGCCTGCTCAGGCGTGATCCAAATAGTGTTTTAGCGTTAATCGCAGTTCCGGGCTCATATTGTCAAGGTTATTAAATAACCAGCGCAGATAGCCCGGATCGCGCTCAGCCACTTCTGATACCGGTTTTCCGCGGTACTTACCAAAAGTGAAAGTAGTGAGTAACGCGGGACGGCCGGTAATATCGACCATTTGATCGGCTGTCCAGCCTGACGTCTGCATGATGTCGATCAGCAGTGCCGCAGTGATGTAGCAATCGTACAGGGCGCGGTGATGGTGGAGACCCGCTGGCGTCTGGACGCTCAGCTTGCGCGATTTATACAGCGCCATGTTGCTGTATTTGATCCCCGGCCACAGCCGACGGGAGAGCTTCATGGTGCAAATCCATTCCCCGGGCATGTCGGGCAATACGCGGCGGTCAAAGCTGGCATTGTGCGCAACGTACCATTCGCTGCCGTAATACTGCGGGATGACGTCTTCAATCCATGGCTTATCGGCCACCATTGCTTCAGTAATGCGATGGATAGCCATCGCCTGTGGGCTGATGGGGCGGTCGGGGCGTACCAGGTGGCTCATGGGGTTGACTATTTTTCCGTCAACCACGTCGACAGAAGCAATTTCAACAATGCCTCCCTGTAGACCACAGGTTTCTGTATCTATTATGCGCAACATGCCATGCTCCTGACCCAAAACGACTAGCGTAATGGAATGATATCACCTTGCCAACCCCGTGGCGTGCGTTGGCCGGTTAACAGCAACGAACCGCTGTCTGCGCGAACAATCAATCGACCTCGTTCATCCCATAACGCACTGCTACCCCGCGCATTGGCCATTAATACCGCGATGGCAAATTTATGTGAGAAACTTTGTAGGCGAGATGTAGAGGAGAGCAATTCCGGTTCACTGACTGACTGGCAGCTGGTGAATAGCGAATAAGCCGGGTCGATATCAA
The DNA here is from genome assembly GCF_002042885.1 of Citrobacter portucalensis. Classification (GTDB taxonomy): domain Bacteria; phylum Pseudomonadota; class Gammaproteobacteria; order Enterobacterales; family Enterobacteriaceae; genus Citrobacter; species Citrobacter portucalensis. The sequence goes on from NZ_MVFY01000007.1 coordinate 132,248, forward strand.
TGCCTTCCGGTTGGCTATCTACAACGCTGATGGCATTTCGCTGTCTGGCAATACAAGCCCCGTGGCTCTGATGGAAGGTTAATGGCGAAGTCATCCAGGGAGAGAAAAGCGCAATGCCTTTCACGAACCGGTTGTTATGTTCTACCGGTAGTCCCGCAATTATCGTCATGCGATAAGTCGCGGCGGCATGTGCGAGAGGTTCTAACAGCGCTTCATCGGGTGGGGCAGGAAGCGCGTCATTCTCATCAACACAACCCAGCAATGAGAGGGAAGGGAAGACCAGCAATTCACATTGGCATTGAGCTGCCGCATGAATGAATTGCAGGTGATGCGCGACATGTTCGGTAACTGAGGTGTGAAGAGGTTCGTATTGTGCTGCTGCGATTTTCCAGTATGACATAATGATTTCCTTTTCATAGTGTCTACAACCATCCTTAATGTGTGGATTAAGAATATGCTTATACTGTAGCAGGCGTCATGTAAGGAATCGTAACGTAATATAAGTTTTATTTAACTTTAGGCTCGTATGGTAAACGTGAAAGCGAAACGGATGCCAGGCGGTGCGCAATGAGTCTTTCGCGGAACCAGTCGCGTAAATGCTCTGGCTGTTCGCGTTCAACAACTTCTGCAACAACGGGCATATTGTATCGCTCCTTAAATGCCACTCCAGCCGCAGCCAGATCGACATTGACCTTGTCCATTTCCGCTTGCTCAAGTTTGGCCAGATTGATGTTCATGGGCTTCTCCTTTTCTCTGTCTTTCGGCGCGCAAAGTTACTAAGAGTGTGCGTTAATGGCAAGACAGAAATGATGATTCTCGACTCGACCATTGTAGAAGGTTATTCTCTACAGGTTAGACATAACAAAAAGGAATAGTTGAAATGGCTTCATCTGCATCTATGCTTCGCAACGCGCTCATCGTACTCGCCAGCGTTCTGGCAACACCTGCGGCATTGGCGCATGCCCACCTCACAAAACAAAGTCCGGCGGCTAACGCTGAAGTGGCGGCATCTCCTCAGGCGTTGACGCTGAATTTTTCTGAAGGCGTAGAGCCGGGATTCAGCGGTGCAACGCTGACCGGTCCTAACAAAGAACAGATCAAAACGGGCAAGGCATCGCGCAGTGAGCAGGACAAAACGCAGCTGATTGTTCCGCTTGATCAAACGCTTGAAGCAGGAAAATATACGGTCGACTGGCACGTTGTCTCCGTGGATGGTCACAAGACGAAGGGGCAATATACCTTTAGCGTGAAATAACCAATGCTGGCATTTACCTGGGTTGCGCTACGGTTTATCCATTTTACCGCTTTGATGCTGGTGTTTGGCTGTGCGCTTTACGGCGCATGGCTGGCCCCCGTTTCGGTTCGTCGTTTAATGATGCGTCGTTTTTTACGTCTGCAACGGCATGCTGCGACGTGGAGCTTTATCAGCGCGACGCTGATGCTGGCGATTCAGGGTGGGTTAATGGGCTCAGGCTGGCGGGATGTTGTCTCTACTGATGTTTGGCTCGCCGTGTTGCAAACGCAATTTGGGGGCGTCTGGTTATGGCAGATTATCCTCGCGTTGGTCACGCTGGTGGTGACCATCATGGTGCCGCGTAGCATGCCGCGACTGCTGTTAATGCTGACAATTGCGCAGTTTATTTTGCTGGCTGGCGTCGGACATGCGACGCTGCACAGCGGTATCCCTGGCGCAATCCAGCAGGTTAACCACGCCTTACATTTGGTATGCGCTGCCGCCTGGTTCGGCGGTTTGCTGCCCGTACTTTACTGTATGCGAATGGCGCAAGGTCGCTGGCGGGAACAGGCCATCAGTACCATGATGCGCTTCTCACGCTATGGGCATCTTTTCGTTATCGGTGTTTTACTAACCGGTATTATGAATGCGCTGTTTATTGTCGGTTTTTCTGTTCCCTGGCACATGGCTTACGGGCGACTGCTTTTGTTAAAAGGTGCCCTGGTCATGTTAATGGTGGCGATTGCGCTGGTGAATCGGTATGTTCTGGTACCACGCATGCGGCAGGATAACCGCGGCATGACTCTCTATTTTATTTGGATGACCAAGCTGGAATGGGGCATAGGAGCCGTTGTGCTGGCGATTGTCAGCTTGTTTGCAACCCTTGAACCTTTCTGATTGATGGACTGGCGAAACGCATGAAAAAAATCATTATCTCTTTATTACTCCTGGCAAGCTCCGGAGCCGCGCTGGCTGCGCCGCAGGTCATTACCGTCAGCCGTTTTGAGGTTGGCAAAGATAAGTGGGCGTTTAATCGGGAAGAGGTGATGCTGACCTGCCGTCCAGGTAACGCGCTGTATGTCATCAATCCCAGTACGCTGGTGCAATACCCGTTGAATGATGTCGCCAGACAGCAGGTGGAGAGCGGAAAAGTCACGGCAAAGCCGATCGAGATTATCCAGATCGATGATCCTGCGAAACCGGGCGAAAAAATGAGCCTGGCACCGTTTGTAGAGCGTGCAGAAAAGCTCTGCTAATTGCCAGATGTAGCGCTCTGATTTCCAATAAAAAACCGCAAGGATCTCGCAGGAGAACTTGCGGTTTTCGCGTTTGGATGCGTAACAGACGTCCTTTTTTTCCGGCCACTTTAGTCGCGGACTGGAAAACCTGGCGCTGTCATCTATTCTTAAATGGCAGGGTAACTTAGCCTGCATTAATGCCAACTTTTAGCGCACGGCTCTCTCCCAAGAGCCATTTCCCTGGACCGAATACAGGAATCGTATTCGGTCTCTTTTTATGTGGCGAATGCGATGCCATCCAGGGCAAAACACGGCGTATCGCATGCTGCATTCTCCATAAACCATACCATACTCCTGCCCACGATCGTCCAGGCTTTTTTGCCATCATTGCTAAAATTATAACCAGGTACCCTTGTATTCTGGAGGCGACATGGGACGACCTGGCAATATCTATCAACGAATCGACGGTACGCAGTGGCGCCACGTCTGGGTGGTTGGGGATATCCACGGATGCTTCTCGATGCTGATGGCTAAACTTCGCCAGTACCGTTTTGATCCCTGGCAGGATTTGCTGGTTTCAGTGGGGGATGTTATCGACCGTGGACCAGACAGTTTGCGTTGTCTGAAACTACTGCGTAAACGCTGGATAGTCGCGGTCAGGGGGAACCATGAACAGATGGCGCTGGACGCGCTGGCGACGGGGGATCAATTCATGTGGTTTATGAACGGTGGCTCGTGGTTCGAGCAGGCGGAGCAACCGGCAGCGAAATTTGCTCTTGAAGCGTGTTGGCAGTTACCCTGGATTCTGGAGCTGCATTGTCAGAACGGTATACACGTTATTGCTCATGCCGATTACCCGGATGATGATTATCAGTGGCTAAAAGAGATCGATTTACAGCGCGTGCTGTGGGACCGCTCGAGACTGATGAACAGTGGTTGTGCGATTCACGGCGCGGATCACTTCTGGTTTGGCCACACGCCGTTGCGCCATCGGCTGGATCGCGAGAATCTACACTATATTGATACCGGTGCTGTATTCGGCGGCGAGTTAACGCTGGTACAACTGCAATAATCAAAAATCGCTGTATTCCTGGGCCGGATGCCAGAAACTGTCGATGTAGTCGTCCGCAGGTAAACATCCGCCGTTACGAATACGTTGATCGTCCATCGATATCAGGCACTGCTGCTCAGTTTTGTAGACATCAACCACGATATCTTCACAACCGCCATCCAGATAGCACACAAAAAGAACCAGCGTGAACATTCCATCCTCAAATGGTAAAGCCATACCTGTAGTGTAGAAGATGTTGATAGATGAGGGAAATTAACCAAGAAATAACCCGTCTGGCGACGGGTTCTTTTTGAATCAGGCAAGGCGCATGATCCAGGCATCTGACTTACGATCGTAGTGTTCGCGAAATAGTACTGAATGTTCTCCGTTCAACAGGGCCGGGACGCTGGTTTCGGCATCCCAGGCATCCAGTTGCATACATAAATCCGGATCGGATTTACACGGAATGGTTAACGTTCGGTCCCCCGGCGATTCGCCATGTAACTCGGCGTCGTCGATTTCAAAAGCGCCAATGCGCACACTGGTTTTCATCATCGTGCTCTCCGTTAATTTGCTGGTTGTGGTACGACCAGTTAGGCCGTCCATTTTTCAGCGTAGTCAACGTTAGCAAAAGCGCCAGTAAAAACGTGCGTTATCCCGTAAAGAGTTTGCCATCCCGGACAAGATCGCGCGGGTAGCTATTCTTCAGTCGCGATCCAATGCGTTTTGCCAGACCGATCGGCTGATGCTGGAACGTAACCAGTACGTCATCAGTCGTCGGTGCGGTTTGCGGGTAAACATCTCTACCGCGATACCACTCTTCCGCTTCGGCAAGGGTCAGTTCGAATGCATGGCTGTGGTTCGGGTCGGCGAGGGCGATAACGGCCTCATGCTGCCAGCGATACCCTTTATTGTGGGTTTCGGCCAGTTTGATCCCAAGTCGAGAAAAGCGAACCTTGCCAATCAGAGGTTCAATTTCAGTTGGGAACAGCCAGATCTCTTTATCGCGCTGCCACAGGCGCAAATTATCTTCCCACTGCAGTCCACAAGCGCTCGCGGCTTGCGTGACAAGCGCAGACTCGCGCCCTTTAAGCGGGCTAAACGGGAAGTTACCGACTTTGTACTTCGGCGCAGGTAGTGCAGGGATTGCAGCTATTTTGCGCAAACGCGCAACGAAGAAACCTTCGCAATCGTAAATCTGCGGGAATACATGCAGGAATCCTTCCGGCGTCAGGGCGCGTTCGGCCTGCGGAAATAAATCGCCCAGAGGTAAAAACTCGACGGCATCAGGGTAGGTCTCAATCAACCACTGCATGATATTTTCATTTTCGTCACGATTAAGCGTACAGGTCGAGTAAACCAATGTGCCACCGGGACGCAGGGCGTGGAAGGCGCTGTCGAGTAATTCGCGCTGGGTCGCGGCAATTTCCAGATTACTTTCTACAGACCAGTTTTTTAGCGCATCGGGGTCTTTACGCACCACACCTTCACCGGAACACGGTGCGTCGAGCAATATGGCATCAAATGACTCCGGCAACGCAGCGCCAAATACGCGTCCGTCAAAATGGGTCAGGGCGACGTTGGCTATCCCGCAACGGCTGATATTGGCATGCAGGACTTTGACGCGACTGGCAGAAAACTCATTCGCCAGAATGGCGCCTCGATTATTCATTTTTGCGGCAATTTGCGTGGTTTTGGAGCCGGGGGCTGCCGCAACATCCATTACGCGTTCCGGGGTATTGCCTTCGGCGAACAGTGCTGCGACTGGCAGCATTGAACTGGCTTCCTGAATATAAAACAGGCCGCTTAAATGTTCTGCGGTGCTGCCGAGCGGCACTGACTCTTCATCATCACGCTCGATCCAAAAGCCTTCAGCACACCAGGGAACCGGAGTGAGAGACCAGTTGTAAGGTGCTGTCAGCGCGAGGAAATCGGCAACGGAGATTTTCAGCGTATTGACGCGAATGCTGCGGCGCAACGGGCGCTGACAGGCAGCGAGAAATTCATCGAATGAGAGCGTGGAAGGCATTGCTTCACGCATTTGAGTCAGAAAGGCGTCGGGAAAATAAGCCACTTGGTACCACCGGCAAAAAAACAGGTGCGCAGTGTAGCATAACTGCTCCGGCGTACGTACTCGCGCCGGAGCAGTGGATACATTAACGTGGCAGGGCGGTTCCCCATTCACGCCACTCTTTCGGTTCGCTTTCCAGCAACAGGAAGTGTTTACCTGCCTGTGCTTTCGGAGCCAGCGGTGTACCCGGTGGAGTCGCGAAGGCGATGCCGCCGCGGATGAACTGATTGAAGGTACCGGTCTTCACGACACCGCCGGTCAGGCCGAAGTCGAGATTGTAGCCGGATGCCAGCCAGAACACGGAGTTGTTGCGTACCAGATGCTGATAGCGTTGGCTAATGCGCATGGCAACCATCACACGATCGGAAAGCGAGCCCAGCGTCAGCCCGGTGACAGTCCCAACTTCGATACCTCTGAACAAAACCGGGGTTCCGATATTCAGCGAACCTGCTTCTGGTGCTTCAACCACAATACTCAGACCATCGAGGTAACGAGAGTCGGTAATGGTGGCTTCCTGCAGTTCAAAATCACGGCGCGGATTACCGCGTCCTGGTTCAACGTTGATATACGGCTGCAGGATTGTATCCAGATGCTCCACGCCCGCTGCCGAAATTTGCGGGGTGATCACGGAGAAACGGGTACCGCTTCGCGCGAAGGTCTGCACGTATTCCGGGTACAGAACCGCTTTTGCCTGAACTTCGTTACGGGCGGTGATCAGCTCAAGCGTCTGGATCTGTCCGATATCGATTCCCAGGTAGCGAATCGGCATGCCTGCAGCGAGTTTACCGGCATCGAACGCATGCAGCGTTATCTGGCCGCCGACCGCACGCGCGGCGGTTTCCGAAGCATACAGAATACGCTTGTCGCCTTTACGTTGGCTGGCGCTGGCACCGCTTAAATTATCGAAGCTAATCGCCCCTTTCAGCGCGCGTGAAAGGGGAGATGCCTGTACGGTTAATCCGCTGCCGTTAAGCTGAACTTTTGCTCCGCCTTCGGCCCAGAACACGCTGTTGCTGGTCAACAGGTTGCGATATTCCGGTTTGATATGCAGATCGATATCAAACGCATCGGCGCGAGGACGAACGCTAATCACTTCACCGACCTCGAATTTGCGGTAAAGCACCACCGAACCGGCCTGCACATCAGGTAGCGTTTCGGCGCTCAGGCTGACCGTAGTGGTTGGCAGATCGCTCAGACTGTTTTCAATCGCTTTCTCCAGGTTAGCGTAAAGCGGGTAGCTTTTTTTCATTTCCCCCTTAGTACCGGGCAAAATACGAATGCCGCCGCTGAGCCACTCACTGGCGCTGGCGCCAAGGAACTCCACGCCATCAAGTCCAACTTTGACATCCACGCGGCTGTTCACCACGAACTTACTGTCACCTTGCACCAGGTCACGATGCTGTGGTTCAACAGCAACGGTAAATGAGACGCCTTTGCTGGAAAGCGTACGCTCAATCACCTGACCGACCTGTACGCCGTGAAGAATTAGCGGCTGGCCAGCATCAATACCGTAACTCTCCGGCGCGGTCAGCGTAAACGTCATGACGCCTGGGTCGTGTAACAACGACTTCTCAGCGGGAATAACGACAAACTGGTTACGCGGCTCGCCTTCGCCAGGTACCAGCTCGAAAGTTTTACCTGTTAGCAGCGAACTGAGATTCACATCGCTTAACGATAATTTAGGGCTGTGTAACTCAATGCGTGTGTTGTCACGCAGCAGCGTTACGACGCTGGGATCGACCGTCATTTCGCCGGTGACTTTACCGCCTGGGTTTAAATCCAGTTTTGTGAGCTGACCGACTTCTAATCCTTGATACATCAGCGATGTTGAGCCTGCTTTGAGTCCATCTCCGTTGGGTAAATCAAGCTTGACGATTACTCCGCGCTGGCTGTGCGCGAGATCCTGATATAGACCAAACGTGTCGTCTGCCGCAGCAGGTTTTGAGTCTTCGGGTGAATCAAAAGCAATGGCACCGTTGACCAGCGCCGCCAGACTCTCCAGTTTTACCTTCGCACCGCTAAGGCTGACATCCGCATTTACACCGGAGACGTTCCAGAAGCGGCTGCCTTTTTTCACCAGATTGGTGAAGCGACGTTCAATCAATACATCGATGGTTACGCCCTGATGGTTCGGGTTGATGGTGTAGTCATAGACCCTGCCCACCGGAATCTTACGGAAATAAACCAGCGAACCGCTATTAAGCGATCCGAGATCAGGGGCGCGCAGATGCAGCATTAAATCGCCATTATCCAGACGATACTTGGGCTGGGTGTCGAGGGCGACGAAATGATCCTCGGCCTCGCCAGTACCGGGCATCATGCCGATATAGTTGCCGCCAACCAGCGCATCCAGACCAGAAACCCCAGCCAGCGACGCCTTCGGCGTGACCAGCCAGAACTGGGTATCTTTGCGCAGAGCATCTTTCATGCTCGATTTGATGCTGACACGGACTTCAATTTTGCGTAGATCTTTGCTGAGGTTGATATCCTGCACCGTGCCCACTTCAACGCCCTGATAACGAACGGGAGTACGGCCTGGCACAATGCCGTCAGCAGACATAAAGTCGATGGTCACGGTATTGCCGCGATCTTCATAGCTTCCCCAGATAAGCCATCCTGCGATCATCAGCGCGATGAACGGCAGCAGCCAGAACGGGGAGATACGGCGTTTTGTTTTAATCTGCGCTTCAGTCTGCGAAGCGGGCGTTTCCTGACTCATGTGCATCCCAAAGTAAGCGGCTGTCCAGCCATTCCACAGCAAGAATAGTCAATATTACCGCTGCGCCGAAATAAAACGCAGCCGGTCCCATAGTAAAAGCAAGTATCTGATCGCGATTTATCAGCGACATGGTTAACGCGATAACAAAGAGATCGAGCATCGACCAGCGGCCAATCCAGGTCACCATACGCAGTAGTTTTATACGGGTGCGCAACCCTTGTTCACAATTAAAGTGGATGCTGAATAGCAACGTAAACATCACAATCACTTTGGTGAATGGCACTAATATACTGGCGATAAACACGATCGCCGCTACGCCGACATTACTGTTTGCCAAAGACATTATGCCTGACAGGATTGTGTCTTCCTGCCGGCCGCCGTTGACATAAATTATCGAGATGGGCAGCAGGTTAGCGGGCAAAAGCAGGACAATCGAGGCCAGCAGTGCCGCCCAACACTTTTGGATACTTTGATTTCTGCGCCAGCGCAACGGGATATGGCAGCGAGGGCAGCGACCGCGAGCATCCGGATAACCTGTAAAATGGCAGCCGAGGCAGACGCGGAGCTTTTCATCGGGCCGACGAGCCGGTCTTTGCGGGTAGAAACGGTCCCAAAGCTGCTCAACGTTAAGATGCGACAGCGTCAAAATACTCAGGATCACCAGCGCAATAAAAGCAAACAGCCCCACGCCAGGCTGCAAAAAAGCATAGTCCTGAACCTTGATTGAGGCGACGCCGATACCCACCAGGTAAATATCGAGCATCACCCACTCTTTGAGCCTTTCCAGCATCAACAGCACCGGGCGCAGGTTCATCCCGAGAATATTACCAAACCACAGATAAGCGATTGAGGTCACGAGAATTAGTGGCGCACCAGCGACGCAAAAAAGCACGAAGGAGGCGGTGAGGGGATCACCTTGTCGGGTCATTTGCCAGATGCCTTGCATCACATTGGCATCAATGCGCACACCTAATAAATAGATGTGCAGGAGTGGCTCTCCCCAGGCAAAGGGCATCAGCAGCAACATGGTGAAAGCCATTGCCGCCAGTCGCGTTAACGACCAGTCGCGTCCGTCACGAATTTTTGCCTGGCAGCGTGGGCAAAAGGCACTTTGGTGCGAACGCATTTTAGGCAAGCTAAATATCAGGTCACATTCAGGGCAGCGATGATAATGTGCACGAGGTAGTGCCTCACCGATGGACCTGATGGCTATTTTTTTAGTTGGCGTGATGCGTGGTGTCGTTAAGGCCATGTATCGCGAATCAAATTGTTGAAGTAATGTTATCTTAACTCATGACGGGAATGATCTTGAGCATTAACGCATTTAATGTTTATTTTAGTAGGCTGCAGTTTTAAGTAAGACAACTAAGTGATTATATAATGAACAAAATAGAGCTATACACGGATCTGAACCGTGATTTTCAGGCATTGATGGCAGGTGAAACCAGTTTTCTGGCAACGCTGGCAAATACCAGCGCATTGTTGTACGAGCGTCTTGCAGAAGTGAATTGGGCCGGTTTTTACCTGCTTGAGGACGATACGCTGGTGCTTGGTCCCTTCCAGGGCAAAATTGCCTGCGTGCGGATCCCGGTAGGGCGCGGTGTGTGCGGTACCGCAGTGGCGCAGAACCAGGTTCAGCGTATTGAGGACGTACATGCTTTTGATGGGCACATCGCCTGTGATGCCGCCAGCAACGCTGAAATCGTCCTGCCGATCGCTGTCGATAATCAGATAATCGGCGTGCTGGATATTGATAGCACGGCATTTGGCCGCTTTACTGAAGAAGATGAACAAGGTCTGCGTACGCTTGTGGCACAGCTTGAAACCGTGCTTGCAACGACGGATTACAAAAAATTCTTTGCGCGCGTCGCAGGATAATCAACGGATAACGTAGCAATTACTGATGACGTCATTATAATGTCGCCTGTTCATGCCTGCGCTTGTTGGCTACGTCCGTTGTAATCAGGAAATTTCATGGAAAATCAACCTAAGTTGAATAGCAGTAAAGAAGTCATCGCGTTTCTGGCCGAACGCTTCCCGCAGTGTTTTAGTGCGGAAGGCGAAGCGCGCCCACTGAAAATTGGCATTTTTCAGGATCTGGTAGAGCGTGTTGAGGGTGAAATGAACCTCAGCAAGACTCAGCTCCGTTCTGCCTTACGTCTCTATACTTCAAGCTGGCGCTATCTGTATGGCGTTAAATTGGGCGCAACGCGTGTTGATCTCGACGGCAACCCTTGTGGTGAGCTGGATGAACAACATGTTGAACATGCTCGCAAACAGCTGGAAGAAGCTAAAGCCCGTGTTCAGGCGCAACGCGCAGAGCAACAGGCGAAAAAACGCGAAGCGGCTGCTGCCGCCGGTGAAAAAGAAGACGCCCCACGTCGCGAGCGTAAGCCGCGTCCTGCACCGCGTCGTAAAGAAGGTGCTGAGCGTAAACCTCGCGCTGAAAAACCAGCAGCAAAAGCACCGCGTGCTCCTCGTGAAGAACAGCATACCCCGGTATCTGATATTTCAGTACTGACGGTAGGGCAGTCTCTGAAGGTGAAAGCAGGAAATAATGCGATGGATGCCACCGTATTAGAAATCACCAAAGATGGCGTCCGTGTACAGCTGAATTCGGGTATGTCTTTGATTGTACGCGCAGAACACCTGGTGTTCTGAAACGGAGGCCAGGCCTGGCATGAACACTTTTTTTAGGCTTACTGCGTTAGCTGGTCTGCTTGCATTAGCAGGCCAGGCACTTGCTGTGGAAGACATCACGCGTGCCGATCAAATCCCCGTGTTAAAGGAAGAAACCCAGCATGCGACGGTAAGCGAACGTGTGACGTCGCGTTTTACGCGATCACACTATCGCCAGTTCGATCTGGATCAGGCGTTTTCGGCAAAAATTTTTGACCGCTATTTGAATTTGCTCGACTACAGCCACAACGTGCTGCTGGCGAGCGATATCGAACAGTATGCAAAAAAGAAAACGGTCCTCGGCGATGAACTGCGTACCGGCAAGCTGGATGTCTTTTACGATCTCTATAATCTGGCGCAAAAACGCCGATTTGAACGTTATCAGTACGCATTAAGCGTACTGGCACGTCCAATGGATTTCACCGGTAACGACACCTTTAACCTCGACCGAAGCAAAGCGCCGTGGCCGAAGAGCGAAGCAGAGCTTAATGCGCTGTGGGACGGCAAGGTTAAATTTGACGAACTCAGCCTGAAGCTGACCGGTAAAACCGATGCGGAAATCCGCGAAACGCTGACGCGCCGCTACAAATTTGCGATTCGCCGTCTGGCGCAGACCAACAGCGAAGATGTGTTCTCACTGGCGATGACAGCGTTCGCCCGTGAAATCGACCCGCATACTAACTATCTCTCTCCGCGCAATACCGAGCAGTTCAATACTGAAATGAGCTTGTCTTTGGAAGGTATTGGCGCGGTTCTGCAGATGGATGATGACTACACCGTCATTAACTCCATGGTGGCAGGTGGTCCGGCAGCCAAGAGCAAAGCGATCAGCGTTGGCGATCGTATTGTCGGCGTCGGGCAGACGGGCAAGGGCATGGTCGATGTGATTGGCTGGCGTCTGGATGATGTCGTAGCACTGATCAAAGGACCTAAAGGCAGCAAGGTGCGCCTTGAAATTCTGCCTGCCGGTAAAGGTACCAAGACGCGCACCGTGACGCTAACGCGTGAACGTATCCGTCTCGAAGACCGTGCCGTTAAAATGTCCGTGAAAACCGTTGGCAAAGAAAAAGTCGGCGTACTGGATATTCCTGGCTTCTATGTTGGCCTGACGGATGATGTCAAAGTCCAGCTGCAGAAACTGGAAAAACAGAACGTCAGCAGCATCATCATCGATCTGCGTACCAACGGCGGTGGAGCACTGACTGAAGCGGTTTCGCTTTCCGGTCTGTTCATTCCATCCGGCCCGGTGGTTCAGGTTCGTGACAATAACGGTAAAGTGCGTGAAGACAGCGATACCGACGGCGTTGTGTACTACAAAGGCCCGCTGGTGGTATTGGTCGATCGCTTCAGCGCCTCAGCATCAGAGATTTTTGCTGCGGCAATGCAGGATTATGGTCGAGCGCTGATCGTTGGTGAACCAACCTTCGGCAAAGGCACCGTCCAGCAGTATCGCTCTCTGAACCGTATTTACGATCAGATGCTGCGTCCGGAATGGCCAGCGCTGGGTTCTGTTCAGTACACGATCCAGAAATTCTACCGCGTAAACGGTGGCAGCACGCAGCGTAAGGGTGTTACGCCAGATATCATCATGCCGACAGGTAATGAAGAAACTGAAACCGGCGAGAAGTTTGAAGATAACGCGCTGCCGTGGGACAGCATTGATGCGGCGACCTACACCAAGTCAGATAATCTGACGCCGTTCGGACCTGAATTGCTGAAAGAGCACAATGTACGTATTGCGAACGATCCTGAGTTCCAGTACATCATGAAGGACATTGCGCGTTTCAATGCGATGAAGGATAAGCGCAACATCGCTTCTCTGAATTACGCTCAGCGTGAAAAAGAGAATAACGAAGATGACGCAATGCGTCTGGCGCGTATTAACGATCGGTTCAAGCGTGAAGGCAAACCGCTGCTGAAGAAACTGGACGATCTACCGAAGGATTACCAGGAACCGGATCCATACCTGGACGAAACGGTAAAAATCGCGCTCGACCTGGCGCATCTTGAAAAAGAAAAGCCAGCGGAACAGCCCGCAACCAGTCAATAACCTCGAACAGGCACAAGAAATTGTGCCTGTTTTTTTAACAAGTGCATGAAGACGTCAGTCTGATACGATAAAATGTAAAGTTGTGTCTTTCTGGTGACTTAGCACCTATGGATGCTTGAAAATAGTCATAAGACCCATACGATATGGGTAATCGCATAGTGCGTTTTGTTAAATTGAGGTTAAAAGAAAATTATGATGCGAATCGCGCTCTTCCTGCTGACGAACCTGGCTGTGATGGTCGTTTTCGGGCTGGTATTGAGCCTGACAGGGATTCAGTCAAGCAGCGTTCAAGGCTTGTTGATCATGGCACTGCTGTTTGGTTTTGGTGGTTCCTTCATTTCGCTGCTGATGTCCAAATGGATGGCGTTAAAGTCCGTTGGCGGGGAAGTGATCGAACAGCCTCGCAATGAAAGAGAACGCTGGCTGATGAATACAGTCGCGAATCAGGCCCGCCAGGCCGGGATCGCTATGCCGCAGGTTGCAATCTACCATGCGCCAGATATTAACGCGTTTGCTACCGGTGCGCGCCGGGATGCCTCGCTGGTGGCTGTAAGTACTGGCCTGTTGCAAAACATGAGTCCGGATGAAGCCGAAGCGGTTATCGCGCATGAGATCAGCCACATTGCTAATGGCGATATGGTTACCATGACGTTAATTCAGGGTGTGGTGAACACTTTCGTTATCTTTATCTCACGTATTCTGGCGCAGATTGCCGCTGGGTTTATGGGAGGCAACCGCGATGAGGGAGAGGGTAGCAACGGTAACCCGTTAATCTACTTTGCGGTAGCAACGGTACTGGAGTTGGTATTTGGTATTCTGGCGAGCATTATTACGATGTGGTTCTCACGTCATCGTGAATTCCATGCGGATGCAGGCTCAGCGAAACTGGTGGGTCGTGAAAAAATGATCGCCGCGCTACAGCGCCTGAAAACCAGCTATGAGCCGCAGGAAGCGACCAGCATGATGGCGTTCTGCATCAACGGTAAATCCAAATCGTTGAGTGAGCTGTTTATGACTCACCCGCCGTTGGACAAACGTATTGAAGCGCTGCGCAGCGGTGAATACCTGAAATAATTGGCAGCAGACTTAAAATAAAAAGCGCGTCGACAGACGCGCTTTTTTTATGCCTGAACTCGCGGTTGTGTGATTCGTAAGCCACTCACGATTGCGGCTAGCGAAGCCAGAATACCCGCTGTTATCAGCGAAACGTGTGTTCCGCTGTCGCCAAACTGATTTAGCATCAGCGCAACCAGTGCGGCCCCGGTACTCTGGCCCAGTAAACGCGCCGTTCCAAGCATACCGCTCGCGCCTCCGCTACGATCACGCGGCGCGGAGGTGATGATGGTGTGATTATTCGGTGACTGGAACAAGCCAAAACCCGCACCGCACAAAATCATTGGCCAGATGATATTAAAATCAGAAGGTGATGCGGGCAGCAACACCAGCGAAAACAGCCCACACGCCATTACTGCCATGCCCAGCGCACCCAGCAGACCCGCATGAACACGTTCAATCAAATATCCTGCCAGTGGGGCCATCACCATGGTTGCCAGTGGCCACGGCGTCAGCAGCAGGCCCGTTTCAACCTCGCTGCGCCCGAGAACCGTTTGCATGAAAAAGGGGAGAGAAACCATCGCCAGCATCTGTGCGCTGAATGAACAGATTGAAGTACAAATAGAGAGTGAAAACAGCGGAATGCGCAGCAGATCAACCGGTAGTAACGGTACTGGCAATGCGAGTTGGCGGCGGATAAAGAAAAACCCTACCACGAGAAGCCCCACAAGTTCAGCACCAATCAGTTTTAGCGACTGTCCCTGCGCAAATCCGCTGAGTGCCGTGATTAACAAACCGAATGTTAAGGCGTTCATCACTGCGCTGGGCAGATCGAAGCGCGGTTTATTGCTACGTGATGAATTGGGTGGCAAAAAACGCATAGCCAGTAGCAGGGCGATGATCCCCAGTGGAACGTTAATCAGGAATAGCCATTTCCACGAGGCAATAGAAAGAATAGCCGCCGCAATAGTCGGACCCGCTGCCGAGGATACAGCCACGATAAAGGAGTTAATACCCATTCCGCGGCCAAGCTGGCGCTGAGGATAAATGAGTCGGATCAATGCCGTATTAACGCTCATCAGCGCCGCGCCGCCAAACCCCTGAGCCACGCGCGCTAACGTCAGCATATGCAGCGAGTCTGACAAGGCACAAAATAGCGACGCCAACAGAAACACGACCAGACCACACTTATAAATGCGTCGGTAGCCAAACATATCACCTAAAAAAGAGAGCGATAACAGCGAAACAACGATCGCAATTTGGTAGGCGTTCACAATCCAGATTGAGCTGGCGGGTGAGGCCTGAAGATCGGTGGCGATAGTGGGGAGGGCAACGTTCGCTATTGCGCCGTCGAGTACTGCCATAGAGATGCCAATAACAATGGTTAAAATTGCGCCGTATCGCTGAGGCAATGGCAGACCATCGGTCTGAGTTTTTTCCATAGGAAGTCAATATTGTCGGAATTTATGATGAGAATAATAATTTTAGCATTGATATTCAGGCGTTAGGTCGCAGATTTGTAACTAAGTAAGCAAAGAGCGATTGCGAGGGCTGATACGTGAAATTATAATAAAAACCGGTTCTGATTTTTATAAAACACTCGAAAGGGGTGATAAATGGCAATCGCAGATCTGGATAAACAACCCGATTCTGTATCTTCCGTGCTGAAGGTTTTTGGCATCCTGCAGGCGCTGGGTGAAGAGCGCGAAATTGGTATTACCGAGTTGTCGCAACGCGTCATGATGTCGAAAAGCACCGTTTATCGCTTTTTGCAGACCATGAAAACGCTGGGCTATGTGGCACAAGAAGGGGAGTCTGAGAAATACTCACTGACCCTGAAACTATTCGAGCTGGGTGCTCGCGCGTTACAAAACGTCGATCTTATCCGTAGCGCTGATATTCAAATGCGCGAACTTTCGCGCCTGACCAAAGAGACAGTACACCTTGGCGCACTGGATGAAGACAGCATCGTCTACATTCATAAAATCGACTCCATGTACAATCTGCGCATGTATTCTCGCGTAGGTCGCCGTAATCCACTGTACAGCACGGCTATCGGTAAAGTTCTGCTGGCATGGCGTGACCGCGATGAAGTGAAGCAAATTCTGGATGGTATTGAGTACAAGCGCAGTACCGACCGTACTATTACCAATACTGATGAATTGCTGGTACTGCTGGATAAAGTCCGTGAGCAGGGCTACGGTGAAGACAACGAAGAACAGGAAGAAGGTCTGCGCTGCATCGGTGTGCCGGTGTTTGACCGTTTCGGTGTGGTGATTGCAGGCTTGAGTATTTCATTCCCGACGCTGCGTTTCTCAGAGGAACGTTTGCACGAGTATGTGGCGATGCTGCATACGGCTGCGCGTAAAATTTCAGAACAAATGGGTTATAACGACTATCCGTTCTAATCTGGCGTAATAGCGTCAACTTAAAAACCCCAGGTATTTTTGTATCTGGGGTTTTTTATGAACAGTCATAACGTTAGTTGATGCAAATAACGTAGCGTATGTATTGTTGCTATATTAACCGTTATCAATAATGACCGTACTTTTTCTTAACAAGGGACAATCCGACAGGCCAATGATACCGCTGTTTGTGTGGACGTATTGTGCGGTGCTGGTTCCGCGGGCGGTCAGATATTGGCATTGCAAGCCCAGACCCGCTGCATTCTCCTTACTTCCAATCAAAATTCCGTAGCCGCTCAGTAATAAACCGATCCAAACCAGAGCTAACAACACAATAGCGCGGATTATCAGACGCATTACAACCTCTTATCTTTTCTCGTTATTATTAGATTAGCCTGTACATGGGATGAAACAAGTGAATCATTCCTAAAAAGATTGAATGCCGATACAGTTAACGCTGGGTTTAGGTAACGCATGATAATTTATAGGCATAAGATGTAGATTCGAAGAGTGGAGCTGGAGTGAAAAAAATTCGCTGGGTAGTGCTGATAGTTGTCGTGCTGGTATGCATACTGATGTGGGCGCAAGTGTTCAACATCATGTGCGATCAGGATGTACAATTTTTCAGCGGTATTTGTGCCATCAATAAATTTATTCCCTGGTAAGCGCATTTTTGCCACAGTTGATTACCTTCTTGTGCGGCAGTGGTAAACTACGCTGTCTACATTGAGGTGGTGAAATGAACGAAGTTTTGAATTCTGGCGCGTTGAGTTTGGCGTCTTTGGCTGTATCGGTGGTGATTCTGGTTGTCGGGCTTGTACTGTGGTTTTTCGTCAATCGGGCAAGTTCGCGTAGTAATGAGCAGATTGAGCTGCTTGAAGCATTGTTAGATCAGCAAAAAAGACAGAACGCATTGCTCCGTCGCCTTTGCGAAGCTAACGAACCTGAAAAAGCAGCAGAGCCTGCTGCGGTCACAGCGAAGGATGAAGATGATGACATCATCCGCCTGGTAGCTGAGCGGTAAAAACGGTATGACAGGGTGAGGATCTGTTGCTTTTGTTCTCAGATGTTTCATCCTGTCACCAACGTGCCAGATTATTTTCTTCTGTATATGTCGTGTAATTAGCACTCTGATACGCGTGTAAACTCAGTATTTTCAGATGCTCCAACCAATTAATATCTTATCCCCAGTCTGATATAAATATAATTTCCCATACGATAAAAATATGATTATGTCATTTTTGTGATAGCGATCATTTTATTAACAGCGAAACGTTTCTCTTACTTTTTTTGTGCATTGTCATCATTCTTTCATTATTTTGGTGCAAAAGCAGAAGGCGGATCTCATTTTTACGCTTGTGACATTTTATGCATTACTAAGCATAAAAAATGATATCCGGCACACCCTGTAACAGCTAATCTGGAACAACCGAAGCTATTGAGCTATGGTAGAAATGTCCCGGCTATGGTGCAAGCCAGGCGGGGGATGGGGCGAGCGGCGGGAATATAACACTACTCGGTGTGGCGCATAACTGTGCAGTTGCTGTTTGATGAACGACGGGATTTGTGCGACCGATCGAGACACGTTTAAAAATGGCTTGCCATTATTAACGTTGTATGTGATAACACGTTTTGGGTTAAACGAGGTACAGTTCTGTTTATGTGTGGCATTTTCAGTAAAGAAGTCCTGAGTAAACACGTTGACGTTGAATACCGCTTCTCTGCCGAACCTTATATTAGTGCCTCAAGCAGTAATGTCTCAGTTTTATCTATGTTATGCCTGCGGGCGAAGAAAATACTCTAAGGAATTTTGCAAATGGCAAAGATTAAAGGTCAAGTTAAGTGGTTCAACGAGTCTAAAGGTTTTGGTTTCATTACTCCGGCTGATGGCAGCAAAGACGTGTTCGTACACTTCTCCGCTATCCAGGGTAACGGCTTCAAAACTCTGGCTGAAGGCCAGAACGTTGAGTTCGAAATTCAGGACGGCCAGAAAGGTCCGGCTGCTGTTAACGTAACAGCTATCTGATCGACACCACTGATTTGAAGCGCATATGCGCAACCATCTCAGATATAAAGCCTCGCCTATGCGGGGCTTTTTAATTCAAAATACGTCTAAATATTTCTAAATGCCCTTCCATTAGCGCTTTGTTGCAAAGGCGTGATGTTCGTAGCATAGTTTTCCCCGCTTTCTTACGACATTTCTCGTTAAATCAGACACCTGAAAAACTATCTTGCTGGAGACCAGGTGAAAAAGAAAAACGACGGCGACGCGCGCAATTTTACTCCCGTACGTTTTGCCCTGCTTTGTGTGGCAATATTATTGAGTCTGGGGTTGCTGCTGGGTCGGGTTGCGTGGCTGCAAATTGTCACGCCGACGAGTCTGGTGAAACAGGAAGACATGCGTTCGTTACGTGAGGTAACTATTGCCTCGCCGCGCGGGATGATTACCGACAGAGAAGGGCGACCGCTGGCGGTAAGTGTTCCGGTTAACGCCGTATGGGCCGATCCTAAGACCATCATCAGCAAGGGAGGCGTGGGTTACAACGAACGCTGGCAGGCTCTGGCAAGGACTCTGCATTTGTCACTGAGTACGCTGGCGGAACGCGTTAACAGTAATCCTGGCGGACGTTTTATTTATCTGGCACGACAAATTTCCCCTCAGCAGGCTGAGTGGGTCGATGATCTTAATCTCCCGGGCATCAACCTGCGCGAGGAATCCCGCCGGTTCTATCCCGCAGGCCACGTAGCGGCGAATCTCATTGGTTTTACCAACATTGATGGACAAGGCATTGAAGGGCTGGAAAAGAGCTTTAATAACCAGCTGATGGGTAAACCTGGCTCCCGTCTGGTACGTAAAGACAAATTTGGCCATGTCATCGAAAATATCACCGAAGTTACGCCTGTACCTGCACACGAATTACAGCTCAGCATCGACGAGCGTCTGCAGACGGTCACCGAAGATGCGTTGGACAATGCCGTTACGTGGAATAAAGCAGAATCAGGAGCCGCAGTGCTGGTCAACATTGCTACCGGTGAAATACTGTCCATGGCGTGCTTTCCTGACTTCAACCCCAATAATCGTGATGGCGCGGTACTGGATGATTTTCGTAACCGTGCAATTAGCGATACGTTTGAACCCGGTTCAACCGTTAAACCGCTGGTGATTATGACTGCACTCCAGCAGGGGATAGTACAACCCGACAGCGTGATTGATACCCATCCTTTTTACCTTGATGGGCATCGTATTCGCGACGTCGGATTTTACCCGGAACTGTCGCTGACCGGGATTTTACAGAAATCGAGCGATACCGGCGTGTCGCACCTTTCATTGGCTATGCCTGTCCAAAAATTGCTGGATACCTATAAAAGCTTTGGTTTTGGCGATCCAACCGGACTGGGATTAACCGGTGAAAGCAGCGGTTTGATGCCTCAGCGCCGCTACTGGAGCGATTTGGATCGCGCGACCTTTGCATTTGGTTATGGGTTAATGGTAACGCCGCTGCAGTTGGCGCACGTATATGCAACCATTGGTAGTTTTGGTATCTATCGGCCCCTTTCGATTACCCGTATTGACCCGCCGGTAATCGGTACCAGAGTGATGCCGGAGGCGCTGGTTCACCAGGTTGAACATATGATGGAAAGCGTTGCGTTACCCGGTGGTGGGGGAACTAAAGCCGCGGTCAGGGATTATCGCGTGGCGGTTAAAACAGGAACGGCAAAGAAAATTGGTGATGACGGTAAGTATGTCGATAAATACGTGGCCTACACGGCAGGCGTTGCGCCAGCGAGCGACCCGAAATTTGCACTGGTGGTCGTCATCAATAATCCGCAAAACGGTGCTTATTATGGTGGGGCTGTCTCTGCGCCTGTCTTCAGCCAGATAATGGGTGATGTCCTGCGTCTGGAGAACGTTAAACCGGATGGTATGCCTGCTGACTCCGATCATCTGCTGGTGATGCACGGCAGCAACGTATCCTCGCCGTCGTTGTAAGTTATTTTCCCAGGGCGCAATTCGCGTTACACTTGCGCCCTTAAGTCACCTGCCGGAGTTGTCATGTCGTTTTCCTGTCCTCTTTGCCACCAGCCTCTTACTCAAGCGAATAACAGTTTTGTCTGCCCCGGGCGGCACCAGTTTGACGTGGCGAAAGAAGGGTATGTCAACTTACTGCCGGTTCAGCATAAACGATCGCGCGATCCGGGTGACAGCGCTGAGATGATGCAGGCGCGACGGGCATTTCTTGATGCCGGGCACTATCAACCGTTGCGTGATGCGATTGTGAATGTGCTGAAAGAGAAGTCGACTTCAGAAGATGCAGCGATCCTGGATATTGGCTGTGGGGAAGGGTATTACACCCATGCGTTTGCCGACGCCCTGACGGGTTGTACAACCTTTGGTCTTGACGTCTCCAAAGTGGCAATTAAAGCTGCAGCCAGACGCTATCCGCAGGTGACCTTTTGCGTTGCCTCCAGTCATCGTCTGCCGTTCGCAGATGAGTCAATGGATGCCATCATCAGGATCTACGCGCCCTGTAAAGCGCAAGAGCTGGCACGCGTGGTTAAACCGGGGGGATGGGTTATCACCGCCACGCCGGGACCGCGTCATTTAATGGAACTGAAAGGGCTTATTTATGATGAGGTGCGTTTGCATGCGCCGCACACAGAGCAACTGGACGGTTTTGTTCTGCAACAGAGTATTGCGCTGGGGTATCAGATGCAGCTTCAGGGCAGCGAGGCCGTTGCGTTACTGCAAATGACGCCGTTCGCCTGGCGGGCAAAGCCGGAGGTGTGGGAAACGTTAGCGGAGAAAAAGACGTTTGACTGCCAGACCGACTTTAGTATTCATGTCTGGCAGCGTCTGAATTAACCGTGGAAGTGTGCCCAGAGGATCTGGGCACCGATACCAATCAGCACCACCCCACCCAAAATTTCTGCTCGTTTGCCCAGCATCGGGCCAATGAAACGACCAATCATCATGCCGAGCGTGGACATAATCAATGTGGCGCAGCCGATGGCCAGCGCAGTGGCAATAATATTGACCTGCAGGAAAGCCAGACCCACCCCGACGGCCATTGCGTCGAGACTGGTGGCAATGGCGGTGGTAACCAGCAGCCAGAAACCATGACGGCGCTGCGGTTCTTCATCCTCATCACCGTTATCGCGAAAACCTTCGATTATCATTCGCCCGCCTAAAAAGATCAGCAGAATGAAGGCGATCCAGTGGTTCCACTCCAGCACGAATTTGCTGGCCAACATACCCATGCCCCAGCCAATCAGCGGCGTAAGCGTTTCAACTGCGCCGAATATCAGACCTGTGCGCAATGCTTCAGAAAATTTGGGTTTATGCAGGGTGGCGCCTTTGCCAATTGATGCAGCGAAAGCATCCATCGACATGCCAAAAGCGAGAAGAACGGTAGCGGTGAGATTCATAACAGCGTCCTGACCGGGGTATCCATAAAACACATCACTGCCCCCAGTAACCATGCATACAGGCCGGAATCACTGTAAATACAGCGCCATTCAGATATGCATTGCAGTTGATGTGCCTATGGTCTCGCCTGACTGAACCTGTAAATTCAGTCCGTACGCGCCACGTTTTTCAACGAGTATGTTGACACGTACATTTCCGGAGTCTGGAAATCGGCTACTCCCCAACGACGGGCGCAACCTTAACATATTTTGAGAATATAAAACAAGAAACGCAGAAATAATATTTGACTTCTAATTGAAAACGATTTTCATTTAGATTTATTTATAAATAAAACGTTAAAATAAATAACATTGTGGACAGTTAAATATAGCCTTGGCTATGTTTGTTTTTATACTGATATATAAAAAACATAGTTCAGGCTATATTTGTAACCTATTGATTTGAAATTAAAAGTTTATATATCTTCTCAAGATCGTCTATATTTCGTACGCGGATCAACAATCTTCGATGTTCTAATTGCATCACTAATACACCGTCTTCAGATAAATTCATCTCTTTAATGCGGTTATATTCAATCCAGACGTTGGCGAAGAAAAAACCTTTCTGCTTGAAGATGATTTTTGGCGTACGGATCCAGAACAGATACAACCCCATCAATACCAGTGCACATAATAACCATGTGGTAAATTGCGCGCCGTGGCTGGTGATGTTGTTGTAGATAAGAATAGCTACCAAGCCAAGGAAGATAACGCTGTCGACTCTGCTGCGGGGAAGCAGGGCGACAGTAAGCAGAGTAGGGCCATTACGGCGGGGCATGATGAACTGATCGTAAATGGCATACGCCAGCAGCGAAAAGATAAATAGAACCAGCACCAGGTCCGTGATAGTCATGAATCCTCAACCCTCTAAATAGAAAAACCGGGGGCAAGCCCCCGGTGATGCACAACAGTCTTACAGGCCGAGCAGTCCGACAGCGTAGCCCGCGATACCGATGACGAAGAAGCCAACGATGATCCACAGCGGGTTCACTTTCTTACGCAGCAGCCACATACAGGCGAATGTCAGCAGCAGAGGAACCAGACCCGGCATCAGCTGGTCAAGGATAGTCTGCACGGTGGTAACACGAGTCTGACCATCCTGACCGGTGATAGTGGAAACTACCAGCGGGATGTTTACGTGCGTCCACTTGTTAACCAATGCCCCCATGACAAACAGGCCGAGGATTGACGCCCCCTCGGTCAGTTTCTGCAGGAAGCCGCCGCCCATATCTTTAACGATATCGACACCTTTACGGTAGCCATATGCCACACCGTAATAACGGGTTGCCAGACGAACCAGGTTAAACAGGATGAAGAACAGCAGTGGCCCCAGCAGGCTGCCGCTCATCGCGATACCTGCGCCGAGTGCGGCGAAGACCGGACGTACGGTACCCCAGAAGATCGGGTCACCGACGCCTGCCAGCGGACCCATCAGACCAACTTTGATACCGTTGATGGCACCATCGTCAATCTCTGCGCCGTTTGCACGCTGTTCTTCCATTGCCAGCGTAACGCCCAGTACTGGAGCCGCTACGTACGGATGGGTGTTAAAGAATTCCAGGTGACGCTTAATCGCTTGCTTACGTGCATCGTTGTTTTCCGGGTACAAGCGGCGGATAGCCGGTACCATGGAGAAACAGAAACCCAGCGCCTGCATACGTTCGAAGTTCCATGAACCCTGAAACAGGTTAGAACGAATGAACACGCCACGAATGTCACTCGGAGTGAGTTTTTTCTCGGTGGTAGTTTTAGTCATATCAACCATTTCGCTCACCTGCTAGTCCAGTTCGTTATCGAGATCGTTATTGCCAGCCGCCGCAGCAGGTGCACCGGCAACGCGGTTATATTTCGGGCTCAGCTGAATGTAGAGGATGGCCATAACTGCGCCAATCACACCCAGAGCAACCAGGTTGAAGTTAGTAAATGCCGCGGTGACGAAGCCGAGGTAGAAGAATGGCATCAGATAGCCTGCGCGCATCATGTTGATGACCATCGCATAACCAACCACTACGATCATACCGCCTGCGATGTTCAGACCACCGGTTACGACTTCCGGAATGGCGTTAAGCATGCTCTGAACTTCACTGGTACCAACAGAAATCGCAACGATTACCGCCGGGATAGCGATACGCATAGCCTGCAGGAACAGAGAGGATACGTGCAGCCAGGAGAGCGCAGTCAGGTTACCGTTTTCGGCTGCCTTATCCGCTGCGTGCTGGAATGCTACGGTGATTGTACGAACGATAATGGTCAGTACCTGGCCTGCTGCTGCCAGTGGGATAGCCAGCGCGATACCGGCACCAATGCTTTGGTGACCCGCGATAACCAGAACGGTAGAGATAATTGAGGCCAGTGCGGCATCTGGTGCAACCGCAGCACCGATGTTCATCCAGCCCAGGGCGATCATTTCCAGGGTACCACCGATGATGATACCGGTTTTCATATCCCCGAGAACGGCACCAATCAGCGTACAGGCCACCAACGGACGGTGGAACTGAAATTCATCGAGTACCGACTCCATACCCGCGATACATGCGACGATGAACACCAGCACAATCTGAAGAGTGGTAATCTCCATTGTACTTCTCCTATTGCTATACAGACTTAAGTGTGAAAACTAAGTAAATGCCAGAGAATTATTTCACCTTGGCAATCAAATCCATCATTTTCAGTTTCTGATCGGTAGAAACCTTACGGGCCTCAAGCTCAATACCGCGTTCGTTGAGTTTCTTGAAGGCTTCGATGTCTTTGTCATCGACAGAAATTGCGTTGTTTACCTGCGTTTTACCCTGACGGAAAGCCATACCGCCAATGTTCACTGAGGTAATTTTCACACCACCTTCAACGATACGTTCTACGTCGGTTGGGTTGGTGAACAACAGCATCACACGCTCACCTGCATATTTCGGGTTGTTGTAGACGCGGATCATTTTCGCGACATCAACCACATGCGCCGTCACACCCGGAGGTGCTACCTGAGTCAGCAGCGTTTTACGCACGGTATCGGCGGCAACTTCATCACTGACGACGATAATGCGTGTTACGTTGGTTTCTTTGGTCCAGCGAGTTGCCACCTGACCATGGATTAAGCGGTCATCAATACGCGCCAGGCCGATCTGCATATAATCGTTCGGACCCATTGGTTTCGCGGGGGTTGCTGCTTTAGGTGCCGCGACAGGGGCAGGAGCGGCTTTTTCCACCGGTTTTGCTTTCAGCGCTTTCACGCCTTCGCTACCGGTTTCAACGGCCAGTGCCACTAATTCATCAAAGCTTGGGTTGTCATCACGCGCCATGAAGGTCTCAACCAGCATGGGAATGTTCACACCGGCGATTACTTCGTAATGCTCTTTATCGACGACAATGCGGCTCGCAGCGTTAAACGGGCTGCCTCCCCATGTGTCAACGAGAAACAGCACGCCTTTACTGGTATCGAGTTTTGCCAACTGAGCGTTGTACTTTTCGATCAGCGTTTCAGCATTTTCGCCTGGAACGAAATCGATCCAGCCGACGTTTTCCTGCTCGCCTAACAGCATCTCTGCCGTCTTAAGTAACTGCTCTGCAGCCCAACCATGTGTGCCTATTACAATAGCAATGGTCACTTGCTACCTCCTTTATTATCGTTAACACATCAACGTGAAGATGTATTTGAATCGTCGTCCGCAATCGAATCGATTCAGATAAGGGTTACAAAGAAAAACCTATGATTTTCGTGAATTATTTTAGATATCGAAAAAAATATTTTATGTGATGAAGATCCGTAATTTAACTTCCGATAAAAAGAAATTTCGAAGGGTAAAATATCTCCGAAACAACTTATTGCAAAGGAAGGTAAATCTTTGCTAAAAACAGCTTCTCTCTGTTATGTTTAGCATCTGTTTAATTACTCAGGAGTATAGGGCAGTAGCCCACCATATGGATCGTCACCGACGTCATTTCACCTTCAGGCCGTATCAAGCCTGTCAGATTGGCACTTTTTGCCACAAATTTTCTCTGCATATCGCTTTAACGCCTGAGATCCTCAGCGCGCAGTTTGGTCATTCCTTAAGCAGGAGCTTGTCATGGAATTATTAATGGACCCGCAGATTTGGGTGGGTTTGCTCACGCTTGTCGTTCTCGAAATTGTTCTGGGTATTGATAACCTGGTCTTCATTGCGATCCTGGCTGATAAGCTGCCGCCGAAACAGCGTGATAAAGCGCGTTTAATCGGTTTGTCACTGGCACTGATTATGCGTCTGGGCTTGTTGTCCGTGATTTCGTGGATGGTGACGCTGACAAAGCCGCTGTTCACGGTAATGGACTATGCGTTCTCGGGGCGCGATCTGATTATGCTGCTGGGGGGTATCTTCCTCTTGTTCAAGGCTACGACAGAGCTGCATGAGCGGCTGGAAAACCGTGAACATGATACCGGGCAGACGAAAGGGTATGCGAGCTTTTGGGTTGTCGTAACGCAGATTGTCATCCTCGATGCGGTGTTCTCGCTGGATGCCGTGATTACGGCGGTCGGCATGGTCAACCATCTGCCAGTGATGATGGCGGCAGTAGTGATTGCCATGGCCGTGATGCTGCTGGCCTCTAAGCCGCTGACACGATTTGTGAACCAACACCCGACGGTGGTGGTGCTGTGTCTGAGCTTCCTGTTGATGATTGGTCTGAGCCTGGT
Organism: Citrobacter portucalensis; assembly: GCF_002042885.1. Taxonomy (GTDB): domain Bacteria; phylum Pseudomonadota; class Gammaproteobacteria; order Enterobacterales; family Enterobacteriaceae; genus Citrobacter; species Citrobacter portucalensis. The sequence goes on from NZ_MVFY01000007.1 coordinate 158,874, forward strand.
TGCCGAAGGGTTTGGCTTCCATATTCCGAAAGGTTATCTGTATGCGGCGATTGGTTTCTCGATCATCATCGAGTTGTTTAACCAGATTGCCCGTCGTAACTTTATTCGCCACCAGTCGACGCTGCCGCTGCGTGCACGTACTGCCGATGCAATCCTGCGTCTGATGGGCGGTAAACGTCAGGCCAGCGTGCAGATGGAATCCGATAACCCGGTGCCGGTTCCTGTCCCGGAAGGCGCGTTTGTGGAAGAAGAACGCTATATGATCAACGGCGTCCTCTCCCTGGCGTCGCGTTCGTTACGCGGCATTATGACGCCTCGTGGTGAAATCAGCTGGGTTGATGCCGACCTGAGCGTGGCAGAAATTCGCGAGCAGTTGCTCTCTTCACCTCACAGCCTGTTCCCGGTGTGTCGTGGCGAACTGGATGAAATCATCGGTATCGTGCGTGCTAAAGAGCTGCTGGTGGCGCTGGAAGACGGTGTGGATGTGGCGGCGATTGCCTCTGCTTCTCCGGCTATCGTTGTTCCGGAAACGCTGGACCCGATCAATCTGTTAGGCGTTCTGCGTCGTGCCCGCGGTAGCTTCGTTATCGTCACTAACGAGTTTGGCGTAGTACAGGGTCTGGTCACGCCGCTGGACGTATTAGAAGCCATTGCTGGTGAATTCCCGGATGCCGATGAAACACCAGAAATTATAGCTGATGCAGGTGGTTGGTTGGTCAAAGGCGGTACCGATCTGCATGCGTTGCAACAGGCGCTGGACGTGGATACGTTAGTGAATGAAGACGAAGACATCGCCACGGTGGCAGGTTTAGTCATTGCGGCTAACGGCCATATTCCACGTGTCGGTGATGTTATCGAGGTTGCACCGCTGAGTATTACGATTGTCGAAGCGAATGACTATCGTGTGGATTTAGTTCGCATTGTTAAAGAACAACCCGCTCACGACGAAGACGAGTAACCGGGTTTAGCGAAACGGCATGACGGGCATACTGTGTCGCCCGTTATGTCGGGTGGGCGGCGGCGTGCTGCCCGCCAGCCATTTTGGGAAATCACGCAGCGGCATTGGCTTTGCGTACAAAAAACCTTGCAACAAATGTACGCCGTGTCGGCGCAAATGCTGAGCCTGCGCCTGGGTTTCAACGCCTTCCGCCACCAGTTCTATATTCAATTTTTTCCCCAAAGCGATAATGATGTCTGTGACGGTTGAGTTCACGGCGTCTGTTCCTATGGCCGAAGTAAATGATTTATCGATCTTCAGCACATCCGGGCGTAGTTTTTCCAGCCAGGAGAGCGAGCTGTTACCGGTACCGAAATCATCAATCGCCAGTTTTACGCCAAGCCGATTTAATTCGCGTACGACCCGATAATCCACATCCAGTAACGCATCTCGTTCGGTAAGTTCGATGACTAACTGCTGAATGGGATGCTGGCTAAACCAATACTGGTTGAGATCTTTTAGCAGCGTGCCGTTACGAAAATGGCTGGCGGCGACATTAATCCCAATATGAAACTGGCTGCTCATCGGGAAAACGTGTCTTTGCTGAATGGTTTCTGCGATGACATGACGGGTTAGCGGCACAATCAGGTTGTGCTCCTCAGCGATGGGAATAAACACTTCCGGAGAGATCCAACCCTGGCGTGGGTTATTCCAGCGTAGAAGAATCTCCACGCCCATGCATTGCTGGGTTTGCGCATTAAGCAGCGGCTGGCAAAATAGCTCGAATTCCCGAGCAGCAAGGGCCAGATTAATCTCCCAGGAAAAACTCATTCTGCTGGCGGTCGCCAGCCATGCCAGGTAACCCACTAATAAACTTAGGATCACCGCCAGCGGCAGCTGTGTTGGCAGATGTTTAATCGCCAGTTCACTGGGACCGGGGCCGGTGACGCTAATGGTAAACGGGAAATGTTGAGATGACAGCTGGTAGCGTTTTTCATCATTTAGCTTAGGCAGAGTATCGACCACACCTTGATCATACAGTAGATGCCGATTACCAACGGTTAAGCTGGCATCGGTGATCTGCGGCGGCTGGGGTTCAAGCAACATAGACGACAATAAATCGATATTGACGATTTCCAGCACGCCATCTTCACCATCGGCAGAGGATGGATACCATTGCGTCAGAATCGGGCTGCCTTTTATCAGCGAATGGTCAGTAGACAGCAGCAGTTGCGGTTCCCTGCTGGGTAATTCGGGCTGTAGTTGACGAATGGGGACATTGCGATACCCAAAAATGCTGGAGCAATAGAGGATCCCGCTTTGAATCAGATTAATAGAACGCACCGTTTGCAGTCTTGCGGCATGTTTGCTTAACGGTAAACGTGCCACTGAGCAGGGGAGGCCAATTAACGGCAGCAATACATCACGTCCGGTCTGCAAGGGTAAAAGTACGTCATCCAGTTCTTCTACAGCATGGTTGGCAAAGGTGACGATATTTCGGTGATTTAAATTACGCTCCGAAATAAATCGAACAGTTAATGTGAGGATGAGCGTCAGTAGTGCACATACTGTGCAAACGATTAAGCGATTCCGGCGATAATTTTTAATGATCCGTTGTGCTGTTTGCATGCGGGCCGCCCGATAAGCCGTTGGTCACAGAAGCCAACAGCAACAGAGCAAGTGTAGTGGGGAAAATTACAGTAGACGAGGGAGAGGGGGCAAATTCGCCCATCCGTCGCAGATGGGCGAAAACTAAGTATTAGTCACATTGAACTTTGATTGCCAGGCCACCGCGTGACGTTTCGCGGTATTTGGCGTTCATGTCTTTACCTGTTTCGTACATGGTCTCAATGACTTTATCCAGCGAGACGCGCGGCGCGCTGGTACGGCGCATTGCCATACGCGCAGCGTTGATCGCCTTCACTGAAGCAATGGCGTTACGCTCAATGCACGGAACCTGTACCTGACCGGCAACCGGATCGCAGGTTAAGCCGAGGTTATGTTCCATGCCGATTTCGGCAGCAACACACACCTGCTCAGGGCTCGCGCCCAACAGTTCAGCCAGACCAGCGGCAGCCATGGAGCAGGCTACGCCAACTTCACCCTGACAACCTACTTCTGCACCAGAGATTGAGGCGTTCATTTTGTACAACGCGCCAATTGCACCGGCCGCCAGGAAATAGCGGGTATAGATATCTGGGCTGACGGACTCGATGAAATGATCGTAATAGGCCAGTACCGCAGGCACGATACCGCAGGCACCGTTGGTTGGCGCTGTCACTACGCGACCGCCCGCGGCGTTTTCTTCGTTAACGGCCAGCGCGAACATGTTCACCCAGTCGATCACGTTCATCGGATCGTTGGACAGCTTATCGCTGGAAACCAGCATACGACGCAGAGCTGAAGCACGACGAGGAACGCGCAGCGGACCCGGCAACACACCTTCGGTGTTCATGCCACGATCGATACAGGCCTGCATGGTTTGCCAGACGTGGCCAAAGTACTCTTCAATCTCTTTTTTGCTGTGCAGAGCAAGTTCGTTCTGCATCGCCATGCCAGAGAGAGACAGGCCGGTGCTGTTGCAGTACTCCAGCATTTCAGTCGCGGATTTGAACGGATAAGGCACGCTGACCTCGCCCGCGGCATCCTGACCAAAATGTTCTTCATCAACGATGAATCCACCGCCGATTGAGTAGTAGGTTTTGCTATAAATGACGGTTTCGCCATTGTACGCATGGATCTGCATTCCGTTTTCATGCAGCGGCAGGTTGCCGTTGTGAAAACGCATCCCGTCATTCTGCGGGAAATCCACTTCGTGCTGACCTTGCGCAAGCAGCAGGCGTCCACGCGTTTCTACGTCGCGGATAAATCCGGGGATGCTATCAATATCCACGGTAGCAGGCTCATTGCCCGCCAGACCCATAATAATGGCGATATCGGTGTGGTGACCTTTACCCGTGAGCGACAGTGAACCATACACGTCGACGGCGACACGAGTAACGCTGTCCAGTAATCCTTTTTCGACCAGGTCATCGACGAACTGTTTACCCGCCTTCATAGGCCCTACGGTATGGGAAGATGAGGGACCAATCCCCACCTTAAACATGTCGAATAGACTAATCACGATAATACTCCTACAGGGCGACTGGGCTTTCCAGTAACGATGTTATAACTGCGCATAGTGTAAGAGGGAACGCGGCGATCGGCTTAACTATTCACATGAATTAAACTAATAGATAACCGCGGTTTTACTAATGTTGTGACCTGAGTTTCAAGTTGTCTATGGCGCGCGTAAAGATAAGTATAGTCAGGGCTTGACGCCAATTTGAAGCGCCAGCTCACGAATTATTCCGGCAGTCATTCCCCAGACGAAATATTGCTCATACCAGGAAAGCCATACGCGATGTGAATCGCCACGACGGTAAATATCCAACGGGTGGTAACGACCTAAATGCAGGGCCTGGGCCAGCGGCATTTCGAACACTGCTGAAACTTCATCTTCACTGGCGCGATACGGCAGATTAGGCGGGATAATGCCTACCACTGGGGTGACCTGGAAACCGGTCACGCTGTCGACCGGCGGCAGAACGCCGATCACTTCTACGCATGAAGGTGGGATCGCCACCTCCTCCTGTGCCTCGCGAAGGGCGGCGGCAATTAACGAGGCATCACTGCTATCCACCGCCCCACCGGGGAAGGCGACCTGTCCGGCGTGCCTGCGCAGGTGAACGGAACGTTGGGTTAACAACAATCCCGGCTGTGGACGACGCACGACGGGGATCAGTACGGCGGCCTGGCGCTGGTTTAACGCGGCATGATTGACCTGCGGGCGCAGGAGTTGAAAGCGCGATAAAAAATCATCAAGCGTCAGGCTGCTGTATTCCACGTCTCAGTTCTCCAGTTGGTGCAAAATACGATTCACTTTATCAAATGTTTCCTGATACTCAGCGTCTTCCTGACTGTCCGCCACTATGCCGCCGCCAGCGGAACAATAAATTTGTCCGTTTATGGCTGTCAGCGTGCGAATGGTGATGCTGGTATCCATATTGCCGCAGAAACTCAGATAACCGATGCTGCCGCACCAGGCATTACGTCTTTGTGGCTCCAGTTCGTCAATAATTTCCATCGCCCGCACTTTCGGCGCACCGGTAATAGAGCCGCCGGGGAAGGCGGCGCGTAGCAGATCGGTGGCGTGTAATGACTCTGGCAGACGTGCGGTAATGGTGCTGACCAAATGATGAACGGCAGGGAACGGTTCGACGACAAACAGCTCCGGAACCTGTACCGAACCCGGTACGGCAACGCGGCCAATATCATTACGCATCAAATCGACGATCATCAGGTTCTCCGCACGATCCTTCGGCGAATTCGCCAGCCGCCGGGCCTGCTCACGATCGGCATCGGCATCTTCAAGCCTGGGCAACGTACCTTTAATAGGACGGGTCTGGATATGCTGGTTCTCCAGCAGAATAAAACGTTCTGGCGAAAGGCTGAGGATAACGCCTTCCTCAAGACGAATAAACGCGCTGAACGGGGCGCGGTTAGCGTGATTGAGTTTGACAAATGCCTGCCACTCATCCCCCTCGTAACGCGCTTGAAAACGCTGCGCGAGGTTGACCTGGTAACAATCGCCGCTGTGCAGATAGCCCTGTACCTGGCGGAATTTTTCGCCATACCGGGCGCGGCTCATATTGGACTGCCACGCCGAGGTCAATGTAAACGGCTCACACGTTGGCGGTTGTTGCGCGTCGAGCCATTTCAGGCGAGCCTCGACATCGGTATGGCTGAGCAGCGATACGGTCTGCAACTGGTGGTCAACAATCAGCGCCCAGTCATAAATGCCAACGGCCATATCCGGTAGCGTAATATCGCGCTCAGCAATAGTCGGCAGAGATTCAAAGCGTCGGCCAAGGTCGTAGCCAAACAGACCTAACGCGCCGCCCTGAAACGGCAGATCCGGTTGATACTCGGGGTGAATCTTGTGTGCAGCTAGCGCGGAATGTAATACCGTCATTGGATCATCAAGCGAGCGCGTGATTGCGTGCCCGTCCTGCACTACGGTCTCTTCAGCACGTATAACCAACGTGGTGACGGGATCCGCCACCAGAATATCAAAGCGGTTATGCGGATGGTCGGCTTGACCTGAATGCAGCAGCATCGCCCAGGGCAGATGGCTTAATGTCGAAAAATAGCGTTCAGCGGCGTCCTGACGCCAGGGTAATGTGATTACTGCGGGAGATAACGTCTTCATCAGTCCTGACTCGTTGCTACTCTACTGGCTAACTGCCCGGTAGCATGAAATAATTAGCGCAGACAATTTAGCAGGAGTTAACAATGTTTGCAGGTTTACCTTCACTCAGTCATGAGCAGCAGCAAAAAGCGGTAGAGCGTATTCAGGAGCTGATGTCGCAGGGGATGAGCAGCGGACAAGCCATTGCTCTGGTTGCTGAAGAGTTACGCGCCAGTCATACCGGCGAGCGGATCGTGGCGCGTTTTGAAGATGAAGACGAATAACGCCGCTTAAACTGCAGCGATTATCTTAATCTCAACTTTGTATTTCGGGTTCATCAATCCGGCCTGAACGGTACAACGTACCGGCGCGTGGCCAGCAACGACCCACGCGTCCCAGGCTTTGTTCATGGCGGCAAAATCGTTTTTGTCTGCCAAAAATAGGGTGGCATCAAGAATACGTGACTTGTTGCTGCCTTGTTTTTCCAGCACCGCATCAATTTGCGCCAGCGTATTTGCCGTCTGCTCAAAGGCGTCTGCATCCAGATTTTCCGGCACGCCGGTGTAATACAGCGTGTTGTTGTGGATTACCACGTCGGACCAACGCGCTTCGGCATCAATGCGCACAATCGTCATAAATCATTCCTCATTTACGTTTTTTCATAATAGCTTTGGGTTGCGCCAAGACTGCCATAATGTTGTGCCCACGTCACCTCTTCAACTGGCGAAAGACCCGCTGGCCTGACATAATCCCTGTTCAAATGAACAGGGGGCAGTGTGACGGACGATTTTGCAGCAGACGGTCAGTTGGCTAAAGCGATACCGGGTTTTAAACCGCGAGAACCACAGCGGCAGATGGCCATCGCCGTCAGTCATGCCATCGAAAAATCACAACCGCTGGTGGTAGAAGCCGGAACCGGAACGGGTAAAACCTACGCTTATCTTGCCCCAGCGCTGCGTGCCGGAAAGAAGGTCATTGTCTCCACGGGCTCGAAGGCGTTACAGGATCAGCTATACAGCCGCGACCTCCCGACCGTCGCTAAAGCACTGAAGTTCACCGGTAAACTGGCGCTGCTGAAAGGGCGTTCAAACTATCTGTGCCTTGAGCGTCTTGAACAGCAGGCGCTGGCGGGTGGCGACTTGCCGGTACAAACGTTAAGCGACGTCATTCTGCTGCGCTCCTGGTCAAATCAAACCCTTGATGGGGACATCAGCACCTGCGTCAGCGTGGCGGAAGACTCTCAGGCCTGGCCGCTGGTGACCAGCACTAATGACAACTGTCTGGGCAGCGACTGCCCGCTGTATAAAGAGTGTTTTGTCGTTAAAGCGCGTAAAAAAGCGATGGATGCGGATGTCGTCGTGGTTAACCATCATCTGTTTCTCGCCGATATGGTGGTAAAAGAGAGCGGGTTTGGCGAACTGATCCCGGAAGCTGATGTGATGATCTTCGATGAAGCGCATCAGTTACCGGATATCGCCAGCCAGTACTTTGGTCAATCGCTCTCCAGTCGCCAGCTGTTAGACCTGGCGAAAGACATCACCATTGCCTATCGCACCGAGCTGAAAGACACTCAGCAGCTGCAAAAGTGCGCCGATCGCCTTGCACAAAGCGCTCAGGACTTCCGCTTGCAGCTTGGTGAGCCGGGCTATCGCGGAAACCTGCGGGAACTGCTGGTCGACCAGCGCGTACAGCGCGCGTTTTTGCTGCTCGATGACACGCTGGAGCTGTGTTATGACGTGGCGAAGCTGTCTCTTGGGCGTTCGGCATTGCTGGATGCCGCGTTTGAGCGCGCCACGCTTTATCGTGCGCGTCTGAAGCGCCTGAAAGAGATCAACCAGCCAGGCTTCAGCTACTGGTATGAATGCACCTCCCGCCATTTCACCCTCGCGCTGACGCCGCTTACGGTGGCGGATAAATTCAAAGAAGTGATGGAACAAAAGCCGGGCTGCTGGATTTTTACTTCCGCGACGCTGTCGGTAAACGATGACCTTCATCATTTCACTGCACGACTGGGTATTGAAGATGCCGAGTCGATGCTGCTGCCAAGCCCATTTGATTACACGCGCCAGGCGCTGCTGTGCGTGCCGCGTAATCTCCCGCAAACCAATCAGCCGGGGGCTGCACGCCAGTTAGCATCCATGCTGCGACCTATTATCGAGGCGAACAACGGCCGCTGTTTTATGCTGTGCACTTCGCACGCGATGATGCGCGATCTGGCGGAACAATTCCGCGCTACCATGACGCTTCCCGTACTGCTGCAGGGCGAAACCAGCAAAGGACAACTGCTACAGCAGTTTGTCAGCGCAGGTAATGCGCTATTGGTTGCCACCAGCAGCTTCTGGGAGGGCGTGGACGTGCGCGGCGATACGCTGTCGCTGGTGATAATCGATAAACTGCCATTTACCTCGCCGGACGACCCGCTGTTAAAAGCCCGAATGGAGGATTGTCGACTGCGCGGCGGCGATCCGTTTGAAGACGTCCAGTTGCCGGATGCGGTAATCACCCTGAAGCAGGGTGTAGGGCGTCTGATACGTGATGCTGACGATCGCGGCGTGCTGGTGATTTGCGACAATCGTCTGGTTATGCGGCCATACGGCGCCACCTTCCTGGCGAGTCTTCCTCCTGCGCCGCGGACGCGTGACATCGCTCGCGCGGTTCGCTTTCTTGCCATACCAACGACTGAGTAATTTGTTACGGAGTGTGGTAAGATGCGCGCCAAATTTATTGATCTGATCACAAACACCCATGCGAATTCTGGCTATCGATACCGCCACAGAGGCGTGCTCTGTTGCCCTGTGGAATGACGGTACTATCAAGGCTCTCTTTGAGCTTTGCCCACGAGAACACACCCAACGAATTTTACCGATGGTTCAGGAAATCCTGGCCGCTGGCGATCTCACGTTAACCGATATCGACGCCCTGGCGTTTGGTCGCGGTCCCGGCAGTTTCACCGGCGTGCGTATCGGTATTGGCATTGCTCAGGGGCTGGCGTTAGGCGCAAACTTACCGATGATCGGCGTCTCCACCCTGGCGACCATGGCACAGGGCGCCTGGCGTAAGTCGGGCGCGACTCGCGTACTGGCGGCGATTGACGCGCGAATGGGCGAAGTCTACTGGGCCGAATACCAGCGTGATGACAACGGTAACTGGCACGGTGAAAAAACCGAAGCGGTGTTAACCCCCGAGCAGGTACATGAGCGTTTATTGCAGCTGTCTGGCGACTGGGTGACGGTCGGGACGGGCTGGCCGGCATGGCCTGAGCTTGGTAAAGACAGCGGGCTGACGCTCAGCGATGGTGACGTGCTGCTTCCAGCGGCTGAAGACATGCTGCCCGTCGCCACGCAAATGCTGGCTGCGGGTGAGACCGTAGCGGTCGAACACGCTGAACCGGTTTATTTACGTAACACCGTGGCGTGGAAGAAACTTCCCGGTAAAGAATGAATCTTAGTAGTAGAACCCCGGCTAAGACGTACAGTCGTCAGTGCACAGCATTGTGAACAGGCCGGGGCAGAAGCTAAGAAAAGGGAGTCACAATATGGCGGTGCAAAAGCAGTTATTGAAAGGTGTGTTGGCGGGGGCCTTAGCGTTAATGCTTAGCGGCTGCGTCACCATCCCGGATGCGATTAAAGGTTCGAGCCCGATGCCGCAGCAGGATCTGGTGCGGGTGATGAATGCGCCGCAGCTGTATGTCGGACAGGAAGCGCGTTTCGGCGGCAAAGTGGTGGATATTCAGAACCAGCAGGGAAAATCCCGTCTGGAAATTGCCACCGTTCCGCTCGATAGCGGTGCGCGCCCCGTGCTGGGTGAAGCCTCTCGTGGGCGGATATATGCTGATGTAAATGGCTTCCTTGACCCGGTGGACTTTCGCGGGCAACTGGTCACCGTCGTCGGCCCGATAAGCGGTACAGTGGACGGAAAAATCGGTAATACGCCGTATAAATTCATGCTGATGCAGGTAACTGGTTATAAACGCTGGCATATTACTCAGCAGATTGTCATGCCGCCTCAGCCTATCGACCCCTGGTTCTACGGTGCGCGTGGCTGGCCTTACGGTGGCTACGGCGGATGGGGCTGGTACAATCCCGGCCCGGCACAGGTTCAGACCATAGTAACAGAGTAACTCTTTGTTTTAATGGTAAAAGAAACAGCGGCTCGTCCGCTGTTTCTGCATTAACGTGGATATAAGAAAAATAAATAGTGACGTGCTTCGCAACCTTGTCGTTGTGTAATAAACAAACTGGTACGCTGAGTTAATATTATGTTAACAGTTTGTTTATTGCCTGGGGTTGTGATGACGACGAATACGCATTTTAGAGGTGATGTATTGAAAAAGGTTTGGCTTAACCGTTATCCCGCTGGTGTTCCTGCGGAGATCAATCCTGACCGTTATCAATCCCTGGTGGAACTCTTTGAACACTCAGTAAGACGGTATGCCGATCAGCCCGCGTTTGTAAACATGGGGGAGGTGATGACCTTCCGCAAGCTTGAAGAGCGTAGCCGTGCGTTTGCCGCATATTTGCAACAGGGGCTCGGGCTGAAAAAGGGCGATCGCGTCGCGCTGATGATGCCGAATCTGCTGCAATATCCGGTCGCACTGTTTGGGATTTTACGTGCCGGCATGATCGTCGTGAATGTGAACCCGTTGTATACGCCTCGCGAGCTGGAACATCAGCTCAACGATAGCGGCGCGTCGGCGATTGTCATCGTGTCCAACTTTGCCCACACGCTGGAAAAAGTGGTCGACAAAACGTCGGTGCAACACGTGATCCTGACGCGTATGGGCGATCAGCTGTCGACCGCCAAAGGAACGCTGGTTAACTTTGTCGTGAAGTACATCAAGCGCCTGGTGCCGAAGTATCACCTGCCGGATGCCATCTCGTTTCGCAGTGCGCTGCAAAACGGCTATCGCATGCAGTATGTGAAACCCGAAGTGGTGTCGGAAGATCTGGCGTTCCTGCAATATACCGGCGGGACAACCGGCGTGGCGAAAGGCGCGATGCTCACGCACCGCAACATGCTGGCTAACCTGGAGCAGGTTAACGCCACCTACGGCCCGTTGCTGCATCCGGGCAAAGAACTGGTGGTAACGGCTCTACCGCTGTATCACATTTTTGCGCTGACGATGAACTGCCTGCTGTTTATTGAGCTGGGTGGTCAAAACCTGCTGATTACTAACCCGCGTGATATCCCAGGACTGGTCAAAGAACTGGCGAAGTATCCGTTTACCGCGATGACCGGCGTCAATACGCTGTTTAACGCGCTGCTGAATAACAAAGAGTTTCAGCAACTGGACTTCTCGTCACTGCACCTTTCAGCAGGTGGCGGAATGCCGGTTCAACAGGCAGTGGCTGAGCGCTGGGTGAAGCTGACAGGGCAGTATCTTCTGGAAGGTTATGGCCTGACGGAGTGCGCGCCGCTGGTGAGTGTTAACCCTCACGATATTGACTACCACAGCGGAAGTATCGGTTTACCGGTTCCCTCCACTGAGGTCAAGCTGGTGGACGACGACGACAACGAAGTGCCGCCGGGAGAACCGGGTGAGCTGTGTGTGAAAGGTCCACAGGTGATGCTGGGCTACTGGCAGCGACCGGACGCCACTGACGAAATCATCAAAGACGGCTGGCTGCACACCGGCGATATTGCGGTGATGGATGATGAAGGCTTCCTGCGTATTGTCGATCGTAAGAAGGACATGATCCTGGTATCCGGCTTTAACGTCTATCCGAACGAAATTGAAGACGTGGTTATGCAACACCCTGGCGTGCAGGAAGTGGCTGCGGTTGGGGTTCCGTCCGGCAGCAGCGGTGAAGCGGTGAAAATTTTCGTAGTGAAGAAAGATGCCTCGTTAACCGATGAAGCGCTGGTCACTTTCTGTCGTCGTCACCTGACGGGCTATAAAGTACCAAAGCTGGTGGAGTTTCGCGATGAGTTGCCGAAATCTAACGTTGGTAAAATTTTGCGACGAGAATTACGTGACGAAGCGCGTGCCAAAGTGGACAATAAAGGCTGAGCGTTAAGTCAGCCAGTAGAAAACGCCGGGAAATCCGGCGTTTTTTTTGGCGCAAACCTAAGAGAGCACGATTTGAATTATCAAATGATCACCACGGACGACGCGTTGGCCACGCTGTGCGAAGCCGTCCGTGAATTTCCGGCGATAGCCCTGGATACAGAATTTGTTCGCACGCGTACCTATTATCCGCAGTTGGGGCTGATCCAGCTGTTTGATGGCAAACACGTTGCTCTGATTGATCCGCAGGGGATCACCGACTGGTCGCCGCTGCGCGATATTCTGCGTGATACTGCCATCACCAAATTCCTGCATGCAGGTAGCGAAGATCTGGAAGTGTTTCTCAACGCTTTTGGCGAACTGCCGCAGCCGTTGATTGATACACAAATTCTGGCTGCTTTTTGCGGTCGTCCGCTGTCGTGGGGGTTTGCCGCGATGGTGGAAGAGTTTACGGGGGTGGCGCTGGACAAAAGCGAATCCCGCACCGACTGGCTGGCCAGACCACTGACCGAGCGTCAGTGTGAGTACGCGGCGGCTGATGTCTGGTATCTATTACCGATCACCACAAAACTGATGGTTGAAACTGAAACCAGCGGCTGGCTGCCAGCCGCACTGGACGAATGTCGCTTAATGCAGCAGCGTCGCCAGGAGGTTCTGGCGCCTGAAGACGCATGGCGCGACATCACCAACGCCTGGCAACTGCGTACCCGTCAGTTGGCCTGCCTGCAACTGCTTGCCGACTGGCGACTGCGTAAAGCGCGTGAGCGCGATCTGGCAGTGAACTTTGTGGTGCGTGAAGAACACCTGTGGTCGGTCGCTCGTTATATGCCAGGGAGTCTGGGTGAACTGGACAGCCTCGGCCTTTCCGGTAGTGAAATTCGCTTCCACGGCAAAACGCTGATTTCTCTGGTAGAAAAAGCGCAGGCTTTACCGGAAGAATCACTGCCACAGCCGCTGCTGAATTTGATGGATATGCCCGGATACCGCAAAGCGTTTAAAGCTATTAAGGCGCTGGTTGCCGAGGTGAGTACTGAGCATAATCTTAGCGTCGAACTGCTGGCTTCACGCCGTCAAATCAACCAGTTACTCAACTGGCACTGGAAATTAAAGCCGCAGCAGACCCTGCCGGAGTTGGTTTCCGGTTGGCGTGGCGAACTGATGTCCGATCGTCTCAACGCGCTGCTGCAGGAATATCCGCAGTAAGTCACCAGGCTCGCCGGGTTGCGCCATTGCTAACCCGGCCTGCGCAACGCTACAAATCAAGCACCAGGCGCTTACCTTTGGCGCGTGAGCAGCAAATAAGCATGCTTTGCTGGCTGGCTTTTTCGTCGTCGCTGAAATACTGATCGCGGTGATCCGCTTCCCCTTCAAGAATCGTCGTTTCACAGGTGCCGCAAACACCTTCCCGGCACAGGCACTCAACGCGCGCGGCTTTGTTATTTTCGATAACCTGCAAAATGGTCATCTCTTCCGGGACCACAAACTCGCGTCCTGAACGCGCCAGAATCAGGGTAAAGGCATCACCGCTTTTATCTTCCAGCGCAAATTGTTCGAAATGTAGCGTATTGCTGTCCAGTCTATGGAGGGAAGCCGCTTCTCTGACGGCATCGTTGAGCACTGCTGGCCCGCAGGTGTAAATATGTGTGCCGGGTTCGACATCGGCCAGCAGGCGAGATAAATCAAGGCGGGTCCCTGCGCTTGACAGATGCAGATGAATACGATCGACGCTGGGGTGCTGCAGGAGTTCGTCATAAAACGCGCAGTTGTCCTGACTGGGAGAGCAATAATGCAGTTGCCATTGCGCCTTAGAATGTTCCAGCTCCGGGATATGCGATAAAAACGGTGTGATGCCGATACCTCCGGCAATCAACAGATGTTGTTGTGCCTGAGGAGCGAGGGCGAACAGATTGTTTGGTGTGGAGATCGTGAGCGTGTCGCCGGGTTTCACGTTTTGATGCAGATATCGTGAGCCGCCTTTGGATGCTTCCTCCAGTCGTACGGCGATTTGCCAGGTGCTCGTATCAAAGGGTGAACTCATCAGCGAGTATGCATTGCTGTACAGATTCTCGCCATCGCGCATCTGCACGATAATATGGCTGCCACCCTGAAACGCGGGCAACGGCTCGCCTGATGTCGCCGTTAAGGTAAAGCGTTTTACCTGCGCGGTAATCGTCTCAATCCGGCTGACCCGGACTTCTTGCATTTGATAATCAGACATTGCGGCACTCCCTAAAAAATCTGTCCGGCGCGGCTTGACGATGCGCCGGAACCTGTCGTTACAGCCTCTGGTTATTCCTGAAACACCTGCGCGACCAGATTATGGAAATGGGCAATGCCATGTTCGGAGATACCGCTGCCGCTGGTGTCGGCCATAATGCGGCCCTGACCGCGATACCCGCGCGATTTCAACCCTTTTTGGACGCTTTCAACCAGACGTAAATCTTCAGGGCGGAAGACGTTGCGATACCATTCGATCAGTTGTTTCTGCTCTTCGGTCAGCTCTTCGTTGGTGAAGTAGATGTCATAGTTTTGCAGCGTAGTTTCTGCATCCACTGGAAATTCGTAGATAACGGTCATCATGCCTTTGATTGGCGTAACGTTGAGCATGGTGCACGGCCACAGCCAGAAACCGTGGAAGGCGGCATCAACACCCTCTTCGAACTTAAATGACTGCTCAGACGGTTTGGCGAAACCGTATTGTAGCGTCCAGTTGCCGTGCATAGTATGCCAGTAACGATCAACCTGAACCGAGTCGGAAAAACCAGGGTGAGCCGGGCCGCAGTGGTAGCACTCCAGATAGTTATCGACAATATTCTTCCAGTTGGCTGGAGTTCGGGTCGTAAAGCGCGCCGCCAGCTTCAGGTCATGCACATCAGGGCAGGCTTCGATAACTTTGTCTGCAAGACCTGGGAGTTGTTCTTCTACGCTGCCTGCGTTCGGATCCATGTTGATAAACACGAATCCGGCATATTCTTCCAGCCGTACCGGGGTGAGATGTGCTTTCTCACTGTCGAAGTTGGCAACGTTTTCGCAGTTACGTGCATGCGCCAGGTTACCGTCAAGCTTGAATGCCCAGGCGTGGTAAGGGCAGGTAATCACATTTTTCGCTTTCCCTTCGCCGCTCAACAGTTGATGACCACGATGCGGGCAAACGTTGTAGAACGCGCGCAGCACGTTATCGCGACCACGTACCAGCACGATGTTCTCGCCAATCACTTCCCGGGTTACATAGTCATTGGGTTTCGCCAGTTCGCTACTGTGGGCGACGCAAATCCAGCTCTTAGCGAACACTTTCTCCTGCTCGTGCTCGAAGGCCTGATGGTCGGTATAGAACCGGGCAGGGATAGTCCAGGCGTCCTGCGGGTTGGCACAGAAATTTTGCGGCAGAATAAACTCAGGGCTCAGATTGCTCATTGGAATACCTTTAATTTGTGAGTAAGAGGATTTTTTACTGGCGCTTAATTGTCGCCTTTGAGTAATGTCCCGGCCGGTGGTGCGACGGGGACGTCCACTGGCGTTTCGGGGAGATGACCTTCAATTTGATGTGCAGGAACGTGGGCATAGTCCTGCCGTACCCAGCGAAGAAAACCGCCAACCTTCACCAACAGAATGGCGAGGAAGGGAAGTGCGGTCAGAACCACCGTGGTCTTCATGGTTTCCAGGGACGCGCCGGTGAACAAAATTGATAATGGGATCAGGGTGATGACCACGCACCAGAACAGACGTAAGCTACGCTGCGGATCTTCCCCTTCCTGCAGGTTACGCGTGCTGGTGGCCGCCATGGTGTAGGCGACGGCATCCATATGCGAGGCGAGAAAAATAATCATGATCGCCAGATACGCCACCAGGAACAGTTTCCCGGCAGGCAACGACATCAACACTTGCTGTACGGCTGTTTCGCCGCCTAACGTGGCCATAACCTGCGGTACGTCGATCACACCGTTCACAAATTGGTGAATGGAGTAGCTTTCCATCACGCCAAAGAAGAACCAGCAGCCAACGGTACTACCCAGGATTAACGCCCAGATAACCTCTTTGATTTTGCGACCACGGGATACGCGAGTGACAAACATTGCCACGCCAGGGGTGTAGGAGATCCACCACAGCCAATAGAACACCGTCCAGTTGCGGGTGAACTCACCGTTGCCGAGCGGGTCGGTGAACAGACTCATCTGCAAAAAGTTTTGTGTCGTCAGACCGATGGCGTTAATGATGTTGTTGGTGATGAACTCGGTCGGGCCGACAATCAGCACCAGCAGCGGCAGTAAAAACGCCCCCCAGCCGACCATTTTGCTCAGACGTTGCAAGCCGTTGTTGATGCCAATCCAGGAGCTCAGACAGAAAATGCCGCCAGAGAACAGGATAACAAACGCCTGTACGGTGAAATTATCCGGTAAACCTGTGAGAGCCGATAAACCACGGGTAAAGGTGGCGGCGGTGACAACCAGAGAGATGGTTAACGCGCCAACTGTGGCGATCAGGAACATCAAATCAACCAGCCGGCCCCAGACGCCCTGCGGATGCACGCCGGTGATAGCGGCGATTATTCCGGACAGGCTCAGCCCTTTGTTTTTCCGCACATGAAAGTGGTAGGCC
Organism: Citrobacter portucalensis; assembly: GCF_002042885.1. GTDB lineage: Bacteria > Pseudomonadota > Gammaproteobacteria > Enterobacterales > Enterobacteriaceae > Citrobacter > Citrobacter portucalensis. The sequence continues at coordinate 175,644 of NZ_MVFY01000007.1, forward strand.
ATGGTTAATGAAGCCAGCGTATAGGTCGCCCAGGCGCTGATTCCCCAATGGAAAAAAGAGTAGGGTAAGCTGTATTCCAGCGCTTTTTGCGAGTGCGGAGCGATATTCAGACCTGGGGTCTGGTAATAATAGGCCCACTCAGCAACGCCCCAATAGAGCGTGGAGGAACCTAGTCCGGCACAAATAAACATAAACAGCCAGGACAGCGTGCTGTATTCCGCTTTTCCTTCTCCCAGACGAATGTTGCCGTATTTGCTGGTGGCCAGCCAGACGACCAGACCCATCGCCATCAGAACGAGGATCTGCACGGCGGAACCCAGCATCCGGGTAACGCCGTTAAAAAGGGTATTTGCGACTTGTGCAGACTGCTGAGGGAAGAGACTAAGTGTGGCGGCGATGAAAAGAATAGCCACCAGACTGATGGCTATCAGCGGCATGTCTTTTTTCTTAACGTTGCTCAACATGGGATCTCCTGGGCACAGTTGCCCGCGTATGGCATTAGCCTGTCGTTGTTATCATGCTGTAGGGAATCAGTGATCTTGTATTTAACAATTTTATTATTTGTTATTTACATGAATTAAACAATTGCTCGATGCGTGAAGCAATAAAACACAGAACGGAAATAATAAAAGGTGAATTGGCGCAGGTTATTGGTGCCATAAAAAGCATAAAAAAGCCGCGTCAGTGACGCGGCTCATATTCCGTGGTTTGACCTCTAACGCAATGCCCGAGAGATGGCCTCGCCAACCTGTTGGGTGGTGGCATTGCCTTTCATATCCGGTGTTTTCGGGCCGCTGGCAATAACCTGCTCAATTGCCGCCAGAATACCGTCGTGGGCGGCTTTATAGTTAGCATCACCGTTGCCAAGGAAGTCGAGCATCATGGCGCCAGCCCAGATAGTCGCTATAGGGTTGGCGAGGTTCTTGCCGTAGATATCGGGGGCCGAACCGTGTACTGGCTCGAACAGAGACGGGAAGGTGCGTTCCGGGTTTAAGTTGGCTGAAGGCGCAATGCCAATCGTTCCGGTACAGGCTGGACCGAGATCGGAGAGGATGTCGCCAAACAGGTTGGAGGCAACCACCACGTCAAAACGCTCCGGCTGCATCACAAAGCGGGCGCAGAGTATATCAATATGCTGTTTATCCCAACGGATCTCGGGATAGTGAGCCGCCATTGCTTCTACACGCTCGTCCCAGTACGGCATGCTGATGGCCAGGCCGTTGGATTTGGTCGCCGAGGTCAGGGTTTTGCGCGGGCGGTTTTGCGCCAGCTCGAAAGCGTAACGCAAAATTCGATCCACACCGCGACGGGTGAAGACCGACTCCTGGATAACCACTTCGTGTTCTGTACCTTCGCTTACGCGTCCGCCGAGTGAAGAGTATTCTCCCTCGGTGTTCTCGCGCACCACATAGAAATCAATGTCGCCAGGCTGCTTACCTGCCAGTGGGCAAGGTACGCCCGGAAACAGGCGTACCGGGCGCAGGTTGACATACTGGTCGAATTCGCGGCGAAACTTAAGCAGCGAGCCCCATAATGAGATGTGGTCCGGTACGGTTTCCGGCCAGCCAACGGCACCAAAATAGATAGCATCGAAGGATTGTAACTGCTCGTGCCAGTCATCCGGCATCATCTTTCCGTGATGGGCGTAGTACTCGCAGCTGGCCCATTCCATTTGCTCAAAGCTGAGTGACAACCCCCAACGCTCGGCGGCTGCCTGCAACACCTGAATGCCTTCAGGCAGGACTTCTTTACCAATGCCATCTCCGGGGATAGCGGCAATACGACAGGTTTTCTTCATAGCAGCTCTCACTTGTACGCCATCAAAATTGACTTTCCCCGTATCCTATAATTGACTGATTAATAGTTAATCCCCCTAACTGGTGAAACATAAAACACAGATCATGAATAATCTGCCTCTGCTAAATGATTTACGCGTCTTTATGCTGGTTGCCCGTCGTGCGGGATTTGCCGCCGTTGCCGAAGAGCTGGGCGTATCTCCGGCTTTTATCAGTAAGCGCGTTGCCCTGTTGGAGCAAACGCTGAACGTGGTGCTGTTGCACCGAACAACGCGGCGCGTAACCATCACGGAAGAGGGGGAGCGGATCTACGAATGGGCACAGCGGATCCTGCAGGATGTCGATCAGATGATGGACGAGCTGTCCGATGCCAGGCAGATCCCGCAGGGGATGCTACGAATTATCAGTAGCTTTGGTTTTGGCCGCCGGGTGGTCGCTCCGGCGCTGTCTGCGCTGGCAAAAGAGTACCCGCAGTTAGAACTGAGGTTCGATGTTGAAGACCGTCTGGTCGATATGGTCAATGAGGGCGTCGATCTCGATATTCGTATCGGGGATGATATCGCGCCGAACCTGATTGCCCGCAAGCTGGCGACTAACTATCGTATTCTGTGCGCCTCGCCGGAATTTGTGGCGCGGCATGGAGTGCCGAAACAACTGAACGATCTTTCTACTTTCCCCTGCCTGGTTATTAAAGAACGTGACCATCCGTTTGGTATCTGGCAAATGCGTAATAAAGAGGGCGCACACTCAATAAAGGTTACGGGGCCGCTGTCGTCTAACCATGGCGAAGTGGTACATCAATGGTGTCTGGATGGGCAGGGAATTGCTTTGCGTTCGTGGTGGGACGTTTGCGACAACATTGCCAGCGGACATCTGGTGCATATATTGCCTGAGTATTATCAACCCGCCAATATATGGGCGGTTTATGTCTCCCGGCTGGCGACGTCGGCAAAAATCCGTATTACGGTTGAGTATTTACGCCGCTATTTTGCCGAAAACTACCCAAAGTTTACTTTGGAATAAATGCTCGATAGGTTAGTCAGAGACAGAAAATAAAAAAGGCAGAATAATCTGCCTTTTTCGTAACCATGATTTAGCGACAAAAGAGCTTATTTAGACTCTTCTGCTTCAGGTAATGTCACGTTAAGTTCGAGGATCGAAATATCGCCGTCTTTTTGTTCAAGTTGTACCGTGACCATTTCGGGATCAATTTGTACATACTTACAGATAACGTCGAGAATATCCTTACGCAGCTGCGGTAAATAATGTGGCTCGGCGTCACTACGACGACGTTCCGCAACAATAATCTGCAGTCGCTCTTTAGCGATGTTCGCTGTGCTCTTTTTCCGCGAGAGAAAAAAATCCAGTAATGCCATAACTTATCCTCCGAACAGGCGTTTGAGGAAACCTTTCTTCTCTTCTTCAATGAAGCGGAAAGGACGTTCTTCTCCCAACAGACGGTCTACGGTATCAGCATAGGCTTTACCGGCATCAGCATTGATGTCGAGAATAACCGGCTCACCCTGGTTAGACGCGCGCAGGACTGACTGATCTTCAGGAATCACGCCAACCAGCTTGATTCGCAGAATTTCCAGTACGTCTTCCATGCTCAGCATGTCACCTTTATTAACGCGGCCAGGGTTGTAGCGCGTCAGCAACAAATGCTCTTTAATCGGATCTTCACCGTTTTCCGCGCGACGAGATTTCGACGCCAGAATACCCAGTATACGGTCAGAGTCACGTACAGAGGAGACTTCCGGGTTGGTGGTAATAATCGCTTCATCGGCAAAATACAGGGCCATCAGCGCACCGGTTTCAATACCCGCCGGAGAGTCGCAGACGATGAAGTCGAATTCCATCGTTTTCAGATCGTCCAGAACTTTCGCGACGCCTTCACGCGTCAGCGCGTCTTTATCGCGAGTTTGTGAGGCCGGAAGAATAAAGAGATTTTCGGTACGCTTATCTTTGATTAGCGCCTGATTTAACGACGCATCGCCCTGAATAACGTTGACGAAGTCGTAAACGACGCGGCGTTCACAACCCATAATCAGATCAAGATTACGCAGGCCGATATCAAAATCAATAACGACAGTTTTCTTTCCCTTCTGGGCCAAACCTGTAGCGATGGCCGCGCTGGAGGTGGTTTTGCCAACGCCCCCTTTACCCGAAGTAACAACAATAATGCGTGCCATAGAAATTCCTTGTTAAAAAGGGATCAATTCAACGGTTGAACTGTCAAAGCGTTCTCTGCTAATTGCAGACGTGCCGCTTTGCCATAAAATTCTGCTGGGATTTTATCACTCAGCCAATAAACACCTGCGATAGACACCAGTTCTGCCGTCAGATGGGTACAAAAAATTTGCGCTTCCCGGTCACCGCTTGCGCCTGCCAACGCACGGCCTCTCATCATTCCATAAACATGAATATTGCCATCAGCGATAAGCTCTGCGCCTGCACTGACGTGGCTTGTAACAATCAGATCACATTGTGGTGCATAAATGCGCTGACCGGAACGAACCGGCACATTTATTAATCGTGTTTTTGTGATGGGAGTAACGTTTTGTGGCGGAGCGACGGGAGCCGGGGCCTCAACGGGCGCAGGACGAATAGCTTTTTCTTTACCTTCAGTCAGTAAAGGAAGACCCATTTCGTCGATTTCAGCCTTGAGTCTGGCGTCTTTGCATCCGCTAACGCCGATAATGCGCAATCCGGTAGACGCGACAACCTTCTGCAGCGCTGACCAGTTTACCGGGCTTTCAAGACCACTCACGTTAACCACTACGGGAGCATGTTTTAAAAAAGCAGGTGCCTGCGCGATTTTGTCTTCCAACGCCTGACGAATAACCTCGGGTTCTGCTTCATGTAAATGAACCACTGATAAGGTGAAGCTACTGCCTTTAAGCTCGATTGGCGTGTTTGACATCCTGGCCTTACTCAATTTGCTATTTATCATCCCCAGCGCGGGGTGATATTCCGAAGACTATAAGGCATGTTATAGTCAGTATTATATTGAGGCAAGCCACCATTCCGTGAATTCAGAGTAAAAGATATGTTTTGTGTGATCTACCGAAGCAGTAAACGTGACCAGACCTATTTATATGTCGAAAAAAAAGACGATTTCTCGCGAGTTCCTGAAGAACTGATGAAAGGATTTGGTCAGCCGACGCTGGCAATGATGTTGCCGCTTGATGGCCGTAAAAAGCTGGTTAATGCCGATCTGGAAAAAGTAAAACAGGCACTCACCGAGCAGGGCTATTATTTACAAATACCACCGCCGCCAGAAGATTTACTTAAACAGCATCTGGCTGCGACGAAACAAAATACACCAGACGATAAACGTTAAACTGCATCCGGCAGCAGCACGCCCCATCGATGCAGTACCTGAAATTGATAACTACGTTAGGGGAAAGTAATGTATCAACATCATAACTGGCATGGTGCTCTGCTGGATTATCCGGTGAGTAAGGTGGTTTGCGTAGGGAGTAACTATGCTAATCATATTAAAGAGATGGGCGGAAGTACCCCGGAAGAACCGGTGCTGTTTATTAAACCGGAAACCGCGCTGTGCGATTTACGCCAGCCGCTGGTGATCCCATCTGATATGGGTTCGGTTCACCATGAAGTTGAGCTGGCTGTTTTGATTGGCGCGACCCTACGTCAGGCGACGGAAGAACATGTGCGCAAAGCCATCGCGGGCTATGGCGTCGCGTTGGATCTGACCCTGCGTGATATTCAGGGCAAAATGAAGAAGGCGGGGCAGCCGTGGGAAAAAGCGAAGGGCTTTGATAACTCTTGCCCGCTGTCAGGGTTTATTCCGGTGGCGGAATTTAATGGTGATCCTCAGGATACGATGCTCGGGTTAACGGTTAACGGTGAGCAGCGCCAGCACGGCACCACGGCGGATATGATCCATCACATCGTTCCTTTGATTGCCTACATGAGTCGTTTCTTTACCCTCAAAGCGGGCGATGTTGTGTTGACGGGGACGCCAGCAGGAGTTGGGCCGTTAAACAGCGGTGATGAGCTGGCTATCAGTTTTCATGGTCAAACGCTGACGACACGCGTGCTGTAATCTCTTCTTGCCGCCTTTTCGGGCGGCAAAACTTGCATCAGCGTGCCAGACTGGTTATAAGGTGCAGCTTTATTGCAATAGCGGATACCCTGATGAGCGACATACCTTTCTGGCAAAGTAAAACCCTGGATGAAATGACCGATGCCGAGTGGGAGTCATTATGTGACGGGTGTGGTCAATGCTGCCTGCATAAGCTGATGGATGAAGATACCGACGAAATCTATTTTACTAACGTCGCGTGTAAGCAGCTCAATATCAAAACCTGTCAGTGCCGTAATTACGAACGCCGATTCGAGTACGAGCCTGACTGTATCAAACTGACGCGCGATAATCTGCCCACCTTTGAATGGCTGCCGATGACCTGTGCGTATCGTCTGCTAGCGGAAGGTAAAGGGCTGCCGGAGTGGCATCCACTGCTGACGGGATCAAAAGCGGCGATGCACGGTGAACGTATTTCAGTACGTCATATTGCGGTGAAAGAATCGGAAGTGCGTGACTGGCAGGATCATATTCTGAACAAACCTTCATGGGCGGACTAAACCGCCCATCGATTAGCAGGCGTTTAGGCTTAAGACTTTTTCGCCTGATACATCTCATCGCCTTGGTTGTCATCTTCAACCCAGAAATTGATGTTGAATTGGGCGTCGTCGCTTAATTCAACGCGATGCCAGTACTGCGGCGGACTGGTCGCAAACTGACCGGCATTAATCACCACTTTTACTTCAGGCTCTTTTGCGTCTTCATTGGCAAAGCCGTAATACGTTACCGTACCTTCCATCACGCAAAGCTGGCCAAAAACGCCTGCAGCAGTGTTATGGTGAGAAAGAAGTGCTGCCGGGACGTTGTCTTTCGTGAAGAAGGGAGTAGAGCGTTTAACTTTCCAGTTTGCCGGGATGCGTAAATGGGACATAAGACATCTCCTTGGTGTGGCATCTATAAGATGCATTTAATATACATCTTATAGATGCCAGCAGGCAATGAATTTAAGGCAAAAAAAACGCTCCCGAAGGAGCGTCTCTGTTAGCGACCGAAGAGGTCACGTTTTTTCGGTTTGAACGGCTGTGCTATCACTACCAGCACGGCGACCACCAGGTAGGCGGCGAAGATCCCCAACAGCCACTGCGGCATTTCCAGGGTTAAAAAAGACCACTGGCGCTCAGCACAGTCACCGGACGCTAAAAACACCTGCGGCAGCCATTTGTCCAGCGGCAGCCAGCTTGGGAAGCGTGCGGCAAAATCACAGGTCATAAACGGGGATGGGTGCAGCTGAATCATGGTGTGCTCATACGCTAACTGAAGTCCGCGCCAGGCACTGTAAATCCAGATTATCATCGCCACATAGCGCAGCGGTGTTTTTGGTGCGATAGCACCCACCAGCCCTGCACCCATCACGCCAAATAATGCGCTACGTTCGTAAATACACAACACGCAAGGTTTTAGCAGCATGACGTGCTGGAACCACAGCGCGACGAGCTCCAGCGCAAAGGCGGTTAACGCCAACAATAACCATGCTCCACGACCTCGGGAGCACTGGTTTAAAAATCGCAACATAATCATTTCCCTGCAACATGCGTAGAGACCGCAGTTTAAACCAATTCACTTTATGCGCCACTAGCGGGAATTGAAAATTTGCGTAATCGGATATTTATCATGCAAAAAGTCAAACCGGGCAGTGATTTGCCCGGTTAATTGTTATGAAAGTGTAGCTAACCAGCCCGTTTGGGTCATCCACTCGGTCACCGGAACTAGCGTGAACTCGACGCAAAGCAGGCCGACGAGCGTCAGGACGAGAGTATAAGGCAGGGCCATCCACACCATGCGACCATAAGAGAGGCGAATCAACGGCGCCAGTGCAGAGGTCAGCAGGAACAGGAATGCAGCCTGGCCGTTTGGCGTGGCCACCGAAGGCAGGTTGGTCCCGGTATTGATCGCCACCGCCAACAGCTCAAATTGGTTAAGGCTGATGGTCCCATGTTCCATCGCGGCTTTGGCTTCATTGATATAAATCGTACCAACAAAAACGTTATCAGAGATCGAAGACAGCAGGCCGTTGAAGAGATAAAACAGCGTCAGTTGTGCATGTTCAGACGACTGCAACACAAACTGAATAATCGGTGAAAAGAGTTGTTGATCGATAATCACCGCGACAATAGAGAAGAACACGGTCAGCAGCGCGGTGAAGGGTAGCGACTCGGTAAAGGCCTTACCTATCGCATGTTCGTCGGTTACGCCGGTCAACGAGGTTGCCAGAATGATGACCGACAAACCGATCAATCCGACTTCTGCCAGATGCAGGGCCAAAGCAACGACCAGCCAGACGCCAATAATCGCCTGGACAATCAGTTTGATTTTGTCCTGGCGGGTACGTTGTTGGCGGCTCTGATCGTCAAACTGTTGCAGGACATCACGGACGGTCTCCGGCAGCGTTTCGCCATAGCCAAACCAGCGCAATTTCTCGACCAGTACACAGGTTAACAGGCCGCAAATCAGTACCGGGACGGTAACTGGCGACATGCGCAGGAAGAAGTCGCCAAAATGCCAGCCAGCCGCTTTGGCGATAATAAGGTTTTGTGGTTCGCCCACCATGGTCATCACGCCGCCTAACGCCGTACCGACCCCCGCGTGCATCATCAGGCTACGCAGAAAACCGCGGAACTGCTCAAGAACGACTTTATTGTGCTGATCGATATGGCTGTCATCAAGCATGTTGTTGTCTTCCGCGCGAGAAGAAGCAACGCGATGGTAGATACCATAAAACCCGACCGCAACGCTGATTACCACGGCAACGACGGTCAACGCATCGAGGAACGCAGAGAGGAAAGCGGCTGCAACACAAAAAGACAGTGACAGCAGCGTCTTGGAGCGAATAGTGAGCAGCAGACGAGTGAAAATAAACAGTAATAGCTGCTTCATAAAGTAGATGCCTGCCACCATAAACATCAGCAGCAATAACACCTCAAGGTTTGCGGCAACCTCTTCACGCACATGCGTGGCGCTGGTCATACCAATAATGACAGCTTCAATAGCCAACAGCCCGCCTGGCAGCAGTGGGTAACATTTTAACGCCATCGCCAGCGTGAAAATGAACTCGGCCACCAGCAACCAGCCGGCGATAAAAGGGTTGATGAAAAAAATAATCGGGTTAACGACTAAGAAGACAAGCAGTGCAAGTTTGTACCAGTCTGGTGATTGACCTAAAAAATTGCGCCACATAGCGCGGCCCCATGATAGCTCCATGGTGATTTCCCTACCTTTAAAAATGAAATCATGTTTTTATGTTTGACCGCAAAGCTTAGCGGGAGGAGGGGGCACAGGCAAGCTATTCACGAGACTGGTAAGGTTGGCTGTGCTGTAGCGTTATTAGGAAAATGAAGCCTTGATCCACTTTTTCTTCATTGCGTCAGCTATCAGCTAAGATACCCATCTGGTATGATGTGTGTAACTATGTTTTGCTGTGTAATGGAATTTTTACTATGGTCATTAAGGCGCAAAGCCCGGCTGGGTTCGCGGAAGAGTACATCATTGAAAGTATCTGGAATAACCGCTTCCCACCTGGCACTATTTTGCCCGCTGAACGTGAACTCTCCGAACTTATTGGGGTGACACGTACCACGCTACGCGAAGTATTGCAGCGGTTGGCGCGAGATGGCTGGTTGACCATTCAACACGGCAAACCGACGAAGGTGAATAACTTCTGGGAAACCTCCGGGCTGAATATTCTTGAAACGCTGGCGCGTCTCGATCACGAGAGTGTCCCGCAGTTGATTGATAATCTGCTGTCCGTGCGTACCAATATTTCGACGATCTTTGTTCGCACTGCGTTTCGCCAGCATCCTGATAAAGCACAGGAGGTTCTGGCGACGGCAAATCAGGTGGCCGACCACGCTGACGCATTTGCCGATCTGGACTATAACATTTTCCGCGGCCTGGCATTTGCCTCCGGCAATCCGATTTACGGTTTGATCCTCAACGGTATGAAAGGATTATATACCCGCATTGGTCGTCATTATTTTGCCAACCCGGAAGCGCGCGCGCTGGCGCTGAGCTTCTACCGTAAACTGTCAGAACTCTGCGAGCAGGGCGCTCATGAGCAGGTGTATGAAACGGTGCGTCGCTATGGTCACGACAGTGGCGAAATCTGGCATCGCATGCAAAAGAGCCTTCCGGGCGATTTGGCGATTCAGGGCCGTTAATTGCTCAAAGCCAGATGGCGACGCCAAAGCGTCTTATCCGGCCTACAATGTGTGCACTTCGTAGGCCGGTTTAGGTGTTTACACCGCCTCCGGTAATAAGATTTACAGACCGTTCATCCTTGGCGGGCAACGCTCCAACAGCTCCACGCTGCCATCTTCATTCTGTTGCTCCAGCATCACGTCAAAACCCCAAAGCCGGTGTACGTGCTTGAGCACTTCTTTGCGTCCTTTATCCAGCGGTGCGCGATTATGCGGAATATAGCGTAAGGTGAGCGAACGGTCGCCACGCAGATCGACATTCCAGATTTGAATATTCGGCTCCAGGTTGCTGAGGTTGTATTGCGACGACAACCTGTTGCGGATCTCACGATATCCTTCCTCGTTATGAATCGCAGAAATCTCCAGGTAGTTGTGACGATCGTCATCCAGCACGGTGAACAGACGGAAATCACGCATCACCTTTGGTGACAGGAACTGGCTGATAAAGCTCTCATCTTTGAAATCGCGCATCGCGAAATGCAGGGTTTCCAGCCAGTCGGAACCCGCTATGTCCGGGAACCAGTATTTGTCCTCCTCGGTCGGCGACTGACAAATACGTTTGATATCCTGGAACATGGCAAACCCCAGGGCATAAGGGTTTATCCCGCTATACCACGGGCTGTTGTAGGGCGGCTGAAATACCACATTGGTATGGCTATGCAGAAACTCCAGCATAAACCGTTCGGTGACTTTACCTTCATCATAAAGGTGGTTCAGGATGGTGTAATGCCAGAAAGTGGCCCAGCCCTCGTTCATCACCTGCGTCTGTTTCTGCGGATAAAAATACTGACTGACCTTGCGTACAATGCGCAGGACTTCACGTTGCCAGGACTCCAGCAGCGGGGCGTTCTTCTCCATGAAGTACAGCAGGTTCTCCTGTGGCTCAGAGGGATAACGCCGGGCTTCCGCCACGGTTTTCTCTTCCTCTTTCTTCGGCAGCGTGCGCCACAACATATTCACCTGGCTTTGCAGATACTCTTCACGGCTTTTCTGACGGGCTTTCTCTTCCTGTAGGGAAATTTTTTGCGGGCGTTTGTAACGGTCAACGCCGTAGTTCATCAGCGCATGGCAGGAGTCGAGTAGCTTTTCGACTTCATCCACGCCGTAACGCTCTTCACACTGGGTAATATAGTTTCGCGCGAAGATCAGGTAATCGACAATGGAACTGGCATCCGTCCAGCTTCGGAACAGGTAGTTGTTTTTAAAAAAGGAGTTGTGTCCGTAGCAGGCATGCGCCATCACCAGCGCCTGCATAGTGATGGTGTTCTCCTCCATCAGATACGCGATACACGGATTGGAGTTGATAACGATCTCATAGGCCAGCCCCTGCTGACCATGCTTATACAAGCGCTCGGTTTCAATAAACTTTTTACCAAACGACCAGTGAGGATAGTTGATCGGCATCCCGACGCTGGAATAAGCGTCCATCATCTGTTCGGAGGTGATCACCTCGATTTGGTGCGGGTAGGTATCCAGTCTGTAGAGTTTCGCCACGCGGTCTATCTCTGCCAGATAGACATCCAGCAGATCAAACGTCCAGTCGGGTCCATCGCTTAACCGTGTGCTGTCCTTGTTCATGGAATCAATCGTAGCCATTCGCGCACCCTCATTGTTGGCGGCACTCTCTGTCTGGAGTACCTCATGTCAAGCATAGATCATGGTGTTAAAAAACGTGCTGCGGCAGAAATTTTTTCTTTGCGATTTCACGTTAGCGAGGCGTCGAAAAATGGCATGGCCGCAAAATTTTATGCTGGATAAAAATAACGCACAGCAGGAGATGCCAAAGCGGAGAGTCCCCAGTCATCACCGCTATATGTGAGGTAAGTCACCATAAAAAAGCCATATGTTGAATAATATTTTCAACTGAGTTATCAAGATGTAATTAGATGATTGTTCTTTTACTGTTAACGGAGTGGCTATGCGAGTTGTCATACTGGGAAGTGGTGTCGTTGGCGTGACCAGCGCCTGGTACTTAAGTCAGGCTGGACACGATGTCACCGTCATTGATCGTGAGCCCGGTCCCGCACTGGAAACCAGTGCGGCGAACGCGGGGCAAATCTCTCCAGGTTATGCAGCACCATGGGCGGCACCAGGCGTACCGCTAAAAGCAATTAAGTGGATGTTTCAGCGCCACGCTCCGCTGGCCGTCCGTCTTGACGGAACCCAGTTCCAGTTGAAATGGATGTGGCAGATGCTGCGCAACTGCGACACCAGCCACTACATGGAAAACAAAGGACGCATGGTGCGACTGGCGGAATACAGCCGTGATTGCCTGAAAGCGCTGCGCGCCTCTACCGGTATCGAGTACGAGGGGCGCCAGGGCGGAACCCTGCAACTTTTCCGTACCGCTCAACAGTATGAAAACGCTACCCGCGACATCGCCGTGCTAGAAGATGCGGGCGTGCCATATCAACTGCTGGAAGCAAACCGTCTGGCGGAAGTCGAACCCGCACTGGCAGAAGTGGCGCACAAGCTGACCGGCGGTCTGCGTTTACCGAATGATGAAACCGGCGACTGCCAGCTGTTTACCCAGCGTCTGGCGCAGATGGCGGAGCAGGCGGGCGTTAAGTTTCGCTTTAATACCCCGGTCGATAAGCTGCTGAGCGATGGTGAGCAGATTTATGGCGTCCAGTGCGGCGAAGAGATAGTTAAAGCCGATGCCTATGTGATGGCGTTTGGTTCGTACTCCACGGCAATGCTGAAAGGGATCGTTGATATCCCGGTCTATCCGCTCAAAGGCTATTCGTTGACCATTCCGGTGGCGCAAGACGACGGTGCGCCGGTTTCTACTATCCTTGATGAAACCTATAAAATCGCTATTACCCGCTTTGACAATCGTATTCGCGTTGGCGGCATGGCGGAGATTGTCGGCTTTAATACAGAATTGCTACAACCTCGTCGTGAAACGCTGGAAATGGTCGTACGCGATCTCTTCCCGCGCGGCGGTCATGTGGAGCAGGCAACCTTCTGGACCGGACTGCGTCCGATGACGCCGGACGGAACGCCTGTGGTGGGGCGCACCCGCTTTAAGAATCTGCTGCTCAATACCGGCCACGGCACGCTGGGTTGGACCATGGCCTGCGGCTCCGGTCAGCTACTGAGCGATATCCTTTCTGGCCGCACGCCAGCCATACCTTATGACGATCTGAGCGTGGCGCGTTACAGTCCGGGGTTTACCCCCTCTCGTCCACGGCATTTACATGGCGCACATAACTGATAAGGACGTGAGATGACCCGCCCGATACTGGCCAGCATTGACCTGCAGGCGTTGAAACAAAATCTGACCATTACCCGCCAGGCCGCGCCGGACGCCCGCGTCTGGTCGGTGGTGAAAGCCAATGCGTATGGACACGGTATTGAACGCGTCTGGAATGCGCTGGGCACAACCGATGGTTTTGCCATGCTCAATCTTGAAGAGGCGATAACCCTACGCGAGCGCGGATGGAAAGGCCCGATACTCATGCTGGAGGGTTTTTTCCACGCCGAAGACCTGACGGTATATGACAATTATCGACTCACCACCTGTGTACACAGTAACTGGCAGCTAAAAGCATTGCAGAATGCACGCCTGAAGGCGCCGCTCGATGTTTACCTGAAGGTGAACAGTGGTATGAACCGCCTTGGTTTTTTACCGGAAAGAGTTCCCACGGTCTGGCAACAGCTGCGGGCGATGCCCAATGTCGGTGAAATGACGCTGATGTCCCATTTTGCCGATGCAGAGCACCCGGAAGGTATACAGGAGGCTATGACACGTATTGCGCAGGCAACTGAAGGGCTGGAGTGCAGACGATCGCTGTCGAATTCGGCAGCCACGCTGTGGCACCCTGAAGCGCATTATGACTGGGTTCGTCCGGGCATTATTTTGTATGGTGCGTCGCCTTCAGGACAATGGCGGGACATCGCTAACACCGGCCTGAAGCCAGTGATGACGCTGAGCAGTGAGATCATCGGCATACAGACGCTGAAAGCTGGCGATCGGGTGGGCTACGGTGGACGCTACACTGCCAGCGGCGAGCAGCGCATTGGCATTGTAGCGACCGGCTATGCAGACGGTTATCCACGCCATGCGCCAAGTGGTACTCCGGTGCTGGTGGACGGTGTACGTACCGGGACGGTGGGGACAGTCTCAATGGATATGTTGGCGGTAGATCTGACACCATGCCCGCAGGCAGGGATCGGGACGCCGGTAGAGCTGTGGGGCAAAGAGATTAAAATTGACGATGTGGCCACCGCCGCAGGTACGGTAGGCTACGAGTTAATGTGTTCTCTGGCGCTGCGCGTGCCAGTTGTGACGGTGTAACTTTATATAGCATTGCCTGATGCTGCTGCGTTTATCAGGCCTCCAGAGTCAGTGCATTTTGTAGGCCGGGTAAGGCGCAGCCGCCACCCGGCAAAACATCCGCTTTACTCATCCTCATCTTCAGCAACGCGAACACCGACCTTCAGCACCGCATTATCTTCCTTCTCGGCTACGGTCCAGATCATGCCAGCGAATTCCACCTGGTCACCGACGACCGGCGCGGCACCAAGCAGATGCTGGACAATTTCACCCAACGTTTGCTGCTTATCACGATACTCGGTGCCATCTTCCAGGCCATAAATCAGCGCCACATCGGCATATTTTGCGCTGGCTTCAAGAATAAAATCACCGAAGAAGCGCTGGTCTAACGACACAGGTGGCGACTGGCTGAACAGCTTGCCAAGAGCCGGGAGATCGCGCTCGCGGCCAATAACACACAATACATCGCCTTCGCGCAGACGTGTGCTGCCGGAGGGGTGAAACAGCACGTTGTCACGAAACAGGGCGGCTATTCGCGTTTCTTCCGGCATATGCAGGTCGCGCAATGCGGCTCCTACGCACCACTTATCGGCGCTGAGCTGATAAACAAACTGCTCCCACGGGTTATCCGGATGAATATCCAGGCCAATGCGCGACACGGGCCAGCCAACAGGAGGGACCACCACTTTGGCTTTTTTAGCGGCCCATGAAAGAGAGGTTCCCTGGAACAGCAACGAGATCAGTACCACGAAGAAGGCGACGTTAAAGAACAGGCGTGCATTCTCCAGACCCGCCATCATTGGGAAGACGGCGAGGATGATGGGTACCGCACCGCGCAGACCCACCCAACTGATGAAAATGCGTTCGCGCAGATTGAAGCCGCGAAACGGCAGCAGTCCGGCGAAAACCGAAAGTGGGCGGGCAATGAAAATCATCCACGCAGACAAAATCAGCGCAGGAACCACGATAGGTAGCAGGTCGGACGGCGTAACCAGCAGTCCGAGCACCAGGAACATGGCGATTTGCGCCAGCCAGGCCAGACCGTCGAAGTTTTGCAGAATGCCAAACCGGTTGCGAATAGGGCGATTACCCAGCAAGAAACCACACAGATAAACTGCCAGAATACCGCTGCCTTCCAGCGCAGTGGTCAGGGCAAAAATCAGGATCCCACCGCTTAACGCCAATAGCGGATACAGTCCGGCAGGCAGAGAAATGCGGTTAATCATCTGCTGGAGCATATATCCACCGCCCAGACCGATAACGATGCCTAAGCCAAACTGCTGGATAATGTGCACCGCGAACATCCAGCTTAAACCGGTTTCGTGGTTTTGGATCATGGCGATGAGCGTGATGGTCAAAAACACGGCCATCGGGTCATTACTGCCGGATTCAATTTCCAGCGTAGAGCCAACGCGTTCGTTAAGCCCCTTACCGCCAAGCAGGGAAAAGACCGCCGCGGCGTCGGTTGAACCAACAATCGCGCCAATCAGGAGTCCTTCAATAAGATCCAGATGAAACAGCCACGCGGCCATCATGCCGGTGAGTCCGGAAGTAATCAGCACACCGACCGTCGCCAACGATAGCGCCGGGCCTAACGCAACGCGAAAAGAGCTGGCCTGGGTGCGCATCCCGCCGTCGAGCAGGATAACTGCCAGTGCCAGGTTACTCACCATGTAGGCGAATGGATAGTTATCGAAAGGTATGCCGCCTATACCATCTACGCCCGCTAACATACCGATAGCGAGAAATATCACCAGGATAGGGATACCGAGGCGTGATGAGAATGAACTGAGTAAGATACTGCAGGTGACGAGAACGGAACCCAAAATAAAAAGGCTAATAATTGCTGCGGCATCCAACGTTCGGTTACTCCTGAATTACGCTGTTTCGTATTAATAAACCCTACCATAATAACGACAGAAACAGCGTTTTGCTTAGCCCCATTAGCCGCTTTTTTTACGATTTTAGTACCGGATGCCCACTTAAGGTGAGCTGAGTGCCGTTTTTATCATTTTTCAGCACCGCATTGGCTCCCAAAGGCAGGGTGACAGTGCGTTGTTCATGGCCAAAATCGAGGCCGCAGATCAACGGTACTGACAATCTGGCGCGCAGAAAATCACAAACTGAATCAAGATTGTAACCGGCATCGTAATCATTGGGTGCGCTACCGCTAAAACTGCCGAGAATAATGGCGTTTTGCTGGGCCAGTATTCCGGCGTGGTACAGCTGCAGCAGCATGCGCTCGACACGGAATGGATGCTCGTTAATGTCTTCCAGCACCAAAATGCCGTTTTTGATGGCCGGCATCCACGGTGTACCCATCAGCGAAATGATCATCGCCAGATTTCCGCCCCACAGTGTACCTTCAGTTGCGCACTGCGGACCGTCACCCTGCCATTCGAGGGTAAATTGGGCATTACGCAAAGCCTGCCAGAAATGGTGCTCGGTGAATGCGTTCATTTCTTCGGCGCCGAAGTTCGCCGCCAGCATCGGGCCGCTGAAGCTAATCACATTCCCCTGTGTCAGCAGACCACACTGGATCGCCGTAAAATCGCTGTGTCCGCACAGCAGTAGCGGATCTTGTTGCTGGCGGGCTGCCAGCCCCTGCCAGTCAATATCTTCCAGTAAACGGCTCGCGCCATAGCCGCCGCGTACCGCCATCACAACGGTATCGGGGGTTTTCAGATTAACGAGCGAGTTCACATCAGCAAGCCTTTCTGCCTCTGTCCCCGCAAAACGCTGGCAGCGGCGCGCAATGACCGCTGAATTGTCGACCTGATGACCGGCCTCAATAAGACGCGCAAGCCCACGTAAGGCAGCCTGCTGATTGATACAGTAGCCCGATGGGGCAATTAAGTGAAACCGGGACATGGCATTTCCTTGCTACAACTAAAACCAAATGTATATCATGCCGCGTAGGTATGTCGTTGTCACCTCAGCGACAGGTTCCGGCTATAAGGATAGATGACGTGAAATTGAGATGGTTTGCTTTTTTGGTTGTATTACTTGCGGGCTGTAGTTCAAAACAGGATTACAAAAACCCGCCGTGGAATGCTGAAGTTCCGGTTAAACGCGCAATGCAATGGATGCCGATCAGTGAAAAAGCCGGTGCGGCCTGGGGTGTCAGTCCACAATTGATTACCGCTATTATCGCCATTGAATCAGGCGGAAATCCGAATGCGGTCAGTAAGTCCAATGCGATTGGTCTGATGCAGTTGAAAGCCTCAACTTCAGGACGCGATGTTTATCGCCGCATGGGCTGGAGTGGAGAGCCGTCGACCAGTGAGTTGAAAAACCCCGAGCGCAATATCTCGATGGGGGCCGCATACCTGAGTATTCTCGAAACCGGGCCGCTGGCCGGGATTGAAGATCCGCAGGTGATGCAGTACGCGCTGGTAGTCTCGTACGCCAACGGTGCGGGCGCACTGTTACGCACGTTCTCATCCGACAGGAAAAAAGCGATCAATAAAATCAACGACCTCAGCCCGGATGAATTTATTGAACATGTTGCGGACAATCATCCGGCGCCGCAGGCCCCGCGCTATATCTGGAAGCTTCAACAAGCGCTGGATGTGATGTAATTCAGGTGATGCTAATCGCGCACCTTGTTCGACTTTTCCCGGGCCTCGCGTTCAAGGGAAAAAATAATCCGCTGTAAGTTCCGCTCCACCGCCGGGCCGACGTTGAGAAAACGAAAGCTCAGGCGGGGAGTGGTAATGGTTTCGTTTTTCCCATCGATAACCTTGCGTTCGCTAATGGAAATAAGTTGGGCGTCAACGTGATACACCCCCCATTGCTCCATATTTAGTTCAACCTGCGAGAAGCGCATACCTTCTGCCAACCCCTCTGGTTTTGCCACTTCTAACAGCCCGCCCATGCCGCCGAGAGACAGATCGAATAAGCGAAAATGCAGAATGCTGTTGTCCGGCATTTTTGCCGTGCAGCGATAGGGAGGATGCAGCGGAGCGCCGATGCGGAAATATTCCCGACGCTGCACAAACCACAGAGAAGGCGGCAAGGATGAAATAAAGGCCGGCAGTTGCTGATACTCACCTTTTTTCAGCTGTGGCAGGGTGAATTCTACTTTGGCTCCCTGCGTTTCGGCGATAATTGAGATCTGGCTGGCCCGCTGTACGGCCTGGTTTTCATATTCCTGGCTGCCAAAATCCATGATCAGTTCATCGGGACTGACGGTCAGAATTTTGCTGATGAACTGGCCGCCTGACCAGGAGATACGCAGTGGAACCTGCTGCGACTTCAAGTCCCGAAGTACACCTAACACCGCTAACGGATTTTGCTTCAGGAACTGCTCATTGTAGTTACTCACACCTAATGACTCCTGGATGCCTGGTTTGTCGTTGGGTTATCGGCATTAATCTACGGAACTTAATACAAATGGATGAAATTTTTTACCAAACCCAATGAATTAAGTCTGAGTGATAAAAGCATGTCGCGATGGCTTGCCTATACTTTAAGTGCTGGCGCAGGAATGTCTTGCGCGTGCGTTCACTGGAAAGAGGGCCTGAAAATGGGAATTATTGCCTGGATTATTTTTGGTCTGATTGCGGGGGTTATCGCCAAACTGATTATGCCGGGGCGTGATGGCGGTGGGTTTATCCTGACCTGTATTCTCGGTATTGTCGGTGCTGTGGTCGGTGGATGGTTGGCAACGATGTTTGGTATTGGCGGCGATGTCAGCGGATTTAATCTCCATAGCTTCCTGGTGGCCGTGGTCGGCGCGATTGTTGTGCTGGGTGTCTTCCGGCTTGTACGACGAGATTAATCGAACGGCCCCTGTGGGGGCCGTTTCTCTATGTCGCTAAGTCAGAACTGATACTCAATTCCCGCCCAGTAATTACGGCCTTCTTCGATAAATCCTTCGCTGTACACGTATTGTGTATCGAACAGGTTATTGACTGAAGCGTTGACGCTGAACCCGTGACCGATGGCGTAGTCGGCGCGTAAATGGGTAATGGCGAAACCTGCGGCTTTCTGCGAGCCGTCGCTATTGCTATAGCTCGATGAGCGGGCCTCTTCAGACAGCGTAATGCTCAGCGGATCCCACGGTTTCAGCGTCATCCATGCGGTGAGGGTTTGCGTCGGCAAATCGGTTATTTTGCCGATGTCGCTGCGTTTGACGTCCGCATGAATCAGGCCATAGCTCAGCCCAACATCCAGCATATCAAAGACTTTACCTTTAACGCCTGCATCCAGACCGGTGTAATCCACCCGGCCGCTGTTCTGATTCTGGATGGTATCGGCATCAATATTGTGTGAAAGAATCGCATCGCTGATGCGGTTGTAATAGACGCTGGCTTCGAATCCCCAGTCTTTACCAAGTGAACCATTCCAGGTCAGATCCACGCTGCGGGCGCGTTCCGGTTTAAGCTGCGGATTGACCAGCGCCACCTGGTTATAGGCCGGTTTCGAGGTGGTGTAGCGCTCTTTCAGTGTTGGGAAACGTGTTCTGTCAGAGTAGGACAGCGCTAATGTGTCTGAATTTTCAAAGTGATATTTGGTCATCATCTGCCAGTTGAAGGCCGACTGATTGTTGTCATCATAGTGGGTGACGCTACCATTTTTTTCGTGCTTCATGCCTTCCAGACTGTCGCGCCAGTCATAGCTTATTCCCGCCACGACATCGACGTTATCCGCTGCTGCCCACTGGTATTCGCTGGCAACGGACCAGGTGCGGTCTTCGTAACGGTCGTAAGACGCATTAGGTGCGCCTTTCTCGCGGTGAACATCATCCTTCCAGTTCACCGCGAAAGAGAGCTGGTCGTTTTCACGCATATCCGCAGCGAGCTGCAGACCAGCCCCATCGCTATAGTCTGAATAATGACTGTAGCTGCCTTTTTTGTTTTTCAGATCGGCAAGCGAGTTGTACATCATCAGCGTATTTTCAAAGGTATCGCGATACAGACGGCTTTTCAGGGTGAAACGATCGCCCAGATGGGTGGTGCCCTGATAGTAATAGCTCTCTTTATCGTACTGTGGCCATTGCCAGTAGCGTGATTTCTGACTGCTGGTTCCAGCGTACGGCGGGTTATCTTTTTCACCGTCCTGATTAATATAGGTCAGCACATATTCGTCATTACCACGTGGGGTAAAGCCCAGCTTCACGATGCCGCGTTTGTCATCGGCGGAGGAGTTAATCATCTTGCCGTTGCTGCCCGCAATAGGATTGTCCACGCCGTGCGGTAAGCCAAGGAAATCCTGCTTCAACTGACTGCCGCTGAGCTGGATGTAGCCGAGATCGTTGCTGGCGCCAAATGAAGCGTGCATATCGTGGGCATTGTCTTTGCTACGACTCCAGCCCTGGCGATAGCCAATGCTGCCTTCAATCGGTTTGGTGGGCTTTTGGGTGGTGATATTGATGGCGCCGCCCATCTGGTTCGGCCCTTGTAACAGCGACGAGTAGCCTTTGGAGACTTCAACCGAAGCGATATCGGAGGTCAGAAAACGGCCTAAATCGAGGTTGCCATCATAGGGGATGTATACCGGCACGCCGTCAAAATAGACGGGAACCTGACGGCTGTCAAAACCGCGGACTTTCACCTGCTGTTCATTGCGATTGCCTGACTTTTGCAGCACGACGCCGGGGACAACGCTCAGTGCCTGCGCCACGTTTTGCTTATCCAGTTGCTGCATCGTTTCCTGGCCGAGAACCGTAGTGGTTGCGGCGGAGGCCGGACTTGACCAGACGGTCATGGTTTCGCTTTCCTGCCCAGCAAAAGCGCTGTGCGCGAAAGCAAACGACAGGGCTGTGTAAAGACAACTTTTGTTGAAATTCATTATTTTTAGTCCATTTATTAATGTTATATGCCACGTGCGTCCGGGCTCAGGCTAACTTTGATATCCGCGGGCGGAGCGTAGTAAGGCGCGGAAGTGATGAAAAGTCTGATGCCACAGTCGAGATAACTCGCCAGCGAGGCGAGGGTAATGCCGCCAGTCAGCGCCAGCGTGCAATGGGGGGCCAGAGAAGGGGCCTGGCGGACAATTTCTGTTGCTTGCTCAGGGGTAAATTTGTCGAGTTGCAGGACATCGGGCGCGGCGCGTAGCGCGGCTAATGCCTCATCTGGCGTATCTGCTTCAACCACGATCTTTTTTTCTGGCGCATGGCTGCGTAAGCGCGCAATCGCACCTGACCAGTCGTTTGGGTTGGTAAGAAAATGGCGGTGATTAGCAAACAGCAGTACCGTTTCGGCGCATCCTCCGCGATGGATAATGCCTCCCGCGGCGAGTATTGCCTGAGTCGCCAACAAACGCGTGCCGGGAATGGCTTTGCGGGTGCAGGCAATCTGCCCATCAGGATAGCGTTGGCGCAGTTGGCTCAACATGCTCTCAAGATAGCCTGAAACCCCGCAGCTCCACTCCAGGACATTTTGTACCGCTTTCCAACCCTGGTGTAGCGCCGCCGCATTCCCATGTGCGCGAATCAATCGCTGTCCTGCACTTACCTGTTCACCATCGGCCACCATGTCGCTGACGGTCAGCCCTAATGAGGTGAGCATTTGTCTGGCAACGGCGGTGCCGCTAACGCATCCGCCCTGGCGATGGTAAAACGCCATAACGCCCGGCTGTGCGCCGATCCCCAACGCGCGGGTAGTCAGATCGCCGCCCTGAATATCTTCCAGCAGCAGCGCGTCGGTTTGCGCCTGCGAAAAGTAGATCATCGCAGCGCCTCCCGCGGCACGCTGTCCCACCAGATAAGCGCCCAGTCACGGCTGGCGGGGGCAATCGTGCGTGGATCCTGCTGTTGATACCAGGTTTCCAGACGTTCGACCTCGTCGGCGCTCAGTTCACCCATACTCCAGCGCACGTTTTCCAGAAAACGCGTCCAGGTGCTGTTGTCCTGCTGGCAGTTGGGTCCGCGGATAAAATCAACATGCGCGTGGATCCCCATCTGATACAGGACATTAAGCGCATAGATATAGTTGGGAAGCTCAATCACTTCGCGGCCCAGTGCACGCTGAATGGTGGGGGAAACGAAAGATGAACTGACGAGATGAGTGGTGTAAACCCGCAGTCGGGCCTGATTATTCAGTTTGGTCATCGCCTGGCGCATATCGGCAACCAGCGTAGAGCGCGAAGCGACGGCGATATCGCACTGGGGTAAATCATCCCAGTGTTCCTCCCAGGCCCGCTGCACCCACTGCACGTGACGGGCGTTCATTTGCGCAGCGCGGCGGGCAGCTACGCTAAGCATGCCCTGGCTGTAATCTACGCCGTAAATTATTGGCATCTTTTTAGCCAACGCCAGCGAAACCGTACCGGGACCGCAGCCCATATCAAACAGCGACTCCGCCCCTTTCAGGTCGATTTTTCCCAACAGCTGTAGCAGATAGCTGTCGGTTAATGAGGCGCAATTCTCTGCCATTTTTTCCGCACGCTTATCCCAGTGCTCCGGTTTTTTCTCGGTTCTGTTCGCCAGCTGTAACTGTTTACGGTAAAGATCGGCAAAATCAATGTCGTCAATGAGCATTCTTATTCCTTAGTTGTGTGAGCCAAAGAGGTGATGGGCGATTTGTGACGGTGTAACGCGATACAGCGCTGCCAGACGATCGGTGGCGAGCTGCTGTTCAGGAAGCCCCTGCGACACTGCACCGTTCGGTTCAACGCGTACCACGCTGTCGGCGATTGCCCGGGCGTGCAACGGATGATGGGTCGACATCAGCAGGGCCATACCCGAGTTTTTCAGCGTCACTAGCGTGTCGAGCAGACGGATCTGATGCCCAAAATCCAGGCTGGAAGCGGGTTCATCCAGCAACAAAAGACGCGGACGCTGCGCCAGCGCGCGGGCAATTAACACCAGTTGCCGCTCTCCGCCGCTCAGCGTGTTCCAGCGTCGGGGCGCCAGGTGAGAGATTCCCAGCATCGTCATCTGCTGGTGCGCATTTTCACGCTCTTTAGCGCCGGGAACCGCAAATGCCGCCAATTGCGGGGCCAGCCCCATCATCACCATGTCCAGCGCAGTGAAGGCAAACGCGCCGTCATGTGCCTGAGGAACCCAGGCAATAGCGGCGGCGCGTTGCCGATCGCTGAGATGATTTATGGCGACGCCATCAAGCAGAATGTCACCGTGAAGCGGCGAAAGAACGCCGAGAATGGTGCGCATCAGGGTGGTTTTTCCACTGCCGTTGGCCCCAATCAGACAACAGACGGAGCCGGGCGAAACCTGAAATGAGACATCGCGTAACACGGGCTGGTGACTGTGGTATCCCAACGACGCATGGCGGACGGTCAGAAGCGTCATGGGCGATTTCCCCGTAGCAAAAGCAGCAAAAAGAACGGTGCGCCAATAAATGCCGTCAGGATCCCCAGCGGGATTTCTGTGCTGCTCAGCGTGCGGGCAAAAGTATCGGTGAGCAGTAGCAAAATGGCGCCGATCCCCATGGAAACTGGCAGCAACTGCTGGTGGTTATTGCCACTGAGGAGTCTGCCGATGTGCGGTACAACCAGCCCAATCCAGCCGATAATGCCCGCGATGGCAACGGTACAGGCGGTGATTAACGTAGCGCAGACGATCAGTCCCAGCCGCAATCGCGAGACGTTGATCCCAAGCGATCGTGCTTCATCATCCGACAGGGTGAGCAGGTTCATGCGCCAGCGCAGCAGCAATAGCGGGACGAGTCCTGCGAAGATCAGCGGTGCCGAGAACCACAGGTCGTGCAGCGTGATCGTCGATAAACCGCCAAGCAGCCAGAAGGTGATAGACGGGAGTTGGGTATACGGGTCGGCCAGCGTTTTGATGAGCGAAATTCCCGCACCGCATACCGTACCCAGCGCAATCCCGACCAGCACCAGTGTTAACACCGGGTCGTGACGCTTGACTCGCCGGGTAATCAACCAGACACCGGCGACCACGAATAAACCGCCCATGAACGCATACAGCTGAATGAACAGGATCGGTAAACCTAACAGGATTGCTAAACAGGCACCTAAACCCGCACCCGCCGCCACGCCGAGAATATCCGGCGAGACCAGCGGGTTGCGGAACATGCCCTGATAGGTGGTTCCTGCGCCCGCCAGCGCCGCGCCGAGCAGCAATGCAGCCAGTATGCGTGGCAGGCGGATTTGCCAGAAGACGATTTTGTCCTGCATTGGAACGCCATCTGCACCGGCCACGAGATTCAAAACCTGTTGTGCATCCAGGCGATACGCGCCTGATACCGCGGCGACGCTCGCGCAAAGCACCACCGCAGCAATCATCAGAAAACCGAGGGTTGATGTTTTCATCAGACTGCCACCAACCTTTGATACTGTGCGTCGCTTAGTGTGGTGTGCCAGAACAATTCACTGTAGCGCTGCATATCGGTTTTAAAGCTCGCTTCAACCTGTGGATCAAGCCAGGCGTGCAGGCGGCGTAACCCCAGTAAACGGTTGATGCCAGGAGGTGCATCCAGCCAGCCAAACGGCAGACCGCTGAGAAACAGAATGCGCCGGTCAGCAACCGCTTTGACTCCTTGCCAGACCGGATCTTCTCGTAGGAACTGCGCTGTCACCGCATCCTGCACCAGGATAATATCCGGCTGCCAGCTGAGCAGGTTTTCCATTGAGACCTGTGTGAGCCCCTGTCGTCCGGGGATGTGCGCCACATTGTGCAACCCCAGTAGTTCTGCTGCTTCGGTATGCAGAGAACCTTGTAAACCAGTCTCCAGTCCTCTGGCACCGCGCGCGGCATAAAAACGCAGATTCGCCGCGGGTGAATGCGAGAAAGCTATTGCATCATCGATAAATCGACGGGCCAGCGCGGCCTGCATTGCGGTTCGCGAGACGACGCCCAATACTTCACCGACTGCGCGAAACTGTTCTGGGGTATGGCGCAATTCGCCGTTAATCAGCAGCCAGGGAATCTGTGTTTGTGCGCTCACTTGTCTGGCCTGAGAAAGCCAGGTTTCATCGGCATTACCGCAGTCAATAACCAGGTCAGGTTTAAGCGCCAGGAGTGCTTCAAGCGAGAGCGTGCTGGCGCGCCCCGCCAGCCTGCCGAGTTTCGGCAAAGTCCGAATGTTATCGTTAAACGGGATGGCGGTCTGGCGAGAGAAATCAAAGGAGGAAAGCCCCACCAGTTTTTCCGGTGCGACGGCCAGCAGCAGCATGTCAGCAGGCGCGCCCGCGCTGACCACGCGTTGGGTCGTTTCTGGCTTCGGAGAGTCTCCAATGGCCACAGTCAGCGAGGTTTGAGCAAACGCGGGAAGATGGCGTAGCAGCAGTGCAGATGCCACGAGTTGGGCAAACATCCGTCTTGTCAGTGGCATTATTGTTATCCTGAAGGTTACAAAATCGCTATATATTTACATATACAGCGAATAAAAACATGTTCAGAATCAATTTCTCACGGATGAAAACCCCGGATACCCCATAAGGGCTAGAGGCCATAGAGACAGCTGGAAGGGGGAAATATAAGAAAGAAAAATCCGCGACGAAGCGCGGATTCAGGAAGTGAAACGGCTCAGGCTATGATGTTATGGCGTCGGTTGAGTCTGTTTTTTAGACTCGACTGGCGCAGTACTTGCCGGGGTAGGTCGCGACGCGGGTACGTTGTCACAGGGCTTTTCTTTGGCGCAAATCAAGTCGAGCATTTTCAGCGTTACGCCGTTGGTCCAGCCGAAACCATCCTGCAACGGATACTCACCACCGCCACCGCCGGTTCCAGTGGTGCTCACGTCATACTTCTCAACCAGCTTTTTCTCGCGATCGTAGGTGTGTTGAACATTGGTGAGGAATCGCCAGGTCACGTCCATGGCAACAGTATCCTGACCGTAATTCTGTAACCCGGATGCTGCGACCCACTGGAGCGGGGCCCAGCCATTGGGGGCATCCCACTGCTGGCCGCTATTCACCGACGTGGTAGCAAGGCCGCCCGGTTGCAGCAGATGTGCCTGGGTGGCCGTGGCGACTTTACTGGCGCGATCTTTTGCCGCTGCATTGACATATAGCGGGAACAGGGCGGCAGCCGTGAGCTGGTTGCGTACTTTGTGGCTTTTCAGATCGTAGTCGGCATACCAGCCTTCTTTGTCGTTCCACAGGTACTTCTCGATCCCTTTTTGTCGGGCATTAGCGAAGCCATCGTACTGCGCCGCTTTGGCATCATCACCAGCAGCCTTGCTGGCGAGGGCGATCATTTTTTCCATTTTGTACATCAGCGCATTGAGATCGACCGGAACGATGCTGGTGGTGCGCAGAGTGCCCAGCTGATTAGGATTGTCCATCCAGCGGGAACTAAAATCCCAGCCGGACGCGGCAGCTGAACGCAGGTCGCGGTAGATTTCTGTGGCCGGGCGGTTTGGGTTGCTTTTAGCGGTGGCAATATCCTCTACCCAGGACTCTGGCCGAGGCGAATCGCGCTCATCCCAGTAGCGGTTCAAAATGGTGCCGTCATCCAGTTTAACTACGCGCTTATTTTGCTGACCGGGCTGGAGTGTTTCGACGCCCTCCATCCAGTAGCTGTATTCTTTGAGCATCTGCGGGAGGTATTTTTTCAGCGCGTCATTTCCGTCGTGCTGCGCCAGCAGTTCAACCATAAAGGCAAAGAACGGCGGTTGCGAACGACTCAGGTAGTAGGTGCGGTTGCCGTTAGGAATGTGTCCCCAGGAATCAATCTCGTAAGCGAAGTTTGCCACCATGTCCGAGACCTTATCCCAGTGATTGCTCTCGGCAAGCCCCAGCATGGTGAAATAGCTGTCCCAATAATATATTTCGCGAAAACGCCCGCCAGGTACCACATACGGTTCCGGGAGCGGCAGCAGCGAATCCCATTTTTCAGCGTCGGTTGTCGAACGGGTGAGTACCGGCCACAGGCCATCGATATGTTCGCGTAATGATTGCCCGGCCGGGGGCACGTATTTCTCGCCGTCTTTCGGCAAGGTGAAATTCACTTGCACAAAATGGCGTAAGTCGAATCCGGACTGGTTTTTCTGCATCCGGTAATCGGCAAGGATCATTAATGGATCGCTGTTTGGCACCGCGTCCGCAAAGGTTTTCTGGTCAGGAAACAGTTTGGCTGTTTGTACATCGTTAAACAGGGGGCCAAGCAGAATATCAGGCGGCGCAGGCGTAGCGGCTGGTGCGTCCTCGGCGTTGACGGTAAAAGAGGAAAGGGCAAAAAAGGTGCTTGCGAGCGTCAGTTTTATTGCAACAGAGAGCAGGCCAGGATGGCGAGTTGCTGGCGTTATCATCGGTTAATCTCCTTAGCGGCGTGCCGAAGTAGCGGCATTTACCATGAGAAAACCTTAGTTCAGGAATGACCGTTGCGCGTGATCGGCTCCCCATTTTGCGAATAAACAGACATTTCCCGGCGTGAATAGAGAAGAAGCACACCCTTTGTTGGAAAGGGTGTGCTTCGGAATCAGTTTGCGCGGGTTATCCGCTGTGTGACACAGTCAATGGTCAGAGTATCGCCCATCTTGATGCTATCGAGAGCCGCGCCTTGCTGACACATCCAGCACAGACCCATTTCACGAGCGATAATCGCCGGATGCGAGGCTTCGCTGCCGTCCCGCAGGCAGATACCTTTGATGGTCTTCGGATCGAGTTGCAGTACCGTAGACGGATAAATGACATCAGCGACCAGGATAGTGGGGCGCAAGAACGCGGGAATTTGTGCGCTCTCTCCCGTCAAATGCTGCAGTGAACGAGACAGCAAATCTTCAATATCAATGTATCGCGCCTGCAGATAAGGATCATCGAGCTGTAAATACTGCTGGCTGAGATCGCTCAGCACCTGATGCCAGGCCCAGGCGGCGCTGCACTGCTTTTCGCGCATTACATCGCAGGTCATTTCAAACAGTTCAGGATCGTCCAACAGCGTATGGTGACCGGAGAAGATGGCGGCGATATCTGCGGAATATCGTTCTTCAGCAAGTGCAGTGAGTTCGCTCAGGTCGTTCAGCGTACTTTGGATGGCGGTCTGTAATCGCTGCTGCTCAGCCTGGAGTGATGCGGCTGGCTGCGGGTTTACCTCGGGCGAGAACGGCGTGTAACAGAATGCCGTCCCCGTGACTTTTGAGGGAGCCTGAGTTGCCTTGTTATCAGCATTAGCGGACTCGAGCGATTCACCAAAATTCTCCGCTGCCAGCTGTTTAAATGCGGCCAGCGCATCCTCTGCCTGTTCGCCTTTGGCAATCAGGCGCAGCGTGTCATTACAGCGTACCTGCAGCAGAGCTATCTGATTCAGGCTATCAGGAACCACACACTTGCCGTTTTTCTCCAGCCACATGTCGGCGTTAAAACCAGACAACGCGGAAACCAGCCGCGAAGCCGGGCGAACGTGGATGCCGTTAGGGTTTTTCACCACAATGGCAACAGAACGGGCATCTGCATCGGGAGACAGTGCAGCAGATGCGGGTTTCGCTGCGGATGGCGAAGGTAAACCCAGTTGCTCACATTTGGCGTCGAGGGCGTTCATGGCATCACGGATGACCCGATCGATATCAGCACCCGCGGCGGCGCTAACCGTCGCGGCCAGTGTGCCTTCAACCAGTGGTGCTGCGCACAAACGCACTTTGGCGGCAATGCCAGGGTCGAGCAGTTCCAGCGCGGTTTCCGCACTCAGTAATGCACTACCGATATCCATCATCACCAGCACGTGGTCCGTATCGGCCACGGACTCGATGGCTTCCATCACCTTGATCGGATCGGTGCCAATCGGATTCTCAGGATCATCAATGCCTGCGGCAATGGCGATTTTGCAATCACCGCCCATTAACATCTGCCGGGCCAGCGCACCGACGCCTTCGCCCAGTTGGGCGCTGTGAGAAACAATAACCAGGTTTACCATCGCTTTATCCTTACTCTCTGGACGCCTGAGCTAGCATTTGTATCATAAACATGACAGACGTTGCGCCGGGATCCTGATGCCCAATACTGCGCTCACCAAGATAGCTGGCACGGCCTTTGCGAGCCTGCATGGTGATGGTGCTTTGCGCTGCGGCTTCCGCTTGCTGGCTTGCCGCTTCCAGCGCTGTCTGTACGCTTAACTTTTGCTCGCAGGACTGACGTAAAGATTCGACCACCGGTAGCCAGACGTCGCACATGGTTTTGTCGCCAGGTTCAGCCTTACCTCGGCTAATCACACCTTCTGCGCCATCACGCATCATTTGATACAGCTCTTCAAGCGTCAGGCTTTGATGAGCCTGAGTCACCTGAGCGGCGCGAATAAAAAAGGTGCCAAACAGCGGCCCACTGGCCCCGCCGACGCTTGAGAGCAGCACCATACCGGTGTTTTTCAAAATAAAGCCGATGTCTTTGTCTGCGATGGACGGCAGCTTTTCAACGACTTTGCTGAAACCACGATGCATGTTCAGACCGTGGTCGGCATCGCCGATCTCCCGGTCAAGCCCGGTGAGAAAATCACTTTCTGTGGTGAAGATCTCGCCGCAACGATAGAGCCAGTTAACAATTTGCGTTCTGTTGAGGGACATCATGAATCTCCTTATTTACCCCAGTTGAGGGCAGGGGTGTGAACCGGTGCATCCCATAAGCTCAGCGTTTCGTCATCTACCTGTAACAAGGTGATCGAGAAACCGGTCATATCCAGAGAGGTACAGTAAGAACCGATCAGGTTGCGCTCAATGACGATGCCTGCATCCTGACAACGGCTTTCCAGGCGGTTATACACGCCGAAGAGTTCAGACAACGGCGTCGCGCCGAGATTATTGACCAGCGCAATAACGCGATCGCCACTATGTAACGCACGCTTGCTTTCTTTACCTTCCTGCCACGCGCCCTGGACGTTGTCCCAGTGGCGGAGTGTACGGCTGTAGTTACCGTTTTCCAGCAGGGTATCGAACATTTCATCAACGGTCTGATCTAGAGAGGTGAAGGGGCGACGGTCAATGCCGGGTTCCCCGTGGATACCTACGCCAAACTCCATTTCGTTATCCTGCAGCGTGAACGACGGTTGTCCAGCGGCTGGAACGGTACAGGCGCCAATGGCTATGCCAATGGAGTGGCCCTGGTTATTCAGCTTACGGCCCAACGCCGCACAGGCTTCCAGCGAATCACCGCGTTCGGCGGCCGCGCCGACCAGTTTTTCGATCAATACGGTATTCGCCACGCCACGTCGACCGGCGGTATACAAACTGTCTTTCACCGCCACGTCGTCATCCACCACCATGGTGGTGACTTTGACACCGCTTTCATGCAGCAGCTCGGTGGCGGTTTCGAAATTAAGAATGTCGCCGGTGTAATTTTTGATTATCAGCAGCACGCCTTCGCCACCGTCAATTTGCATGGCGCATTCGAACATTTTATCCGGCGTGGGTGAGGTAAAAATCTCACCTGGACAGGCGCCAGAGAGCATGCCCTGACCAATGTAGCCGCAGTGCATAGGTTCGTGTCCGCTGCCGCCACCGGAAAGCAGTGCCACTTTGCCCATCACCGGCGCATCTGCGCGGGTGACATATACCGGATCCTGATGCAGTGCCAGGGAAGGATACGCTTTCGCCAGTCCGGCGAGTTGTTCATTCAGTACGTCTTCAACACGGTTGATCAATTTTTTCATTATTTATGCTCCGCAGACAGTCCTGGATGGCTGCCAAATTCGGGCAGGCATCTGATGTAGGGTATCGGTTGGTTCAACGTCACGGCGACCGCTCGCTGCCGATAAGGTAATTTTGCACACGGGTAGTCAAAAGAAAATTGATGTGATTGGTGTTTCAATACGGAACATTAGCATCTTTTAATGTTCCGTATTGAAACGTGGTGGTGCATAAAACAGCGGAAGTGAGAGATGCGGCAAAGTTTATGCTGACGGCATCATGAGTAAAACGTTATTCCTTACTCTTCTTTGCCATTAAAATCGAAAAACCAGAACAAGATAAAACCAATAAAACCAAAAATTAGCAGAATAGCCAGGGTATAGACTTCATATCGCGCGGCATCTGCAGCAATCGTCTGTAACTTGTCCATTGCCGGGGCTGGCTGCTCTTTGAATAGCATGAGTTGCCATTCATAAAGGTTTGTTGTTTTTATCTCTTTAATCGGTTCCCAAATATGGTTAGCCGCCGCGCCGAGTGCTAAAGCAGAAAACAGTGCGCCGTAAATACGTTGGCGTTTTTCCTGACGCTGACTAATAGCCTGGCGCATGAGCTGATCCAATTGCTCTATCTGCGTCATGAGCTCCTGACGTTGCTCAGACAATCCCCACTGCCGAGAGAGATCTTCACTCAGCTGGTTATGTAGGGCATCGTTGCCGACTAAAGCACCTTTATTCATGGCTTTTAGCGCCTGGGCTTTGGTTTCCAGCATCATTTCGGACCAGTCAGATAGACGACGAATTTTTCCCTTTCGGTTGTGTTTTTGCTGCGACTCGAGCAGATCCTTGAGCCACTGTTCAATCTGTTGGGCAGAGTTCGCCAGAAAATTTTCATACTCATGGCTTACATCCGCTACAGAAATGGCCGCTTTAATCAGTATCGCCAGATGTTTATCCTCTTCTTCGCGACAGAAGATTGTGACGCCATGACGGTGAGCGATAACCAGAATATTGCTGTACCATTGGCAGTGGTACTCGCTGGTGGGGGGGAGATCCGCAGGACTCCTAACGACGCGCGTGCTATCGCTCTGTGCTGCCAGCCAGGCATGAAAGGTGGGGGTATCGATCATTCGCATCAGCGGGACGATCGTAATATCACCACCCTCCGGGATGCGATGCTGATAGACACGAATGCATTTACCTTTTGTGCGGCAATCAAGTTCGGGTAAAGCTATTGGCACAATGGCGTTATCAAGATAACGGGTAAAATAATTTTCCCAGATTGCGGGCAAAACGTCTTTTTGCCAGGTCAGTTTCGAGCCGGGCTCTCCGGGCGCAAGCTGCTTCGGTGCCGCAATTAGCGTCATTCTGCCTTGATCGTCGTACCAGGGTTGGTTCGGTGCGCCTGGGATCAATTTATCGCTTCCGGCCAGGCGATAGCTTTCGAGAAAACGCGGAGTATCGTGCGGGCGTAGCCCTTGCCAGGCCACATCTTCACGTTGTTCCAGAGCGGACCACAGGGCATCAAGGCGTGTCCCCTGAATCGGGTTGAGCGAAATAACGATATCATTTCCCGTACCCACTTCTCGCGGTCGATAAATGGCCAGCAACCCAAATCCATTGTGCGTCCAACTGCGTTCTTTATCGCACCGCGCGAGAATTTTCAACATACCAGAGGGGAGCGTTTCGGTAATAAACAGTGCATCAACCACCGTTTGCCGCCGGCCTGTGCCGAGATCCAGCAGGAGTTGGCAGGTAACCGAACGCTTGATAACGTGTTGGTAAATCTGTTGCTCATACGCCAGACTTGCGACCGCACTTGCATAACATTGCGTGTGCATGGGCATAATGCCTGCGGTGGGGTCTGGGTTGGCTATCATCATATCGCTCAACAGGCGAAGGCAGGCCAGCATGTTGTGGCGAACAACGGCAGTATCATCCATGGATTGCTCGCACAGGCAGCTATGCGCGAGTGCGGATAACAAGCAAGCGGCAGAACGAGTTGTATCATCACCGTCCAGATAAATACCGCTTTCCCATGCGGTGACGTATTCCAGCCACGGATGTGTTGATAGCGACAGCGAACCAGCGGCATCGAGATGGTTCAAAAACAGCAACAGCGTAAAACAGGTATCCAGAGAGAAATCTTCGATAACGATTCGTTGTATTCCCTGGACACTTGAGAGTTTACTGCGCCATATAGACCATTGACGATCGTCGGCATTTGCCACCAGTTCACTCACCGAATTGTAGTGACCTGCACGGTATCCTTTGTTATTGAGCGCGACACCCTTTTGGCTTTCCGTATCATTGCCGTCGCCCAATCCGATCAGTAGGCTGCCTGCCGGTGCATCACGCTGCGACGGATTGAACTCGAAAGTAAACAGCGGCCATGCATTATTGAATGCGAACATATAATTCTCTTTCGATGAATGTGTTGTTGGATCGCTCATTATTTGACTACGTTATAAATGACCCGTTGTGAGCGACTCCAGTTATCGCCAATCGCAATATTGGGTTCATGGTTTTCTTGTTTTACGCAGTAGTTCTTAACCAGGCTTTTTAACTCTGCCTCGTTGAGTGTGCCGAACATCAGACGCGTATTCAGTTCTTTCAATAACACATCATGGAGTGAATAAGTGGTCGGTCTTTGCAGTGAAAATTGCGCCGCGTCAGCCAGTAACTCACGCGCATTATCGGCCATCAGACGGCGCTCACAGCGACCTGCAGGTTCATTTTTGGCCATTTCTTCATCGTAAGCTTTCTTCTGGGCTTTCTCAAAATTAAGCGCTCTGTCCAGTTCCGCTTTAATACCCTGAACATCCTTGGCAGAAGAACAGAATGTTTTTAAATAACGAATCTGTATGGGGGTCAGCGTGCCATTGTGGTCCGCTTGCTGACGTAATTTACCGGCCATTCTGAGGCAGCCGTTTTTTTCATCCATCAACGACGCTGATTGTAATAGGGCATTCAACGTTTCCTGGCGATCTTCCTGTAATGCGGCTTCGGCATAATACAGTTTCCAGCGCATGCCTCCGGCAAGAAACAGATTGACAACCTGGGTATCACCGCGATCGATAGCGGCGCGAAGATTTTTTTCATCCCAGGCAATGCCGATATTCGCCAGTTCTTTACGCGGATCGTTACTGGTTTCTTTTTTCGCCCCAGCAACCGTTTTACCCACTTCCCCGAGATCGCTACGGATGGACTCCGTATTCACCAGCGTCTTGGTTGAGGTTCCGAAAGTCAGTACTGAGCCAACAATAATGACGACGATACCGCCCAGCACCCAGGCTACTCGATTGCGAATGATGCGCGTATCAATTTTGATTTTTCCAATATCCTGAGCCTGAGCCACCAGATCATCCTTTATTTCCTGAACGTCACCGCCGAGATTTTCAATTTTTTGGGCTGTCTGTTCGAAATAGTGAGCAACCTCAGCATTGCTGTCATCAAAAAAGCGATCAGGGTTAACTTTTACCCGGCCTTCGTCGAAGGCCTCCTGTACCGGCTCAGTAATTTCTTGGTAATAGTAATTCATCAATGTTGTTTGGACGGAGGTTACCCGCTTATGATGCGCCAGACGGTTGCGAATTACGCGAATATCGTCAAGAAAGGTATTCAGTGTTCTACGTTTATCGTTAACAAAGCTGAGCAAAGGGGTATATTGATAAAGTGGAGAGTAGTGGATGGGATATTCGTCTTTATCAATAAATAGTGAGGCGAGTTCACTGAAAAGGGTACCGCTCAATACGTCATCACGATCGGCAACGTTGAGCCATTTTTTTACACGTTCCTGACCAAATAGTTTGTTTAGGTGCTCAAGTAGGGCTTGTTGGTTATTGTACGCTTCATTAATTAAACTACGAATGGTCAGCTCTAATGCTCGTACCTGCTGCAAACTACGTAACTGCTTTTCTTCGCCTTCGTTATGCAGCGTCGTTGAATAAGTTAATTGAGGCTGTTTTTCTCGCAAATATTCGAGCTGCCACAAAAAACGCAACGCGGCAATGGTCAGATTTCTGTCGGCAGGCTGGCCATCTGTATTTCTGCCGAGCCATTTGTTCAAGGTGCGTAATGCCGCAAGAAAGCTCGCCATTTCCTGCTCATTATAGTTAAACCGGGCCGCTACACTGCTCCAGTTGCCCAATCTCTCTCGGGCTTTATCAAGTGAATAATAAAACGTATCAGGCGAAAGTTGCGTGGGGGCTGGCATACCCAGCAGGGATAAAATTTGTGGAAACGCGCTGTCGAAAAGAGACAGGCAACGAGTAAAATCGTTGTGCTCAGAAGCAGATGAATGATCGACCATTATATTCTCACGTGGTTATTCGCTGAGTTTTCCCGGCCCGATCTAATCGCACTGTGTCAGGCAACTTTCCCTGCAGCCAGAATGCCATAATTCGACAATTATTCGGGATTTTTAATCGGTTCGTCAATATATATGGGGGGCGTAATATTGGTAGTAGACATTGCAACCAATAATGCGTTGCTATGGGTTCTTAACGCAAATTATGGTTGCAGCGATGGAATTTAATGTTTATTGGCTAACAAAATGCGCAGATATTGGGTAAGTAAAACGCAGAAAGCGGGGCAGATGAATCAGGCTACTACACGCCAATAATGCCACAAATAATGCAGCATTATTGGCGTAACTCACGACTGGCGTTTATCGTCGGTCAAAAACGTTGGTATATCTGCCGTCGTATTAGCCCGGATAAATTCCGCGATCTTTACGTGCCAGCAGAATGCGTTCGCAGGCAACAATGTAGGCTGCGGTACGCAGGGAGCAGGATTTCTCAGCTGCTTTTTCCCATACGTGCACCATCGCATCAGTCATGATTTTGTCCATGCGATTGTTGATCTCTTCTTCACTCCAGAAGAAGCTTGCCATGTCCTGGACCCATTCGAAGTAGCTGACGGTTACGCCGCCTGCATTACATACGACGTCAGGTACCACGATGATACCGCGGCTTGCCAGCATATCATCGGCATCCGGGTAAGTCGGGCCGTTAGCGCCCTCAAGTACCAGTTTGCAGGTCAGCATTTCTGCACGCTGACGGGTAATCTGTCCTTCCAGCGCGGCAGGGATAAGGATATCCATCTCCACGCTCCAGAAGGCTTCGCTGGTGATGGTTTCAGCGCCTGGGAAACCGGCAATCTGTTTGTGCTCTAACTGCCAGGCAGACAGCGCGGTCATGTCGATACCCGTGGAGTTAAACAGCGTTGCGGTGTGATCCTGAATAGCGACGACACGCGCACCCGCTGCGGCGAACAGGCGGGCGGCTTCGCTGCCGACGTTACCGAAACCTTGTACCGCCACGCGAGCGCCTTCAACTTCAATGTTCGCACGACGCGCGACTTCCAGACCGCTGACGAAAACGCCGCGACCGGTGGCTTTATCACGGCCTAACGAGCCGCCGAGGTGAATAGGTTTACCGGTGACCACACTGGTCACGGTGGTGCCGTGGTTCATGGAGTAGGTATCCATCATCCAGGCCATGACTTTTCCGTTCGTACCTACATCCGGCGCAGGAATGTCTTTCTGCGGCCCAATGATAATGCCGATTTCGCTGGTATAACGGCGGGTTAAACGCTCCAGTTCACCTTCAGAAAGTGAGAACGGATCGACGCGCACACCGCCTTTGGCTCCGCCGTACGGCAGGTTCAACGCTGCGCATTTGATGGTCATCCATGCAGACAGGGCCATCACTTCATTAAGATCAACATCAGGATGATAACGCACACCGCCTTTGCCCGGACCGCGGGAGAGGTTATGTTGCACGCGATACCCTTCAAAATGACGGATAGTGCCGTCATCCATCTGCACCGGGATATCGACAATCAGCGCGCGTTTTGGGTGGCGCAGGGTGTCCACCCAATGGGAAAGTTCGCCCAGGTAAGGGGCCACACGCTCGATTTGTTGCAGGTAGGTATTCCAGGCAGATGTGCTGCTATCTGAAGCGTAAGATAACTTATCCATGATAAACCTTAGTTATAAAAGTAATATGTTCTTAATTTGGCCGTGGTATACAGTGAATCTCACCATATAAACCTAAATTTAACATTTTTTTCATGGAACAGCCTGCCTGGCTAACACGGATTATCGGTATGAGTAGTGTGGGTTTTGGCTTGGTGGTGAATAGTTATTCTTTATTTTGGCTTTCATCGCGGTTTTTTTTGCGATTTATGTAGTTTAATATGCATAACTTGTAAAAATCGCAATTTGTCAGATTTATGACGCACCTCTAAAAGTAAATAATATGATAATAAAATGTGTTT
Source organism: Citrobacter portucalensis (assembly GCF_002042885.1). Classification (GTDB taxonomy): domain Bacteria; phylum Pseudomonadota; class Gammaproteobacteria; order Enterobacterales; family Enterobacteriaceae; genus Citrobacter; species Citrobacter portucalensis. The sequence goes on from NZ_MVFY01000007.1 coordinate 212,785, forward strand.
GCTTTATTGCTGTTAAGCTGGGCGTCAGTAGGTCACGGCGATGGTGACAGTATCGGCATAGTTGTCTGGCGTGTAGTTTGCGCTGGGAACGGTGGCGTAAACCGGGTAGGTAGTCGTTGTCCCCGTGCCGCTGCCCGCAACGGTATTGAGCGATGTATTGCCCCACACCATACCGGAAGGACCTGGCGTCGAACTAAGCTGGTAGGGGACTTTATCCGTATTTGACCCCGAGCCTGCCATCACGCCGCTGCCTGCCGTATTGCCGTTGGAGGGTTGAAGTCCGATGGTGTAAGGCGTGTTATTGGAACAGGCTACGCCTACGTTATTTGACGCCGTGAGATTACGACCCGTTCCGCTGGTGGGAGCAAAGCTGATGTTAGTCGCGGAGGTGATATTACACTGTTTGCTGACAGCAGCTGTGACGGTGAAAGGAAACCTGGCGGCAACGGTATCACCACAGGTGGTTGGCGGGAAAAGCAATCCGGGATTGAGGGTGACAAGGGCTGTTGCCGTCGTATAGCTATCCTGATAATTTCCGGGGACGGCTGCCGTTTGTGGCGTGACGATCTGCGCCGATACCGTGAGTGAACCCGTCACTGGCGTCAGATTCAGCAGGTTAAGCTGTACCATGGGAAAAGTGGTTCCTGACTGATACTGGCTGCCCCAGACTTTGGTGCGCCCGCTATCCTGGTAAAGCTGGTATGCCAGCGTTCTGGCGGGGTTTCCGCTTAACGACATATTTCGGGTTGTCACCTGGCCACTGACGGCCGAGGCGCCAATATTAAAACAGAGATTGATCCCTGCCAGCACGTCACCAAGCTCTTTGGTGCAAGTGTAACTGAACGTCATTGATGACGTTGCGCCTGTCGCAGACAGTGGATTGACCGAACCTAAATTTATGGGTTGCACATTGCTCACCGAACAGGTTACCGCATGGCTAATTGCCGGACAAAAAAGTACGGCAGCGATGAGTAGCAGATGTCTTAACCTCATGAGCGCACTCCTGTTAGTGTGGGCGACAAACCAGTGGGCCTATTTGCACAATCCCCTTTGCTGACGCGGGATAATCAAATTGCACGCGACAACTACCGGTGTCCGTATCAACGCGCAGCGTGTTGTGCTGCTCAAGAGTGTCGAACCATGTCATTCCATCAAAGCCAACGACAGACGATTGTCCTTTTTCGTTGATGGCGTAAGCCATGCTGCCTTCAGGAATTGGCTTACCCTGATTGTCGACGAGGATAATCTGCGCAGCGCGGACGGGGGTGATGCCAAAGCTAACCAAAGTACCGGAACGATCGGCTGGCGTGGCATTCGTCTCAACGCGTGCGATCCGCATATTGGCAGGGAGATCCATCGGGTCAATACTGATCAGGTTTTTTTGATAACTGTTGAGCGGTGTGACCAGCAGTAGTCCCTGGTCATCGCTGCGACCGATCAGGTTATTTTGCAATTTGACCGGAACATCAGGCACGCCGTCAGTTGAGACGACGGCAAAACCATTATTGATTTCTCTTGCTGCAAACAGGCCGCCTCCCATGGTCACCAGCGATCCGGTTGCGCCTGCATAACCGTAATGGTTATCCGGTAAACGGCTGAAGCCCGCGTACGCTTTACCATAACGTCCCAGATATCCCACTTCGCCCTGGCCACTTTGCCGGGAAGCCTGCTGACTGGCAGCCAGATTCCAGCCCCAGCCGCCGTCGGCAGGGGGCGTCAGGCTGGCGTTGAGCTGGTAACCGGTTTCGTCGTTGGTACGTTGTAGGGTGCTGCTGGCGCTCAGATTGTTGTCGGTCGTGATGGTTACCATCAGATAGAGGCTACGATCGCGGTTGTCGTCAATGTTCTGGTTGAATCCGGCATTCAGTGAGATGTTGTCGGTGAGAGATTTAAACCAGCTGGCATTGGCGTAGCGCACCGCATTTTCGTGTGGATATCGAAGCTGCAAATAGCTCAGGCTGACATTTCCAGCTGCTTCCAGCGAATAACCAATAACCGTGTTGCTGTTGAACGTGGGGGGCGGCTCACCGTAATGGGTGGCGACATCGCGATAATCGCCGGAAGTTGCCGTGGTACTGGTACTGAAATTAAACCGTTCGCCGGACCAACGGTAACCAAAACTGTACAAAAACCCGTTCTTTCCTGAGTCGGTACTTGCGGCAAGTGAGGTCGAAAACGTGCCGCTGCGGGTTCCTGGGATCCAGTCGTTACTGAAGCCCGCGTTAATCAGTCCATCGCTGGTTTCCGCGTGAGTCCCGGCGGTGAACGTATTGCTAAACCCGCGACGCCACGTAGCGCTCAATACCGGTACGCTGGCATAATCAAAAGAGGAGTAACCATAATTTTCGCGTACCGTGCCTAATTCTGCCGACCAGGCGGTTAATCCTTCCCGCAGGAGTTGCTGATCGTTGTAGAACGAGAAATTTTGTACGCTCGTTCTGCCCAACGCATCTGTCATCATCACCTGACCCGTTCCCGCGCCGCTGATGTTAGGCATTGTGTTGATCTGAAAGCTACCTGCGGGGACTTCTCCGTTGTAGTACCTGACGCCGTCGACGTACAGCTCAACGTTTGACGGTAACGTCGCGGATCCCAGATATGCTGGAAGCGGGGTGGTTGGCATATAGGGCTGTAACCCAAAATCGGTGCCTATCTGAATGCCGCCGATTCGCGTCGGTCGGGACCAGATGAGTGAACTAGTCAGGGTATCGCCCACGGTTAACGCCAACATCGAATCAGGAAATGACGTACGCCAGCTGGTGTCGAGGCGCTCAACGCTGTTATCGGCATATTCCTCGGTAGAGTACTGCGTCAACTGAGTGGTGCTGAGCACGCCGGTCGCATTGAAGGCGCGAATTTCGCTGAAGGTATTGATTGCGCTTTCATCCCCCTGTTGCGTATAGATATCATAATTGAGCAGCGCCCCGCGTGATGTTGTTGCCGTTGGCGCGGTTTCGGTGGGCGAGTTAAGCTGCGTGGTCGCAAGATCGAGTGAACTGAGCGGCGCAGTAAGCGAGAGCGTTTGCAACTGAACGTTGTAGTCAATGGTTAGCTGGGGGATATCGTTCAGGCAGACGAAGTTAGTGGCGTCTGGAGCAAAGCGAAAGCCCATTTTACGCAGAGTATCTGCTCCTGCATAAAGCTTTCCATTATCGTAGCCAAAATGAACCAGCCCAACGGGATTCCCATTTAAGGTGACGTCGAGATACAAATCGACTCCCGTAATCTGCGAGGCGCTATTAATAACACCATTTTCGTTCTGGTTATTATTCAGCGTTTGTGCGCAAACCATTCCCGATATTAATACTCCATTGAGAAAGCAATATTTCACCAGAAGCCAGGATCTGTTACAGATCTTGTACTGTTTTTTGGCCATTGATTGTGACTTCAACTTTCCCGCCGTAATGATTATTCCTGGCTGACGGGGAGACTATCCAGCGCATTGTTGATCCGGGTAAAACGTAGCCTAATAGTCCGGGTGTAATGACTTTTTTAGTACCGTCAGGGCTTATAAATGTTGCAGCAGATAACTGTGCATGCCCATTTCCCTGATTACTGACTTCAATAAATTTTTTGCCATCCAGCTGCTGTAATTTCCATTGCAGTTTTGCCTGCGTTTGTGCCGCTGATGTTGGTTGAATGAAAACGGGAACAGAATAATGCAGCACAAACTGAAGCTTGTTTTTTTCTACTTTTGCAGGCGGTAACTCATCTATCGACAAACGATAAGCATCTTCGGCATGTGCCGAGGGAGGGCTTGTACGAATAACGCGTATCAGCTGTCGTTCTCCAGGGGCCAATGCCAACATCGGCGGGCTAATCACCAGCCCCTGAGAGGGGGAGAGTTTGTCGTCATAAGCGCTTTGACTCCAGCGAAAAACCCGAACCTGGGCATTGAGCACATTTTCACCCGCGTTACTCAGCCAGATACCATCGGCATTTTGCGTCGCTTGCAACGTTAACGTGACCGGGGCTATTTGCAGTCCGCTGGCGGTGGCAAGATTGATGCTCGCAACCATCCCTAGCAGGCATGCGCAGGCACACTGCTTTACAGGCAGTTTTACTCTCATATGGCTTCCTGAAGTTAGTAGTTAACGTTAACCGTTACCGTGTCGGCATAGTTGTCAGGCGTGAAGTTGGCGTTCGGTGCGGTGGCATAAACGGTAAAAGTCTGCGCCAGCCCAGTTCCGGTTGCCGCAACGCCGTTTCCTGGTTCGGTAGTGGTGGCAGTATTCCCCCAAACCGGGCCTGTTGCTGATGTTTGATTGAGTTGATAGGGCACTTTGTCGGTATTCGTCGCCGAATTAGCCACTGAGGACATCGCCCCGGCGCCGAGGGCATTACCGCCGTTAGCCGTTGAAGGCGCGAGGCCAATAAAATAGGGCGTCGTCTTTGAACAGTTGACAGAAATCGTGTTGTTTCCACTCGTGTTAGTTGCCGTAGTATTGACGGGCCCAAGCGTAATATTTGAAGCTGAACCGGCAGTCACGGTACAGGCCTTTTGAATCGTCATCAGCACCTGAAATGTTCCGTTAACGGTTGCTGCATTTGCCACAGAAATAATGGAAAAGGCGCAGCAACAAAGAATTAAGCGTTTGTCTAAGACTAGAGCCATATCCTTTACCTTTTTCAAATAACCACATTTATTACTTTAGAAAAACAATAATGTGGCACAAGAAGACATAATTTAACCCTAGAATAAGTATTAGACGTACGCCAGTTGATCTAATGAATTTTACTTAGGAAAAAGGTGATGTCGTCTGCAAAAAAATAATACCAATGGGTTAGTATATTGTTTTATTTTTATGCTATGGCCGGGGTTAAGTCAGGAGGATAGAGGGCAACATATTCCTTGGGTGGTACTAAAAATAACCAGCCAAAAAATGAGAGTTGTATGATTTATCTTACACGTATTACGTGTAGGTTACGGGCTGTGGAAAATGACCTTATAACCTTGTTCATTCCAGTGTTGGAGCAGTTCATTTTGTCTGCGGGTTGGCGTAATACCGGTCCAGACAAAAAGGGTTTGCCCAGGGAAAAGTTCAGGTCTTGGCGATTCAATGGGTTCAGCCAGAACGGCAATATGCCAACCAGATTGCGATAAGCGCCAGGCTTCGAGCCACAGACGGGTTCTGTCTTCAACATCCCAGGCCATCAGGAGGGCATCCTTTCCTGACTTGCGCCGCGTTTCAGACAGCAGTGTGGCAACATATTCAATCAATGCGCCATCAAGCATGCTGTTCATTATGCGGGATGTATTATGGTCAAGTATCAGCCGTTGACGTACGGGAAGATAAACGTGATCGATCAGCGCATCTACGGGGTGAACGCGACCGAGTGCGGTAATTTTGGCTCGCAGCTTCGGCGGATGCGCCATGCGAAGAATGCTCATCATCTCTTCTTGTAATTGATTCCAGTCGTCGTCAGCATGACGGGTACTGGTTTCCAGCAATGCCTTAACTTTCCCAACAGGTATGCCATTGCTAATCCAACGTTTTATTTCTTCAATACGCTGAATATCTTCTTCATCAAAGAGTCGGTGGCCACCTTCACTGCGTTGAGGTTTGAGTAAACCGTAACGTCGTTGCCATGCCCGAAGGGTGACAGGATTTATCCCGCAACGTTCTGCGACATCCCCAATGCTGTAATAAGCCATAGTTCCCCCGGACACTCCTGATTCTCCGTCACCGATATGCGGTTCCTGTTACTTTGTACAACATGCATCAAATTGTACAAAACATACAGAGGATTCTAGCAAAATTAAGATTTACTTTACTATCACGCAGGGAGTAAATGCTGAATTTTTATGTTCAGCATGAGGGCGGTTGTTTTGATTGTTTATTTATAACAATGCGTTAGTTATTTTGACGCTGAGAAATCATTTTTCTCTGGCCATGCAACAGACGGAATACCATTCAGGCAGGCTTGTGCAAAAAGGTTACCCTGGAAGATTTCAATACCTGCGGACTCAAGCCACATCCACTCTTCAGGTTTTTCAACGCCGACTGCGGAAATCATGATTTCCAGTGAAGTGCAACATTTGATAATTGCCTGAATGATGGCCTGTCTTGGTCCACTTTTATGCACATCCGTGATCAGCTCGCGGCTTATCTTAATTCGGTCGGGTTGAAAACGAGACAGAAGCTGAAGCCCGGCAAAACCTGCCCCAAAATGATCTATCGCCACACAGATCCCCGCAGCCTTGAGTGACTTTACGGCCTGCGCGAACGTATCAAAGCGCGATATAACTTCGCTTTCGGTAAACTCTACAATGATTTGTTCAGGCACCAGTCCGTGCGCCGCGATTTCGTTTATCAGAAAGCTGACTGCATCGGGTTTGTTTACCAGGGTCATGGGGAGCAGATTGACTGACAGCATTTTGTCGTTAAGTCCCAGCGCGCTTGCCATTGCAAAAGCAGTCTTTTTGCTCTGCAGATCGGCGGTATACAGTTCTTCAGGATTTAAGTTGCCAAAATAAGTTGCGGGCGTTTCACCGTCTCTACCACGAATAAGTGCTTCCAGAGCAATGACGCGCTGCGACATAGGATCGATAATGGGTTGAAAAGCAAAGCTGAAATCGATATTGGACGGGAGTGTGCTTTCATCCAGGAGAGTACAAGAGTTGTCGGCAATAAAACTCCAGTAATCAGGCGCAGGTATTTCAAAATAACTCGATTTTTCCGTCGCAAGGACAAATGTGCGGAAAAACTGTAATGCCCGGTCATCATAGGTGAGCTGAAATTTTGATGTTCCCTTGTTAAGTACCGCTTGCAGGACGTCATTGCGTTCATGTTTTTGTAAATCAAATAACTCCATTCCCACCTTTCCGAATCTTCTCGCAGGCGCGTAATCACACATCAGCTCAACGATATTGTGGTGCCGTGGATCGTTACATATACAACGATAAATCTCTTTTACCTGCACCTCAGGTCCTTCAAGCAGTTGGAAAAAGTGGCGGCCATTAAAGAGTAAAATCCCCGTAACATCGGATCGCCGGTTTTTTAGATTTGCGACTGTCACCATATCCTCAAGCGCTTTGAGGGGGGCGTCATCACGTAGATGGCTACGGTAAATAATGGTCGTGAGCATGGACAGTCCGGGATCAAGGGAAGGGAAGAGATATGGACAGTATCAAACAAACCAGCTTATGTCCTGATTTTAATACATTATTCTAACTTTATTTTTACAAACAAAGGCCCTTAAAAAGATCGAATTCATTCGTTAAACGAAGTGGATTGTACAACTGAATTTGATTTTATGTAGTTTGATATTTGGCTAAATTACTGATTATATTGATTTAGCACTTTTTGACAAAAATTGATGGTTCGCGTTGTACACATTTTTGGTACAACTTTGCTACTGTTATAAAACTTAATATTCACCAGCATTTTGTTACAGGAGCATGACATGCAGCAGCATACCGTTCGCACTGATACTGCAAGCGCGATTTCTCGTTACTTTGCGAAGGCGCATCTGCCAACTCAACAGGAAACATTGGGAGAAATCGTCACTGAGATACTCAAGGATGGACGAAATCTGAACCGCAAATCACTTTGCACCAAGCTTCTGTGTCGTCTTGAAAAAGCATCCGGGGAGAAAGAACAGAAACATTACAATGCGTTAATTGGCCTGCTTTTTGAGTAAAATAAACCCCTTACTTATAGGGGTAAGTAGTGAAGGAGTTATGAAGAAAACTGATAGTGAACGCCTGAAACATGAAATTACAGGTTTGGCTGTGCTAGAAATTTTGCGAATGCATACAGACGTTTCGTTAGCTGCAGTGATTAAGCAATTGCGACTTATGCAGGCCAGTGAAATAGATGGCACACGCAAGCAATTAATTGACAGCGTTATCAATGATTTTACAAACATTAATCCGGGGAAGATAAGTAGAAAACCGGATAAAACCAGAGATGAGAGTGCTTTCAGTGCCAGCAAAAACCCTAAATTACATTAAAGATAATCTTCCAGACTATACAAGCGAGGTTACCATGCTTCATGAAATTAATGTCCACAGTGTAATGACGGATAAAGCTTTATCAAGTTACTTCCATAATGCAGGTGAGCTATTAGCAGATGAGTCTGTGGTATTGGGACAGGCGGTAACAAATGTAATTCTGGCAGGTGATAATGTTAATAATAAAAACATCATTTTAAGCCTGATTAGTTCTCTGGAATCAACAGTTGATGTTGTCCAGGCAGATGTTATCAGAAAAACCCTGGAAATAGTGCTGCGCTACACAGCTGACGACGTCTAAAAAGTCTTCATATTAATATAATATGTACAGTACCTTTGTTATATGCTGAAAGCACTCATGCTGAGCATTTTTTTGATTAAGACTATACATAGCACCCTCTCTAGAACAATTGTGATTTTTCATTGAGGCCATAATGATGAACATCGTTCAGGAACACACTGGAAACGCAGAGTTATGGATTGATGATATTTTTATCAGGCAAGGGCTAAAGAATATTCTTGCAGATATTGTTTTCGAAGATGATAAGACGCATCTGGTTTTTTTCACCGCCAATCACTTTGAGGCGGTAAAAAGGCAAAATTACGATCTGAAAACGCATCGTCTGGTACTGCTGATTGATGGTCATCTGTACAGATATCTCAATGATTTATCACTTTACAGACTGCCAATAGATGTTAGCGTTGCCACATTCAAACAATTTATTATTGATATTACTCGTTCTGGCGGTATACACGACAATCAGTCAGAACTAAATATTTCGCTGACTGCGCGAGATAAATATATTCTAACGCAGTTAGGAGAAGGTCGAACTATTTTTGAGATATCCGCCTTGTTAAATCTACATTTGAAAACGATTTACCAGGCCAGGCAGAATCTGATCAAGAAGCTTGGTTGTTCTGGGCTGATTGATTTTCAGGGAATACTGCGAGCGAAAATATTCCGCAACTGGCTGGAACATGCCTGAATAAATCGACAGTTCGTACTTACTTTTGGGGGAAACGACAGGGCCAATGGCCCTGTCCGATATATTTTAAACTTCGCTACTCTGTCACCAGTTCATTTCCCATCTTCTGCTGATGATGTTTTTTGCTCAACGAGAAGTAGCCAAATATTAGCGTTATTACCACAATGCTGGCCATAATCAGGAAGATTTCCTGATAGCCCACTTTATCAAACAACTTACCGACAGGCAGTGACAGCACGATAATGCCAATGGAACTGGCGATATTGAAGCCAATAAGATATATCGTTGATGACAGGCGTTTATCAAAATTTGCTACGCTGAATTTAAACACTGAAATAACAAACAGTGGGACTTCCAGCGCATGAAGCATTTTAATCAAGGAGATAATATAGATATCGGTGAACAGTGCTGAACCCAGGATTCGACAGGTCATGATTGTGCCACCCAGCAGCAATGCGGATTTAGGCCCGATGCGGTTAATCAGGAATGGAACCAGCGCCATACCGACGGCTTCCATAAAGACCTGTACCGAGTTGAGGTAGCCGTATACGCGTGGTGCCAGTTCGGGATCGTCAAATAAGCTGGCGTAAAACACCGGGAACATCTGCTGATCGTAGATGCTATAGAACGACCAGGTACCGACGACAAAGATGACGAAAAACCAGAACTGCGTATCTTTGAAGATAGTGAGAAAATCATTTCGGGTCAGCGCGTCAGGTTCAGGAGAACGCGTTTTTACAGAAGATGGGGCGGGTGAGTTGGTTTTGAACAACACGTTAATCAACAGGAATAACACCCCCATTACCGATACGCACCAGAAGTTAATGTGTGGGTTGATGCTGAAGAAGATACCGCCAACAAATGTCCCTGCGGCGTAGCCAAGCGATCCCCACAAGCGGGCGGTGCCGAATTCAAAGTTGAATTTGCGGCTCACTTTTTCGACGAAGCTTTCTACCAGACCACAACCCGCGAGGTAGCCAAGGCCAAAGAAAATGGCTCCCAGCGCCATACCAAGTTTGAAGTTGGAGGTCAGCAGCGGTTCGTAAACATAAATCAGGAACGGGCCGCTGAGCGTGATGACTATCCCCATCAGCCAGATAAGGTGTTTACGGGTTCCGAGCTTATCCTGCAGAAAACCGTAGACCAGCATAAACAGCATGCTAAAGAACTGGTTTACGGCATACAGCATTCCCAGCTCCGTTCCGGACAGGCCAAGTTTATTTTTTAGCCATATCGCATAAAAAGACCACCACAACGACCAGGCGGCAAAGAAAAAAAGCAGATACCCGGACGAGTACCGATATTTGTCATTACTGAACGGCATATTTATCTTCATGATTTTTCCAATCCAGATCAGGTCATTGTAAGGTCTTTCTGATACGACGTAACGAGTGCGCTTTATTACGGGGTAATCGTCCTCCGTAGCGACGGTTGTGACTGAATAAAGCTGCTCAGGTGTTGGTTGTCGGGAAACGCGCTTAGCGCGCCACGCCGGGTGGTCGCCAGAGCACCACAAGCGCTGGCCTGCTCGATAAGTGGAAGTAGCGTTGACGTCGATTTGGGCCAGCCTTCCTCGGCGAGTGCCGCCAGCAACCCGGCCATAAAGGCATCACCGGCGCCAGTGGTATCAATACTTTCGACGTTATAGCCGCTTAAAGTTAGCCTGCTGTTTTGCCAGAAAGCGATAGCGCCGTCGGCACCGCGGGTGACGATTTTCAGGCGTGCAGGAAAATCAACCAGACGTTCGCAGGCGCTACTGAGACAGTTGGTCTGCGTTAGCCACAGCAGTTCTTCTTCCGACATCTTCAGAATGTCGCTCTGCCGGGCAAACTCGTTGACAAGGTCAAACATCTGCATCTCGTTGCTCCACATCTGCGGACGCAGATTGATGTCAAAGCTCAGAGTGCCGCCGGTCTGTCGCAATGCGGCCATAGCCTGGGCGAGGGTGGCGCGGCAGTCAGGGGCAACCAGCGCCAGCGAGCAGAAGTGCAGAATATCGGCGCCAAAGTCGGGCAGGCTCGCCGGGCTGAGAAATTGATCGGCAGACGGATTGACCAAAAACTCAAACTGCCGCTCGCCGTTGGGAGCCAGTGAAACCAGTACGGTACTGGTGTGCTGATGTGCATCAAACTCCAGACTTCCTGTATCCACCAGCGCTGTTTCCAGCGTCTGATGCAGAAAGCGACCAAAAGTGTCATTGCCCACACGGCCAATAAAACCGCTGGCGCGGCCAAGGCGAGCCACGCCGATTGCCACATTGAAGGGAGCGCCTCCCGCGCAGGCTTCAAACTGCATATTGTCGCGCGGCAATAAATCCACCACAGCGTCTCCGAGCGTCCAGATAGTCATTATTTTTCCCCAAAGCAGTAGGACGGGTGTTTATTTGGCGCTGAGCGGCCAGGCATGCCCTTGATTAAAAATGGCGCGTCCGTTCAGGCTGAATAAGGTCAGTTGGCGATCGTCCGGTTCAGGATAAATACGACTGCTAAGGGTATATTCACCGTGATTGACAAATACCTCTACCGAGGAGCTGTCGATAAATAAGCGCAGATCCAGCCGGTCACCAACTGGCAGCGGCACGCTGCGATAACCAGAGAGACTATGCTGCGGGTAGCGGCGATCCAGCACCAGACGCTGTGCCTGAGCATCGACGTAGACCCGTAGTCCATCACCCAGCGCGACACCATATTCTTCAGCACTGCTGCGGGCGATATCGATGCTCAGTTCGACTTCAATAGCGTGCGCCTGCTCCTCTACCATCAGGGTGCGATTGTGCAGTTCGCTGACCGGCCAGACATGAAGCTCACCGCGTAATAATTCCAGCTCTTTCACCGGGTTCATACGCAGCCGCTGATCGGTATCGAGCGTCACCTCGCGGGGGAGGGTAAGCATGCCCGCCCAGCCGTCGGCTTGTTCTGGCATTGGCGATTCCCACATCGACAGCCAGCCAATCACGATGCGGCGCCCATCCGGGGTGGTAAATGACTGGGGGGCGTAAAAATCATGCCCGTGATCCATCTCCTGGAAGGCGTGGGTGACGTGAAAATGGAGATTATCCTGCCATTCGCCGACCATATAGCCGCTCTGGAACAGGTTACGGCAATCGTATCCGTCTGCGGCGATGCCCTGAGGCGAGAACATGAAGACGAGCTTATCGTTGAGTGGGAAGAGGTCTGGGCACTCCCACATGTAGCCCATGCCGTCATCGGCCCTGCCGAGCGTGCTGGCAAACTGCCAGTGCTGTAGATCTTGCGAGCGATAGAGCTGCACTTCGCCCACGTCATCGACCCGGGCGCCCACCACCATGTACCAGTTGTCTCCCTCTTGCCAGACTTTCGGATCGCGAAAATGGTGTACACCTCGCGGGGTATCCAGAATCATACCCTGGCGTTCAAAGTGAATCCCGTCGGTGCTGGTGGCCAGGCACTGTACCTGATACAGGTTTTCCTCTTTCGCCTCGCCGTCAAACTTATGTCCGGTGTAGATCAGAGCCAGCTTATTGCCTTCAACCACCGCTGAACCGGAAAAACAGCCGTCTTTATCTTCCGGCCCTTCTGGTGCCAGTGCGATGGGTAAGTGCTCCCAGTTCACCATATCGCGGCTGCGCGCATGGCCCCAGTGCATTGGTCCCCAGACCGGCTGCCACGGATAGTGCTGATAGAACGCATGGTAGTAACCATCGAACCAGGACAGACCGTTGGGATCATTCATCCAACCCGCCGGTGGCGCCAGGTGATAGCGTGGATACCAGCGCGGGTTTATAAGGTCTTTCTGCTGGCTTAAGGCTTCGTTGGCTTTGGAAAGTAGTGACGTCATTTGCTTGTCCCTGTAAGTGAATTGTCCAAAAGATAACGTTAACATTCTCGGTTTTCTCGCAGATTTGATGGTAATATCGATGTTAATCACAAAAGTTAACGTTAACATTTTGCAGGTGTTATCGAGATCGCATTTTTAGACCCCGGCAAAGTGAACACCGGCGAAGGAGAGGGTATGGCATCTTTAAAGGATGTGGCGCAGCGGGCTAACGTCTCGTTAATGACCGTATCGCGGGCGATTAACGAGCCCGAACGGCTACGGCCTGAAACCTATAAAAAGGTGATGGAAGCGGTAGATGCGCTGGGGTATGTCTCCGATCTCTCCGCTAAAAAAATTCGTGGTGCGAAAACCACGGCTAACACGATTGGGGTGCTGGCGTTGGACACCATGACTACGCCATTTTCCGTGGAGATAACGCTCTCTATCGAAGAGACCGCGCGGGCACACGGTTGGAATAGCTTTGTGGTGAATATGTTCAGCAATGACAAGCCAGAGAAAATGGTTGATCTGCTGCTGGCGCATCGTCCGGACGGTATTATCTACACCGCGATGGGGCTGCGCCAGGTACCGGTACCGGAAAAGCTGCATAAGTATCGCTGCGTGCTGGCGAACTGTGAAAGCACAAGCGGCCCTTTCCCCACCTATATTCCCGATGATGAACAAGGGCAATATCTTGGCGTGAAAGCGCTGCTGGCCGCAGGCTATCGTCAACTGCTGTGCATCCACCTGCCGAAAGGAATTGTGGCGACCGATCGCCGTCGGGCGGGAATGGAGAGGGCTTGTCGTGAAGCGGGTGTCGACCCTGATGCAATGTTCCACCACTATCTTCCGCCGGGGGAGCGCCACCATATTGATGCGGCGGAGATTGCCGGGCATTACCTGAGCGGCGCGCGCCCGATGTTCGATGCGGTGGTGTGCGGTAACGACCGCGTGGCTTTTGTTATTTACCAGCTCTTGCTGGGGCGAGGGCTGCGCATTCCGCAGGACGTCGCTGTGCTGGGCTATGACAATATGGTGGGCACCGGCGAGCTATTTTTGCCGCCGCTATCAACGGTACAGCTGCCGCACTATGAAATCGGTCGTCTTAGCGCGCTGCATCTTATCCAGGGGCTCGATCACCGGGATACCGTGCGGGTAGACAGCCCCTGGCTTCCGCGCGCCTCAATATGATTAACCTAACTGCTTCGTTTCATCAACCGGAGGGATGTGTGAATTATGTGGGGGTATCGCTAATTTTCTGGTGGATGTTACAAAACTGAAACGTGGGGGGACTGTTAAGTCACTGTTTAGCGCGCAAGGCTCAAAGTTGGGGCGTGTATTAAACTTTCGTCGTAATTTAGGGTTTCAATAAAATAACCGTTATTTATTAATGTTAACGTATCAATACATCGTAACTTACGAAACGTTTAGATTTTAGTTCGTACTTACCCATCCATAGCTCTTCTCTGCTCATTCTGCTTCTGTAATTTCAGCGGGACGTACAAGCGTCCACCACATTAACCACATGCAATAGTTCAGCCAGTGACATCGGATTCTACGGCGGTTATAGGCTTTTACGTCCCTTTTTTAGCCTACAGATAAACCGTGAAAATTGTGATCCCGTACTCAGATAGTGCATTCCGTGGTTGCCTTTTAACCACAGACTTTTATTGTATTCTCATTGTATACAATTAAAATACAGGAGATTGAGCATGAAAGTGATTGATACCCATAACCATGTTTGGCATTGCCAGGGAGAACATTTTGCCTGGATCACAGACGATCTGGCGGCAATTCGCCGTGATTTTCTTATTGACGATTTGCAGGCCGTATTGGCTGAAAACCACATCGAAGGCGCCATTTTAGTACAAGCCATCCCTTCAATTGAGGAGACCGAATGGCTGCTGGAAATAGCTGAGCATCACGATGAAGTAAAAGGTGTTGTGGGATGGGTGGATATAAACCGCGGGGCTGGGATCGCAGAGGATTTGCAGAGACTGCAGAGAAAATCCCGCTATCTGAAAGGGATCCGCTATATGTCTCAGGGCTTGCCTGAGAGCCATTTAGTGACCCCGCAATTTATCCAGGGGGTACGTTGCGTTGGAGAGCAGGGGCTGGTGTATGAACTGCTGGTTACGCACCAACAGCTGAAGGCGGCAAGCCAGCTTATCTCTGCTTGTCCGGAAGTGACCTTTGTTATCGAACATGCGGCAAAACCCGCAGTTCGCGACGGAGAAATTACCCGCTGGCGTGAACAGTTAATGTTGATTGGTGAGGCTTACAGCAATGTTTTTTGCAAACTATCAGGCCTGGTCACGGAAGCAGATTATGCCCGCTGGACGGGACCTGAGCAGGCGAGCCAGGAGCTTGAACCTTATTTTAGCTCGGTTTTTGCGGCATTTGGTGATGAGCGAGTGATGTATGGATCTGACTGGCCTGTTTCTCTACTGGCGTTACCGTACGCCGACACTTTAGGGCTTTATCTGAACTACCTGCAATCTCACCAGGCTCTTTCCAGCGATAACTTTTTTTATCGCGTGGCAGAGAAGGTTTACTCATTAAAGTAACAGGGGGGCACTTATGGAAGTCGTTCAATATATCCTCGGATTTGGCCCGGCAGTGGTCATTCCAATGATTATGTTTTTATTTGCCGTGCTATTTGGCGCGAAACTTGCCGATGCGGCGAAAAATGCAATGACGGTAGGTATTGGTTTTCTCGGTCTTTCGTTGCTGATCGGTTTTATGGTGACATCACTCAGCAGTTCGACAGAAGCGATGGTAAAAAACCTCAATCTTCATTATGAAGTATTGGATCTGGGCTGGCCGTTAATTAGCGCCTTCAGTCTGGCTGCGCTTTCTCTACCGATTGTTTATGCGTTATGTTTTGCCACTAATTTGTTGATGATTTCAACCAATACCACCAAAACCCTTAACGTTGATTTTTGGAATTACTGGCACTTTGTATTTGCCGGAATCATCGTTGAACAGGTGACGGGTTCATTTTGGATGGGAATCTTTGCTAGTTGGATCACATTTATTATTACGCTAAAAATCGCCGATTACATTGCCCCACATGTGCAGAAATTCTGTGACACGCCAAACGTGACCATTACTCAGGCGGAGATCGTCGCATGGGCCCCGCTGGCATTTTTAATGGACCGTGTAATTGATCGCATTCCGTTGATTAACAAAATTGACCTTAATCTCAGCAAAATTGAAGCCAAACTAGGGTTTTTTGGTAGTCCGTTAGCGATGGGGGCCATTCTTGGGGTGATCATCGGTATGCTTGGTGCGCTACCGTTCAGCGATATTATTAAGAGTGGAATGAATTTTGCTGCGGTCATGGTGTTATTACCGACGATGGCGGGAGTGCTGGTCAGTGGTCTGGTACCGATTACTGAAATTGCTTCTGAATGGGTAAAGAAACGTTTTCCAACAAAGTCACTTTATTTTGGTATCAGCGGTGAAATTGCTTTTAAAAATCCTGCGGTATTGTCTGTAGGTATTTTGATGGTGCCACTCACGATCCTGATTAGTACTATTTTGCCTTTTAATACCATGATGCCATTCGCCGATATTCCTTATCTGCCGATATTTGTTGTCTTTGGCACGGTTGCATGCAACGGAAACATGTTCCGCGGATTAATTAATGGCATTGTCATCGTGTGTGGGATCCTGTGGTTTGGTTCGGATCTCGCGGTTGTGTCGCAGGCTTTGGCCGAAAAGGCGCAACTGAATGTGCCAAAAGAGATGATGGCCTCATCAATTGATGGTGGCTCACACGCTATATCTTATATCTTCTACAAAATGTTCGAGCTGTTAAAAGGAATGAATCCTGCACTCTTGTGTCTTTTTTCTATCGTAGTGACTGGGATTATTATTTATGTGCTGAAGTTGATTTTTAATATTAATAATAAATCAACGACCGCGGCCTCATTAACTGCTAACAAAGTTGACTAAGAATACTGATAAACATCAGGGGAATATTATGATCACTCAGAATACAATTAAAAGTGTAGGGCTTAGTGTACCTTCTTTAACCTTCGGCGCAGCCAGCCTGGCTAATTTATTCAGAACGCTGAGCAATAACGAAGCCATGGACATTGTTGATAAGGCCATTCAGGTTGGCTGGCGCTACTTTGATACAGCACCACATTATGGCAGCGGACTTTCTGAGTTGCGTTTAGGTCTGGGATTACGTGGACTGGAGCGTAGCGAATATGTTTTGTCCACCAAGGTTGGTCGCCTGCTGCAATCCCGGAAACAAGAGCCAGGCCTTGAAGCAGGGGAATTTTTTTATGATGAGAACCCTTTTAACCGACAGGCTGATTACTCCTATGAGGGCATCATGCGCTCATACGAAAACTCTATCCAGCGGCTGGGAACCCGTTATATCGACATTCTCTATGTACACGATCTCGGCACTTATACCTACGGCAATACGGAACTGGAACGCCAACATTTTAAAACCTTCTGCGAGTCAGGGCAGAAGGCTTTAGAAGAGCTAAAGCGCAATGGTGATATCAAAGCCTGGGGCGCAGGCGCGAATGAAGAGGCAATCCTGATGGAGGTGATGGATAACGCTGCCCCGGATATCTTAATGCTCGCCAACCGCTACAACCTGCTGGAAACAGACCGCCAGGCGTTCTTTGCCAAATGTGAAAGCAACAATGTTTCGGTGGCTGTTGCTGCACCTTTCGCTACCGGAGTTTTAGTCGCGAAAGATAAATCGAAGGCGTTGTATGAAT
Source organism: Citrobacter portucalensis (assembly GCF_002042885.1). Classification (GTDB taxonomy): domain Bacteria; phylum Pseudomonadota; class Gammaproteobacteria; order Enterobacterales; family Enterobacteriaceae; genus Citrobacter; species Citrobacter portucalensis. The sequence continues at coordinate 230,271 of NZ_MVFY01000007.1, forward strand.
ACGGTTCCGCGCCAGCGCAGGTTATTGAAAAAGTAAATGCGATAGAAGCGCTATGTGCAAAACATGCCGTGCCGATTGGTGCTGCGGCGCTGCAATTCCCATTAAGAAACCAAAATGTGGTCACCGTAACCTGCGGCGTTCAATCCGTAGAACAAGCGTTGACTAATTTTGCCTGGGCTAACTGGGATATTCCGCAGGAATTGTGGGATGAACTGGCCAGCATTGGTATTCAGTAAGCATCATTTGTAACTTTGCGAAAAAATTAACAGATATTGAGGATGTAATGAAAATAGTTAAAGCCGAAATCTTTATGGTTGATTTGAAACCTAAAGTAAAACGTGTCGATGCGATTCAGTCTTTTGTCTCACAAGAGACGCCGATTATTCGTTTAACAACATCGAGTGGAGAAATTGGTGAGGGCTATACCTACACAATTGGCACCGGCGGCTCATCTGTGGTTGCGCTGTTACGAGATCACCTGTTACCGAAATTGATTGGTCAGGATGCGACGATGATTGAGGGCATCTGGGAATCATTGCTGTTCTCAACTCATGCGACCTCGGTTGGCGCCATTACGTCTCTGGCATTGGCAGCCATTGATACCGCATTATGGGATTTGAAGTGTAAGCGCATGAATTTGCCGCTGTATAAAGTCGCAGGTGGTGCGAAGTCGCGCATGAAGTTATACACCACCGAAGGGGGCTGGCTGCATTTAAGCACTCAGGAATTAGTTGATGATGCGCTGGCTGTTAAGGCGCAGGGATTCTGCGGTTCTAAAATCAAAATTGGTTCTGAAAGTCCGGTGCGTGATATCGAGCGTTTGACTGCTGTACGTGAAGCGGTGGGTGATGAGTACGTGATCATGACTGATTGCAACCAGGCGTTTAAATTCTCGGAAGCCAAACAGCGAGCAGCGTTGTTGGAGCATATTAATCTTTCATGGATTGAAGAGCCGTTTCTGGCACATGATGTTGATTCTCATCAAAAATTGTGTGAGTCAACCACCATTCCTGTCGCGGTGGGTGAGTCCATTTATTCTATCCAGCACTTCAAAGAGTATTTACAGAATAATGCCGCAGATATTATTCAGGTTGATGTGGCTCGTATTGGTGGTATTACACCATGGCTTAAAGTTGCACATATGGCGGAATGCTTTAATAAAATTGTCTGTCCGCATTTCTTGATGGAATTGCATATATCATTATGTTGCGCCATTACTAATAGCCGTTGGTTGGAATATATTCCACAGCTCGATAGTGTTACTCTGAATAAGGTGAATATTCGCGAGGGATATGCTTTCCCACCAGAAGAACCTGGTTTGGGTATTCAGTGGGACTGGCAGAAAATACAGGCTGATACTGTTGTTTACCATGTCATTGAATAAAACAATTTTTATTTTCTCAGGAATATATTATGTCTGAAAATCATGCTCAATTTCACGGTGCATGGTGCCCATCAATTACGCCTTTTGATCAACAAGGAAATATTGATTTATCGGCACTGCAGCAGCATTTGCGACGTTTGGAAGAGGCTGGGACTCATGTCGTATTGCTAATGGGAAGTATTGGGGAGTTCACCGCATTAACGCTGGATGAACGACTGATGCTTATCCGTGAGGCACGGAAAATGTCATCGCTGCCGCTGGTGGCAAATATCTCAGCTACCTGTATGGCGGATATGATACGTCTGGCAGAAGAGGCCTGGCATTGCGGGTATCAAGCAGTGATGATTCTACCTCACTACTATTTTCAACAAACGCCGGCCCAACTATTGGCATACTACCGCGATCTGGGGCAGCGCCTGAATGGAAAATGGTTCGCATACAACTTTCCTGCCCGAACTGGATGCGATCTGGACGCGGTACTGGTAGCGCAATTAGCGGCAGAATTTCCCAATTTTGTGGGTGTTAAAGATACTGTTGATTGTCTCTCTCATACTCGCGCAATTATTCAGTCAGTCGCGTCCGTTAGAGACGATTTTGTTGTTCTGTCCGGTTATGATGAATATCTTATCCCAAATCTCCTGGCGGGTGGCGCGGGAGTTATTTCAGGATTAAATAATATTTGTCCCGAACTTTTTGTGCAGGCAATTAAAGCCTGGGATGAAAATGATCTTACCCAGCTTACTGGCATACAGCGTGAGATAAGCCGACTTTCTGCTATTTATAATATTGGTAATGATTTTGTTACTACAATTAAAACCGCGGTGGCTCATAAGTTTCAGTATTCTGGAGAGAAATCAAGAAGCTTTGCGGGGGAACTAACTCGTCAGGAATCGCAACAGATTGACATAATGTTCAGTATCCAATAATCAAAAATCAATAACAGCACACATTATGCCACGGCAATGCTGTATTGCTGTTATATCTCTCTGTTATAAGGTATAGAATATGTCTTATAGAATGATATTAAATGAAACCTCATATTTTGGCGTGGGTTCAATTAACGCTATCGTTGATGAAGTTAAAAAGCGAGGTTTTAAAAAAGCGCTGGTAGTTACTGACCACGATCTTATCCAGTTTAATGTAGCGACCAAGGTACTTGATATTCTTGATAGCGCAGGGTTGCCTTACCAAATTTTTGATAAGGTCATACCTAACCCTACGATTGACGTCGTGCAGCAAGGTGTTGAGGCATTTCGTCAGGCGGGGGCAGATTACCTGGTCGCTATTGGTGGCGGTTCACCGCAGGATACGTGCAAAGCGGTAGGGATAATCATTAACAACCCTGAGTTTGCCGATGTCCGCAGCCTCGAAGGTGGGGCTGACACTAAAAATGCCGCTGTACCGATGATTGCCATTCCAACGACCGCGGGTACGGCAGCTGAGGTGACTATTAACTATGTGATTACCGATGTAGAGAACCGACGTAAGTTCGTTTGCTATGATCCTCATGCTATTCCGGTCGTTGCCATTATTGATGCTGACATGATGGCCAGCATGCCGCCCAGTTTAAAAGCGGCAACCGGTGTTGACGCGCTGACTCATGCAATCGAAGGATATATTACGAAAGGGGCATGGGAATTAACCGATACGCTTCATTTAAAGGCGATTGAGATGATAGGGCGTTCGCTACGCGGTTCGATACAGGGAGTCGCCCATGACGCTGAAGGCATGGCGGTGGGGCAGTATATTGCCGGGATGGGCTTTTCTAATGTCGGATTGGGCCTGGTGCATGGGATGGCCCATCCTCTGGGTGCATTCTATGGTACGCCACACGGCGTCGCCAATGCAGTGCTATTGCCGCATATCATGGCATACAACGCCGAGTTTACAGGAGACAAATATCGCCAAATTGCACAGGCTTTGGGCAATACTCAGGCCATGGTGATGCCGATCGAAGAGGCGCGTCAGGCGGCCGTTGAAGCCGTGGCACAGCTTAACCGCGACGTAAATATTCCCGCCCGACTGCGCGATATCGGCATGAAATATGAAGATATCGATGCTCTGGCAGCTGCGGCAATGGCGGACGTCTGTACAGGTGGAAACCCTCGAGATACTTGTATTGAAGAGATTAAGGCGTTGTACCGACAACTCTACTAATTTTTAACTTTCCACATGACCGGTAGAAATACCGGTCATGTTATATGCATAGCCTATTTAAAGCTGGAGAACAGGCGGTTGTAGGAGTTGTTGACGTGATGGGCAATGGCTTCACGGGTTTGTTCTATATCGCGGGCAATAATACCGGCGCAAATTTTCAAATGTTCTTTGGATGAATCAATAATTGAATCATTTTTCATTTTGTCTGAACGCAGCATGCGTAACCGGTCATACATGAAGGTCAGCGTTTTAGTCACAATAGCGTTGTGGCAATCGGATAGCATTTGTTCATGTAGCTCGTTATCAGCTTCGAGTAATAAAGACACATTCGAATCATGAAAACCGACTTCAATTTTATCTTTAATTGTCTGGTAGCGTTGCGGGTCCTGGTTCTCCCATGACAAATTCAATACCATAATTTCAATGTCTTTTCGGATCTGGAAAATATCACGTATTTCACTGAGCGTAATGGGTTTAATGGTTTTCGTTTTATTTTTGGAAGGCTCAATCCAGCCTTCAGTCATCAGGCGAAACAAAGCTTCGCGCAGCGGCGTACGGCTGACATTAAGTTCCTGACATAGCTCATTTTCTGAGATAGCCCCCACCAACTCATTGGCGATGATTTTGGCCTTCAATTGATGATATGTTTTTTCGCTGATGTTCATAGTCTGGCTTTAATGAGGGTCATAATCATGTTTAATGAGATACAAATTAGCCCCTTGTCACTATGAAATCAATGGGTAAGCCCGGTTGTACAACGAATTAGCTCGTGTTTCAACGACTCAGTCAGCAGCACTAACAGCTGCCAGCGCGTCCACATCCTTCTGCAGATGATGTTTTTTTACTCAGCGTGAAGAAACCAAATACCGGCGTTCATACCACGATACTGGCCATCATTAAGAAACTCTCCTGACAATCCACCTTTGCAAACTCAACGTTGAATTTGGCTTAGTGGAAGAGATAGCCGTTAGCCAGTTTGATGAGGATGTATGCAGGTGGTCTTTTGGCCGCCATGTCTCTGGCATTTACTCCTGATGAGGAGCGCTTTTTGTCCCTAAAAATTGTCCAATGCGACTAATGCTCAAATAAATTGTCGATTTCTCTAAAAAAAATGATCAGCGTGCCGATACACTGACAGGATATGTCAGCATTTTATATATAATTCATGTCAGGAAAACAGAAAAGTAGGTGCTTATGGCTGATTCAGCAAGGAGTTGCTCAGCAGAACGTTTAGTCGATATCCTAATAGAGCTGCAAACTTGTGGCGTTGTGAATCGCTATCAGTTGATGAAGAAATTTAATATCACTGAACGAACGGTCTATCGTGATCTTAATATGCTTTCCTCCTTTATTGAGGGGTGTGGTGGAGGAGAGTATCGATTAATACCGATTCGCGCGCAGAATAATAGCGCCTATGCCCTTCATGACCCACTGGCAAAGCTGCTGGACGCCGACGCGGTTTTTCCTGATAGAGATGAGGATTTTTGGCTTAGCTTAGAAAAACGAGCGGTAGAACAGCATGTTAGAGTTCAGCTTGGTCGCCCTGAACATTCAGTCAGAAATGATTTGCGAAAGTATTTTAACTTATTAGAAAAAGCGATTCAGAAAAACAGTGTCTGTCATATTTTATATAAAGACAAAACGCGCACCGTTCACCCTTATAAATTAGTTAACCAGAAAAATATTTGGTATCTGCTGGCGACCGAGGACGGAAAGCTAAAGTCTTTTTCGTTAAGTAAAATTCGATGGTTGGATATCCGGAAAGAGCATTTTACGGTCGATACCCCCACACTGTCATTAATTGATGAGCATCGCGATCCTTGGGTAAGTGAAGAGACGTTTGAGGTGCGGGTGCGTATTAAACACAGCATTGCTGGCTACTTCGCAAGACGAGATTTACTGCCTCAGCAAGAATTAGTGCGTGAAGAGAATGATGGCGTGACTTTGCTTTGCAAGGCAGCACATCAGAATCAAATTATTCCATTAATTCTATTCTGGTTACCGAATATAGAAATTCTGGAACCGGAATGGTTGAAAAAAACGGTCATCAACATACTGCATAACTACATCACTGGCGATCGCGACTCTGTTCCTGTTCTGGAATGTGATGTGTAGCGGGTAACAACGACTTATTGCACAGGAGATTTTTATTTATGGCATTACCTTTCATTATTCTGGGCGTCGCGGCAGCGGCAACGGCGTTTGGTGGCAAAAAAGCTTATGATGGCTACCAGAAAAAATCAGAAGCCGACGATGTTTTAGATCGCGCGCAGCGTCGCTTTGATAAGCATAAAGAGAGCTTTGATCTGGCGAATGAAACAACGTCGAAAAAACTGGCCGAGCTGGGTGAAAAAGAACTGAAGATCGGTAAAGATTTCAATGAATTTAAAACGATTGCCGACGATCTGTTGGCGCGTATGGCTAAGGATGGGCATAAAGATCTTCGTCTGAAGGTACCGCAGCACAACATCAATAAAATTCAGAGTCTGGCGATTTCCGCTACGGAATACCTGACGACGGTCGTCGGTGCCGGGGTGTCCGGTGCTGCCGCTGGTTTTGCCGTGTACAGCGGTGTGATGGCATTTGCCGCAGCGTCTACCGGTACGCCGATTGCCGCCCTGTCTGGTGCGGCGGCGTATAACGCCACAATGGCGGCTATTGGCGGCGGTTCTCTGGCCGCAGGCGGCTGGGGAATGGCGGGCGGTGCGATGGTACTTGGCGGCGCGGTAGTGGCTCCGTTGATTGCTATCGCAGGCTGGGCTTACGATAGCCATGCCGAAAAGGCGCTTAACAATGCTTATCAAAGCTCCCGTGAAGTGACAGCTGCGGTGGAAAAAATGAATGCGGCTGAAGCGCAGCTGACGAAGGTGCAGCAGTATGTAAATAGCATTTATGAATCAATAACCCGTATGCATGGCGTCTTTGTTCAACACTACTTTGAACCGCTGAAAGCGATGCATGCCATCATTGTTGAGCGTCATGAGAAGAATATAACCACTGAGATTAGTGAGTCGGAAGAGATCATGGCTATTATCGACCATGGTTATGAATTAGCCGCCATCATGACCGACGTGATCACCACGCCGCTGTTCAAGCCGGTGACGCAGGAAAACGGTGAAGCTGTTATCGAAGATGGCGTGATCCAACTGCAGACCGACAGCAACGGTATGAACCTGCTGAACAAAGAGATTCTGGACGAAAAACTGGCGGTTTCTGCTTCTGAGTTTGACGCATTTTCTTCTCGTATTTAATCGACGCGCCGGGCGAATCTGCCCGGCATTGCTATGGGCGAGCACAATGAACACAGCCAGGTTTGACTGGGGTGAAGAGTTACATCAGACGGTGGTTAAGAGTCTGACCACCTCTTTTGGGTTGGATTTTCTCTTGCTGGAGGATAAACACGGCGGCGATGTGAATACCATTCATAACGCTCGCGAGGGAGTGTATGCCACCGACGCCGAGCGTCAACGGTACGAGCAACGTGAAGGGTATGATTCTCATCATTACCATAGCCACGAAAACTACATTGCCACCAACCGGGCGGGAAAAAAGGCGCACGAGGCCGGTACGTTGACCGATACCTACACCGGTGAGAAATTTGCGGCTAATGATAAAAAGAACCTCGACCATATTATTGCCGCCCATGAAATTCACAACGATCCAGGGCGTATCCTTGCCGAATGCGATGGTGCCGATCTGGCTAATGATTCATCAAATCTGACCTTCACGAATGAGTCGCTGAATAAGGCGAAGAAGGCGAAAACGATGGATGCCTTCGTGCAAACGCTACAAGAACAGCATGCTGTGACCACGCAGGAAATTGCCCGTTTACGCAGCCAACCAATGCTTTCCGAGCAAGAGCAAAAACAGCTGAATAAGCTGGAAAATAAAGCCGCCGCCGATTTTGAACGGATGAAAGAGGCCGACAAAAAGGCGCGGGCAAAATACAACAGTACGATCAATCAGGAATATTATACCAGCAGTAAGTTTGCGAAGAATGTCGCCACCGCCACAATGAACAATGCGTTTCGCATGGGAACGCGGCAGATGTTGGGACTGATTCTGGCAGAGACCTGGTTTGAGTTCCGCGCGCGTATTCCCGTGATGTTTGAGAAGCATCGTCATTCATTCGATGCCGGAGACTTCCTGCAAGATGCGGCGGAGGCATTACGCGCAGTCTGGCAGCGAGTGCAGGGTAAATTCAGCACTTTCCTGACGTCCTTTAAAGACGGAGCCATCGGTGGCGTGCTCTCCAGCATTACGACGACGCTCTTCAATATCTTCTTTACGACTAAGAAGATGATGGTGCGCCTGATTCGTGAGATGTGGAACAATTTGGTACAGGCCTTTAAAGTTATGGTCTTTAACCCTGAAGGCTTAGCGCCGGGGCAGCTCGCTAAAGCGGTAAGCAAGCTGGTGGCTGCGGGTGTGGCCGTGGCTGCTGGTGTGGTGGTTAACGAAGCTTTAGCCAAGATGCTCGTCTTTCCTTTTGGTCCGGAACTGGCCGCTTTCTGCGGTGCGCTGGCGACAGGTATTCTGACGCTGGTAATGAACTACTTCCTGGAACACAGCGCATTGATGAAAAAGGTCTGGGCGTTTCTGGATACGTTTAAAGATAAGTATCAGAAAGCACTAGAGTATTATCAACAGGTGAATGCTGAACTCGATCGTTATCTACTGGAGCTTTCGGCGTTAGAGTTTGCTATTGATACGTCAGCGTTATCGCGTTTCTCGCTGCATCTTAACGCGGTGAACAGTGAAATTGAGCGTGGTTTGTTGCTGCGTGCAGAGGTTGAGCGCCGAAATATTGCGCTACCGTTTGAAGCAGGGAATACCCGCTCTGTACGTAGCTGGTTAAGTAAGCTATGACGCTCACGCCCGCGTTTCCCTGTAACCAGTGTGGCGCTTGTTGTCGCCACGTCGATCGCGCCAGTGAAACGCAGTTTCTTGATCGCGGTGACGGCATTTGTCGTCACTATCAGATGGAGACAAAGCTGTGCGCGATTTATGAAACACGTCCGCTTATTTGCCAGGTAGAAAAGCAGTATCAGCTTAACTACCAACAGCAATATAGCTGGCAGGAGTTCATTACGCTTAATCGTGAAGCGTGTTTAATTCTGGAGAAAATGTAGGGCGGTGTGCTTCACGAAGGGGTCAGGGTCAATATGTACTCATTATGGAGTTGGCTCGCTTTCGTAATGCGAAGGTCGTAGGTTCGACTCCTATTATCGTGCCATTTAAATCAATAGGTTACAGTTTATTATTTGCATATAATCTTACTGTTTTCTCTCCCGCGTACTTACTGGCGTACTTATTTAGCATGGCATAGCTGAGTGTCATGTTCCCGTTCTCAAATAAATTCAGACCCTACAAACTATTCCCTTCATAGGCTACTAAGAAGCCAATCCAACAGAAGTATCTAACTGAAAACTCATTGCGTTTACATGAAAGTGGTCAAATGCTTGATATACCTCATTGGACGTCCCATGATCTGTGCCGTACTGTACGGACAGGGCTATCTCGTTTGCAATGTCCAAACGAGGTAGCTGAGGCTATATTGGGGCATATGCGTGGCGGCGTTGAAGGTATTAGGATTTACTGACACATAAAAGTGATGGTGAAAAAATGTTGCCTATCAAATATGCATTTTGAAGTTTTGATACATGCATTCGTTTCTCTGGTTCAGAGCTATCGTAGATGGCTTTAGTAAAAAAATCATCAGGCATTGTGTCAGCTGATTTCTTTCTCAGTCGTGCTTCAGAAAGCCTTACGGTGCCAGAATCTAGCATCACGTATTCAAACGCAATGGTACGCTGGACGCTACTTTTCCCAACGCCATGCTCTCCTGTTTCCGTAACGACACCAGAAAAATCAACCTCACCGGATCCGTCTTTATAAATCTGAACGTATACACTGCCATTGAATTTCACCCCATGAGGTAATTCTGGCATCGAGATCGTCGATACACAGTTGATGCTTATCCCATTATTGGGTGCCCAGTCAGCGATTCCTGTCGCGCGAACAGCAATTGCTGAAATAAACGCAATTGCTGAGACGCTTATCAGTGTTTTTTTCTTATTAATTTTCATGGATATAGATATCCTTGCAACCTGCAAATTTAGTTTGTTCTTTGTTATTCCAGGTGCAGCGGGACAAAAATACGCGTCCTTTTTCACCGTAGGTGTATAGATCGTCAGGCTGGAAGAAGTAGGTCGCACCCTGAATGCACGGAAGGTAAGTGTTTGTTAACAATCTGGCTTTTTCGAGTTTGACGGACATCATTTCTGGGGAGTTGTTATAAAAAGTATACACAGGGCACTGATCAATCTTACCGAGTTTCCAAGTCTTTATAGCTGAAATCATATCAGAAGCACCATTTTGTAATGGGTAAAAGGCTATAACCAGTGAACTCAGCAACAAAGTCATTACCAAAATCCAGATTTTTGCCGATACTTGCGTTTTTTTTATTTGCACCGATGCCTTAACATTTAATGAATTGATTTCACGGTAGTTATCAGTCTCTCTGATAGATATAGAGTCATCAGGAACCAAGAAGCCCACCCGGGGTATAGTCTGAATGACTTCCTGATTACAGCCGAGATCGTGGAGTCCTCTTCGTATAAATGAAATGTACTGGCTCAGAGAGTTATTCGAGGCCTGAAACCCATTCTTATCCCAAACATTAACTAAAAGATCCTCACGGGAAACGACCTTACCTCGTTGCTCAAGCAGGAACGAAAAAATACGATTCGCCGTGATGGAAAGTACAACCGAATTTTCGGGTGATGAAAGACTGGCAAGGACACCATCATCAGTTCTGAATGTTACTTCGTTGTAAATTTGGTAAAGCATATGTGTATTCATCTGCATATGATTGTTCCTCTCTATTTTAGCTGATATTTCACGTTTTGACATTGTGCTCTATCACGCATACGCATTTTGCAGTTAGATATTTTATAAAACCATTTCTTCTATTGCTTTATCAGAATATCTACCTATATGACATGACATTACTTCTATAGATTCCTGGGTAAGGTGTTGTTGTATTATTATTTTCGTCTCAAACCCTCCCAGTAACGAGGCTCTTCGTGAAGGTTCTGTCAATTAATTTTGAGAACATCATGAAGGGCATTATCAGGATTTACTCATGATGGATAGGCAAACATTCATGGTCATCACGCATGATACTTTTCTTCGTCAGTCTATTTTCGCTTTAATGAAACAAATTTGTTGTGAAAATAGAATATGTTTCATTGATGTCGATTCATTTAACTCGCTTGGAGAACTGAATGACACCCTATATCACTTTTCCAAAGAGGATGAAATTCGAACGATTTTGATCTCTCGCGGGTTATGGATCTCTAAGGTTATCTCATCTCAAATTGATTTATCTGTGTATGATGATTTAAACAAATGGCGACACCTTATAACGATAGCTAAACTAAAATCGGTGAGTAATGTAATTGAAAAAATTGAATTCTTCAAGGACTTCAAAGGAATGAGCCAATGTGAAGTTAAAACAATTCAATCACTAAAACTTTCAGAGAGTATTTTCTTGGCTGCAAAAAAATCAGGCGTAAGTTATAAAAACTTTTTGAGAAGTACACTCGCTATAGCAAAGAGGTATAATCTTAAAAACACCGCCAACCTGCACTTCTTTGTTTACAGGTTTAATAAATAGGATTACTCTCAAAAAAGTTTTTCCAGGGTGGTAATCCCCCCTGGAGCTTTTTAATCATGAAGCTATTAGTTAACGACATGCTGAAAATATATATCGATAATATGTACTCACCAGAATGTATCCTTCCGCTAACCAATAAAATGTCGTGTAACACCATTTAAAATTCAGCACGATAATCTTTAAAGATTTATTTTTATAGATGATGTATCTATAAATAACGCATTATTCATTATATATACCCTAGAAGAGGGGCGGCAAGTAAAATCACTCACGAAACGCCTGAGCTAAAAATCAGGCACTGATAATTTTGGCCCAAATTCACCTGTGAAGTAATCGCGAAAGAAAATGGGCTGTTAAAAGCGAGTGAGATGATGAACAAAGTATTTAAGGTTATCTGGAGCGTAGCCCGCTCGTGTGCCGTTGTTGTTTCCGAACTGGTACGTGGAAACGTACAATCAAGCAGTTCTTCGCTTATTACGGAAGAACAATACAGCGCAGAATTCCAGAATGCATATGTTTTTCGAATGGCACCTGTCGCTTTATTAATGCTTGCACTTTTTCCAGCGAAATCACAGGCAACAGATTATGTAGTAGACTCCATGACCCCACAAGATGCCATAGAGATAACAGTGAGTGGACGGGATAATACATTGTCAGGTAGCTTTTCGAATGTTTCGTATGGTAATAGTGGTTACACCAATATGACTCTGGGTGAGGCTTATGATAAAGGTCTTCTAGGTACTAATAGTGAGTATGTTAAGAATAACAACATATTTAACATCGGCTCGCAAAGCAAAGTAATTGACTTTATAGATCCAGTTACCGGGAATACGACATCAATAGCGGTCTACGATAATGATGCGATGGTCATTAACTCTCTCGCCGACTTTAATGTTACGATTTCAAATGCCGTGGGTGCTAACGGCCAGTATATAGATCGTAATCTATACAACGTTAATAGTGGAGCCACTCTTGATGTCAATGTTGGAAGTCAGGATGCCAACTGGATTAATGATAGGGAAAACTTATTTAGTGCTGTTTTCAAAAGTTCAAATACGAGTAGCATAAATAAAGCATCAGTTTTTAATGTTTCCAGTGAGTCTGGTGACAAAGCAGAGCTTAATTACCATTCTAAAACAATAGCCCAGTTAGGTAATGATTACAACAATCACAGTGGTGGCACGGCTATTGCGTACCCAGTGATTGACGAATTTACAGGTGAGTTCACCAGCAAACTTGGGCCACAAAATGTGACAAATGTGGAGGAGTTTAAAGCTTACAACGCTGCGTTAATCGCAGCGATTGAAAAAGGTGAGCTCTCAATGACCAGTGCAGAGTACAACGCTGAACTGAATTTGGCGCGAACTACCGGGTCTATCCCTATTTATGCGAATGAGGATGGGATTGCGTCTGATGATGCAGTTAGAGGAACGGTTAATCGTGATACCGTCTCCTACATCCACGGAACCGGCAAAGATGCCGTTATTAACATTGATAAAGACGCTAATCTGCAACTTTTTTGGTCTGATGCATCGCTGGTTAACCTGGAAAATGGTGCAACCTTAATCAATGAGGGCACACTAGGGTCGAATAACAATACGCTTCGTGGGGCCTATGTCGTCGCCGTTCACAGTGGTTCTGTATTTGAGAACAACGGGGTTGTTGATGCAGGGACTAACCCTGACATGGCTGAAAAATTGGGTTCGAGCGCAGCATTAGTCGCAGCAGGCCAGCACACGGCTATCCTGGCAAACGGCACATCCACTATTAATAACAATGCCACTGGCGTGATTAACCTGGCAACGAGCTCTTCTCAATACAGTAATAAAGGTGTCCTACTCTCTTCGTCTGCGGTGCTGACAAATGATGGCACGATCAATGTCGCATCAACAACGCAGACGAGTACCACTGGCACACCGGTCACAACAGGTGTTGAGGCCGGCCAGCAATCAACATTCAACCATAACGGCATGTTGTACATTGGCCGGGAGGCTCAACGTGAGGGTCCGGATGCGACTAACGACCTTCGTATTTCGGGAGACTCCATCGGTGTTCTGTTATCAGGCAGTGCGACGTATAACGGAGATGCGGCCTCAAAAATCGTAATAGGTTCTCAGACAACGAACGCAACAGCCATCGTTGTTAAAAATACCGCGACGTTGAATCAAAATGGCACGATAGAGATCAATGGCGAACTGCCTGGCGAATCCTCGATTGCCAACGTGGGGCTCAACGTAAAATCAGGTACCAGTGAAAACCGGGTCGTGAACAAAGGCATTATCAATCAGAACGGGCAAAACAGTATCGGTATTGATGTGGAAGCCGGTGGGAAAATCACGCACGCTGGTGTCATTAACGTCAACTCCGGTGTTGATGAGGGTACGCATTACGCTAACTACGGTATCCGGGCAAGCGGTGAGGATGCCCTCGCGGTAGTATCAGGCGAAGTCAATCTCAATGGCGATTATGCCATCGGTGTGCAGGCGCGTGATAAAGGCACTATCACCCTGGTGGATAACGGAACGGTCACTTTCAATGACGGGAGTCACCAGACAGGGTATTACATCTACGGTTCTGGAGCGTCAATTATCGATAATTCCACGAGTAATCAAACGGTTTCGACGACAGATTCGACGCTTTATCGCGTCGATGGCGGCGCTGCGTTTGATGGCTCCAACACCAATATGTCACAAATGAATGCAACGGGTGATAACTCCACCATTATCCTTACGACGGACGCAGGCAGCAGTTTTAACTCCGGCAAGCTGGCGTTAAGCATTATAGGCGAAGGCTCAACTGGTGTTCGCATTGAAGGCGGCGCGACGGGGATAATCACGGCGGATGCCGATATTGTTAAAGTCGCCGGTAAGGGCACAACGGCGGGCGTTGTTGACGGAAACTACTATGCCCTGGACGGCGAAGTCGTAGAAGCCAAAAAAGGTGAGTCGGTATTAACCAGCTATGCCACCCTTGAAACGGCCAACACCGCTGACGGTGCTTTCGGCTATATCGCCCGCAATGGCGGTACGCTAAATCACAAAGGTACCATTGACTTTGATCAGCCTGACAGTACCGGGGTGCTGATTTCCGGCGGTACGCTGAACAATGACGGCGATATTCAGGTGAATGGCGTGGCGGTCAATATTCAGGGCGCAGATTCCGTGGTGAACAATATCGCGACAGTTTCTGCCACCGATGGCACCGCGGCGTATCTGGTCGGGAGCGACGCAACGCTTAACCTGACCGGTGAAGGGCAAACTACCGCTGACGGCACGGCGCACGCCATTCTGTTGGCAAGCGGGGCGAAAGGGCTGGTCGTTGATGGCGCAACCATCACGATGGCCGCGGGCGGCAGCGGTAACGCCATTGAAAACCAGGCCAACCTTGCCGGTATTCAACTCAAAGAGACCCACATTACCGTCGGAAACGGCGTTGGTGTGCATACCGGGGCTTCCATGGATCGGATCAACTCTGGCACCATCAACGTCACTGGCAGCGGCACAGGTATCCTGTTTGAAAACATTGATGGTTCGCAAACCAATCAGACTCTGGATATGTCCGATTCGCGCGACCTGGTCATCAACGTCCAGCAGGCGAGCGGCAAAGGGATCGTCACCAATTCGTCCGCAGACCTGAAAACCGGTGCCAGCGTGAACGTGCTGGACCGCGATGGTGCAGAAGCGCTGGTCGTCGGCGGGACCACGAAAAATATTGAACAGTCGGGCGAGTTGACGTCGGTTTCCACCTCGCATGCGGTGGTCGATGCAGATAACGGCTCACTGGAAAGTTTCCTTAATAAAGGGGTGATCCGCGCGCTGGATGCTTCGCAAAAAGCGTTGGAAATCGTCAAAGGTAAGGGTATTGCCTTTACCAATGCCGCGGAAGCCAGCATCACTGGGATGGTGAATTTACTGAGTGGTGACAATACCATCACGCTGGAGTCCGGCAGTACGGCAACGGATATCACCACCGGTGACGGCAGCGATCTCTTCGTGCTGAAAGACATCAAGACGACTGAAACGTCGCTCTTCACCAGCCTGAATGGCGGAGAAGGCGAAGACACGCTCCGGTTGCAGAACGCGCAGTACAGCCTGAACAGTGCCGACGCTATTACCGGCATGGAGCATATCGATCTGACCAGCAACTCGGTGTTTACCGTCAATGACGTCGACTTCGCCCTGGGTGATTCGAAAGATGATGCATCAAATACGGGTTACAGCATCGATGCGAATAGCACGCTGCAACTGAACGCGACCGGCGATCTAGAGTTCAACAGTCACCTATCGGGAACCGGGAGCGTGTCTGTGGATGCGTCCGGCAAGGCGTTTGATTTTACCGCTAACAATGCCGCAGACGGTTTCCAGGGCACGCTTGCGCTGCAAAACAGCACCTATGAATTGACCGGACTGAACACTCAGGCGCTGACTCAGGCGAGGCTGATCGCGGGTGAAGGTAGCATCACGCATGTTGGCAAGGGCGAACAGAATATCGGTGGGCTGGCGTTTAACGGCGGCACGGTGAGCTTCGACGGTGTTACACCGGGCAAAACGCAAGCGGATGGTACGATCCATGCGGGTGAAATGGATCTGAGTGGTCGCGGGACCGTTCAGGTGGATACCGGCAGCGTCAGCAACGATCGTCCGCTGACGGATACGACGCTCTCCCTGCTTGAACAGGACGACGCGCAGGAATTGATCAAACTGGTCACCTCTGACACCGCTGTGCAGGGTGGTGCGGGCAACCTGACGTTAACCGACAAAGACGGCAACGTTATCAGCGATGGCGTGGTGGCTGACATTGAGCAGAATGGCGACGTGGTGGCCAAAGGCACTTACGATTACCGCCTGACCGGTGGCGAAAACGACGACGGGCTGTATATCAACTACGGGCTGACGCAGGTCGAACTGCTGGCGTCCGGCAGTAACGCACTGGTGCTGGATGCTAACGGTAAAACAGGTAATGCCGCTGACCTCAGCGCCCGCGTCACCGGTTCAGGAGACCTGGCCTTCGACAGTGCCAGAGGCCAGACCGTGTCTCTCTCCAATATGGATAACGACTACACCGGTGTCACCGATGTGCGCAGCGGCAACCTGCTGATGAAGAACAACGACGTGCTGGGGCAGACCAGCGAACTGAGTCTGGCATCTGACACCGGTTTTGATATGAACGGCTACAGTCAGACGGTCGGTAAACTGACTACTACTGTCGATTCTCTGCTGAACATTAATGGTGGCAGCATGACGATTGCGGACGGTGGCGAGGCTAACGGCACTTTAACAGGTAGCGGCGCGCTCAACCTGAATGGCGGAATGCTGACTGTCACGGCTGAAAACAGCACTCTGGCAGCGAAAACCACTATTGCCGAAGGGGCAACGGCGCTGCTGAACTCCACGCTGGGCCTCGGCACCGGCGACATCGTGGCGGCCGGTACGCTGGCGTTAAGCAATGCCGCAGGCGTACTGTACAACGCCATCAGCGATAACGGCAGTGTTGAACTGACCGACAGCGATGTGGTGCTGGCCGGTAACAACAGCGAGTTTACCGGAACCTTTGACATTGATGGTGGATCGCAGCTTACCGCGTCCGTGGCTGAACATCTGGGCGATGCGGCGGTGAAAAACGCCGGTTCCCTGGTGCTCAACAGCGCCAGTAGCTGGGACCTGAACAACATTGTTTCCGGTGCGGGCAGCGTTACCAAGCTCGGCAGTGGCACCATCACCGTGGGCGAGAATGCCGAGTGGACCGGTGCCACACGCATTGAGCAGGGGGGCCTGCAGCTGGGCAGCGAGATTGCTTCAGTGGTGCTGAGCAGCAAGCAGGTCAATATCGCAGAACAGGGAACGTTATCCGGGTTTGGCGGCGTGGCAGGTGATATCAACAACGCTGGTCTGCTTCAGGTTGGCACCGCTGAGAGTATAGGTACGCACACATTTACGGTGGGCGGAAACGTCACCAACAACGGTACGATGGCCACCGGTGTGTCCGGTCAACAAGCCGGTAACCAACTGGTGATTAAGGGTAACTATGCGGGCAACGATGGGCTGCTGTCACTTAACACCGCGCTTGGCGACGATAAATCCGTCACCGATAAGCTGGTGGTGGAAGGCGATACCTCCGGCAACACGTATGTCACGGTGACAAACGCCGGGGGCAAAGGGGCGGCGACCATCAACGGTATTGAAGTTATTACCGTTGAGGGGGCGTCCGACGGTGATTTCACCCAGAAAGGCCGTATTGTTGCCGGGGCGTATGACTACACCCTGAACCGCGGTACCGGTGAAAACAGCAGTAACTGGTATCTGAACAGCAGCAAAACGGACCCGGGCACGGATCCGGGTGATAAAGAAACGCCGGATCTGCGTCCGGAAGGCGGCAGCTACACCGCAAACCTGGCGGCGGCTAACACCCTGTTTGTGACCCGTCTGCACGATCGCCTGGGTGAAACACAGTTCATCGACGCGTTAACCGGCGAGCAAAAAGTCACCAGCATGTGGATGCGTCACGTGGGCGGCCACAACAACTGGCGTGATGGCAGCGGGCAGCTCAAAACGCAGAGCAACCGTTACGCCGTTCAACTGGGCGGTGATGTGGCGCAGTGGAGCCAGAGTGGTCTTGACCGCTGGCATCTTGGGCTGATGGCCGGTTACGGCAACGACCACAGCAATACCCACACGTCACGTACGCAGTATGGTTCGAAAGGGTCTGTGAACGGCTATTCCGCCGGGGTTTACTCAACCTGGTATGCCAACGACGAGACGCACAGCGGGCTGTATGTCGATACCTGGGCACAGTACAACTGGTTTAACAACAGCGTGAAGGGTGAAGGTCTGCAGGGCGAATCCTATAAATCGAAAGGGGTGAACGCCTCGGTGGAAACCGGCTACACCTGGAAAATGGGGGAATACCAGACGCGTGAAGGTTCGACCAACGAATGGTATATCCAGCCGCAGGCACAGGCCGTGTGGATGGGCGTGAAAGCCGACGATCACCGTGAAAGCAACGGCACCCGCATCACCAGCAGCGGTGACGGTAATGTGCAAACGCGACTTGGTGTGAAAACCTGGATCAAAGGCCACAGCCAGCTCGATAACGGTAAAGCGCGTGAGTTCCAGCCGTTTGCCGAAGTTAATTGGCTGCACAATACCCGTGATTTCAGCACCCGGATGGACGGCGTTAACGTCAGCCAGGCCGGAACGAAAAACCTGGGTGAGGTGAAAGTGGGTGTCGAAGGGCAGGTCAGCCCACGTTTCAACCTGTGGGGCAATGTCGGCGTGCAGGTGGGTGATAAAGGCTATAATGACAGTGCGGCAATGATCGGCGCGAAATGGAACTTCTGATAATCGTCTCCTGACCTTTTTGCCAGGCAACCAGTGGTTTGCCTGGCAATCCTGCTGGTTGGACTGACCCCACGCTCGTAGACAAATTCTTTCCTCACGACGGGGCCTGTTCAATAAGTTGAGACATTATGAAATGAAAAATCCACGCAATTGCGTGGATTTTATAGGGTTTTGTGATTTTCATGAGATTCGATGAAACCTCACGAGACAACAAATTTTATTTAGACGTTGAACAGGAAGTTCATGATATCGCCATCTTTGACGATATAGTCCTTACCTTCGGCACGCATTTTCCCAGCTTCTTTCGCACCTTGCTCACCTTTATAGGTGATGAAATCTTCAAACGCGATGGTTTGTGCGCGGATAAAGCCTTTCTCGAAGTCGGTATGGATTTTACCGGCTGCCTGCGGAGCCGTGGCACCGACAGGAATGGTCCATGCACGGACTTCTTTCACGCCAGCAGTGAAGTAGGTCTGCAGGTTCAGCAATTCGTAGCCAGCACGGATAACGCGGTTCAGGCCCGGCTCTTCCAGACCCATTTCAGCCATGAATTCTTCACGGTCAGCATCATCAAGTTCTGCGATGTCAGCTTCAACGGCAGCGCAAACGGCAACCACAACAGAACCTTCGGCAGCCGCGATTTCGCGCACTTTATCGAGGTACGGGTTATTTTCAAAACCGTCTTCGTTGACGTTAGCGATGTACATTGTTGGCTTCAGCGTCAGGAAACTCAGGTATTTGATGGCCGCTTTGTCTTCGTCAGTCAGCGTTTTCAGCGCACGCAGCATGCCAGCGTTTTCCAGCTGTGGCAGGCATTTTTCCAGCGCAGCCAGTTCTGCTTTAGCGTCTTTGTCGCCGCCTTTGGCCTTCTTCTGCACGCGATGGATAGCGCGCTCACAGGTGTCGAGGTCGGACAACGCCAGCTCGGTATTGATAACTTCAATGTCGTCAGCCGGATCCACTTTGTTATTAACGTGGATGATGTTGTCGTTTTCAAAGCAACGCACCACGTGGCCGATAGCTTCGGTTTCACGGATGTTGGTCAGGAACTGGTTACCCAGGCCTTCACCTTTAGACGCGCCTTTTACCAGACCGGCGATGTCGACGAATTCCATCGTTGTTGGCAGGATACGCTGCGGTTTGACGATTTCGGCCAGCTGATCCAGACGCGGATCGGGCATCGGGACAACACCGGTGTTCGGCTCGATAGTACAGAACGGGAAGTTTGCCGCTTCAATACCCGCTTTTGTGAGCGCGTTGAACAAGGTGGATTTGCCTACGTTTGGCAAACCGACGATACCGCATTTGAATCCCATGTTTAAATCACCTTAATCTTTTGATATTCAACCTGTTATGGAAAACAGATTGTAGAAATGTAAATAACTTTGCCTATTATACACAGCACGCGAGAAAAATGCCGCACATCGCTGCTTATTGCGCTTTAAAGGTGTGTAACCGGCTCGTCGCTTTGGTCAGGCCATCTTTGAACAAAATCTCGGTACAACGTGCCGCTTCGTCAATTGCTTCATCAATTAACTTCTGTTCTGAAACAGGCGGTTTGCCTAAAACAAATCCGACAACTTTGTTTTTATCGCCCGGATGGCCAATTCCAACGCGTAAACGATGAAAGTTGGGGTTATTACCTAACTTACTAATGATGTCTTTCAGGCCATTATGTCCGCCATGACCGCCGCCAAGCTTAAATTTGGCAACGCCTGGCGGCAGGTCTAACTCATCGTGTGCGACCAAAATTTCATCGGGGTTAATACGATAAAAACTGGCCATCGCACCGACAGCCTTGCCGCTCAGATTCATAAATGTGGTTGGCACCAGCAGACGGACGTCTTCACCTTCAAGCGTAACTCTGGAGGTGTAGCCGAAGAATTTCGGCTCATCGCGCAGGGGAGCGCGTAATCTTTCTGCCAGCAGATCGACATACCATGCGCCTGCATTGTGTCGCGTTGCCGCATACTCTGCGCCGGGGTTTGCCAGGCCGACAATCAATTTAATCGCCACGTGTTTTGTCCTGAGTGTTTCGATAAACGACGTGTAGTTTACTGTCTGACGCTGCTGTTGACAAAAAACTGCGTGCTTATCGCCAAAAGCTGAATAATTGCACAAATGGACTATTAGAAAATGAGTGTGTTCAGTGGCTTATTTGTAAAGTTTTGTTGCATGAGTGTTTGTAATTGTGATCGCTCCCGCACTTGCGAACGGCAGTGTTGTCTATACTTTACACATAAGGATTAGGGGTATTCCCTGTAACAACCCAAAGTTCCGGAGGTGACACATGAAACGCAAAAACGCTTCGTTACTCGGTAACGTGCTCATGGCTTTAGGGTTGGTGGTGATGGTGGGTGGTGTTGGTTACTCTATTTTAAACCAACTGCCGCAATTTAATCTGCCACAGTTTTTCGCACATGGTGCCGTGCTCAGTATTTTTGTTGGTGGAGTCCTCTGGTTGGCCGGTGCCAGAGTGGGGGGGCACGAACAAATCAGCGATCGTTACTGGTGGGTGCGCCACTATGACAAACGCTGCCGTCGCGGTGATACCAATCATCGGCATAACTAAATAGCTCTCCCAACTCGGAGTGCAGTTGTTTGAACACAAAGTCCTGGTTTAAAAACCAGGGCTCTGCTTGTTCGTCAGTACTGGATTAAACGACTTCTACCCTTGGTGGCATACTACAAAGAAGCGTTATTCGAATAACCGATAATGTAACGCTTTGATCGCGCTGTCTGCATTGTCAGCCGGCAACAGGATACTCAGGTTGTCGTTTGACGCCCCATGGCAAATCATTCGTACCGTATGCTCTTCAAGCCAGGCAAAAACGTCTTTGCAAACTCCCGCAGCCTGTGTGAGTTGATTCCCCACCAAAGTGACCAGCGCCAGCCCGGTTTCCACTTCCACACGACAGTGGGAGGACAAGGCGGTAAACAATGCGGTGGTCAACACATGGTCTTCACCTGAGGTTGCATGAGTGGCGTCCAGCGCCAGCGCAATACTATTCTCTGAGGTTGTAACCAAATCCACCGTGACCGCATGGCGAGCTAAAATGGCGAAGGACTGCGCCAGGAAAGAACAGGAAGGTTGCTTCTCCAGACTGTGTAACCGCAACAGCGTCTGTTTACGACGCACGGCGAGCGCGCGATAGCGAGGTGGATTATCGGTGGTGTTGTGCACCAGCGTACCTCCGGCGGCAGTATCCTTACTTGAGCCAACAAAGACCGGAATGCTTTTACGCATTGCCGGGAGCAGTGTCGCCGGGTGGAGGACCTTCGCACCGTAGGCGGCCATATCGCTGGCCTCGGAAAATGAGATATGGTCGATTCGTTTGGCCCGCGGCGCAATGCGTGGGTCGGTGGTGTAGATCCCTGCAACGTCGGTCCAGATGTCAACGCGTGTGGCGTGAAGCGCCTCACCGAGAAGCGTAGCCGTGTAATCACTACCGCCGCGTCCAAGCGTTGTGGTGTGTCCTGCGGCATCACGCCCGATAAATCCCTGAGTCACCATAATCGCTTGCTCAAGACGAGGGCGCAGGTGAGTCTCCACCTGGTGGTGCAGTGTGCCAAGCTCGGGTTCGGCGCAGCCGAAGTTCGAGTTAGTACGCATCACGCTGCGGGCGTCAAACCACCCGGCCTCGGCATGCCGTTCACGTAAGACTTCAGTAAACAGTAGCGAGGACATCAGCTCGCCATGGCTGACTAACTCATCGCTTAACGCATCAGACGGCGAAACCATCGCCGTTTGTGCAAGTCGACGTATATTGTTTAGAAGATTATCGATTTCCGTGCTGATAACGGACGGCTGCTTCAGGCGGGAAATAATGTTGTATTGGATGGCGCGTAAAGTCTCAATCTTATCTAATTGTTGATGTGTTTCCAGACCTTCAGAAAGCTCAACCAGTAAGTTTGTCACGCCTGCTGAAGCAGACAAAACGACTAAACGGACATCTTGATCAGCAAGGACAATGCTGGCGCTGCGGTTCATCGCATCAAAATCAGCGACGCTGGTGCCGCCAAATTTGGCAACGACGGATGGTGGATAAATGCGAGTCATAACAATCTCATATCAGGGCGCCATAAAAGTATGGCTAGAAAATTTTCATTCTCGGCATAAGGGAACGAAGTTCGCCTTACGAAATGTCCGCCCGCGAACATTTCTGCTGACAACCCAGGGAATACCTGTTGTCGATAACGCGTGTCGCCTGTACGCGTTATCGGGTGCTGCGCATTAATTTTATCTACATAGCCTGCAAATAAGCGCGCCATACTAAGTGATTTATATTTAGGGATCGACTTTTTTATTCGATTTATCGACAAATAAGTGAAAAATCATGGCATCACAAGATATCGCGAGCATCATTAATGGTAAAAACGTGTAAAAAAATAATAAAAACACGAAAATTCCATGGTTTTTATTAGATTGTCTGCGTTGCAATTAGCTGCAACATTGTTAATTAAATAGATATATTTCTTTAGGATTTAGTAATGGTAAATAGTTGTTACGCTTTGAATTTAAAGGGGAAAGTTGTTATTTTCAATGCCGAAAAATAAATGATTGAGTCCTAAGCTAAAACAACATATATTAGCCGCGCTTTTTTACAGGTAATCCTTATAACCATTTATTCAATCAGGCGTTAATCTACACCTGGTTGTAGGAGTGATATGATGACGGATAAAGTCCGTATTGATACTTTAAGTGCTAATTCATTACCACAGAGCAATGATACCTTTTTAGCAAGACAGGCTGAGTTTGAATCTAATGTCCGCAGCTATCCACGTAAACTGCCATTAGCGATCGCTAAAGCGCAGGGCGTCTGGATTACTGATGTAGAAAATAATCAATATCTTGATTGCCTGGCAGGTGCCGGAACCCTGGCGCTTGGTCATAACCATCCTGAAGTGCTGCAGAGCATTCAAAGTGTCATCACAAGCGGCTTACCGTTACATACGCTTGACCTTACCACGCCGTTAAAAGATGAATTCTCATCATATTTACTTTCTTTATTACCGGGTCAGGGCAAAGAATATTGTCTGCAGTTCACCGGTCCGTCCGGCGCAGATGCTGTTGAAGCGGCACTGAAGCTGGCGAAGAAAGTCACCGGCCGTTCCAGCATCATCAGTTTCTCCGGTGGATACCACGGGATGACCCACGGTGCGCTGTCCGTGACCGGCAACCTGTCGCCGAAAGAAGCGGTCAGCAACATGATGGCGGAAGTGCAGTTTATGCCGTATCCGCATCAATACCGTTGTCCGCTGGGTATCGGCGGCGACGCTGGCGTTAAAGCATTAACCTACTACTTCGAAAACCTGATCAACGACGTTGAAAGCGGCGTGCGTAAACCAGCTGCCGTGATCCTCGAAGCGGTGCAGGGTGAAGGTGGCGTGAATCCGGCTCCGGTCGAGTGGCTGCAACGCATTCGTAAAGTGACGCAGGAACATGGCATTCTGCTGATCATCGATGAAGTTCAGGCGGGCTTTGCACGTACCGGTAAACTGTTCGCCTTCGAACATGCCGGTATTGAGCCAGATATCATCGTGATGTCCAAAGCGGTTGGCGGCGGTCTGCCACTGGCGGTGCTGGGCATTAAAAAGCAGTTCGATGCGTGGGCTCCGGGCCACCACACTGGTACTTTCCGCGGCAACCAGTTGGCGATGGCGACCGGTCTGACAACGCTGAAGATCCTCAAAGATGACAAGATTGCCGATAAAGTTGCTGCCCAGGGCGAGTGGCTGAAAGGCAAACTGGCTGACCTGCAGAAACGCTACCCGGTTATCGGCCAGGTGCGCGGTCTGGGTCTGATGATCGGCCTGGAAATCGTGAAGCCGAACGAAGCGCAGGATCACATGGGCTGCTACCCGGCCGATGGCGAGCTGTCCGCGTTGCTGCAGAAAAAATGCTTCGAAAATGGGCTGATTCTGGAGCGTGGTGGCCGCAACGGTTGCGTGCTGCGCCTGCTGCCGTCACTGCTGATCACCAACGCTGAACTGGAAATCTTCCTCGATAAATTCGAAAACGCCCTGCTGGGCGCTGGCGTGAAGCCGGTTTAAACGGAGTTGGATCGAATGTCAGACGTAAACCCGATTCTGTCCGGCTCGGCGCAAAGCATTGCAGCTTATCAGGACGCTATCGAGCAGAGTACGCAAGCGGTCGTTGAATGGTTGAAGCAGCCTGAGATGTATCAGGGTAAAACCGTTGAGCAACTGCGTGAACGTATCAACCTGAATTTTACGTCTCAGGGCCTGGGCAACCAGGCCGCTATTGAGCGTGCGGTTGAATACTTTCTCAAAGACAGCTTGTTGGTTCACCATGCGCAGTGCGTGGCGCATCTGCACTGCCCGAGCCTGGTGATTAGCCAGGCGGCGGAAGTGCTGATCAACGCCACCAACCAGAGTATGGACTCCTGGGACCAGAGCCCGTCGGCCACCATCATTGAGATCAAGCTGATCGAGTGGTTGCGTGAGCAGGTTGGATACCCGGCAGGCGATGCGGGCGTATTCACCAGCGGCGGTACGCAGAGTAACCTGATGGGTCTGATGCTGGCGCGTGATGCTTTCTTCGCTCGCCAGGGGCACTCCATTCAGCAGGATGGTCTGACCGGTGATCTGAGTAAAATCAAAGTGTTCTGCTCTGAAAGCGCGCACTTCTCCGTGCAGAAGAACATGGCGCTGATGGGGCTGGGCTACCGTTCCGTCACCCAGGTGAAGACCGATGCGTTTTCACGCATGGATCTGGCTGACCTGAAAGACAAGCTGGCCCAGGCGAAAGCCAACGGTGAGCAGGTGATGGCAATCGTCGCCACTGCCGGTACTACCGATGCGGGCGCAATCGATCCGTTAGCGGATATTGCAGCGCTGGCTGCAGAACATCAGATTTGGATGCACGTGGATGCGGCATGGGGCGGGGCGTTACTGCTTTCTGAGAAGTACCGTGACTTCCTGAACGGCCTTGAACTGGCGGATTCCGTGACGCTGGATTTCCACAAGCAGTTCTTCCAGACCATCAGTTGCGGTGCGTTCCTGTTAAAAGATGCGCGCCACTACGAGCTGATGCGTTACCAGGCGGCGTACCTGAACTCTGATTTCGATGAAGAGGCTGGCGTACCAAACCTGGTATCGAAGTCGCTGCAGACCACGCGTCGTTTCGATGCGCTGAAGCTGTGGATGGGCCTCGAAGCGCTGGGCAAAAAGCAGTATGCCGAGATCATTGATAACGGTGTGACGCTGGCGCGTGATGTTGCTGAGTTTGTCAAAACCCAGCCGCATCTTGAACTGGTGATGGAGCCGCAGCTGGCAAGCGTGCTCTTCCGCTTCCGCCCGCAAAGTGACGACGTGGCATTTGTCGCGCTGCTGAACCAGCGTATTGGTGACGTTCTGCTGGCTTCTGGTAGCGCCAACGTCGGCGTGACCGAAGCAGATGGTGTCACCTGCCTGAAGCTAACGCTGCTCAATCCGACGGTATGTCTGGAGGATGTTAAAGTCCTGCTGGCAAGCGTGAAGGCAACGGCTGAGCAACTGTTGAACGCGTAAGCAATAAGCTTGTTATAAAAATGGCTCCCACGTACGGGAGTAATGCCAGTCAGTTAGCGCCTCAGTTTCAGTAAACTGGCGGAGGTAAAGAACATGCTATCCCGGAGATAGAGTTCCGTTCACCTCATGCTCATTGTTTCTCTGAAACACGGATTCCCGTGAACGTGTAAAGGGCGTTCTCCGCCACGCCCTTTACAATCCCGGCTCCCGGCGGGAAAATTGTTGCTACGCAATACCCTCCGCTTATTCCTCCAAGCTTCCGGGCCGGGCGCGAGGAATCGTCCCTGCAAAGCGCGCCCTGAGCCAGCATCCATGCTGGCTCTCCCGGCCTTACGGAAACACGTCGGCAATTTTCAGCCGGACCAGCCACGCCTGACCACCTGAGCTTTTACTTGAATACCTGTGAACAGCAAAACGGATATAGCTGAAAGCCAGAGCGCTGAAGCGACACCCTGGTCCGGCTGAAAATTGATGAGGCGTTGACGTCTGCCCGGGACTGCCCGCAGGGATGCGGGCAGAGGGGATGGCCTGCATGGATGCAGGCTCGGCCCCGACCCGACAGGCAGACGGCATAAGACGAATAACTCGCGCAGCGACGATTTTCCCGCCGGGAGCCTGGGTTGCAAGGGAGGCGGCGG
Source organism: Citrobacter portucalensis (assembly GCF_002042885.1). GTDB lineage: Bacteria > Pseudomonadota > Gammaproteobacteria > Enterobacterales > Enterobacteriaceae > Citrobacter > Citrobacter portucalensis. The sequence goes on from NZ_MVFY01000007.1 coordinate 257,001, forward strand.
TGAGCCTCCCTTGCACGTTCACAGGTATCTGCGCTTCAGAGAAATGACATCACTGAGGTGAACGGAACCCTGAGCAAGAATCACATGTTCACCATACATGCTTAACTGACGAGCATTACCCACGTAAGGGAGCCATTTTTTTGTCTGTCATTTGCAATCCGGCGGCGTTTAGCCTGGCCGGGCTACACGTTAGCGGATATCTGCTAGCGCAGCATCTTTATTCGGGAAGAACGTCAGACGCCCGGCGATCGGCTGAATACCCGCGCGCGCCATGGTACGTAGCGGCTGGAATTCCAGATTACTGATGCGTAATTCACAACCTTCCGGCAGACGTTTTACAAAGCGCTGGAAAGCGTCCAGGCCACCGGCATCCAGTACCGGGACCGCGTCCCACTTCAAGACTACGATGCGTTTACCTTCAATACGCGACTCGAGATCGGTAAATAATCCTTCCGCCGCGGCAAAGAACAGCGGACCAATAACGCGCAGCACCAGCACATCGTCCGGTACGTCTACGTTGACCGGCGCCAGGCGAGTCATGCGCGCAATACGACGCATAAACAGCAGAGAGGCGAGAACGATACCGACGCTGATGGCAATAACCATGTCGAACAGTACCGTCAGCGACATACACATCAGCATGACAATGATGTCGTCTTTCGGTGCATGGCGCAGCAAATCCACGACTTTATGCGCTTCACTCATGTTCCATGCCACCATCAGTAGCAGGGCGGCCATGGCGGAAAGCGGTAACCAGGAAAGCAGCGGTGCAAGTACCAGCAGGGCAAGGATCACCAGAATCGCGTGGATAACCGCAGAGATTGGCGAGGTCGCCCCGGCGCGGACGTTTGCCGCAGAGCGGGCAATTGCCGCTGTGGCGGTGATACCGCCAAAGAACGGTGCCACGATGTTACCCAGCCCCTGGCCAATCAACTCGCTGTTAGCTTTATGCTTGGTGCCGGTCATCCCATCGAGTACGACGGCGCACAGCAGAGATTCAATTGCCCCCAGCATCGCCATCGAGAAGGCTGCCGGTAACAGCGCCTGTAACGAGCTCCAGCTCAGGGTAAAGTTTGACTCCGGCATATTCCACGGCAGGACCAGCTGCGGCAGCAACTGCGGGATACCATTACCCTGTGAGCCGTCAGCCAGAATGTAGTGGAACTGAGAACCAATAGTGGCGACATGGCCGCCGGTCAGGTTCACGATACCCATTACCGCACAGCCTGCCAGCAGTGCGGGAAGGTGACCCGGCAGTCGGATCCCCAGGCGCGGCCAGAAAATCAGGATCCCCAGCGTCACTACGCCAATGGCGGCATCGCCGAAATTGATGGTCGGCAAGGCCATAAACAGCGCGCCAACCTTCTGCAGATAGTGCTCCGGGACATGGGCCATCTGCAGGCCAAGAAAATCTTTAATCTGCATGGTACCGATGGTGATACCAATACCCGATGTAAAACCTAACGTTACCGACACGGGGATATATTCGATCAGGCGGCCAAAACGAGCGAGGCCGAAAAGGATCAGGAATATCCCGGACATGAGCGTGGCAACCAGCAGGCCTGCCAGCCCAAACTGTTGCGACACCGGATACAGAATCACCACGAAGGCGGCGGTTGGGCCAGATACGCTAAAGCGCGATCCCCCGGTAAGGGCGATAACAATCCCAGCGACGGCTGAGGTATACAGGCCGTACTGCGGCGCAACGCCACTGCCTATTGCCAGGGCCATTGCCAGCGGAATGGCGATGATCCCAACGGTTATCCCGGCGATCAGGTCACGGGTAAAGCGAGAGGCAGTATATTTTTCTTTCCAACAAGCGTCGATGAGGGCGCGGAAAGGCATCACATGTGAGGAAAATAATCTGTTCACAATAATGTTTCATCCATGAGCGCATCATCTGTCAACTAAATGGCAGGTGAAGGAGGCATAAGTCATACAAATAAGTATTGCAGATAAAAAAACCCGCCGCAGCGGGTTTTTGAGCCGGGCTCGATTAATGCTCGAACATAGCAGAGATGGATTCTTCGTTGCTGATACGACGAATCGCTTCGGCCAGCATACCCGACAGGGTCAATGTACGCACGTTTGGCAGCGCTTTGATTTCGTCAGTCAGTGGAATAGTGTCACAGACAACGACTTCATCAATCACTGAGTTGCGCAGGTTGTTTGCCGCATTACCTGAGAAGATCGGGTGAGTGGCGTAAGCAAATACGCGTTTAGCACCACGTTCTTTCAGTGCTTCTGCTGCTTTGCACAGCGTACCGCCGGTATCGATCATGTCATCAACCAGAACACAGTCACGACCTGCAACGTCACCAATAATGTGCATCACCTGAGAAACGTTCGCACGCGGGCGACGTTTGTCGATGATAGCCATGTCGGTATCGTTCAGCAGTTTAGCGATAGCGCGGGCACGCACGACGCCACCGATATCCGGAGAAACCACAATCGGGTTGTCCAGGTTCAGCTGCAGCATGTCTTCTAACAGGATCGGGCTACCGAATACGTTATCAACCGGTACGTCAAAGAAGCCCTGGATCTGTTCAGCATGCAGGTCAACGGTGAGGACGCGGTCAACGCCAACGCTGGACAGGAAATCAGCGACGACTTTAGCGGTAATCGGTACACGAGCGGAACGTACGCGACGATCCTGACGTGCATAGCCGAAGTAAGGAATAACGGCGGTGATACGGCCTGCGGAAGCACGGCGCAGCGCATCAACCATAACGACCAATTCCATCAGGTTGTCGTTAGTAGGGGCACAAGTGGACTGGATGATGAAAATATCACCACCGCGTACATTTTCATTAATTTGTACGCTGACTTCGCCGTCGCTAAAGCGACCTACAGCGGCGTCGCCGAGTGAAGTGTACAGGCGGTTGGCAATACGTTGTGCTAGTTCCGGGGTGGCGTTACCAGCAAAAAGCTTCATATCAGGCACGAGAAGAACCTCAGGCATGCGTCCATTGGTGGAAAGAATCTGCCGAAAACTGTGCGGGCCAGGCAGTATCCTCTCCATGCGGTGTATTAAAGAGCGCGATGCAACGTCTGGAACAGGGTGACGTTGTCACCGCAACTCAGCTTGCCCGGCTTACTCTTTATCTTTCGCGTTTCATTTGCGCTGGCATCAATTCCTCACACCAGTTACATACTGAAATTGTATGCATCTGGCGATTCGTCATTTCGCCATCTTCCTGAAATCCGAAGGATTTAGAGTAACGCTCTGTGCAATGGGGAGAGGTTGACGCCTTTCGCCACAAAGCCTTTGAGCCATTCCGGGGCTTGCTCAAGCACCTGGCGAGCACGAGACTCAGTGTCAAATTCAGCAAAGACACAAGCCCCTGTACCAGTCAGGCGCGACGGCGCGTATTCTAACAGCCAGGAAAGCGCCGCATCAACCTCGCGAAAACGTTTTCTTGCGATAACCTCGCAATCATTGCCGAATTCACATTTTAGTAACGTTTTTATTGACCTTTTTGGCGTGTTGCGCGGGAGGTCGGGATCGTTAAAAATCACCGGTGTCGGAATACTGACTCCCGGATGAGCAACCAGATACCACTTTTCCTCAGGCTCGACCGGCGTCAGAATTTCGCCTACGCCTTCGGCAAAGGCCGCATGGCCGCGCACGAATACGGGAACATCCGCCCCCAGCGTTAAGCCGAGTGCCGCCAGTTCATCAACCGAAAGTCCGCACTGCCAGAGATGATTCAGCGCCACCAGAACGGTTGCCGCATTAGACGAACCTCCGCCAAGACCGCCGCCCATCGGCAGGCGTTTGTCGATACTGATGTCCGCACCACTCCCTTTGGGAAGGCGATTGCTTTCAGATGCCGCTTTCATCAGCAAACGTGCCGCACGGACGATCAGATTGTCTTCATGCGCAACGCCTTCCACTGGGGTTAACAGGTGAATTTCGCCGTCGCTACGCGGTGCAATATCTATCGTGTCGCCATAATCAAGAAACTGAAATAAGGTCTGCAGCGTGTGGTAACCGTCCGCACGCTGTCCGGTGATGTATAAAAACAAATTCAGTTTTGCCGGAGAGGGCCAATGGGTCATCATTTCACAATCCAGTTATCCATTTTCAGCTTAATACGCTGGGAGCCGTCGGACAGCTCCATGTTTGCTGGCATCGCTGGCTGGGTTTTGCTGTCGTAGGCGCTATAGACCACTTTCCAGTTTTTACCGTCTTTGCTGTAGTTCACTTCACTCAGACGATATTGGTCGTCGAGCTTATAATCGGTGGCGTCACCTGGCAGTCCAAGGATCCACTGGCGCAGGCTGTTTAATGGGATAGGCATGCCGGTCAGTTTGCCGATCATCTCTTCAGCGTCGTCGGCGGTGTAATGCTTGCCTTTGTTATCGACCAGTTCGACGTTGCCCGGCTGCGCATTAAGTTCCAGTTCAGTGCTGCCCAGAGGGTTGGTCAGCAGGAGACGATAGCGATCCTGACCGGTTTGCTGCCAGAAAAAGCGGGCATACACTTTCTGTTGATCGGAAATATAGGCAAACGCACCACGCGTCTGATACTGGTTCAGGGCGCGAACTTCCTGTTGGTGCTGGCGCCACTGCGGAGAATCGGGGCTTTTACCGGGACCTTTAGGCGCGTTGAGCGTACAGGCAGTAAGAACCAGGGCCGCCAGCGGCAGCAGGCGAATCAGGCGAAAATCAGGCAGGGTCATAATGATGACAAATCCTTGAGATACGTTGCAGTTATAACTCTTAATGCTAGCGCCGCCATCAGACATCGTCTACGTTCAAGTTATCTTAAATCGCTTAAATTTGTGCACTAAGCTATTACTCCAAAAGGGGTCAGTCTCTTTTATTGACCGCACGCATCCTGTATGATGCACCCAGTCTAACCTTATCAACGCTGGTACTATTCCCGCACACATGACCCTTTTAGCGCTTGGTATTAACCATAAAACGGCACCTGTATCGCTGCGAGAACGCGTAACGTTTTCGCCGGATACGCTCGATCAGGCGCTGGACAGCCTGCTCGCGCAGCCAATGGTGCAGGGCGGGGTAGTGCTGTCGACGTGTAACCGCACGGAGCTGTATCTCAGCGTTGAAGAGCAGGATAACCTGCAAGAAGCGCTGGTTCGCTGGCTGTGTGAATACCATAACCTCAATGAAGAAGATCTGCGCAACAGCCTGTACTGGCACCAGGACAACGACGCGGTCAGTCATTTGATGCGTGTTGCCAGCGGTCTGGATTCACTGGTGCTCGGTGAACCGCAAATTCTTGGGCAGGTGAAAAAAGCGTTTGCGGATTCGCAAAAAGGTCACCTGAACGCCAGTGCGCTGGAACGCATGTTCCAGAAATCATTCTCTGTCGCAAAACGTGTACGTACAGAAACTGACATCGGCGCCAGCGCTGTGTCGGTGGCGTTTGCCGCCTGTACCCTGGCGCGGCAGATATTTGAATCGCTCTCCACGGTAACCGTGCTGTTAGTCGGTGCGGGCGAAACCATTGAGCTGGTAGCGCGACATCTGCGCGAGCACAAAGTGAAGAAGATGATCATCGCCAACCGCACTCGCGAGCGTGCGCAGGTGCTGGCGGATGAAGTCGGCGCCGAGGTGATTTCACTGAGTGATATAGACGCGCGTTTACAGGATGCCGATATCATTATCAGTTCTACCGCCAGTCCGCTGCCGATTATCGGCAAAGGAATGGTGGAACGTGCGCTTAAAAACCGCCGCAATCAGCCTATGTTGCTGGTGGATATCGCCGTACCGCGCGATGTCGAGCCGGAAGTGGGTAAATTGTCTAACGCCTATCTGTACAGCGTTGATGACCTGCAAAGCATCATTTCGCATAACCTGGCCCAGCGCAAAGCGGCGGCGGTGGAAGCCGAAACGATAGTGGAGCAGGAAGCCAGCGAGTTTATGGCCTGGCTACGCGCCCAGGGCGCAAGCGACACTATCCGCGAGTATCGCAGTCAGTCAGAACAGATCCGTGATGAACTGACCGCCAAAGCGTTGGCCGCTCTTCAACAGGGCGGTGATGCGCAAGCCATTATGCAGGATCTGGCCTGGAAACTGACCAATCGCCTGATTCATGCACCAACCAAATCACTTCAACAGGCCGCCCGTGACGGGGATAGTGAACGCCTGAATATTCTGCGCGACAGCCTCGGGCTGGAGTAGCAGCACACCAATCTTATTTTTTACAGGGTGCATTTACGCCTATGAAGCCTTCTATCGTTGCCAAACTGGAAGCCCTGCATGAACGCCATGAAGAAGTTCAGGCGCTGCTCGGTGATGCGGGTACTATCGCAGACCAGGATCGCTTTCGTGCGCTGTCGCGCGAATATGCGCAATTAAGCGATGTATCTCGCTGTTTTACGGACTGGCAACAGGTTCAGGAAGATATCGAGACGGCTCAGATGATGCTCGACGATCCTGAAATGCGTGAAATGGCGCAGGATGAACTGCGCGAAGCAAAAGAGAAATGTGAGCAGCTGGAACAGCATCTGCAGGTCCTGCTATTACCTAAAGATCCCGATGACGAACGTAACGCCTTCCTCGAAGTGCGCGCGGGAACCGGTGGTGATGAAGCGGCGCTGTTTGCCGGCGATCTGTTCCGCATGTACAGCCGTTACGCTGAATCGCGTCGCTGGCGGGTTGAGATCATGAGCGCCAGCGAAGGCGAGCATGGCGGGTTTAAAGAAGTCATTGCCAAGATTAGCGGCGAAGGCGTTTACGGGCGACTGAAGTTTGAGTCTGGCGGCCATCGCGTGCAGCGCGTACCTGCGACGGAATCGCAGGGGCGTATTCATACCTCGGCCTGTACGGTCGCGGTTATGCCGGAACTGCCGGATGCCGAACTGCCGGACATCAACCCGGCCGATCTGCGTATTGACACCTTCCGTTCATCAGGCGCGGGCGGTCAGCACGTTAACACCACCGACTCCGCAATCCGTATTACCCACTTACCGACCGGTATCGTAGTGGAATGCCAGGACGAACGTTCACAGCATAAAAACAAAGCCAAAGCGATGTCGGTGCTGGGGGCGCGAATTCGTGCGGCCGAAGTGGCAAGACGTCAACAGGCGGAAGCCTCTGAGCGTCGCAACCTGTTGGGCAGTGGCGATCGCAGCGATCGTAACCGTACCTATAACTTCCCGCAGGGTCGTGTGACCGATCACCGCATTAACCTGACGCTCTACCGTCTGGATGAAGCGATGGAAGGCAAACTGGATATGCTCATTGAGCCGATTGTCCAGGAATACCAGGCCGACCAACTGGCGGCGTTGTCCGAGCAGGATTAATGGATTATCAGCACTGGCTGCGTGAAGCGATTAGCCAATTACAGGCAAGCGAAAGCCCGCGCCGTGACGCCGAGATTTTACTCGAGTTCGTTACTGGCAAAGGGCGCACCTTTATTCTGGCTTTCGGCGAAACGGAGTTAACCGAGGCGCAGCGTCAACAGCTTGATACGCTACTGGAGCGGCGTCAGCAGGGAGAGCCGGTGGCGCACTTAACCGGCGTGCGTGAGTTCTGGTCGTTGCCGCTGTTTGTGTCTCCAGCCACGCTTATTCCGCGTCCGGATACCGAGTGTCTGGTGGAGCAGGCGCTGGCTCGCCTGCCGGCCTCAGCGTGTCGTATTCTCGATTTGGGAACCGGCACGGGTGCCATTGCGCTGGCGCTGGCAACCGAGCGTCCGGATTGTGCAGTGACAGCTGTAGACCGCATGCCTGATGCCGTGGCACTGGCCATTCGCAACAAGCAGCAACTGGGCATCGACAATGTTTGTGTGCTGCAAAGTAACTGGTTCAGCGCATTGCAGGGACAGCAGTTTGACATGATTGTCAGCAATCCGCCGTATATCGACGAACAGGATCCGCACCTGGCGCAAGGCGACGTTCGCTTTGAACCGCTGTCGGCGCTGGTGGCGGGCGCTCAGGGGCTGGCGGATATCGTGCATATCATCGACCAGTCTCAGCGCATGTTAACGCCCGGCGGCTATCTGTTGCTGGAACATGGTTGGCAGCAGGGCGAGGCCGTCCGTGATGCCTTTACTCGTGCGGGTTACGTGGCAGTTGAAACCTGTCGTGACTATGGCGGCAACGAGCGAATTACGCTTGGACGCATCCCATCATGAGTACCTTCGGTGTGTTACTCAACGTCCATCTCATCAGCATTGCGCTTTCGGTTGGTTTGCTGATCCTGCGATTTTGGTGGCGTTACACCGACTCGCGCCTTGCCTGCGCGCGCTGGACGCGCATCGTGCCGCCGGTTGTCGATACCGTTTTATTACTCAGCGGCGTAGCGTTAATGGTTAAAGCGCACATCCTGCCATTCACTGAGCACGGGACATGGCTGACTGAAAAGCTGTTTGGGGTTATCATTTACATCGTTTTGGGTTTTATTGCGCTCGATTATCGTCGGGCGCGCAGTCAGCAGGCGCGATTAATCGCTTTTCCGCTGGCGCTGGTGGTGCTGTACATCATCATTAAACTCGCCACCACAAAAATACCGTTACTGGGGTAAGCATGAGGTCGTTAGCTGATTTCGAATTTAATAAAGCGCCATTGTGTGATGGGATGATCCTGGCGTCGGAGTCTATCCGTCTGGATTTTCCAACACAAACTGTCTATGACGAACTGGAACGTCTGGTCAGTCTGGCGCAAGAAGAAATTAGCCAGCTCCTGTCTCAGGATGAGCAACTGGAAAAACTGCTGGCACTTTTTTACGGCGAATGGGGGTTTACGGATACCCACGGCGTCTATCGTCTTTCTGATGCACTATGGCTTGATCAGGTACTGAAAAATCGTCAGGGCAGCGCCGTATCCCTGGGTGCGATCTTATTGTGGATTGCCAACCGACTGGAGCTGCCGCTGGTGCCGGTGATTTTCCCGACACAACTCATCCTGCGTATTGAATCGCTCGATGGCGAAATGTGGCTAATCAATCCGTTCAATGGCGAAACGTTAAATGAGCACACGCTGGAAGTGTGGCTGAAGGGGAATATCAGCCCGGTCGCGGAGCTGTTTAACGAAGACCTGGATGAGGCGGATAATGCAGAAGTAATTCGTAAGCTGCTCGACACGCTGAAATCATCGCTGATGGAAGAGCGGCAAATGGAGCTGGCGTTGCGTGCCAGCGAAGCACTATTACAGTTTAATCCTGAAGATCCGTATGAAATACGCGATCGTGGATTAATTTACGCGCAACTGGAGTGTGAACATGTTGCGCTGACAGATTTAAGTTATTTCGTTGAACAGTGTCCGGAAGACCCGATCAGTGAAATGATTCGTGCGCAGATTAATACTATTTCGCACAAGCAAATTGTATTGCATTGATTAATGACACTTTACCTACCGTTTAAGGCGATCCTATGAAACAAAAAGTGGTTAGCATTGGCGACATCAACGTGGCAAATGACCTGCCGTTCGTGCTGTTTGGCGGAATGAACGTGCTGGAATCCCGCGATCTGGCGATGCGCATTTGTGAGCACTACGTAACCGTTACTCAAAAACTGGGTATCCCTTACGTGTTCAAAGCCTCCTTTGATAAAGCCAACCGTTCTTCCATCCACTCTTACCGTGGACCTGGCCTTGAAGAAGGGATGAAAATCTTCCAGGAACTGAAGCAGACTTTTGGCGTAAAAGTGATCACCGACGTTCACGAAGCCAGCCAGGCTCAGCCTGTTGCTGACGTGGTGGATGTGATTCAGCTGCCGGCCTTCCTCGCTCGTCAGACCGATCTGGTGGAAGCGATGGCGAAAACCGGTGCCGTTATCAACGTGAAAAAACCACAGTTCGTAAGCCCGGGCCAGATGGGCAATATCGTGGACAAATTCCATGAAGGCGGCAACGACAAAGTAATTCTGTGCGACCGTGGCGCGAACTTTGGTTATGACAACCTGGTTGTGGATATGCTGGGCTTCAGCGTGATGAAGAAAGTTTCTGGCAACTCGCCGGTGATTTTTGACGTTACCCATGCGCTGCAATGCCGTGACCCGTTTGGCGCAGCAAGCGGCGGTCGTCGTGCGCAGGTTACCGAACTGGCGCGCGCAGGTATGGCGGTAGGTCTGGCCGGTCTGTTTATTGAAGCGCATCCGGATCCAGCCAATGCGAAATGCGATGGTCCATCCGCGCTGCCGCTGGCGAAACTGGAACAGTTCCTGACTCAGATTAAAGCGATTGATGACTTGGTTAAAAGCTTCGACGAGCTGGATACCGAGAACTAAGAAAGTATTGCAGTCCGGAGAGATATCTCTTCGGACTGCTGTTTGAGAAAAGTGTTAAGGGTGGCCGTCAGGCGCCAAATGCACCGTCAATTGTATGCATTGCCCCCGTCACAAACCCAGCCTCAGGGCCTGCAAGCCAGGCAACCATTCCCGCAACTTCCTCTGGACGGCCATGTCGTTTTAGCGCCATAAAACTGTGCATCACCTCTTTCAGTGGGCCATCTTCCGGGTTGGCATCGGTATCAATAGGACCCGGTTGAACCACGTTTACCGTAATGCCCCGCGGTCCAAAATCACGTGCCAGCCCCCGGGCCAGCCCTTGCAGCGCTGATTTGCTCACCGCATAAGAGGCCAGGCCAGCAAGAGGCATACGGTCGCCATTCACAGAACCAATAACGATAATGCGTCCGCCGTCAGGCATCTGTCGTGCCGCTTCCACGGCCGCATAGTATGGGGAGTGAATGTTAATCCGGAACAGGCGCTCCACGTCATCCGGATCCTGCTCCAGCGCATCACCAAACAGAATAATGCCTGCATTAACTACCAGCACGTCCAGCGGGCCGCTTTCGCGTACCCGGTTGATGACGGCGTTACGATCGGCGCTATCGGTTTGCGCTGTCTGGGTACCCGTCTCATCAGCAAGCGCTTTGGCAGCGTCAGGGGAGCCTGAATAGGTAAAGGTAACCGATGCGCCATCTGCGGCAAAACGGCGCACGATAGCCGCGCCAATTCCACGACTGCCGCCAAGAACCAGAACTGACTTGCCGTTAAAAGAAGACATGAGGTACTCCTTGAACAATTATGTAGTGATCGATATATAATAGGTGCACTGTTTTCTGTCAATGGATTTGTAATGAATACTACAAAATGCACTCGTGCACCTGGACGCCCACGTAATTTTGATCCAGAAATGGCCGTTGCCAAAGTACAACCCTTGTTTCACGCACATGGCTATGACGCGGTCAGCGTGGCGGATGTCACCGCGGCGTTGTCGATCAAGCCCCCCAGTTTCTATGCTGCTTTTGGGAACAAAATCGGTCTTTATAAACGTGTTCTTGACCGCTACGTACAAACTGAGGCGATCCCTTTTGATGACATTCTTCGCCCCGACAAACCCGTTTCTGCATGTCTTACCGATCTGCTTGAAGAGGCGGCGCGACGTTATGCCGCAGATCCGCATGCGCTGGGATGTTTGGTCCTGGAGGGCACGCACAGTAACGATCCGCAGGCGCGGAAGGTCGCGCGGAATTTCTACTCGGCTGCCGAACATAAAATTCACGACTTTATCGCACAGCGGCATCCTAAAGAGGCTGACAGCCTGACTGATTACGTCAGTACCACAATGCTTGGCCTGTCGGGAAAAGCGCGTTGCGGGCATTCGTTCGAACGTCTGCTAGCCAGCGCGCGAATCGCCAGCGTAGCGGTGCGGCATCAGCTTTCCTGATTTTCATCACGTGAAAAGGTAGATAAATATGATGGGTAAACTGGGACTTCGCTTTAATACTCCCCCTCCGGCTATTCGCAAAGCAACGTTGGCCGCAATTCTGATCGGAACTTCATTTCTGGCGCATTCTCAGGACAAGGCCGATGTTATTTTGTATAACGGCAAGCTGATTACCATGGATGAACAACAACCCAACGCGCAGGCGCTGGCGGTAAAAGGGCGGCATATTATTGCGGTGGGTAATAATGAAACGGTGAAAAAATGGTCCGGACCGAACACGAAGGAAATCAATCTTACGGGGCAAACCGTTATTCCGGGATTAATTGATGCGCATCTGCATGGCATTCGGGGTGGGAGGACGTTTTTATTTGAAACCTACTGGTTTGATACTAAAAATTTACCCGATGCGTTAAATAAATTGTCGCAATCTGCGGCACAGAAAAATACTGCGCAATGGGTGGCGGTGGCTGGCTCATGGATGCCTGAACAATTTGCTGAAAAACGGGATCCGACGGTTCAGGAACTGAATCAGGCGGTGCCTCAGCATCCTGCGTATATACAAAGCCTTTATGACTATGCCCTGTTAAATCAAAAGGCTATCGAGACCCTAAAACTTAATAGTCCACAGCCGGATGTTCCGGCAGGGATCGTGATAGAACGCGATGACAAAGGGCTGGCAACGGGGAAATTGCGCGGGACCATTGGCAGTTTTAACCAGCTTTTCGCCCAGATTAGCCAGACTTCCGATGTTGAAAAGAACCTTAACGCCTTTGTTCGTTATTTAAATAAACGCGGCGTGGTCGGGTTTATCGATCCTTCTGCCGGGCATGAGCAAGCTTATCGTGATTTCTTTAAACTTCAGCAGCAACCTCTCAGGATACGTGTTGGATATCGTTTATCCGCACCGCCTGGTAATGAAACGGAATGGTTTAAACAACGTCTGGCATTTCGCCCGGCAATACACGATGACGGCAGAATAGCCTTTCTGGGCTTCGGTGAAAGCCTGGTGATGGCAATGAATGACGGCGTACGGATGTCATCTGGATTTAAGTCTTCTGCACAATCCCAACAAGAACAATTTAAGGTGCTCCAGCTTGCCGCCCAGGAAGGGGTCGCCGTAGAAATACATGCCTATACCGATGACAGTGCGGATGCGATTTTAGATCTCATTAGCGAGGTGGCTAAATCGTATGACATTGCTCCGTTACGCTGGTCTATTGCGCATCTCAATACCGGTACGCCAGAAACAATTACCCGCATGAAGAAACTCGGCTTGGCCTATTCTGTCCAGATGGGGCCATATTTTGAATCTCCCGCCATTGAGCGCGCGAATGGTAAAACGGTGGCGGCGCTATCATCACCAGTTCAACCCGCGTTAGAGCAGGGGGTAATCGTTGCTGGCGGTACAGATGCGACGCGGATTGGCGTTGCGGGAGTGTGGCATGCCATTGAGTATCATGTCACAGGTAAAGCACTCGACGGCTCAGTACGCCATGACACCCGCCAGTTAAGTCGGGAAGATGCGTTAAAAATGTATACCCGAAATGCCGCCTGGCTGGCTTTTGCAGAACAGCAGAGGGGTAGTTTGCGGGAAGGTAAGCTCGCCGATTTTGCGGTGCTTAATCAGGATATTATGGCTATTCCGGCAGACAAATTGCACCAAACGGAGTCGTTATTAACGTTTGTCGATGGTCAACAGGTTTATCCGGAGCTGTGAGCGGTAAAAGAAAACGGCCCTGAGAAGGGCCGTGGGTTCTATCAGAAAGACTAATCAGGCAAATATCGTCATCAGATAGGCGATAAACAGCGCCAGATGCGCCGCACCGTTAAGCACGTTGGTGCGTCCGGTGGAGAAAGAGATGTGGCACAGTACCAGTGATGAAACCATCACAATCATCTCTGGCGCGCCCAGCGCAAAGACCAAATCATTCCCGGTTGCCCATGCGATCAGAGTCACTACCGGAACGGTCAGTGAAATGGTGGCTAACACCGAACCGAAGAATAAATTCATCGCCCGCTGTACCTGATTACTCAGAACCGCTTTCAGCGCGCCGAGGCCTTCAGGAGAGAGGATCAGCAATGCGACTAGGAAACCGGTAAATGCCACTGGGGCATTCAGTTCAGTCAGCAATGTCTCCAGCGGGCTGGCGTTCATCTTGGTCACGGCAATAACGGCGATCAGATGAATGATAAGCCAGGCAGCGTGCCACAAATTGCTATGTGCTGACGGTTTACCGTGATGCGGGTCGTCGTCGTCACCCTCGTCTTCATGCTCGTAAATGAACAGACTCTGGTGCGTTTTAGTTTGGATCAGCAAAAATACACCGTACATTGCCGCAGAAATTAACGCCACCAACAGCGCTTGTGCGGTAGTGAAATTCGCACCCGGTAAAGCCATTGGGAACACCAGTACAATAATGGCCAGTGGGAACAGTGCAATTAAATACTGCTTAATGCCAAACAGATTCATATACTGAGTGGCAAATTTACGGCCACCTAACAGTAATGAAAAACCGACCAGGCCGCCGGTTACGATCATAATGATTGAATATAGCGTATCGCGCATGAGCGTAGGCGCAGCATCGCCGGTCGCCATTAATGCGGAGATTAAGCTGACTTCAAGAATAACAACGGACAGGCTGAGGATCAGCGACCCGTAGGGTTCACCAAGTCGATGTGCTAATACGTCCGCATGACGGACAACACTGAATGCACTGCTTAATATACCAATAAGGGCCAGCGCATTAATGCCGATGACCACTGGTAGTGACTGACTGCTCCCCCATAAGAACAGTACTACCAGTGCTAAAATCGGGAAGACGAGAGAGGTCTCCTTGTGGCGGGTTTTTACCGCCTCATGTACGTGTGTCATTGAACTAATTCTCCATCTCTGCAGGTATTTATAATTATAAAAGTATTAAAGAATGTAAAAAATAACAGAACTTTCGGTATTTCCGATCTGATTTTACGTAATTTTACGGCATGGACCATTTTTTGCATCCGAGCGAATGAAATTGCATATCTTGTTTAGAGAATATTTAAATAACAGCACATTAGATTTTAGCGTCCACAAAAATTGATGATCGTACTGATACAAATGATAGTGCAGGATGTACCACCCCGAGAGGATATAAAGTGCCGTTGACACTTTGTTCCCTTGCAAGCGAGCGGTGAATTGCCTATCGTCCAGTTATTGGTTTCAAAATGAGCAGCAAAAAAGCCCGGAAGGCGTCAAAAAAGTTGTCGCAGGGAAGCAGCAGTGGCGGAGGTGTAAGGTGTTAACGCGTGATTTTTTATTGAATGCCGACTGTAAGACGGCATTTGGTGCTATTGAAGAATCACTACTCTGGTCAGCGGAACAACGGGCAGCCTCACTGGCCGCCACGCTTGCATGCCGACCAGATGATGGACCGGTGTGGATCTTCGGTTATGGATCGTTGATGTGGAACCCGGCCTTAGAGTTTGAAGAGTCCTGTTCCGGGACGTTAGTCGGCTGGCACCGTGCATTTTGTCTGCGCCTGACGGCGGGGCGAGGAACGGCGTGTCAACCAGGACGTATGCTGGCCCTGAAAGAGGGCGGACGCACCACCGGTGTGGCCTACCGTTTGCCGGACGCGTCGCTGGAACAAGAGCTTTCTCTGCTGTGGAAGCGTGAAATGATCACCGGATGCTATCTACCAACCTGGTGCCAGTTGACGTTGGATGACGGTCGGGCGGTAAACGCGCTGGTCTTTATTATGGATCCGCGTCATCCGCTGTTTGAGTCAGATACGCGCGCGCAGGTGATTGCGCCGCTTATCGCCGCGGCGAGCGGACCTTTAGGCACCAATGCCCAGTATCTGTTCTCACTGGAACAAGAGCTGGTCAAGTTGGGGATGCAGGATGATTGTCTTAACGATCTGGTGATCACAGTCAAACGATTGTTGGGAGAGAACCTGCCGGAAGGTGTTATGCGTCCAGGATTTGCCTAATATCGCCCGATGTTGTATGCCCGATAAGCCTAGTGCTTATCGGGCGTTTAACGCTTAGGCTGCAATAAAACTTATCGAATGCTCGAGCGACTGGCTATGGCTGTCGATCAGCACATTCCAGACGCCGGTATACGGTACGGTTAACCATGCGTTATCACGATCCTGCACGCTTAAGATGTCGGACTGCGTGTCTTTGACGTGATTTTTCTCGCTCATCAGGTGGATGTGGCAGCGCTCAGAACAGCGCACTACCACCGTATCACCACCAAATAACTTTAAACTCGCCTTCACTAATGCCATTTTTCACCCCGTTCTTGAAAACAACGTACTTTCTGTCGAAAGTGCTGCGTGATGTTGTTCACATTTCACTCATTGCATAACACCAAAGGGGGAGCAACAGGATGCTGATTTTGATCAAAAAATGGCATAACGATTAAACAAAAGTGACAAAATACCTCAAAAGGGTTGAAAGGGCGTGCTAACGTTCAACGAAACCGCGCCCATCTACGATTAAATTCGGAAATTATCGACACTTTCAGTGAGCTTGCCTGAAGCGGTGTATCAGAAGGTTAATACTTTATCTGCAGCCAGCGTCCATTGAGCCAGTTCTACCAGCGTGCCGACGGCTACTCCGTCAATTAACGGCAGCGTCGTGATCCCGCGGCCATCGGTGCAGGTTTTACACAGTTTGACCGGCACATTTTGCGCCGTCAGGATCTCCAGCATTTGCTGAATATTGTATCCTTCTGCAGGTTTCTGACCTCGTAATCCCGCGGTTACCGCGTCCGACATTAAAAATAAACGTAGGTCGAGTTCCGCATCCTGTTCGCGCAGGGCGATGGCCAGACGCAGGCTGTTAAATAACGATTCGCTTCCATAGGCTGCACCGTTCGCGACGATCACTATCTTTTGCATTATTACTCCTGTTGTCAGATGGAAGGGATAATTCCTGGCGTGTATGTTACTCCCTGTTCCTGATGTGGGAAAGAAAGCATGGTTGCAGGAGTGGGTACCTCTAATTATCCATGTCAGAAAATCCCGAAAACGGGGATAAAGGCTGCAATTAACAGCCGAAGACGTTATGGTTTAGGTTAAGTGTGTCTAATTAATTGATGTAAGAAACAACTGACGATTTGAGCCGTAATATTTATTTTTCTCTCGCTGTATTCTCACTCTTGCCATTGGCAGGCGGTATTGCCAATGCACGGACATCTTTTATTCACCAGGCTGAAAACCCTTTCGATAACAATAGTGATGGCTTACCCGATCTCGGTATGGCGCCGGAGTCGCGGGCAGGCGAAAAGCACTTTGCCGAAATGGTCAAAGCGTTTGGTGAAGCCAGCATGACCGATAACGGGCTTGATACGGGTGAACAGGCGAAGCAGTTCGCATTTGGTCAGGTGCGTGACACGGTCAGCGAACAGGTTAATCAGCAACTGGAATCCTGGCTCTCTCCCTGGGGAAACGCCAGCGTTGGATTGCAGGTGGATAACGAAGGCAGCTTTACCGGAAGTCGGGGAGGCTGGTTTATCCCATGGCAGGACAATCAACGATATTTAACCTGGAGCCAGTTGGGGCTGACGCAACAGGACGAAGGTTTAGTCAGCAATGCGGGGATTGGGCAGCGCTGGGTACGCGACGGCTGGTTTCTGGGTTACAACACTTTCTATGACAACCTGTTGGATGAAAATCTGCCCCGGGGAGGCCTTGGCGCCGAGGCGTGGGGCGAATACTTGCGCTTATCCGCTAACTATTACCAACCGTTGTCCTCCTGGCAGGAGCGTTCCGCAACCCAGGAACAACGGATGGCCCGCGGCTACGACCTGACTGCGCAAATGCGCATGCCGTTCTATCAACACCTCAATACCAGCGTCAGCGTGGAACAGTATTTTGGCGACCGGGTGGATTTGTTTCATTCCGGAACCGGGTACCACAATCCTGTGGCGGTGAATCTGGGATTGAGCTATACGCCGGTGCCGTTGATTACCGTGACGGCACAACATAAGCAGGGCGAAAGCGGAGTCAGCCAGAATAACCTTGGCTTAACGCTGAATTACCGCTTTGGCGTGCCGCTAAAAAAACAACTGATGGTCAGCGAGGTGGCAAACAGCCGATCGCTGCGAGGCAGTCGTTATGACGATCCGCAGCGTAACAATCTGCCGACGCTGGAATATCGCCAGCGTAAAACATTGTCGGTATTTTTGGCCACGCCGCCCTGGGATCTCAAGTCTGGTGAGACGGTGGCGCTGAAGCTGCAGGTGCGTAGTTTGCATGGGATCCGCCATTTGACCTGGCAGGGTGATACCCAGGCGTTGAGTTTAACGGCGGGTAGCGATAACCGAAGCGCGCAAGGCTGGACGATTATTATGCCGAAGTGGGACAGCAGCGAAGGCGCGACAAACCGCTGGCGGTTGTCTGTGGTGGTAGAAGATGAGCAGGGCCAGCGTGTCTCTTCCAATGAGATCACGCTATCACTGACCGAACCGTTTATTACCGTTTCGGAAAATGATCCTCGTTAGCAATGAAGCATCAACGCGTTATCAGAAAATGCGTTCCTGATGTACCCATACCGCGGCTTCGACGCGTGATTTGAGCTTCATTTTCTTCAACATATGCTTCACATGGACTTTTACCGTACTTTCAGTGATGTCCAGACGACGGGCGATCATCTTGTTCGGCAGCCCCTGGGCAATGAGCTTGAGAATGTCGCGCTCACGCGGTGTCAGTTGGGTGACATCACGGTCCGACGTTGCACGATTAGCACGCAGGCTGGCGGCCAGAACCGGCGTTAAGGCTTCACTCAGCACCATTTCACCGGCCGCTGATTGCTGTAAGGCTTTGAGTAAATCTTCAGGCTCCATATCTTTCAGCAGATAACCATCAGCGCCGCGTTTCAGTGCGGTAACTACGTCTTCTTCATGATTGGATACGCTAAACACAACGATACGGCCCGACAGTGACTTTTCACGCAGCATATCGAGAGTTTCCAGACCGTTCATGCCGGGCATGTTGAGATCAAGCAGGATCAGATCGGGATCAAGGGATTCAGCCAGCTCGATACCCTGCTCACCATTGCTGGCTTCGCCGACAACGGTAATATCGGGCGCCATGCTGACAAGCTGTTTTACACCGGTTCGCAGCATCGGATGATCGTCGATCAACAGGATGGTTGCCGGTTCCAGATTACTCATGGGTATCTCCTTGGACTTCTGTGAAGTTTGTTTCGGGAATAAAAGTGACAGCAACTTCAGTACCGCCCGTCTCGCGACGGCGTACGCGGCAATCGCCGCGCAAGCTCTGCGCACGGTCGCGCATTATAATCATGCCGTAGTGGTTACTGCGTTCGGCGTTTTCCGGTACGCCGCAGCCGTTATCTTGTACTGTTAGTTTGACCTGCTTGCCATTTTGCACCACCGTCACGACCACTTCATTGGCTTGAGAGTGTTTAAGTGCATTACTCAGGGCTTCGCGCGCAATTTGTAGCAGGTGAATCGCCTGATGCGAAGGGACCAGGCGTGGCGGTAGCTGATAATCCAGCTTAACCGTAAATCCAAAACGGGCGCTGTACTCCTGACAGCTGGCTTCCAGAGCCGGTCGTAATCCTGGTTCCGTGAGCTGTAAACGGAAGGTGGTTAACAGCTCACGCAGTTGTGCCCATGAAGCATTCAGCTCGTTACGAATCTGGCTGAGCAACTCGCGACAGTTATCTGAAAGCGCATCGCCCTGCATCTGCAAACAGCTAACCTGCATCTTCATACAAGAGAGCGATTGTGCAATAGAATCATGAAGTTCGCGTGCAATGGTGGCACGCTCTTCCATCACGATCAACTGCTGCTGACGCTCCTGATGTCTGTCGAGCGCGAGCGTTGCGGTCAGTTGCTCAACCAGGGTATCAACCAGCTGCTGCTGATCGTGGCTGAGATGGCGTCCGTTCGGCAAGGTGGCGAGCAGAATACCATATTGGGTATGCGCATCGGTCAGCCGCCATTTCAATGTGATCCCGCCGTCAATCGCGGGCAGCGTTCCGCGAGGACACAGATGGCAACCTTTTTCATCACAGCTGGCATTGGACTGACAGGTAAATTCCTGATGATTGTCTTCATCTTCCAGGTCGTAAACCCGGAGTTCAATATCATGCAGCAAGGTCAAATTTTGCAGACCGTTCAGTACCGGAGAGAGGCGTTCGCACAACGGCACCTGAGAGTGCAGGCGGCGGTTGGCTTGCCACAGAAAAGAAAGGATCTGATTTTTGTGCTCCAGTCCCGCCGTTTTTTCCTGCACCCGCTGTTCCAGCACGGCATAACTTTCGGCCAGTTCTTCCGACATATTATTCAGTGCCGAGCCCAGAGCGGCCATCTCATTACGCCCGCTGATACGCGCGCGTTGGGTAAAATCACGTTGGCTGACGGCTCGCGCCATCGCCAGCAGCTGCTTCCACGGCTCTAACAGGCGCACGCGCAGCCAGATAATGGTAAAAACCAGCAGCAATGCCATAAATATGGCCATCAGGCGATGCAGCAGGACGACGCGTTCAATGCGTAATTCGGTGGTATGGTCAAAGGCGGTAACCAGCTTATCCAGACCGCCTACAAAGCGCGTTACATCCTGCGCTACCGCATCAGGCGTTTGCGCATGCGCAAGCCCCGGCGCCAGTTCAGTGTGCCAGTAATCCTGTAGTGCTTTTAACTGCGCCTGTTGTCCGTCTCGCTTTGCGGCACGCGTCAACTCCGGGCTAAACGCCGTTTTCTCCATTTCATCCAGAAGCGGTTGATCGCTAGCGTCCAGCGGTACGGCTGCCAGCAGGCGATAACTCTGCATGCGCAGCGATCCCGCTTTGTTGATTGCATGGGCGCTCCCCTGAACGCCCTGAACCAGCCAGCCGGAGACAGCCATACCAGCCACGCCGATGGCTGTGGACAATAAAACAATCAGCGCCACCTGGTTGACCAGCGTAAGCGGGGAGAGACAACGTTTAAACATGGTGACTTGTTCCTTCGGGTTTTCGTCGAACAGAAAACCTTATTGAATGACGATTCTGCTGCAGGCAGTGGCGTTATTCTCGGCGATACACTGGAGTATACCCATACCTCAAACGGGCTACCTCTTAATTGCCAGCGGAGGGAGAGATCCTGGGCGAGGGGGAGTAGGGGGCGACAGAAGCGTGAAAAACCACATCTTTTTTACCGAAGTTATGTACTCATTTAGGGTAATGATAAATTTTAGGCATGAATAATGACACCTTTTCCTTTGATTTATATCAACTTACCTCCAGCTGTAAACCCTAATGTTGCAGGCATCGAAACAAGTATCAGAGGTGTCTATGAGTCACTCATCTGCCCCGGAAAGGGCATCTGGAGCTGTAATTACCGAATGGCGGCCGGAAGATCCCGCCTTCTGGCAGCAGCGTGGTCAACGAATCGCCAGCCGTAACCTGTGGATTTCAGTCCCTTGCTTGCTGCTGGCGTTTTGCGTGTGGATGTTATTTAGCGCCGTGGCGGTGAACTTACCGAAAGTCGGTTTTGATTTCACCACTGAACAGCTGTTCATGCTGACGGCATTACCTTCGGTGTCCGGCGCGCTGCTGCGTGTTCCGTACTCCTTTATGGTTCCCCTGTTTGGTGGACGTCGCTGGACAGCGTTTAGCACCGGTATCCTGATCATTCCTTGCGTATGGTTAGGTTTTGCGGTGCAGGATACCTCCACGCCGTTTAGTACCTTTATTATTATTTCTCTGTTGTGCGGTTTCGCCGGTGCGAACTTTGCGTCCAGCATGGCAAACATCAGTTTCTTCTTTCCAAAACAGAAACAGGGTGGTGCGCTGGGTCTGAACGGTGGCCTGGGCAACATGGGCGTCAGCGTGATGCAGTTGGTTGCGCCGCTGGTGGTTTCACTGTCAATCTTTGCCGCATTTGGTAGCCACGGGGTTGAACAACCGGATGGTACGCAGCTGTATCTGGCAAACGCCGCATGGATTTGGGTACCGTTCCTTGCGGTGTTAACGCTGGCTGCATGGTTTGGTATGAATGAACTGGCAACCTCAAAAGCGTCGCTGAAAGAGCAATTGCCGGTGCTGAAACGTGGGCATCTGTGGATTATGAGCCTGCTGTATCTGGCAACCTTCGGTTCATTCATCGGTTTCTCTGCCGGTTTTGCCATGTTGTCAAAAACGCAGTTTCCTGAGGTACAGATCCTGCATTACGCCTTCTTTGGACCGTTGATTGGCGCGCTGGCTCGTTCAGCGGGTGGCGCAATCTCTGACCGTCTGGGCGGAACCCGTGTAACGCTGGTGAACTTCGTGCTGATGGCTATTTTCAGTGCCTTACTGTTCCTGACGCTGCCATCAAACGGTGTCGGTGGCAACTTTATCGCCTTCTTCGCGGTGTTCCTGGCATTGTTCCTGACGGCTGGTCTGGGGAGTGGTTCAACCTTCCAGATGATCTCCGTTATCTTCCGCAAGCTGACGATGGACAGAGTGAAAGCTGAAGGCGGTTCAGAAGAGAAAGCAATGCGCGAAGCAGCAACCGACACCGCGGCAGCGTTGGGCTTTATCTCAGCCATTGGTGCGATTGGCGGCTTCTTTATCCCGAAAGCATTTGGTACGTCTCTGGCGTTAACTGGTTCGCCGGTCGATGCGATGAAAGTCTTTCTGATCTTCTATGTCGCTTGTGTGGTCATCACCTGGGCGGTATACGGACGTCATTCTAAAAAGTAAAAAAGTAGTAGCAGTTGATTATCCATTGCGCGGTGTTAGACCGCGCTTTTTTTTGTTCTAAATTAGTTACAACATACTTATATGTGAGCTCATGACGAAAGTCTGCGAAAACGGTGCTGGTAATATGCTAAGCAGGGGGGATACCCCTTAATACCCACT
>NZ_MVFY01000008.1 GCF_002042885.1 Citrobacter portucalensis
ATGATTAAAAGCACATTATAATTCATATAAAATATACAATAACAAAATAGCATGCAGATAATGAATATATTTAAATATTGCATGCTGCAAGAAAAAGCTTATCCTATTACGGACATTTATTATGGCTGCAAATAATAAAAATTCGATATGGATTTGATATGTCTGTTTATAAAATACCGTTGGATAAAAATGTTCTGCAAGCAGCACAGGAACGCATTACCTGGACGCTTGAAACTCTACCGCGTGTCTGCGTTTCTTTCTCTGGAGGTAAAGATTCGGGGTTGATGTTGCATCTGACCGCCGCCATTGCCCGCCAGTTACAGAAAAAAATAAACGTCTTATTTATCGACTGGGAGGCTCAGTTTTCCTGCACGATCGACTATGTCCAGGCGCTACGCGAGAATTATTCCGATGTCATCGAAGAATTTTATTGGGTTGCATTGCCGCTGACGACGCAAAATTCACTGTCACAATTTCAGCCTGAATGGCAATGCTGGGAGCCGGGTACTCAATGGGTTCGCCAACCGCCTGCAGATGCCATTACCGATCCCGAGTTTTTCTCTTTCTACCAACCCGGTATGACTTTCGAGCAATTTGTTCGTGAGTTCGCTGAATGGTTTTCGCAGAAACGACCGGCCGCCATGATGGTCGGGATACGCGCCGATGAGTCATATAATCGTTTCGTCGCCATTGCGAACTCGAAAAAACAGCGTTTTGCCGATGACAAACCCTGGACCACCAGCGCCCCCGGCGGGCATACCTGGTATATTTATCCGATTTATGACTGGAAAACTGCTGACATCTGGACGTGGTTTGCGAAGTCAACGCTCCCGTGTAATCCCCTGTACAACCTGATGTATCAGGCGGGAGTTCCCACGCGATACATGCGTATCTGCGAACCCTTTGGGCCTGAACAACGCCAGGGACTGTGGCTTTACCATGTTATTGAGCCTGAACGCTGGGCAATGATGTGCTCCCGCGTCAGCGGGGTAAAAAGTGGCGGGATATATGCTGGTCAGGACAACCATTTTTACGGTCACCGCAAAATATTAAAACCCGAACATTTAAGCTGGCAGGAATACGCCATGCTGTTATTGAAGAGTATGCCGGAAACGACCGCCGAACATTACCGCAATAAAATCGCCGTCTATTTACAGTGGTATAAGAAAAAAGGCATGGAGATTATCCCACAAACCCAGGAAAGAGATATTGGTTCAGTGGATATTCCGTCATGGCGGCGTATCTGTAAGGTCCTGCTGAATAACGACTATTGGTGCCGGGCTCTCTCATTTAGTCCAACGAAACCCAAAAACTATCAACGCTACAATGAGCGCATGAAAACAAAACGCCAGGAATGGGGACTCTTATGCAACAACGATTAACTCAGGAACTCCTCAGCTTTCTTTCTGGTTTATCAGAACCAGAAAGAATTGAAGCCATAAATGAATTCAGAAAGGCAATACACAGCGTCAGTCCCTTTCGCGAGGAGCCCGTAGATTGCGTACTTTGGGTTAAAAATGATCATATTTCACCCAATGACTACAACCCCAATAACGTTGCGCCACCGGAGAAAAAGCTGCTGCTGAAGTCCCTCGAAGCTGACGGGTTTACGCAGCCCATTGTAGTGGTTCACTCAACGGCTGAAGAGTACGAAATTGTCGACGGTTTCCACCGCCACGAGTTAGGTAAAGCCAAAGCCTCACTGAGGCCCAGGCTGAAAGGATATCTGCCGGTTGCCTGTTTAGAACGCGAACGCCATGAGCGTATGGCGGCAACCATTCGCCACAACCGCGCCCGCGGGCGTCATCAAATCCACGCCATGTCCGAGATTGTCCGCGAGCTATCGCAACTGGGATGGAGTGAAGAAAGAATTGGCAAGGATCTTGGTATGGACAGCGACGAGGTGTTACGCCTGAAGCAAATCAACGGCCTGCAAGCGTTGTTTGCTGACCGTCGATTCTCCAAAGCCTGGACTGTGAAATAGCTATAACGAAACCAGACGCTCGGCTGCCGCTAACAGCGTCGATTCTTGCTTGGCAAAACAGAGGCGAATCAGTTTATGCGGGAAAGGATCGGCGCAGAACACCGACAGCGGAATTGCCGCAACGCCCACTTCAGTGGTCAGCCACTGGCAAAACTCCACGTCGTTAAGCGAGGAAACGGCGCTGTAGTCGACCAGTAAAAAGTATGTGCCTTCACACGGCAGAATTTCCAATCGGCTGTCACGCAGCGCGTTCACTAACACGTCGCGTTTTTTCTGATAAAACGCGGGCAGTTCGCGATAGTGTGCCGGATCTTCTCGTAGCATATCCGCCAGTGCGAGCTGAGCCGGCGTGTTGACGGAAAACGTCAGATACTGGTGCACTTTTCGTAGCTCAGCGCTAATGGCGGCTGGCGCAACGCAGTATCCGACCTTCCAGCCGGTCATATGGTAGGTCTTACCAAACGATGAAACGGCAACAGCGCGTTCCCGCAGCTCTGAATGTGCCAGCACGCTGGCATGCCCCTGTTTGGCGAAACAGATATGCTCATAAACTTCGTCGCTGATGATAAAGATCTCGCGTTCTTTAATCGCCTGCCACAGCGCGTCAAAATCGGCGTGATGCCACACGGTGGCAGAAGGATTATGTGGCGTGTTCAGGATAACCAATCGGGTACGGTCGCTGAGTAAGGCACCAAACGCCTGCCAGTCGACGCGAAAAGACGGTGGTTGCAGGGCGATACGTTTAACCACACCGCCGGATAATTCAACCGCAGGCGCATAGCTGTCGTAGCTCGGGTCAAAACAAATCACCTCATCACCAGGGCGCACCAGCGCAGTGATCGCGGCATACAATGCTTCCGTTGCCCCCGCCGTGATAGTCACCTCACTATTCGCGTCAGGTTTATAGCCGTACAGGTCTGCCGTTTTATCCGCGATGGCTTCGCGCAGCGGCTGCACGCCGGTCATCGGCGCATACTGGTTTGCGCCATGCGCGACGTGATACGCCAGACGCTCTTGCAAAAAGAGTGGACCGTCAAAATCAGGAAACCCCTGCGAGAGGTTAATGGCCTGATGCTGCTGCGCCAGCGCACTCATTTGCGTGAAGATAGTGGTGCCCAGATTAGGCAGTTTGCTTTGCGGAATCAGCGGGTTATTACTCATTATTGTTATCCCAGCGTGAGATGTTGTGGTTGAAGCCACTATAGCACGATGCTAGTATTTGGCAATCAAGACGTTCAGACGTCTATATAAAAATAACCTGCCTGGACAGGACAGCCAAAAGGACAACACAACATGAGTAATACCGAAATTCGCGTCGTCACCGGCCCAGCCAACTATTTTTCCCATCCTGGCAGCCTGTCGAGACTGAACGATTTTTTCACTGCCGACCAACTTTCACGCGCCGTGTGGGTTTATGGTGAACACGCCATCGAAGCGGCCCGCCCTTACCTGCCAGAGGCTTTTCATCTTGCCGAGGCTAAACGCCTGCTGTTTACGGGACATTGCAGCGAAACCGATGTTGCCCAACTGGCAAAAGAGTCGGGAGAGGATCGCAGTGTGGTGATTGGCGTGGGTGGCGGTACATTGCTCGACACCGCTAAAGCGTTGGCCCGTCGTCTGGATCTGCCGTTTGTCGGTATTCCTACTATCGCGGCGACCTGCGCTGCCTGGACGCCGCTCTCTGTCTGGTATAACGATGCGGGCCAGGCACTACATTTCGAAATTTTCGCTGACGCGAACTTCCTCGTGCTGGTCGAACCCGGGATCGTTCTCAATGCGCCAGAAGAATACTTACTGGCGGGGATCGGCGACACGCTGGCAAAGTGGTATGAAGCCGTCGTGCTCGCACCTCAGCCGGAAACACTGCCATTGACAGTACGTCTGGGTATTCAAGCCGCGCAGACCATCCGCGACGTCCTGCTGGAAAGCAGCGAGCAGGCGCTGGCAGACAAACAACAAGGCACGCTAAGCCGCACGTTTTGCGATGTGGTGGATGCGATTATTGCCGGAGGCGGCATGGTTGGTGGTCTGGGTGAGCGCTACACACGCGTGGCGGCGGCGCATTCTGTTCACAATGGCCTGACCGTCCTCCCACAAACCGAGAAGTTTTTACACGGCACCAAAGTGGCGTACGGCATCCTGGTGCAGAGCGCGCTGCTGGGACAAGATGACGTGCTGGCGCAGTTAATTACCGCTTATCAGCGATTCAACCTGCCAACCCGATTAGCTCAACTGGAAGTGGACATCAATAACCGCGCCGAAATCGACAAAGTGATTGCGCACACTCTGCGCACGGTGGAGTCCATTCACGCCCTGCCGGTAACGTTAACGCCGGAGACACTGCGCGCAGCATTCGAAAAGGTAGAGTCGTTTACGGTGTGATTATGGTGCGGGTTGCCTGATGACGGCTTCGCCTTATCAGGCCTACGACGCAAATTACGCCAATACGATGTTGTAGGCCGGATAAGCGTCAGCGCCATCCGGCAAAAAATCAACAGCACTTCGCGCCACCTTTCCCGCCATATCGTGCATCCTGGCGCTCACGGAAAAATTCTTCATAGGTCATTGGCGTCTGGTCCGGATGCGTGACGCGCATATGTTCAACATAGTTGTCGTAATCCGGCATACCTATCATTAATCGGGCGGTTTGACCTAAATACTTCCCGGCTTTGGCGAGTGTTTCAAACATAGTGTTTCCCTGTCGTACAAACGCCCTCCCCGTTCAGGAGAGGGCTGGTTGGTTAAGAGAATATTAGTGCGCGCCTTTCGCCTGCGCCACGATCTCTTCGACATTCTCAGGCATCGGCTCGTACGGTGTCTCTTTCGAAGTTGGTTTGTCCTCTTTCAATGCTGCCAGCGCAGTTTTGATGGAGAACAGACCCAGCACCACAACGACGACCATGAAGAAGATGGTGAGACCCGCATCCAGGCGGTTGTTAAACACCAGTTGCGTCAGCTGCGACTGGGTGTACTGCGCCGGAATGTTACCGCTGTCGATCATCGCCTGGAACTTGTTGGCGATAGCCAGGAAGCCGATTTTCGCATCCGGGCTAAACGCTTTCTGCCAGCCAGCGGTCAGGGTACAAATCAGCAGCCAGGCGGTTGGGACCAGTGCCACCCACGCGTAGCGCTGGCGTTTCATCTTGAACAGCACCACAGCACAGAGCATCAACGCCATACCGGCCAGCATCTGGTTAGCGATACCAAACAGCGGCCACAGGGTATTAATACCACCCAGAGGATCCACCACGCCCTGGTGTAAGAAGTAACCCCAGGCCAGCACGCACAGCGCTGTAGCCAGCAGGTTTGCAGGCAGCGAATCGGTACGTTTCAGGCTCGGTGATACCACGCCCAGCAAGTCCTGCAGCATAAAGCGCGCGGCGCGTGTACCGGCATCTACCGCCGTCAGAATAAACAATGCTTCAAACAGAATGGCGAAGTGATACCAGAACGCCACATCCATCATGCCGCCCAGTGCGCCATGCAGAATGTACGCCATCCCGACGGCCAGCGTCGGCGCACCACCTGCGCGGGAGATGATGGATTGCTCACCCACTTCATTGGCGATTTGATGCAGGGTGTCTGGCGTAATGGCAAAGCCCCAACTGCTGACTACCTGCGCCGCAGAAGCCACTACGTCAACCGTGCCCGCAGGAGCCAGCACCGCCATCGGGCTGTTCATCGCAAAGTACACGCCCGGATCGATGATGCACGCGGAAACCAGCGCCATAATGGCGACAAAGGATTCCATCAGCATTCCGCCGTAGCCGATAAAGCAGGCCTGCCCTTCATTCGCCAGCATCTTCGGCGTGGTTCCGGAGGAGATCAGCGCATGGAAGCCAGAAACCGCACCACAGGCAATGGTAATAAACAGGAACGGGAACAAGTTACCGGTCCAGACCGGGCCAGTACCGTCAACAAACTTGGTCAGCGCTGGCATGGTCAGCGTCGGACGCATGATCAGAATCCCTACCGCCAGACCAACGATGGTGCCGATTTTCAGGAAGGTAGAGAGGTAATCACGCGGGGCCAGCAGCAGCCACACCGGCAGGACGGCGGCAACAAAACCGTAGCCCACCAGCATCCACGTCAGCTGTACGCCGGTAAAGTCAAAGTACGGTGCCCAGGTCGGGCTTTCAGCCACCCAGCCGCCGGAAATAATGGCAAACACCAGGAACACCAGACCGATGACCGACACTTCGCCAATGCGGCCCGGGCGCAGATAGCGCAGATAAATCCCCATGAAGATCGCCAGCGGGATGGTGAACGCCACGGTGTAGGTTCCCCACGGACTGTGGGTCAGCGCTTTCACGACGATCATCGCCAGTACCGCGAGAATAATCACCATGATCATAAAACAGGCCACCAGCGCAATAACGCCCGCCGTTGGGCCCATCTCTTCTTTCACCAGTTCGCCAAGGGAACGACCATCGCGACGGGTAGAAACAAACAGCACCATGAAGTCCTGCACCGCACCCGCCAGTACCACCCCGGCGAGAAGCCAGATCATCCCCGGCAGATAGCCCATTTGCGCCGCCAGCACCGGTCCAACTAACGGACCCGCTCCGGCAATTGCCGCAAAATGGTGACCAAACAGCACTTTTTTATCGGTGGGAACATAATCCAGACCGTCGTTATGGCGCACGGCTGGCGTCATACGCGTCGGGTCAAGCGCCAGTACATTTTTCGCGATGTACAGGCCGTAGAAACGGTAAGCGATAAGGTAGACACAGACCGACGCCACGACTATCCACAACGCGTTGATCTGTTCACCACGATTTAATGCGATATAGCCGAGGGCAAATGCTCCCATAACGGAGAGCACTGTCCAGACGAGGTACTTCCCTGATTTGTTCATAGTTGTTATCCGTTGTCCGATCCAGAGAGATGTTACATTTTGTTTCTATAACATCTTTTCTGAATTTAACAACCTGACAACCATGCAAAGCAGATATATCACTGATTTTTTACATTGTATTGTTAACTTGATCACTATCAACGCAGAGACAACTGAAAAAATTGCGCAGTATGTGCCAACACCTCTATGTTTTATCCAATTCTCCTCTCAGCATGATGCTGAGCGTGCCACTTAATATTTTTATTATTAATAAGGATATTAATTAACAATATTAACCTAACTTTCTCAGCTTAACGGTTATGGCTCTTAGAGATTCAGACCATCCTGATTTTGTATGCAGTAAGTGCTTTATTTCACCTTAATCACCAATTTCAAAACAAAGAATATACCTGCAGCACCAGTTTTAATGACAAAATACCCCACATAAAAAAATAAAATTAATTCAGCAGAATTTTCAGCGCCAGGTTGTTCAGGATGGCCGTATAAGGATATAAATTATGAATAAATGCTATCGCATCGTCTGGAATATCGCGAGAAATATGTTTGTGGTGACGTCAGAACTCTCGCAGGGCGATCAACGGGTTC
Source organism: Citrobacter portucalensis (assembly GCF_002042885.1). Classification (GTDB taxonomy): domain Bacteria; phylum Pseudomonadota; class Gammaproteobacteria; order Enterobacterales; family Enterobacteriaceae; genus Citrobacter; species Citrobacter portucalensis. The sequence continues at coordinate 7,428 of NZ_MVFY01000008.1, forward strand.
GCGCAACCGTCGCAGGCCTGGTGTTATCGGCAGTTGGATTAATGGCAAACTGCGTTCATGCCAGCGACTACGGCCCGCTTAGCGGTGAAACCATCAACTTAAATGATGGCGATACCGTGACATCTGTCGATGGAACCACGGGTATCGAAAGTCTGTCCTCAGGGGGGCAAGGCGTACAGATTAATGGTAAAACCACCATTAACGTTACCGGTGATAGTGGTTCTATTGGGGTAAAACTTGATAACAGCGCCAATAATAATTTAGGTACCGGTACACAGATTAACGTTACAGACACAGGAACGGCGAAAGCAGCATCAACCACAGGTCTTTATATTAACAACACCAGTCCAGGCACAAATATAGACGCCGAGAATATATCAATTAACACCATCAGTAAAAAAGATGCTTACGGAATTAACGTTCATACAGAAAACACCACGCTGAACTTCGGCAACAAGAGTAAAATTATCACCGAATCCCAAAATGGTAATGCGACGGGTGTCTATTTCTATGACGACAATAATACGTTAACCATGAACGCTGGATTAATCCAGGTTAACACCGATGCAACCGGTAAGGCTGTAGGTATCGACACATACTGGGCAAATGGTACCACGCTCAATTTTGGGGATGACAGCCGCATAGAATTAACCAGCGGCACAGCCGGCGGCAGCGCGCTCTATCTTGGAAAAAACACCCAGGTTAACGCGAACGGGCTGAACATTGATTTCACCGTATCAGAGACAGGAACAGGCACCACGATTTATGGTATCCAGGAGGGGCAATACAGCCAAATTAATCTGGGCAAGAACAGCGCAATTACGCTCTCAACGCCTGGAGGTACGGCATATGGACTTGTTTCTGGTTCACAAAGTTATTTTACGGCAGATAACCTTGATATCACCCTTTCCACAACCTCTAACGAGCGCGCAAACGGTACAGGCGCGGACATCAGCGGCAGCGTGGATTTTGGCAATGATTCCACCATCACCGTGCACGGTTTCTCCGAAGGATACGGGATGATTGTTGAGGATTATTCGGCAACCAGTAAAGATGATGCCATCGGAACAGTAAAGGCCAACCACCTCACCATTGACGTCACCGGCCAGAAGACGGAAGGGCTTCGAATAGAAGGCGGCGTGGTTGATTTAGGGTCAGACAGCGCCATTAGCGCAAACGGGACTGCATCAACAATTTACCTGACCGGCCGAGGATACAGTGAATTCAATGCCAGAAATCTGACCGTCACGACCGCGCAGTCCACCGCTCTTACACTAATGAGCAGCATGCATGCCGCCGTCGCCAACATTGGTGAAGGCAGCAGCATTGATGGAAGAAATTCCACAGGCCACACGACCAACGGTATTGTGGCCAACACCCCTTACAGCGCACCGACAACCATAAATTTCAACGGTTCCGCAGAGCAGCGAAACACTATCTACGCGGTTAACGGCTATGGCGCATCAGCCCAATACAGTGGCGCGACGATCAATATATCCAATACGGATATCATCATGAGCGGTAAAAATCCTTACGGTCTTTGGGCCATCGGCGATGGGGATTTTACCCATGCAGGCATCATCAATGGTGAGAATCTGACCATTGATATGACCGGCGCTAACGGCAGTGGTTACGGCGTGGTGGTGCAAGAAGGCGGTATCGTGAATCTGACGGGCGATACCACCATTATCGCCGACGGCGGCGTTGCCATCTGGAATCCGAAAGTTTCCTCGGGCGGGTATGTTCTACCTGGCGGGACGGTAAGTGGCTCAGGAAAAATGACCATAACCGGCGACATCGTTAACAGCGGCTGGGGATATATCAACCTCAATATGGACGCGGATTCTTATTTCGCTGGGGCAACCTCGGTTAATGAAAGCTTCAACGACCAGGGTATTGATTCAATCCTCAATCTTAACCTTGCCGAGCAGAGCCAGTGGCGGGTTACCGATGATTCCACGCTCACGACGCTGACCAACGCAGGAACCCTTGAGCTGGCGGCAGACCACACAGCCGGAACTTACAGCACTGTGCATGCTGATGAGGTCACGCTGAAAGAAAGCAGTATTCTCAGCGTCGATTTAAGCGCCGCGGCGCTGGCCAGTCAGTCCGCTAACCCGCTAATTACCGGCGGACAGGTTAATCCTGGCGGCGATCTACACATCAGCAATTCGGGTAATGCGCTGGATCTCAACGCGCTGACCTCAGACAATCAACTGGCAGACATCGACACGGTTACGCTAATTGATGCCAACTCCGCAATCGTGAGCGATTTCGCTTCGATCTCAACCGATCCGGATACCCTGCCCGACTATATCGCGATTTCTGGTCAAGTTAATGCCCTTGATAATACCCAATATGAATTGGGCGTGGGGCTCAGTTGGTACGCCGGAGACTCCGCCGCGGTCTCTACGCCTGCACACGGTACGTTCACCCTGAACGCGGGCCAGACATTTACCGTCAATGGGTTGCTTGCAGATACCTCACCCAACGCCACCACGGGATGGGACGGTAAAAGTCTGACCAAAAAAGGAGACGGCACGCTCACCCTTACCGCAAAGAATACCTGGAGCGGAATCACAGACATTCAGCAGGGAACGCTGTGGTTGACTAGTTCTGGCGCTATTGGCTCTGAAGGGAGCAAGCAGAGCATCGATGTTGAAGCTGGAGCCACTCTCGGCGGTAACGGGGTAATCAACGGTGCTGTGAACAACATCGGCCTGCTAAGCTTTGGTGATCGTACAACGCCAGATAGCCAGTTTATCGTTAATGGTAACGTAACCAATCAAGGTGTAATCCGCAGCAGTAGCACGACTCCCGGGAATGCGTTAATCATCAACGGCGACTACACGGGCAACGGCGGTCAGCTCTCACTTAACGCCAGTTTAGGCGATGATAATTCACCAACCGACCAGCTCATTGTCTCGGGTAATGTTAACGGCAGCACCACGCTCTACATCAATAATGTGGATGGCGTGGGTGCATATACCGATCAAGGTATCGAGATTGTCGACGTCGGAGGGATATCATCGGATGACGCATTTTCTCTTGGCAATCAGATTCAAATCGGCCTGTATGAGTATCGTCTGTATGAAGATAACGAAAGCTGGTATTTGCGTTCCAAAGCAGAAACACCCGACGACCCGGATGATGACGTCACTCCGATCGATCCTGACGACAGCGACGTGACACCAGTTGATCCTGATGACGGCGGCAGCGACGTGACGCCAGTTGATCCTGACGATGGCGGTAGCGACGTGACGCCAGTTGATCCTGACGATGGCGGCAGCGACGTGACACCGGTTGATCCTGATGACGGCGGCAGCGACGTGACACCTGTCGACCCTGACGACAGCGGCAGCGACGTAATCCCATCGAATCCACAATATCGCGCCGACATCGGCGCTTATCTGGGCAACCAGTGGCTGGCGCGTAGCCTGCAGATGCAAACGCTGTTCGATCGTGAAGGGAGCCAGTACCGCTCGGCCGAAGGAAGCGTCTGGGCGCGAATGAAAGGCGGAAAAACGGACACATCGGCTGTAAATGGCAATATCGACATGGACAGCGATTACACCCAGTTTCAGCTTGGCAGCGATATTGCTATCTGGCGCGATGAACAACAAAGCATCACGTTTGGCCTGATGGCCAGTTACCTTGACGGCAGTACCGACAGCACCGGAAATCGTGGCGCGGATGGCAGTCAGTTTACAGCCACAGGCGATATCGACGGTTACAATCTTGGCGCGTATGCCACCTGGTTCTCTGATGCCCGGCAACATCGCGGCTGGTATGTTGATACGTGGTATCAGTATGGCTTCTACAATAACAGCGTCGAGAATGGCAATGCCGGTTCAACGCATTACGACTCCCTGGCTCACGCGATTTCGCTGGAAAGCGGTTATCGCTACGACATGAATATGAGCAGCGCTAACACAGTAAGCCTGACGCCACAGGCGCAGGTTATCTGGCAACGCTACGAGGCAGATAGCGTTGAGACAAATGGTACACGCATAGACGGGCAAAATGGCGATAGCTGGACCACACGTCTTGGTCTGCGAATTGATAGCCAGCTTTCATTCGTCGATGCAACCGTCCGGCCATTCGCAGAGATTAACTGGCTACACTCCACCGACGATCTGGCCGTATCATTTGATAACGCAACGGTAAAACAGGATCTTCCTGCCGATCGCAGCGAGCTAAAAGTGGGAATTCAGGCGAATCTCAATAGCCAGTGGAACGTCAGCGTCCAGGCGGCGGGTCAGAAAGGTAATAACGACTACCGCGATCTCAACGGGAGTTTTAATCTGCGCTATAGCTGGTAACTGGTGTCACGAAGCGCGTCTAAACGACGCGCTTATCTTCACCCCATCACTGCAGTGCCTAAACGACAGGTGCAACAGCGTCGTCCCTGTTCATCAAAGATAACGATTTCCCAGCTTTGGCTCTGACGCCCGAGGTGCAGCGGCTGGCAGACACCGCGCACTTTCCCTTGCGATACCGCCCGATGATGCGTGGCGTTGAGTTCCGTCCCCACCACGCACTGCCCGTCGCGGGTCATCAGATAACCCGCCATTGAACCCAGCGTTTCCGCCAGGGCCGCGGATGCGCCGCCGTGCAGAAGGCCAAATGGCTGATGCGTGCGGCTATCCACCGGCATTTCGGCTTCCAGCACATCATCACCCAGCCGGGTATAGACCATGCCTAAATGCGCCACCATCGTGTTCTGACTGGTGGCATTGAGTTCATCCAGCGTTAAATGACGCTTCCAGATCATCGTCATGCCCCCAGCGTGGAACCGCCGTCCACCACGATATCCTGTAACGTAATGTGGCTGGCCAGATCGGAAGCGAGGAATAAAATAGTGTTGGTGATCTCTTGCGGCCGGGCGATTTTCCCCAGCGGAATCCCGAGTTTAAACTGCTCGCCAAATCCACGAATGCGCTGTTGCTCCGCGTCATCGCTAACCCACAGCGTGCGCTGCATATCGGTGTCGGTCGAGCCTGGCGACACCACATTACAGCGCACACCGCTGCCCGCCAGTTCAAGTCCGACGGTCAGCGCCAGGCTTTTCAACGCGGCCTTTGACGCGCCGTAAGCACTCATGCCGATACGCGGCGTGTGCGCCGCATCCGACGCGACGGTCACGATCGCCCCGCCCTGCTGGCGACGAAACTGCGCCATCGTCTGCTGAAACAGATTGAACGCCCCACCAACGTTAACCGCAAACGTCTGCTGCCACTCCTCAGCGCTCAGCGCATCGGTGGCCCCCATACGCAAAATACCTGCGGCATTGACCAACACATCTAAACGCTCGCGCGCTTTGAGGACGCGCTGGCACACTTCAGCTACCTGTCCGGCATTCGCCACATCCAGCACTTCGGTCGCAAACGGGTAGTTATCCTGAGGAAATTCGCGATCGAATCCTGTCACCTCAGCACCAGCCTCCGCAAATGCCAACGCCGTGGTGTAGCCAATCCCTTTACCCGCGCCGGTTACCCAGACGGTTTTCCCGGCAAAATCAAATCCAGCCATTACTTCACCTCGCGGGAGAGCAGCGCCCACCATGCGTCAATGGTCGGTTTTTTCGCCAGCATCACGAAATCAATGTCACCATGAACCTTACGCCAGCGCGCCGCCAGCGCCATCATGCGCACGGAATCCAGCCCGTAGTCGATCAGGTTTTCGTCATCCATCGGCTCTTCAGACTCATCCAGCAACGGCAGAATAACGCTGCGCAACGCATCTTTACTGGTCGGGACCGGTGTCGGCAATAATTCCTGGGTCATTACCACACGCCCGGAACGTCCCGCCACGTATTTCAGCGACATCAGGTGTTCGTCACGGCTAAAGTCCGCCAGCGCATCGGCAACCATAAACGGCTTGATGTCACGCATGAAGGCGTCCGTTGCGGTGGTCATACAGCCGATATGCGCATACACCCCGGTAATGATCAGTTGATTACGCCCGGTTTCCTTGAGCATCTGTTCCAGCGGGGAACGATGAAATGCGCTATAACGCCATTTCACCAGAATGGTATCCGCTTCATCCGGCGCCAGCGCCTCAACGATCTTTTGTTGTTCCGGGGAACGCGTCAGGCCCGGTCCCCACATATCATTGAGCAGAGCGCGGTCTTCATCACTCTGTTCTTTCGGCTGAGCGGTGTAATACACCGGAATGTTATGCTCTTTGCAGTACTGGCGCAGCGCGGCGATGTTCGCGACGACCTGCTCCATCATCGGGCAGTTATCGCCCCAAAAGCCGATAAAATAATCCTGCATGTCGTGGATCAGCAGCGCGGCGCGTTCAGGGTCAAATGCCCAGTCGACTTTGTTCACCGGAACATCGAGCGCCGTTGGTAGCGCATAAGCCTGCAGTTTAGGAATTGCCATTTCTATTTCTCCTTCAGGCCAGTGAACGTGATGCCAGCCACTGACGTAATTGTTTTTTATCTACCTTCCCCACTGGAGTCAGCGGTAATGACTCAACGCACTCAACACGATCGGGTAATTTGAATTCCGCTATGCCCTGTTCGCGTAGAAAACGGCGCACCTGCACCGCGCGCAGCGGCTCTTTCACCACCAGCCAGGCACAGCTTTTCTCACCCATCAGTTCGTCATCCATACTGACCAGCGCGGCATGGATCACCATTGGATGGCGCAGTAGCAGGTTTTCAATCTCTTCAGCGGCGATCTTCTCCCCGCCGCGATTGATCTGATCCTTTTCACGCCCCTGAACGGTGATGTAACCATCCGGATCGATAGCGATCAGATCGCCGGAACAGTAAAAGCCGTCGGCGTCAAAGGCGCTGGCATTATGCTCAGGACTTTTGAAATAACCGCGGAAGGTGTACGGACCACGCGTCATCAGGCGTCCGGTCTCTCCCTGGGCTAAAGGGTTGCCGTCAGCGTCTGCTACCCAGACTTCATCATCGGGACACATCGGGCGACCTTGGGTATTGATGATGCGCTCAGGACTGTCGTCCAGACGGGTATAGTTCACCAGCCCTTCCGCCATGCCGAAGACCTGCTGCAACTGGCAGCCAATCTCGGCTGGAATACGTGCCGCAAGCGTGGCGGAAAGTCTCGCACCACCGACCTGAAGCAGTTTCAGCGAAGCCAGTTGCGCATTACTGCCCCACTCCGCAATCGCCTGCAACCACAGGCTCACCGCAGGCGGCACCAGCGCCGTGACGTTAACCTGATGCTGTTCAATCAACGGGAAACACAGAGTGGCACTCGGGTCAGCCGCCAGCACCACAGTGCCGCCGGCCAGGAATACGCCCAGCGCGCCTGGCGAACTCATGGCGTAGTTATGCGCCGCCGGGATCGCGCACAGATAACGCGTTTCCCCGGTGAAGCGGCAAATCTCATTGCTGCGACGCACGCTGTAGTAGTAATCGTTATGAGTGCGAGGAATCAGTTTTGGCGTCCCGGTCGTCCCGCCAGAAAGCTGGAAGTACGCCACCTCATCAGCAGGCGATGGCGTGGCGGAAAAATCTGTCGCAGGCTGGTTTATCGCCGTTTGCAGATTGTGTTCACCCTCATCATTACGCAGTTGCACCACGCGCACTGAATTGTGTTCGGCTACAAAAGCGTTAAGAAAATCGTCGCCGCTAAACAGCGTATGCTGGCGATCGGCAATCAGCAGTGCCGGCTCAATCTGTTTGGCATAGGCGTTGAGTTCGTTACGCTGATGGCTGAACAGCGCCAGCACTGGAGCTACGCCCAGCTTGAGCAGCGCAAAGAAGGTGATATACAGCTCAGCCACATTGCCCAGTTGTACCAGCGCGGTTTCGCCGGGTTTGATCCCCTGGCGACGCAAACTGCAGGCAAGGTTGTCAGCGGCCTGATTCAGCTGGCGATAGCTCAGATGGAATTCACCATCAATAATCGCCGTATGGTCGCTGTCGGCGTGACGGGTCAGAATGTCGGTCAGCGGCAAATCCTGCCAGTAACCTTTTTCACGATACCTGCGGGCAAACTCTTCCGGCCAGCGGGTGAAAGGAATACTCATTATTGCTCCTTAAAGCCAGTCCACAAGGCTCTTAATGCAGTCCAAAAACATTCAACATCGTGGAGAGCTTGGCCCCCGTTTCACGCCATTCCGCAACCGGGGAAGAGGCTGGAACAATTCCTGCTCCGGCAAAAAAACGCACCTGATTGCGCAGCAGCTTCGCACAGCGGATCGTCACCACCCACTCACCGTTACCTTCGGCATCACACCAGCCGACAATGCCGCCGAACAATTCGCGATCGAACGGCTCCAGCTCGGCAATAAGCTTGCGCGCAACCTGATGTGGGAAGCCGCTCAGCGCAGGCGTAGGATGCAGCAGGCACGCCAGCGTCAGGGCGTTTTCCTGCGGGTTGGCTTTACCTTCAAACGGCGTGCCGAGGTGCCAGAGCGTCGGCGTGGTAACCAGCTGCGGAGAAGAAGGCAGTTGCAATTCACGGCTGCGATCGCGCAATACCATTTTCATCGCCTGCGTCACAAGTTCGTGCTCATGGCGGTCCTTCTCAGACGCCAGCAGGCGGATCCCTGCTTCGCGATCCAGCACATCATCAGGCTGGCGACGTGCAGAGCCCGCCAGCGGCAGAGAACTGAAACGATCGCCTTCTTTGCGCAGTAGCAGTTCCGGACTGGCACCAATCAATACGCCGCCGTCTTCAATCGGTACATGGAAGTTGTAGCTCGCTGGATTTTGCGCCACCAGACGCTCCAGCAGCGCACCGCTGTCAATGTTGGCATCGGCGGTGATATCGATCAGGCGTGACAACACCACTTTGTCGACTTCCGGAGTGGACGTCAGCGCAGCCGCCCGGGCGACCATATCTTCAAAAAAGTCCTGTTCCGGGATCGATTTACGTTCAACGACGTTCAGCGACTGATGCGCGGTAAAGTAACGTGATGATTGCTGCTTCGCCGTACGAGAGAAGCTCTGCCATGATTGGGGAATAAACAGCGATGATGGCTGGCGGGTATCAAAGGGAATCGCCCCGACCATGACAGGGTTCACGATGCCCTGCGATTTGGCATCAGCAAACAGTGCGTTCATTTTCTGTTGGAAAGGGCTGTCTGGCGAATCGCCATCAATTGCCGGTTCCGCATAGCGGGCGAAGCATCCTGACGTCGTAAAACTACGGTACGGCGACATAAAGAAAAAACTGTCGGGAGCGAGCGTCGGCATAGTCTGCGTTTTTTCCTCGGCCAGTGACGTATCCATATCATCCTCCAAAAATGATAAAGGCTCTAATAATGATTATCATTTATATTTTTGGTCGCTAACCTAAAAGTAAAGCGACGGTATGTCAACTCTTGTGGTAGCACAATGTGCGACTTTGGCTTGCATCCTTGCTCGCTAACAATGAAAATGAGAAGCATTACTTATACTGATAACAGGAAGCCGATTCGTGAGTCTCCCCTCTTTTTGCCGCACCGTGCTCTTACTGGCAGGTTTATCTCTTTCAGGAATTTCTTCAGGTCACGCCGCCGACTGGCCGCGTCAGGTTACTGACAGTCGCGGCACGCATACGCTGGAGCATAAGCCACAGCGAATTGTCTCCACCAGCGTCACCCTCACCGGCTCGCTGCTGGCGATTGATGCCCCGGTCATTGCCAGCGGTGCCACTACGCCGAACAATCGCATCGGCGATGCGCAGGGCTTTTTACGTCAGTGGAGCGAAGTAGCAAAAGAACGCAAACTGAGCCGCCTGTATATCGGCGAACCGAGCGCCGAAGCCGTCGCAGCTCAAATGCCAGATCTGATTCTGGTAAGCGCTACTGGGGGAGATTCTGCCCTCGCGCTATACGATCAGCTGTCCACCATTGCGCCAACGCTCATCATTAATTACGACGATAAAAGCTGGCAGTCGCTGCTGACCCAGTTAGGTGAAATTACCGGTCAGGAGCAACAGGCAGCTGCGCGAATTGCCGAGTTTGATAAGCAACTTCAGGCGGTTAAGCAACATATTACCCTGCCACCACAGCCGGTCAGCGCGCTGGTATATACCGCCGCGGCGCACAGCGCCAACCTGTGGACGCCTGAGTCAGCGCAAGGCAAGCTGATGGAGCAGTTAGGGTTCACGCTGGCAACGCTGCCTGCCAACTTGCACACCAGCCAGAGTCAGGGCAAACGCCACGATATCATCCAGCTTGGCGGTGAGAACCTGGCAGCAGGCCTGAACGGCGAAGCGCTGTTCCTGTTTGCTGGCGACAGCAAAGATGCCGACGCTATTTACGCCAATCCGCTTCTGGCGCATCTGCCAGCCGTGCAGAATAAACGCGTTTACGCCCTGGGTACGGAAACCTTCCGTCTCGACTACTACAGCGCCACGCTGCTGCTGCAACGTCTGTCGGCTCTGTTTTAATGTTCAGCGCCGGATGCGGCTAACGCCTTATCCGGCCTACAACCGTAGAGCACAACGCGATCAGACATTCACGGGGACCTGCCGGAATCGGCGCACTTCTCCCAACAGCAGCAGCAGTAACAGACCGACAATCACCAGCCCAAATCCACTCACGCTTGCCGAAGCAACCGGCGTCATCATCGCGCCCAGACCACCTAACAACGCCGCGCCAATCGCATCGCCGGTGACGTTTTGCGCCGTCCACAAACCGTTAATTCGCCCGAGCATCGCTTCCGGCGTCTGCGTCTGTAACAGGGTGTACTGCAACAAAGAGCTGACCGCGCTCAACCAGCCAAACAGCGCCAGACAAACCACACCAAGCTGCCAGACGGGCATCAAGCCAAACAGGCCGATAGCCAGAAATGAAGCCACGGTCGATGCCAGCATAATCAGTCCCGGGCGAACGCTGTGCGCCAGTTGTCCGCTGGTCAATGCGCCCACGGCTGCCCCCAGCGGAATAGCCGCATACAGCAGGCCAATTTGCGCACTCGACATGTGCCAGTTAATAGCCAACGCCGGATACAGCACACGCACGGCGCTCGCCATGGTTAACAGACCACCGAGCAGCGCAATGCCGCCAATCAGCGGGCTGGCAAGCAGAAAGCGAAATGCTGCCAGCAGCGATTTCAGCGGATGCTCGCGCGGCTGCGGCGGAGGCGGCAACGCAGGAAGGCTCAGCAACGGTAGTAAGGTAATGAAGGTTCCCGCCGCCGCCAGTCCGTAGTTCCAGGCCACGCCGCCAGTCGCGAGCAGCCCCCCGCCAAGCATCGGTGAAATTACCGATCCCAGACGCACCGTCAGCATGGTAATCGCCCCGGCCTGCATCAAATTCTCGCGCCCAACCAGCGCTGGCGTCGCTGCCAGCAAAGCGGTCACGCCCAGCGAGGCAAAGAAACCGTCCCATAAGCCAAGCAGATAAATCGCCAGCAACGACGGTTCGGGCAGCAGCGCATTCAGACACAGGCCAATAAAGCCAATACCACAGGTTCCACGCGCCAGCAGGATCACTTTTTTACGCTCATAGCGGTCGGCCAGCACTCCGCCCACCATCAGGCCAATAAACATTGCGCTACCGGTCAACGTCACCGACAAACCCACCTGCCAGGTCGACTGGGTCATCATCTGGATTTGTACCGGAACCGCCACGCCGAGTAGCCCCAGAGAGACAATGGAAATAAAACGGGCGAGGAAGACAGCGCGAAATGCTGGGTGGGTCTTTAACAGGCTGAGATTGAGCAGCCAGGATTGTCGATTCATTACAGAGCCTTACCAGGTACTTTTTCAATATCCATTCGATGGCTGCACATGCTAACATATCCAAATAAGATCGATAACGATAATTACTATCATTATCAGGGAAGTTGATATGTCATGCTCTGTTTCCGCGACACGCGCCTTCGCCGTGCCCGGACTATTGTTATTACTTGTTCTCACCACGGTATTAAGTCTGGTTATTGGCGCCAAGTCGCTACCTGCCTCCGTGGTGCTGGATGCGCTCACCGGCAGTTGTCAAAGTGCTGATTGCACCATCGTGCTGGACGCGCGCTTGCCGCGCACGCTGGCGGGGCTGCTCGCCGGTGGTGCGCTGGGCCTGGCTGGCGCACTAATGCAAACGCTCACGCGTAACCCTCTCGCCGATCCCGGCATTCTGGGTGTCAACTCCGGCGCCAGCTTCGCTATTGTGCTGGGGGCCGCGCTGTTCGGCTTTTCCTCTGCGCAAGAACAGCTGCTGATGGCCTTTTGCGGTGCGCTGGCTGCATCTCTGATCGTAGCTTTTACCGGTAGTCAGGGCGGCGGGCAGTTAAGCCCGGTACGTCTGACCCTGGCGGGCGTCGCGCTGGGCGCGGTGCTGGAAGGATTATCCACCGGCATCGCCCTGCTCAACCCGGACGTTTACGATCAGCTGCGTTTCTGGCAAGCCGGCTCACTGGATATCCGCAGCCTGCAAACGCTGAAAGTTGTGCTGGTACCGGTACTGATTGCCGCGGCTGTCGCACTGTTTCTCAGTCGCGCTCTGAATAGCCTGAGTCTCGGCAGCGACACAGCTACCGCGCTTGGCAGTAAAGTCGCTCGCACGCAATTTATTGGCCTGCTGGTTATTACCGTACTGTGCGGCAGTGCGACCGCGATTGTTGGTCCTATCGCCTTTATTGGCCTAATGATGCCGCACATGGCGCGCTGGCTGGTGGGGGCGGATCACCGCTGGTCACTGCCCGTAACCCTACTGGCAACGCCTACTCTGTTACTGATTGCCGATATAATCGGTCGCCTGATTGTCCCCGGCGAGCTGCGCGTGTCGGTAGTCAGTGCTTTTATCGGTGCACCGGTGCTTATCTTTCTGGTACGCCGTAAATCGCGCGGGGGTGGCGCATGATGCACCTCTCCCGCCGCCTGATAATCAGCAGCCTGCTGCTGGTTGCAGGTTGTCTCGTCATTGGTTTGTGGAGCCTGCGTAGCGGCGTTGTTACGCTGGAAACCCAGCAAATTATTGCCGCCCTGCTCGGCGATGCGCCGCGCAGTATTACGCTGGTGGTGACCGAATGGCGCTTGCCACGCGTGCTCATGGCGCTATTGATTGGCGCGGCTCTCGGCGTGAGCGGCGCAATATTTCAGTCGCTGATGCGCAACCCGCTGGGCAGCCCGGATGTGATGGGTTTCAATACCGGAGCCTGGAGCGGTGTGCTGGTGGCAATGGTGCTGTTCGGACAGCATCTCACCGCTATCGCGCTGGCGGCCATGCTGGGTGGGATTCTGACTTCTCTGGTGGTCTGGGCGCTCGCCTGGCGCAATGGGATCGACACCTTCCGGCTTATTATTATCGGTATCGGCATTCGCGCCATGCTGGTGGCGTTCAACACCTGGCTACTGCTGAAAGCATCATTAGAAACCGCGCTGACGGCCGGGCTGTGGAACGCCGGATCGCTCAATGGCCTGACCTGGGCCAAAACCTGGCCTTCTGCCCCGCTGATTATCATCATGCTGGTGTGCGCCGCGCTGCTGGTACGCCGGATGCGTTTACTGGAAATGGGTGATGACAGCGCCTGTGCGCTTGGCGTCAGGGTTGAGCGCTCACGTCTGATGATGATGCTGGTTGCGGTGGTACTGACCGCTGCCGCCACCGCGCTGGCCGGTCCTATCTCGTTTATTGCTCTTGTCGCGCCGCATATCGCGCGACGTATAAGCGGTACATCGCGCTGGGGATTAACCCTGTCGGCGCTGTGCGGCGCGTTGCTGTTGCTGATGGCGGATTTATGCGCCCAACAGCTGTTTATGCCTTATCAGCTTCCGGTGGGCGTTGTCACCGTAAGCCTCGGCGGTATTTATCTTATCGTCTTGTTAATTCAGGAGTCCCGCAAAAAATGATCGAATCAGTAGCCCGTTTGCGTGGCGACCAGTTAACGCTGGGTTATGGCAAGTTTACCGTGGCGGAAAACCTCAATGTATCGATTCCCGACGGCCATTTCACCGCGATTATCGGGCCAAACGGCTGCGGGAAATCAACGCTACTGCGCACGCTGAGTCGTCTGATGACGCCCGCGCACGGCAAGGTCTGGCTCGATGGCGAGCATATTCAGCACTATGCCAGCAAAGAAGTCGCCCGCAGAATAGGTTTGCTGGCGCAAAACGCCACCACGCCGGGAGATATTACGGTACAGGAGCTGGTTGCTCGCGGACGCTACCCACACCAGCCGCTGTTTACCCGCTGGCGGCAAGAGGATGAAATTGCGGTCTCAAACGCCATGCAGGCGACGGGTATCACCCACCTGGCATCACAAAGTGTGGATACCCTTTCCGGCGGACAACGTCAGCGTGCATGGATTGCGATGGTGCTGGCGCAGGAAACGTCGATTATGCTGCTCGATGAACCCACCACCTGGCTGGATATCAGTCATCAGATCGATCTGCTGGAACTGCTGAGTGAGCTAAACCGGGAAAAAGGTTATACGCTGGCCGCCGTTTTGCACGACCTGAATCAGGCCTGTCGCTATGCAACGCATCTGATCGCGCTGCGTGACGGAAAAATTATTGCCGAGGGTGCACCGAAGGAGATCGTCACCGCGCAGCTTATTGAAAAAATCTATGGACTGCGCTGTATGATTATCGACGATCCGGTTGCCGGAACGCCGTTAGTGGTGCCGCTTGGACGCAACAAATAACACGCGTTACAGTATGGCGGCCAGCTTGCCGCCATACGACAATTCATCACACCAGTTGCTGATCAATAAACGTCATTTTTTGCTTACGTGACACCATGGCATAGTTCAGCAGAACGCCACCACACGCCACCATTCCCCCCAGTAATGCGGCCAGAATAACGATCATTGATTTAGCCGGACCGTCTTTTTTCACCGGCAGCGAAGGTGAAAGTTGATATTTAAACGGCGTAAATGTTACGTCACCCACATTCATCGCTAACAGTTGCTCTACGTGATACTGGCGATTACGTAATTCACCGTTAATTTCAGCAACATCCGTTACTGATTTTTCTATTTCTAATTTACGTTCGATGCCGTCAGCACCCAGTGAAATAGAGAAATCGGGGTCATCCTTCACGGCCTGGCCATTACTGTAGACCGGCTTTTTAATCCCGGCGGCATTGGCGATCTCCAGCGAGTAGTTCAGTCGCTGGATATTTGCTTCCAACTGGTTTTTGAGCCTGACGCGATCCATCTCCAGTCTTTCTTTTTCATAACTGGTTTTGATGGACAATTTATTGCGAATATCTTCCAGCGTTTCTTTCACCACAAGGGCAGAAATATACTGGATATATCCCTTCAGCACTGACTGGGCTTCTTCGGCCTGAGGCGCGGTAAAGCTCAACGTCCATGCGGTATACAGCGAAGTTTCGTTCTTCTTACCCTGGTTAGTATCAACCGCTTTCATTTTCTCACTAAGCCTGACAATTGCCTGATGCAACTCCATTTCGTCGATATCAGCGCCCTTCAGTTGCGCCATCACGTAAGGTGAAGAGCGCAGATACTCTTCTAACAATGAAGGCGACTGGAATTTTTTGATAAACAGGTTAAACACATCATCACGGCTAACGCTAATATCCATATCCAGCACGCGCAATTTGGTCAACGTATTCTCTAATCCCTGCCATTGAACCGCTTCCGCCGGCGTCACGACGGCCTGACTGGTCCATTTTTGTGGCAGCAGAAAAGAGACCAGAATACCCACACAAGCAAAGGCGAAAACGGTCGCTATAATTTTCGTTCTTGCACGCCATAAGATTTCGATTAGATTCACTAAATCGATTTCATTTTCGTTTGCCGTTGGCTGAGGATACCCAGTAAATTCCGAAACGTTATCTTGCTTTATATTTAATGATGACATGTTGCGTGACCTGAAAACTTTCCTAAAAGAAAAACATTCCTGTGGGAGAAGTCTACCAGCTAGTCAGAATTATCCGAAACAATCTTTGTGCTTGTCGCCCTACCAAAAATTATATTCGGAATTTATTCACCCCTTTCATCACCTTGCACCGCACAAAAATAAACAACTCCATAACATATTTTTTACATCATGGAATTGTTCGATCACCGCGATAGCAATATTCGTCTTGTTACACAGATTTATTAATCTGTGCATTTATTACAGGCCCTATCGCCTCAAATGAGGCAGGGGAAATAATATCAACATGCGCGCAATCCTGGCGGTAAACATCCAGACTGGATATCCACGGCGACCAGCTGCGTTCAGGACTGACACCCGGTACTAACGTGCGCTCAGCAACGAACAGCGTAGCGTGACCTGCAAACGGCACGCTGTGTGCCGTGGTGAGCAGGCGAACCGCATCGGCATAGTTGCCTTCGATTGCGTTAAATAAAGCCTCTGACGCATTCCCATGCTGCGCCGCCAGAAACGCTTCGCGTTCACGCTCGATCTCCGCCAGTACCGCTGGATCCAACCCATTAGCCTCTTTTTCTTGCCAGTTTTGCGTTTCCGGCGGCCAGGTATCCAACAGTCCGAGGAATGCAACCGTCTCTCCTCTGGCAAGTAAGCGTGCGGCAATCCCCTGTGCCAGCGTCCCACCCAGCGAATAACCTAATAAATAGTAAGGTCCGTGAGGCTGTTGACTGAGCAACGTTGCCAGATGATGTTCGCATACCGCGTCGAGGTTTTCCGCCGTCTGCATAGGCCCATCCGGTCGTGGCGACTGAAGACCTACAATCGACCACTGCGGGCTGAGATATCGCGACAGCACGCTAAACTGCCAGGCAAAACCCGACGCCGGATGGAAACAGAACAGCGTTGGGCCGTGACTTTCACGAAGCGGCAGCAGTGCCTCAAATCCCATATGTTGCGACTGCTCATCATCAGTGCTCTCCAGTAGAGCACTCAGTTGTTCAACGGTAGAGGCCACCATAATCTGCCCCGGCGTCACCTGACGCTCAAAAACCCGGCTCAACTGTGCCGCCAGCTTCATCGCCAGCAACGAATGTCCGCCAAGCGCAAAGAAGTCTGCCGCCACGTCATTCACCTCGCAACCCAGCAAAGCCGCAAAAGACTGCGCGATGGTGGTTTCAGTCCCTGCTCGCGGCGCACGCCCGGAAGTACGCGACGTCAACTGCGGCATCGGCAGCGCTTTACGATCCAGTTTACCGTTCGCGCTAAGCGGCAGCTCCGCCAGCTGCAACAATACCGTCGGCACCATATGCGCAGGCAGTTTTTCACGCAGCTTTTTCCGCAACGCTGACGTATCCAGCGGTAAACCCGATTGTGACACCAGATACCCCACCAGTTGACGCGCATCGCCGCCTGTCGCCGCCGCCTGGTTGAATACGCAGGCGTGGGCAACGGCATGCTCGACATCAGGCAACTGCTGCATCACCCGGTCAATCTCGCCGAGCTCAATGCGTTGTCCGCGAATTTTAAGCTGGTCATCGCTGCGTCCAAGGTACTCCACCGCGCCATTTTCCAGCCAGCGCGCCACATCTCCGGTACGATACATGCGTTCGCCAGCGTTAAACGGATCGGCGATAAAGCGGCTTGCGGTCAGATCCGGACGGCCCAGATAACCTTGCGCCAGTTGGATCCCTGTCAGATATAAGTCACCAGCCACGCCGAAAGGCACCGGGCGCATCATGGCATCCAGAATATGTAAACCGGTATTCCATACCGGATAGCCAATCGGCACGCTGTTGCCGGTTACAGCAGCAAGGTCTTCCCCCCAGGCCGGATACCAGCTCACATCAACCGCCGCTTCCGTTGGTCCGTACAAATTGTGCAGTGGCGCATGAGTTAACTGTTCCCACTCACGGCATAAATCTGCAGGCAAGGCTTCACCGCTGCAAAATACCCGTTTCAGCGAGGCACAACTCTCCCGCGCGGTTTCCGGCGTCAGTGAAGCGACAAAAGCGGCCAACATAGAGGGAACAAAGTGCGTGGTCGTCACCCCGTATTGGGCAAAGAATTGCTGCATCGCCAGCGGATCGCGGTGCGCCTCAGGTTCCGCCATTACCAGCTTTGCCCCGGCAATAAACGGCCAGAAAAACTCCCATACCGAGACATCAAAACTGCACGGTGTTTTTTGCGCCACCACATCATCCGCGGTCAGCGGATAGTGATTTTGCATCCACAGCAGACGGTTAACGATGGCGGTTTGCCCAACCATCACCCCTTTTGGTCTACCGGTAGAACCGGAAGTAAAAATGATATAGGCAGTATGATTGGGCTGAGATAGCGCCAGCGGATCAGCATCTACTGCTGGCAGTGGCGAGTCATAGCACAGACTTTCCAGCCCAGGAATATCGCTAAAGCGCGCCAGTTGCTCATCGGTCGCGATCAACAATTTTGGCTTCGCGTCTTCGAGCATCATCCGCAGGCGATCGTCCGGGTATCCGGTATCCAACGGCAGCCAGGCTGCACCGGCTTCAACGATACCGTGCAGCGCCAGCGTCAGGAACACGGAACGCGGTAATGCCACGGCGACGCTGTCGCCAGGCTTGACGCCGCGTGCACGCAAAAGGCTCGCCAGCGCCACGACCTGCTGGCGCATTTCGCGATAGCTAAACTGATAGCGGGCATCGGCCAACGCCGGGGCATCCGGCGTTTTATCGGCCTGCTGTACCACCAGCGCGCTCAGCGTAGTGGACGGGATCTCCACGGTGGTGTGATTAATCTTCGCCAGCCGCTCATGTTCTGTTGGCAACAGCATCCCGGCGTCGCCGCAGCATAGCGCCGGATTGTCGGCAAACTGCTCGATAAGCCCGATTAAACGCGAGGCATGCTGCGCCAGCGTTTCTGCATCGTAGCGCTGTTTATTGGCCAGAATTTCAATACTCAGCCCACCGTTTTCATCCGGGAATAACGCCAGTTCAAGATCGTTCACCGGCCCTGTCGCCAACGTGTGGGTTTGCGCCTGAACGCCGGGAATATTCAGCTGATAGTCGAATATTTTCACGTTCAGCACCGGGCCAAACAGCGGCTCGGCACCGGCTGCACGCCCGCTGTCGCGAACGATTTGTTCGGCATCATAACGTTGATGCCGACGCATTTTCTTCAACTGTCCGGCCAGTCGTTGTGCAAGCGCAGGCAAGCTTTCTGCCGCATCCAGCCTCACACCAAATGGCAGTACGTTTAAAACCGGTCCAGTGGAGGTCAACGCCGCCGACCCCATGCGCCGCATAAAGATAAACCCGGCGGCATAATCCATTCGGCTGCATAAACGTCCCAGCCACAATGCCACCAGCGCGAGGGCCAGATCCGCACGCTGAACGTCAGGCATACGTGCCGCAAGCCGACGAAACGCCCCTTCAGGCGCGGTTAACTTCATACGAATAATATCCGCGCTGGCCGATCGTCCCGGCAACGGATTATTCGACAGCGAAGCAGGAGGTGGAAGTTGCTTTCGCTGCTCGCTCCAGAAGGCCCCGTCGCGTTGCCAGGCATCGCTTTGACGGTACTGTTGATACTCTTCCACCACCTCGGCGAACGGCGTAAAAGGCGAGTCTGGCGTAGGCTCGCCGTGTAGCCATGCGCGATAAATTGCGGCTATCTGGCGGGTAATGGCCGGAAAACTGAAGCCATCGACCAGCAAATGATGGTAACGCTGATACCAATACCAACGCTTTTCTCCCACCTGTATAAGCAGGTGAAAAACCAGCGGTTTATTGCCATCAGCACGTATGTCCTGCTGCAGGTCTGCCTGCATCAACGCACGCGCCGCCTCATGTGGATTGGATTTTGCGCGCAAGTCGATAATTTCAGGTTGCGCAAAGGCGAGCGCAGAATCCACCCATTGCCAGATCTCACCGTTATCTTCGCTAAACCGCATCCGCAGGGTATCGGCCTGCTCCAGGCCCGCCACAACGGCTTTCGCCAGCAACGACGCGCCCAGTTCGCCAGTTAACTCTACGTAGTGCGCCACGCTCCACGCCGAGGGCAATGTGGAGAGTTTTTCCGCCATCCAGATCCCCGGCTGAGCCGCCACTAACGGTAAACGCTGAGTCATGGAGCCTCCTGCACATCGACGTAGTTCGCGGTCGTAAGCGTGGTCCAGTTTGCTTCCAGCCATTGCTGGCAGGCTTCCTGGGATTGGGGTTCGCAAGCAATTTGCCAGCCAGCAGGAAGCGAGCACTGCTGCGGCCAAAGGCTAAACTGACGCTGGGGATTTTGCAGAATGTAAAACTGGCCCTGCGGATTATCGAAGGGGTTACTGAATTCCATACTCAACTCCTGTCGTGGAACATCGTCCGGTTAAATCATGTCGGTAAGCGGTTGCCAGAGCGTCATTAGCCCTTGCATCAGACCGCCGCGCCAGCAAAGCGCATCGTGTCCGCCATCAACCTGACGCCAGAAAATAGACTGTGGTGCAGAAGGTAACTGGGCATATAGCGCCTGATTAGCGCGATAAATAATGGGCTCGCGGATCCCCGCTTCCAGGACAATACGCAGCCCCTGAGCACTGACGGTCCCGGTCTTCAGTTGTTCGACGATCGCCCCGTCCTGATGACCACCACGATGCGGCCACCAGTAAGAGCCCGACTGGCTAAGCACACAGCCAAAGCGCGCGGGCCAGTTCAGTCCAGCATACAGCGATGACAACCCGCCAAAACTTTGCCCAGCCACCACGGTGCGCTGCGGATCGTCACAAAATGCGGTCGTTGTCTTCACCAGTGGTAATAGCTCCTCCTGCACCGCCAACCAAAAATCCGCATTACACGGTAGCTCATGGCTGCGGTGAGCCGTATCAATGGCATCAATCAGGAGATAAACGGCAGAAGGAAGGTGTCCGCGATGCGTGAGTGAAGTCAACGCAGGCCAGACCGGCATACTCTGTGCCCAAAACTGTCCGTCCAGCAGGATAGCCAACGGACGCGTTTCGGGTTGAGCATCACCGGTGGTAAACACCCATACGCGACGCGTATTGCCGAGCCTGGCGCTATGCCATTGCAGGCACACTGCGGGGGATTTTGGGGGTTCAGGTCGATCCCATCCTGGCTGTACGGGTGCCTCCGGCATTTCCAGCGCAGACACCGCGTGGCCACGACCGCCCCGCCAGCTCTGCGGATTAAGGGGATCAGCAATGGCCTGTGGCAGCAATTGCCGCCAGCCTTCACGCAGCACGTTTCGGTCAGGCGCTTCGCCTGCCACAAGCGAGGAAAAGATATCGTTGCGCTCTGTTGGGATAAAACAGTAACTGCCACGCCAGTTGGCGCTGAGGGAAACACTCCAGCACCAAACATTTGTTCCATCAATACGTCGCATCGACTGAGGGGTGGCATTTTGATGGTGGTCGGTGACGCCGGTGATATAAACCCAAACGCGATGAATGGCTGACTCATTTTCCGTTCCCTGTGGGTCACGCCACCAGAAGGTTACCCGATAATTTCCGTTATCTTCACGCTCCCACTCCGGGCCTTTTTTCGACTGCCACCACGCCTCGCTTCCCATCTTTAACGTCGTCACAGCCATAACCCCATGTTTATTGTGAAATTTTATGATCTAGCGTGAAATATATTGATAATATTATTGATAACTATTTGCATTTGCAATAGCGTATTGTCGCGCTGTGGGAAGCGCGTACAGTTTTTCACCACTTATAAACCGACCTGGCACTGCGTACTTTTTCTGGAATGGATAGTTTACGCAGATGCGGGCGACATCAGGCCAAATGCCGCACCACGGCACATTGGTTCTCGTGGCTAAAAGAACAGCAGGACATACAATGAACAACAAGATTCATTCACTGGCCTTATTGGTCAATTTAGGGATTTACGGGGTAGCCCTGCCAGCAATGGCAGAAGATCAAACCGATAGCGTCGCTGTCTCTCATGAAGACACCATCGTCGTTACCGCCGCCCAGCAGAACCTGCAGGCGCCGGGCGTTTCAACCATTACCGCTGATGAAATTCGTAAGAACCCTCCCGCTCGCGATGTGTCGGAAATCATCCGTACCATGCCTGGCGTTAACCTGACCGGTAACTCAACCAGCGGTCAGCGCGGCAACAACCGCCAGATCGATATTCGCGGCATGGGGCCAGAAAACACCCTGATTTTGATCGACGGTAAACCGGTTACCAGCCGTAACTCCGTGCGTCAGGGCTGGCGCGGCGAGCGTGATACTCGTGGCGATACCGCCTGGGTTGCTCCGGAAATGATTGAACGTATTGAAGTGCTGCGCGGTCCTGCCGCAGCACGCTATGGCAATGGCGCAGCTGGCGGTGTGGTGAACATCATCACCAAGAAAGGCGGCGATGAGTGGCATGGTTCCTGGAATACCTATTTCAACGCCCCGGAACACAAAGAAGAAGGTTCAACCAAGCGTACCAACTTTAGTCTGAATGGACCGCTGGGCGGAGATTTCAGCTTCCGCCTGAACGGTAACCTCGACAAAACCCAGGCCGATGCCTGGGACATTAACGACGGTCACCAGTCAACACGTACGGGCGATTACGCAGATACGATGCCTGCGGGTCGTGAAGGGGTTAAAAACAAAGATATCAACGGCCTGCTGCGTTGGGATTTTGCCCCAATGCAATCGCTGGAGTTTGAAGCTGGCTACAGCCGTCAGGGCAACCTGTATGCGGGTGACACTCAAAACACCAACAACGATAACAAAACTAACGGGCTGGTAAAAAAATACTACGGTAAA
Source organism: Citrobacter portucalensis (assembly GCF_002042885.1). Classification (GTDB taxonomy): domain Bacteria; phylum Pseudomonadota; class Gammaproteobacteria; order Enterobacterales; family Enterobacteriaceae; genus Citrobacter; species Citrobacter portucalensis. The sequence goes on from NZ_MVFY01000008.1 coordinate 29,931, forward strand.
GAAACCAACCGTATGTACCGCCAGAACTATGCGCTGACGTGGAACGGCGGCTGGGACAACGGCATTACCACCAGCAACTGGGCGCAATACGAACACACCCGTAACTCCCGTTTGGGTGAAGGTCTGGCAGGTGGCCTTGAAGGGTTATTTAACAGTAATCAATTTACCGACACTGACCTGGCGGATGTCACCCTGCACAGCGAAATTAGCATTCCATTCGACCTGTTAGTTAACCAGAACCTGACGCTCGGTACCGAATGGAACCAGCAGCGAATGAAAGACATGAGTTCCAATACCCAGACCTTTATGGGCGGGAACATACCTGGTGCCAGCAGCACCGATCGTAGCCCATATTCACAGGCTGAAATTTTCTCCCTGTTTGCTGAAAATAACATGGAGCTGACCGACAGCACCATGTTGACGCCGGGTCTGCGCTTCGACCACCACAGCGTCGTTGGCGACAACTGGAGCCCGTCCCTGAACCTGTCCCAAGGTCTGGGCGACGACTTTACGCTGAAAATGGGTATCGCACGGGCCTATAAAGCACCTAGCCTGTACCAGACTAACCCGAACTATATTCTGTACAGCAAAGGCCAGGGCTGCTATGCCACCGGATCTGCGACGGGCATTGGTTGCTACATGATGGGCAACGATGACCTGAAGGCCGAAACCAGTATCAACAAAGAGATTGGTCTGGAGTTCAAACGTGACGGTTGGCTGGCCGGCGTAACCTGGTTCCGCAATGATTACCGTAACAAGATCGAAGCGGGGACTGTACCGCTAAGCAGAACGTCAATTACCCAGAAAAACCCGACTACGGGTAAAGAAACAACAACCTACACCGATATCTATCAGTGGGAAAACGTACCTAAAGCTGTGGTGGAAGGCCTGGAAGGGACGTTGAACGTACCGGTTAGCGAAACCGTTACCTGGACCAACAACATCACTTACATGCTGCAAAGTAAGAATAAAGAGACCGGCGAACGCTTGTCGATTATTCCTGAATACACGCTGAACTCAACGCTGAGCTGGCAGGCACGCGAAGATTTGTCACTGCAATCCACCTTTACCTGGTACGGCAAACAGCAGCCGAAGAAATATGATTACCAGGGTAAACCAGTAACCGGCAGTTCAGCCCAGGAAGTTAGTCCGTACAGCATCGTCGGCCTGAGCGCGACCTGGGATGTGACGAAAAACGTCAGCCTGACCGGCGGCGTGGATAACGTCTTCGACAAACGTCTGTGGCGTGAAGGTAATGCCCAGACCACCAGCGACAACAAGACTGGCTATTATATGGCGGGCGCTGGCGCGTACACCTATAACGAACCGGGCCGGACGTGGTTCATGAGCGTAAACACCCACTTCTGATAACGCTTTCCCTCTCCTCGCTGCGGGGAGAGGGAAATTATAACTATCATGCACACCACGCACACACCGCTCACTTTCGCAGACCACACGCTGCACATGGTCGAGTTCGATCCCGACAGCTTCCATGAGCGCGACCTGCTATGGCTCCCCCACCACTCTCAGCTTCAATCCGGTGGACGTAAGCGTAAAGCTGAGCACTTAGCAGGGCGTATTGCCGCAGTACATGCATTACGTGAATACGGTATCAAAACTGTACCTGGCATCGGCAGGCAGCGACAACCGCTGTGGCCACAAAAGTTGTTTGGCAGCATCAGCCACAGTGCATTAACTGCGCTGGCGGTAGTATCGACGCATCCCGTTGGGCTGGATATAGAAGCTATTTTTACGCAACAAACCGCAGTTGAGCTGGCTGACGGTATTATCGATAACCACGAACGACCGATTTTGCATCATTCTGAATTGCCCTTTCCACTCGCCTTAACTCTGGCATTCAGCGCCAAGGAGAGCCTGTATAAGGCGTTTTCCACTCAGGCATCCGGGTTACCAGGTTTCACCAGCGCAAAAATTACCGCACTCACGAATCAGCAATTAACATTGCAAATCATGCCATCATTTTCGCCTAACCTCGCCAATCAGGAAATTAACGTGCATTGGTTTCAACGCGATAAAAACATCATTACCCTGTGTGCACCCACGCTGTCAGGATCGTGATCCTTTTCTCCTTTTAAGAAATTAGCTGCGCAAATCGTAGACAGTTCGATTATCTCGACTTATCGTTAACTTGAATAATAAATCATATTTGAATAAATATTCAAAGTGGAGAAAAAGATGAACAAGACCCTGATTAAATCCGTATTACTGGCCTCGATCCTTACCGCATCGGGTTCGCTGTATGCTGCCGACAACGGACTGATTGCGATTATCACCCCTTCACACGACAACCCGTTCTTTAAAGCCGAAGCCGACGGCGCGGTCGCCAAAGCGAAAGAGCTGGGATATACCACGCTGGTCGCCTCTCATGATGATGATGTCAATAAACAAAACCAACTGATTGAGACCGCCATAGCCCGAAAAGCGAAAGCCATCATTCTCGATAACGCGGGCGCCGATGCCACCGTTGGTCCACTGGAAAAAGCCAAAGCGGCGGGCGTGCCTGCATTCCTCATCGATCGTGAAATTAATAAGACCGGCATCGCAGTCGCGCAAATCGTGTCGAACAACTACCAGGGCGCGCAGCTCGGCGCAGAGAAATTCGCCAAACTACTGGATGGAAAAGGCAAGTACGTTGAGCTGCTGGGACGCCAGTCCGACACCAACGCGCATGTGCGCTCACAGGGATATCACGATGTGCTCGACGACTATCCGGATATGAAAATGGTCGCCCAGCAAACGGCGAACTGGAGCCAAACTGAAGCGTTTACCCGTATGGAAGCTATTTTACAAACCAACCCTGATATCGTCGGCGTCATTTCCGGCAACGACACCATGGCGCTGGGCGCAGAAGCTGCCCTGAAGGCTGCTGGGAAAAACAATGTCATCGTGGTGGGTTTTGACGGCAGCGACTACACCCGAGATTCCATCATCAACAAGAGCAACATTAAAGCGACCGTCCTTCAGCCCGGCTGGCAGCAGGCACAAATGGCGGTTGAGCAGGCTGATTACTACCTGAAAAACGGCAAAGCGCAGAAAGAAGAAAAACAGCTCATGGATTGCGTGCTGATTGATGAAAACAATGCCAGCAAGCTGAGTAAATTCAACCTGAGCCACTAAGCGGAGGCACTATGTCGTTAACACAATGGGGTGCTGCACTGGTTGGGTGCGCCACCCTGTTGCTGACGGCCTGCACGGTAGTTGACCTCGACGAAAACGGCAACCCCATCATCCCGGCCGACCCACAGGCCAAAGCCAGTTTCGACAATCAAACACCCGAGCAGATCGCGCAACAAACCTGGCAATCCCGCGTCCTGGATGCGGCAAAGCAACACGCTCTGGATGCGTCAGCGCTGAGCGCACGCCTGAAGACGCCCTCACCTACCGCCGAGAGCGTATTTGTGCGCCTGACCAGTCAGATTGAGAACGTCGATACCACCAATGCGCGCGAGAAAAGCATTGTGATGAGGGTCAATGACGCCCCTGTCACCATCCAAATAGGCCCGGTGATGCGCGGCAATGCCATTCGCGATGCGAGTGGGTTTAAGTTTGAAGACTTCACTAACCAGGTTCAGTTTGCCCAGCTTTCCCGGGCGTATAACCGCGAAGCGGTAAAACACTTGCCCGCAGTGGACAAAAGCTGGCAAGGGAAGCGTGCCACGGTACTGTTCGCCGTAACGCTGAATACAGGAAAAGCGGAAAACGCAGCAGCGTTAGCGCTGGAACAGGAGGCACACTGATGAATAATTCCTCAGCAGATGACATCATCCTGCGCACACATGCCATCTCAATGCTGTTTCCCGGCACGATTGCGCTGGACAGCGTGGATTATCAGGTGTGGCGCGGTAAGGTCAACGTGATTATTGGCGAAAACGGTGCGGGGAAATCCACGCTGATGAAGATCCTCGCCGGTGTTCAGCAGCCCAGCAGCGGCGAGATGACGCTCAATGGTAACCCTGTTCGCTTCGCCAATACCCGGGACGCCGCGGCGCACGGGATTGGTATGGTGCATCAGGAACTTAACCTGTTTGAGAATCTCACCGTCGCGGAAAATATTTTCCTTGGCCGGGAGATCCAAAAAGGCATGACCCCCATTGATGAGGCCGAACAGGAGAAGCGTACTGCGGAGCTGCTAACCCGACTCGATCAGCCCATTTCACCCCGCGATCTGGTCGGCAATCTCAAAGTTGGACAGCAACAGCTGGTTGAAATCGCCAAAGCGTTGGCGGAGGACGCTGACATTCTAATCCTCGACGAACCCACCTCGGCGCTGAGTAAAACCGAAGTCGAGATCCTGTTTCGCGTGATTCGCGAACTGACTCGCCAGGGCGTTTCGATAATCTACATCTCTCATCGACTCGAAGAATTGATGGCGATTGGCGATGTGATCACCATTTTACGCGATGGCAAATTCCAGGCCGAAGCCAGAGTTAGCGATATCGATGTGCCGTGGATTGTGCGTGAAATGCTGGGCAGCGACCCGGTGAGTAATTTTCTTGAGCCAGGTCGCACGTTCGGCGCGCCGGTTCTCGAAGCGGAACATATTACCTGCGTCAATGCCGCTGGCAATGCGGTGGTCAACGACGTCACCTTTAACGTTCACGCGGGCGAAATTGTCGGTATCTATGGACTGATGGGGGCCGGAAGAACCGAATTGTTCGAGTGCTTGCTGGGTACTGAGCGCAACTACCTCGGTAAACTGTGGCTCGACAGCAAGCCAGTTCCACAACGCTTAACCACCGCCGACCGCATTCGTATGGGAATGAGTCTGGTACCGGAAGATCGCAAGCGCACAGGCATTTTTCCCATTTCTTCGGTTGCCAGCAATCTGACTATTGCCAGCCTGTGGCGTCGCCTGCAGCGCGGTTTTGCCATCGCCCGCAAAGATGAGGAGGCAGTCGTCGCCAGCACAATTGGTAATCTGTCGATCAAAGTGTCCTCACCGGATGTTGAAATCCAGGCTCTGAGCGGGGGTAACCAGCAGAAAGTGGTGATTGGCCGCTCCCTACTTACCAATCCCAAAATTCTGTTCCTTGATGAGCCCACACGCGGCATTGACGTTGGCGCGAAAGCCGATGTGTTTCGCATGATGGTACAGCTCTCACAACAGGGTATTGCCGTTGTCTTCTCCACCTCGGATTTAAAAGAAATTATGGCGGTATCTGACCGCATTCTGGTGATGTCTGGCGGCAAGCTCACGGCCGATATTATTCGCGATCGTGCCGAAGAATCGGCGCTGGTCACCGCAAGTGCTCAGGGGTTCTGACATGAAAACACTACAATCTGCCGTCGTCGCACCGCGAGCCGGCGTCACCTTCTCGCGGGAAAATATCCTGCTGCTGATCCTGAAATTACGTACCTTTATTGCGCTGTTTCTGATCGTCGGATTTTTTGCCTTCACCGTCCCCGGTTTCCTCTCTGGCGGCAGCATGGTCATTATGATCAAGCACATCGCCATTAACGCGTTTCTGGCGTTGGGAATCACTTTCGTCATTATTACTGCCGGCATTGATCTCTCGATTGGCGCTACGCTTGGGCTATGCGGCATGATTGCCGGATGGCTGATCACCAAAGGCATTGTATTACCCATGTTTGGCATCGCTATCTTCCCCAGCGTCTGGGTGATTGTACCTGTCGTACTGCTGATTGGCGGATTGATTGGCGCAGCAAATGGCTGGATTATTACGCGCTATAACGTCGCACCTTTTATTTGTACGCTGGGCACCATGTACGTATTGCGCGGCGCGGCGATGCTGACCTCTGACGGACAAACATTCCCCGGGCTTTCCGGCAATCCACAGTTGGGTAACACCGGTTTTGATGAAATTGGCGCGGGAACTCTGTTTGGTATTCCGTGGGCCATCTGGATGATGATTGTGCTGGCGCTGGTTATTGCCTACGTTGCCCGCCGTCTGCCCTTTGGCCGCCACGTGTACGCCATCGGCGATAACGAACGCGCTGCTGAACTGTCCGGGGTAAAAGTGAGGCAGGTAAAAATCTGGGTGTACACCCTGTCCGGACTATGCGCTGCAATTGCCGGAATAGTTGTTTCAGCACAACTTTCCGCTAGTCATCCGGCCAACGGTACAGCATTTGAGATGAACGCCATTGCCGCCGTTGTACTTGGTGGTACGTCGCTGGCCGGTGGTCGAGGCACCATCTTAGGCACGTTGATTGGCGCTTTCGTTATCGGTTTTCTGGCCGATGGTCTGGTGATGATGGGCGTCAGCGAATTCTGGCAAATGGTGATTAAGGGCATCGTGATTATTGTCGCGGTCATTATCGACCAGATGCAAAACCGGATGCAGCAAAAAGCCGCAGTGGTTGCGCAAAAGGCGGCGATGGAAAGTCAGTAGCCCTGAAATTACGCCTGATGGCGCTGCGCTTATCAGGCCTACGTCGTGTATGACATATGGGCCTGATAATGCGCCGCCATCCGGCAGTGGGGAAATTTTATTTCATGACGGCTTCAGCCTGCCCTGCCGAAACCTTATCATCCAGTTTAAACATCATCAGCAATCCCAAACTAATGGCATGGAAAATGGCAGGGATCCCGGCAATTAAGAACATAATCGCCGTCATCGTTTCCGATGACACCGCCTCACCCGCTTTGTAACCGCTAAGGGAGAGCACTAGCCCAACCATCCCACCCGCCAGTGCCAGACCAACCTTCATCGAAAAAAGCGTACCGGCAGCGACAGCCCCAGACATTCTGACGCCGGATTTGTCTTCACAATAGTCGGCACAATCAGAAGGCAGCGCCCAGGCAGTAATCGAGCCAAGTTCAGCCATCAATACCGACAGCACCAGTAGAACACATGCCAGTGAGATTTGTTCAGGGTTAACGAAATAGAGACATAATGCCGCCACGCCACCGCCCAGTTGCGCCACCTTCAGCGTACCTAATTTCGAGAGCTTGTTGCGCTTAATCAGTTGAATAGCAATCATCGGCGCAATGATCCCCGCAATCGCTGTGGCCGAAAGCAGACCAGAAACAAAGCCATCCCCACGATTCAGGAAATACTTCACAAAATAAATAGTCACACTGCCTTTAATTACAAAAGCAATGGAGCTGGTAATTTTGAACAGATAGAAAACAACCACCGGTTTCGCTTTCAGCATAATTCCCAGTTGTTTGGTAAACGGGACTTTATCGGTCTCCACGCTAACCTGATATCGCTCCTTTGTTCCCCAGAAACAGAGCAGCATAAACGCCGTGGCCAGCACGGCAATAAAGCTCATCGCCATCATGTAGGCGCGTGCTTCATCGGTTTTTCCATACCAGGCGACGAAAATCGGCACTACCATTGAGCAGATAAGAAAGGCCATTTTAGCCAGTGGGAAACGCCAGGAGTTGGCGCTTAAACGATCCATGGGATCGGCGGTGAGTGTCGTCAACAACGCCACATACGGCACCACCGTGGAGGCATACATCAGGATCAGAAATAGATAGGTAATCACTGCATAGACTAGCTTTCCAGTGGGTGAAAAGTCCGGCGCCAGAAAGACTAAAAAACAGGAAATACCGTAAGGGATCGCCAACCAGAGCAAAAAAGGACGATACGAGCCGTGCTTTGTCCGCGTGCGATCGGAGATATTACCGATAAATGGATCATAGAAGGCATCAACCAGACGGGCAACAATAAACAATATCCCCATCGCCGCTGCCGAAATCCCTAAAACATCGGTATAAAAATAGGGCAAAAACATCATCGTCATCCCAAGAAAAATGTTCGCTGACGAATCACCTAACCCATAACAGATCTTCTCTTTGATACTCAATTTATGCTGTTGACTCATGAGAAACCCTCTTTATGAATATATATTCATTATCGAATTACTATTCACACAAAGGTTAAGCCCACGAATTTAGCGCTGGCAAGTGGTTAGTCGTGACATTGTTACCAGTATCACAATTAACCTCATTCTTTTGCTCCTAAGCGCGCCGTCATCTAGTGGCGAAATGTCATCTTATTAATAAACAAGACGTTTATGCTGGCTGGCCGTTTCTCTCGTCATTCAGATAACGCTTACTCCTTTCAGTCTCACAGTAAAAACCTCACAGTAATCAGCAGAAATGGCGGCGTTTTTGTGATCGCATGCTCATTTTTTCGCCTTGACAGTGGAATGTTAACGGTAACCTCCCTTACTCTCATCGTGAATATAAAATCACAATGGAATATATATTCCAAAGGAGAGGTGCTATGAGCGAACAAAGTATTGCCCTGTGGGGGCGGTTTGAGTATCAAGTCACGGACGTTGACGATCCTCGCCATTTTACCGACACCGAGCTATCAGCCACCTTTACCTGCGGCGAAGAATCCCGCACGGTTTGGGGCTTTTACAACGGTAACGGTCAGTTCATACTGCGCTTTATGCCGGATATCCCCGGCGTCTGGCACTATCGCATCAGCTCAAATATTCCTTCGCAGTCCCCTGTCGAAGGAACGTTTACCTGCGTCCCTGAAACACAGTTAACCGGCCCGGTACAGCGTGATGGCGACGGGCACTTCCGCTATGCCAATGGCAACGCGTTTTATCCTTTTGGCACCACGGCCTACGTCTGGAACTACCAACCGGACGATATACAGCAAAAAACGCTGGCATCGCTGGCGGCGAGTCCGTTCAATAAAATCCGCATGTGCGTATTTCCTAAACACTATCGCTACAATCTGCAGGAACCGATGCGCTTCCCCTTTCCGGGTACCCTCGACCAGGGATTTGATTTTACCCGCTTCGATACCACCTTTTTTGCCCAGTTGGAGAGTCAAATACAAAAGCTGGATGAACTGAATATTGAGGTGGATTTGATCCTCTTTCATCCGTACGACCGCTGGGGATTTTCCGCCATGTCGCAGGAGACCGATCGCCGCTATCTCCGCTACGTGGTGGCACGCCTCGCATCGTTTAAAAATATTTGGTGGTCGCTGGCCAATGAGTTCGACCTGCTGAAAGAAAAACCGATGTCATTCTGGGATGCCGCCATAGCGCAAATCAAACGCGAGGATCCCTCTTCGCACATGATCTCCATTCATAACTGGCACAACCCGCCGATCCACTACCGCTCAAATGCGCACTGGTACGATCATCACAATCCCGCGCTCACCCACGCCAGCATCCAGCACCACGATATGCACTTTGTCCCGGAATGGCGGCAGACATTTGCCAAACCCATTGTCATTGACGAATGCTGCTATGAAGGCAATGTCGATCTCGGCTGGGGCAATATCACCGGAGAAAAAATGACTGCATTGTTCTGGCATGGCGTAATACTCGGCGGCTATGTCACTCACGGCGAAACATACCTGAATGAAGATGAGATTATTTGGTGGTCACATGGCGGCACGCTCAAAGGAACAAGCATCCCGCGCATCGCTTTTTTGCGCAACATCCTTGAGGAAGGACAAGCCAAACGCCTGACACCGCTCCCGTGGGGTAGCCACTGGGATACGTCGATGGGGATAAGCTGCGAGGGCAACTGGGGACTGTTCTATTTTGGCGATCATTGCCCTGCCTACAAGATGATGACTATGTTGCCGGAGAATACGGCGTGGAAGGTCGATATTATTGATACCTGGGCCATGACGATCACGCCGGTTGCGGGGGTTATCCAACACGGTGACAAGCTGGATCTACCGGCTAAGCCATGGATTGCTCTACGCTTAATAAAACTCTGATAACTACAGCCAGCCCCAGGGGCTGGCGATAACTTGACTCACCGCGGCGTCACCCTTTGACCAGATTGCGCGCTGTCGGGTAGTCGGTGATCAGTACGTCGATATAATTCCCCTGCAGCGCGCCACGGATCGCATTCTGTTTTTCTACCCCGCCCGCCAACGCTATCACATGGTTGCAGTCGCGGATCTGCGCCAGCTCCATGCCGATAACCGGGTCTTCCTCATGGCTGAGTACCGGATTGCCCGCCGCGTCGTAATAATGCAGACAGATATCCCCGACCGCGCCGCGTTCGGCCAGCAGTCGCAGCATCTCTTCGTTGTAATAGTTGCCTGAATTTTTCAGCAATTGAGAAGGTTCCAGCTCCCCGATGCCGACAATCGCCACATCCACTTCAGCAAATTTTTCGACGACCGCCGCCACGTCCGGGCTGTTAACCAGCCGAGAACGTTCTTCCACCGAATGCTCAATACTTTGCGAAGGCAACAGCCAGGCCGGGCAGCCGAGGTGTGCCGCCAGTTGTTGCGTCAGAATCGTGGCCTGCACGTTGCCGTTTGGCCCCACGCCACCCAGTAATTGGATCACGCCTGCCGCCCGGATATTTTGCGGGTGCATTTCATCAACCATGCAGCGAATGGTACTACTCCAGGAGGAAATACCGACCAGGTCTTCGGCACGCAGACGAGTTTCAACGTAATGTGCCGCCGCACTGCCAATGGCATGCTTAATTTGCGTACTACTGGGGCTGTCGCCAACATCCACGACAATCGCCTGGCGCAGACCAAACCGCTCTTCAATGGCTTTTTCCAGCTCGACAAAGATATTAGTCGGCTGTACGACGGTGATTTTCACCAGCCCTTCTTTCTGACAACGCGTCAAGGCACGGGAGACAAAGGACTGCGACAAATGCAGCAGCGTGGCGATTTCAGACTGTTTTTTATTTTCGGCGTAGTAAAGTGTGGCAATCTTAACCAGCAACCGCTGTTCATCCTGCTTTGACATAACATTCCCCCTGGTAAACTGCCTGTTATTTTTATTCATACCTGAATAGATAACAAGTCGTCTGCGCCTTTCCGGTTATCGCGTTAGTGTGATCCTTTTCTCTTTTCGCCAAAATTTGCTGCTATAAGGCGTAGACAAACCCTCAGACAAGGCATATCTTTAATCATGAATAATAAATCAGTAGTGAATATTTATTCTAACCGATAACGACCAACTGTTTTAGCTGCATATTACGCAGTGGATAGCGAGACAGTTGCACTACTGCACCCACATGGAATATTTATTCACTAAGGATTAAACATTCAAGAGGTGTCTTATGAATCCGTTTTCGCTCTCAATACCAGAGCTAGTCAAGAAAGCACGTGCGGTACGTCGTCGCATTATCGTGTTGAATGCAGAAAGCCCGGCGGGGGGACATACCGGCGCTGACCTGTCGCAGGTCGAACTGCTGACAGCACTCTATTTTCGCATCCTGAATTGCTCACCAGAGCTTATAGCAAGCGATGAGCGCGACATCTACATCCAGTCGAAAGGTCATGCAGTGGGCGGTTACTACTGCGTGCTGGCTGAGGCTGGTTTTATTCCCGTGGACTGGCTGGCGACCTATCAGCACGCCGATTCACACCTGCCGGGCCATCCGGTGAAACACAAAACGCCAGGGATCGAACTGAATACCGGAGCGCTCGGTCACGGTCTGCCGGTCGCCGTGGGCATTGCGCTGGCAGCTAAACGTAACAACAGCAAGCGCCGGGTGTTTGTCGTTACCGGTGATGGTGAACTGGCAGAAGGAAGCAACTGGGAAGCCGCACTGGTCGCCGCCCACTACAAGCTGGATAACCTGATTATCATCAACGACAAAAATAACCTCCAACTTGCCGGCGCAACCAAAGAGATCATGAACACCGATCCACTGGATGAGAAATGGCGCGCCTTCGGTATGCAGGTCACAGAGTGCCGCGGTAATGATATGAGTGATGTGGTGCGCACGCTGGAAGGGTTAACCCCGGAAGGTAAACCGCACGTCGTCATTGCCCACACCACCAAAGGGGCCGGGATCTCCTTTATTCAAGGCCGCCCGGAATGGCACCACCGCGTGCCAAAAGGGGAAGAAGTTGAACTGGCGCTGGAGGAACTGAAAGATGCGTAATAGTGAACACCTCGCCACCGTGATGGTGAATACCTTAATTGCCGCGGTCGAGCGCGGAATGGACGTTGTACCCGTCGTTGCTGACTCAACGTCTACGGCGAAAATCGCCCCGTTTATGAAGGAATTTCCCGGTCGTCTGGTCAACGTGGGTATCGCCGAACAGACGCTGGTTGGCGCCGCCGCCGGCCTGGCGCTGGGGGGCAAAATCGCTGTCACATGTAATGCCGCTCCGTTCCTTATTTCGCGGGCCAATGAGCAAATCAAAGTCGACATTTGCTACAACAACACCAACGTGAAGCTGATCGGCCTGAACGCGGGCGCCAGCTACGGCCCCCTCGCCAGCACACATCACAGTATTGATGACATTTCCGTTCTGCGCGGTTTTGGCAATATTGAAATTTACGCCCCGTCCTGCCCAGTGGAATGCCGGCAGATTATCGACTATGCCTTAAGCCACGTCGGCCCGGTTTATGTTCGCCTCGACGGAAAAGCCTTACCGGAACTACACGACGAAAATTACCAGTTCACTCCGGGTAATATCGATATTCTGCGGAAAGGAAAAGATGTCGCTCTGGTCGCGATGGGCTCAACCGTCCATGAAATTGTCGAGGCTGCCACAGTGCTGAAACAGGCGGGTATTGATGCAAGCGTAATCAGTGTACCGTCAATTCGTCCCTGCAATACCCAACAACTGTTGGCGGCATTAGCCCACTGCAAGGCCGTGGTCAGTGTGGAAGAGCATAACATTAATGGCGGCGTGGGAAGCCTGGTGGCCGAGGTACTGGCAGAAGCTGGCTGTGCCATTCCGCTGCGCCGACTCGGCATTGGCGATGGTCAATATGCTATCGCGGCCGATCGCGCGGCAACGCGTGCCCGCCACGAAATTGACGCCGCTGGCGTCGTGAAAAACGCCGCCGCGCTGTTGCAGCAACACACGATAAAACAATAACAACAGAACACTTACTGGAGAAAGCGATGTCACGAATTCCTCAACAGTTGACCATGGCGGTGATTATTGGCAATCGGGGATTTTTCCCAAGCTATCTGGTTGCTGAAGCCCGCGAACAAGCCAGCGTACTCTTTGCGCGACTGGGCATTAAAACCATTATGCTCGACGATACGCAAACGGAACTCGGTGGGGTAGAAACCCGCCAGGATGCGAAAGTGTGCGCCGAACTTTTCCGCGCTCACCGCGACGACATTCACGGCGTGGTCGTGCTGTTGCCGAACTTTGGCGATGAAAAAGCAATAGCGGAAACGCTGCGCCTGTCTGGCCTGAATGTCCCGGTACTGGTTCAGGCGCAGGAAGATAACCTTGATAAAATGGGGCTTGCCACCCGCCGTGACAGCTTCTGTGGAAAAATCTCCCTGTGCAATAACCTGCGTCAGTACGGCATTCCATTTACGCTCACCACCCAGCATGTCTGCGATCTGGCCGGTGAGGTTTTTGCTCAAGATCTGAAACGTTTCGAACAGATTTGCCGTGTTGTCAGCAGTATGCATGGCGTACGCGTCGGCGCTATCGGTGCTCGCCCGGCTGGATTCAATACCGTTCGCTACAGCGAAAAATTACTCGAAAGACTGGGTATCGCCGTTGAAACGCTGGATCTGTCTGAAGTCTTTACCCGCATCAAATGTCTGCGCGATGACGATATCCGCGTGGATGAAAAACGTCGTCTGCTGCTGGATAACGCCGATGCCAGCGCCATTCCCGCCGACAAACTCGTCACAATGGCAAAACTGTTTGTCGTCATCAGCGAATGGGTCATCGCTAACGATATAGATACCACTGCGATCCAGTGCTGGACTTCGCTGCAGGAAAATTTAGGCATCAACGTATGCTCAATCATGAGCGTGATGTCCGGGCAGTTAATGCCCAGCGCATGCGAAGTCGATGTGATGGGCGCGCTGTCAATGTACGCCCTCGCCAGCAGTAATTTAAGCCCGGCTTCCATTGCCGACTGGAATAACAATTTCGGCGACGATCGTGATAAATGTGTGCTTTTTCACTGCGGAAACTTTGCATCAGCCAGTTTGGAGAGCCCCAAAATGGGCACAGCGGACATCATCGGTACCACCGTTGGGAAAGAGAACACCTGCGGTGCAGTACATGGACGCATGAAAAGCGGCACACTGACCTATTTCCGCCTGAGCACCGACGATTTAACCGGTGAAATCAAAGCGTATGTCGGAGAAGGCCAATCGGTAGACGATCCGCTGGATACGGTTGGCTGTCGTGCAGTAATCCAGGTGCCGCATCTGGAGAATTTACTGGCGTGGATCTGTCGTAACGGTTTTGAACATCACGTGGCAATGAACCATTCCGCCAGCGCCGAGGTGCTGCATGAAGCCTTCACCCGCTATCTCGGGGTGGATACGTTGTTCCATCGCTAATACTCAGGGAAACAGAGAGGCTGGAGAAAACGATGTCAGCAACGAAAGACATTATTATTGCGCTTGATGAAGGCACCACCAATGCCAAAGCCGTTGCGCTGGACGGTCAGGGAAATGTGGTCGCGAAGTTCTCCCGCGCGCTGGCGATCCACACGCCTCGCGAAGGCTGGGTTGAACAGTCCGGCGACGCGCTGCTGGAGGCCTCTCTGGCTGTAATGGCGCAAGCAGTTGCCGCCGTAGGTACGCAGCGGGTGGCGGCGCTGGCGATCAGTAATCAGCGAGAAACGGCAATCGGCTGGTATCGCGCAAGCGGGCGTCCGCTCGGCCCCGCCATTACCTGGCAATGCTCGCGCACGGCTGACTTTTGCCGGGCTTTGCGCGAGCAAGGTCATGAGGCGAAAATAAAATCCACCACCGGATTGCCCGTCGCCCCGCTCTTTTCTGCCTCTAAAATGCGCTGGCTTCTGGAGTCCGTCCCCAACGGCATGGCGCTCGCGCAGCAAGGCGAAATTTGCCTCGGCACTATCGATAGCTGGTTACTGTGGAATCTTACCGGCGGTGCGGCGTTTCGTTGTGACGCCTCCAACGCTTCGCGCACGCAGTTACTCAATCTACATAGCGGCCAATGGGATAGCGAGATGCTGGCGCTGTTTGGTATCCCGCAACAGGCGCTGCCAGAAGTTTGCCCTTCCAGTCATCATTTTGGCGTGACGAAAGGTCTGGCGACCATCCCCGATGGGATCCCCATTCTGGCGATGATTGGCGATTCTCATGCCGCGCTCTTTGCCCACGGGCTAGGTGCTGAAGGTTGTGTTAAAGCGACCTATGGCACCGGCTCATCGGTGATGGCTCCGGTATCTTCAACGCAGTCTGCGGTGAATGCGCTGGCAACAACTATTGCCTGGCATGATGGCGATACCCGGGTCTATGGTCTGGAAGGCAATATTCCCCATACCGGCGATGCTGTGGCCTGGATGGCCGACAGTACCGGCTTAAGCGAACTGCCGGAGGAGCAACTGTTACATGCACTCAATACTCTGCCCGCCACGGTCGACTCGACGCTGGGCGTCTATTTTGTTCCGGCACTTACCGGGCTGGGCGCACCCTGGTGGGATGAAAGCGCCCGGGGGTTAATTCATGGCCTCAGCCGCGGCGTGAAACGCGCGCATCTGGTGCGCGCCGCGCTGGAGTCTATTACCTATCAAATTGCCGATGTGGTGCAAGCGATGCACCAGCACAGCGGTTTCAGCCTCAGCGCGCTGATGGTTGATGGCGGGCCAACAAAAAATGATTGGCTGATGCAGTACCAGTCCGATCTGCTGGGTTGCCCGGTAATGCGCAGCGACATTCCCGAGCTTTCAGCCATTGGCGCCGGGCTGCTGGCACGCAAGGCGCTGCTCGGTACAGAAACCGCTCAGCTACGCCATTTTTTGCCCGACCGCATATCATTTCAGCCAAACGCAGAGCGTCACGGTCGATTGCAAAAACGCTGGCACGAGTGGCAAAGCGCCGTTGAGCGTACGCGCTGGCAAACACCTTAGCGAGTCAGCAATCATGATAAATCCGCCCGCAGCCACGACTGAGTGCGGGCGCTAATCGCGAACAAAGTCACCAATCGCCAGATAGGTGGCTTTTGCTTCCTGCGGGACTTTATCCTCCAGCATCAGATAAGCATGCGTCATCCCAGGAAAGTGAACATGCTGTACGGGTATCCCCTCAGCTTGCAGTCTGGCGACAAAAGCAAAATTCTCATCCCGTAAAGGATCCAACCCACCACTGACTACCAGAGTGGGTGGAAAATCCTGGCTCAACGGCAGGTAAAGCGGAGACGTCTGTTTACGATCTTCTTCATTGCGGAAATATTGCTGAAAATACCAGCGTATTTTGCTTTCATCCAGTAGCTTTCCGGTACCGTTCTCCTGCATCGATGGCCAGTTCAGCGTGTAGTCCAGGCTCGGATAAATCAGCACCAGGCGATGAATAAATCCTGGCTGCTCGCGGGAAAAGTAGGCCGCCAACGTCGCACTAAATGCGCCGCCACCGCTGTCGCCGATAAGCGTGAGTTGGCGAGTGTAAGGAATATGCTGACTTTCGAGCAGCGACCAGACGTTTTCTATTACTGCTTTTGCATCAGAAAGACCAGCCGGATACGGGTTTTCTGGCGCAAGTCGATAATCAACCGACACAACGATATTTCCTGTCGCCATCGCCAGATGACGGGCAACCGGGTCATACACTTCCACCGAACCGCTCAGATGCCCACCGCCATGGATAAACACCACCACCTTCGGCTCTCCGGTCAGTGCCGGGAGATAAATCCGTACCGGGATGCGACGCTCTCCGGTATCCACTTCCGTATTGATAATTGCCGCCATCGGTTCTGAGGTGGACACATTTGCTTTTGTCAGTGCTGCTAACCCTGCTCTTGAGCAGAGCGTGTCGTAGCAAAGGTTGGGATTGCGAGGTTGTGCTGCGAGTAAATCAGCCAGAAGCGCAGGCGGTGTTTGCGTCAGCGAGCCGTGTTCCTGTTGCCAGCGCTGTTGATAACCTTGCTGTTGCGTCTGCACAGTCTCAACGTTGGCAGTCTCACAGGAAAAGCACTCTGCCATCGACTGGCGTTGCCGCCCGTGTTCATCAAAGTTATCTGCGGCCAACCAGCGCTGTAACACGGCGTCACACTGGGGCCATTCGCTATCAATCATTGATAACCAGTCGCTGTCGCGATTACGCCCCTTGCGCACAATCTTCTGGCGAAAGCGACCTTCGAAGATAAACCCAAGGCGTTCCGCTGCCCGTCGAGAAGCGGTGTTCAGAGAATCGCATTTCCACTCCACGCGACGATAGCCCAACGCAAATGCCTGGCGTAACAGCAGCCAGATGCTTTCGGTGCCGAGAACCGTATTTTTCATACGCGGTGACCAGGTCACATGACCAATTTCGACCGAACCGTGCTCTCGTTCAATCGCCATAAAGCACACCAGTCCGACAGCTCGTCCTGAACGCTGTTCAATGACGGCATAGGGAACCAGAGATGCATCAGTAACTTTCCCCTGCACCCAGCAAGCTGCGGCCTCGACGCTTGTGGGGCGAGAGCTTGCAAGCCAGGTCCAGTCGCGATCGTCCGGCGCCTGCGCGTAGGCATCAAACAGATCGGCGGCATGGCTGTCGGCATCCAGGGGAACCAGTCGACAATATTGCCCTATCAGCGTTTCCCGTGGCAGTACGGCAGCGCCATTCCAGTCCGGCACGACATCGCCGACGGTCTGCCCATAAAGATTTATTTCCGGCACGATTCAACCCCAGTTGCGAAGAAAAAAATAGTTATAACACCGGCCATTACACCTTCAAAGCGTCACCAGGGCGATTTTGACAACAAACAGAAAATCAGCAGTCCTTCTATACTGATTAAAAATCAACGCGGAAGAGAGCCTTATGCCACTACCTGATTTTCATGTTTCCGACCCTTTTACGTTAGGCATTGAACTGGAAATGCAGGTGGTCAATCCGCCAGGTTACGACCTGAGTCAGGATTCTTCCCGGCTGATTGATGCCGTAAAACCGCAGCTCACCGCCGGAGAAGTGAAGCACGATATCACCGAAAGTATGCTGGAGATGGCGACCGGAGTTTGCCGCAATATCGACCAGGCTGATGCTGAATTGTCCGCTATGCAGCAGATAATTATGCGAGTTGCTGCAAAGCATCACCTCGCCATTTGTGGCGGTGGCACACATCCATTTCAAAAATGGCAACGTCAGGAAGTTTGCGATGACGAACGCTATCGGCGCAACCTGGAAAATTTTGGCTATCTTATCCAGCAGGCGACGGTGTTTGGCCAGCATGTGCATATCGGCTGCGCAAACGGCGATGATGCCATTTACCTGCTACACGGCCTGTCGCGATTTGTTCCCCATTTTATTGCGCTCTCGGCCGCCTCACCTTATATGCAGACCTCCGACACGCGGTTTGCCTGCGCACGGCTGAATATTTTCTCCGGATTTCCCGATAATGGCCCGATGCCATGGGTGAATAACTGGCAGGAATTCGAGGGGCTATTCCGTCGACTGGCTTACACCAGCATGATTGATAGCATTAAAGATTTACACTGGGATATCCGCCCCAGCCCGCACTTTGGCACGGTAGAGGTTCGGGTCATGGATACGCCGCTGACCCTTGATCATGCGGTCAATATAGCAGGACTTATTCAGGCTACCGCCCACTGGTTACTCACCAAACGCCCGTTCAAGCACCAGGAGCGTGATTACCTGTTGTATAAATTCAATCGTTTTCAGGCCTGTCGCTTTGGTATGGCGGGAATCGTCACCGACGTCAATACCGGCGACGGCTGCCGCCTGTCAGAAGACACATTGCGACTCCTGGAGAATATCGCTACCTCTGCAGATAAAGTAGGCGCAACCAGCGCGATTGAAGCTATACATCTGCAGGTTAAAAATGGTCATGATGAAGCACAAAACATGCGTGACTTTGTCGCCGAAGGCGGGTCACTAAGTGGTCTGGTGAAAAAACATTGTGAGATTTGGGCGGGGTTGTAAGCGTGGGAATTTGCGTTGCCCGCTGAGATCCCGGACAATAGCTTTTTAACTCAAGTTTAACAATGTCATGAAACACCCGCTTGAATCACTGATGACTGTCGCAGGGATCCTGCTACTGGCTTTTTTGTCTTGCCTGCTGCTACCTGCCCCCTCACTTGGCCTGATGCTGGCACAAAAACTCGTCGCCATTTTTCATCTGATGGATCTCAATCAGTTTTATACTTTACTGTTTTGCCTGTGGTTTTTACTGCTGGGCGTGATTGAATATTTGGTGCTGCGCTTCATCTGGCGGCGCTGGTTCTCGCTGGCGGATTAGGCCCGCGAGAACCCTCTGCTGTTAATGCGTTCGGCTATGATTTTCTTTGCGATAAGCTCCCGGCGGCTGGCTGAACGTACGGGTGAAAATACGCGTAAAGGTCTGCTGCGAATCGAATCCGTATTTCAAACAGATGTCGTACACTTTCTGGTCGGTATCGCGTAGATCGCGCGCCGCCAGCAGCAGCTTGCGCTCGCGGATGTAACGCCCAAGACTTTCGCCTTTGTACTGCATAAAAAGACGCTGCAGGTGCCATTTGGAATATCCCGCATGGCGTGCAATATCATCAATGCGCAATGGCTGATTCAAATTATCATCAATCCATTCAACAATCGTATCAATTACCTGAGCAGAAATCGTCATCATGCTCTCCCCTGTATTCATTGAGTCACCTGTTGCCACCAGGCCGTAAACGGTTGGTCCGGTTCGGACAGTATTACCGGTTCACCCAGCATTGGCGTCAGCAGTCGGTAATCCTGATGACGGCTGGCAAGCGCCAGTCGTTTGTAAGGATCATCCCAGGTATGTTTCGCCAGAACGAAACGGCCGGCATGCCCTGGCAACACGGCTTTCGCATGCAGATCTGCCGCAGCCTGCGCCGTTTCTTCCGGCATCATGTGAATAAACTTCCAGTCCTGGTCATACTGACCGTTCTCCATAATCGCCAAATCGACAGAGCCAAATTGCTCGCCGATGGCTTTAAAATGCGGTCCATAGCCGGAATCGCCGCTGTAATAAACGTTCTGCTCCGGCGTTTCGAACATGAAGCTCGCCCATAGCGTTTGGTTGCGTTTGATACCACGTCCCGAGAAATGACGAGCAGGCAGCACATGAACGATCAGAGAATCCGTCACTCTGACGGACTGATTCCAGTCCCGTTCTTCGATTATCTCGCTGCGCATCCCCCAGTAACGCAAATGCGATCCCACGCCGAGCGGCGTAATCACCCGCTTAATTTTCGGCATTAGCGCCTTGATAGTGGCGAGATCCAGATGGTCATAGTGATCGTGCGAGATGATGAGCAGGTCTATCTCCGGCATCGTCTGTGCGGTCCACGGATAATCACCGGCAAAGGCCTTGTTCAGGAACGAGAACGGTGCGGCATAATTGCTGAACACCGGATCAATCAGGATACGCTGACCCGCCAGCTGTAAATACCACGAAGAATGGCCCAGCCAGACCAGGGTATCCTGCAGCGGCGCAAGCCCGGCGAGATCGGTCGCCACCATAGGTAACGGTTGTGCTGGTCGTGCATTTTCACGCTTAGCGACCAGAAACTCCCACCAGGCCGCCAGCATGCCTTTGTTGCCGGTATAGCCCGGTGTCGGCACCTGGTTATGAAACTGTCCATCACGATAGTGCGGTGACTGTTCAACCTGACTCAGTTGTGCCCCTTGCGGCGCCTGACCAAACCCGGCATTGAGTACAAACGGTAAACTTGCAGCTGCAGCAATAAGCATAATAACAACCACACAAACTGTGAGACGCTTCATATCCTGACCTTAAACGCGCCCCCTTTCCGCTGGTTTGCGCGACTGACTCTTGATTATGAGTGAGTAAGCACTCATTATAGAAATCGAAAGTTCTCCGTCAAGATGATTTTCAATCTTTGACATTCGCCGTTGCGGCGCAGCAAACGCCGTGATTCAATCATGTTTTTTACAGACTTAAGGGTAAAGTGTAGTGGCTCGTCCGAAGAGTGAAGACAAAAAACTGGCATTACTGGAAGCTGCAACCACAGCATTTGCACAATCAGGTGTTGCGGCTTCGACCGCCGTGATAGCCCGTAATGCAGGGGTTGCGGAGGGAACGTTGTTTCGCTATTTCGCGACCAAAGATGATTTGATCAACGAGCTTTACCTCTTTTTGAAGCAAGACCTTTGTCAGTCGATGATGGCAAACCTGGATCGTTCAGTGACCGATGCCAAAACCATGACTCACTACATCTGGAACAGCTACATTAGCTGGGGCCTGAACCACACCTGCGGGCATCGCACGATTCGTCAGTTGGCCGTCAGCGAGAAAATAAGCAAAGAAACCGAACAACAGGCTGACGATATGTTCCCGGAACTGCGCGATCTTTGTCATCGTTCCGTACGACCCGAGTTTATGTCTGACGAATATCGCGCCTTTGGCGACGCGCTATTCCTTTCTCTGGCAGAAACCACCATGGAGTTCGCCGCCCGCGACGCTGCCCGCGCAAATGAATATATTTCGATGGGGTTTGAAGCCATGTGGCGCGCCCTGACCCGCGAGGAACAATAATGGACGGCCAGACCCTACCTGCCTGTGCGAAACGCCTTGCGCTTGAATTGCCTTTTACCGAACACTGCTGGCCATTTGGCCCGGAATACGATGTCTTCAAGGTTGGCGGTAAAATTTTTATGCTGGTCACGGAGCTTCGCGGACGGCCGCTTATTAACCTGAAATCCGATCCGCAAAAATCACTGTTAAACCAGCAGATCTACCCCAGCATTAAGCCCGGCTATCACATGAATAAAAAGCACTGGATCTCGGTCTATCCTGGTGACGATATTACCGAGTCATTACTGGCAGAGCTGGTGAATGATTCCTGGCACCGCGTCGTCGACGGCTTGCCGAAGCGGGATCAAAAACGCCTGCGTCCAGGTTGATTTATCGCTAACCCCGATAAGTGTTTTTGCATTTTCCTGTCTTATCTTTTTCCTGCTAACCCTGTACCCTGCTGAAACAAAACGCACCCGCAGGGTATGGAAAATCACCAGGAGTAGTTATGGATATTGTTTCTGTCGCCTTAAAACGTTACTCCACTAAGGCATTCGATCCGAATAAAAAACTGACCGCTGAGCAGGCCGAAAAATTAAAAACGCTGCTGCAGTTTAGCCCGTCCAGCACCAACTCTCAGCCATGGCACTTTATTGTCGCCAGCACTGACGAAGGTAAGGCGCGTGTGGCTAAATCCGCAGCCGGCGGCTTTGTATTCAACGAACGTAAAATGCTGGATGCTTCCCACGTCGTGGTGTTCTGCGCCAAAACGGCGATGGACGATGCGTGGCTGGAACGCGTGGTGGATCAAGAAGAAAGCGATGGTCGTTTCGCCACGCCTGAAGCGAAAGCCGCAAACCACAAAGGCCGCACCTTCTTTGCCGACATGCATCGCAAAGAACTGAAAGATGACAACCACTGGATGGCAAAACAGGTGTACCTGAACGTCGGTAACTTCCTGCTGGGCGTTGCGGCGATGGGCCTGGATGCTGTGCCGATCGAAGGCTTTGATTCAGCTGTCATGGATGCAGAATTTGGCCTGAAAGAAAAAGGTTTCACCAGCGTAGTGGTGGTTCCTGTGGGTCATCACAGCGTAGAAGATTTCAACGCCGCGCTGCCGAAATCTCGTCTGCCGTTGGAAACGACGCTGACGGAAGTCTAATCCTCCGCATTTGCATAAGCTCCGCACAGCGGTCATCATAGACCGCTGTTTATTAAGGAGACGTTATGCAGGAATTGATATCTCAGGTAGAAGAACTCGGCATTGAAATAAATCACACCACCTCATTGGTGATGATTTTTGGCATTATTTTTATCACCGCCATTATTGTTCACGTTATTTTGCACTGGGTGGTATTACGCGCATTTGAAAAGCGCGCCAGCGCCAGCTCCCGCCTGTGGCTACAAATCATCACGCAGAACAAGTTATTTCACCGGCTGGCATTCACCCTGCAGGGTATCATTGTCAATATACAGGCCGCACTCTGGCTACAGAAAGGCAGCGAAGCAGCAGAAATATTAGTGACCTGCGCACAGTTGTGGATCATGATGTACGCCCTGCTGTCCCTGTTTTCCCTGCTGGACGTTATTCTCAATCTGTCGCAAAAACTCCCTGCCGCATCGCAATTACCGCTAAAAGGCATATTCCAGGGCATCAAACTCATCAGCGCAATTCTCGTCGGAATATTGATGATTTCCCTGCTGATTGGTCAGTCACCGGCAATACTGATAAGCGGTCTGGGCGCCATGGCCGCCGTGTTAATGCTGGTGTTTAAAGATCCAATCCTCGGACTGGTTGCCGGAATACAACTTTCAGCCAACGATATGTTGAAGTTGGGTGACTGGCTGGAAATGCCGAAATATGGTGCAGATGGCGCGGTTATCGATATTGGCTTAACCACCGTGAAAGTGCGCAACTGGGATAACACCATCACCACTATCCCAACCTGGTCACTGGTCTCAGACTCTTTTAAAAACTGGAGTGGAATGTCGGCTTCCGGTGGGCGGAGAATAAAACGCAGCATCAGCATCGATGCCACCAGCATCCATTTTCTTGATGAGGATGAGCGCCAGCGTCTGCATAAAGCCCACCTGCTGAAACCGTATTTAACAACACGTCACCAGGAAATTGACGAGTGGAATCAGCAGTTAGATGCGCCTGAATCGGTGTTGAATCACCGCCGGATGACCAATATTGGTACCTTCCGCGCTTATCTGAACGAGTATTTGCGTCATCATCCGCGTATTCGCAAAGATATGACGTTAATGGTGCGCCAGCTTGCGCCAGACGATCATGGTTTACCGATCGAAATTTATGCCTTTACCAATACGGTGGTCTGGCTGGAATATGAAAGTATTCAGGCTGATATCTTCGACCATATATTTGCCGTAGTCGAAGAGTTTGGCTTGCGCATTCATCAGTCGCCTACCGGAAACGATATTCGTGCGCTGTCTGGCGCGTTTCAGCGATAAAGCTCAGGTACTGGCGCGTGAAATATAGCGCCAGTCCATCATCACCCTTTCCGTCTGCGCGTCAGGATTTTCTATTTTATTCAGCAATAATCCTACCGCTTTGCGGCCTATATCCCGTGAGGGCTGCTCAATGGTCGAAAGCTGTGGAGAAACCATTTCTGCCAGTTCCGTACCGTCGAAACCAACAACGGCGATATCCTGCGGGATCTGTAATCCGGCATCGAAAATAGCGCGCATCGCACCAGCGGCTAGCGTGTCCGATACGGCAAACACCGCGTCGGGTTTCACCTCTGCGGCAAGTAGTGTTTTCATCGCCGCAATTCCTGCACTGGAACTTAATTCACTGGCATATTCCACAGCCTGATATTCAAGCGACAGCGCATGCAGCGCCGCTTTATAGCCGCGTTCGCGCAAACGAGCATATTTATAACTCAGGTCATGATTGATTAAGGCAATTCGTCGGTAGCCCTTATCCACCAGGTGAGATATTACCGACTGCGCAGCGTCAACATCGTTAATCCCCACGCAGGAAACCGCGCCTTTGTCAGCATATTCCGCGCACTGAACCCAGGGCGCGTCGCCAATCAGCGTAGTCAGTTCCGGTAATTTGGAGAATGCATCCATGGTGATAATGCCATCGACGATTTTCCCCGACAGGAGCTTCAACGCTGATTTTGAGCGGGCTGTATCCGAGCCGGAATTACACAGTAAAATGCGATAGCCATTCTTCTCCGCCTCTTCTTCAATGCCTTTAACAACCTCTGCACAAAAAGGATTGGCGATGTTGGAAACCATCACCAGAATCATCGAACTACGTGCCGTACGCAGCTGACGCGCCAGCAGGTTGGGCTGATAATTGCTTTCTTTAATAGCCTGTAGCACGCGCTCACGATTTTTGGCTTTGACGGTATCACTGTGATTCAGTACACGCGATACCGTCGCCACCGACACACCGGCAAGCTGGGCGATTTTTTGAATAGACATAACGACGACACATCCTGCGGTTTACGCTTTGCGTTGAGGCTACCATAAAATCGCCGACTGGCGAACCGGATGCGTGTTTAGCGCTGTACTGATATCCAATGCTGCTGCTGATGGCTTTTTATAATTGCATCAATAATATACATCACATCCGCACCGTCAGAAAAAGACGCAAATCGACGCTCCGCCGTCGCGGGCATTTTGCCTGCCAACACCGCCTGATAAAACTGCTGCATCATATTCTTGAACGCATCCGGCCAGCCCTCAATATGCCCACCCGGAAAGTGCGCACTGGCAGCAACATCAGCATTCATCAATCCAGGGTCGTCCGTCAGGATCTGGTTCGCCTGCTGACGGTGCCCGACCCAAAGCTGTTGCGGCGTTTCCTGATCCCAGTGCAGTGAACAGTGGCTACCGTTAATTTCAAAGCTCAGGTGATTCTTGCGCCCGGCACTCACCTGCGAAACGCTAAAGCAGCCTTTGCTGCCATCATCAAAACGTACCAGCACCGACCCACGATCTTCCGTCGTAACCGCTTTATCCTCAAATTGCACATCAGCCGTTTGCTGGCCAAACGTAGCGTTACTGGCAATGCTGGCTTTACGTACCGGCCAGACGATAGCCAAATCGGCCATCACCTCGACAATACGTTTTCCAGTCACGAATTGCACCGTATCGCACCAGTGCGAACCGATATCCGCTACCGCCCGTGAATCGCCGCCCTGTGCGGCAT
Organism: Citrobacter portucalensis; assembly: GCF_002042885.1. Lineage (GTDB taxonomy): Bacteria > Pseudomonadota > Gammaproteobacteria > Enterobacterales > Enterobacteriaceae > Citrobacter > Citrobacter portucalensis. Next base: position 55,464 of record NZ_MVFY01000008.1, read on the forward strand.
CGACCCGCCAGTTGTAGTCAGTCTCCAGCAGCATCCAGTCCTGCAGATAGCTCCCCTGTACGGCAAACAGACTACCCACGCTGCCGCTTCTGACCATACTGGCCGCCTGCTGCACCATTGCAAACTGGCGATAGACAAAGCTCACGCCGTGCACCACTCCAGCCTGCTGCGCCAGCGTTTCCAGTTCACGAGCCTCATCCGGCGTCATACACAGCGGCTTTTCTGAAAACACGTGCATACCCGCGCGTAAAATCTGCCGATTGATATCGGCATGCAGATGATTCGGTGTACAGTTATGCACTACCTGTAGTCCGGGATGCGCCAGCAGCGCTTCAACGCTACCGTACGCATGAGGAATATGAAGAGCATCTGCGCGTTCCTGGGCAACCGCCAGCGAGCTATCACAGAGCGCCACCACGTTCACACCGCCGAGTCGACGCAACGCCTCAATATGTGCAGGCCCAATAAATCCGCTGCCAATAATGCCAACCTGTATCATTTGCGTACCTCATCGCCAGCGGCGAAATCATCAAATGCACGTGCAGAAACCGGAATAATATGGCGCCGTATAAAATCACTCCCCTCACGCGCCCCGGTTTGCGCGTCTTTCAAGCAACACTCCCATTCCAGCACCGCCCAGCCAGGGAAATCATATTGTGTGAGCTTGCTGAAGATCGTTTTGAAATCGACCTGCCCGTCCCCCAAAGAACGGAAGCGCCCGGCGCGATCGAGCCACGGCTGATAACCGCCATAGACACCGCTGCGGCTACTGGCATGGTACTCAGCGTCCTTGACGTGGAACGCTTTAATACGCGAGTGATAGACATCGATAAACCCAAGATAATCCATCTGCTGCAATAACAGATGGCTCGGGTCATAGAGAATGTTGCAGCGAGGATGATTATCAACCAGCGCAAGAAAACGCTCGAACGTCACGCCATCGTGCAGATCTTCGCCGGGATGGATCTCAAAGCAAACATCCACCCCATGCTGATCAAAGCGATCGAGAATCGGTCTCCAGCGGCGCGCCAGCTCCAGAAAAGCCTCTTCAAAACGCTGACGATTATGCGGTGGCCACGGATAAAAGAAAGGCCAGGCGAGCGAACCTGAAAACGTGGCATGTGCCGTCAGCCCCAGTCTTTGCGAAGCCGCAGCAGCCAGGTGTAAGATTTCGATGGCCCACGCCTGTCTGGCCTGAGGATTAGCGCGTACAGACGGCGGAGCAAATCCGTCAAAAGCGTCATCGTAAGCCGGATGGACGGCAACCAGTTGACCTTCAAGATGGGTAGATAATTCGCTAATCACTAACCCATATCCGGCCAGCATCCCGCGAATATCATCACAATAGGCCTGACTTACAGCAGCTTGTTCGACATCAAACAGCGACTTGTGATTACACGGGATTTGTAATGCCTTATAGCCCAGCTCCGCCGCCCATTTTGCCACGCCTTCCAGGGTGTTAAATAGCGGATGCTCCCCGATAAATTGCGCCAGAAAAATGCCAGGCCCCTTGATGGTTTTCATAACCCCTCCTGAAAATTACGCCTGCTCTTTGTCGTCATACTTGAAAGAGAAAAGGAAAATCACGGCAATCACTGCGGCAGCGACTGCCGGGATCCACCAGAATGTGGTCCACGCCTGAGGCACGGTTTGCCCTGCCACCAGCCGGTTGTAAAGTGCGCCTGAAATTTGCGAGCCCAGCAGCATACCGATCCCATAGGTAAACATGACGATCATGCTTTGCGCCTGACCTTTTACTTTTTCCCCGGCGATACGATCGGTGTAAATAAAGCCGACTACGAAGAAGAAGTCGTAGCACACGCCGTGCAGCAGAATGCCGAGATACAGCAGGAATCGGCCCTCTTCGCTGATGCCGAGGGCAAAGAAGGCATAACGCACGAACCAGGCGCACATCCCGATTAACAGCATGTATTTCACGCCCAAACGTCTGAACAGGAACGGGATCACCAGCATGAAGAATATTTCAGACATCTGACCAAACGACATCGCCGTACTGACGTCGCCGACGCCCGCATCAGCAAGAAACGACGCGGTATACGCGTAATAGGTTCCCAACGGTACAGAGATAAGCGTCGCGCAGAGCGAGAAGACAAAAAAGTGACGGACCTTGAGTAAAGCAAAAGCATCCGCACAAAACAGATCGCGAACTTTTACCGGCAGTCCTTTCGCCGGTGCTGGCGTGTTGGGCAGCGTCAGGCTGTAGAGCGCCAAAACCACAGAGATAATCGCCGCCAGCGTAAAGATGCCGGTGGTGTCCGAAATTCCGGTTACACCGATAAAGATCCCCGCGACAATCCAGCCAATGGTGCCAAACACCCGCACCACCGGGAAGGTTTTGTCCTTATCCGACAGACTATGAAAAGCAATATTGTTGGTAAGCGCCAGCGTTGGCATGTAGCACAACGTGTAGCCAAACAGCAGACCAATCAACAGTGCACCGTTTTGCGCCACCAATGCCTGCGGAACAAACCACAGGATTGCCGCGCCAGCAAGGTGCATCACCGCCATCACCTTTTGCGAGGCAAAAAAGCGGTCTACCAGCATCCCTAAGACGAATGGCGACAGAATAGAGGCAATGGGCCCGGCTGAAAACGCATCGCCAATCAACAGCGACATGTTGTGCTGGCTCATCACCAGCCCCAGCGTGACGGACCAACTTCCCCAGATAAAGAACTGTAAGAACATCATTAGCGACAGCCGGGGCACCAGCAGCCGGTACTGTACGCTCTGTTTTCCACTACTTTCGGTTGTTGACACCATTTTTTGCCCCACCCTTAAAAAGTAATCGATTACAAATTAGATTCAATAGAAAAGTAATCGATTACAAAATAAAGATCCTGTCAGCAGCAGCAAAATTGCGAGAACGGTCACGATAAACGTTGAGTGAGGATCCGATCCCATCCTGACGATGGGATCGGTAATAACAAGATCGGTAGAAACTTAGCGGGACTTACGACGCAGCAGTTTGAAGGTAACAAACAGGAACAGGATCCACACCGGCAGCAGGATAGCTGACAGGCGCATCTCATCCATCGTACACATCAGCACCAGAATCATTCCAAGGAAAGCAATACACAGGTAGTTCCCTGCCGGATACAGCAGCGCTTTAAACTGCGTGTCACGTCCCTTACGACGCATCGCCGCCCGGAATCGCAGATGTGCCAGGCAGATCATAATCCAGTTCAGCAGCAGCGTCGCCACCACCAGCGCCATCAGCAGGCTAAAGGCCTTTTGCGGCAGCACATAGTTGATGAGTACCACCAGCGACGTAATAGCACCGGAAAGGATCAGTGAGTTCACCGGTACGCCGCGACGGCTGACGCGGGTTAAGAACTTCGGCGCGTTACCCTGAACCGAAAGACCAAACAGCATGCGGCTGTTAGAGTAGACGCCACTGTTATACACCGACAGCGAAGCCACCAGGATGACAAAGTTCAGCGCAGAAGCCACTACGTTGCTGTCGAGATTATGGAAAATCATTACGAACGGGCTGCTGTTGGATTTCACTTCCACCCACGGGTACAGCGCCAACAGCACCACCAGAGAACCGATGTAAAACAGCAGAATACGGTACACCACCTGGTTTACCGCCTTTGGAATGCTTTTCTGTGGATCCTGCGCTTCCGCGGCAGTAATCCCGATAAGCTCCAGCCCGCCAAAGGAGAACATAATCACTGCCAGCGACAGAATTAATCCGTTCCAGCCGGTAGCAAAAAAGCCGTTGTAACGCCACAAGTTATCGATGCTTGCATGTTCCCCGCCGTTACCGGAAAACAGCATCCACACGCCAAAACCAATCATGCCGATAATGGCCAGTACTTTAATCAGCGCAAACCAGAATTCCGTTTCGCCATACAGACGTACGTTGACCAGATTGACGGCGTTGATGATCACGAAGAATGCCGCGGCCCAAATCCAGGTTGGAACATCGGGCAACCAGTACTGCATGTAGATCCCTGCCGCTGTCAGTTCTGCCATGCCGACCAGCACAAACATCACCCAGTAGTTCCAGCCGGACAGAAAACCCGCGAACGGTCCCCAGTATTTATAGGCAAAATGGGCAAACGATCCGGAAACGGGTTCTTCGACCACCATTTCGCCCAGTTGACGCATAATCAAAAAAGCGATGATCCCGGCAACGCCGTAACCCAGTAACACCGCAGGCCCCGCCATCTGAATAGCCGGGCCAATGCCCAAAAACAGGCCGGTACCAATTGCGCCGCCCAGCGCAATTAACTGAATATGGCGGTTTTGCAACCCTCGTTGAAGCGTCGGCTCGTTCGTCGACGCGGCATCAGACACGCTGGTGTCAGATGCAGTTGACGCGTTTTTCACGCCCTTCCCCTGTGTGGTTTTTATTGAAGGGGCTTCTTTTAACATTTCAACCTGGTTGTCGCAAGGCGCAATCGATTGGATACGCCGGGCTTCCTTGCCCAACGCACCGAGGCTCGGGAGAAAAACAATAGAAAGAAGGCGAGCTGTTATTGTTTATTCAGGTCAATACGTACCACTTTGTCTGGCGCAGACGTAGAGTGGTCTTTATTAAATTTCTGTTTCACGGTGACAAACAGGGTTTGCCCATCCGCCGAGAGCAGCAAGCTGTTAGGGTTAGGTGGTAAATCCCAGCTTTTCTTCACGCTGTAATCGGTCGCATTCAGGCTGAGCAATTTCCCTGAATCACGCTGGGTAATATAGATTTCGTTGCGTTTTGCGTTAAATTTCACTGCCAGCGAATCACCCACATCCAATTTTTTCAGCAGCTTACCAGTATGGATATCCAGCACCAGGGTAGTCTTCGCTTTCGAGTTGTCGGTGACAAACAGGCGACCCGTTTGTGCGTCCTCCGTCATATTCAGCAACAGCGCAGGTTGTTCTCCCAGCGGTTGCCAGCGTTTTTCTACGCGCTGATTACGCGGGTTGATAACAAGAATTTCACCGCCGCCGTTAGCTGCATAAATTCGCTGCGTCACTTCTGAATAATGCAGTCCGGTCATCCATTTACCCGTATTTTTAATGCGGGTTTTTAGCTTCAGGGTTTCAGCGTCAACCACCCAAATCACCGCCGGATCCGCCACGGCACCAATATAGAGCAAACCGTTATGCAGCAGCACCTGGCGCGCACCATACGGGAAACCTTCTGGGTTACGTTCCGGGAACAGTACGCGATTTTTCACTTTGCCGTCAGCGGTATTCAGCGCGCTCAGGCCACCATCCAGTGAGTTGGTGACATACACTGTTTTACCGTCCGGCGAGATAGCCATACCAAAGTTTTTCATATCGGTATGACTCAAGCCGAGCGTTTTAAGCGTTTTTGGATCCAGCTTGTAAACCACGCCGCCCTGCACATCTTTAAATCCTTCGGCGCTGGCAACGTACAACGCATCCCCTGCCGGGCTAAGCGCCATTTCATATAACCCATCCGCCAGCGCGCGTTGTTGCACATCACTGACGGCAGGTTGCGCTGTTTTTTCCGTAACGCTGGCGTTGCTGGCTGGCGTGGTATGCGCCGCACAACCGCTTAACGCCGCAGCAATCAGCAATGCCAACGCGGATGTTGTTTTTTTCATAGTCGGGATCCTTACCAGAAGTAATACAGGGAGTTAATAACAAAAGAGAATGAGAACTATACGCATTATCTTTACTGAATCAAGAATAATTACCCGAGAGTAAAAAACATGAAACAGAGGTTTGAAGATGCAGACAGGTGCGCGCGACTTCCGGTTTTTCATAATTACAGTGAATTATTCTGGACGAAAAGGCATCGCAGGCCACAGAATGCGCTTTACTGTTTTTCTAACATTTTCAAACGGGTGAACCTGTTGTACTTCAGCCACTCGTTTTTTAGCCAGGCCAGGCAACGACTGTCATGAATAAGATCATCAAACGACTGGAAATCGTCAAAAGCGCTATTGAACTGGAAGATGAGGAGATTATTTTCCAGCAGGTGGCGCATCTTAAAAATGAGCCTTTGTCAGTCGTACCTGGCACCATTGTGCAGGCGATCGAAGAACGACGCTTTGGTGATGCCCTGCGTGAAATCTCGGCCTGGCTGCAATCTCAACGGGCAGTCTCTACGTGGCAGGATCCCGCCATTGCCGCCAGTAAGCTGGAACTCAAAGCACTCGAAACACAGCTGCGTGACCTGATAGATAAGCGCAACACGCGCATTCAAATCCTCGATGATTTCAACGATCTGTATCACCTTCGTCTTGGACCGCTGATGAGCCGCATTCTCGAACTGCGTAAACAGCTCGCCGCCAGTGCCCAGCGCAAACAGGAAGCGGAGCGAAAACGCCGGGAAAAAGACTATCAATCCTGTCAGCACTATATTTCCCAGGCTGTTGATCAACTGGCCAGGCTCAAGCAGCACTGGATGAACCAGAATTCAGATTCGCGCGAATCGGTGGAAACACGCCAACGTATTCAGCAGCAAACTGAACTGATTACCGCCCTGCTGGCGGAGATTCGTGAGCTGGAAAACGACTTTTCTCGCCAGGATGACAGCGCAACCCGTCAGGCACAGGAAGAGGCCAGCCATGAATATGATGAATATCAGGAGCAGCAGCAGGATGCACAGCATCGTTTTAGCCGTGACCAGCGGCTTTCCTCTGATGAACGTAATGAGTTAAAACGCCTGTGGCGTCAGGCAAGCCGTCTTTGCCACCCGGACGTGGTAGCCGATGATCTGAAAGAGAAAGCGCATCAGATGATGGTGCAGCTTAACCAGGCGCGCCAAAATGCCGATCTTGCCGCCGTCCGGGCGCTACTGACTCAATTGCAAAGCGGCCTCGAACCGATGATGGCGAGTGACCGATTGAACGATTTGCAGCATTTACGCAGCAAAATACAGCAGCTCAGAGAACAAATTAACGCGCTGCTCAAAGAGATTACCGAACTGGAAGCCGAGAACGCCTGGCGGCTTGCCACCTCCGTGACTGATAAAGAAGCCTACTTCTCCGATCAACAACGGGCGCTTACGGAAATCCGCAATACGCTGGAACAGCAGGTGCATCAGGTTGAACAGGAACTGTTGGCGGGCTAAGCCCTATCAGCAATAGCAATCAGAAAAAATAACCTCTTCAAGTGAGTTTTTAAAATTAAGCACAAAAAGCCAAAAATAGGATAATTCCCTAAAAAATTCACAACACTAAGAATTATCAACCTGAATACTCGAGTTTCAGGTCGATAACTGCAAATTTAGCGATATTTCTCTCTTCTCCTCGACGCCCCTTCTCTTTGCCCTGGTCTTGATTAAGAATTCTCCTACCCACCAGTAAGCCCATTAAGAAAAACGGGTATCCATCTGAAATATAATGTTTTTCATGTAAATTCCCTCCAAAACAGATAGGAATACCCTGTCTTTATAGAAACCACTCAATCATTATTCATGCGATTCATAAGCGAAATCTATCAATCATTTACGCAGAGCTGAAATAAACGATTTATCTTAAATTTTAACAAAGTGTAATATCTACTTTAAGAATAGTTAATGATTCTAATAAATACAGAGAATATCTGTTTAATCTGGAATTAATAAGGATACGTTCACAGCACAGAACGTAATACGAGATTTAATTAACATTTCACGCGTCGCAAGAAACTCTTTTTTAACCTACAAAAAGAGGCGACTGCTTGCACCAAAATTTCAAGGAGATCGTTATGTCAAAGGCTATTTTTTTGGGTGACTCAATTTACCCTTGGCTAGGCATGCGAGAAATCCTACGTGGCTCATCATTATATATTGATATCGCGTATTACTCCTCCCAGACGCTCTCTGCTGTCAAAATGCTTCCTTATGAAACGGATTGCATCATCATTAATCCTGACAAATCAGATTTTTTAAAATATGCCAGGATTATCCGCAACATGGCTTTACGACCTGTCACCAAAATTATTGTTTTGGCAGATGAAGCTACTTTTACTCTTTTTCAAACCGTTTGTGGGAAGAACATGCTGTTTCTTGATCAAGATGCCAGTCTTGATCGGCTACACCATGCCGTTACACGTATCACAAAAAACAATAACCAACAAAATATCAAAGCATTACACAACAAGATCACAGCAAACGAATTCAACGTAATGATGATGCTTGCCCGAGGATGGTCACTGACACAAATCGCCGGGGCATCACAAAAAAGTGAAAAAACCATCGGGGCGTACAAAAGCAATATTGCCAGAAAACTCGGCAAAAATAACACCCGGCTCAAGTACACCATTTCTCACTATAGCCAGCCGTAACTGACTTATTTAAGGACAATTATCACGGTTATTATTTAAAAAAAGTTTTCTTTCGACTCGCTTTTTAATTCCGCATCGCACGGAAGGAAACCCTATTCCCAAAAATCTATTACCGGGTAGCACATCCGCGTGCCAACCATAGCCAACAACTCAATGTATTAACACATGCATAACAGGAATGTAGACGAGGGTTATATATGAACAAAGTTTACAGCATTATTTGGAACGCGGCGCTCGGTATCTGGGTGGTCGTTTCTGAATTAACCAAAGGAAAGAAAAAAAGCAGCTCGCGTAAAACGGTTGCGGTATTAGCAGCGGGTGCATTAAGCGCTGCTTCAATGCAGGTTTCCGCTGATCCGATTATCGATATCGGTGATCACAATATTTTCACCGACTACCAGGCAGGTATTTCCGTTGGGGATTATGCGGGTATCCACGACTACGGATTCTTATATAAAGATATCACTGCTGGTCAGGCGCTCAATATCAGCGGTGCGATCCCAACGATCAGTCCGGGTCAAAGTGGCGTTGTTGAATCAACGACCATCAGAGAGCTGCTGCAAACCGGCAAAATCACTCTTAAGGCCACCAGCCCTGACCAGAGCGTAAAAACGATTACTAATGCTGAAGAGCTGGCGGAATACCTGACGTACAACCGGTCGTCGACGCCTTCACAGAGCACAGAATTCTCTATTAACGACCCGGCATTTCCTGGTGAGCCGGCATCAATTAAAGTCTTTGATACCCAGGAGTTAAGTAGCTTTCTTACCGAATCACAGATCGGCGATTCGGTATTAAACACCTACGATCCAACGTTGTCTAAAATCTATAAACAATTTGGCATCGCGCTGGCGACAAATGGCTCCATAGCAAATCTGGATATTGGCAACGACACGCTCAATGTCCGCGACAAAGCCAATACTATCGAGTTGCTGGCTAAAGACTCCTCCTTGCTTGAGGCTCAGGACGCAGGTAGTCAGGTTAACTGGCAATCCGATAACTATATAAAATTTAACGCCGCCCCAGTTATCCCTGAAAAAACATTCGCCGGTTCAGCGCAAACCTCCGTGTTTGGCGATGAGTTTTCGTTCATGACGTATGGCTATAACGAGGATGGTGAAGTCGTTCAGACCGGTGAACGCAAGTTTACCATTACCAGTACGCAGGATCTGGCCGATTTCAACGACTGGTTGTTGGGCTACAGTAGCGACGCAGCAGAAAACCCTGAAGGGCAAAAGGTCAGCCAACTGCAGCTGTGGTTGGATGCAAATGTTGTCACTACCTCCACCGCAGCACAAACGAAGTACGCCGAGCTGATTGATAGCTTGATCAACTCCAGCAAATATTCAGACATGCTCACCTGGGATTACGACGTCTGGACCGACGGCTTGTCGCATAGCAATAACGCGACTGCTGGCCGCGGTGAGCTCCATGCCATTTACGCCAACGGTGCAGGCACCTCCGGCACCCTGAACAAAGATGCGATTATTGCCGTTGACGGCAGTATTAACGGTGTCATGAAATCCCTTAATGGCGGGGTTATCACTAACCTTGGCGAGCTGAACGCATTACGCACGTCTACCGGGCAGAGTCTGGCGATTGGCATGCTGGCAAAAGACGCGACGGCAACCAACAACGGGATCATCAACTCCGGGCTGTTTATCGACAAAGACGGCAATCAAAACGTCAACAGCTATGGCGCATTTGGCATGCAGGGGCAAGGCGCCAGCCAGATAGCAAACAACGGCACCATTAACCAGGCGATCACCACCGATAACTTTGGTACCGCGTCGGCAGCCGATCCCTGGAGTAAGGATGAGCCAGATTCTTCGCTGACGCTGGCTATTGGTATGCAATTGTCTGACGATGCGCAAGGGGTCAACAACGGTGATATCAACGTCGTGGACGGGCGCAAAAACGGTGCATCCTTTGCCAAAGGCACCGCTTATGGCGTAGAAGTCGCCGGGAATGCCACTTTCACTAACGCTCAGGATGCCTCAATTTATCTTGGTCGCGACGCAAGCGATCCGTCTAAAGATGTCACGATGGCTGGCGGCTCTAGTCTGAGCGCCGGGATCATGACCAAAAGTGCCAAAGAGGTGATTAACAACGGTCTGATCACGCTGGGAACCGGGATACGCAACGCCGCGGGGATTCTGGTCGGGAATGCTACAGGCAACGTTCTCAATACCGGCAATATCGTGATCAATGGAGGTTCTGACGGGGGCAGCAGTAAAAACTACGGCATCTCCGTACGCGACAGCGGCGCGGAAAATAATCAGGAAATCCGCAACGACGGCAAGATTAACGTAAATGGCACCAACAACGTGGGGATCCACGTTAGCGCCAATAACAAAAATGCCGAAGTCACCACCAGCGCTGCGGGCTCTATCGTGGTGGACGGAGAAGGCGGCGTCGGTAACCGTAACTACGCTATTTGGGCTGAAGGTGGCAGCAGCGGCCAGGCAGTGGTCAACGTTTACTCCAACATTACGCTGGATAAAGCCGGTAACATCGGTGTGCACGTACGTGATAACGCCATCGCTAACGTTGACAGTCTTAGTAGCCCGACATTCAACAACACCGATCAGATTGGTTATTACCTGTATGGTAAAGGCGCTACCGCCAATATTGGTCAGGCGGTGATGAATGACAATGGTCAGGATCGCACCACCATTTTCCGTATCGCCAATGGCGCATTGCTGGCCGGTAACACGACTAACCCGAAAGATCAGTCCAGTTCCAACCTTGATCTTACCCTCAACGGTAAGAATTCCGTGGGCGTTCTCGCCACCGGCGCTGGCAGTAGCGTAGATACTGGTGAAGCAACGTTTGCCGTTAAGGGCAGCGACTCAGCGGCACTGGTAATCGAAGGCGGCGCGAAAGGGACCATCAGTGATAAAACCACCATCAATTTAACCGGCGAAAGAACCATTGCCGGGGTTGTGGATGGTCAGGCTCACCAGTTGAATGGTCGCACGCAGGGTGATCCTACTAGCACCACCCTCACCTCGAACGCGAAGATTACCTCTGAAGCTAGCGGCAATGAGGTTATCGCCTATGTGGCGAGAAATCAGGGCAACCTGATCCTGGATACCAACTCGATTATTGATCTGGCCAGCGTCGACAGCATCGGTGTTGATGTTCAACAAGGCGGGAGCTTAACCAATAACTCTTCCAGCGCTCTGCATGTCAGCAACGGCATCGGTGTTAGAGCTTCAGGTGCCAGCGCACAGATCAATACACTGGGCAAAGTTCAGGTTGATAATGGTACTGCCGGGGTTCTGCTCACCCAAGGAGCCAGCCTGCTAATTAACGGTATTTCTGGCGACAGTATTACTACCGATGGCACCGCTGACGGTATTCGTCTGGCCGAAGGCGCTGGCGCTCTGTCCGCGCAAAATGTGGAGATCAGTGCAAAGGGTGACGGTGCAGGCATTCAAAACGATGCTAACAATAACAATATCCTGTTACGAAACGTCACCATAAACTCCAACGATGGCGCAGGCATCCGCACCAGCGTGGCGTTGACCATGACCGATAAAGACAGCGCTGGAAATATCCTCAACGTCAACGGGAAAGGTACCGGCTTCGCTTTTGAACAACGCGACGGCGGCTCGGTGACGGGCGATCTGACCATCGGAAAAGGCTACACCATTGAGGTGCTGAACAGCGAAGGCAGCGGTATCCGCGCTAATACCAACGGTAATGTCACCACCAATGCCGACATTAACGTGCATAACGACGCAGGCGGTTCGGCGATCATCGCGAAAAACGTCAGCGCCTTGACCAACAGCGGCAAGATTATCTCTGCCAGCACCACCTCACCGGTAATTGACGCCAGCGGCGACAGCAGTAAAACCATTACCAACACGGGAACCCTGCAGGCCATCAACGACACGGCCGTGGCCATTCAGTCCGGCAAAGGCAATGACACCATTGATATCAGCGACGGTGTAACCAGCGGCGTAATCAATACCGGCGAAGGTGCGGACATCTTTAACTGGCGTAGTGGCTCCTATGCGGGTGAAGTGAATTTCGCCGGTACTGGCGGTAACAATAAAGCCAACATCGGCAATGTGACGCTGGATAAAACACGCCACATCACTACTGAAGCTGGTAGCGGCAACGCCCTCACCTTCACCGATACAAAAGGTGCGAAGATTGGTACGCTGGCGAGCGACAATCTGACCACTGGCACCAACATCGGCACCGGCTGGGATTCGCTGACCATCAGCGGCTCAAACGCGGATGTCCGCGTCGTAGAAAACCTGACACTGGCAAGCAAAACCATTGCCGTAAACAATGGCGCAACCCTGAGCACCGGCGACCACGTCGAGCCGACCAGTACTGCAGCAAGCATTGGCGATTACAATGTTACGACCCAGGGCACAGGCAGCCGGGTTATCTTCGATACCCAGGGTGATGCTTCAGCGGCGCAAATTTATCGCGGTATCATCAGCGGTGACGGGAAGTTCGAACGTGCGGCGGGCGGTACCACGATCTTCACAGCTAACAATACCTACACCGGCTCTACCACTATCGCTCAAACCGGTACGCTGCAGTTGGGTGACGGCGGAAATACAGGCGAAGTCAGCGCCGTGTCAGACATTATCGACAACGGCATATTGGCGATTAATCGCGTCAACACCGTGCTGCTCAACGGCGTGATCTCAGGTATTGGCGCGCTACAGCAAATCGGCGGCGGCATTACCCGTCTGAACGGCAACAACACCTATACCGGCGACACCACCGTTACCAACGGCACGCTGCTGGTGAATGGCGATCAAAGCGCGGCACGCGGTGCCACCACCGTTAGCGGCACGTCCACACTTGGCGGTAATGGCACTATCGGCGGCAACGTGCTGATGAACGATGCCGCGACCCTCAGCGCCGGTGACGGTGGTGCGGGTACGTTATCCATTAACGGTAATCTGCAGCTTGGTAGCAAAACGACTTCCGCTTTCGAACTGGGTCAGGCCTATACGCCAGGCGGCGCGCTAAACGATCTGATTAACGTCGCGGGCGATCTGCAACTGGACGGGACTCTGGATGTCACCACTTCACAGGGCGGTAACTTCGGACCGGGCGTGTACCGTATCTATAACTACGGCGGCACGCTGGATAACCAGACGCTGGAATTAGGCGCAATACCGGACAGTCAGGATAAGAGCAATATTTTTGTCCAGACCTCCATCGACAAACAGGTCAACCTGGTGAACGCCAACGGCGTTACCCTGCAGTTCTGGGACGGCGCAACCGTTAATCAGAGCCACGGCGCGTCGGGCATTGAAGGCGACAGCAAAATTGACGGTGGCGATGGCAAATGGATGGCAATCGGCAGCCAGGGTGATAACAACTGGACCACTGCAACCGGTGAAGGTAACGCCCCTTGGGCACAGAAGTCCTTCGCCGTCTTCACCACCAAAGGCGGTACAGTTACCGTGGACAACGCCGCGGGAGAAGTTAACTTCTCCGGAGCACAGTTTGATGCCGATGGCTATGTCGTTAAAGGCGATGCGCTTAACGCGTATGCCACCACGGAAAACGCGACCCACGCAGGCCAGACGCCGGGAACTGGCGAACTGCTGCTGCGCGTTGGCGCCGGTGGCGCGGGGCAAAACTATACCGCGACCATTGAGTCTGTTATCCGCGAAGCCAGTACTGCTGATAAGCTGACGCTGGTGAAAACCGACCTTGGCCGTCTGATCCTCAGCGGCGATAACGAGTATCGCGGCGGCACGCGCATTGATGGCGGCACGTTGCAGATCTCCTCCGACAGCAATCTCGGCCAGAGCGGAACTGACCTGGCAATCAATAACGGTTCAACGCTGCAACTGGGCGCGGACCTGACCAGCAATCGCACCATCGAGCTGGGAGCGAATGAGAACGCAGCGGTGTTCGATCTCAATTCGCACCACTTCACGCCAACCGGTGAGATTACCGGCGACGGTAAACTGAAAGTCACCAGCAGCTCTAGCGATGCGGGCAGCACCTTGTCGCTCGACCGCGCAAACAGCTACAAAGGCGACACAGAAATTGCTGGTACCGGAAACGCCAACAATGTGACGGTCAACGTCAGCAAAACCGGAGCCTTTGGCAGTAACGAAAGCAGCACCGTGAACGTCAATAAGGGAGCGACGCTCAATGTCAGCGGGACAGATACCAGCCTGAAATCCCTGACCATGAACATCGCCGACAGCCTGTTAACGCTGGCAGATAACGTCACCGCAGCGAGCGCAATGCTGAACCTGACGGGCACGGCAAAAGCGGTGTTAACCAACAACGCCACCGCGGGCAACGCGACGGTTAACGTGTCAAAAGACAGTACTCTGGCGCTGGAAGAAGACGCCAGCGGCGGCAATGCCACCGTGAACAACAGCGGGCTGATGACCTTTGCTGACCTGGCGATGGCAGAAAATACCGTCGTTAAAAACCTGGCGGGCGGTAAGGTCGATATCAGCGCAGTCGACAGCGCAACATCGATCGGCTCCTTGTCCGGCGCGGGTAATGTCGAACTGGGCAATAAAGAGCTGTCGCTGGGTAATCTGCATCTTGATGACACCATCAGCGGCATTATCAGCGGCAACGACGGCAGCCTGGTGAAAATCGGTGACGGCACGTTAACGCTGACCGGCGACAACACATACACCGGCACCACGGACGTCAATGAAGGCGTACTGCTGGTCAACGGTAATCAGTCTGCGGCTACCGGCCAGGTGACCGTGAAATCCGGGGCAACGCTCGGCGGTAACGGGATTATTGGCGGCGCGGTTGATGTACTGGACGACGCTCATATTACCGCGGGTGCAGCTATCAACAGCGTGGGTAAACTGACTACCGGTTCGCTGACGCTCAGTGATAACGCACAGCTGGATTATCAGTTTGGTCAGGCTTACACCCCGGGCGGTGCTTTCAACGACTTGATTGACGTTAATGGCGATCTGACGCTCGACGGTAAGCTCAACATTGAAACCTCACCGGGCGGCAGCTTTGATGTCGGCGTCTATCGCGTCATCAACTACACCGGCACATTGACCAACAATGTGATGGATATTGCTAACGCGCCGGAAGCGGCTGACAGCCTGTACGTGCAGACATCGGTGAAAAATCAGGTCAACCTGGTCAACCACGCAGGACTAACGCTGCGCTTCTGGGACGGCACCGGTGGTGAAAATGGCGAGCTGAAAAACAACGGCGTCATCAACGGCGGCGACGGTATCTGGCAATCCAGCCAGGGTAACGACAACTGGACTACCGATGAATCAACGCCGGAAGGCGCGCTGAACGCACCGTTTACCGATGCCGCGTTTGCCGTCTTCCAGGGTGAAGCAGGCAACGTGACCGTCGATAACAGCAAAGGCGACGTCATCATCAGCGGCGCGCAGTTCGCCACCGATGGTTATCGCGTGGGCGGCGAAGCCATTACCACCGATACGGCCAACACCCTGATTCGCGTTGGCGATGGCACAGTAGACGGCGCCAACTACACCGCGACTATCGACAGCGTGATCCGCGGTACCGGCGGCCTGAATAAAGGCGATCTCGGTACCCTCATCCTCACGGGCGACAACACCTACAGCGGTGGAACGACCATCACCTCCGGGACGCTGCAGGTAGCGGGCGATACCAACCTGGGTGCGGCAAATACGGGAATTACCTTTAATGGCGGTACGCTGAAGTATGGCGAAGCGTTTGATACTGCCCGTCAGGTGACGCTGGAATCCGGCGGCGGGACATTCGACACCAACGGGCATGACGTTTCTCTGCTGACGGAAGTCGAAGGTAATGGTCAACTGACCAAAACCGGTAAAGGCTCCCTCACCCTGACGCTGGATAACACCTACACCGGTGGCACCACCATCGAACAAGGCGTTTTACAGTTGGGTAACGGCGGCGATATCGGCAGCATTCAGGGGGATGTCGTTGATAACGGCGTACTCAACGTCAATCGTGGCGATACCCTGGCGCTGACCGGCAATATCAGTGGTAAAGGCCAGTTGCATCAGACCGGTAGCGGCATTACCGAGCTGCAAGGTGAAAACAGCTACAGCGGCGCGACGTTGATCGCCAACGGCGTGTTGCAAGCGGGTAATGCCAACACCCTGAGTAGCGCATCGCACCACTATGTGGTCGCAGACACCACGTTGAACACTCAGGGTTACAACCAAACGGTAGCGGGCCTGAGCAACGGTGGCGATGTCTCGCTCATCGGTCAGCAGACTGGCACAACCTTAACCGTCAAAGGGGATTACACCGGCGAAAAAGGGACTATCAACATGGCGGCTATCCAGAATGGTAGCGGCTCAGGCATTGCCGACCGTCTGATTATCGATGGCGGTAAAGCCAGCGGTAGCACGCTGCTGGATGTCGATGGTTCTGGTCTCGGCGCGCCGACCATTGGGGATGGTATCGAAGTGGTGACAGCGCTCAATGGCGCAACCACCACCGCACAAACGTCGCGGGATGCCTTCCATCTTGCCGCCGATCGTATGGCTGCAGGTGCGTTTGAGTACCAACTGCATGCGGGTAATGCTCAGGGCCAGGGTGAAAACTGGTATCTGAGAAGTGAATACCGTCCAGAAACCATGCTGTATTCTGGCCTCGCCAGCGTCGTACGTCAGGGTGATCTTAGCCTGTTGGGTAACATGCACCAACGTATGGGTGACGAGGTTAAACCGGGCATTGATGAAGACAATCGCGCGTGGGCAAGAATGATTGGCTACTCCGGTAAAACCAAACTGGATGATGCGGCCGGTACGCAAACCAGCTCCCATACCATGGGCATTCAGGTCGGCGTTGATATGTATGCTAACGAAAGCTGGAAAGCCGGGATGTATACCAGCATCCTTGATATCGACAGCAACGTGAAAGGCACGAAGACAGGCAGCGATGGCAAAGGCGGTAACATCGACGACAACGCATTTTACGTCGGCGGCTATGCTACCTGGTTCTCGGGTGACGGTATGTATGTTGATAACGTCCTGCAGTACGGTAACCATAAATCCCGCCTGGAGGCGACCGGTAACAACGGCTCGTATACGGTCAGAGGCAACACGCTGACGGCGTCGACAGAGGTAGGTAAATCGTTCCGTTTAGGTGCCAGCGCATGGAGTCTGGAACCTCAGGCTCAGTTGATCTACCAGTACAGCGACTTTGATAACAGCACGCTGGATGGTGTGACCCCAACGAAAGTGAAAATGGATACTGCGGATTCCTTTACCGCGCGTCTGGGCGTGCGTCTGGTCGCTGACTATGACACCAACCATGGCAAATTCCAGCCGTATGGCAGGGTAAACGTCTGGCAGGGTCTGGGTTCAAAAGACAAAACGCACTTTACCAATGCGGTAGCCACCACCACGCTGGAATCTTCACAGCAGTACTCCAGCACTGAAGTTGCAGCCGGCCTGTCATGGTCCATCGACAGAAACCTGCAGGTCTACGGTGAGCTGGGTACGCAATTCAGCAACGGCGGCAGTAAATCGCAGGTAGAAGCGCCGGTCAATGCCTCTATCGGCTTTAAGAAATCGTTCTAAGCTGACATAAACTCACCAGCCCCCTGTTCTGCAGGGGGCTTTTTTTTGCCGTTCAAAGCCGCCTGATGCGCTACGCTTATCAGGCCTACAGACTTAACAGCAACGCGGAACAACCAAGGGGTTGGGAAACGTGAAAAGGAGGGATTAACGATTATATTGTGCTAAGAGTGAAGGGATCTCTTCTGCCAGCACCGGGGGAGAAATGAAAAAGCCTTGAATTTTGTCACAACCAATCTGCATCAACCGCTCCAGCTGGGACTGGGTTTCCACCCCTTCGGCAAGAACTTCAATGCCAAAATTATGCGCCAGTGAAATAATACCCTCAACAATCTTCGTTGATCGGGTGTCGGGCTCAATACCGGTGACAAATTCCTTATCAATTTTTAAAGTGTCAAAAGGATATTTCAACAGGTAATTAAGATTAGCATGGCCGGTTCCAAAATCATCAAGTGCAAGCTTGACCCCTATCGCCTTTAATTCCGTCATATTTTTAGCCGCAATCTGACTGTCGCACAGCGGTGACGTTTCCGTGACCTCTATTTGGCATCGATGGACCGGCAGTCCGGAAGTGGCAAGATTTTGTCTGACGCGTTGGGGTAGCAGAGGATCGCAGAATTCAAGCGCGGAAATATTGACGGATAATACAATGGGGTCAGGCCAGGAAGTTGCAACATCCCACGGAGAGTGAGTAACCATATCTTCAATGGAAATAATATTGCCGCTATCTTCCAGTAAGGTAATAAAAACATCGGGAGAGATCATACCCATCTGAGGACTATTCCAACGCATTAATGCTTCAAATCCGCTTATACGCTGGGCATGCAAATTGAAAATAGGCTGATAAACCATATAAAGTTGACTGGTATTCAAAGCCTTTTCAAGCGCAGTTAGCACCTCATTGGAATTAAACATTCCCCTCTCCCTCTACAAATCATAAAATTAAAAACCAGTCAAAATCACTCCCAAATTGTATCTACTATTAGGTGTATTACATCAGAAAAGAATGGTCAGGTTAGGGTAAAAAAGACATACGATGGGTAAATCTGACAATTAACTTATTTAAATCAGAGGTATTGGTCAGGCCAAGTTTGGCGACGACTCTCATCTTATGTGCCTGAATCGTTTTATAGTTCAGGCTAACTAACTCAGAAATTTCTTTGGCTGTATAACCACTTACCAGTAAGTTCAGGATCTGCTGTTCTCTTTCGGTTAATCTCTTCTG
This sequence comes from Citrobacter portucalensis, assembly GCF_002042885.1. GTDB lineage: Bacteria > Pseudomonadota > Gammaproteobacteria > Enterobacterales > Enterobacteriaceae > Citrobacter > Citrobacter portucalensis. The sequence continues at coordinate 74,481 of NZ_MVFY01000008.1, forward strand.
CGAACGATACAGTCGGGGGTTCCATTTCCCGACTGATAATTTCGCCAATTGACCAAAATCGCGCAGTGAAGATTTTTCAGTCAAAACTATTGTTTTTTCGACATATAATAACTCTACGCATAATTTCGCCACCGAACTATCAGCAACAATCACCACGACGTTATTATAAAATTTGAATCGGTTTTTATTCAAAAACTGAACAATGTCTGAACACGCTTGTTCATTATCAATGATATTAAAAACCATGGTTTGATGCTGGCATAATGATGACTGATGCAACATATCCTCAAACTGGAATGTTTGTATCGGTACATGTTTGCTGGTCAGGTAGGCAAACATACCATTGCCCACAAAATTATCACTGCCACACATCAACATCCTGTTCACCGTTCCTTATAAGCTTCTAATCTTGTTACTCATTAAAAATTTAATAATGATTTTCTCGACTTCAGTCTCTTCACGACGATTTTTAAAGTCGAACTCACATGAGATCTGATGACAGGAATACAACTGGTTATCCTCATCAAATTCATTGATCGGGACGACATCGATCACTTTTAAGTCCAGTTGTAAACTGCCAAAGGTATCGAAATCCAGAGATGCATTTTTAATCACCGCATCTTTATAAAGAAAACGGGCGTTTACATCTTTAACGATTAACGCACAACCACCCTGCGAGATATTTTTAATCTTGAGAGAGTAGTTTTCTCCATTTTTGTAACGACCAAAACAGAAAAAGTCATAACCCTTCAGGAATGAAAAACGCTGATTTTGTCTCTGCTGGGCAAAGAAAATCATATCCGGGATGAAGTAGGATAATCCTGCTTCCGCACCTGCTGACGAGGTTTGTTCGAACCTGGCACTAAATTTTACAATCCCGCTTTCGCTGTGCAGGATAAAGTATTGGACCTTTTCAGGAACAATGTCTCCGTGTCTGGAGATGACAAACCGTTCGAAATCAATCTTCTCTAACTGCGTGATAACGCTACTGTCTCCACACAGGATTTCCAGTTTCGTTTTCTTATGAAGCTCTTCACGAAGGATAGCGATGATTTCAAACTTGTCTTCCTTTGCTAAGCCAAAGCTCATTCTAAAACCCTTATTTCCATATTTAAGATATGTCCCGCCTTTGGTTACTCACAAAACGCGAGATCAGCATCCACCCCTGGTGCTTAATTACCATAGTGGATTCCATGTCAAACAGTTGGTTAAAAATTAAGTTTTTAACTATCTTTAGTCAGTTATTGATACGTAAAAACATTTAATCAGGATTAATTCTAGCTCAAGCCAGGCCTAAAACCACGCGAACTTGCGTACTGGCTATAACAAAAGCGAATAACAAAATTTTTAAAATGAGGTTTTGAGATAACAAATAGCAAGAATTGTACAGAAAAAAAATAAAGCAATCATGATGGAGGGGCTACGCAACATGCGGGTTGGCGTGCTATCGCGGGGGATAAGAGAAGATGTTTACTGCACTCTATCATTAACTAAAATATAGCCCTGACTCGTTATGCTTCTAAATTGAATAATTGCAATTTATATATGCTTAATAAATTTACCTTAAGTCAGAAAAAAAGCCAGCATCCTGCTGGCCCGGTAAGTACCGAATCGAACTATAGTGGCTTGCTATCTTACAGAGGGCACAACGTTAAAAATTCAATACCGCTGCTTAATTATTGATCGGGATGAATCTGCGATAATCATCACTGCTCCCGCCAACATTAACGTATCTTTTAACACCAACCGCCCGGCGCCTGACAAGTACGGAAATCCGTGGTGTAAATCACCCAGCGGCATTACCCATGCTTCTGGAGTGGTTATTAAAAATGATAAGGTAACAATTGGTGTGGCAAATGCCAGAACACCGCCAATTAATCCCAACCAACGGCTAACAGGATTAGCCAGCACCAGCAAAGCGATAAGAACTTCGACTACGCCCAGGCCATTTGAGAACGTATACGTGTTATTCGCTGTCTGCCATTCACGAGCCTGTGGTTTGAATTCACCTTCGTGGGTTAAATGTTGTTTGTATTCTTCTGGATGCTCATAAAAAAATGACATTACCGGACTATTGGCGACAAACGGCGTAATGCTGTCGGCTTCGTAAGGTACAAATTTTAATAAACCAATCCAGATAAAAACAATCGCGATACTCAGGCGAATCAAGGTTAATCCAACTCTATCGCCTTTGCCCAATATACGAAGATACTTTTCCATCCCGGCTCTCCTCACTTGTACAAAATTGCCGTTGCGTGAGTGCTGCTATCAATGCGCATTGAGGTAATTTTCCAGGAAGTCGCATTCTTTTCCTGCGCCAGTTTCGCAATGGCATCTTCCATCACGGAAGGAGAGCCAGACACGGCTGATACGCTAACGTGGGCAACCTCTGTTTGCGCTAACGCGGAAAATGTCACCGGAGCAGTCAGTAACGCAGTCATTAGTAACGTAGACTTAAATATGTTCATTTCTATTTCCATTAACGAGTTATTTCAGTGGGAATATAATAAAACATGTCACTTTATTTTATTTCATCCGTAACGCCAGAATAACTGTCAATTAGTATCAGGAGTATAAAAAACAAATAAAAAAAAGCCCCACACGGGTGGGGCAAATATGCAGACTACGTTATTATCATTTTATGAGAGAAAAGAGATCGTTTAATGATTCGCTCATACTTGGATGGGTAAATATCTGGTCACGCAATGTGGTATAAGGTAACCCCGCGTCCATAACCGTCTTGATGATATTAATCATTTCATGAGAATCCACGCACAGCAGCGATACGCCTAATATTTGTTTCGTTTCACTATCCACCACCGCTTTAAGAACACCACGCGTATCATTCATCACCCGCGCTCGCGGGATAGCCGCTACCGGCAACGTCACGACTTGCACCGCCGCACCGCTGGCGCGAGCCTGTTCTTCAGTCATTCCGACGCGGGAAAGCGGCGGCGTCATAAAGACGGAATACGGTACGTTTTGGCGATCGCCCGTGTTACGTAACCCCTCGCCTAGCAGGTTGTCACGCACAATACGGAAGTCATCCAGCGAGATATAGGTAAATTGTAATCCACCAGTGACATCGCCCATTGCCCAAATATTGTCTGCCGATGTACGCAAATATTTATTCACAACAATGGCACCACGATCGTTTACATCCACACCCGCTTTCTGCAATTGCAGGTTTTCTGTCGCCGGTTTGCGACCTGATGCTACCAACAGCGCATCCACCGTCTGGCCCCCCTCCGGAATGTGCAGCTGTACTGCACCATCATGCGAGGAGACCGACTGCACGTTGGCATTGAGGATCAGCTCGACGCCTTTGTCGCGTAAAATGTTGGCGATAGCGTCAGCAATATCCCGGTCCTCACGAGGCAAAAACTGCGGAGCTGCTTCATAAATAGTGACTTTGCTACCAAAGTTGGCAAACATCGATGCGAATTCAACGCCGATATACCCACCGCCCAAAATGCCCAGACGCTCTGGACGTTGCGCCAAATTCAACAGCCCGGTGCTGTCAAATACGCCAGGTGTCGTGGTTAATCCCTCAACGTTTGGAATCGTTGACTGGGCGCCAGTATTAATAAAGATTTTCTCGCCGCTCAGCTCAATCTCGCCTGTTGACTGCACGACTCGCACAGTATGGTTATCAACGAATTCAGCACGACCTTCAATCACATCCACGTTTTCCAGATCGGCAAGATTATGGAAATTTTTATCGCGCAGAAAACTGACAACAGAGGCCTTGCGTTGCATTGCTTCGGCAAAGTCATGCTGAAGTTCAGCATCATGTACCAGGGTTTTGGTTGGGATACAGCCGATGTTGATGCATGTCCCGCCATACATGGTGTTTGACTGTTCAATAATCGCTACCCGCCAACCCGTTTTGGCCAGTGTTGCCGCCAGCGTTTTACCCGCTTTGCCAAATCCAATAATAATCGCCTGATACTGATTCATGCTGTCTCTCCGCCAAGTCACTGTTCGTTTGATGAACTGAAATATAGCTCTAACTCTGCCGAAACAATGTATCCACAACTCGCAGATAACTGTCAGATCGTCTAAATTAGCCTTAAAGATGACTAACATTTCGAGAATGAATTATTACACTAACACTTTGAAGGTATTAATATAATAATGAAATAAAGAGATAATATCGTTTCAATAAACGACAACAAAAAATGTTCAGGAGTCTCCATGGATGCCCTTAGCCGATTACTGATGCTTAACGACCCACAAGGCTCAATTGACCAAAACTGCCTACTGAGCAGGGACTGGCAACTGCCTCACGCAGCAGGTGAATTGTCCATTATCCGCTGGCATACGGTCACACAAGGGGCAGCCCAACTGGACATGCCCGATGGGACATCTTTTACTCTGCGGCCCGGTACTATCGTGATCCTGCCGCAAAACTCCGCACATCGGCTCTGCCAGTCTGGCGATGAACAAACACACATTGTTTGTGGCAGCCTTCGATTGCACGCTTCCTCACGCTATTTTTTAACTGCGTTACCGGAAGTATTGGTTCTGGCACCTGATGAAAATAGCCCTGTCAGCTATTGGCTCAAGGCCATGATTGTGTTGATGCAACAGGAATCCTTGAGTACTCTGCCAGGTTCCAGTGTAGTCTGCAGTCAACAATGCGCCACACTGTTCGCCTTAGCCGTTCGCGAATGGTTAACCAAGGCGACCCCCGTTCAAAACGTGTTAAATCTACTGCTTCATCCCAAACTAGGGGCTGTCGTCTTCATGATGCTGGAGTCACCGGCGTTTGCCTGGACCGTCGAAGAATTGGCGAAACGTGCGCATATGTCGCGGGCCAGCTTCGCGCAGCTATTTCGTGAAGTCTCAAACTCCACGCCGCTCGCAGTATTAACCACTTTACGCCTGCAATTCGCTGCCCAGATGCTGTCACGTGGGTCGCAGCCATTGGTTGTGGTGGCCGAGTCGGTAGGCTACGCCAGCGAATCGTCATTCCATAAAGTCTTTTTACGGGAATTTGGCTGCACGCCGGGTGAGTACCGCAAACGCGTGAAGGCACTGGAGGTATAACGCGGCGCCTGCTTCGGCAACAAATCCGAATGCAGGCGCGCGCTTTAGAGCATTATTATTGACCGCGGTGTCTGTGCAGCCACATCAGCTTATACGCAGCCGGAATAATGAATAGCGACAGCAATGGTGCGGTGATCATGCCGCCAATCATCGGCGCGGCTATGCGGCTCATGACTTCTGAGCCTGCTCCCGTCCCCCACAAGATAGGTAACAGACCCGCGATAATCACCGCCACGGTCATCGCTTTTGGCCGCACGCGCAGCACGGCACCGTGATATAACGCTTCATCCAGCTTGTCCGCCGTAAAGGTTTGCGGATTTTCCAGCGCGGGTTCGGCTTCAATAGCGTGACGCAAGTACATCAGCATCACCACGCCAAACTCCGCAGCAACACCTGCCAGGGCGATAAATCCGGTTCCGGTTGCAACCGACATATGGAACCCCATCCAGTAAAGGAACCAGATACCGCCCACCAGCGCAAAAGGCACACTGGTGATAATCAGCAGCGCTTCGCCAAAGCGACGGAAGGCCAGATAAAGCAATACGAAGATAATCATCAGCGTCATTGGCACCATCAACTTGAGCTTATGGCTGGCGCGCTCAAGCAGCTCGAATTGCCCTGAAAACGCCACGCTGGTCCCAGGCTTTAACTGGACCTTTTCAGCAATAGCCTTTTTCAGATCGTTTACCACTGAGACCATGTCACGATCTCGGGCGTCGATGTAAATCCAACTGGTTGGTCGCGCATCTTCGGTTTTCAGCATCGAAGGCCCCGAAACCACCGTCACATCGGCGACATCCGCCAGCGTAATTTGCTGTTTCATGGGCGTCAGAATCGGCAGATTACGCAATGCTTCCGGGCTATCACGATAGCTCTGCGCATAGCGCAGGTTGATAGGATAGCGTGCAATCCCTTCCACCGTTTCGCCCACCATTGCCCCTCCTACTGCTGAGGTCACAAACAGCTGCACAGCACCTACGGTCATGCCGTACCGGGCCGCTTTTTCACGATTAATATCTACGTTGAGATAGCGTCCGCCCACCAGACGCTCGGCCAGCGCCGAAGAGACACCCGGCACGGTTCTGGCCACCTCTTCAATTTGCTCCGCCGTGGCGTCGATATCTGCCAGAATATTACCCGACACCTTAATGCCAATTGGGCTTTTGATCCCCGTAGAGAGCATGTCGATACGGTTACGAATCGGCGGAACCCACAGATTCGCCAGCCCCGGCAAGCGTACGGTTTTGTCCAGCTCGGCGATGATTTTGTCCATCGTCATCCCCGGACGCCACTGGTCCTGCGGCTTCAGTTGGATCGTCGTTTCAACCATTTCCAGCGGTGCGGAGTCTGTTGCGGTTTCTGCCTTACCGGTTTTACCAAACACGCGCGCCACTTCCGGAACGGTCATGATCAGCTTGTCGGTTTTTTGCAGCATGTCCGCTGCCTGCGCCGCTGAGATCCCCGGCAATGTCGAAGGCATATACAGCAGATCGCCTTCGTTAATCTGCGGCAGGAATTCACCACCGACTTTATTCAGCGGGTAGACAACCGTCAGTATTGAAAGCACCGCCACCAGAATGGTGGTCTTGGGCCAGTGCAACACCTTCAGCAACAACGGATGGTAAATACGGATCAGAAAACGGTTAAGCGGGTTGCTACTTTCGGCCGGTATTTTTCCACGGATCCAGAATCCCATCAGGATCGGAATAACCACAATCGCCAGAAATGCCGCCCCTGCCATGGCATACGTTTTGGTGAACGCCAGCGGGCCAAACAGTCGCCCTTCTTGCCCCTCAAGCGTGAAAATGGGGATAAACGACAACGTGATGATCAACAGGCTGATGAACAATGCCGGGCCGACTTCTACCGAGGCGTCAGTAATAACCTTCCAGCGCGTTGCGTTATCGAGCTTTTCATTCGGATGCTGATGCCCCCACTCTTCCAGCCGCTTATGGGCGTTTTCAATCATCACGATTGCGGCATCAACCATCGCCCCGACGGCAATGGCAATTCCCCCTAGCGACATGATGTTGGCGTTCAAACCCTGGAAATGCATCACGATAAACGCGATACACAGCCCCAGCGGCAAGGAAATAATCGCCACCAGCGCCGAACGCAGATGCCACAGGAACAGTGCGCACACCAGCGCCACGACGATAAACTCTTCCAGCAGCTTGTAGCTGAGGTTATCAATGGCGCGATCGATGAGCTGACTGCGATCGTATGTTGTAACTACCTCTACGCCTTCCGGCAGGCTGCTTTTCAGCGTGTCGAGTTTGGCTTTAACGGCAGAGATCACCTCACGCGCATTTTTACCGGAACGCAGGATAACCACCCCGCCCGCGACTTCGCCTTCGCCATTCAGTTCGGCGATCCCACGGCGCATTTCCGGTCCAATCTGTACGCGCGCCACATCGCGCAGGTAAACAGGTACACCGTCGGCCCCTGTTTTCAGGACGATGTTATTGAAATCATCGAGCGTTTGCAGATATCCACTGGCGCGGACCATATATTCCGCTTCAGCCATCTCAACAGATGAGCCGCCCGCTTCCTGATTCGACGTATCCAGCGCCGATTTCACGTCCGCCAGGCTGATGCCATATTGCGTCAGCTTCATCGGATCGATAACGACCTGATACTGTTTAACCACGCCGCCTACCGAAGCGACCTCCGCCACGTTAGGAATCGTTTTTAACTCATACTTTAAAAACCAGTCCTGAAGAGAGCGTAATTCCGCCAGATCATGTTTCCCACTGCGATCCACCAGCGCGTACTCAAATATCCAGCCGACGCCCGTGGCGTCCGGTCCCATTTCCGCGCTAACGCCAGCCGGTAATTTTCCCTGAACCTGGTTGAGATACTCCAGTACGCGCGAGCGCGCCCAGTAAGGATCGGTACCATCTTCGAAAATGACGTACACGTAGGAATCACCAAACTGCGAGAAACCGCGCACGGTTTTCGCACCCGGTACCGACAGCATGGTGGTGGTCAGCGGGTAGGTCACCTGATTTTCAACAATTTGCGGCGCCTGCCCCGGATAACTGGTTTTGACGATCACCTGAACATCAGAGAGATCGGGCAGCGCATCAACCGGCGTATTGATGATGGTCCAGGTTCCCCAGACGCTAAGAAACAGCGCCCCCATCATCACCAGAAAACGGTTTGCCACCGAACGACGGATAATCCATTCAATCATTTATCATGTCCTCAGTGTGAATGGGTCGCCTGGGCTGGCATGGCGGCTGCGTCTTGCGCCTTACTGTTCTGGGCGCGCATACGGTCCAGTGCGCCAGAGATATTCGCTTCGGAATCAATCAGGAACAGGCCACTGGACACCACTTTTTCGCCTTCGGTCAGGCCGGAGCGGATAGCCGTCAGCCCCTGGGATTCATGGAATACCGCAACCTGTTTCGGCACAAATCGGCCTTCGTTATCAACGGTGATGACCCGCTGCTCGGTACCCGTATCAATCAGTGCTTTAGACGGGATCAGCAGCATTGGCTCGCTTTGTGTTTTCAGTTGCAGGTAAGCATTCATCCCGGGCTTGAGCGCCTCGTCAGGGTTATCGACCTGTAAACGGAGCTGGAGCGTACGCGTGGTAGCATCAACGCTTGGTAAGATACTCCACTTGCTGATGGTGAAAGGCTTATCCGGCCAGGCGGGCACGGTGATGGTAAACTGCGAGGCATCTTTAATCAGCCAGGCGATAGATTCCGGGACCGACGCGCTAACCCATACCGGGTCCATACCCTGAATTTTCGCGACCACATTGTCTTTGGAAATGTTCATACCGGTACGCAAATCGAATGCGGTGATCACCCCATCGATAGGCGCTTTCAGGGTAAAGCGAGTCTGAATTTTACGCGTCGATTTTAAGCGCTGGATATCTGCTTCAGGCATTCCAGCCAGACGTAATCTCTCCAGAATCCCTTCCACCTGCGTCGCGCTACCGCCCGTTTCCCGCAGCAATAAATATTCGCTCTGCGCCTCAACCCAATCAGGAATAGTCAGGTCGATCAGCGGCGAACCCTTCTTAATTTTGTCCCCCACGGTCAGCGGGTAAACCTTCTCGATAAAGCCCGCAGAGCGTGCCTGGACAATAACAAACTGGTATTCGTTATAACTAACGTTGGCCGGGAAAGTTTGCGCGTAGTGCAGTGGTCCACGACGCACAGGCTCTGTTTTCAGACCCAGGTTCTGGGTCTGTGTAGGATCGATGCGCACGCCAGGCGATGACGCGTTCGCGGTCTCTTCATCGGCATATTTCGGGATCAGATCCATATCCATAAACGGCGATTTACCCGGTTTATCAAAGCGCGTGTTCGGATACATGGGGTCATACCAGAACAACACTTTTCTGGCTTCTTTTTGCTGAACTGGCCCGGCTACAGACGATATTTTTGCCGATGAATAATAAGTATAAACACCGACAGAAATAATCCCGCCGGCAATCATGCTACCGAGAATAAGCGCGGTATTTTTAATATTTAAAGACGCCATAGTGATTTCCATTGCGCGATAGTCTCGCCCGCGTTCGCAAAACCCGGGCAAGAATAAAAGAGACCAGCGAGAACGTTATTTACTGATGTGAATATCGCGTAACACAGAGAGATTTCCCTGCTGAACAAACGTAAACGCGACCTTATCGCCTGGCTTAATATCATCAGCCTTCGTATCAGCAACCAGCGTAAAGCGCATCGTCATGGCCGGCCAGTTCACCGCTGGAATAGGGTCATGCTTAATCGTGATTTTTTTACTCTCCATATCAACCGCTTCAATCACCCCGGTAGCGCTAATGAGTTGTTCCTGTTGAGCCGCTGGCTGCATATTCATCATCTCGCCATGCTGATTTTCATTGGCCTGGGCGTTAAACATAACCACAGAGAAAAGGCTAAACAGTACGGCTTTGGCGGTAGTATTCATACATCATGCTCCTGAAAAGTTAATATTAAGGATTACTCCACCCAACCGCCGCCTAAGGCAGCAAACAGTTTAATTTCATTAACCTGTTGGGCGTAATTAAGATCGAGCAGCGATTGCCGCGTAGCGAATAAAGAACGTTCTGCGTCTAATACTTCGATATAGCTAACTGCGCCATTCTGATAAAGCGCTCTGGCGCGCTGTAGTGTGATTTGCAATGAATCCAGATAACGCTGCTGCCCACTAATTTGATCGGCAATGCTTTGGCGTAACACCAGTGCATCCGCCACTTCTTTAAACGCGTTCTGAATTTTTTGTTCGTAATTCACTACTGACTGTTGCTGGCGAATTTCTGCCAGGTCGAGATTGGACTGATTACGTCCGGCGTTGAAGATTGGAATATCTATTTTGGGGACAAAATTCCACATGCCGCTGGAGGCATTAAATAAATTGGAAAGATCGCTACTGCTACTAGACACGGAACTGGTCAACGTTATCGACGGAAAAAATGCCGCCCGCGCAGCACCAATATTGGCATTTGCCGCCAATAATCCGTGCTCAGCTTCCATAATATCCGGGCGCTGCAACAGTATTTGCGACGAAAGCGATGGCGGCAGCGTTACCGGTTTAATATCCCCACGGCTGCGCGCCTGGTCATCGGGTAATTTCCCGTATGTACCCAGCAACAGTTGCAGCGCGTTATTGGCCTGTGCCAACTCACCTTTACGCTTGGCAATTTCGCTACGCGTACTTTCAATCACGCCACGCGCTTGTTCCAACGCCAGTACGTTGGTGCTACCGGTTATCAGTTGCTTCTCTACAAAAGAGTAAGAGCGCTGGTAGTTTTGCAGCGTTTCTTCGGCAACTTGCAACTGCGCGTAAGCCAGACGCTGGTTGAAATAACTTTGTGACACGTTGGAAATTAATAAGATATGCACCGCCCGACGCGCCTCTTCGCTGGCGAAGAAGTTCTGCCGTTCGGCTTCACTCATATTTTTAAGCCGCCCAAAGAAATCCAGGTCGAAACTGAGATTGAGTCCAGCTTCGAATTGACGATCGGTGCTGCTATCACCTTTTAATTTACCGCTGTAGGTACCGCTGGAGCCTGCCGTGATTTGCGGATAACGGTCAGCGTCCGTGACGCCATACTGCGCTCGCGCTTCCTGAACCTTCAGCGTCGCCATGCGTAAATCGCGGTTATTGATCAGCGCCTCACCAATCAACGCCTTCACCTGGTCGTCAACAAAAAAGGTTCGCCACCCCGTGTCCTGGTATTCACCAGGAGCCGACACCAGGGAATTCTGGCTTAAAGAAAATTGCTGTGGCACCGGCAAGGCCGGGCGCTGATAGTCCGGCGCCAATGAACAACCAGCGAGCACGAATATAGCGCTGAGAGTAAGAAGCTTAAATTTGCTCATAGTTCTTCTCGTCCTGACCGGACTGATGTCCCTAAAATAAGTAGGAATTTATAGTCTTGTACTTTAACGAAGTGACTCTGTTTAACCGGTGACAGGAAAATGACAAAACTGTCATTTTCCCAATAACAGATTGCTATCCGATCCCGCTTCCCTAGAATTGAAAGTCCGCACAACCAGTGCGAGAAGGAGAATGCGATGAAGGTTTTGATAGTCGAAGATGAGAAAAAAACCGGCGAATACCTGACGAAAGGCCTGACGGAAGCGGGTTTTGTTGTGGATTTAGCGGATAACGGCCTGAACGGGTATCACCTGGCGATGACCGGCGATTACGACCTGCTCATACTCGACATCATGCTGCCGGATGTAAACGGCTGGGATATCGTGCGGATGCTGCGTTCCGCCAACAAAGGAATGCCCATTCTTCTCCTCACCGCACTGGGTACCATTGAACATCGGGTTAAAGGTCTGGAATTGGGTGCTGATGATTACCTGGTTAAACCGTTTGCCTTCGCCGAACTGCTGGCACGGGTCAGAACGCTGCTGCGCCGGGGCGCTGCGGTGATTGTTGAAAGCCAGTTTCAGGTCGCGGATTTAATGGTCGATCTGGTCAGCAGGAAAGTCACCCGCAGCGGTACGCGCATCACCCTGACCAGCAAAGAGTTTACGCTGCTTGAGTTTTTCCTGCGCCATCAGGGGGAAGTTTTACCCCGCTCACTGATCGCCTCCCAGGTCTGGGATATGAATTTTGACAGCGATACTAATGCCATCGACGTCGCCGTTAAGCGTCTGCGCGCCAAAATTGATAACGATTTTGAGCCGAAACTGATTCAGACCGTGCGCGGTGTGGGATATATGCTTGAGGTTCCTGATGACCAGTAAACGATGGCGGCGCCCTTTTTCACTGGCGACACGACTGACCTTTTTTATCAGCCTGGCGACAATTGCTTCATTTTTCGCCTTTGCATGGATAATGATCCACTCCGTGAAAGTCCACTTCGCCGAGCAGGACATCAACGATTTACAAGAGATTAGCGCCACGCTGGAGAGGATTATTAACCAACCCAACGAGCCAGAATCACGCCGCCTGGAAACGCTAAAAAATGTGGTGGCGGGTTATTCGAACGTCATTATTTCTCTGGAAGATAACAACCAAAAGGCCATTTTCCATTCGCCCAATGCGCCGGATCTCCGGCAGTTTATCGCCAGTGCAAGGCCGGATAAAAATGCTCATGCCAGCGATGTTTTTATTATCTCAGGCCCCACACTGCAAACCTCCAAACATATCCACGGACAGAAAACATCGTCTAACTGGCGAATGATTCGCCTGCCGGTAGGACAACTTGCCGATGGAAAACCAGCGTATACGCTGTATCTGGCATTATCGATCGACTTTCATCTGCACTATATTAACGATCTGAAAAACAAGCTGATTATGACAGCATCGCTGATTAGCATGATGATTGTTTTTATCGTGTTGTTCGCCGTATACAAAGGTCATGAACCGATTCGTAACGTCAGTCGTCGCATCCAAAATATCACCTCGAAAGATCTCGATGTACGCCTCGATCCGCAAGCTGTTCCTATTGAACTGGAACAGCTGGTGAGTTCGTTTAATCATATGATCGAACGCATCGAGGACGTATTTAAACGCCAGTCGAACTTCTCGGCGGATATTGCCCATGAGATCCGCACGCCCATAACTAACCTCGTCACCCAAACGGAAATTGCGCTCAGCCAGACCCGCAGCCAAAAAGAGCTGGAAGATGTGCTGTATTCTAATCTCGAAGAGTTTGGCCGTATGTCGAAGATGGTGAGTGATATGCTGTTTCTGGCGCAGGCGGATAACAATCAACTGATCCCAGAAAAAAAAGCGCTCAATCTGGCTGATGAGGTCGGTAAAGTGTTCGACTTTTTCGAAGCCTGGGCTGAAGAGCGTGAGGTTGGTTTACGGTTTGAAGGACGCGCATGCTGGGTTTCAGGCGACCCATTAATGTTACGCCGGGCAATGAGTAATCTGCTGTCAAATGCCATGCGCTATACGCCAAAAGGCGAGTCGGTAACCGTGCGGGTGAAAGAGGCGGATGGCCAGGTGCAGATAGTCGTTGAGAATCCCGGAAACCCCATTCCCCCGCAACATCTTCCGCGACTCTTTGACCGCTTTTATCGAGTGGACCCTTCACGACAGCGTAAGGGCGAAGGCAGCGGCATTGGTCTGGCGATTGTGAAATCAATTGTGACTGCCCATCAAGGAAAAGTCTCGGTGACTTCCGACCCTCATGCCACTCGCTTTATTCTGACGCTGCCCAAGCACGCGATTTAATTTATGGTGATGACGCTTATACCCGTCATCACCTGTTGTCTGACACAACCGTCATAATCCTGTCACGCCACTGACAGCCCCTATTAATTATACTTTCTTCCGTAAACCCAAACAGGAGAAATATGATGAATAAGATGTCCTCTTTTTTAGCTATCGCGTTTTTTATTTCAGCTGGCGTTAATGCGGCAGAAACACCCAAAATGCATCAGCAGGCCGCAATGGCTCATGAAATGATGAATAACAGCGACGCTCCTGCACATCAACAAATGGCACAAGCACACGCCGCGCAGGCAAATAATTCATCGTCAACATCAACCAATGCGAAATCATTTTCACAAATGAATGAACATGAAAAAGCGATGGTTGTTCACCAATCGGTAAACAACGGCCATTCATTTGCTCATGAGGTACAGGCCGAGCAGCACCGCGCGCAGATCTCCACTCAGGGGTAAAGACGAACTATATTGACAACGACATCCATAAATACGCGAAGTTTGAATATTGTGGACTACTCTCCCCACGCGGGCCTGTTTATATACAAGCCCGCGCCCCACTTCATCGTTAATGTCAATATTAATAATTCATTAAATCCTTCTTCTAAAAGTAAATACATCTTAGCTCTCTACCCGGATTGTATAAAATAAGTAAATAAACAGCTTATTATGTTGCGTATTACAGCATTCACCACCCCACCCTAATTATAAATTAGGATTCCCCCTGGTATGCTTCATTAATATTTAATGGGAGACTGCCGTCGTCGTAAACATGACAGTCAAGAAGTTCGCATTCCTATAAATAAATTTAATGATGATAGTGAGTAAAAAATGAATAAACGTCTGCTAACCCTCCTGGTCCTTGGCCTGACAACTGCCACAACAGCATGTGCAATTACCCCGGCAATGCAGAAAAAGTATGAACGTTCAGGTTGTACGCAGATGAGTGAACTCAATGGCTGCGATGTGAATAAATCCTATCAGTGGAACCGCGATCATGGCTTTATTGAGAACAGTAACGGCCAGCAGAATCGTCATCATCATGGTGAAAAACAGCAAAATACCACTAACACGGATAACCACGATAATGCCGGTATTGATGGCAAATTCAGCGGAAATTACGTGGCCAAATTTGCCAATGGTCAACGCAGCGTTGATATTCACGTCGAAGATTCCGGCGTTTACGTCAATGGTAATGAAGTGCGTGACGTAAATACCTATAAGGATACGATGACCTTCCGCGTCGGTTATGCCACTTACACCATTAAAACAAATGGTCACGGTAGCTGGAATGACAGCGATGCAGGAAACGCAGGCAAAATTGTGCGTGAATAACGGATAACGCTAAAGAGCGCTGCGATCACAGCGCTCTCAAAAGCGATGCATTACAGTATGCCGTTTTAATACGGGAGTCAGGCATGGCTTTAACCCTCACAGTGCTGCTTGAAAACCGACGCGCTGCTGGCGCAGAAAAATCAATACTGGCCAAGCCTGGATTAAGTCTGTTAGTTCAGGATGAAACAACCACAATATTGTTTGATACCGGGCCGGACGGCAGCTTCATGCATAACGCTGCACAAATGGGCGTGGACCTGACCCAATTAACCGCCGTAGTGCTGTCGCACGGTCATTATGATCACTGCGGCGGCGTGCCGTGGCTTGCGGATAACAGCCGTATCATTTGCCATCCTCAACTGGCCTGCGAGCGTTACGCATCGATAACGGTTGCGGGAATACCACGAAAAATTAAAAAACTCTCGCGTGATAACAACTACTCTCGATTCATAATGGAATACACCCGCGAGCCGCTGGCTATCAGCGATCGTTTTTTGTGGTCCGGGGAAATCAGTGTCCCCACGCCACAGTCCTATGGCGTGATTAGCGAGAAAACACTCCAGCCAGATTACATCAGTGACGAAGGCGTATTGATCTATAAATCTGCACGCGGGTTAGTCATCATTACCGGTTGCGGGCATCGGGGAATAGAGAACATCGTACGCCATTGCCAGAAAATCACCGGGGTTACCAAAATTCACGCCCTGATCGGTGGCTTTCATTTACGCGCCGCCTCCCCCGCTAAGCTATGGCGGACCCGACAATTTATTCAGCAACAGCAACCCGAAAAACTGCTCGGCTGTCATTGCACCGGTTCGTGGGGGCGATTGTGGCTACCGGGAACTGACGCCCCGGCAACGGGAGATGTGATAGTGCTGGCTGAGTAACAACAGTAAAACGTTGCCCAAACAGCAATAAAAAACGGGAGCCTTACGGCCCCCGTTTATCAGTCATCATTACATGGTGACAATTGCTGGCTCATCAAAGACGGTGAGTTTTGGCGCTTCACCGGTATATTTTTCTGCGTATACCAGGCTGGTATTCCCGGCACAGCCGTTCGCCAGTCTTGAAGTCGGGATATCCGCCGTCAGCACGTTCGCGCCGCCATTTTTACAGATACCGTTTTCAATATCCGGCCATGCGCCTTCATGAATACAGATGATGCCCGGTTTGATGCCGTCGCTGACGTGCGCCCCAACCAGAACCTGTCCACGAGCATTCCATACGCGGACCAGATCGCCCTCGGCAATCCCTCTGGCTTTTGCGTCATCCGGATGAATCGTCACCGGTTCACGATTGGCAATTGCGTACTCTTTACGTAGCGACGCGTAGTTCAGCTGGCTATGCAGACGATGTGCCGGGTGCGCCGTCAGTAGCTGCAGCTGATCTTTATCCGCAGTTCCTTTCCATTCATCCGGTTCAATCCAGGACGCATGCGGCGGACAGTCTTTATACTGATAGCCTTCAATCGTTTTCGAGTAGATTTCAATCTTGCCGCTCGGCGTTCCGAGTGCGTTCATCACCGGATCGCTGCGGAAATCCGCGTAGCGCACATATTTGTTATTCTTTTCATTCTCACGCATTTCGATCAGCTTATTCTGCTGCCAGAACGCGTTGAACTGAGGCATGGCAACACGCTGGGCGCGGGCGGCTTTTTGCGCGACGTCATAGAACTGCTTCAGCCACGCCATTTCGTCTTTGCCTTCGGTGTAGACAGCTTTCCCCCCCGGCTTGAGCATCTCAGCCAGATCGGCAAATACGTCAAAATCACTACGCGCTTCAAACTGCGGCTCAATGACCTGCTTCATCGGTACCAGATGCTGGTTACTGTAATCACCGGTCATGGTCAGATCGTTACGCTCAAACGAGGTGGTGATTGGCAGAACGATATCGGCGTGTTTGGCCGCAGCGGTCCAGTAGCATTCAGAGATGACAACCAGTTCAGGCTTCTGCCAGGCTTTGATTAAGCGGTTGGTATCCTGATGATGGGTAAAGTTAGCGCCGCCCGCCCACCAGATCATTTTGATATCCGGGAAGGTTTGCTCTTTACCGTTATGTTGATATTTGCCGCCTGGGTTTTCCAGCGCTTCGACAATTCGCGCTACCGGCAGGCTGGTCACCGCATCGGAAACCGCCCAGTCATTACCTGCCGATGATCCACCCTCAATTTTGGCGGAGATCGCCGGTAAAACCCCACCGATGCGCGTTGGGTTACCGCCATTGGAATAGTGATAAGAGAACCCGAAGCCGCCGCCTTCGGTACCAATTTGCCCCAGCATCGCCGCCAGAGTCACCAGCATCCAGTGTTTTTGCTCACCGTATTGCTGGCGCTGAATCCCCCAACCTGCCATGAGCATGGTTTTGTTGCTGGAGAAAATTTCCGCCAGCTTTTCCAGTTGCTCAGCAGGCACGCCACACACGCCAGATGCCCATTCGGCGGTTTTCTCTACTTTATCGCTCTTGCCGAGCAGGTACTCTTCAAACTGCGGATATCCGGTGGTGTATTTTTCCAGGAAGGCTTTGTCGTGAAGGTTTTTCTTCACCAGCGTATGGGCGATCCCTAACATCATTGCCACATCGGTCCCCATATGTGGCGCAATCCAGGTCGCATTATCACCAAAGAACTCGATGGTTTCAGAACGCATCGGATCGATGGCGATGACGCTTTTCCCTGATTTCTTCAGCAGATTAAAGTATTCGATCCCTTGTTCATCCGTGCTGCTCCAGGCAATCTTAAGGGTGTTGAGCGGGTTCATCCCCCACAGCACCACGACCTGACTGTGCTCAAGCACCATCGGCCAGGTGGTTTGCTGCTCATAAACCTCAACCGATCCCACAACGTATGGCATGATCACCTGCGCGGCACCGGTTGAATAATCTCCGGTATGCCCAGCGTAGCCACCGGCCATGCTCATATAGCGTTGCAGTAAGGTTTGCGCCTTATGCAGAACGCCGCTGGATCGCCAGCCATAAGAACCGGCAAATATCGAAGCCGGACCATAGCTGCTGCGGATCCGGCTGTGCTGTTCATGAATGAGCTTCAGCGCCTGTTCCCAGCTGACCCGCACAAAGGGATCGTTACCGCGTTTGCCATCCGCTTTACCCGGGTTTTCCAGATAGCTTTTGCGCACCATCGGATACTTCACGCGGATATTGGTATGAACCTGATCTGGCGCGGTTTGCTGTAATGAGTTCGGCACCGTTTTCGGCAACGCACCTTTTGAGGAAACCACTTTTCCGTCTTTTACTTCCACGTATACCGCACCCCAACGTGCTGCCGTCAGGATTGCTCCGCCATTCTGGCCTTCGGCCCAGGCTGGCATTGGGATCACCGAAGAAATCGCCATTGTCCCGGTTGCCGCGCCAGCCGTCTTAATAAAGTCACGTCTTGTGAGTTTCATGATTTCTCCTGATTGATCGCTTATTTATTCATGTCTTTAGCGTTGTACTGGAAGTAACGGCTCAGGATATCCAGTTCGGTTTCACTGATATTGGTGCGAGCCCCCATCCCTTTGGCTACTGAAGGCCAGGCGTTGAGCGTGAAGTGATTCGCCGGAATTGGCGCATGACAGCCCGCGCAGTAAACATTGTCGAGTTTGCGCGCGTAATCCCACATAGGTTCACGGCTGGCGAGTGCGGAACCGCTCCATTCGCCCTGCAGCACGACATCTCGCCACGCATTGCCGTAGTCATCTTTTTTCCAGTCGGAGAGGATCTTCAGCGACTGTTGACCTTTTTCACTCAGGCTGGCAAGAATCAAACGCTGCCCTGCTGCGTAGTAAATAACCTGTTCACTTCCTTGCATCTGGCTACCGCGAATCTCGACCAGTCGCGCGTTGTCCGTTGTTTTCAGGACCTGCATTTTAGTTGCCGGGTAAACAGTTCCCAGATCGCCCAACGCGGTGTTGCTTACAGCATAAAGTTCAGTTGCTGAAGCTGGGGTGGAGGCTGACTGCGCTTCAAGCCCTTTAAGCGCACTGTCATCCATTTTTATTTCAGGTGGGAAATGGGCGACGCCTTTATGGCAATCAATACAGGTTTGCTTTTCCGCGATGCCCATTTTGTGCATCTTCTGAGCATCCGCGCTTTGTGCGGCAAGATCCATGGCGTCCATACTGTGGCAGCTACGGCAGGTCGCAGAATCATTAGCCTTGAGCTGTGCCCAAACGGTTTGCGCCATCTCCAGACGGTGTTCTTCAAATTTTTCCGGGGTATCGATTTTTTTGGTTATGAACTGATGATAAACATCTTTTGAGGCCCGCAGCTTAGCCACCAGAAAATCCAAACCGCCCTCCGGGATATGACAGTCCGCGCACTCTGCGCGAATGCCTTTCTGATTCTGGAAGTGAACCGAGCCTGTATATTCTTCGTAGGGCGCCTGCATCGTATGGCAAGACAAACAGAATTCTGTACTCGAGGTTTTATGTAATGTCCATTGCCCTGCCAAAACAATAACTGCACCAAGAACAATGCACAGCAGCATCGTCCATAGGATAGTTTTATTTATTTTTCTCATCTTTTATTTCCATCAGACGAATACCCTTTTAGAGGTAGACAATAAATATCCTAAAGCAGCTATTTATTGATATTCATCAAGCGCGGAGAGAAATGAGAATCAGCAAATGGGTAAGTTTGAAGAGGCTCGCATAATTAGTGAGAACGAAATTTAATTATTGTTTTTTCTTTAAAAACAGATTTTTAAACCACTTACCAAGTTTATACATCTGTAAAGTAAGATGATATCAGAATAAAAAATTACGGAGTTCATAATGCTGTTGAAATTACCCCCTTAACAGCCATCGTTATATAATTAAATATACAATGAAAAATATAAAAAAGCACCCTTTTCTATTTCGAGATGGCAAGCATTAACGAGGGGACATCTCTTTTGGTTTTGCTGAGAAATACATTCAAGATAGGCTTACAGTACATACTGCTTAATGACACGCACTGATGCACACATCCTTGATCTGGTCACTTATTATACAGAAACAACTTTCGCTACACTCAGGGTAGAGGTAAAACAAACAGGAGGTAGTGAATATGTATCGCTCAATTCTGGTGCCCATTGATATCTCTGAAGCCGATCTCACTCGTCATGTTGTGCCGCAGGTCCAGGCGCATGCCAAAACCGCGAAGGTCCACTTTTTAGCCGTTATTCCTACCGTTCCGTTCTATGCCTCGCTGGGACTGGCCTACTCTACCGAATTTCCGGACAGAAGTGGTCTGCAGGCCAAGGCCAGCGAAAAACTCGAAGAAATTATTAAGCAGTTCAATATTCCTGCCGGCAGGACTCAAACCCACGTCGTTTACGGCCCGCCGAAGGATCAGATCCTCAAGCTGGCGGAGGCGGTTGACGCCGAGCTTATCGTCATCGCCTCACATAAGCCGGGGTTTAGCACATATTTGCTGGGTTCAACGGCGGCAGCCGTAGTCCGCCACGCGAAATGCCCGGTGCTGGTTGTGCGGTGATAGGGTTAAAACGGGAGCGAATGTGCTCCCGTTTTTCTGTGGCTCAGGCCATCACTCAGTTCTGATGATCCAGCCTGACAAATGCCAGCAGCAGCTGGCTCAACGCAGCGTAGAAACCAAAGTCATCATATCGGCGGCATTTAGCAGTGAACTCCGGTAACCAGCGTAACAGCCCCGCCAGCGTTTCTCTGCGCAACGCATCAATACGCTGACGGCTACCCCCTGGCTCACCAAGAGAAAAATGCAGATGGCTCAGCAGTTCGATAAAAATCGCCAGATGATCGGCTGATTCGCTAAACGTATCGCTTACCTGCATGCCCGCATCAGATAACAGTTGTTTAATGACCCCGTAGTTTGGCCCTTCTTCAAGATGAGCCGACGCATAGGGTAACGCGGCGTGTTTATCCGACATCAGGAACAGGCTGCAAAAATCAGCCGCCAGTTCCAGGGTAGCGTCTTCACGTACCTTGAGCGCGGCAATTTTCGCTTCCAGCAAAAGAACATCCGCCTCAAGCGACGGTTCACCTTTGAGTACGGTGAACCACTCAGTCATTTCGCTGGACTGCAATTGCGCTAATCCCTCACCGTCACGCTCCCGGGAAAACATTTGCGCCAACCATGCATAAACACAGGCCATCTGTTCTGTCGTCAGGGAGGTGTGTTTCATCATGACGTCACCTTCTGTGCCGGGACATATTCGCACTGCGCCACCATTTTTATCGGGCCGCTGAACGCCGTCACGTTATCCACCTTACCGGTATATTTCTCAATTTCCACCAGCGTAGTATGCGCACTGGTCGCCTGCGCCAGCTGAGACGTGCCGATATCTAGGGTTAACACGTTCGGATTACCGTATTTACACAGCGCTCCGCTTTCTCCACCGTTATCAGGATCGTACCAGGCACCTTCATGGATGCGCGCCACGCCCGGCGAGTAGAGATCGGAGACAACCGCGCCGGCCAGCACTTGTCCACGCGCATTAAATACACGAACTATATCGCCGTTGCGGATCCCCCTGGCGCTGGCATCCTGCGGGTTAATAAACACCGGCTCTTTGCCACCTACCGCGTAATGCTTACGCAGCGCTTCGGACTCGCAGAGCTGTGAATGCAGACGGAAATCCGGGTGGACGGATTGCAGATGCAGCGGCCAACGCTGCGATCCAGGCCCACCGTGTGAACGTTCGATTTTCTCAAACCACATTGGATGCCCCTGACAATCGTCATATTGCATATCGGCAATAGTTTTCGAATAGATCTCGATCAAACCGCTCGGCGTCCCCAGAGGCTCAAGGTCGGGATCTTCGCGGAAGGCCTGATGACGGACAAACATCTGCGGATGTTCGAATTCAACGTACTCTTGCTGATTCCAGAAAACGTCGAAAGCCGGAAGATGAACACCGCGTCCCTTCCCTTGCTGGCTTCCTTCCTGCCAGATGCGCTTCAACCAGCCCATCTCATCCAGCCCTTCTGTGAACGCTTCTTCACGGTTAAAGCGGCGGCAAAGATCGCGGAAAATATCGAAATCATTACGCGCTTCAAACTGCGGCTGCACCAGTTGCTTCATAGCGATAATGCCGCGGTTGGAGTGGTTGCCATATTGGTCGAGATCGTTACGTTCAAACTGGGTTGTCGCCGGCAATACGATATCGGCGAATCGACAGGTCGAAGTCCACTGATTGTCGATGGCGATAACGGTTTCCAGCTTCCGCCAGCCCTCAATAATACGGTTGATCTGCTGGTGACGATGGAAAGGGTTGGTCCCGGCAAAAACACACATCTTCAACGGTGGCAGCTTGACGGTTTTACCGTTCCAGTTAATGCTCTTGCCCGGCTCCAGAATCGCATCGATAAAACGCGCGATCGGGATAGTACTGCTGTAGCCCTTATAATCGGTGCTGTCATGTACCGGTGGAACGGTGGTGGAACCAGAAAATCCGCTCAGGATAACGCCTTTACGTCCTGGGGTGCCCGCGCCGTTGTAGTGCCAGCCAAAGCCAAATCCCCCCCCGGGTAAGCCAATTTGCCCGAGCATTGAGGCCAGCACCACGATCATCCACGCCCACTGTTCCCCGTGCTGCATACGCTGCACGCACCAGCCAGCAATAATTTGCGTTCTGCCGCCCGCCATCTGCCGCGCAAGTTCACGGATTGTCTCAGCATCAATCCCGCAGATTTTTTCCGCCCACTGGGCATCTTTAGGCTGTCCGTCACTTTCTCCCAGCAGATAAGGCAGAAATTGCTCAAACCCAACGCAGTAGTTCTCGAGGAAATGCTTATCGTAGAGCTTCTCGGTATACAGCGTGTGTGCCAGCGCCAGCTGTAGCGGTACATCAGCCTGCGGATTCACGGCGATGTGCTTAACCTTGTCACGGCCCAGGTAGTCATGAGTCGAGGTGACGACCGGGTCAACGCTGATGACCGAAATCTCGCCCCGCGCCACTTTTTCCTTCAGTTGCTCGTAGTATTCGTAGACATCATGATCCGGACACCACCAGTTCGCCTGCTGGTTTTTGATGAGGTCAGAACCCCACAGCACAATGGTTTTGCTGTTTTCGAGTACCAGTGGCCAGGAGGTCTGCTGTTCATATACCTCCATTGACCCGACTACGCGCGGCAGAATGACCTGAGCAGCACCGGTGGAATAGTCGCCCCCCGTACTCACGCTGTTGCCATGCAGCGCAATGGCACGCGCCAGCATCCCGGAAGCATTGTGGAACATCCCGGTCGATTGCCAGCCGCTGGCCGTTAGCAGCGCGCTCGGACCATAAGTCTTCTGAATGCGCTCCAGCTCCTGATAGAAGAAATCCAGCGCTTCATCCCACGAAACGCGCACAAAGCGGTTATCTCCACGTTGTGAGGTATCGCTCTGATGGCGTTTACGCAACCAGTCCACGCGGACCATCGGGTAGCGAATACGCGCTCCACCGTGTACGTGATCCGGGAGTCCGGCGATCATTTTTGACGGGTATTTATCGCGCTCGAACGGCCTGGCTTCAATGAAACGACCGTCAACCACGGTGGCACGAATCGCCCCCCAGTGAGAACCGGTCAGAATCCCCTCTTTGACGCCTGCCCCCTGCACCTCTGCGGCATTAGCGCTACGCGGCGTGAGCAGCGAAGGCCCTAACATACCGGCTACGGTCAAGCCGCCCAGTTGCAGCAAAAAACGTCGGCGCGATGCCTGAAAGAGATCGTTATTTTTCATTGCTTTCTCCCTTATCGCCATGCGGCTTATCCGTAGTGTCAGAGGCATTCATCTGCAAATATTTCAGCAAGGTACGTTCTTCACGTTTATCCAGACTGGTAAATCCAATCATGCCGTTCAACGTGCCAATCCAACCGTTAGCATCAAAGTGTTCTTTCTCTGGTGCACCGTGGCATTGGTTACAGGTTCCGTTATAGAGCGAGTCGGCATAAGCCCAGATAGGTTTGATATCGTTGACCATATCGCCCTTCTGCATCCAGGCAGTGGCCTGCAATTTACTCCATGGCGTATTCGTTTCCGCAACAGTGGTTTGCTCCAGCGTCTTCACGTGCTGCTGGATGTCGCCACGAATGGAAGCCACAAAAATGCGCTTGCCCGGCAGTTGCGCCAACACGCGCTGACGCCCATTACTCTCGGTCCAGCCCACAATTTCAATTTGCAGCCAGTCACCGTCACGCTTTAACACTTTCACTTCAGAAGCGGGCAGCAGTGAACCTGCAGGTTCTTTATCACCTTTGGCGGCATAAATAGGTTTGATGTCCAGAGAGTAGAGCGTCTCGCCATCGTCGTTCGCCCTGGCGCGTAACTCATCAAACTGCTTGCGGAAACCACTGCTCATATCGGGAAGCTGGTGCGCAATACCTTTATGGCAGTCGATACAGGATTGGTTGTCCTTGGCCGCAATCTTCATCTGGCGCGCAGCTTCGGGATGTTGTTTCGCGTGGTCCATCGCATCATAGTCATGACAAGAACGACAGGTCGCGGAGTTGTTCTCCTTCATTCGCGCCCATTCGCGCTCCGCCAGCTCTGCGCGTTTGGCTTCGAATTTCTCTGGAGTATCAATAGAGTGGGCAACAAAGGTTTGGTAAATATCGTTGCTGGCCTCCAGCTTACGTTTCACCATGCCTGGAATATCAGATGGAATGTGGCAGTCATGGCATTCTGCGCGCACCCCGGAGGCATTCTGAAAATGCGCAGACTGTTTATATTCTTCGTAAACCGGCTGCATACTGTGGCAGCTCACGCAAAACTCGGTAGAACTGGTTAATTTAATACCAACGTGCGGCAAGACGATCAGCGCAATACCGACCACAATCCCGATAACGACCAGCGCCAACACTGACCAACGTGCGCTCGGTCTGAGCAGCGCCCTCCATAGTTTCCGCATAATAGCCCCTGTAATCTTATGGTTTAGTTACAGAGGATCTTATTTCTCAAATGTGAACAGCAACACTGGTCAGGATGAATGGCTTACGGCACAATGTGAACAGATATGAACAGAAAGAGAACACCATCAGGATGCCGCATCACATTGTCATTGTTGAAGATGAACCCGTTACCCAAGCGAGGTTACAGGCATATTTTGAACAGGAAGGTTATCATGTCTCTGTCACCGCCAGCGGAGCTGGTCTGCGTGAAATAATGTCACAACATCCTGTCGATCTCATTCTGTTGGATATCAACCTCCCGGACGAAAATGGCTTAATGCTGACCCGCGCCCTGCGCGAACGCTCAACGGTGGGGATCATTCTGGTGACAGGTCGTAGCGATCAAATTGACCGGATCGTTGGCCTGGAAATGGGCGCTGATGATTATGTCACCAAGCCACTGGAGCTACGTGAACTGGTGGTTCGGGTTAAAAATTTGCTCTGGCGTATCGATCTTGCCCGCCAGGCACAGCCGGAGACTAAAGATAACTGCTATCAGTTTGCCGGATACTGTCTGAATGTCTCCCGGCATACCCTGGAGCTGGGAGATGAGACGATCAAACTCACCCGCGCCGAGTATGAAATGCTGGTCGCCTTTGTCACCAATCCGGGAGAAATTCTCAGCCGCGAACGTTTACTGCGTATGCTTTCGGCACGACGGGTAGACAATCCAGACTTACGCACCGTAGATGTACTGATCCGCCGTTTGCGCCACAAGCTACGGGCTGATTTACTGGTGACACAGCACGGCGAAGGTTATTTTTTAGCGGCCGACGTGTACTGATACAGATAAACCGGACGGAACCCGCCAGGAGACAGCGAGCGTTGAACATGCTGGCTGTCGGCATTTTTCGGGGTGAGCACCAGGATCGGCGGACTGATATTTTCCGGTACCGGTTGCCCTTGTAGCACCCTGATCGCCTGTTGAATCGCCAGTTCACCTTGCCAGACCATCTGATCGCTGGCAGCCATAATGATTCTTTCGCGTTTAAGTCCGCGATACACCTGATGCGACAGGTAAAAAGAGACCACGGTTAGCGGCGTCCCCGGATTCCGCTTCTCTCCCATCGCCGCTTCCGCAGCAATTGCCGTACCGGCAACCACATCGACATCCGGGTGACGCTCAAGCATCTCCTGCAACAGGTTGCGCTGAACTTCAATATCATTATCCCCCAACGCCACATCCACGATGTTCACCTGACTACCGGCAATCGCCTGACGGAATCCTGCCACCATTTCGCGGCTGCCTCCGGCGTCATCAGGTCCTGGCAATAGCAGAACCTTTAACGGTTTGCCGCCGCTCCACTTGACCAGATAGCGGCCCGGCTGATACCCCATCTGGAACCACGGAACACCGACCCGTGCTTTCACCGTCGGATCGTGTATCGCATTCACTACCTCAATGACCGGCAACGCGCCTACCTGCGCGGAAAGATCCGGGAAAGTCGTCGTGCTGCTACCCAGCAATATGGCATCTGCTCCCCATTGCTGGCACTGGGCGATTTGTGTTTTTTGCGTGGAGAACTGACGATACCCTCCCGCCTCTAACACCTTCAGACTTACTCCGTATTTTCTCGCCGCCTCAAGCATGCCGTAATTCACTGAAAGCCAATAGGAGTCTTTCAGGCTGGGATACAGCGCGCACAGTTTCCAGACTTTGTTTGCAGTAACGTCCGATTGCAGTTCCGGGACTGCCTGCTGCGTATCCTGCCAGCGCAGCAATGCGGCCCCAGCCGCATGACTCAAACCGGGAAAAAGCGTGATTAACAGGAAAACCAATACGCGCATGATAGCCTCAACATTGATAAGGCTTTATCCTAGTTGCTTTCCTCTTTTGGACTCAACCTTTTTAATCTGTGGCGACCAGACAGTGAATTTATCTCTGACCAAACGACTGTGGATAGGCTTTGCGCTGATGGCGGCACTGACTCTCATCAGTACGCTGACAGGCTGGTATAACTTGCGTTTTGTCAGCCAGGTTGAGCAGGCCAATACCCAGGCGCTAATTCCAACCATGGATATGGCACGCCAGCTCAGCGAAGCCAGCGCCTGGGAACTGTTTTCCGCACAAAATCTGACCACCGCAGACAATGAAAATATGTGGCTGGCTCAGGGGAGAATGTTAACCGCCCAGAGTCTGAAAATAACCACATTACTCAGAACCCTTCGAGAACAGGGCTTTGATACTTCTGCCATTGAACAGCAGGAGAAAGAAATCGCCCGGTCGTTAAGCCACCAGGGGGAGATGGTTGGCGAACGCCTGAAATTACGCGCTCAACAGCAACAACTCAGCCAGCAAATTACTGAGGCCACCGCTGACGTTGCCGAAATGGCACGCGGTCAGGCCAGTAATGCCGCCACGTCGGCGGGTGCGACACAGGCCAGCATTTATGATTTGATTGAGAGCCATCAGGGACAGGCCGCTGAACACGCGCTGGACAGGCTCATCGATATCGATCTGGAATATTATAACCAGATGAATGAACTGCGCCTGAGTGCGCTACGCGTGCAGCAAATGGTCATGAACCTGGGGAATAACCAGGCGCAGAATAACCTGGCTGCGCTGGAAAACCAGTTGAATGCCGCCGTCAGAGTACTTCAGCGCCGACAAATACGTATTGAAGATCCCGTGGTGCGCACTCAGGTGGCCAACACCGTCAATACGATTAGCCAATATGTTGAGCTGCTGTCCCTGTATCGCCAGGATAATGACATCACGACCCAATTGCAGATCTTATCGCAGAATAATATCGAGCAATTTACCCGTTTCAGTAGCGAAGTCAGCCAGTTGGTGGAAACCATCGGCCAGCGTAATCAAAGTGGACTGGCGCATCTCAAACAGGCCAGCCAGCGCGGGCAACACTTGCTGCTGCTGTTAAGTGGCGTGTCATTATGTTTGCTGATTCTTATACTTTGGCGTGTGGTTTATCGCTCAGTCACTCGACCACTGGCACAGCAAACCCAGGCGTTACAGCGTCTGCTGGAGGGGGATATTGACTCCCCATTCCCGGAAACCGCAGGCGTTCGTGAACTGGATACCATCGGGCGGTTGATGGATGCCTTTCGCGGCAGCGTTCACGCCCTCAATAGCCATCGCGAACATCTGGCCGCACAGGTTAAAGCTCGCACCGCCGAGCTGCGTTCTATGGTATCTGAACACCGACAGGCCCGTGCAGAAGCTGAAAAAGCTAACCAGGCAAAATCGGCGTTTCTTGCCGCCATGAGCCATGAAATACGCACCCCACTGTATGGTATCCTCGGCACTGCGCAGTTGCTCTCAGACAATCCCTCCCTGGCACAGCATCGGGAAAATCTACGCGCAATCACCGATTCGGGCGAGTCTTTGCTGACCATCCTCAACGATATCCTGGACTATTCCGCCATCGAAGCCGGTGGAAAAAATGTGGCGATAGGCGATGAGCCTTTTGAACCCAACCCCTTGCTGGAAAGTACGCTTCAACTCATGAACAGCCGCGTTGCTGGTCGCCCGGTCGTGCTGGTTGCGGATTTTGCCAATGACGTTCCCGCTTCCCTGCGTGGCGATCCGCGCCGCATCCGGCAAATCATTACTAATTTATTAAACAACGCACTACGCTTTACCGATCGGGGACACATCATCCTGCGTAGCCGATGTGAGGGCAAAAACTGGTACATCGAGGTTGAAGATACAGGATGTGGAATTGACCCTGCCCGCCAGCACGATATTTTTCAGCCGTTTGTTCAGGTAAGCAGTAAACGAGGTGGAACCGGACTCGGACTAACCATCAGCGCCAGTCTCGCTCAGGCAATGCAGGGAGAGCTGAGCGTCACCAGCACGCCCGGCGTCGGGAGTTGTTTCCAGCTGCGTCTGCCATTGCGGGCAACCACGATGCCCATCATGAAACCCGCACAACGCTCCATATCGTTACAGGGCTTACGCTTATTGCTTATCGAGGATAATCCTCTTACACAACGTATCAGTACTGAAATGCTCATCCTCAATGGCGCACAGGTTACTGCTGCCAGCAGCGCCGCTGAGGCGCTAAAAATATTGCAGGAAGATACACGCTACGATGCTGCTCTGGTTGATTTCGATCTTCCTGATATCGACGGGATCACGCTGGCGCAGCAGTTAGCCCACGACTATCCGGCACTTAGCCTGATCGGCTTTAGCGCGCACGTCATCGACGAAACGCTAAGCCAAAGAACCAGCACCCTGTTCCTCGGCATTATTCAAAAACCAGTCCCCCGGGATGAACTCAGTCGACTTATTACGCATTACCTGCACGGTAGTGCGACTCTCCCGCTTGCATCAGAAAATGACAACAAACGGTTAGATTTTCAGCAGCTGTCTGGAGATATCCAGGTTATGGGATGGCAAAAGGTGCACGAATGGTTAGCGCTCTTTAAGCAACACACTCTTCCTGTATTAGATGAGATTGACGCTGCCCGCGCAGCACATGACGACGAGCGGATAAAACGTCTGACGCATCAGCTAAAAAGCAGCTGCGCCAGCATGGGAATGCGCTCAGCCAGCACGATGTGTGCAGCACTTGAACAGCAGCCGTTGGGTGATTTTTCACTCAGAGAGGAGATCCAACAAAGTCTTTATGAGGTAGAACGTTGGCTGGAAAAAGAAAAACCGTCCCGCGCGTAACGGTACGTTGAAGCTGAGCATAGGGACTAACTTTAAATGGTACGCCCTGTAGGATTCGAACCTACGGCTTAGAAGTTCCTAGAACTACCTTCTAAGTCAATAACATATCCCGCCAACACTGCGCTCACACGTCCCATCTTCGAAAAAGATAGAAATTGGTCGAAAAGCATATAAAAGCCTTTGCGTCCCATTTTTGTCTCATATCACCTGGTTATCATCGAACTCAGCATGACCAGATCAGTGTACAACCACACAGCTTACCTTGATAAGCGACGGGAGATGGTGCAATGGTGGGCGGATTATCTGGAGGAGAAGGTGTTGCAGGGATGATAACAGAGCATTTTTAGTATACTATTCACCGGCGATATGATTTTCTATTAACATTTTTAGGGGGAGTGATGGAGTTCACTCAAGGTTCATTATTATTCTCTATAAGTATTATTCTGGTTGCTGTTATATGCGCATATGTAATACAAAAAACAAAATTAATACCAAACATAAATTATAAATCAGGGGAGTATTCTGCAATTAGTGGCGTTAGGGGATTGGCGGCAATATTTGTATACATCAATCACGCCCCATACATGCTCAATACAATTGGTGCGAAACCATCATTTTCTTCATGGGGTTGGATTTATGGGAATCTAGGTTCCTTTGGTGTTCAAATATTTTTTTGCATTACTGGATTTTTGTTTTTTGATAGAATCATCAAAAACAATGGTGAAATGTCATGGAATAGATTTTACGAGGCAAGAATAAAAAGAATCTGCCCATTATTTTATACTGCCTGTGCTGCATATTTCATTATAGCTTTCGTAGAAAACAAAAGCGTATCACTAAACGCATCAGATCTTCAAACTGCAGTAAGTCTCATGTCTTTTGGTTTTATTGAAAGCAGTATGAAAATAGGTGAGTTTAATTTATACCCTATAAATGGTGTTATTTGGACACTTGTTCATGAGTGGAGATTTTACTTTGCGCTACCATTAATTGCGTATGCGTATTCAAAAAGAAAACTCGGACCCTCAGTTTTATTTATAGCAATTATTGCAGCCATTATTGACTTATATAACTCCCCGTTAGTTTGCTGGTCTTACTTCTTGACAGGGATAATCACAGCAATTATATACAATAAAAAACTTAGCTTTCTAAAGACCCTATCGCCTGCATTCTCATTATTGGCATTAATCTGCCTAATAATAACCATGGGGGTAAAAATAAATCAAGGGTACAATTGGCAGAGATACATAATTTCATCTATTTTCTTTTTCTCTATAATATTATCAAATCCATTTTGGCTTAAATTTGGACCACTAAAGATACTTGGTGAAATAAGTTACAGCGTATATTTACTGCACCTCCCAATACTATACGTTGCAATAAAAGCACTCAATCAATTTACTAATCTTAATGCGATATCATTTAATTCGTATTGGTTTTTTATTTTGATTGTAGATATTTTCATTGTTTTAACATCATCTATAAGCTTTAGGTTTATAGAAAGTAGATTCATGAATACAAAGTAAATTAATATACTTAAGTTTTTTTATTGAAGCAGCAGATAAATATCTATTACATCTGCTGCTTATTTTTTGTTAAATTGGCTTTTCAGGCCATACAATGTCAGGTGGATTTGATGTATCCACTACATAAAGTGCATCAAGATAATCCAGCCACAAATTGTACTGCGCCAGTTCGTCGCCTTTAAGTCTTCCAAGAACTGCTTTACCCGGCCACTGCTTATTGTCTATATATTCCCTACTATCGGTAATCAGCAGGTTTTTGTTGTTCTCTGCCGAAACAATAGCGGACTCTTTTGCTGTTATTACAGTAAAACTACCCATTTAACGTCGCCTCCCAAATCTGGGTTTCTCTTTCTTCTGTATCTGAACCGTAGAAACCAATGAGTTCTACGATGATCTCTCCAGATTCCTTTCTGGCGTTTAATACTGGGTTAGGCTTTAACACTGAAACAAAATCGACAGCGATATCGCCATCTTTCAGTGTGTTGAAATCGAACGTATCAGTAACGCCGTCAACATCAATTGTTAATACATCACCGATTGCTGAGGCGTTCATGACGTTATCAGAGCGTTGTGGAGTAAAGATTGCTTTCATCAGAACCATCTCCCTACTGCCATATATCCAAGGTATGACGCGGCATTTTGCATGTTGCTAATTATAGCCAATGACACTCCAGTAAGTTCAATTCCTCGAATAACAACCCATGATGAATCACTACCTGTAGATAATGTTCCTGATGCTGACACGGTTGGCTTTACCCCAATAAAAGTTGCAGGAAATGTAAATGTAGCTGCGTTTAAAAAATAAAGATTTGTTCCACCGCCACTAGAGTTGTTTGCAGTAGCACTGATAGAACTTGTAAACCAAAAAATTAATGTTCCGTCTGCGAACTTTATATAGTTGCCATTTGAATTAGAACCTTTTTCAATAATGACTCCTGTAGGAACACCTCCAGATTGCGATACCGTGCCAACAATATCTGCTTTTGCTGCTGACTTCAGGGAGAGGAAATCAAATAAATTTACCCAACCTTCCCCAGACGAGTTTGGGTTAGTGGTATTAGAGTCTGTGGTGTTTATGTAAATTACACTGCCACTATCACTGATTAAAACAGATCCTGACGGATATCCACCTATAGAGGCTGAAAATGAAGAGTCAAATGTATTTAGTGCCCCGGAGCTAAACCATCTGCAAATAGAAGATAACTCATATAGTATCTGGTTCAGATCCTGCCCTTTAGGAGGCAGACCGCCAGCAGATTTTAGAATCATTGTGATTGGCGGAAACCCCAAAGCATATGATGCTGTGTTATCACCTGCCGGGGTGGTATCGAGAATAGGATCTCGCTGACCATTAATTGCGAATGGCTGAGGCTGCTTGGATGGTGCATCTGTACGGTTCATATTTAATCTCTGTAGAATGTGCCATCATTAAATGGATATGCATCAGTGGCAAAACCAAAGTAAGGACTGACAATTTGTTTTATGTTTACCTGAACGCCGCCAGGTACAGGTGTAACATTGTAATTGGTTAAAATTGACTCTTCATATAAGGCTAGTTCAAACTCAAAAGTTATGCCTATTGTCATATCTCTGTAGTTTACGCAGTAAGCCCTTCCTCGCTGATAAAAAAGTATTTTAAGGAATTTATTTATATCAGGAATTGTTGCGATGCTGATATTGGTGAAAGCCTTACAAAATATTAATGTTCTGTAAGCATCATCACCTAGCCTGACATTTGTTGTTTCCTGTACTCCTCCATAAAAAGGAGAATCATTAAATGGTGAAGGATAATCAGGATTTCCATCATCAGCTTCACTAAATCCAAATGAATCACTGTCGATTGGTGCAACAATGTATCTGCTTACCCCTACTATCTTTCCCCACATATCAAGGCCGAATGTTTCGCAGGTAGTTAAATCCCATACTCTAGTTAGCAACTCATCAGTAAAATCATCAAGGCTTACGGCCTGGTTAAATGTGTCTATGATGGATAATAATTTTTTGCTTGCTGAGTATTGGGTAAGTATTGTGTCTCCCCACATGCCTCACCCCTCACGATAGTGTTACGGTAATATCTGATTCCTGAATTGTCGGAACCTGGTCGATACCCATTGTTATGGCTGGCCCATAGGCCGATCCATCAATAGAGACTTCAAGCGATAAAATTCCAACAGTATCGGGTGATATTGAAATAACCGGCGCATAATACTTACCAGCATTAATGGTAGAGCCTATCCTTGCCTTTTCAATTCCCTCATAGCCGCCATTGAAAACTGAGGCGATCATGCTTTTCACTTGTGATGTGATATCGCTAGGTGGGTTAAGAGAACTATCCAGTTCAACATTAAAATAAACCCTGGTTGGCGTTGCTTTTTGCCACTGCATTACATAGGAGGGGTATGGCGGCAGATAGTTAACATTGTCGTAAACAGTATAAGAGGTATCTCCGTTCAGGTTTGCGCCAGGGTTATACGTCTGGAAAATAGACTCGGCAACATCCTCATCAGTCCCACCATACACGCAGATGTAAATCGAGTGCGCCAGAACCGAAAAGTTTGTGGTTCCTTGGTTTACTGTAGCTGCAGTTCTGTTTAACCATACATAGGCATCAAGAACACCATTGGTTGCCAGCAAAGCAGAAAGCGTTGATGCCTCCTGGTTGCGGCTGTTTCTCGCTACTGACTGTTTGCGATGTGTTTCAAACGCTATGCGTGATTCAACGTCCCCCCCTACCACTCCGGGGCTAACGTTTGTGATCGCATCCCAGCCAGATACTGCCCGGTAAATCTGATTTAATGCGCCGGCTACGCAGGGGATGGGTCCAGTTGTGTTATTCTCGAACTGAACATCAATGCTTCCTGACGCTGGTATCGTTGCGTTGTCGATAGACCGGTAGATATATCCATTGGTGTCAATGGCTGTACTTCCCGCAGGATTGTCGTGCCGACCTGACCAATGCAGGTTGCAGTAACAACTGTACCCTGCGCCGATATCCGATTAATGAAATAAATCTGCCCGATATGCGATGGCTTGAGGAAAAGGCAGAGAAGAAATCACTGAAGGATGACCGCAGCCGTATGGCTTTCTGGCTGGCGCATTTTGAGGGGATCCGGTTAAAGGATGTGACCGAGCAAAAGATTTACTCAGCAGTGAACAGGATGAGCAACCGCAAGCAGCTTGAGATATGGAAAATCAAAGCGGCCGCGGCGCAAAGGAATGGAGAACCAGCGCCAGTCTATTCAGCTAAGCCGGTCACCACCTCCACCAAGGCCAAGCATCTGGCGTTGATGAAGGCAATTCTGCGGGCGGCAGAACGTGACTGGAAATGGCTGGAGAAAGCTCCGGTGATCAAGGTTCCATCGGTACGAAATAAGCGCGTCCGGTGGCTTGAAGAAGATGAGGCGAAAAGGCTGATTGATGAATGTCCGGAGCCACTGAAGTCGGTTGTTAAGTTTGCGCTGGCAACCGGCCTGCGTCGTTCGAATATCATTAATATGGAATGGCAGCAGATCGACATGCAGCGTCGTGTTGCCTGGGTGAACCCGGAAGACAGCAAGTCAAACAGAGCTATTGGCGTAGCGCTGAATGACACTGCCTGTAAGGTTTTGCGTGACCAGATTGGTAAGCATCATAAATGGGTGTTCGTGCATACGAAAGAAGGCATCCGTCCTGATGGGGCAAAGACACCAACCGTGAGGAAAATGCGCGTCGAT
Source organism: Citrobacter portucalensis (assembly GCF_002042885.1). GTDB lineage: Bacteria > Pseudomonadota > Gammaproteobacteria > Enterobacterales > Enterobacteriaceae > Citrobacter > Citrobacter portucalensis. The sequence goes on from NZ_MVFY01000008.1 coordinate 109,281, forward strand.
GATCAGCGGGCATGGAATGCAGCTTGCCGACGGGCCGGTATTGAGGATTTCCGTTTCCACGACCTGAGACACACATGGGCCAGTTGGTTAATTCAGTCAGGAGTTCCGCTTTCTGTTCTGCAGGAAATGGGAGGATGGGAAAGCATCGAGATGGTGCGTCGATACGCTCACCTTGCTCCGAACCATTTAACGGAACATGCGAAGCAAATTGACTCTATTTTAAGTGATGATGTCCCAAATATGTCCCATCTGGAAAATAAGGAACTTGCAGAAAATGGGTAAGTTACTGAAATATAATGGTACGCCCTGTAGGATTCGAACCTACGACCTACGGCTTAGAAGGCCGTTGCTCTATCCAACTGAGCTAAGGGCGCATTGCGAAGTGATTACTTCATGCAGATGAAACGCGTGAATTATACGGTCAGCGCCTGCTGAGTCAATGCCTTTTGTTTCAGTTGCTGGCGAAGTGAACGAATGTTGATTTTTTCTGCTGGTTCAAGGGTATCCAGGAAATCGCCTGGTAACAACTCAGCCCACGAAACGCCAGATTTAGGGATACATGTATTTAGAATATTTATGATTTTGCTTAACATTCCCTTACCCCTCCAGCGGTTCAGGAACTCTTTAATGTTAAGTATCGCCATCAAGGAAGAAAACAGTCACTTCGAACATGGACTAAAAATTATCATCTCCCATTTGGCAAACCAGTGGCATCAGGAGATTTGCTTTTTGCCTGTCGAGGATATCGATCGCGCTGACATCGCGTTTATTTCCCTGGATGAAGATTGGCTCAGCGCCAATTGCTATCAGATTCCGGTCCATACCCGCCGCCAACACCGGGTTGTCATCTGTAACAGAAACGATAAAGATAAGCTGATGTTCCGGCCCTGCCTGTACATGTTGCCACTGATCTATCGGGAAGATGACGTTGAGGAAATGACTAAAAAATTAGTCCTCATCCTGCAAAAACGTGCGCTGCGCAACAACGTGCCCGCAACTATCTGTCATTACTGCACCACTCGTAACTTTTCTATCGAAGAACGTCAGTTCTTAATGTTTCTCGCCAGCGGCTATACCTTAGCCGAAACAGCTCACTTGCTCTCGGTAAGCGAAATTCAGGCCAAAGCCACCCGTCGCAGCATTATGAAAAAGCTGCATGTGAAAAACGATCAGCAATTCTTAAGATACATCCGGGCGCATCTGAACTTTCTACAAAATTAGGTGGCATCTCTCTGCCTGATTTTTTATTGAGAAAAATCTCATCACCAATTAAGTATCGGCACCTACTGTACCTATCTCCATGCTGCCAGAATAATCCTGGCTTACTATTTCCGGGGTAACAGAAAGACACACCCGGTAATATTTTATCTAATCCCATAGAGAGGTTGAACTGGATAAAACGACTTTTTGGGCATTGAGTAAGACATCAGAAAACTTCCGGCAGATTATTCTGATGGGATACGCAATTGCCAGTCTGATGATTGCTGAAGCATTGAAACCCAACAGCACAAGGAAACTCGCCTTTACGCTGGAGAAAATTTGGGTCAGGGATGTTTATAGTCGGCAATTTATCCAGACCTGCCGCAACAGAAATGGAATGGAAAAGGATGCACAGCGCAAAACGCCGGGATCGACATCGTCGTATACGAAACACTAACTGTACCTGGCAATATCCTCACTACACATCACAGGTATTTGACCAACTTGAGTATCTGACGCAAAAACTCGAATACACATTACCGAGTGACACTATATCTCAGGCGATTATTACGACAGATTACTATCTGGCCTATGCGCTGGGTCGACATTTATTTTCAGGAGCACGTACCGCGATCTTCCAGACCATTGAATCGGCCAAAATCAGCCTGCGAGAGTCGGTAATTAGTCAGTTAGTGGTTGATATGGAAGGTTTAACAATCTCTTATTTTGATGTTCTGGAGTATCTGCGCCAGCTAATTAAACCGCGGAATAACATCCAAATCTTCATATTACTTTCCCGCCACGATGAAGACCTAATCCCTTTTATTTCTCTGTCCGGTCCATTTTATATCTTGTCACGTAGCCTGCGCCTCCCGGAGATGCGCCGCGCTTTATTGTCGCCAGTCCTTAACTATATTCACTCCAGGCACATAAACCAGCTCGATTGGGAGATGGTGGAATTACTCTTACAAGGTAACTCCTTAAAAGAGATTGCTTTGTTACAAGCTCGCCCCTACCACCGTATCATCTATCGCCTGAACCAGCTGATTGCGCGTCTGGGCTTAGCAAACCGGCAGCGTTTTTTGCACCTGATACATCGCCTCAGCGTTACCTCTGCTCATTTAATTTAACACCCTAACCCTATGTGCCATAAGATTTTTTAGGAAATTACTTATTTTTATATGAGATAAAAGATCTAAATTTCACAACTATTTAATATTTACAACTATTCCTGGTATTATGCTAACTTCCACCACCCCAGTAAACCATACTGATTCTGTGCATATCAGCACAAATAGCGTCATTCCCACCTTAACAAATCCTAAACAATTAGTTTATTGTATTGTTTTTACCATTTAAAAATTTTTTTCAGTCTGCCATAATTCAAACAGCAGTAAAATAATGCCAATAGTCATTAACACATCTGGATCTTTTAGAACATCCTAACTGACATTAACAACCTGAATGTTGTAAGCCTTTTCCGAAAGAACAGAGCAGGTATAATCCCCATAGTTTTCTGATTAATTGTTAGTTTTCCCAGTGTGAAATGGATTTTCCACAAATTCATTGTTCTGTAGAAGAGCAACCGAATAAACAAGGATGAAATAATATTTATTCGACTCTCCCTCAGAACAACCCTTGGCTATTTGACAATATTATAACGCCTGATGTTTTATAAAATTATCAAGATACGCATACAGTTTGAGGCATACAACAATGAAACCAGCATCCGTTATCATTATGGACGAACACCCTATTGTCAGAATGTCGATAGAAGTACTACTTGAAAAAAACAGTAATATCCAGGTTGTGTTGAAGACCGATGACAGCCGTACGGCAATAGAGCACCTGCGCACTTACCCTGTCGATCTTGTCATTCTGGATATTGAACTACCTGGTTCAGATGGATTTACATTACTCAAGAGAATAAAGTCTCTGCAGGAGAATACTCGGGTGCTGTTTCTCTCCTCCAAATCGGAGTCTTTTTATGCCGGGCGTGCTATCCGGGCCGGTGCAAATGGTTTTGTCAGTAAACGAAAGGATTTGAATGATATCTACAATACGGTAAAAATGATTTTATCGGGATATTCTTTTTTCCCTTCAGACACCCTTAACTTCATTAACAATATAAATATGAAAAAAGGTGTATTGAATGACATGCCGCTCTCTAATCGCGAAGTTACGGTTTTGCGTTATCTGGCAAATGGGCTCTCTAATAAGGAAATTGCTGAGCAGCTGTTACTCAGCAATAAAACGATTAGTGCTCACAAAGCTAACATCTACGCCAAACTCGGCTTGCACACTATCGTTGAGCTGATCGATTACGCAAAAATGCATGAATTAATGTAATAGCACTCCCGGCGAGACTTCGTTCGGGAGCGTTTTATGCGCGCATTGATTAGTTATAGTTAATCATAAATGTGGCATCGGCCCTGGCGAGGCCTGGCTGAACCCCGTCTGCTAACGCGATATAGTTGGCGAAAAAGGTCAGCGTAGCATTGCCGTTCTCATCAATCCCTACGGTTTGGCTGGCCTGCTCGAGCGGTAATCGCGTACGGTCACTGTCATGCAGTTCGATCGCCACCTTTTGCGCCATCACCGCGTCATCAAGCGCCAGCAACGTCGTACCGGGGGCCGGAGTACCAGAAAACGTTATTGACGCGGATCCCGGCGGGCAGCCTTCCAGCTTCAGCGTAAACGCGACTGGTTGGGTAGTATCCCCGCTGGTCTGTAACTGCTTTGTTGGCCAGGTGCCCAATTCAACCGACTTATTGCTGTCGCTGGCAATCACCGCACAGGTAAAGTCCACCACGTTTCCGCGCAGTTCAATATTGATTTCGCCCAGCGATGAGGCCGCATGGCACAACGAGCTGAATGTCAGTATGGGCAGCATCACCAGAAGCGCCCATGAAGTTGGCGTTTGCTTGTTAGTCATAATCTACTCGCAGATAGCCACGGGCAGTAAAAGGCCCTTCGGTAGGTTTATTCCCCGTCACGCTGACCGGCCATGTCCGAATACTCACGTTTGCCGCGGCGTTATCATCCAGTTGAAATGGGATCGTGCTGGACAGATTATTGGGCGTCAGCGGTCTACCGGTTTTGTCGGCGACAATGAACCCTAAGTCAGGATTGTCCGATACCATCATTTGCCCGGAGGCTTTCTCGGCCTCTACCCGCATGGTTAAGTAGGCCTGTGCAGCGACGTTGGTGCATTTTATCGCCACCGTTTTGGTCTGCGGATTAATGCCTTCGGGACGGTTTCCTGCCCCCGCCTTGCTGAACAACGATGCGCCAATATCGCCAAAATCAAACTCGACAATCTGCCCTGCGTTCACCTCACAGTTTTGTGGAACCTCCACCTTACCGCTGTAGCTGATGGTATAAACCGGCGTGCTTAGCGCATCTCCAGTACTGGTCGTGACATAGACTCTGAACATAGTCTGGCGCGGGATCGGCACCATGTTAATAAACGAGCGAATCACTTTGAGTTTAAACACCAGCTTTGAATCCATTACGCCAAAAGGCTGCTGTTTCGATACGTTGGGGTGAGTCCCCATGCGGATATAATTACGCGGAGGATAAAACAACCCGGCATAGCTGTCGGTGATGCTCATGGCCCCCAGCAGGTAGTCATTGAGCTTCAGATACTGAAAACCACCCTCGGTACTTTGAACCGGAAGTTCAGTGACATAGCTTCGATACGTGTAATCCACATGCGTCCCGGCAGGACAGGTGGCATTAACGCCAATCCAGCCTGATTTTTCCGGCAACGTCACCACCTGCCCCGGCTGATTATTGCTGCTGTTAAAGACGTTCGACAGATCGTAAAAAACATCCGTTGGTGTGCCATTCGAGTTTTGGCAGACCGTCGCCCAGGACGAATGAGCCATCAGCAGTAAAGCGCTTCCCAGTAACAAACCTGTTTGTCGTTTCATCGTATTATTCCTGTCGTGCCGTTGGAGATTCGCACGTCACGTTCGTGAGCGTCACCGCCTGTTTCAAACTCTCCTCAGGCAAGGCATAGTGCGCCACGCAGCGAGCGTTAGCGCTTTCCCCCCATTGGATCAGCAATTCGCCTTTTAGCGGCAAGCCGCTCAGGTAGATTTGCCCGTCTTCGCCCACCATACTGGTCACGCCGCTGGTGTTTTCACGCACAACGGATCCAAATGGCACAGGTTTACCTGCATATTTCGCGGTTATCAGCGCCCGCACACCGATACGTGTATCAAACGCTGCTCGCACCAATGCTCCTTGCGTTGGCACGACGCTGCTAACGTTATTTTCCACATCGGTATTGTTGTTCATTGAATTGGTATCTAACGCGACGCGGTTATAGCGATAAACGGTGGCATACGGCATCACCGCGTATCCGCGCCAGTCGGTTTGCACGCCGGTCTGGTTTTCTATCCGCACACCCTGCGCGCCAGGTGCTTTAACCAGCACATTGGTGTCCCCCAGCGGCTGACTGAGGGTAATACCGTCCGCATGCCCCACCACGCCGCCGGAGAGCTGCCAGTTATAGTCATGTTGATCGCGATCGTAGTTGTATCCCACGCCCAGCGTGCCATAAGCCGCCTGCCAGTTGGCGCTGGCGTTTCCGCTGTAACCGTTGGTGCTGCTGTGCCCCTGATTCACGCTGTAGCTCAGGTTGCGCCCATCCAGTAATGTACCGCCGATCCCGCTCTGCCAGCTGTTTTGTCCGTTGCTGTTGCGGTTGGCATTAAAAGTGGCGTAGGTGCGATCGAGTGCGTTATCACGCGAGTAGCGCCGTCCACTTAGCAGGCTGAACGGCACTGACATATTGAATGCCAGAATACGGTCGGTGTCGGAGATGCCTACCGATTCATTCCACGACCAGGAGACTGAATAGCTAATCCCCTGCCAGCCGCTGGCATAGCCCACCTGATACCAGGTATTGGTGTCTGAGGTATTCCAGTACGTTTGCTGACTCCCCGAAACATACAGCGAGCCGTAGTCTCCCAGGTTCTGCGAAATGTTAATCTGGAAGCGGCCCTTTTTGCTGTAACTCAGGTTGTGGTAACTCTTCACATCGGGCACGTCGTGGCGATTGCCTTCGCTGTCGTATTCATACTCATACCCTTCCATGCTGCGATACGCGACGTCATCAAGGGTATAGAAGCCGCGCGTTGAGTAGCGATATCCCAACAGCTGGAAGTTTGTACCAAAGTTGTTCAGCGATTTTGCATACAGAAAACGCAAAGACTGCCCCTGATGCGTACTGTCATCCGCCAGTTGACTGCGCGCATGGGTTAAATCCACAGAAACCGCCCCCCAGTCCCCCAGGTTTCGGCCAGTGCCTAAAACTACCGCGGTGTAACGTGAGGCCAGCTGCGTACCGCCATAAGCGGTGTAGCCTTCTGGTAACCCGGCAATTAATGTTCCCTGGAAAAAGAACGGTGAAGATTGCTGGCTATTGCCGCTGCGAAAATCCCCGGCAACCACGTCGTATTTGAAACGCCCTTCTCGTTGTAACAAGGGAACCGTGGAGTACGGCACCGTATAGCGCTGCTGGCTGCCGTCCTTTTCGTCCACCGTCACCTCAAGGTCACCGCTGGATGACGTCGGGTTGAGATCGGTTATCGAAAAAGCGCCCGGTGAAACATAGCTTTGATAAATCACATAGCCATTCTGACGAATGGTCAGTTTCGCTGCGGTACGCGCAATGCCGCGAACGGTTGGCGCGTAGCCCTGTAAGCTGTCGGGATACATACTGTCTGAGGAATAGAGCCGCGCCCCGCGAAACCCGACGCTGTCAAAAACGTCGTTGCCGGTGTTGCTGTCGCCCATCACCAGTTCACCCTTCAGCGGGATAATCGCGCGCTGAAGCCATGTACCGATATTTTTCCAGCTTTGTGAGTGGTATCCGTCACCTTTGGAATAGCTCCATGCGCCGTTATTTCTCAAGCGCCAGGGGCCATAGTTCAGGCCACTGAGCATACTTAAGAAATAGCTGTCAGTGTCACTGCCGCGGCTGCCGGTAAAGCTGTAGTTGACCAGCGCAGCCGGGATCCCTTCATCCCACTCCTCCGGCGGAATATAGCCACGCGCGCTGTTTAACATTGACGCCTGCGGCAGGCTGACGTTCAAGCGCAGGGTAGAAAAATCAAATGCAATCTCACTGCCTGGAATCGCCTCAGGTAGATTGATGCAGGTATCGTTCGGATCCTTACTGAGTGCCGGAAATGCGGTGATATTGACGCCAAGGCGCTTCACCCAGTCGAGTCCAAAACACGGCATCAGCCCACCAGACTTCTCCCCGGTTTTTCCCGCACTGCTCGTAAAACGAATATCCTGAGTGGCAACAAACTCATCGTTGCGCCAGATATCCACACGATAAACGCCTTCAGGCTGATGATTGCCTTTTTCAAAACGTGATAAATCCGCCACGGTTGCCGTATCCGCAGATAAAAAGGCCGGATTAAAATAGCTTTCCCCATGGCTTAAAGAGGGAAAGAGCGCCGCCAGCGTGGACAACGCCACCCCCGCCAGCGGTGGCGTAACCCCCGGTAACAGGCCAGGAAAATACGTTGTCTTATTCATCGTTATCTCAACGCACGCTAACCGTTTGGGCCGGAGTCACGGCACCATAATCATTGACCGTCTGGAACGTGACGTTGCCCTGAACGCCCGTTGGTAGCAGGACCTGCGCATCACTTTTCGGCGCGACCATCACGTTATCAACCTTCGTTTTCCCCACGTTGAGATTGACCAAGGTGACGTAATACGCTGACGGATTATTGATTTTCAGGTGGTTGCCGGTACGGGAGAATTTCAGCATCCCGGGCGCATCTTCCGGAATTTGCGGCAGATTATTCGGACGGACAAAAAGCTTGATGCGGGACAGAATCGCCAGTTGCAGAACGTTTTTACCCTCAAGGCTGTTTTTATTGACTGACGGAATGGCTTTCACATTCATCCAGAACAGCGATTCACGGTCTTTGGGCAGCGGAACACCTGCATAGATGATACGCAGCGTGTTTTCGCTTTTGGGTTCGCTGACGAACAGCGGAGGCGTAACCACAAACGATTTTTCTTTAACGCCTGCGCTATTCTCGATCCATGAATTGACCAGGTAACGTTCTTTGGTATCACTATTGCTAATAGACAGGGACGTTTGTTTGGCATCGGCTGGATAAATAACGCGGGTGGCGCCTAATGCAATGCCTCCGGCAGCCTGAACACTGGCAGCAGAAAATAAGGCCAGTAAAAGGATAAAACCTGATTTTAGATAATTAAACATAGCTACAAATACCTTTGGTGTGATTATCGTTGGGAAATTAATCAGGGATAAACCAACGTAAACCACACGTCTGAACGAAGCGTTCCCGGCGTTATATTTTCCGAGACAGCCCGATAACGAGCAGTGAAATGAAACGTCATCTCTTGCGTTATAATCGGCGCATAATGAAGCGGCAGCGCATTCGGAATAATTTGCTGTTGGCGCTCATCAAATAACGCCAGACCGATCCCCGAAGCCGCAGACGCATCACCACTAGCAAGAAAAACCTGCGGATCTTCTGCTGGTGTCACACCTGCAAACGCAATCCCAACGTGGTCATAAACATCGGAGCTGCATGACGTTAAGCGCAGTGAAAACGGCACGCTGGTCGAGGCAAAGCTTCCCGTCCCGGAGAAAGCATTGGTGCGATACTGCCCCATTTGCACCCGCAAATTTTGGCTGTCGGTAGCGACCGTACAGGCACCATTGACGAGCTGCCCCCGTAAGTGAAGGCGGCCACTTTCCAGTATTACCGTATGTGCAAACACAGGCAGTACGCACAGCATTCCCGCCAGCGCCAAGCCTTTCCCTATCATCTGCCGCATCCTTCATCATCCCCGGAAATTGCCTCATCCAGTGAGGCGAACGTCATCCTTGCGCAAATCAGAACGGCTTATTCGTACTTCATGATGAACGTCGCGTCGGCATTTGCCTGACCCGGCGTAGCGCTGGTGGCTGTGGCTTTGTAACGCGCAGAGAAACGTAGGGTGTTGGTCCCTTCTACCAGCGCCTGAGCGGTAGAGAAGGTGGCTCCATCCGGCTTCAGCGCGGTGGACGTATTGTCCAGGATTTCAATCCCGACACCGCTGGCAGTAGTACCGTTATCTGCAGAAGTGACAGCCAGCAGGTTGTTGTTGGTAATATCGGATTGACCAGAGAAAGCCACGGCTGCGGTTGCGGCAACTTTCGGGTCACAGTCGTTCAGCACGATTGAGAACGGAATTTGCGCCGTTGTATCGCCAACTGCGGTAAAACTGGCGGTACGATACTGGCCTAAGGTGACAACCTGATCGGATGACTGAGTACTGACTGCACAGGCTGCATTGACCAGTTCACCTTCAAAATGCACAGTACCGCCGCTAACGCTTACCGGATCGGCTGCAACCGCTGCACCTGCAACTAACATCAGGCTGGCAATAACAGAAGAGGTCATTAATTTACGTTTCATGGATTTCCCTTGAATTACACACATCCGGCTCCGGCGTCCTGCGGGATCCGTTTGAATCATTATCGACATTAAATGTCAGGCTAATTATCTCTGCATCCTGTAAAGATATATATCGCAAGAGAATTAGCTAACCTTTTACCCCAACTCTCCTGAGTATTTGATTCACTAATTAATCTTCGCGAATATGACTATTCGTCACAGGGTTAAATTAAACATTTCAATTAATGAAAAATACCTGCAAATCCTTTTATTGACCCTGGCCAATTCTTATTGGGACCTAAGAAAAATCTGGGTGAATATTACTTAAATGCTCCCATAAAGGTACGTAACAGACTGGTTTATGGCGCATTACCCCTGAAAATACCAGGGTGATGAATTGTTTCATTCACGTTAATTTTAATTCGCATGCTCATTAATTACCCGGGGGACTTCAGCCTCTGTGCTGCTCCCATTCTCTGACCATGACACCCGTTATCGCACGTAAAAACGCAAACGAAAACTGACAGCACGCCCCGCTTCTGACAAAATAGTGACATCCCCTTCGGTTTAACGTAACAGACGGAATTCTCTCTCTGATGGCAGCAAAGATTATTGACGGTAAAACGATTGCGCAGCAGGTGCGCTCTGAGGTTGCTCAAAAAGTTCAGGCGCGTTTAGCGGCTGGATTACGCGCCCCAGGCCTGGCTGTTGTGCTGGTAGGTAGCAACCCGGCTTCGCAGATTTATGTTGCGAGTAAACGCAAAGCCTGTGACGAAGTGGGGTTTGTCTCCCGCTCCTATGACCTGCCTGAAACCACCAGCGAGGCGGAGCTTCTTGAGCTGATCGATACGCTCAATGCAGATACCACCATCGACGGTATCCTGGTACAACTGCCGTTGCCGGCGGGTATCGACAACGTGAAAGTGCTGGAACGTATTGCGCCAGATAAAGACGTTGACGGTTTCCACCCGTATAACGTCGGTCGCCTGTGCCAGCGCGCACCGCGTCTGCGCCCATGTACTCCGCGCGGTATCGTTACCCTGCTTGAGCGTTACAACATCGATACCTACGGTCTGAATGCCGTGGTCATTGGCGCCTCGAATATTGTCGGTCGCCCAATGAGTATGGAGCTACTGCTGGCTGGGTGCACCACCACCGTCACCCACCGATTCACCAAAGATCTGCGCCGCCACGTAGAAAATGCTGACCTGCTGATTGTTGCCGTCGGTAAACCGGGCTTTATTCCTGGTGAGTGGATCAAAGAAGGTGCGATTGTGATTGATGTCGGCATCAACCGTCTGGAGAATGGTAAGGTTGTTGGCGATGTGGTCTTTGACGATGCGGCCGCACGAGCGTCATATATCACGCCGGTCCCCGGCGGCGTAGGCCCAATGACGGTCGCCACACTTATCGAAAACACGCTGCAGGCGTGTGTTGAATATCATGATGTAAAGGACGTTTAAGATGGCCACATTTTCACTGGGTAAACACCCACACGTTGAACTCTGCGATTTGCTGAAGCTGGAAGGCTGGAGCGAAAGCGGCGCCCAGGCAAAAATTGCTATTGGCGAAGGGTTAGTGAAGGTCGATGGCGTTGTTGAAACGCGTAAACGCTGCAAAATCGTTGCCGGACAGACCGTCAGCTTTGAAGGCCACAGCATTAACGTCGTGGCGTGACCCTAAGTGCCGGATGAGGTTAACACCGTATCCGGCCACTTCCCCCTCTCGTTTTCAGATAATGACTTCATCCCCACTTCACAGTGAACTGATAGCATGTTGTTTTTCCACACGAAGCGATCATCATGCCCACTATCGTTACCCACGCGGCCGTTCCGCTCTGTTTAGGGTTAGGTCTCGGACTTAAAGTCATCCCCCCACGATTACTGTTTGCTGGCGTCGTTCTGGCCATGCTGCCAGATGCCGACGTGTTGTCATTTAAGTTCGGCGTCGCCTACGGCAATGTGTTTGGCCACCGGGGATTTACCCACTCACTGCTGTTCGCCTTCGTGGTACCGCTGCTCTGCGTCTTGATTGGCCGACGATGGTTTAAGGCGGGATTGATTCGCTGCTGGCTATTCCTGACGGTTTCACTGCTGTCGCACAGTCTGCTGGATTCTGTCACCACCGGCGGTAAAGGCGTCGGCTGGCTGTGGCCGTGGTCGGATGAGCGCTTCTTCGCGCCGTGGCAGGTGATTAAAGTCGCCCCGTTTGCGTTATCACGCTACGCCACGCCGTACGGGCACCAGGTGATCATGTCGGAGTTAATGTGGGTATGGCTGCCGGGAATCGTAATGATGGGTGTGCTGTGGTGGTATCGGAAACATTAATCTGCCGGATGCGACGCGATGCGTCTTATCCGGCCTATACGGCCCGGTAAGCGTAAGCGCCACCGGGCATTACAGAGTTACTTACGACGCCAGGTGGTACCCTGCGGGCCGTCTTCCAGCACGATGCCCATCTCGTTGAGACGGTCACGCGCGGCGTCAGCTGCCGCCCAGTCTTTCGCCTTACGGGCATCCAGACGCTGTTGGATTAGCGCTTCAATTTCAGCAACTTCACCGTCATCCGCCTGCGCACCGCTTTGCAGGAACGCTTCTGGATCCTGTTCCAGCAGGCCCAGTACGCTGGAAAGCTTACGCAGATGCGCAGCCATGCCGTTAGCCGCCGCCATATCTTCACCCTTCAGACGGTTAACCTCACGTGCCATATCAAACAGCACGGAGTAGGCTTCCGGGGTGTTGAAGTCATCGTCCATCGCTTCAATAAAGCGCGCTTCAAAGGCTTCGCCACCGGCTGGAGCAACGGATTTGTCGGTGCCACGCAGCGCGGTGTACAGACGTTCCAGCGCAGAACGCGCCTGCTTGAGGTTCTCTTCGCTGTAGTTTAACTGGCTACGGTAATGACCGGACATCAGGAAGTAACGGATGGTTTCGGCGTCGTAGTATTTCAGCACGTCGCGCACGGTAAAGAAGTTGCCCAGCGATTTGGACATTTTCTCACGGTCAACCATCACCATCCCGGAATGCATCCAGTAATTAACGTACTCACCGTCATGCGCACAGGTGGACTGAGCGATTTCGTTTTCATGGTGCGGGAACATCAGGTCCGAACCGCCGCCGTGAATATCGAAATGGTTGCCCAGCTGTTTGCAGTTCATCGCCGAACATTCGATGTGCCAGCCCGGACGGCCCGCGCCCCACGGAGACGGCCAGCTCGGCTCGCCTTCTTTGGACATTTTCCACAGCACGAAGTCCATCGGGTTGCGTTTCACATCAACCACGTCAACGCGTGCGCCTGCCTGCAGCTGATCCAGATCCTGGCGCGACAGCTGGCCGTAGTTCGGGTCAGTCGGCACGTCGAACATCACGTCGCCGTTATCAGCAACGTAAGCGTGACCTTTGGCAATCAGCTGTTCAGTGATTTCGATAATTTCAGCGATATGGTGCGTAGCACGCGGCTCCAGATCCGGGCGCAGAATATTCAGCGCATCGAAATCGCTGTGCATTTCCGCGATCATTCTGTCGACCAACGCCACAAAGCTTTCGCCGTTTTCATTCGCGCGCTTGATGATTTTGTCATCGATATCGGTAATGTTGCGCACATACTTCAGCTTATAGCCGAGGAAGCGCAGATAACGCGCAACGACGTCGAAAGAAACGAAGGTACGTCCGTGGCCAATATGACAGAGATCGTAAACGGTAATACCACACACGTACATGCCGACTTCCCCGGCATGAATAGGTTTGAATTCCTCTTTTTGGCGCGTCAGTGTATTAAAGATTTTTAACATCGAAGATTCCGTGTAGACGTGTGTGGATAGTAAAGTCTGTATAATACCCATAATTTAGACCGGAAGCAGCACACTTTGCGAGGTGATCGCAGCTTGCGGTTATGCTATAACACACCCCTAACTCTGACCCTTGACGGGGTCGAAGCACCAATCTATCGGAACAGGATGCAAAAATGGTTACTTTCCACACTAATCACGGCGATATCGTAATCAAAACGTTTGATGATAAAGCGCCTGAAACAGTTAAAAACTTCCTGGACTACTGCCGCGAAGGTTTTTACAACAACACCATTTTCCACCGTGTTATTAACGGTTTCATGATCCAGGGCGGCGGTTTCGAGCCAGGCATGAAGCAAAAAGCCACGAAAGAAGCGATCAAAAACGAAGCGAACAACGGTCTGAAAAATACCCGTGGTACGCTGGCGATGGCGCGTACTCAGGCTCCGCACTCCGCAACCGCACAGTTCTTCATCAACGTTGCAGACAACGACTTCCTGAACTTCTCCGGCGAAAGCATGCAGGGTTGGGGTTACTGCGTGTTCGCTGAAGTTGTTGAAGGCATGGACGTGGTTGATAAAATCAAAGGCGTTTCCACTGGTCGCAGCGGTATGCATCAGGATGTGCCAAAAGAAGACGTTATCATCGAAAACGTGACCGTCAGCGAGTAATCGTGGCGACACTGTTTATTGCAGATCTTCACCTCTGCACAGAAGAACCGGCGATCACCGCCGGTTTTCTGCGTTTTTTAGCCGGTGATGCGCGAAAGGCCGATGCGCTATACATTCTTGGCGACCTGTTTGAAGCCTGGATTGGCGACGACGATCCTAATCCGCTGCATCGTGAAATGGCCGCGGCGATAAAATCACTGACTGATTCCGGCGTTCCCTGCTTTTTTATTCACGGTAACCGTGATTTTCTGCTCGGTAAACGTTTTGCCCGTGCGAGCGGCATGACCTTGCTTCCCGAAGAAAAAGTGCTCGACCTGTATGGCCGCAAGGTGCTGATCATGCATGGCGACACCTTATGCACCGACGACGCAGGCTATCAGGCATTTCGCGCCAAAGTGCATCAACCCTGGTTACAGAAGCTGTTCCTCGCTCTGCCGCTGTTCGTTCGCCAGCGAATCGCTGCGAAAATGCGTGCCAACAGCAAAGCAGCCAACCACACCAAATCGCTGGAAATCATGGATGTGAATCAGCAGGCCGTGATTAGCGAGATGGAAAAACATCAGGTTCAGTGGTTAATTCACGGCCATACCCACCGCCCTGCCGTCCACGAGCTTACGGCCAATGAGCAACCCGCTTTCCGCGTGGTTTTAGGCGCATGGCACACCGAAGGTTCGATGATCAAAGTCACCCCTGACGACGTTGAACTGATCGCCTTTCCGTTTTAATTCTGCAGATACCCAGTTCCTCTTTACACAAAACTATTCGAGTTGCATCGAGGCGGCAAATCTGTGAGTCCCCTGGAGCTTACAAAAGTAAGTGACTGGGGTGAGCAGATGCAGCCAACAAAGAGGCAGCTTGAAGAGTGAAGCGCAAAGCGCGCAATCGTTTTCCTTGGCGGTGAAATTATGCTATTCTCTGTGGCCTCAAAAGTCGAGTGTAGTGCACCACAGGAGTTTTCAGACGCATGTCTTCCCGCAATAATCCGGCGCGTGTCGCCATCGTGATGGGGTCCAAAAGCGACTGGGCTACCATGCAGTTCGCCGCCGAAATCTTCGAAATCCTGGACGTTCCGCATCATGTTGAAGTCGTCTCCGCCCACCGCACCCCAGACAAACTGTTTAGCTTCGCCGAAAGCGCTGAAGAGAACGGTTATCAGGTGATTATTGCCGGGGCCGGTGGCGCAGCGCATTTGCCTGGCATGATTGCGGCGAAAACGCTGGTGCCTGTCCTCGGTGTTCCGGTGCAAAGCGCAGCGCTGAGCGGCGTAGATAGCCTCTACTCTATCGTTCAAATGCCGCGCGGTATTCCGGTCGGCACGCTGGCTATCGGCAAAGCGGGCGCGGCAAATGCGGCCCTGCTGGCAGCACAAATTCTGGCTACACACGATAAAGAACTGCATCAGCGTCTGCATGACTGGCGCAAAGCGCAAACCGATGAGGTGCTGGAGAACCCGGACCCGCGAGGTGTCGCATGAAGCAGGTCTGCGTACTTGGCAACGGACAGCTAGGGCGCATGCTGCGCCAGGCCGGTGAGCCACTGGGCATAGCGGTCTGGCCCGTCGGGCTGGACGCTGAACCGGCTGCGGTCCCTTTTCAGCAAAGCGTGATCACCGCTGAGATTGAGCGCTGGCCGGAAACGGCACTCACCCGCGAACTGGCACGCCACCCGGCGTTTGTTAACCGCGACGTCTTCCCGATTATTGCCGACCGTCTGACGCAAAAGCAGCTTTTTGACAAGCTCGGTCTGGCGACCGCGCCTTGGCAGCTGCTGGCAGATAAAAGCGAATGGTCTGCGATATTCGACAAACTTGGCGAGCTGGCGATCGTGAAACGTCGCGTCGGCGGCTACGACGGACGTGGACAGTGGCGCTTGCGCGCAAATGAAACTGAGCAACTGCCGGACGACTGCTACGGCGAGTGCATCGTCGAGCGGGGAATCAGCTTCTCCGGTGAAGTCTCACTGGTTGGCGCTCGTGCGCACGACGGCAGCACCGTTTTCTATCCGCTGACCCATAACCTCCATCAGGACGGCATTCTGCGCACCAGCGTGGTATTCCCGCAGGCTAACGCCAGACAGCAGGAACAGGCTGAAGCAATGCTCTCTGCCATCATGCAGGAGCTGGGCTATGTCGGCGTGATGGCGATGGAGTGTTTCATCACCCCGGAAGGTCTGCTGATTAACGAACTGGCTCCGCGCGTGCACAACAGTGGCCACTGGACGCAAAACGGCGCCAGCATCAGCCAGTTTGAGTTGCATCTACGTGCCATTACCAACCTGCCATTACCGACGCCGGTGGTGAACCACCCTTCGGTGATGGTAAACCTGATTGGTAGCGACCTGAACTACGACTGGCTGAAGCTGCCGCTGGTGCATCTGCACTGGTATGACAAAGAGGTGCGTGAAGGGCGTAAGGTGGGTCATCTGAACCTGAGCGACAGCGATACCGCGCGCCTTAGCGCAACGCTGGAAGCGCTTATCCCCCTGCTGCCGCCGGAATATGCCAGCGGTATTATCTGGGCGCAGTCAAAGCTGAAATAAGCCAATAATGCCGGGGAGTTGATTTTATCCTTCCCCGGCCCCTCCTCTGGCGCGTAAAATCCCCTCCATTGCTGTTTTGTATTTTCAGGATCAAACATGAACGATGGAACGGACTACCGCGCAATTTTGCTCGCCGGTACGCCTTTAATCGATGTACGCGCCCCCGTGGAATTTCAGCAGGGCGCAATGCCGGGCGCAATCAACCTTCCCTTAATGAACGATGACGAACGTGCCGCCGTCGGGACCTGTTATAAACGTCAGGGGCCCGAAGCCGCCCTCGCGCTCGGCCATCAACTGGTCTCGGGTGAGACCCGCCAACAGAGAATGCGGGCCTGGCAGGACGCCTGCCGTCAAAATCCTGCAGGCTATTTATGCTGCGCGCGCGGCGGTCAGCGTTCGCATATTGTGCAGCAGTGGCTGCATGAGTCCGGTATTGACTATCCGCTGATTAAAGGCGGTTACAAAGCCCTGCGCCAGGCAGTGATACAGCTGACTGAAGAATTAGTGCAAAAGCCGATCGTCTTAATTGGCGGCTGTACCGGGAACGGTAAAACGCAGCTGGTGCAACAGCAGCCAAACGGTGTGGATCTCGAAGGTCTGGCGCACCATCGCGGCTCCTCGTTTGGGCGCACCGTTGAACCTCAATTGAGTCAGGCGAGTTTTGAAAACCTGCTGGCGGTTGAAATGCTCAAAACCGATAGCCGTCAGGATTTACGTCTGTGGGTACTGGAAGATGAAGGCCGCATGATCGGGGCTAATCATCTGCCAGAATGCCTGCGCGAGCGCATGACCCAGGCATCAATTGCGGTGGTGGACGATCCTTTTGAGCGTCGTCTGGAGCGACTACGCGAAGAGTATTTCGTGAAGATGCACCACGATTTTACCCACGCTTATGGCGAGAGCCAGGGCTGGCAGGAGTACAGCGAGTATCTGCACCACGGCCTGTTTGCTATCCGCCGTCGTCTGGGTTTACAACGTTTTGCCGAGCTGACCACCCTGCTCGACGAGGCTCTGCGCGAACAGCAGGCAACGGGCAGCACCGACGCCCATATGGGCTGGCTGGTGCCGTTGCTCAATGAGTATTACGACCCGATGTATCGTTATCAGCTGGAAAAGAAAGCCGCGAAAATCGTCTTTCGCGGCACATGGCAGGACGTTGCCGAGTGGCTTAACGCACAGTGATCAGTGTCTGTCGCGCTTATCTGCGCGTTTTGCCAGCCAGTCACCCAGCACCTGAACGACCTGCACCAGAATAATCAGCGCCACCACGGTGACGATCATGACCTGGGTTTCGTAGCGGTAATAACCAAAGCGAATCGCCAGGTCGCCGACTCCACCGCCGCCAACGATCCCGGCCATCGCGGAGTAACCGATCAGACTCACCAGCGTTATCGTCAACCCACGCAGCAGACCCGCGCTCGCTTCAGGTAACAGAACGGTGCAGATGATGCGCATCGGGCTGGCGCCAAACGCTTCCGCCGCTTCAATAATCCCTTTATCGACTTCACGTAGCGCGCTATCAACCAGACGGGCATAGAAGGCGATTGCCGCCACTGAGAGCGGGACCGACGCCGCAATCGGGCCAATGGTATTCCCGAGCAAAAACTGGGTTAGCGGCAGCAGCAGAACCAGCAGGATCACAAACGGTACCGAACGAATGATATTCACCAGCACGGAGCTGAGCAGATACACAAAACGGTTTTGCCAGAATAAATGCCGGTCGGTGACGAAAATCAGGAAACCGAGCGGCAGACCACCAATAATTGCCAGCACCGTAGAGATGCTCAGCATCTGGAAGGTTTCATTAAACGCCAGCGTCAAATCAGGCAATAAATCATCCACGAATCACCTCCACCTGTGCAGTACGTTGACGAATATGTTCCACGGCGACTTCCACCGCTGAAGGGTTATGCGGCGCGGTCAGCTGCACGACCAGAATCCCCAGCGCACGTTCGCCAATATATTCAATTTTGCCGTGCAGAATGTTCACCGCCACGCCAAATTTAACCGCGACTTCTGACAACACCGGCTGTTCCGCCGAATCACCGATAAACAGGATTTTTAGCAACTGACCAGGCAGATGCTGGCGCAGACGCTCGGGCAGCGTCAAATTGAGGGTATGCGACACCAGCTGCTGGGTGAAAGCGTGCTGCGGGTGAGCAAAAACGTCAAACACCTCACCAGACTCCACCACCTTGCCACCGGACATCACCGCCACGCGATCGCAAATCGATTTGATCACGTTCATCTCGTGAGTGATCAGCACGATCGTGATCCCCAACTGTTGGTTGATCTGCTTAAGCAATGCCAGAATCGTGGCTGAGGTTTCGAGATCTAAGGCGGAAGTAGGTTCATCACACAGCAACACATCCGGATGATTGGCAATCGCGCGGGCAATACCCACACGCTGCTTTTGCCCACCGCTGAGCTGAACCGGAAAGCGGTTCGCCTTGTCGGACAGCCCCACCAGCGCCAGGATTTCGCTCACGCGCGGGCCAATTTTACTGCGCTCCCATCCGGCAGCCTTCAGGCTAAAGGCGACGTTTTGCGCCACGGTACGGGTATGCATCAGGTTAAAATGTTGAAAAATCATACCGATACGCTGACGGGCTTTACGTAGATGCCCCCCTTCCAGCGCGGAAATTTCTACGCCGTTCACCTTCACGCTTCCCTGGCTCGGACGCGTTAAGGCGTTCAGGGTGCGCAGCAGCGTACTTTTCCCCGCGCCGCTGGTCCCGACAATGCCAAATATCTCACCTGCGCCAATGCGCAAGCTAACGTCATCAACCGCCCGGGTTGATGGTCCACGGCCTGCGCTAAAATCCACGCAAACTTTCTCAATCTCAATCATAGCCACCTCAGAAATGCGAAAAGGGCAGTCGTCGCTGCCCCTGTTAACCCTTGTGCGCAGCGATTATTGGGCTGACGACATCCATTCCGGTTTCTGGAAGGCGCTGTAGATATTTTGCGGATCGTCGATCACCGCGCGATACGCCGGAGATTTCACCGCCTCAACAATATCTTTCGCGAACGGTTTATCCGCATCTTCACTGCGTACCGCGATGATATTTTTCAGATTTTCGTCCAGGTGTTCCTGCTTGATGGCGCTGGCGAGATCCATTTTTGCCGCCACGGCAAAGTTACCGTTGACCAGCGCACCGGTCACACCGTCCAGCGTACGCGGCAGTTGTGCCGCTTCCAGCGGTTTAAACACCAGCCCTTTCGGATTGCTGGCGATATCGCGCTCGGAGGCTTTAGTTGGATCAATATTGTCTTTGATGGTGATAAGGCCAATAGACTGCAGGAAACGCAGACCGCGAGCCAGGTTGGTGGGATCGTTGGAGAGCGTGATCACATCTCCTTTTTTCAACTCATCCAGGCTTTTGATTTTATGTGAGTAAAACCCCATCCCGGCCGTCGGGACCACAATCAGCTTGCTCAGCTTCAGGCCTTTATCGGCAGTGAATTTGTCAAAATAGAGCGAATGCTGGAACAGGTTAGCATCAATGCTACCGTTGGAGAGCGCCATGTTTGGCTGCACGTAATCGCTGAATTCGCGCACCACTACCTTATAGCCTTTCTCTTTCAGCGTGGGGGCAATGGCCTGTTTCACCATATCGCCGTATGGCCCAGGCGCGACGCCAAACACAATTGTGTGCGGGTCACTGTTCGCATGAGCAAACTGTAATCCACAGGCCAGTAACAGCGCCCCGGTCGCGACGCGTAAACTCTGACGCAATCCCATATTCTCTCCATTTTAACGTTGTGGTGTCATGTCTCACGCCGTTCTTGCGACGTTGTTCTTGTTGGCCCGTTAACAGGCTGATTGTTAACATGACACAGATCACAACCTGCTGTCCTTGAAATTATTTCATGATGTTGCAGAGTATGTTTTTAAATGAAAGAAGGTATGAAAAAGCCGGATGTCGGCACAAGTGCCTTATCCGGCCTACAACAGCTTTCTTAGGCCCGATAAGCGCAAGCGTATCGGGCGGCAGGCGTTCGATTAGAAGTCGTAACGCAGACGAACCAGGTTCATGTCACCCAGATTGTCGGTGCTGGAGGTAAAGACGTGTTCGTAGTCAACACGGAAACCGTAATCCAGCTGGAAGCTGATCCCCACGCCGTTGTCGGTACGCAGATAGTTACGGCCATTCACGTACTCAATACGGTCGCCCATAAAGTACGGCTGAACGGATTTCAGCGCATGTTGCCCCACCGGGAAGGTGTAGCCGGCGAAGTATTCCAGACCCCAGGCGTCACCGGCAAAGTAGTCGTTAACAGAGACTTTTTTGGTGGTCATGAAGTTTTGATACCAACCGCCGCCCATCGAGAAGGTCCAGTTGTCCGGTTTCCAGCTCAGCGCGGTACCGACGATGTTTTGATCGTAGGTTTTGCTGGTGTTGCCACGCATTTCCGCGCGAGTGTAGTTCCACGCCGTACCCCAGGTCAGGTCATCGGTAATGTGATAATCCACACCCAGTGAGCCGCCGCCTTTACGCTTGTAGCGCAGACCGTTGTTCGGATTGTAATCATCACTGAACAGATAAGAGGCGTAGAGATCCACATCACCAACGGTATTCTTATACTTCAGAGATTTGCGCGTACGATAGGAACCATCATAGTCGCCATTGATACCGTTACCTGGCGCCTGACCGATCATGTCGTAGTCCCAGATATCCGTTTTCGCACCGACTACATCATAGTAAATGCTGTTTTGTTGACCGAAGGTCAGCGTACCCCAGGTTGCACTCTTCAGACCGGTGTACAGCATACGACGCGTGGTATCGTTGGCACCGTCAGCGTAGTGGTTATCCCAGTTGAACATCGCCGGGAAGTTAACGCCCAGCTCGTAGTAGCTCACCCAACTGATATCATCAAACAGATAGTAGTCAGCGGCGAAGCGGAAACGTGTACCGCCATCGAAGCCATTACGTTTGTAGCCATTCTTACCATCGTCACCGGCCATATTCTGGAACTGCGGACGAATACTGCCGCCGACGGTGAAGTTAAGACGGCTCAGCGGGTTGCCCGCCTGCGGATCTTGTTTCAGGACCGTGATTTCCGCCTGTGAAGCGAAAGTCGTTAATGCCACTGCTGCGCCGATCGATACCGCCAGCGCTGTTTTTTTTATAGTCATTATTTATACCTTGATAGATAGCCTGCCAATTATTCAGCACACAAATATTAACGTTTATTAATACTCTCGTGTTGTTGGGTTTTTATTGTTCTGTGCTGTTAAATATCAAGGAGTTATCAATTTGTGCTACATAGAAAAAAAGACGCACCGATTTTAAAACCGGTGCGTAATCATCACGAATATGAATTAACTACTGAACTGACGGAACAGCGCTTTACCTTTTAGCAGACGTGAACCGAGCCATCCGCCGCATAAAGAGAGCAGCAATGCTCCACTAAATGGTAATACTACCCACAGTCGCCAGTCTGGCTCCCACGGGAAATCAAACACTTTGGTTTGCAGTACCGCCAACGCTGTTTCCGCACCGATGGCCGCCACCAGTCCGGCAACCATCCCGAGCATGGCGAACTCGCACCACAGCGTGGTACGCAGCAGCTTCTTACCTGCTCCCAGCGTGCGCCAGACCACCAACTCCTGATGACGCTGACGCATCCCGACCTGGACCTGCGCCAATAGCAGCAGCATGCCACAGGCGGTGACCAGTACCACCATCACCTCCAGTGCGCGGCTCACCTGATCCAGCACCTGGCTCACCTGTTTGAGGATGGCGCCAATATCCAGCAGGCTGATGGTCGGGAATTCGCGGTTAAGCTGCGTTAGCATGCCGTTGCCGTTCTCCCAGCGAAAGCTGGTTAACCAGCTTTGCGGCTGAGCATCCAGCGCGCCGGAGGGGAAGATAAAGAAGAAGTTGGGCCGCAGGCTTTCCCAGTCCACTTTGCGCAGACTGCTGACCGTGGCGCTGAAATCCTGGGTATCGCCCATAAAAGTCACCCGATCGCCGAGTTTGACGTTCAGCCGTTTCGCTAACCCCTCTTCCATCGATACTTCGCCCGCTTTTGGCGGCCAACTTCCGGCGGTTATCGGGTTATGATCCGGTCGGGTATCCTGCCAGGTCAGGTTAAGCTCGCGGTTCAGCGCCTCATCCTGATTGCCTTCGGTCGGCTTCTCATTGATCGCCGTCAGACGCGCCCGCACAATCGGATAGAACGATTCCGGGATCACCTGATGTTCGGACAGGAAAGCCTTCAGCGGAACCACCTGCTCGGTGGCAATGTTGATCAGGAAATAGTTCGGGCTTTCCGGTGGCATTTGCTGCTGCCAGCGGTCGAGCAGATCGCCGCGCAGCACCAGTAACAACGCCAGCAGCATAAAGGAAAGCGAAAATGCCGATAGCTGGCTGAGCGTTGACCACGGCTGGCGTAACAGTCGACTGACCGCCAAACGCAGCGGCAGTGAGGAGAGCGTCAGACCACGCAGCACGTTGAGCAGCATCCAGCCGAGCACCCCGCACAACAGCGCCAGTACCACCGCACCAGCCAGTACCGCCCACAGCAGTGGACTTCCGCCCATCAGTCCAGCAAGCAGTGCAATCACGACTATC
Source organism: Citrobacter portucalensis (assembly GCF_002042885.1). Classification (GTDB taxonomy): domain Bacteria; phylum Pseudomonadota; class Gammaproteobacteria; order Enterobacterales; family Enterobacteriaceae; genus Citrobacter; species Citrobacter portucalensis. Next base: position 132,505 of record NZ_MVFY01000008.1, read on the forward strand.
ACGACCACCGGCAAATAAAACTTCAGGGGCCAGACGTTTGCCACCACGTCACGGCGCAGCACCCGCAGCGGCTGCGTTGCCAGCAGCAGGCGGTAAGGGCGTAACCCCACCAATAGCGAAATCACCGTCATGGTGCCTAGTGCCCATAACCACGGCCAGGGGCTGGCAGGCGGTAGTTCTCCAGGCAGAACCGGCTTGAGCAGCAGCACCAGCACGCGCTCGAATAACAGTCCGAATAGTCCGCCGGTCACGCCAGACAGCGCCAGCACCATCAGCCATTGACCAACAATCAGCCTGCGCAGTTGCGCTCTGCCCGCACCGAGCGTTTTCAGAATAGCCACCAGATCGTAACGGCTGCGGCAATAATGGCTCATAGCCACGGCAACCGCGGCGACCGCTAGCAACAGCGTTAACAGCGCCGAAAGCAGCAAGAACTGTTGCGAACGCTCAAGTGATTTCCCCAGCGCCCCTTCATCCTGCTCCAGCCCATACCAGCGCTGTTCAGGCTTTAACTGTGGCAGCAGCCACTTTTCATAGGCTTCCAGTTGCGATGGCGTCCCGCCAAATTTATAGCGCCAGGTCACGCGGCTTCCCGGCTGGACCGCCGCCGTTTTTTCGACATCCGCCATGTTCATCATCAGACGCGGTGCTATCTGGAACGGATTAAAACCAGAGTCCGGCTCCTGCACCACCTCCCCGGCAATACGCAGCGTGGCATCGCCAACGTCGATGGAATCACCGACTTTTAAGTTGAGTAGCGCCATCAGACGTGGGGCCAGCAGCACCGAGCCCGGCTGCGGTTTCAGTCCCGGCGGGTTGGTTTGCAGCGTGCCGTACATCGGATACACATCATCTACCGCTTTGACGTTCGCCAGCTGCGGCGTATCCCGGGCAAAAGTCATGGTAGCAAAGGTCAACTGTTCGCCCACCTTCAGGCCACGCTGTCGCGCCTCGTCAATCCACGCTTTCGGCACGGTACGCGAACTTTGTAGCGACCGATCGCCCGCCATAAACTCACGGCTTTGCTGGCTCAGCCCTTTTTCCATACGATCGCTGATATTGCCCAGCGCCAGCACACAGGCTACCGCCAGGCTCAGCGCCAGCCAGACAATCAGTAGTGAAGGCGAGCGCCATTCGCGCCAGAACCAGCGTGCAATCATGCCTCCTCCTGCAACTGTCCATTCACCAGACGTAAGCGCCTGTCGCAACGCGCCGCCAACTGCGGGTCATGCGTCACCAGAATCAGGGTGGTGCCGTGTTCCCGGTTCAGAGAAAACAACAGGTCGGCTATTTTGTCTCCGGTCTGGCGATCGAGGTTGCCCGTTGGTTCATCGGCAAACAGCACGTCAGGGCGACCGTTAAACGCTCGCGCCAGCGCCACGCGCTGCTGCTCCCCGCCGGAAAGCTGGGCCGGAAGATGATCAAGACGTTTTCCCAGTCCCAGTTGTTCCAACAGCGTTTTTGCCCCGTCACGACTTTTTCCGCTATTTTCGCCGCGCAACAGCGCGGGCAGTTCGACGTTTTCCAGCGCGTTGAGGGTCGGAATTAACATGAATGACTGGAAGACAAAACCCACGTGCCGCGCCCGCAGCTGCGCCCGGGCTTCTTCGTCCATGGTGTGCAGCGCCTGCCCCACCAGGCTGACTTCACCGCTGGTGCCATCGTCAAGCCCGGCGAGAATCGCCAGCAGCGTGGATTTCCCCGATCCCGACTCGCCAATCAACGCAATGGTCTCGGCGCGTTTGACAACCAGTTCAACTCCGGTAAGGATGGATAGCTCATGATCACCCTGACCGACGGATTTCTTAAGATGATGAACTTCAACAATGTTTTCCGCTGGCATTGGCCTTTCCTGTTCCTGGTCCTGTTAACTTTCCGCGCCGCCGCAGCGGACACGTTATTAATTCTGGGTGACAGCCTGAGCGCCGGATACCGAATGTCCGCCAGCGCCGCGTGGCCTGCGCTACTTAATGATAAATGGCAAACCAAAACGCCAGTGGTGAATGCCAGCATTAGCGGCGACACCTCGCAGCAGGGCCTGGCCCGTCTGCCTGCATTACTCAAGCAGCACCAGCCGCGTTGGGTACTGGTCGAACTTGGCGGCAACGATGGCCTGCGCGGCTTTGCGCCTGCGCAAACCGAACAAACCCTGCGCACGATTTTGCAGGACGTGAAAGCGGCAAATGCCGAACCGCTATTAATGCAAATTCGTCTGCCGGCAAACTACGGTCGCCGTTATAATGAAACCTTTAGCGCGATTTATCCAAAGCTCGCCAAAGAGTTTGATATCCCTCTGCTGCCCTTTTTTATGGAAGAGGTTTATCTGAAACCCCAGTGGATGCAGGATGATGGTATTCATCCTAACCGTGACGCCCAGCCGTTTATCGCCGACTGGATGGCGCAACATCTCACACCTCTAGTAAATCACGACTCGTAATTCAACGGAGATCCTGACAGGTAAAGTTATGCAAAAATCGGTCTTAATAACAGGATGTTCCAGCGGAATCGGCCTGGAAAGTGCGCTTGAGCTAAAGCGCCAGGGTTTTCAAATTCTGGCAGGCTGTCGCAAACCTGACGATGTCGCGCGTATGAACAGCATGGGATTCACTGGCGTGTTGCTGGATCTGGATTCACCCGAAAGCGTGGATCGTGCCGCCGATGAAGTGATCGCCCTGACCGATAATCGTTTATATGGGATCTTTAACAACGCCGGATACGGTGTCTATGGTCCCCTGCCCACCATCAGCCGTGAACAGATGGAACAGCAGTTTTCCGCCAACTTCTTTGGCGCACATCAGCTTACCATGCGCCTGTTACCTGCCATGTTACCCCACGGCGAAGGGCGCATTGTGATGACCTCATCGGTGATGGGATTGATCTCAACGCCGGGACGCGGCGCCTATGCCGCCAGCAAATATGCACTGGAAGCCTGGTCCGACGCACTGCGTATGGAACTGCGCCACAGCGGGATTAAGGTCAGCCTGATTGAACCCGGCCCCATCCGTACCCGCTTTACCGAAAACGTCAACCAGACCCAGAGCGATGCTCCCGTTGAAAATCCCGGCATTGCCGCGCGTTTTACGCTGGGACCAGAAGCGGTTGTCGCCAAAGTGCGTCATGCGTTTGAGAGCGATAAACCAAAGCTACGTTATCCGGTTACGCTGGTGACCTGGGCAGTGATGCTGCTTAAACGCCTGTTGCCAGGCCGCATAATGGACAAAATTTTACAGGGTTGAGTTGAAGCTCGCGCGTCAGCCCCCATGTAACAAGAAATCGACAAAAGAGAGTAACTCCATGTCCACACAGAATATTGTTAACATTAACGAATCGAACCTACAGCAGACCCTCGAACAGTCGATGACCACGCCGGTCCTGTTCTATTTTTGGTCTGAGCGCAGCCAGCATTGTCTGCAATTAACGCCGGTACTGGAGAACCTTGCCGCCCAGTATAACGGTCAGTTTATTCTCGCTAAGCTGGACTGCGACGCCGAGCAGATGATCGCCTCCCAGTTTGGTCTGCGCGCGATCCCTACGGTTTATCTGTTCCAGAACGGCCAGCCGGTAGATGGATTCCAGGGTCCGCAACCGGAAGAGGTTATTCGCGCGCTGCTGGAGAAAGTGCTGCCGAGCGAAGAAGAGCTGAAAGCACGCCAGGCTATCGAATTCATCGAAGCCGGTAATCACGCGGATGCGCTGCCGCTGCTGAAAGAAGCCTGGCAGATCTCCAACCAGAGCAGCGAAATCGGTCTGCTGCTGGCGGAAACGCAAATCGCCCTGAACCGTTCTGACGAAGCCGAAGCGGTGCTGAAAACCATTCCGTTGCAGGATCAGGACACCCGCTATCAAGGGCTTATCGCACAGATCGAACTGCTGAAGCAGGCCGCTGATACACCGGAAATCCAACAGTTGCAGCAGCAGGTCGCCAGCAATCCACAGGATGCGGCGCTGGCAACGCAGTTGGCTATTCAATTGCACCAGGTCGGACGTAACGAGGAATCGCTGGAATTACTGTTCAGCCACCTGAAGAAAGATCTTACGGCTGCCGACGGTCAGGCACGTAAGACTTTCCAGGAGATCCTTGCCGCACTGGGTACCGGTGATGCGCTGGCTTCGAAATACCGCCGCCAGCTGTACGCGCTGCTGTACTAATTGGTTCATCATGCCCGATGGCGCTACGCTTATCGGGCTTACAAACACAACCAACACCTCATTCCCGTCGGCCGGATATGGCGGTAGCCGCCATACGGCATCACATCACGGTTTCTTTAATGGCGTTACCACTAATTGGTGACGTGAGTTATAGAATTTTCGATAGGTTAAGTAGCAGGCGATAATGGTCGACAGGCTGGCGGTCGAAAGCAGCATAAACGTCACCATAATCTGATACTTAATTGCTTTTACCGGGTCAATACCTGCAAAGATCAGTCCTGACATCATTCCCGGTAAACTCACCAGTCCTACGGTCTTCGCTGAATCAATCGTCGGGATCAGCGAGGCGCGAATGCTGTCGCGAATAAGCGGTGCAGAAGCCACCTTCGGCGTTGCGCCGAGGCTGAGTTTTTCCTGAATTTGCTGCTGCTCGCTGTTAAACCGCTGCCCCAAATTGTTGTAACACAGCCCCACCGCCACCATCGCATTGCCTGCAATCATGCCGGAGATCGGGATGACCTGCATCGGCGTGAACTCGATAGAGCCTGAAAGAACCAGCACCGAAAGCGTTAGCCCCGCTCCCACCGTAATAGCAATAAACGACGAGAGAAAAGCTTTATCAATATATTTACTGCGTTTTTGCGCGTTATAGGCCGCGTTAAAGCAGATAAACAGCACCATCAATAAGGTCAGAATGCTATGGTTGACGCCGAAAATATATTTCAGCACGTAGCCCACGATAATAAGCTGAACCACTGCCCGGCAAACGCTCCAGAGAATATCTTTTTCCAGCGCCAGCTTTTCTTTGTTGCTGATCAGTATCGCGACCACCACCAGCATCATCGCTAACGCCAGGGATTCATTGGTAATATTATGCTCGTTCATTGCTGACTTCCTGCATTTCTCCGGCGTGCGGTTGAAGAGTGATGACATTATCCGCGTGATTAATCTCATCTTTATCGTGCGTCACCCACAGCACGGCAATATTCTTGTCGCGGACATAGTGGTGAATTAATTCGTTCACGTTACGTTTGTTGGACTCATCCAGTGCGCTGGTGATTTCATCAAGCAGCAGGATTTTCGGCAGAAACTGCAAATTACGAATTAACGAGACGCGCTGCTTTTCGCCACCAGATAGCTCATTGATATTTTTTTTGAGGATCGTCTCGGGTAACTGAAAACGGGCCAGGTCTTCCAGAAACACATCCGGTTCCGGGCGTTTATCGCGGATTTGCCAGGGAAAAATGAGGTTGTCGTAGACGGTATCACCGAACAAAGCGGGCGTTTGCGCGCAATAAGAGACCTGCTGGCGATAAGCTTCAGGCTTAAGCGTTGATATCTCCTTACCCTCAAAAAGGATTTCACCGGAACTCGGGCTAATTAACGACGCGACTATCTTGAGTAACGTACTTTTACCGCAGCCGGACTGGCCGGTAATCAGCTTAAATTCTCCGGCGCGGAGATCAAAACAGATGTTATTAAGAACCTGCGTCGCCCCTGCCTGCCATGCGACATTTTTTAACTGAAGCAGAATGCTGCTTTCTTCCATTACCAATCCCTTTTTACATCTTTCGTGCAGATAGTCTATCCCTGTAATTTATTATAGGGGAGCCCACCTTGATAAATCGGGTATAATTTGACTAATGAGGCAGTAAAGGACAGCACAACAGGAGGTTTCATCAATGCTCATTTTTATTCCTATTCTTATTTTTGTCGCGCTGGTGATCGTCGGCGCAGGCGTCAAAATCGTCCCGCAGGGATATCAGTGGACGGTAGAGCGTTTTGGCCGTTACACCAAAACCCTGCAACCGGGTTTAAGCCTTGTTGTACCGTTCATGGACCGCATTGGTCGTAAGATCAATATGATGGAACAGGTGCTTGATATCCCCTCTCAGGAAGTCATCTCCAAAGATAACGCCAACGTCTCGATTGATGCTGTGTGCTTTATTCAGGTGATCGACGCGCCGAAAGCCGCGTATGAAGTCAGCAACCTGGAACTGGCGATCATCAACCTGACCATGACCAACATTCGTACTGTTCTCGGCTCGATGGAGCTCGATGAAATGCTCTCCCAGCGTGACAACATCAACACGCGCCTGCTGCATATTGTTGATGAGGCCACCAATCCCTGGGGCATCAAAATCACCCGTATTGAGATTCGTGACGTGCGTCCACCGGCGGAACTGATTGACGCCATGAACGCGCAGATGAAAGCCGAACGTACCAAGCGCGCCTACATTCTGGAAGCCGAAGGGATCCGCCAGGCGGAAATCGTCAAGGCCGAAGGTGAGAAGCAGTCGAAAATCCTCATCGCGGAAGGTGAACGTCAGTCCGCATTTTTACAGGCTGAAGCGCGTGAACGTTCCGCAGAAGCAGAAGCCCGCGCAACACAGATGGTGTCTGAAGCCATTGCCGCCGGGGATATTCAGGCCGTGAACTACTTCGTGGCACAGAAATACACTGAAGCGCTGCAGCATATCGGCTCGTCGAATAACAGCAAAGTGGTGATGATGCCGCTGGATGCCAGCAGCCTGATGGGCTCCATTGCCGGGATCGCCGAACTGGTTAAGGACAGCGCCAGCGAGCGGAAAAAATCATGATAGCGATGATTCTGGTGCACCCGCATATTTTCTGGCTCAGCCTCGGTGGTCTGTTACTGGCCGCCGAGATGCTGGGCGGTAACGGTTATCTGCTGTGGAGCGGCGTGGCAGCGGTGATTACCGGTCTGGTCGTCTGGCTCGTTCCGCTAGACTGGGCGTGGCAGGGGGCGATGTTCGCCGCCCTCACCCTGCTGGCGGCCTGGCTGTGGTGGAAGTGGCTGGCAAGACGCGTTCAGGAGCAGCAGCCGGCCGACAGCCATCTTAATCAACGTGGACAACAGTTAGTTGGCCGTCGATTTACTCTGGAAACTAACCTGGTCAATGGTCGCGGACATATGCGCGTCGGCGACAGTTCCTGGCCCGTTAGCGCCCGTGACGATTTGAGCGCCGGAACGCAGGTTGAAGTCATTGCCGTTGAGGGAATCACCCTGATTATAAAAGCGGTATCACACTAAAGAGACAGGAAATAAGACTATGGTCAGGAAGACATCCCTTGCCTTTGCCCTTTGCACATTGCTGACCGCCGCCCCGCAGGCATTCGCTTCGTTCGATATGGAAGACTGCAAATGGAGCGACGACAGCTGCCTGCTGAAGGGAACGCCGACCTTTAACCCTGAAAACGACAGCCGCGACAACCTGCTGCGGCTGCTGAGCCAGGAAAAATCATTTGTTCTGCCCGTGCAGTCGATGCCCGCAGACATCACTCGCTCCCGAGATTTCTATTTTGCCTATCACCCGCAATGGGATGAGGCTGCCCCGCAAACAGCGGCAGCTCAGGCATCCGCCGCGGACAGTCCTCTCTCCCGACAGATGGCCGAGCTGAACATTAGCGCCGACGAAATAAACATCAATGACGCTGAGCTAGAGAACCGTCATGTTTCGAATAACGCCGAGAGCGTTAGCGCCTTTTTTGCCGCGCTGTTGGCCGATTCCACATTAACAGCGGAACAGCGTCAGGCTTTAGCCCAGGCGCGTACGGGACTGCTTTCTGGGGCAACCCGCGAGCAAATTGAGTCTTCTCTTGCCACCTTCCCGGCAGATTCTCAAGCTCTGCCCTATAAAAACTATCTGGCAGCAGCCGCCAGTTTCTATGCCGGTGATTATGCCAGTGCCGAACGGGATTTCACTCAACTTGCTACAAGCGATCGTCCGTGGTTAGCAGAGACCGCGCAATACATGCTGATGCGCACGGCGTTGAACAAGAGCAGTCAGAACAGCGTGGGCGAGTACGGCGATTTTGATATTGCGAAAATTAATCGCGAGGATGCCACTCAGGCTCAAGAGTTGGCGCAGGCCTATCTGCAGAGTTTTCCCCAAGGACTCTACGCTGACTCTTCACGAGGCATGTTGCGTCGCATCAACTGGTATTTACAGTCATGGCCGCAGCTGGCCGGGTTGTATGAACAGACGCTGAAGCAGTCGGCTGACGCACGGCAACTGCGCGAAAATGTCATCGAATACGATAATGTCTATGGCATGGCGTTCTACGACCAGTCCGTCGTTGAGGCCTTCCCCGACGCGCCGCGAGTCAGCTATATCGAACTACTACGCGCGCTGCGCCTGGATAACAATAACAAACCCACGCTGACGCAGGCAAAGCTCGACGCCAGCAAACCGATGTTTGAACAGAGCCAAAAACTGCCGCTATGGCGCGACCTGCAACTGAATCTGTGGCTGGCAACGGGCAACTACGCGGCAATTATTCAGGCAGTTACGCCAGCGCAGAAACTTGCCGCTAACGATACCCTCGCCTTCAGCGAACAGGTGCTGTACGGCGAAGCGTTGATGGGCCAGAAGAAATGGGCCGAGGCGCGCGATTTTTGGCAGCAGTTGTTAAAACTCAGCCAGGATAACGAACAGCAGCAATATGTGCAGGCTAAGCTTGCCGCCACGCTGGTATATAGCGGCGACGTGGCGGCAGTTTTCGCACCGAATAGCGCGGTGACCAACCTGCGCTTTCGCTCGCAGGTGCTGAAAACGCAGGCCACGCCAGAACTGCTGCGCCAGCAGGCCGTTAATGGCCCGAATAACGAAGAGCGTACCATTGCGCTGCATACGCTGCTGGTGCGGGATCTTACAGAGAATCGTTTTGGCGACTGGCTTACTGACAGAAAACTGGCTAGCGCGATTACATCACCGGTCATTGGCGAAGCGTTTGATGACGTTAACCTGAGCATACTCGACTGGAATGGCGACACGGCGCAGGCGGGTTATACGTGCCGCAGCCTCAATGAAACGGTAACGGTATTGAGCAAAAAAGCGGATGATGCTCACGCGCTGAACTGCCTTGGCGAATTCTTCCGCACCACGCAAACACATGTTGATCTGTGGAAAAACAGCGCTGGCAACGATGTGCTTGAATCAGCTATCTCGCGCAAGAAACCTTTCGGCCAGTTCGACAGGCAAAGCTACTATCAGCAGGTAATTACCTCGCCCACCGCGGAAGTCGAAGATAAGAGCTTCGCGCTGTATCGCGCCATCATGTGCTATGCGCCATCAGGCGCTAACGAATGCGGCGGTGAAGACGTGGATAAACTGCAGCGTAAGGGCTGGTTCACCCAACTGAAAACGCAGTATCCGGGAAGCCCGTGGGCGCAAAAACTCAAATATTACTGGTAACCGCACTGCTTCTCGGCCAGGCACAGGCAGCGGATATCGTCGCCGCCCGTGAACATTCAGCCTTCTGGCTGTGGTCTGGGGTGAAAGCCAGTGACGAGCTGAAAGACGCGCAAACGGTTTATCTGCACCAGGGCGAGGTACTGGTTCGTTCCGGTAACGTGGTGTTCCAGCGCCTCGGACTGCCGGTCAGTCGTCTGTCTTTTCCCTCAATCTGGCTGACCGTACGCTTTACAACCCTCGACGTACCGGAAGAGATCCCGGCGCGTATCATACGGTTGATGCAGCGCTGGCAGACCGCCGGGAATAACGTCGTCGGCCTGCAGGTTGATTTTGACGCAGCGACCCATCAACTGACCGACTACGCCCGCTTTCTGCAGCAACTGCGCCAACAGCTCCCGGCCGAGTTTGCGCTAGGGGTAACCGGACTACTGGATTGGGCAAAAACGGGCGACGTCGCTACGCTGAACGCGTTGGCGGTCGATGAACTGGTGGTGCAAAGCTATCAGGGGCGTCGCACGGTGACGAATTATCAGGCGTATCTACCCGCGCTGAGCCGCCTGCGCATTCCATTTAAGCTGGGACTGGTGCAAAACGGTAGCCGAGATCCACTGGCTGAAGCGCAGCTTGAGAAATCTCCGTGGTACCGCGGTACGGTGGTGTTTATGCTTAATCCTTCTCGCCGTTAAGCCTTCGCTTTGTGATGGCAGCAGCCGGAGAGATTATCCATAATCGGACATTCAGCGCTGTCATCACCCGGGCAACTGTCCGCCAGCGCCAGTAAATGCAAGCGCATGGCCTGCAGCTCACTGATATGCCGCTCAATATCCGCCACCTTTTCCAGGGTGCGCTTTTTCACATCCGCGCTGTGACGCGCCGGATCGTTAAACAGGTTTACCAGCTCGCCGCACTCTTCCAGATTAAATCCAACCTGCCGCGCCTGACGCAGCAACGTCAGTTCATTCAGATGCTGTTGGTTGTAAGTGCGATAGCCATTGTCACTACGCAGCGGCGGCGTCACCAGTCCTTTCTCTTCATAAAAGCGAATGGCTTTGCTGGTTAAACCGGTTTTTTTCGCAACATCGCTAATATTCACATTTCCCCCGCGGTGCTTGTTGGTGCTGAGCCACATTATAGCCCAGATTGCCGTAATCATTTACCCGAGAAATCTGCACATTATAAGCCAACAAAGAGATGAATAAATCCTTTCTATTCACATTGTTATACCCGATACAGATCACATTTCAGTATTTATTGACCGTACAAAATTGACTCAAATCAAAAGATATATTGGTTATGCATCTTTCATATTGAACAAAGGGAAACATTTTTATATACAAATGCGAATGATAATGATGATCATTTACATTTAATAAAGGTTCTCTTATGTTGCCACGGATTAACCAAAGGCCATTTATTCTTTCAGCCCTGACATTATGCATGTCCGGCGCTGCTTCTGCAGCTACCTCTACAACACACGCTTCAGCGCCCGACGATGATACGGTGATCGTCACGGCTAACCGCTCTGAAAGTAGTCTCTGGGATAGCCCGGCAACTATTCAGGTTATCGATCGCCAGACGCTGCAAAACTCCACCAGCGTTTCTATTGCTGATGATTTACAAGATATTCCTGGCGTCGAAGTCACCGATAACGCCCTCGCTGGCCGGAAACAAATTCGTATCCGTGGCGAAGCCTCTTCGCGGGTGCTGATTTTGATCGACGGCCAGGTTGTCAGCTACCAGCGCGCCGGGCAAAACTACGGGGCCGGTTTGCTGATTGACGAATCCGCGCTGGAACGGATTGAAGTAGTAAAAGGCCCCTACTCTGTCCTTTACGGTTCGCAGGCGATTGGCGGTGTCGTAAACTTTATTACGAAAAAAGGCGGCGATAAGCCTCTCGGCGGCAGCGTTAAGGCCGTTTATAACTCCGCAACGGCAGGATGGGAAGAATCAGCAGCAGCCTGGGGCAGCATCGGAAACTTTGACTACCGCATCAATGGCAGCTATTCCGACCAGGGGGACCGCGATACGCCTGACGGGAGATTGCCCGACACCAATTTCCGTAATAACGGCCAGGGCGTGTGGCTTGGCTACAATTTCGATCGCCATAAAATCGGACTCTCCCTCGATCGTTACAAACTGTCTACTCAAACCTGGTTTGACGATCCAGAGGGCCAGTTCGACGACTTTAGCGTCAAAATACCTAAGCTGGAACGCGAGAAAATCGGTCTTTTCTACGACTACGCGGCTGGCGGGGATTACCTGAAGAAAATCCATGTTGACGCATACACCCAGACAATAGAGCGCAAATTTGAAAACCGGGTCAAAACGACTCAGGTAATCCCCAGCCCGGCGATTAAAGCGCTGACGATAAACAATCAAACCAATACCAACGACAAACAGTATACCCAGGGGGTAACGCTGCAGGGCAATTTCTCCCTTCCCGCGAACAACGAGCTGGTGATTGGCACTCAATATCAGCATGACAAAATCAAACAGGACACAGACGGCAGTACGCGCCAGACCGCAGCTACCGGCTTCTTCGATACGCAAACCCGCACCCTGTCATACAACGAAGCGGAGCAAAGCAACACCTCATTGTTCGCGCAAAACGACTGGCGCTTTGCCGATGACTGGACCTGGACCGTAGGCGCACGCCAGTACTGGCTGTCTTCGAAGCTCAATCGCAACGATACGCAAACCCTGCAAAGCAGCGGCAGCACCTGGCATTCCACCGGGGGAAATTCAGTACACGATGATGAACTGGTGACCTCAACCAGCCTACGCTATTCCGGTTTTAAAGATCTTGAACTCCGGGCAGCATATGCCCAGGGCTATGTTTTCCCCACGCTGACTCAGCTGTTTATGCAGACGTCCGCAGGCGGAAGCGTGACCTACGGCAACCCAAACCTGAAGGCGGAACACTCGAATAACTATGAGCTGGGCGCACGGTATAAAGGGAATATGTGGCTGATTGACGGCGCCATTTATTACTCCGAAGCCAAAGACTATATCGCCAGCCTGGCCTGTTCAGGCCAACCCGTTTGCAGCGGTAATACCACCTCTTCACGGGGCGGCTATTACTACTACGAAAACATCGATCGGGCCAAAACCTGGGGCATGGAACTCACCGCAGAATACAACGGCTGGGCGGTTTCACCTTACCTGAGCGGTAATCTCATTCGCCGTCAGTACGAAGGCAATACCCTAAAAACCTGGGATACCGGCGAACCCACGCTGACCGGGCGTGTCGGCCTGAAACATACCTGGTTGATGAATGTCGCTAACGTGACGTCCGATGCCTTTATCCGCGCGGCGTCCAGCGCTAAAGATAATACCGGCACCACGGAAATCAACTACCCAGGCTGGGCCACACTTAACCTCGCATTCAACACCGAGTTCGGTCCGCAGGACCAGTATCAGGTCAACCTCGCGCTCAACAACCTGACCGATAAGCGTTACAGAACCGCACATGAATCTATTCCAGATGCTGGTTTCAATGCCGCCGTTGGCTTTGCGTGGAATTTCTGACGATGAAAAAGCTCATGATTGGCTTACTGAGCCTCGCCTGCGTTTTCAGTGCCCAGTCCGCCGACCGCCTGGTGGTGGCGGGCGGCTCGCTTAGTGAACTGGTATACGCCATGGGCGTCGGCAACCGGGTGGTTGGCGTTGATGAAACCACCTCGTATCCGCCCGAAACTGCCGCACTCCCGCATATCGGCTACTGGAAGCAGTTAAGCAGCGAGGGCATTTTGTCGCTCCATCCGGACAGCTTTATCACCTGGCAGGATGCAGGTCCCCAAATCGTGTTGGATCAGTTGCGGGCGCAAAAGGTTAACGTCGTGACGTTGCCGCGCGTACCGGCCACCGTCGAACAGATGTACGCCAACATTCGAGAACTGGCTACAACACTGCACATTCCTGACCAAGGTGAGGCGCTAGTCAATCGCCTGCAGCAACGTCTGGAGCGTATTAAGCACAGCGTGGCGGCGAAAAACGCGCCGGTCAAAGCCATGTTCATTCTCTCTGCTGGCGGCAGCGCACCTCAGATCGCCGGAAAAGGCAGCGTTGCCGATGCCATTATGACCCTCGCAGGCGCACAAAATGTCGCCACCCATGCGCAGTATAAAAGCTACAGCGCGGAGTCACTGATCGCCGCCAACCCGGAGGTGATCGTGGTGACGTCGCAAATGGTCGATGGCGGTCTGGCTCGCCTGAGCGCGATTGCCGGTATTACCCACACTGCGGCCTGGAAAAACCAGCGCATTGTGGCGGTAGACCAGGCGCTGATTCTGGGAATGGGACCACGCGTCGCCGATGCGGTTGAAGCCCTGCACCAGCAATTCTGGCCTCACTAACTGGATTTATTAAGAAGAATGAAAACTGAACATTCGCTGGATCTCACCGCGCATTTTGCGCTCGAGGGAAGTCAGCCATTTAAGGATCGCCGCGCCACGATGCCCTGGCGTGGGGCGATCCCGGTTGCCAAAGAGCTATTGTCACAGACCTGGCAGGAGGTCATCAACCAGCCAACCCCACCGCGTAAACGGCTGGTGTACTTGCATATTCCTTTTTGTGCAACACATTGTACTTTCTGCGGTTTTTATCAAAACCGATTTGAAGAAGACAACTGCGCCCTCTACACCAACGCGCTGTTGCGCGAAATAGAGATGGAAGCTGATAGCGCATTACATCAGTCAGCCCCCATTCACGCCGTCTATTTTGGCGGCGGTACGCCTTCTGCGCTGTCTGCACAGGACCTGGCCAGAATCATTACCGCGCTGCGTGACAAGCTACCGTTGGCGCCGGACTGCGAAATCACCATTGAGGGACGGGTGCTCAATTTTGACGATGCGCGAATTGATGCCTGCCTTGACGCTGGCGCCAATAGATTTTCAATCGGTATTCAGTCTTTTAACAGCCGAATCCGCAAGAAAATGGCGCGTACTTCGGACGGCCCGACCGCGACGGCCTTTATGCAGGGACTGGTAAAACGAGATCGTGCCGCCGTGGTATGCGATCTGCTGTTTGGTCTGCCAGGACAAGACGCAAAACTGTGGGGCGAGGATCTGGCGATTGCCCGCGACATCGGCCTCGACGGCGTAGATCTTTATGCGCTGAATCTGATCCCTAATACACCGCTTGGCAAAGCGGTTGAAACCGGGCGCACAACCGTTCCCTCTCCCGCCGAACGCCGCGATCTCTATCTTCAGGGCTGCGATTTCATGGACAGCGCGGGCTGGCGCTGCATCAGCAACAGCCACTGGGCGCGTACCACACGGGAACGCAATCTGTACAACCTGCTGATTAAACAGGGTGCAGACTGTCTGGCATTCGGCTCTGGCGCAGGAGGGTCAGTCAATGGCTATTCCTGGATGGTCGAGCGCAACCTGAATACATGGCATGAATCTATCGCCGCCGGAAAAAAACCGCTAATGATGATGATGCGCACCGCCGAGCGTGGTTTCCAGTGGCGACACACTCTCCAGGCTGGTATTGAGACGGCCCGCATTCCGCTGGATGAGCTGACGCCTCATGCACAAAAACTGGCCCCGCTACTGACCCAATGGCATCACGCAGGACTGACGCGAGATGCCAGCACCTGTGTACGCCTGACCAATGAAGGGCGTTTTTGGGCGAGCAATATTTTGCAGTCTCTTGATGAACTGATTCAGGAACTTAACGCGCCGCGCATTGCGGTAGAGCAACCATAAAAGGAGTGAATAATGAGCCATGTCTCTTTACAGGATTTTTTGAAAACTGAGCCGGACGGTACGCTGGAAGCTATCGCAGCCCAGTACAACACTACATTGCTGGAGGTGGTGAAAAACCTCCCTTCCCCAACGCTGGTTTCCGGCAGTCAATTTGATACCGTCTGGGAAACCGTCTGCGAATGGGGCAAAGTCACCACCCTGGTCCATACTGCTGATGTCATTCTGGAATTCACCGGTGAATTACCTTCCGGATTCCACCGCCACGGTTACTTCAACCTGCGCGGCAAAAAAGGCATGACCGGTCATATCAAGGCAGAAAACTGCACGCATATTGCCCTGATTGAACGCAAATTTATGGGAATGGACACTGCGTCCATTCTCTTCTTCAACCAGGCGGGTAGCGCTATGTTCAAAATTTTCCTCGGTCGCGATGAGCATCGACAGCTGCTGGCCGAACAGGTCAGCGCCTTTCACACGTTGTCTTCATCTTTAAAGGAACATGCCTGATGGCTCCATGGCTTATTTTTGGTGCAGGTGGAAGCGGCGTCGGCGCGAAAACGCTGGAGCTCGCACTGGCGGAGCATCGTCCGGTGATTGCTGTCGTTCGCAATCCCCAGGTTGCTGCCGGGCTGCAGGAAAAAGGTGTGCAGGTCTTTATTGGCGACGCCTGCGACAGCCAGGTCACCGCCTGCGCCTGTCGCGCAGCGGGTCAGCATGCCACGGTGATCTCCTCCATGGGCGGTGCCCAGGATTATCTGGCGCACAGAACCGTCATTGATGAAGCAGAAAAAGCTGAGATCAAACGCATGATTCTGGTTACCTCTCTGGGCTGTGGCGACAGTTGGCCCTTTTTGTCCCCACGCGCCAGGGCCGCATTTGGCCAGGCCGTACGGGAAAAATCGTTGGCTGAAAGCTGGCTACAAACCAGTCTACTGGACTACGCCATTCTCCGCCCCGGCGGTTTGCTGAATGGTGAAACCACAGGTCTGGCGCAACGCATACAGGCCGAGGAGTGTCATGGCTTTGTGATGCGCGCGGATGTTGCCAGGCACATTCACGAACTGGCCACGGCGCCGACACTCAATAACCAGATTTACAGTTTAGTTGAGCCGGGACTGAAACCCGCGTAAACCCCTCGCGGCGCGGAAACTTCGCGCCGCAAAGACGTTATGGAGCGTTGCGTGCTTAAGGACTCGCTTTCTTCCGTCAGCATTCTGACGGGCCTTTCTCTCTTGCTGGTCGCTCTGATGCTGTTCGGTGCCAGCCAGGGGGCGTTGAACATTAGCTTCAGCGCCCTGTTCAACGACGAATACCGAGATATCTGGTTGAACATCCGCCTGCCCCGCGTACTGCTGGCCGTTTTGGTCGGTGCTGCGCTGGCTACGGCAGGGGTCATTATGCAGGGACTTTTTCGCAATCCAATGGCCGATCCCGGCCTGCTTGGCGTCAGCAGCGGCTCCGCGCTGATGGTCGGCATCGCGATAGTTATCCCATTTTCCTTCCCCGTAGTGCTGGTGTTGTATGAGCAGATGATTTTTGCCGTCGCGGGCAGCATGGTGGTCTGCACGATTATTTTCCTGATAAGTCAGCGTCATAACCACGGCGGAATGATGCAACTACTGTTAGCAGGTATCGCTATCAATGCTCTGTGCGGTTCGGCTATTGGTGTGCTGAGCTATGTGGGCGACGAACAGCAGCTACGTCAACTTACGCTGTGGATGATGGGGAATCTCGGCCAGGCCCAGTGGCCAACGCTGCTGGTTGCCAGCACGTTTGTTCTTCCAGCCATTGCAGTCACCGTCTGTATGGCGGGAACGCTTAATTTGCTGCAGTTGGGTGATGAAGAGGCGCATTACCTCGGCGTAAACGTCAAACGTAAGCGCCAGCAGTTACTGTTGCTCAGCTCGCTACTGGTTGGCGCTGCCGTTTCCGTCAGCGGCGTGATTGGCTTTATTGGCCTGGTGATCCCGCATCTGATCAGAATGACTACCGGCGCCGATCATCGCTGGTTGATTCCTTGCTCTACGTTGGCCGGTGCCTGTTTACTTCTGATTGCCGACACGCTGGCCCGCACACTTGTTCAGCCTGCCGAAATGCCCGTTGGTCTGTTAACCAGCCTGATCGGTGGACCGTATTTCCTGTGGTTAATACTGCGTAGCCGGAGGATGTCATGATCGTCGCTGAAAATCTGGTCTACCACATTCAGGGCAGACGACTGACCGATGACGTTTCCGTGACGCTACCTGATGGAGAAATCATCGCGATTCTTGGCCCGAATGGGGCCGGAAAATCGACGCTGCTTCGCCAGCTTACGGGCTATCTGCAGCCCCACAGCGGGCGTTGTAGCTTGTTTGGCAAGCCGCTGAACGAGTGGTCAATCACCGAGCTGGCAAAAACCCGTGCCGTGATGCGCCAGAACAGTCATATGGCCTTCCCGTTTAGCGTGCAGGAGGTCATCCGCATGGGCAGGCATCCGTATCGTACGCGCAACACGGGCGATGAAACGGAGCACATCATGACGTTGTGTGACTGCCAGGCGCTGGCCGCGCGCGATTACCGGCACCTGTCGGGAGGAGAACAACAGCGGGTACAGTTGGCGCGTCTGCTGGTTCAACTTTGGGAGCCCGAACCCAGGCCAAAATGGTTGTTTCTCGATGAACCCACCTCCGCCCTGGATATTCACCACCAACAGCATCTTTTTCGTCTGCTGCGTCGTCTGGTAGGTGAACGACAGTTCAGCGTCTGCTGCGTCCTGCACGATCTCAACCTTGCGGCGCGCTATGCTGACCGCGTTGTATTAATGGAACGCGGCAGGATAGTTGATAACGGTCGTCCGCAGGATGTTCTGCAGCAATCGTCACTAAATGCACTGTACGGCGCCGATCTCACGGTGATGAATGAACCGCAGCATCGAACGCCGCTTATCGTTCTCAATCAATAACAGACCGGGAACGTGCTGACCTGACGTTCCCGTTTTTCTTCCTTTACGCCCTTTTTGCACCTTTTCTAAAAACTCCCTTGACCTTCCCCTAGATGGAAGGTTTAACCTTTATCACAGTCAGTTAATCCTGCAATAAAGGAGTTGGTTATGTCTCAAACAATCGATCTAACCCTGGACGGCTTGTCCTGTGGTCACTGCGTAAAACGCGTTAAAGAAAGTCTGGAGCAACGCCCGGACGTTGAGCAAGCGGATGTCACTGTGACTGAAGCGCACATCACCGGGAGCGCTAGTGCTGAAGCGCTGATTGAAACCATCAAACAAGCCGGTTACGGCGCGGAGTTAAGCCACCCAAAGGCTAAACCGCTGACGGAGTCATCAATCCCGTCGGAAGCACTGGCAGCGGTCCCTTCCGAGCTTCCGGCAGCTACGGCTGATGATGACAGCCAACAGTTGCTGTTAAACGGCATGAGCTGCGCCAGCTGTGTTATCCGCGTACAAGATGCTCTGCAAAGCGTACCGGGTGTCACGCAGGCACGGGTAAACCTGGCGGAACGTACTGCGCTGGTAATGGGCAGTGCGTCCGCCGACCAGTTAGTGAAAGCGGTGGAAAAAGCGGGCTACGGCGCAGAAGCCATTGAAGATGATGTTAAGCGCCGCGAGCGTCAGCAAGAAACCGCCGTAGCAACCATGAAACGTTTTCGCTGGCAGGCGGCCGTCGCGCTGCTGTTGGGTATCCCTGTCATGGTATGGGGAATGATTGGCGAAAACATGATGGTCACTGCCGACAACCGCAGCCTGTGGCTGACGATTGGTCTGGCAACGCTTGCCGTGATGGTTTTCGCGGGCGGTCATTTTTACCGCAACGCGTGGAAAAGCCTGATGAACGGCACCGCGACTATGGATACGCTGGTGGCGCTGGGTACGGGGGTGGCATGGCTTTATTCCATGAGCGTCAACCTCTGGCCGCAATGGTTCCCGATGGAAGCGCGACACCTCTATTATGAAGCCAGTGCGATGATTATCGGTCTGATTAACCTCGGGCACATGCTGGAAGCGCGGGCTCGCCAGCGTTCGTCCAAAGCACTGGAAAAATTACTCGATCTGACGCCGCCGACCGCGCGTGTTGTTACTGACGAAGGTGAAAAGAACGTGCCGCTGGCAGACGTTCAGGCGGGAATGTTGCTGCGCCTGACCACCGGTGACCGCGTTCCGGTAGATGGCGAAATCACTCAGGGCGAAGCCTGGCTGGATGAAGCCATGCTGACCGGAGAGCCTATTCCGCAACAAAAAGGCGAAGGCGATAGCGTCCACGCCGGTACGGTCGTACAGGACGGCAGCGTGCTATTCCGCGCCAGTGCCGTTGGCAGCCACACCACGCTTTCACGCATTATTCGTATGGTGCGCCAGGCGCAAAGCAGTAAACCGGAGATTGGCAAACTAGCCGACCGTATCTCCTCAGTGTTCGTTCCGGTCGTCGTCGTCATTGCGCTGGTGAGTGCGGCAATCTGGTATTTCTTCGGGCCGGCACCACAAATTGTTTATACGCTGGTGATTGCCACTACCGTACTGATTATTGCCTGCCCTTGTGCGCTGGGCCTGGCAACACCAATGTCGATTATTTCTGGTGTGGGCCGTGCCGCTGAGTTTGGGGTTCTGGTACGTGATGCCGATGCGCTGCAGCGTGCCAGTACGCTCGACACCGTCGTATTTGATAAAACCGGGACATTGACTGAAGGTAAACCGCAGGTTGTCGCCATCAAAACGTTTGGCAACACCGATGAAGCACTGGCAATTCGTCTGGCAGCAGCCCTTGAACAGGGATCCAGCCACCCGCTGGCCAGAGCGATACTGGACAAAGCCGGTGATGTTACGCTGCCACAGGTCAATGGTTTCCGTACGCTGCGCGGTTTAGGCGTAAGCGGTGAAACGGAAGGTCATACGCTGCTGCTGGGCAACCAGGCGCTGCTCAATGAGCAACAGGTAGATACCACTGAAATGGAAGCTGAAATCACCGCTCAGGCATCCCAGGGTTCAACCCCGGTCCTGTTGGCGATTGATGGTAAAGCGGCTGCTCTGTTAGCGGTGCGTGATCCGCTGCGTAGCGACAGCGTGGCAGCACTTCAGCGCCTGCACCGCAACGGATATCGTCTGGTGATGCTTACCGGTGACAACCCGACCACGGCTAACGCTATTGCCAAAGAAGCCGGTATTGATGAGGTGATTGCCGGTGTTCTGCCGGACGGTAAAGCCGAGGCGATTAAACGTCTGCAAAGCCAGGGGCGTCAGGTTGCCATGGTGGGTGACGGTATCAACGATGCACCTGCGCTGGCTCAGGCCGATGTAGGGATTGCCATGGGTGGCGGCAGCGATGTAGCGATTGAAACCGCCGCGATTACGCTGATGCGCCATAGCCTGATGGGTGTTGCGGATGCACTGTCTATCTCCCGGGCAACGTTGCGTAATATGAAGCAGAACCTGGTCGGCGCGTTTATTTATAACAGCATCGGTATTCCCGTTGCCGCGGGGATCCTGTGGCCGTTCACCGGAACACTGCTGAATCCGGTCGTTGCCGGGGCGGCGATGGCGCTCTCCTCCATTACTGTGGTGAGCAACGCTAACCGACTGCTGCGCTTCAAACCGAAAGAGTAACCCTCTGCCGCATGGCGCTCACGCTTATCCGGCCTACAAAGTGCAGGTAACATTGTAGGCTGGATAAGACGATTTCGCGTCGCCATCCGGCAATTCGCGCATTGCACCTTCCCGGACCTCGCGCTAGCATGAAAGTCTACTTAGGGAGGTCGTATGGATCTGTTATACCGGGTAAAAACATTTTTCACCGCGCTACGCGGCAACCACTATACCTGGCCTGCCATCGACATTTCATTGCCCGGCAACCGCCATTTTCATCTGATTGGCAGTATTCACATGGGCAGTCGCGATATGGCACCTCTGCCTGCCAAATTACTCAAAAAACTCAACCATGCCGACGCGCTGATTGTCGAAGCGGATGTTTCCGGTGACGACGCGCCGTTTGCTAACCTTCCTACATTTGCCGCACTCGAAGAACGTATCAGCCCGGAGCAGTTAGAAAACCTGCATAAAGTCACCAACGAACTGGGCATTTCCCCATTGCTGTTATCTACTCAGCCGTTGTGGCAAATCGCCATGGTATTACAGGCGACACAGGCACAGCAGTTGGGTCTACGGGCAGAATACGGGATTGATTACCAATTGCTGAAAGCGGCAAAACAAGCGCATAAACCCGTTATCGAGTTGGAAGGCGCATCCAGTCAAATCGAGCTGTTATGTCAGTTGCCTGATAACGGACTGGCTCTGTTGGACGATACTCTGACGCACTGGCATACCAATGCCAGATTGTTGCAACAGATGATGGGCTGGTGGCTTAAAACACCGCCACGCAATAGCGAACTGGCGCTTCCCAATACCTTTAGCCAGTCGTTGTATGACGTATTGATGCATCAACGCAACACAGCCTGGCGCGATCGGCTCAGGGCGATGCCTGCTGGTCATTACGTCGTGGCCGTTGGCGCGCTACATCTGTACGGAGAGGGAAATTTGCCGGAGATGTTACGGTAAAAAAAATGGCCAATATTTCTATTGGCCCGTCAAAGAGGAATTTCATCATTATTATGATCCCAATGCTTAAAGCATCGGTGTAGTTCGATTGTCGCTCAAAGTCATCATCCTGCCAATACTATTGCGCAAGATGGTACTATTTTTTAGACAGACATCAGGCGTATGCTTGAGTCGTATTTTGTCTGGTCCAGGAAAATTGCTATGACACCCGCCGTTAAATTACTCGAAAAAAACAAAATTTCTTTCCAGATCCACACCTACGATCACGATCCGTCCGAGACGAACTTTGGTGATGAAGTGGTACGCAAGTTAGGTCTGAATGCGGACCAGGTCTACAAAACGCTGCTGGTTGCCGTGAATGGCGATATGAAGCATCTGGCAGTTGCGGTCACGCCTGTAGCCGGTCAACTGGATCTCAAAAAGGTCGCTAAGGCTCTGGGGGCTAAAAAGGTCGATATGGCCGATCCAATGGTTGCGCAACGAACCACCGGTTATCTGGTGGGGGGGATCAGCCCATTAGGACAGAAAAAGAGATTGCCAACGCTCATTGATGCCCCTGCCCAGACGTTTGACACCATTTATGTTTCCGGCGGCAAACGCGGGCTGGATATCGAACTGGCAGCGGGCGACCTGGCGAAAATTCTGGATGCGAAATTCGCCGACATCGCACGCCGCGATTAAGCGGTTATAGAATGATTGCCTGATGGCGCGCAGCTTTAAGGCCTACAAACCGAATACTCAACAGGGCGTTATTGGTGAAGGCAGTTTGGACTCGGCCAGCGCGCAGGAACCGGAGCGTACATGTAGTACGTGAGGATTCCGAGCACTGCCCGCGTTCAAAATGGCGAACAAAATAGCCCTGTTACTGCCAGGTAACTTCACCCCTCGGCTCATACACACTGGCATCCAGCGGTGAGTTCTTCTGCACAAACTCTTTCAGTACTTCCGCATCAATAAACCCGGTATTCACATAGCCTGGTTTGTTATCAATTCGCGGATAGCCATCGCCGCCGGTTGCGTTGAAGCTTAGCGTTGCCATACGATAGTTTTTGGCTGGGTCAACGGGTTCGCCCTTGATTTTCAAATCGTTAAGCTTGCCGTCTTTCGCCACAAAGCTGACGTTGGCAAACTGTGGATAGGCCCCGGAGTCCGGCTTCATTTGCGCCACGGCGGTCAGATAGTCAATCACCTCTTTCCCGCTCATGTCGGCATACACCACGATGTTTCCGAACGGCTGTACTTTCAGCACGCTCTTATAAGTGATATCGCCGCCTTCGATGGAATCACGGATGCCACCGCCGCTCATCACGCCAAAATCAGCGCTGGTTCGCGCCATTTGCGCAGCCAGCAGCAAATGTCCCATGTTGGTCTGCACGAAACGGACTTTGCTTCGGTCGCCTTCGAGGCGCGCATTGACGCTACCTATTTTCACGTCGAGCTGCGCTTTACCTTTATTCTGGAACGGCGTCAGCAGCGAGAGCATTTGCTGATTTTCAGCTATTTCCGGGGTGTAGAGTACGCGCTCACTTTTACCGTTGTCCCAAGTCACTTTTTTCTTCAGGTTGACGGGTATGAGCTGGTAGTTGACCATTTTCATTTCGCCGTTACGGAACTCAAAGTCCGCCCGGCCCACATATTTCCCCCACTCGTGTGCCTGCACAATCCAGATCCCATTTTGCTTGTCTGGCGCACACGGCGTACCCGGTACGTAATCAACCTGCTTCTTGTTCTCTGAAGCCATACACACCGGATCCTGCGAGTGACCACCTACAATCATCGCCAGCGATCCCGCCGGCAGGCTACGCGCCATTTCGACATCGCCAGGGGCGTTCGAGCCGTGGTTGCCGTTGTCATAATGTCCCATATGGGTGGTCGCGATAATGATGTCTGGCTTTTCACCCATATTCAGTTCCTGGATAACCAGTTTGGCTTCATCAGCAGGTTTACGGAACTCAATATCGGTAAAGAACTCGGGGTTGCCTATTTTCGCCGTATCGTCGGTGGTTAAACCGAGTACGGCAATTTTTAAATCCTGGCGCTTAAAGAGGGCCCACGGCTTAAACAAACGCTCGCCAGTGCTTTTCTGATAGATATTGGCCGAGAGAAACGGGAATTTGGACCATTTTTCCTGCTGACGCAATACGGTCATGGGATTATCAAACTCGTGGTTTCCGACCGCCATCGCGTCATAGCCAATCAGGTTCATCCCACGAAAATCAGGTTCCGCATCCTGCAGATCGGACTCCGGTACGCCGGTATTAATGTCGCCACCGGAAAGCAGCAGTACGCTGCCCCCTTCCTCTGCCACCTCTTTACGAATACCGTCCACCAGCGTTTTTTGCGCCGCCAGTCCGTATTCTCCGTATTCGCTGCGCCAGAAGTGACCGTGATGATCGTTGGTATGCAGAATGGTAATTTTGTAGGTTTTATCTTTTTCGTACGCTTGTGCAGGCTGACCTGCCAGCGTAAATGCGGCTAATAACGCCAGCGCCACGCCCCGTTTTAAAAACTTCATATTTCTCTCCCTGAGCCAAAATCAACGACTGAAATTACAATGATATGAAATAATAGTCGAAAATGTTTTCAGAAATGAGACTTCCTTCAAACACCTTCCGCAGGTATGTTAGTCAGGTAATAATAACAAAATAGATTACCCTCATAATCGCAACCCAAACAGAAGTGACTTTCTATGGCAATAAGTGAACCAACCCAGCCTGTGGCTGGCGCGTCAGCGTCGGTTGCTAAAGCACGCACCTCATTTGGCATTTTAGGAGCGATCAGTCTCTCCCATCTGCTAAACGATATGATTCAGTCGCTGATCCTGGCGATTTATCCGCTATTGCAGTCAGAGTTCTCGCTAACGTTCATGCAGATCGGGATGATCACCCTAACCTTCCAGCTTGCTTCCTCGCTGCTGCAACCGGTGGTGGGTTACTGGACGGACAAATACCCGATGCCGTGGTCGCTGCCCATAGGGATGTGCTTCACGCTGAGCGGGCTTGTTTTGCTGGCTATGGCCGGCAGCTTCCATATGGTGTTGCTCGCCGCGGCGCTGGTTGGCACCGGCTCTTCGGTATTTCATCCGGAATCGTCCCGCGTGGCACGCATGGCCTCCGGCGGTCGTCACGGCCTGGCACAGTCAATTTTCCAGGTTGGCGGCAACTTCGGCAGCTCTCTGGGACCCTTGCTGGCAGCTGTCATCATCGCGCCATATGGTAAGGGTAATGTGGCCTGGTTTGTTCTGGCTGCGTTATTAGCGATTGTCGTCCTGGCACAAATCAGCCGTTGGTATGCCGCGCAGCATCGGATGAGTAAAGGAAAACCGAAAGTCGCCATCGTCAATCCGTTACCGCGCAATAAAGTGGTGCTGGCGGTAAGCATCCTGCTGGTGCTGATTTTCTCCAAATACTTCTATATGGCGAGCATCAGCAGCTATTACACCTTTTATCTGATGCAAAAATTCGGATTATCGGTACAAAACGCCCAGTTTCACCTGTTTGCCTTCCTGTTTGCCGTCGCGGCCGGGACGGTGATTGGCGGACCATTAGGCGATAAAATTGGCAGAAAATATGTTATTTGGGGGTCTATCCTCGGCGTTGCGCCATTTACCCTCGTTTTACCCTACGCAACGCTGGAATGGACCGGGATTTTAACCGTGATCATTGGTTTTATCCTCGCATCGGCGTTTTCTGCTATTTTGGTCTACGCGCAGGAGCTGCTTCCTGGGCGTATCGGCATGGTTTCTGGGCTATTTTTCGGTTTTGCCTTCGGCATGGGCGGCTTGGGAGCCGCGGTGTTAGGGCTGATAGCCGACCATACCAGCATCGATTTGGTCTACAAAATATGTGCTTTCCTGCCACTTCTGGGGATACTGACCATATTCTTACCTGATAACCGACACAAAGCCTGATTTTCTGACGGCCAAAAGTAAATTTTGGCCGTCATTACTTGCAGTAGCCATCAGCCTTTACCTCTCACATATCACCGTACTTTTCCGATCCGTGCTTTTTTACGCTTAAAATCCCGTTTTCTTCAAAATTCAACAATTATTCATAAACATAAACATTAAAATTGTCATAAACTATTACTCGTAGTTTGGGTTTTCAGGATCATCACAGCAACCAAAGGAGACGGAATGCATCACGCCACCCCGCTTATCACCACCATTGTCGGCGGCCTTGTGCTCGCTTTTATATTAGGCATGATTGCCAATAAACTGCGTATTTCTCCTCTGGTGGGATATCTGTTAGCGGGCGTTCTGGCCGGTCCATTTACACCTGGTTTTGTTGCTGATACTAAGCTCGCGCCTGAGCTGGCCGAGCTTGGCGTTATTCTGCTGATGTTTGGCGTGGGGCTGCACTTTTCATTGAAGGATTTGATGGCGGTAAAGTCTATCGCCATTCCCGGCGCGATTGCCCAGATAGCAGTGGCAACGCTGCTGGGTATGGCGCTTTCAGCCGTATTAGGCTGGTCGCTGATGGTGGGGATCGTGTTTGGTCTGTGTCTTTCAACCGCCAGTACCGTGGTGCTACTGCGCGCGCTTGAAGAACGACAGCTCATTGACAGCCAGCGCGGGCAAATTGCCATTGGCTGGTTGATTGTCGAAGATCTGATGATGGTGCTGACGCTGGTTCTCCTGCCAGCCGTCGCCGGGATGCTGGAAAAAGAAGACGTCGGCTTCGCCTCGCTGGCCGTCGATATGGGCATTACCATCGGTAAGGTGGTGGCGTTTATCGCGATTATGATGCTGGTGGGTCGTCGCCTGGTACCGTGGATTATGGCCCGCAGCGCCGCAACCGGTTCACGCGAACTGTTTACCCTCTCAGTCCTCGCCCTCGCCTTAGGTATCGCCTTTGGCGCAGTAGAGCTGTTCGATGTCTCCTTTGCGCTGGGCGCGTTCTTCGCCGGTATGGTGCTGAATGAATCTGAACTAAGCCACCGTGCGGCGCATGATACTCTGCCGCTGCGCGATGCGTTCGCCGTGCTGTTCTTCGTTTCCGTCGGGATGCTGTTCGATCCGTTAGTTCTGATCCAGCAGCCGTTGGCGGTACTGGGCACGCTGGCGATTATCATCTTTGGTAAATCCCTTGCAGCCTATTTCCTGGTGCGCCTGTTTGGTCACTCCCAACGCACGGCGCTCACCATTGCCACCAGCCTGGCGCAGATTGGTGAATTTGCCTTTATCCTGGCGGGTCTGGGAATGGCGTTAAACCTGCTGCCGCAGGCCGGACAGAATCTGGTGCTGGCCGGGGCAATCCTGTCCATCATGCTCAACCCGGTGCTGTTTGCGGTGTTAGAAAAATACCTCGCCAAAACAGAAACGCTGGAGGAGCAGACGCTGGAAGAGGCTATCGAAGAAGAGAAGCAAATTCCGGTGGATATCTGCAATCATGCCTTACTGGTTGGCTTTGGTCGCGTCGGCAGCCTGCTGGGTGAGAAATTGATGGCTGCGGGGATCCCGCTGGTGGTGATCGAAACCTCACGTACCCGGGTGGATGAACTGCGCGAGCGTGGGATCCGCGCGGTACTGGGAAATGCCGCCAACGAAGAGATTATGAATCTGGCGCATCTGGATTGCGCGCGCTGGCTGCTGCTGACCATTCCCAATGGTTATGAAGCGGGTGAAATTGTCGCTTCCGCACGTGAGAAATGCCCGTCGATTGAGATTATCGCCCGCGCGCATTATGACGATGAGGTGGAATATATTACCGAACGCGGCGCCAACCAGGTCGTCATGGGTGAGCGTGAAATCGCCCGCACCATGCTGGAGCTGATTGAAACGCCGCCTGCAGGTGAAGTTGCTACGGCCAGTTAATGTCCGTGCCGGATAGCGTTATCGCTTATCCGGCCTATACAAGATTTAACGGTCCCAGTACGACTCTTCGAGACTGTCTTCACGTTCCGGCAAACCGCGCGTCAGGCGCGGTGAATGCTGGTTCAGCACCTGATAACTCACGCGATTAGCATACTTACACACCTGGGCTAACGACGAATAGGTCAGCCAGGTGAACTTGTGCTTGCTGGAGTTAGGCACGTTGCTGCGGTGATAGCTGTTGGCGGTAATATCATGCAGCAATGCCGCCAGCGCGCCGTCACCTGCGCCGTTGGTGTTCATTATCTTTTCAGGTCCGCCCATATACGGTGCGATGTGCGAATACACGCGCAGCGGATTGGTACAGTCTTTATGGCGCATGGCGCGGCTGAATTCGTACTGATTAAATTCGGCAATAGCACCAGGGAGCAGAGGATGCTGGGTTTTACGTTTCACTTCTTCTTCCGTAAAGCCCGCCATATACAGACCCGCCGGACCCGCAGTGCACAGCACCAGATCCACCCAATCCAGCGCCTTGTCAGACGCCAGCAGCGGGTCGTTTTCGCCGGTCAGCGCTTCAGCCTCTTCTTCATTCATCGCCAGAATAGAGACATGCTCTTTGAGGAACGCCTGCCACCACTGCGGGTTATCGGCAATGACGAATTTGGTGCCCAGGGTCAGAACCACCGGCACATTGTGCTTTTTGGCGTATTCAATCGCCTTCATGGTCGCTTCCGGCATCGGCTCACCCGGTTCGCAGCGCACCAGATAAGACGTCAGCACCAGCGCGGACGCTCCGGCAATCACCGATTCAGGGATGCTATCCGCCCGTAGCTTATTCATATGCCCAGGGCTGATTGCGAAGGTACGCTCACCTGACTCGCCAATCAGCGTAAAGCAGCGGCCAATCGGTCCGTTAACGCCTTGCAGGTAGTTCAGGTCGGTACGGCTGGAGGTATTGCATAAATAGCGGTACGCATAGCTGCCAATCTCGATATTGCTGCACATCACGCCCAGCAGCACCGAGCGGTCATCCGCCAGTACAGAGTAGTTGTGCATCGTGTTACCGATAGTACCGCCCGCAAACTGATGGGTGATCAAGTTTTCACGCACCAGTTCCTGGTAGAGCGCTTCTGCGACATCATCGGCAATCACCAGAGAATGCCCGGCGCTTAATCCATAACGTTTTACAAAGTCATCATCCACTTTGGCTTCAATATCCACCAGCGTCTGGTCGATGCCCACCACCCAGGCTGCGCTGGTTTCATTTTCTGGCTGAATTTGTTGCAGCAACGGATCGCGCGCGCTGACGGGAAAATAGTGTTTGGATTTGCGTTTACCGGGAAATTTCATGGTCGATTTTACGGGTGGTTAACTGAGCGAAGCATGGTAACACATTCCCTGCCACGCATGCGATGCGGCGCTAAGTTTCAATATCAGACGGTGAGATCGCAGTTTATACGGGATTAATTTCTACAATAACTCACCTTCACAAGGAGCATTTATGAAGCCGGAAAACAAGATCCCCGTACTCGACAGAATTTCGGATGAAATGAAAAGCGTGGTGAATTTTCATCGCGACGATCTGCCGCCGTGGCCCGCTGCAGATGACTTCGTGGCCCAGCGCCAACACTACATTCATGAACGGCAGTTGTGGAATGCCGATGCCCCAGAGATGAATACCCGCGAATGCGTTATTTCTACCGCATGCGGCCCCGTGGCCACACGTATTTACTCACCGCAGCCCCATAGTCTGGCAACGTTGTATTATCTGCACGGCGGCGGTTTTATTCTCGGTAATCTGGATACCCACGACCGTATTATGCGCTTGCTGGCGCGCTATACGCAGTGCACGGTAATTGGTATCGACTATTCACTTGCGCCGGAAGCCTGTTTCCCGCAAGCCATTGAAGAGATTGCCGCCGTCTGCCAGTATTTTCATCAGCACGCTGGCGACTATTCTCTTAATGTGAATCATATCGGTTTTGCGGGCGATTCCGCCGGAGCCATGCTGGCGCTTGCCAGCGCGCTGTGGCTACGGGATAAACGCATTGTCTGCGGCAAGGTGGCTGGGGTGCTGTTGTGGTATGGACTTTACGGCCTGCAGGATTCACTGAGTCGACGGCTGATGGGCGGAGCGTGGGATGGGTTAACCCGCGAGGACTTGCAGATGTACGAAAACGCGTACCTGCGTAGCGCTGACGATCGCGAGTCACCGTATTATTGCCTGTTTAATAACGATCTGACGCGTGACGTGCCACCGTGTTTTATCGCTGGCGCTGAGTTTGATCCGCTGATTGACGATAGCCGCTTACTATTCCAGACGTTGCAGGCGCATCAGCAGCCCTGCCAGTACAAAATGTACCCCGGTACGCTGCACGCCTTCCTGCACTATTCGCGAATGATGAAAACCGCCGACGATGCATTACGGGAAGGCGCTCGTTACTTCAGAGCCCAGCTTTAACGGTAAGCGTCGGTCAGTTTAACCATCATTTCGATATGTTCCGGTGCGGCATTAAGCGCCGGAATATACTCATATTGCTTACCGCCAGCTTCGAGGAAAATCTCCCGGTTTTGTACCGCTATCTCTTCCAGCGTTTCGAGGCAATCTGCCGAGAAGCCCGGACACATAACCTGGATATGTTGTGTCCCTTTCTCCGCCAGCATTTTTAACGTTTCGTCGGTATACGGCGTCAGCCACGGTTCGCGACCAAAGCGAGACTGGAAGGTCATCATTACTTTTTCTGGCGGCAGACCAAGCGCTGAAACCAGCTCACGGGTGGTATCGCGACAGCGCTGCGGGTAGTCATCGCCTTCATCGGCGTAACGCTGCGGAATGCCGTGGTAGGAGAGCAGCAGCAAATCAGGTTCACCGTGTTGAGCAAATGAATCCCGGGCACTCTTGGCCAGCGCATCGATGTAGCTGCTGTCATCGGCGTAATCACGAATAAATGAAACGCCAGGAATACCGCGTTTACGCGCTAAGATACGGGCCAGTTCGTCCCAGACTGCCGCCACCGTCGAACAGGAATATTGCGGGTACAGCGGTAACACCACCATGTGTTCAACCCCGCTTGCCAACAGTTCATCGACCGCGCTTTCAAGCGACGGCGAACCGTAGCTCATTCCCAGCGCAACAGGGGTATTTGGTAGGCGTTCTGCCAGCGCCCGCTGTTGTGCCTTGCTATAAACCATCAGCGGGGAACCGTCTTCCATCCAGATTGACTGGTACAGCTTGGCTACGCGTGGCGCACGCAACGGTAAAATCACCCCGCGCAGCAGCGGCCACCACAGTGCAGGTGACGTATCAACTACGCGTGGATCGCTTAAAAACTGGCGCAGGTAGCGCTTAACGGCTTCGGGGGTTGGGGCATCGGGAGTGCCGAGGTTTGCCAGCAGGATACCGGTTTTCGTCTGACGCATTACCGCCTCTTATCGATTCAAATTGTTGATAATTGTAGCGGAAAAGCGATAAAGAAGAACTAATTGCTGTGAGAGGTAAGACGAGAATTTGCCTGATGGTGCTACGCTTATCAGGCCTACGCGATAATGGCAGGCCTGATAAGAGGTTTATTACGCGAAAAAATTAGCCGAGGATTTTTTCCAGCGCTGCGCGCACGTCAGCAACGGCCTGAGTGCCATCAACTTTCGCGTATTTGGTGTTACCCGCCTGCGCTTCTTTAGAGTAGTAGCCGATCAGCGGAGCGGTCATCTGATGGTATTCCACCAGGCGCTTACGTACAGTTTCTTCTTGATCGTCTTTACGGGTGGTCAGCTCTTCGCCGGTCACGTCGTCTTTACCTTCAACCTTAGGCGGGTTGAATTTGATGTGGTAAACGCGGCCAGAAGCAGCATGTACGCGACGACCCACGATACGGTCAACGATCAGTTCGTCAGGAACATCGAACTCCAGAACGTAGTCCACGTTGATGCCCGCTTCTTTCATGGCGTCTGCCTGCGGAATAGTACGCGGGAAGCCATCCAGCAGGAAACCATTACGGCAGTCTTCCTGAGCAATACGCTCTTTTACCAGCGCGATCACCAGCTCATCAGTCACCAGCTTACCGGCGTCCATGATGTCTTTCGCTTGTTTGCCCAGCTCGGAGCCAGATTTCACGGCGGCACGCAGCATATCACCGGTGGAGATTTGCGGAATACCATACTTCTCCATGATGAACTGAGCCTGAGTTCCTTTACCCGCGCCCGGAGCGCCAAGCAGAATGATACGCATTACGAAAATCCCCTTAAAGGTTGTCGATATTTTTTAAAAAGCGCTAAACGATACCACCATCACGCAATTGGCTCAAGAAAGACGCCCGACGCTGAAACGGTTAACGGTGGGAAAATTAAAAATAAGGCGAGAAAATGCCGGATGGCGGTGGAAACACCGTATCCGGCATACTATTACGAGATGCTGTAGGCCGGATAAGCGTTAGCACCATCCGGCATTACATTACGGGTATCAGGACACCAGTAACTGGTTCATACGACGGATGAACTGGTTCGGGTCTTCCAGCGTGCCGCGCTCAGCAAACAGCGCCTGATCCAGCAGCAGTTCGACCCATTCTTTGAACTGCGCTTCGTCCTGGGTATCCGCCGTGCGTTTTACCAGCACGTGGTCCGGGTTCAGTTCAAAGATATATTTCACTTCCGGTACGGCCTGGCCCGCAGCGGCAAACAGTTTCGCCATCTGGGTGCTCATTTCATCCGCATCGGTGGTGACGATGGCTGGCGTGTCGGTCAGACGGTGAGTCAGACGCACTTCTTTCACGCGGTCGCCCAGCAGGGTTTTCACGCGCTCAACGAACGGCGTCAGCGCTTTTTCCGCTTCTTTTGCCGATTCATCAACTTCATCCGCCAGCTTGTCGATGGACTCGTCAGCTTTGGCAACAGACTGGAATGCCTTACCGTCGAACTCGGTCAGGTAGTTCATCATCCACTCATCGATGCGGTCAGAAAGCAGCAGGACTTCGATGCCTTTCTTACGCAGCAGTTCCAGGTGCGGGCTGCTCTTCGCTGCCGCATAGCTGTCTGCGGTGATGTAGTAGATTTTCTCCTGCCCTTCTTTCATACGCGACACGTAGTCTTCCAGCGACACGGTCTGTGCGGAGGAGTCAGTGTGCGTAGACGCGAAGCGCATCAGCTTAGCGATCGTTTCCTGGTTGGCGTGATCTTCCGCCGGGCCTTCTTTCAGTACCAGGCCGAACTGTTTCCAGAAGGTCTGGTATTTTTCCGCGTCGTCTTTCGCCAGTTTTTCCAGCATCTGCAGTACGCGTTTGGTCAGCGCGCTGCGCAGGTTACGGGTGACGGTGCTGTCCTGCAGGATCTCACGGGAAACGTTCAGCGGCAGATCGTTGGAATCTATCAGACCGCGCACAAAGCGCAGGTAGTTCGGCATGAACTGCTCGGCGTCGTCCATAATAAACACACGCTGGACGTACAGTTTCAGACCATGCTTGTGATCGCGGTTCCACATATCCCACGGAGCCTGGGACGGGATGTACAGCAGGCTGGTGTACTCCTGCTTACCTTCCACACGGTTGTGGCTCCAGGTCAGCGGGTCAGTGAAGTCGTGGGCGATGTGCTTGTAGAACTCGTTGTATTCGTCGTCTTTGATTTCCGACTTGTTACGGGTCCACAGCGCCTGCGCTTTGTTGATCTTTTCCCAGGAAACCACGGTCTCGCCGTCTTTTTCTTCGGATTTTTCGATCTCTACCGGCAGCGCGATATGGTCGGAATATTTGCTGATGATGGAACGTACGCGCCAGTCATCAAGGAACTCATCTTCGCCTTCACGCAGATGCAGGGTGATTTCGGTGCCGCGATCGTCTTTGGTGATGTCGGCAACGGTGTACTCACCTTCGCCCGCAGATTCCCAGAACACGCCGTTTTCCGGCTTATCGCCCGCTGCGCGGGTACGCACGGTGACTTTGTCCGCCACGATGAACGCAGAGTAGAAACCCACCCCGAACTGGCCGATCAACTGGCTGTCTTTCGCCTGATCGGATCCCATGGATTCGAGGAAAGATTTAGTACCGGATTTCGCAATGGTCCCCAGATGATCGATAACGTCATCACGGTTCATCCCCACGCCGTTATCGGCAATGGTCAACGTACGTTTATCTTTATCGAAGGAAACACGTACACGCAGCTCACCGTCGCCTTCATACAGGTCCGGGTTAGACAGGGCGCGGAAACGCAGCTTGTCTGCCGCATCCGAGGCGTTAGAGATAAGCTCACGCAGGAAGATTTCTTTATTGGAATACAGAGAATGGATCATCAGGTGCAGAAGTTGTTTTACTTCTGACTGAAAACCACGAGTTTCTTGTCCTTTCATGTAGATCTACCTCAACAATGCCATTTTCAATGGTAAAAACACGTTGAGGGTGAAATGGGGACAAGCGGGAAGGATTTCAAGCGGAAGCCGCCGTCGCGGCCTCCGTTTGTTCAGAATTTAATCTTGTGTCGCCCTGCCAGAGAGTGCGACAGCGTGGTGCCATCGACCATTTCCAGCTCGCCGCCTACCGGAACGCCATGGGCGATACGGCTGGCTTCAACGCCATATTGCATGCAAAGCTCAGCAATATAGTTGGCGGTCGCCTCTCCTTCGACCGTAGGATTGGTCGCCAGGATCAGTTCGTTGATGTGCTCAGACTCCAGTCGCTGTTCGAGACGATCCAGCCCGATATCATCAGGGCCAATACCGTCCAGCGGCGACAGGTGTCCCATCAGCACGAAGTAACGTCCGGAAAACTGCCCGGTTTGCTCAATGGCGTAGATGTCCGCCGGACTCTCCACCACACAAATCTGACCGTTTTCCTGGCGACGCGGGTTCGAGCAAATGTTGCAGACGTCTTGCTCTGTGAAGGTGCGGCAATCGGCACAATGGCCGATTTCCGACATTGCCTTCGTTAACGCCTGTGCCAGACGCATCCCGCCGCTGCGATCGCGCTGAAGTAGCGTGAACGCCATGCGCTGCGCCGACTTCGGGCCAACGCCCGGCAGACAGCGCAGTGCTTCCATAAGCTGAGTTAACAGCGGGCTGGTTTGCATCAGAACGGCATCTTAAAGCCAGGCGGCAGCTGCATTCCGGAGGAAACAGAGGCCATCTTCTCTTTCTGCGTCTCTTCAATGCGACGTGCTGCATCGTTGAATGCCGCAGCAACCAGGTCTTCCAGCATCTCTTTGTCGTCTTCCAGCAGGCTTGGATCGATCTCCACGCGACGGCAGTTGTGCGCGCCGTTAATGGTCACTTTTACCAGACCCGCGCCAGATTCGCCGGTCACTTCCAGCTTGGCGACTTCTTCCTGCATCTGCTGCATTTTTTCTTGCATCTGCTGGGCCTGTTTCATCAGGTTACCCAGACCGCCTTTACCAAACATAGGCTTCTCTCTCAATCACGTTAAGGGATGACGACCGTCAAACCATTAGGCTCACGATCAAATGGGGCGAATACTCTCTTCGTCCAGCTCCGCATCGAAAAAACGACGCAGCGTCTGGATGTTATTATCCGCAATAATCGACTCACGCGCCTGCGCGAGCTTCTCTTCATAAATGGCCTGACGCCACTCCAGCGGCGTACGCACCGCTGGATTATCATCTTCAACGATGGTCAATTCAACCGTTGACCCCGTTAAGGAACTCAGTGCTTCAGCCAGTTTTTGCTGCGCGCCGCTGGAATTTAGGTGTCGCTGCGTGGAACGCAGGTGCAGGCAAACTACGTTGCCATTCTCTTCTTTCCAGGCATTAAGCGCCACCTGCTCCACCAGTTTAGGCAGCGAGAGCTGACTCACCTGGGCGGCCCACGGGTCGCGTTCAATGGCTTCAGCCGCAAGCTTTGCCGCCAGTTCCGGCGTTTTTTCATGCTCAAGCGCTTTTTTCAGCGCTTTCGGCGTGGCAACGACTTCTTTAACTTCTGCAACAGGATTGGTCGCTTTCCAGCGATACGCTTCTTTCTTCGCCGGTGCTTTTTCCAGCGCAGAGACCGCCGGACGCGCCTGAACACGTTCCGACACCGAAGCCAGTCTTTCCAGCGCAGCATTATTCACCGGCCGCGCGCGGGAAGCGGCTGCCGGTTCACTCTTTTTTGCTTTGGTTGCTCCCTGAGCGCGTTGCAACTGGCTACGCGCCGCCAACACCTGACTGGTGGCATCGGAGAGCGGCACATTCTGTTGCTGTTGTGCAGGCGCAGGCTGCTGCTGCACCTGCGTCGGGGTCATCACCGCAGTGGGTGCGACCGGGGCAAACGACTGTCGTGGAACTTCAGGTTCCGGGAGCGGCATGCGCGGATGAAAAGCCAGCGCACGCAGCAGCGTCATTTCGACGCCCATTCGCCTGTCCGGTGCATACGGCAGTTCTTTGCGGCCGATTAACAAAGTCTGGTAGTAAAGCTGCACATCGGTTGGCGGAACAATTCGAGCCAGTTCACGCATACGCTGTTCAATGGCGGCCATATCGCTGCCGAGCGCGGCAGGCGAAAGCTGAACCATGGCAATACGATGCAGCAAAGCCGACATCTCAACCAGCAGCGCTTCCCATTCGATACCGCGCGCGGCGGCGTCGTTTACTAGCGCCATAACGCGTTCGCCGTCCGCAGCCACAACCGCTTCAACGAGCGAGAGCGCCTGGTCGTCGTCCAGCGTGCCGAGCATGGTGCTGACCGCCTCGGTCGAGACCTGACCATCGCCGCTGGCGATCGCCTGATCGGTAAGGCTCAGCGCATCACGCAGGCTGCCGTCCGCGGCGCGAGCCAGCAGTTGCAGTGCACGTGGTTCATGGACGATATGCTCTTCTTTGAGGATATGCTCAAGCTGATGGCGAATCTGTTCGACATCCAACGCTTTAAGATGGAATTGCAGACAGCGCGACAGGATAGTCACCGGCAGCTTCTGCGGATCGGTAGTCGCCAGCAGGAACTTAACGTGCGCGGGCGGCTCTTCGAGCGTTTTCAGCAAGGCATTAAAACTGTGGCGCGACAGCATGTGCACTTCGTCGATCAAGTAGACCTTGAAGCGACCGCGCGCAGGCGCATACTGGACGTTATCCAGCAGGTCACGGGTGTCTTCGACTTTGGTGCGTGAGGCGGCGTCGATTTCAATCAGATCGACAAAACGCCCCTGCTCGATTTCCCGGCAATTATCGCACACGCCGCACGGCGTAGCGGTGATACCGGTTTCACAGTTTAATCCCTTCGCCAGTAAGCGGGCGATAGAGGTTTTCCCGACGCCACGGGTGCCGGAAAACAAATAAGCATGATGAATACGCCCTAACGACAAGCCGTTCGCCAGTGCCGTCAGCACATGTTCCTGGCCGACGACGTCAGCAAAGGTTTGTGGGCGCCATTTTCGGGCTAAGACCTGATAACTCATTGGCAGGCTCTGAAAGGCTGGAGGGTGGATTCACAGGGGGATAATGCTAACACAACCTCGCAGCGACGGCGAGGTTGACACGTTATATTCGGGCGTTATCGTTGCAGTCAGTTTGGTTTCGGGCAGCGCACAGAAACCGGAGCGTACACGCAGTACGTGAGGATTTCGAGCACTGACCGGGGCCAAAATGGCAAAAAAGATAGCCCTAAATTAGTGGCCCGGGAATGGAACCAGGCTATAACAGGTAAGCCCCTGTTTTTCCAGACGCTGTTCTCCGCCCAGATCAAACAGGTTAATGATAAAAGCAGCATCGGTAACTTCACCACCCAGACGGCGGATCAGCTTCACGGTCGCTTCAATCGTGCCGCCAGTTGCCAGCAGGTCGTCCACAACCAGCACTTTATCGCCAGGTTTGATGGCATCAACGTGGATTTCCAGCTGATCGGTGCCGTACTCCAGCTCATAGGTCTCAGCAATAACTTCACGCGGAAGCTTACGGGGTTTGCGTACCGGAACAAAGCCGACGCCCAGACCCAACGCTACCGGCGCGCCAAACAGGAAGCCACGCGCTTCGGTGCCAACCACTTTAGTGATACCCGCATTTTTGTAGCGTTCAACCAGCAATTCAATGCTGAGGGCGTAGGCTTTCGGGTCTTCCAGTAAACTGGTGACATCACGAAATAGAATGCCCGGTTTTGGGTAGTCGTGGATGCTTTTGATGCTATTTTTGAGAAACTCAAGCTGCTGTGCTGTCGCGGTCATAAGTTTGTGCCTGATTAATACAGTATTACTTCACGGCGCACTAAACACTTCATCCTCGACGTATCTTGAATGATTTTGTGTCTATATAAGAGCCAAGGTTACACTTGCTTAACCTTTGACCACCTGCGCCTGTGCTCGAAAACGGTCGAATTTACTGGCTGTGAGAGACAATTGCAACAGCGATTATTGCGCTTTACTGCTTTTGTTGTTTTTCATCAATCACCGGGATCCGCCACATAAAAATCAGTAAACAGGCGAGAATAACCAGCAGCAGGCCGCGTACCCACATCATATTGACCAGCCACAGTGAAATACCAAACGTCACCAGGATCAACAAAATAGCGCGCGGTTTTGCTCCCGGCGGCATCGCACGGTGTTTTTGCCAGTGGCGCAAATACCCGCCGAACCACGAACGGTAAAGCAACCAGTCGTGAAAACGCGGCGATGAGCGGGCAAAACACCAGGCAGCCAGCAGTATAAACGGCGTCGTCGGCAACAGAGGCAATACAACGCCCAGCGTACCTAGCACTACCGCTATCCAGCCAATGATGATTAGAATAATGCGTTGCATAATATGAGTACTTAACACAGAGAATCGCTACTTTAGCATAACGGTTCTCATTTTCATCGGAGTGTTGTTGTGAAAACCGCCATGCTGTTACAGACGCTCGAAAACCAGCTTAACCGCTTGCGACAACATTGCGCCCCGCTGGCGCACCACACAACGCTTAGCGCCCGCTTTGACAGGCATCTGTTTCACACGCGCAGCACGTTGCTGCAGGCCTGTCTGGATGAGGCTGACGATAATCTTACTGCCCTGCGTCGCGCCGTTGAGCAGCAACAACTCCCACAAATCACCTGGCTTGCGGAACACCTTGCCTCACAGTTAGAGGCGATTTCACGTGAAACCGCCAGTTGGTCCCTTCGAGAGTGGGACAGCGCTTCTCCAGGTCTGGCGCGCTGGCAGCGCAAGCGGGTCCAACATCAGGAATTTGAACGCCGTCTGGTTGAAATGACGCGTGAACGCAAAGAGCGTCTGGCTCAGGCTACCGGCTTTGAAGAACAGCAAAAACTGCATCGTGAAGTAGAAGCATTCGAGGCACGACTGGCGCGTTGTCGCCATGCTCTGGCAAGAATAGAAAACGTGCTGGCGCGTTTAACCCGTTAATCCCCGGAGAATTTATGTCATTAGAGAACGCCCCGGACGAGGTCAAACTGGCCGTCGATTTGATTGTTTTACTTGAGGAAAATCAGCTACCAGCACGAACGGTGCTACGCGCGCTGGAGATCGTCATGCGTGATTATGAAAACAAACTTAAAACTGCGGAAGGCACCTCGCAAACTGATTAATTGCCCTCTGGTCTGCCATTGGCTTCGGTGTCAGAGTCGTCGCAACATCACGACGATAACGGACAGATCATGGAACGACTCCCCACCACACCCCACGACGCGGTCTTTCGGCAAATGCTGACGCAAAAGGAAGTTGCCCGAGATTTTTTGCAGATCCATTTGCCTGAAGCATTTCTCAATATATGCGATATGGATACATTAACGCTGGAATCAGGCAGCTTTATTGAGGACGATTTACATACCAGCTATTCAGATATCCTCTATTCCCTGCAAACAACACATGGACCCAGCTACGTTTACGCACTGATTGAACATCAGAGTAAGCCCGATAAATTCATGGCCTTTCGCCTGATGCGCTACGCAATTGCCGCCATGCAACACCATCTTAACGCCGGGCATAAGACATTACCTCTGGTCGTTCCTATCCTGTTTTACCATGGTATGGAAAGTCCGTGGCCTTATACCCTTAACTGGCATCACCTGTTTAGCGAACCAAAGCTTGCGAAAGCACTTTACGGCAATGAATTTACACTGGTAGACCTGACCGTAATGCCAGATAATCAGATCTTGCAGCATCAACGGGTAGCGATGCTGGAACTCCTGCAAAAACATATTCGTCGACGGGATCTGAGTGAGCTATTGGATCAACTGGTCACACTCTTAACACAAGAGCATCTGACAGAATATCAAATCGACGTTTTGATTAATTACATGCTTAAAGCAGGAAATACCACGGAACCCGGCGTACTTGTCCGCCATCTGGCGCAGAGTGCGCCACAGTACAAGGAACAGCTGATGACGATTGCCGAATGGTTGGAAGAAAAAGGCAGAGTGGAAGGCATACAACAAGGGCTGGAAAAAGGGTTAGAAGAAGGTCGGCAGGTTGAAGCGCGTAATATCGCACAAAAAATGCTCGCCCGCGGCCTGGAACTGGAGCTGATTACGCACCTTACAGGCCTGACGCAGGAAGAACTGGTCGCGCTGGCGCACTAAATGCAATCAGGGCGGCAAGTATGCCGCCCTGATTGCAACTTAACCTACCGAAGGCGTCGGATCATCACCTTTAATGATGTCACGCTTAACCTCGGTCACGGTATCACCTTTCGCGTTATGCAGATGCACTTCGAGCTGGTTAAAGGCGATATCAATGTCGTTTTCACGGCACAAACGATCGACCGCACGGTTCAGTTCATCAACCGTGTGGCTACGATCGCGCAGTTCACGCACGTATAAACGCAGTTCATGATCCAGCGTGCTGGCACCGAAGGCGGTAAAGAACACCGCAGGCTCTGGATCGTGCATCACTTTCGGGTGTTCCATCGCCGCCTGCAACAGCACTTTCTTCACTTTATCCAGATCCGAACCGTAGGCCACGCCGATGCGGATCACCAGACGCGTGGTGGTATCGGAAAGCGACCAGTTGATCAAACGCTCCGTCACAAATGCTTTGTTCGGGATGATCACCTCTTTGCGATCGAAGTCGGTAATGGTGGTGGCACGGATACGGATCTTGCTGACCGTTCCTGAGAACGTACCGATAGTCACGGTATCGCCGATGCGGACCGGGCGTTCAAACAGAATAATCAGACCCGAAACAAAGTTACCGAAGATTTCCTGCAAGCCAAAACCAAGACCAACCGACAGGGCTGCTGCCAGCCACTGTAGCTTATCCCATGAAACACCGAGCGATCCGAAGACCGTCATCGCGCCGATGGCGATGATCGCGTAGTTAAGGATCGTGGTGATCGCATACGAAGCGCCCTGACGCATCTTCAGTCGCGACAGCACCAGCACTTCCAGCAGGCCGGGTAAGTTACGGATCAGCGCCCACGCGACCATTGAGGCAATAATCGCAAACAGCAGGCTGCCCATGGTGACGTCTTTCACCACCGCAGCTCCCGCTTCGGTGCCGTTGTAATGCCAGAGCGTAATGCTATCGAGATAACTGAACACGGTAATTAGATCGGACCAAATTGCCCAGAACAGAATACCAAACAGCGCAACCATCACCAGCATTGTTATACGCAGCGTTTGCTGGTTAACCTGCTCAAGCGCAATGGTCGGTTCTTCCTGCGGCTCGGCTCCTTCCGCCCCTTCTTTCACCAGGTTCTGACGACGCGCTAAGGCACGGCGCCAGGCGATACGACGTGCCGCCACGCTCAATCCACGCAGTACCGTCTGATACAGCAGGTTCCAGAGGATAACCAGATAGACCGTTTCAATCCAACGACCGGCCAGGCGCAACGTGGTGTAGAAATACCCTGTCGCCGTCAGCACCATTAATGCAATCGGGATAATTGAGAGGACAGTAATGGTAACCAGACGCAAGCCATGCGACTCTTTGTCGCGCCAGCTTTCACGACACATTGGCCATACCAGGAAGGCGATCAGCAGCAGGTTGAGGAAAATAACTACCTGACCCAGCACATCGTCCATCAAATTAAGCGGCGACAGCTCAGCAATGACCGACCAGAAGTTGAGCGGTAACAGCGCCAGGCTAATACGCACGATCTGGCGGCGCCAGTGGCTTGTCTGTTTCGCTGGCATACCAAAATGACGAATTGCCACGCCATCTTTTTCCAGCACCTTCCAGCACAGACCAAACACCAGCCAGAAGACTGTCATCTTCTTACTGAACGCCCACAGCAGATCGCTGATATTCAACTGCATGGTAAGCAGAATCAGGCCCAAGGCGAGGATAATCAGGCACGCAGGTAACGCTCGGATCAGATCGATCAGAATCGCTTTTGGTGTATTGAGCTGACTGTCATTACGCAGGTTCCCTACTGCGGCGGCTAATTTCGCCTGATACTCTTTCAACCATTTCAAACGCCAGCGGATTAACCCGGCAATAAGCAGCAGTGGCAGCCCCGCCAGGAACGCAATAAAGACGGCGGGCCAGGCTTTTTCCCAGTTCACTGTGATTTTCATCGACTTAAACTGGTCTTTTAGCGTTTGCGGGAAGGCTTTGATCCAGTCCCAGTCCATCGGACGGTTACTATTAACCCAGAAGATTTGCTGCGTGAGGATCCCTTTCAGGTTCTTCGACACGCTCATTAGCTGCTGTTGATTGATTTGCAGGTTAATCGCCATCATCAACTGGTTGCCCAGCTGCTTGTTCAGCTGATCCAACAGTTCACGGCGCATATCCACAACCTGCAGCAGGGCATCATGGACTTCACCATTCACTTCGTTGCTGTGCCCTTCTTCCAGTTTGGCGACAAACGCATCGTTCTGGAATAGCGCATCACGCTGCTGGTTAATCTCAAACTGTTCCAGACGCAAATCAGCGATCCGGTTAGTCATATCGGCAAGTTCATCCGCCGACGGCAGTGTTTGTTGTTGCTGATACAGAATACGCGACAGCAGCAGACTGCCTTTCAGGACAGCAATCTGTTCTTTAATGTTGCGTTCGGATTGCAGCGCGCGGTCAAGCCAGTTTTTGACTTTGATATTCTGCTGCATCAGGTTGTTGCCGTTTTCGGTCGCGGCTATCAGACGCTGACTTAGCTGATGGTTAACGTCCAGTTCCTGCTTCACTAACGGATTTGACTGAATACGCTCGGCTTCATCCGGCGTTACCGCTTCCTGAGCTGTCTTTTCGGTTAACGTCAGTCGTTTGCTGTTCACCGCTTCTTGCAGAAGCTGGAGCTGATGTTCAAGCCGGTTACTGTTAGCTGTTACGTAATCACGTTGTTTTTGCAAGGTATCCTGCAAAACAGTATTACCTTCGAGGCTCTTACGCTGTTGGTCGATCTGCGCACTCAGCAGCGCCTGCTGTGCCTGCAGCAACACCTGCTGGCTGGGGCGTAACGCAGCCTCTCCCACATTGTTGCCATCGAGTCGATTACGAATTTGCTGCATTTGCTGCGACGCGGTGTACATCGCATTCTGCACACGCTCTGGCTGCGTCTGGAGCGACACCAGTTGGCTGTTGTAAGCGGCAAGATCGTTTTGCGCACTTTGCAGGTCATCCAAAACCTGTGCCACGCGCGACTCAAGCTGTCGCAAGGAGAGTGTACTCAGCGTTTTTCGCGTTTCATCGTCGTTATCGACATCGCTGAGCGAATTTAACGCATCCGTCGCCTGACGCATTTTCTCCGGTGCCTGGGCAACTTTCTGGCGAAGCTGTACGGTCTCATCTTTCACGCGATCGATTTTATCCAACGTGGCGATGGTATCGATGAGATCCTGTTGGACCAGCTTATCCTGCGCGGAGAGATCTTTTTGTTTACTCAGCGCGTCCAGTTGGCTCTGAATATCCGCTTTCGTCGGCAGTTCACCACTCTGTTGCGCCCGCGCAAAAGCAGACGACTGGCAAGATAGCAAGAGAATGAAGAAAAGAATGGTAATAGCAATAAGATGCTGTGAACGTTTATAGAGCTGCAACATAGTCATGAGAATGAACGTTTCTGAACCGGAAAAGTGACCGAAAATAGTCAAGCGGCAAGAATATCACGGCTGTGACCGGCAGAATAGCAGCAGGCAAAACGACCAGGAGAATTCCTGGTACAGGCCCAAAACGTTTAGTGGATTTCCGCCACGCCAAGCCGCAGAGTTGGGCACATAAGGCACATCTCCAGCAGCACAGCGACGTATTCCCGAGCTTCTTTTTTCAGATCAAACGATTCGGGGGCAAATAACCAGTTTTCTATGATTCCGGTAATATAGCTGCGCAACAGGACCGCCACGCGACGGGTGTTCAGGTTTTCCGGCAGCATATTGGCATCCATACAGTGCCGCAATGTTTGTTCGATACGATCGTAATTTTCAATACAAAGATGGCGTTGAGCTAACTGAACAGAGGCCATTTCCCCGACAAATTCGCATTTGTGGAATATAATTTCCAGCAACAAACGTCGGCGTTCTTCTGTCACGGTAGCTTCAAGAACGTAAATTAAAATTTCTCTTAATACTGATAGTGGATCGTCGGGGAATTTTGCCTGATACTCAGTCTCTAACTCATCAATGTTAGGTTTTGCTAGCTCCCAGATTTCACTGAATAAATCCGACTTGTTTTTGAAATGCCAATAGATTGCGCCGCGCGTGACACCAGCGGCTTTTGCGATCTCCGCAAGCGAGGTGGATGATACCCCTTGTTGCGAAAACAAATGCAGAGCAACATCGAGAATATGCTGTCGTGTTTCCTGTGCTTGTTGTTTGGTTTTTCGTGCCATATGTCAGTGAATTTACAGGCGTTAGATTTACATACATTTGTGAATGTATGTACCATAGCACGACGATAATATAAACGCAGCAATGGGTTTATGGGCTTTAAGCCATTGATCAATTTGAAATCGGACACTCGAGGTTTACATATGAACAAAAACAGAGGGTTAACGCCTCTGGCAGTCGTTCTGATGCTCTCAGGCAGCTTAGCGCTAACAGGATGTGACGACAAACAGGCCCAACAAGGGGGCCAGCAGATGCCAGAGGTTGGAGTTGTTACGCTCAAAACTGAACCTCTACAGATAACAACTGAGCTTCCGGGTCGCACCAGTGCGTTTCGCATTGCAGAAGTTCGTCCTCAGGTTAGCGGTATTATCCTGAAGCGTAATTTCACGGAAGGTGGCGATATCGAAGCGGGTGTATCTCTCTATCAGATTGATCCTGCAACTTACCAGGCCGCTTATGAAAGCGCAAAAGGCGATCTGGCCAAAGCACAAGCCGCAGCAAAT
The DNA here is from genome assembly GCF_002042885.1 of Citrobacter portucalensis. Taxonomy (GTDB): domain Bacteria; phylum Pseudomonadota; class Gammaproteobacteria; order Enterobacterales; family Enterobacteriaceae; genus Citrobacter; species Citrobacter portucalensis. The sequence goes on from NZ_MVFY01000008.1 coordinate 177,092, forward strand.
ATCGCTCAACTGACGGTTAAACGTTATCAGAAACTGTTGGGTACCAAGTACATCAGTCAACAGGACTATGATAGCGCGCTGGCAGACGCACAGCAGGCAAACGCCGCCGTTGTCGCCGCGAAAGCCGCGGTAGAAACTGCACGCATCAATCTGGCCTATACCAAAGTGACGTCGCCGATCAGCGGCCGCATTGGTAAATCATCCGTTACGGAAGGCGCTCTGGTGCAAAACGGTCAAGCGACCGCGCTGGCGACCGTTCAACAGTTGGACCCGATCTACGTGGACGTGACGCAGTCAAGCAACGACTTCCTGCGCCTGAAACAAGAGCTGGCCAACGGCACGCTGAAGCAAGAGAACGGCAAAGCGAAAGTCGAACTGGTAACCAATGACGGCATTAAATTCCCGCAGTCCGGCACGCTGGAATTTTCTGATGTGACGGTTGATCAAACTACCGGGTCGATTACGTTACGCGCCATCTTCCCTAACCCGGATCACACCTTACTGCCGGGTATGTTCGTTCGCGCACGTCTGGAAGAAGGGATTAACCCAACGGCATTACTGGTTCCACAGCAAGGCGTTACCCGTACACCGCGTGGCGATGCCAGTGCATTGGTTATCGGTGCAGACAACAAAGTTGAAACTCGTCAAATTGTCGCCGCACAAGCGATTGGCGACAAATGGTTAGTCACTGATGGACTTAAGCCGGGCGACCGCGTGATTGTCACTGGGCTGCAGAAAGTACGTCCTGGCGCGCAGGTAAAAGCGCAGGAAATCACCGCTGATAACAACCAGCAAGGCCAAAGCGGTAGCCAGCCTGAACAGTCCAAGTCTTAACTTAAACAGGAGCCGTTAAGACATGCCTAATTTCTTTATCGATCGCCCAATATTTGCGTGGGTGATCGCCATTATCATCATGTTGGCAGGGGGGCTCGCGATCCTCAAATTGCCGGTAGCGCAATATCCGACTATTGCACCGCCAGCAGTGACGATCTCCGCGACCTACCCTGGCGCTGATGCCAAAACAGTACAGGATACTGTTACGCAGGTTATCGAACAGAACATGAACGGTATCGATAACCTGATGTACATGTCCTCTAACAGTGACTCCACGGGTACCGTGCAGATCACCCTAACCTTCCAGTCTGGTACTGATGCGGATATTGCGCAGGTACAGGTGCAGAACAAACTGCAGCTGGCCATGCCGTTGCTGCCTCAGGAAGTACAGCAACAAGGGGTTAGCGTTGAGAAGTCATCCAGCAGCTTCCTGATGGTTGTCGGTGTTATCAACACCAACGGCACCATGACGCAGGAGGATATTTCCGACTACGTTGGCGCCAACATGAAGGATGCCATCAGCCGTACTTCAGGTGTGGGTGATGTTCAGCTGTTCGGTTCTCAGTACGCGATGCGTATCTGGATGGATCCGAACAAACTGAACAACTTCCAGCTGACGCCGGTTGATGTAATCAGCGCCATCAAAGCGCAGAACGCCCAGGTTGCAGCCGGTCAGTTAGGTGGTACACCACCGGTGAAAGGCCAGCAGCTTAACGCGTCAATCATCGCGCAAACCCGTCTGACCTCTGCTGATGAGTTCAGCAAAATTCTGCTGAAAGTGAATCAGGATGGTTCCCAGGTTCGTCTGCGTGACGTGGCGAAAGTGGAACTGGGCGGTGAGAACTACGACATCATTGCGAAGTTCAACGGTAAACCGGCATCCGGTCTGGGTATCAAGCTGGCGACAGGTGCTAACGCCCTGGATACAGCAAACGCTATCCGCGATGAACTGAAGAAGATGGAACCGTTCTTCCCGTCAGGTCTGAAGATCGTTTACCCGTATGACACCACGCCGTTCGTGAAAATATCTATTCACGAAGTAGTGAAAACGCTGGCGGAAGCAATCATCCTCGTGTTCCTGGTAATGTATCTGTTCCTGCAGAACTTCCGCGCGACGCTGATTCCGACTATCGCCGTGCCGGTGGTGCTCTTGGGTACGTTTGCCGTCCTTGCGATTTTCGGCTTCTCGATAAACACCCTGACGATGTTCGGGATGGTGCTCGCCATCGGCCTGCTGGTGGATGACGCCATCGTTGTGGTCGAGAACGTTGAACGTGTAATGGCTGAGGAAGGACTACCGCCGAAGGAAGCAACGCGTAAATCAATGGGCCAGATTCAGGGCGCACTGGTGGGTATCGCGATGGTACTGTCAGCGGTATTTATCCCAATGGCGTTCTTCGGGGGTTCTACCGGTGCAATTTACCGTCAGTTCTCCATCACCATTGTTTCCGCGATGGCGTTGTCTGTACTGGTGGCATTGATTCTGACCCCTGCCCTGTGTGCGACCATGCTCAAACCGATTGCTAAAGGCGATCACGGAGAAGGCAAAAAAGGCTTCTTCGGCTGGTTTAACCGCATGTTCGATAAGAGTACGCACCATTACACCGATAGCGTAGGCGGTATTCTGCGCAGCACCGGTCGTTATCTGGCGCTGTATCTGATCATCGTTGTGGGCATGGCCTATCTGTTCGTTCGTCTGCCAAGTTCGTTCCTGCCAGATGAAGATCAGGGGGTATTCCTGTCTATGGCTCAGCTGCCAGCGGGTGCAACGCAAGAGCGTACCCAGAAGGTGCTGGACGAAATGACGGATTACTATCTGACCAAAGAAAAAGCGAACGTTGAATCGGTGTTTGCCGTTAACGGCTTCGGTTTTGCAGGTCGTGGTCAGAACACCGGTATCGCATTCGTCTCTTTGAAAGACTGGAGTGAACGTCCAGGTAAAGAGAACAAAGTTGAAGCGATTACTCAACGTGCAATGGGCGCATTCTCGCAGATCAAAGACGCGATGGTCTTTGCCTTTAACCTGCCAGCGATTGTGGAGTTAGGGACCGCAACCGGTTTTGACTTCCAGTTGATTGACCAGGCAGGTCTGGGCCATGAGAAGCTGACTCAGGCGCGTAACCAACTGTTTGGTGAAGTCGCGAAGCATCCTGATCTGTTGGTCGGTGTTCGTCCTAACGGTCTGGAAGATACGCCGCAGTTCAAGATCGATATCGATCAGGAAAAAGCGCAGGCTCTGGGCGTTTCCATTAGTGATATTAATACAACGCTGGGTGCAGCATGGGGCGGAAGCTACGTGAATGACTTCATCGACCGTGGTCGTGTGAAGAAAGTTTACGTCATGTCTGAAGCGAAATACCGTATGTTGCCGGAAGATATTGGAAACTGGTATGTCCGCGGCAGCGATGGACAGATGGTACCGTTCTCCGCCTTCTCTACCTCACGTTGGGAATACGGTTCACCGCGTCTGGAACGCTATAACGGTCTGCCGTCCATGGAAATCTTAGGCCAGGCCGCTCCGGGTAAAAGTACCGGTGAAGCCATGGCCATGATGGAGCAACTGGCCAGCAAACTGCCATCCGGTATCGGTTATGACTGGACCGGTATGTCCTACCAGGAACGACTGTCCGGCAACCAGGCCCCTGCCCTGTATGCCATTTCACTGATCGTCGTGTTCTTGTGTCTGGCAGCGCTGTACGAGAGCTGGTCAATTCCGTTCTCCGTAATGCTGGTTGTACCGCTGGGTGTTATCGGTGCATTGCTGGCAGCAACGTTCCGCGGCTTGACCAACGACGTTTACTTCCAGGTAGGCCTGCTCACAACCATTGGGTTGTCGGCGAAGAACGCGATACTTATCGTCGAATTCGCTAAAGACTTGATGGATAAAGAAGGTAAAGGTCTGATAGAGGCGACGCTGGACGCAGTACGCATGCGTTTACGTCCAATCCTGATGACGTCACTGGCCTTTATTCTGGGCGTAATGCCGCTGGTCATCAGCTCCGGCGCAGGTTCCGGTGCACAGAACGCCGTTGGTACTGGCGTAATGGGCGGGATGGTGACGGCAACCGTGTTGGCGATCTTCTTTGTTCCGGTGTTCTTTGTGGTGGTACGCCGCCGCTTTAGCCGCAAAAATGAAGATATTGAGCATAGCCACTCAGTAGAGCATCATTGATACATCTCTAAAGATAAGGCCGCGCAAGCGGCCTTTTTTCTGGAAAAATCATAAAAATCACTTATTGCCATTCCGTTTATTTTCTATCGGATAAATAAGCGATATAATCCTTGCAGCCTTAAAGGCTATTCTTAAAAAAACAGCGAGAGTTCTTATTTACTTTAATAAATATTAAGATTAATCCTATCCACTGGTTCACATTGTCGGTTGTTGCCTTTCGTTGCTAAACCTAAACAAGATAACCCGATGATTGCCCGAAGAATAAAGAAATTGTCCCATTTCGAATAGCGGCATTTATCTGTTAAAATGTAAAAATGACGTAGCATCATAATTTTACATAATTGTAATTTTTCGTGATATGACGATGAAATCTTTTTTAGAGTAGATTATAGTTAAATCATCAGGAGTCGCGGGCAAGTTCCAGGTAGTTGTTGTATCCATCCCGAAAGGTGTTCGGTTAGTTTAAGCCACTAAGAAGGGGATGCGTTATGGATGAATACTCACCCAAAAGACATGATATCGCGCAGCTTAAATTTCTCTGCGAAACTCTGTATCATGACTGTCTTGCAAACCTTGAACAAAGTAACCATGGCTGGGTTAATGACCCTACCTCTGCAACCAGCTTGCAGCTCAATGAACTGATAGAGCATATTGCAACCTTCGCACTTAATTATAAAATTAAGTACAATGAGGACAATAAGCTGATCGCGCAGATAGATGAATACCTGGATGACACTTTTATGTTGTTCAGCAGTTATGGTATTAATACGCAGGATCTGCAGAAATGGCGGAAGTCAGGTAATCGACTGTTTCGCTGTTTTGTCAATGCCACCAGGGCTAATCCTGTAAGTTTGTCTTGTTAAAAATTATTACAATCATAGGTAAGAGTTATGTCCGATAAACCATTAACTAAAACAGATTATTTGATGCGCCTGCGACGTTGCCAGACAATTGATACGCTAGAGCGCGTTATTGAAAAAAATAAATATGAATTGTCCGACAACGAACTGGCTGTATTTTACTCAGCAGCAGATCATCGCCTTGCTGAATTGACCATGAATAAGCTTTACGACAAGATTCCAACTTCTGTTTGGAAATTCATTCGCTAATTGCACTCAAGGTTAAGTCAGGTATAGCGGTACAGTTGTCTGGCTGACCATTTTCGTATTTACAATGGTTATTTAATTAAAATCGCGTGACTATGATCACAGTAAAGAAGCGGGAACGTTCCCCTTTTCTGCATTACGTTTTACTGTGCTGAAATAACCTTCAGTACACAGGGAATTCGTAATGCGTAATGAAAAGCAAAAAATGATCGCCGGCGAATACTATCGCCCGGCAGATGAAACGCTGCGCAGTGACCGACTACGCGCTCGTCAGTTGATCCATCGCTACAATCTCACCGCACCCGATGAAAAAAATGAGCGTCAGGCAATCCTGCACGATCTGTTAGGTCAGAGTGAGGGAGCCTATATTGAACCCTCTTTCCGTTGTGATTACGGTTATAACATCTATCTTGGTAAAGACTTTTACGCTAATTTCGACTGCGTTATGCTCGACGTCTGTCCAATTCATATTGGCGACAACTGCATGCTGGCACCAGGCGTTCATATCTATACCGCGACCCATCCGCTGGATGCTACCGAGCGCAACAGTGGCCTGGAGTTCGGGAAGCCCGTGACTATCGGCAATAATGTCTGGATAGGTGGCCGTGCAGTGATCAATCCCGGCATCACGCTGGGCGATAACGTGGTTGTGGCATCAGGCGCAGTGGTCACTAAAAGCGTTCCGGCAAACACCGTGGTTGGGGGCAATCCCGCAAGGATCATCAAAACGCTGTGATCTTAAATGTAACTGTTATGCTAAATTGCGGTTAATCTGTTACTTTCTTCAAAGGGTATCCCCTTTTAAAATAGGGCGATCCCTCCTGAATTTTGCAGATATCACGAAGGCAAGAGATGACAGAAATACAGCGCCTGCTTACTGAAACAATCGACGACTTAAATATTCGCGAGAAGCGCGACAACAAACCGCGCTTTAGCATCAGCTTTATTCGCAAACACCCAGGGCTGTTTATCGGCATGTATGTTGCGTGGTTTGCCACGCTGGCGGTGATGCTACAGTCAGAAACGTTAGTCGATTCGGTATGGCTGCTGGTGGTACTGTTCGTTGTACTCAACGGCTTTTTCTTTTTCGACGTTGCGCCACGATACCGCTTTGAAGATATCGACGTTCTGGATTTTAGAGTTTGCTATAACGGAGAATGGTACAACACGCGCTTTGTCCCCTCCTCGCTCATCGATACTATCCTGCACTCACCGTCCGTGGATAGCGAACATAAAGCACAGTTGCAAAAGATGATATCGCGCAAAGGCGAACTCTCGTTTTACGATGTCTTTACGCTTACCCGCGCCCAGAACAGCCAGTAACGGCATCTCAGCACAGATAAAAAAAGTGCGTTCCTGCGAAGGTAACGCACTTTAATCCCTGAAATGCTGGCAAAGAAACTAACGTCTTTTTTTACGCCCCTGTACTGCTTTAAAGCGCGGATTCGTTTTGCAGATAACGTACAAACGCCCTTTACGTTTCACTATCTGGCAGTCAGGATGGCGCTGTTTTGCGCTGCGAAGTGAATTGAGTACCTGCATTTTAACCCCGCTTAACGCCAATAAAATGACCAAAACGTTTTTGGAAACGTGCTGCACTACCTTCATTATCAAAGGTTTTTTGTTTCCCGGTATAGTACGGATGTGATTTAGAAGAGATATCGAGGGTCACGTACGGGTACATTTTCCCCTCAAACTCAATTTCACGCTCAGTCTTGATGGTCGAACCGACCTTAAAGAATTCATTGGCACTGGTATCGTGAAACACTACGGTACGGTAAAAAGGATGAATATCCGGTTTCATGGCAACCTCAATTTGATACGTTATAACATAACCATAAAAATACACCACTCTTGCACAAACCACAACCTGATTTACGCTACAGGGAGTCAAACGGGATGATAAATGGCCGTAAATATATGATGCCAATCGAATAGCTTTTTGGGGTTTCGGATATACTTTCCCTACGCTGTGTAAATAAGGATATCACTGTGACAACACGACATTTGATAAGCCTGGTGACTGGGGTACTGTTCCTTTCCATCCTCGCGCCGGTAGGTTTAAGCCTGTGGCTGGCACATCGACAGGTCGAAACGAAATTTATCGATGAACTCGATATGTTCTCAACGCGAGTCGCATTACGTACGGAACGCGTAGGCGAGCAGGCGAAAAAAGCATTGCGCCATATTGAAGCATTTCAGGGGGTGCCTTGCAGTGAAGAGCATCTGCTGGAAATGCGTCGTTTGTCCTATAGCTACCGCTATATTCAGGAAGTGCTGTACCTCAAAGATAATGTTCCGCAATGCTCATCTCTGGAAAAAAGAAGCCAGGCAGAGGCATTTCCACCCGCAATGAAAGTCACGCCTGATGGATATCGCGCATGGCTTACCACGCAAAATGATTTGGGCATCAAGCGCTTTATGGCAGCATTAGGGAGCGAACATTATGTTGTGATGGTCGATCCGGGTTCTTTCATTGACGTCATCCCTTTTGGCTCATGGCCGATTGAAGTGACTATCATTGGCACCGTGCGCAACGTTGTTGTTGCCAGTAGCGCCGATCTGCCATCGGACGTTTTGCAGCATGTACAGCAAGAAAAATCGATTACTCATTTTAAAAAAGATGGCAGCATTTATAACGCCCGCCCCTTTCCTGAGTTGGGTATTACGATCGTAACCTGGGCATCTACCCTGCCGTTACAAAAAACCTGGCACCGACAGGCGCTGATCTGGCTTCCGGCAGGCATTCTTATCGGATTGCTCACCGCCGCCTTTGTTTTGCGCATTTTGCGCCGCTTACAGTCGCCCCATCACCAATTACAGGACGCTATCCAGCATCGGGATATCAAGGTCTACTACCAACCGATTATCTCGCTCAAAACGGGAAAAGTCGTCGGGGCTGAAGCACTGGCTCGCTGGCAACAGGCTGACGGAAGCTATCTGTCGCCAGAAATTTTCGTCGCGCTGGCGCAAGAGACCGGGCTGACAGAGCCTCTCACACGGTTGATTATTGAAAGCGTATTTGAAGATTTAGGTAAATGGCTGCGTCAGCATCCGGAGCAGCATATATCCATCAATCTTGAGTCAGCCGATCTCGCCTCCGAAACGCTTCCTGCTCTGTTAAGCCAGAAAGTGAACCACTGGCAACTTAAGCCTACGCAAATCGCGCTGGAACTAACCGAACGCGAGTTTGCCGACCCGAAAAACAGCGCGCCGTTTATTGCTAAATACCGTCAGGCAGGCCACTCGATCTATATCGATGATTTTGGCACCGGCTATTCCAGCCTGAGCTATTTACAGGATCTGGATGTCGACATCCTGAAAATAGACAAATCGTTCGTTGATGCACTGGAGTACAACAACGTGACGCCACATATTATCGAGATAGCGAAAACGTTGAAGCTGGAGATGGTGGCGGAAGGTATCGAAACCGAGAATCAGGAAGCCTGGCTACGCCAGCACGGCGTCCAGTACGGTCAGGGCTGGCTTTACAGCAAAGCGCTGCCGAAGGCGGAATTTATTCTGTGGGCAGAAAAACGGCTTTAACATTGCTGTTGATGTTGAGATGGCTGGCGGCACGCCGCACAGCCAGTCACATCACTCTTCCATAATGGGCGCAAATCCACCGTAGATCATTCGCTTGCCATCAAATGGCATAGATTCACCGAACTCCTTCATACGGGGATCGGACATCATCTTCTGATTCGCCGCATCGCGGACCTCTTTGGAAGGGTATTCAATCCAGCTGAATACCACTTCTTCATGCTCCTGTGCTTTCACAGCCATGCGAAAATCGGTCAGTTTGCCGTCGGGGACATCATCTGCCCAGCACTCCACTACGCGCAATGCACCGAACTCCTTGAAAAGCGGAGCTGCTTTTGCCGCCATCGCAATGTACGCCTCCTTGTTTTCAGCGGGTACGGCAACCACAAAGCCATCAACATACTTCATGAGAAAAACCTCCGAAGTGTACTGCGCGGCAAGCCGATTCCGGCCGCGTCAGTCGAGGTTAAGTTTAGTCGCCAGTAGGCGATCGCGCCCCAGGTGCATTCCTGATACGCGTACATGACTGCGGCTGATGCCGAAACCACGGCAGGCAAAGCTGAATCAACGGTCCGATAGCCAAGGCATACAGCACCGTACCAACCCCCACGGTTCCCCCCAGCAGCCAACCGATAAGCAGCACCGACACTTCGATTGCGGTTCGAATTCGTCGTACTGGCCAGCCGGTACGCGTGTGGATACCGGTCATCAGACCATCACGCGGACCGGCGCCAAAACCTGCGCCAATGTACAGGCTGGTTGCTAACGCATTCAATATTACCGCTGACACCAGCAGCCCGCTGCGCGCCAGCAGAGATTCAAATCCAGGAATCACCAGCAGCGCGGCATCTGCCGCCAGCCCGATCATAATCACGTTGCTCAGCGTGCCAAAGCCTGGACGCTGGCGTAACGGTATCCACGCCAGCAACACCAACACGCCAACGGCAATAATCACCACGCCGATATTCATCGACAATAAATTGGCTACACCCAGGTGAAACACGTTCCACGGATCGGCCCCTAAATCAGCACGGACAAACATGGCCGTCGATACACCGTACAGCGCCAGCCCGATATATAACTGAAGTAAACGACGCAGCATGCATTTCCCTCCCACTCTCGGATAACTTTCATCTTCACCGCAATTGGCACTATGATTAATGTCCAGTTTTCAAAAAGTGGACTGTTATGTCATCTCGCCGTTATGGAAGTCAGTCTTTGCAACGCCTGCTCGGACACTGGCTGGAAAGCCCCTCGCGAACGCCCATCTGGCGACAGCTGGCAGAAGCGTTACGTCTGCTTATTCTCGATGGTCGGCTGGCGCTGGATAGCCGCTTACCGGGTGAACGCGAGCTCGCCGTCGTCCTGCAAGTAAGTCGAACTACCGTCGCCAGCGCTATGGCGCAACTGCGTGAAGAGGGATATCTGGAAAGCCGTCATGGTAGCGGCTCACGGGTGATCCTGCCGGAACATATTCGCCATGTGCCAACCCGGACCAGCACCGGCACAGCGCTTGATTTGTCCACGGCGGCGCTAAGTGCCGGTCCCGAAATTCATCAGGCTTACCAGCAGGCGCTGTTTGCTATGCCACAGCATTTGCTGAGCTCCGGGTATTTGCCGCAGGGGCTGTCGGTATTGCGTGAGTCCATCGCTCAGCATTATTGCGATCGCGGGCTCCCGACGCAGCCCGATGAAATCATGGTCGTGAATGGTGCAGTCAGCGGCCTGGCGCTGATCCTGCGTTTGCTCACCGGCCCCGGCGATCGCGTAGTGGTCGATCACCCCACTTATCCGCTGGCGATTGCCGCGATTCAAGGCGCATCCTGTCGCCCCGTCGGCGTGTCGCTACCCGAGCACGGTTGGGATACCGCGGGTCTGGTCGCCACCATCGCGCAAACCGCACCGAGAATGGCCTACCTGATGCCGGACTTTCACAATCCGACCGGGCGTTGCATGGACGCTGCAACTCGCCAGGTCGTGGCGGATATTGCCGAACGAACCCGCACTACCCTGGTGGTCGATGAGACGATGGTGAACCTGTGGTATGACGCCCCGCCGCCGCCGCTTGCCGCATTCAATCGCGACGCGCCGATCATTCTATTGGGTTCAGCCGGGAAAAGCTTTTGGGGGGGATTACGTCTGGGCTGGATCCGGGCGTCGGCGCGAACCATTGCGGCGCTGGTACAAACCCGCGACACCTTCGATTTAGGCTCCCCGGTGCTTGAACAACTTGCCACCAGCTGGCTGCTGGATAACGCCGCCGACTTTCTTCCTGACAGAAGACGGCTACTCACATCGCAGCGCGATCTGTGCTCGAGCCTGATGAACGCACATTTCCCGGAGTGGCAGTTTACCCAGCCACAGGGAGGACTCTCTTTTTGGGTTGAACTGCCCGATACGCTGGCAACGCTATTCGCTACGCGCGCCGAAAGCGTAGGCATTCAATTAGGAACCGGTACGCGGTTTGGGCTTGATGGCGCATTCGATCGTTTTTTGCGTATGCCTTTCACGTTGCCGGATGACACAGCGCGTGCCACCTTCAGGGTGTTACAACCCATTTGGGATAACCTGCGTTTGCAGGCCAGCAGCGGGAAAGTACGCAAAATAATCTAAGCGACGAGTCAAAGGACTCGCCCTTATAAGCCGGGATGGATGAGAGAGTCCCGGTGATATTACCGCTGAGGGGGAACCGGAAAACCCTTCAGTGAAATCACGAAATTTTCACCGTCTTTCTTAATTTTTGCCCCGGCATCACACCAGTCTGAGGCAATACGGAAGAACTCGTCGCTGCCGACATTCCAGCTCAGGCGGACATGTTTCACATAACCGGAGCGCAGCATTTCACAAGCTTCTCCGTAATTACTGGCAGTTGAGAGCGGTTGTTGTTTCATTTTTTCTTCTTCAGTAGTCTGCGCAATGCTTTGATTTCTTTAGGAGTCAGTGCTTCAACTACGGACTCTTCCGTATGCTGGCTATCGATATCCTCAGCGGAGACTCCCGCCTCTTCAACGGCGGTAAACGCAATCAGCAGCAGTTTTTCCGTCGCAACACTTAAATTTTCATTATGCACTTCAGCGTAATGGCGAAGCTTTTCTTTTAGCGCCTCATCAATTTTGACATTCAATACAGCGGTCGACATCGTAGAAAATCCTTGTGGTCAGCCAAAACACACCGAATGTAAGACCCTGTCGTTACAGCGCGATGGCGGTGGCAAAAGCATCAAATAACATCCCCGAAACACATTGACAGCATTTGATGACAATAAAATGACATTACGATGACAAAGAAAAGAAGATAAGCAGAAGGGAAATTGCCGGACGGCAGAATTGGGTGGGGGCCCTGCCAGCTACATCCCGGCACACACGTCATCTGCCTTGGCTGCTTCCTTCCGGACCTGACCTGGTAAACAGAGTAGTGTTGCGGGAGAACCAACAGAGCCCCCATTGAGAGCGTTGTTAACCAACGCGCAGGCGCATTATCACTGCTGCACCCTGTAATTGCAACCCATCCAGCATCGGATGCTGTTTTCTTGTGCAATGCGGCTTCACTCCCTCGCCATTCGGCATTATGCTGGAGGATTAGCGCAGGAATAAATAATGGATATACAAGACACTTTCCCCCAACGCGTCTGGCAAATCGTCGCGTCAATCCCCGAAGGTTTCGTCACCACGTATGGCGATGTTGCCAGGCTTGCCGGTTCGCCGCGCGCTGCGCGCCAGGTCGGCGGCGTGCTTAAGCGTCTCCCCGAAGGCAGCACTTTGCCCTGGCATCGGGTGGTTAATCGTCATGGTGCCATTTCGCTGACCGGCCCCGACTTACAACGGCAGCGTCAGGCGTTGCTGGCAGAGGGAATAGTGGTTTCAGGAAGCGGGCAGATCGATTTACAGCGCTATCGCTGGGTGTACTAACCCTCTCCAGGCGGAGAGGGTTACGACTGCCTTAGTACTGCGTGGGAGCAGGAACGGCAGAAGAAGGATTCACCTGGGTTGGTGACGTTGACGGCACCGTGGTGGCTGCCCCACCGCTTGCCTGAACCGGTACTGCTGTTTGCTGTACAGGAACCAGCGTCAGATCGGCTTTCGTACCACCCTGATTAATGACCGTCTGAACGGTATCAGTAATAAAGACCAGTTTGTCATTAACCGTAATTGCCGCACTCAGCAGAATACGGGCGTTAGGCTGAATATCTGCCGGGTTAAATGGTAATACAAAGCTGAATGGGGCCTGCTTACCTTCAGTACGGACCGCTTTTTGCGACAGCACTTTTGACGGTGCATCGGCCAGCGACGCATCTGACAGCGTGACGGTCAGCACCGCATCGGGTGGCAAGGCCACTTTCTGGCGGATCCATACCGTACCAGAAACATTTGGCTGTTGAATTTTAGACTGTGTGTCAGCAATTGACGTATTAGGGCTTGGCGCAGGTGTCTGAATATCTGCACTTTTATCAGCACAGGCCGCCAGAGCGACCGCAACCGCTAAACCACTTACCATGTGCACGAGTTTCATTAAATTCTCCTTATCATCTATGCACCAGCGAGAACTTTCCTCGCCAGAAGAGTGGTTAACAAAAACATAACGTGACTAAGTGTGGCACAAGACAGCTGTTTTTGCCTGTAATAGGCCTTTAATTCAGACAATTGCACCCATCGGACCACTTTCAAAATTGCGTTATACTCTGCCTACCTCGCTGCGAGATCGATATAACCTGGAGAGCACGTATGAGTCTGGCGCTGAAAAATTTGCTGACATTGTTAAATCTGGAAAAAATTGAAGAAGGACTCTTTCGGGGCCAAAGTGAAGACTTAGGGTTACGTCAGGTTTTTGGGGGACAGGTTGTCGGTCAGGCGCTGTATGCCGCCAAAGAAACCGTACCGGAAGAGCGTCTGGTGCACTCCTTCCACAGCTATTTTTTACGCCCCGGCGATAGCCAAAAACCCATCATCTATGATGTAGAAGTCTTGCGTGATGGTAACAGCTTCAGCGCGCGCCGCGTTGCCGCAATTCAGAATGGTAAACCCATTTTTTACATGACCGCCTCTTTCCAGGCACCGGAAGACGGATTTGAGCATCAGAAAACCATGCCGGATGCGCCGGGTCCCGATGAGCTGAAATCAGAAACAGAAATTGCCCGGTCAGTGGCGCATTTGCTGCCGCCGCTGTTGAAAGAAAAATTTATCAACGATCGTCCGTTGGAAGTGCGCCCGGTTGAATTTCATAACCCCTTAAAAGGTCACGTCGCACCTCCGGCGCGCCAGGTATGGATCCGTGCAAACGGCGAGCTGCAGGACGATCTGCGCGTCCATCAATATCTGCTGGGTTATGCCTCAGACCTGAACTTCCTACCTGTAGCGCTGCAACCGTACGGGATTGGTTTTCTGGAAAAAGGGATTCAGATCGCCACCATTGACCATTCAATGTGGTTCCACCGTCCGTTCAATATTAATGAGTGGCTGTTGTATAACGTCGAGAGTACTTCGGCCTCCGGTGCCAGAGGTTTTGTACGCGGGGAGTTTTATACGCAGGACGGCGTGCTGGTCGCCTCTACCGTGCAGGAAGGGGTAATGCGTAATCGCAATTGAGAATTACCGGATGGTGGCGCAAAAGCGTTACCATCCGGCAGATTGAAACATCAAGCGTTGTAAGCGTTCTCGCCGTGACTGTTCACATCCAGACCTTCGCGTTCCTGCTCTTCCGGTACGCGCAGACCCACCGTCATATCCGCCAGCTTATAGCCAATGAAGGCCACCACGCCGGACCAGACGATGGTGATCGCCACGCTTTCCAGTTGCACCAGCAGCTGATGCCCCATGGTAACACCCTCAGCAAATCCCACGCCGCCCAGAGAGCTGGCAGCGAAAACCCCGGTCAGGATGCAGCCAACAATACCGCACACGCCGTGCACGCCAAACACGTCACACGGATCGTCCACGCGCAGAAAACGCTTCAGCATGGTTACGCCCCACAGACCAGCCAACCCCGCAACCACACCGATAATCAGCGCCCCGCCGACACCGATGTAGCCACATGCAGGTGTTACGCCCACCAGACCTGCAATAGCACCGGAACAGGCGCCCAGCAGAGACGGTTTACCACGCAGCGCCCATTCACCGAAGATCCATCCGAGGATGGCGGCAGCGGTGGCGACCACGGTATTGACGAAGGCCAGTGCAGCAATTTCATTCGCCGTTCCCGCTGAACCGGCGTTAAAGCCAAACCAACCAATGTAGAGAATAGCGGTACCGGTGAAGACCATCGGCAGGTTATGCGGTTTAAAGGCTTCTTTGCCAAAACCGACGCGTTTGCCAATCAGATAAGCGCCAACCAGACCGGCAATCGCTGCGTTGATGTGCACGACCGTCCCGCCCGCAAAATCCAGTGCGCCGTGAGAAGCCAGCAATCCGCCGCCCCAGACCATATGTGCAATGGGGATGTACGACAGCGTTAACCACACCACCACAAAAATCAGCACCGCAGAGAAACGAATACGCTCAGCCAGCGCCCCGACAATCAGCCCAACGGTGATGCAGGCAAAAGATCCCTGAAAAGCAACGTGAATGTACTGGTAGAAGCTCCCCGTGACCGCCGTCAGCGCGATGTTCTTCAGCAATACCCAGTTGAAGTTGCCGAAGAAATTATTCCCTTCGCCAAAGGCCAGTGAGTAGCCATAAACCACCCATAGAATACAAACCAGAGCGAATGTCACCGTCACCTGAGTCAGCATCGACAGCACGTTCTTACCGCGAATCAAACCGCCGTAGAACAACGCAATGCCAGGGATAGTCATAAACAGCACCAGCGCGGTACAGATCATCATAAAAGCGTTATCTGCTTTATCCGCAACCGCCGGTGCCGCCATCGCCAGTCCCGGCAGTAGCGCCAGTGAAGCAATACCCGTTTTCATCGTTGCTATCTTCATTTTTTGGTTTCCTATCACTGTGTGCCAGAAGTTACAGTGCGGCTTCGTCGGCTTCGCCGGTACGAATACGAATCACACGTTGCAGCTCGGCGACGAAGATTTTGCCGTCGCCAATTTTTCCGGTGTATGCCGCCTTACTGATGACATCAATCACGCCATCCAGTTGGTCGTCGGCAATCGCCACATCAATCTTCACCTTTGGCAGAAAATTGACGCTATATTCAGCCCCACGGTACAGCTCAGCATGACCTTTCTGTCGGCCAAACCCCTTCACTTCGGTGACGGTCAGCCCCTGAATACCAATAGACGACAGTGCTTCACGGACGTCTTCCAGTTTGAACGGTTTGATTACCACGGTAACCAGCTTCATAGATCCCCTCCAGTCAGAATTCAGTAGTGGCTGCAGATACACGAGAGGAATATTGCAAGGGGTGTGCCAGGAATGAAAAACGCGGAATGATTCAGGTTCGCCGGGTACTGCCGGGAGAGAAAAAGAAAAAACGCACTATAACGGTGCATAGTGCGTTACATTTTTGCACCAGATTGTTGATTGCCGGATGGCGGCGTAAACGCCTTACCCGGCCTACGATACCGCGTGGCCGGATAAGCACTGCGCCGTCAGGCGATAACAGAATCCTCTTGTGTGCTGGCGGCTAACTCTTCGCCCGCCAGTTGCAGCTGATACATCTGCCAGTAACGGCCTTGCGCCGCCAGTAATTGCTGGTGCGTACCACGCTCAACCGCCTGACCGCGATGCAGCACCAGAATGGTATCCGCATCGACAATCGTCGATAACCGATGCGCAATCACCACCAGCGTAGTGTGTTCACGGACCGCCGCCAGCGCGTGCTGAATGGCCTGTTCAGTACCGGAATCAATACTGGCCGTGGCTTCATCGAGAATCAGCACCTGCGGTGTTTCAACCAATACCCGCGCCAGCGCCAGCAGCTGTTTCTGCCCAACGGAGAGATTATTGCCCTGCTCGCCCAGCCGGGTATGAATCCCCTCGCTCAAACCCCGAGCCAGTTCTGCCAGTTGCACGGTCTCCAGAGCCTGCCAGACCCGCTCTTCTGAGATATCGCGACCCAGCGTGACGTTTGCCAGGAAGGTATCCGCCATCACCACCGGATCCTGCTGCACCATCGCGATGCCCTGACGTAACGCACCGTGGCTCAGAGAAGACAACGGACGTCCGTCAAGGCGGATTTCCCCCTGCGTCAGCGGGTAATATCCCATCAGCAGGCTTGCCAGCGTGCTTTTGCCGCTGCCTGTGTGTCCGACCAAAGCCACAAAGCTGCGCGAAGGCACGGACAGACTGATGTTTTGCAGCACCAGGTTGTCGTCGCGATAGGCAAATGACACGTTATCCACCTCAATGTCTCCGCTTTTGAGCGGGCGATCGTCTTCACCATAGCGCTGACGAGGCCCATCCATCAGTTCGAACACTCGCTCACCAGCGACAACCGCCTGCTGCAGCATTGATTGCTGGGTGGTCAACTCGATCAGCGGTTCGTTCAAACGGCCGAGGTAGCTGATGAACGCGTACAGCACGCCAACCTCGATGGAGGTGCCAGAGGTAAAACTGAACAGCATCAGCAAACCGCAGAGGATCAGTGCCGAGAACAGGCTCAGCAGCGGACGCAGCAAAAAACCATCCAGTCGCAGGGTTTGCATACGCGCCATATAGTGCGAGCGGCTGGCCTCGCCCATTCTCTCGCCAAACCTTGCCTGCTGGCGGAACTGCTGGATAACGCTCATGCCGTTGATGACTTCGTTAAAGCCATCGTTAATATCCGCCAGATAAGCGCGCACCCGGCGCACAATCGGGGTGCTGTAGCGTTGGTAAATCACCATCACCACCAGCACGGCCGGGAAAATGGCCATTGCCACCAGCGCCATGCGCCATTCCAGGCTGAACATTGCCACCAACATCGCGCCGATTAAGGCCGCGCTGCGCAGGACCGTTGCGACCACCGTCACGTAAAGGTCGCGAATAACTTCAGTATCATTGGTCACGCGGGAGATAAGCTGCCCGACGGGCTGAGTATCAAAAGCGCTGAGCGGCTGACGCAGCGCAGCGTCCATTACG
Source organism: Citrobacter portucalensis (assembly GCF_002042885.1). Lineage (GTDB taxonomy): Bacteria > Pseudomonadota > Gammaproteobacteria > Enterobacterales > Enterobacteriaceae > Citrobacter > Citrobacter portucalensis. The sequence continues at coordinate 194,755 of NZ_MVFY01000008.1, forward strand.
TCGGTGCGTAACTGTTGTACTACGCCAACCGCCGCCTGGTTAAACAGCAATGACTGAGCGTAATGCAGACCTGCCGCCAGCAGTTGCAGACCGACATAGGCCGCAACCAGCCCGGCAACCATCGCCAATGGCAGATTGTTCTTCGCCACCATGTTATCGATAAAATAGCTAATCAGCAGCGGACCGCTGACTTCCGCCGCAGCCGCCACCCACAGCATAACTACCGCAATCGCCAGCTGTTTTCGCCATGGGGAACCATACGCCAGCAGTCTTTTCAGAGTTGGCCATAATTGCCCGAAACTACGCATTAGCCGCCTCCTCGTTTATCTCTGGTGCATCAGACAGCGCCGCTTCAAGTTGCTGATAGCGGTACATGTCGCGATACCAACCGGGCTGTTGCACTAAAGATTCATGCTCACCGCGCTGAGCAATATGCCCATGCTGCATCACGATAATCTCGCTGGCTTCCGTCAGAGCCGATAAACGGTGTGCGCTGATAATCACGGTTCTGCCTTCGCCCCACTGGCGCAGGTTATGTAGGATCTGATGTTCGGTACGACCATCCACCGCCGACAGCGCATCATCCAGAATCAGAATTTCAGCGTTCAGCAATAACGCTCGAGCGATAGAAATACGCTGTTTTTGCCCGCCAGACAGCATCACCCCGCGTTCGCCCACTTCGGTGTTGTAGCCCTGAGGAAGACGTAAAATATCCTCATGAACGCTGGCAAGGCGCGCCACATGCTCGATCTCTTCCTGCGTGGCCTGCGGGCGTCCTAAGGCGATGTTATTACCGACGGTATCGGAAAACAGGAATGGCGTCTGGCTGACAACCGCCAGTCGGCTGCGCCAGCTATCCAGCTGTAAGCGCATTAATGGGATATCATGAAAGCGCACATCGCCTTGGGTGATATCAAAATGACGCTGGATCAGCGACAGTACCGTACTTTTTCCCGCGCCGGTCGGACCACAGATGCCCAGCATCTGTCCAGGTTTGAGCTGGAAATTCACATTTTCCAGCGCCGGGTGGGTGGTTTGCGGGTAACAAAATTCGCGAATCGCCACCGCCAGCTCGCCGCGTCCTTCCGGCACCGGTTCAGTACCGTCATCCACTACCGGCGCTTCTGCCAGCATGGCGCGAATTCGGCTATACGCGGCGCTGCCGCGTTCGACGATATTAAACATCCAGGCCAGCGCCAGCATCGGCCAAATCATCAGACCGAGATACATCATAAAGCTGGTGAGCTGCCCGAGCGTCAGCGAGCCGTGAACCACCATCCAGCTTCCCCCGGCAATCGCCAGCAGGTTAGCCATACCAATGGCGATATAAATGGTAGGATCAAAGCGGGCATCAATGCGCGCCACACGAAGGTTTTTCTTACCGGTATCTTCAGCATCAGCGGCAAATAATGCCGACTGCCGATCCTCCAGCCCAAAGGCCTTGATCATACGAATACTGGTCAGGCTTTCCTGAGTACGATCGTTGAGACTGGAAAACGCCGCCTGCGCCAGCTTAAAACGGTTATGGAGTCGATCGCCGTAACGTTTGATCATCAACGCCATCACCGGCATCGGCAGCAGCGCAATGAGCGTCAGTTGCCAACTTATCTGCGTTGACATCACGATCAGCACCGCACACCCCATAACCAGCGAATCTACCAGCGTCAGCACCCCTTCTCCGGCGGCAAATACGACGCGATCGACATCGTTGGTTGCCCGCGCCATCAGATCGCCCGTACGGTGACGCAAATAAAATTCAGGATGCTGGCGACTCAACTGACGGTAATAATCTTCCCGCAGCTCAACCGCCAGTTGGTAGGATGCGCCAAACAGCAGCACGCGCCAGACATAACGCAGCAAATAAACCACCACGGCAATCAGGGCAATTGTCCCCACCCACATCAGCACCCGCTCGGTGGTGAAGCGTTGAGTCGTCACGCCATCCACAATGATCCCGACCACTTTCGGCGGAATAAGCTGAAGGATAGCGATGATGATAAGCAAGGCCACTGCCCCGAGGTAGCGACGCCACTCCCGGCGGAAGTACCAGCTTAATTGAGCAAATAATCGCACGCGTTATGTCCTGACAAGGTTTCCGGCAATAAGCGCCGGGAGAATTATTCAATAGGTAGAGCAGTTGTGTATTTAATCTGTTCCATGGCAAAGCTGGAAGTGACGTCAGACAGGCCCGGTACGCTGTTCACCAGGCGCTTATAGAATTCATCATAGCTTTTCATATCAGCAACCTGCACTCGCATCAGGTAGTCATACTCCCCTGCCATACGCCAAAACCCCAGAACCTCGGGCATTCCGGTCACTTCAGTGACAAAGCGGCAATACCATTCGCTGCTGTGATGCTGAGTTTTGATCAGCACAAACGCGGTGAGTCCCAGCCCCAGTTTTTCTGGATCCAACAGGGCGACTCTGCCCAGCAGGATACCGTCATCCTCAAGTCGTTTGAGACGTTTCCAGCAAGGGGTGGTAGTCAGATTAACGGCATCTGCTAATGCCTGCAAAGAAAGGGTGCAGTCCTGTTGCAGTAAGCCGAGTAGCTTGCGGTCAATTTTGTCTAACATATCCACTCCACAGAGAAGAATTTTCTCCTTACATTCTATTTTAAAGGCTAAATGGCAACAATTTTTTCCGTGCTTTTCGCTATTCTGGGCACAAAATGACAAATGGATATCTATTAATGATGAATAGCTCCTGGGTTAAAAACGCCATCAATGAAATCAACGCGGATTATCAGCGTTCTGCGGATACGCATCTCATTCGCCTGTCGCTACCGGCGTTCCCGGGCATTCAGCTCTATTTAAAAGATGAGAGCACGCATCCGACCGGGAGTCTGAAGCATCGTCTGGCGCGCTCACTGTTTCTGTACGGATTGTGCAATGGCTGGATCAAAGAAGGCACCACCATCATTGAATCATCGTCCGGTTCAACGGCGGTCTCTGAGGCTTATTTCGCTCGACTGTTAGGGTTGCCATTTATTGCCGTCATGCCTTCCTGTACGGCAAAACGTAAAGTTGAACAGATTGAATTTTACGGCGGTCGCTGTCATTTCGTGGAAAGCGCCTGCGAAATCTATGCGGCCTCTGAGCAACTGGCGCGTGAGCTGAACGGTCATTACATGGACCAGTTCACTTACGCTGAGCGCGCCACCGACTGGCGCGGCAATAATAATATCGCCGACAGCATCTTTCGTCAGATGCAGTGCGAGCCCAACCCCGTTCCCCGCCATATTGTGATGAGCGCCGGAACCGGTGGCACCTCAGCAACCATTGGCCGCTATATTCGCTGTCAGGGCTACGATACTCAACTGATGGTGGTAGACCCGGAAAACTCGGTCTTTCTGCCCTTCTGGCAGGATCGCGATGCCACGTTACGCAGTCCGGTAGGAAGTAAAATTGAAGGCATTGGCCGCCCGCGTGTCGAACCGTCTTTCATTCCTGACGTGGTCGATGAAATGCTGCGCGTGCCGGATGCCGCAAGCGTGGCCACCGCACACTGGCTGGAAACGCAGTTGGGCCGCAAGGTCGGCGCCTCTACCGGCACAAACATGTGGGGAACGCTACAACTTGCCGCCCGTATGCGCGATGCAGGCGTTACCGGTTCGCTGGTGACACTGTTGTGTGACAGCGGCGAACGCTATCTGGAAACCTACTACAACCCACAGTGGGTCGATGCACACATCGGTGATTTAACGCCGTGGAAAGCGGAGCTTGCCCAACTACTGAACACCCATTAATGGGATAAAAAAAAGCCAGACGCGAAGTCTGGCTTGCTGGAAGGGATCTCTCATTCGGGGGAATAAGGTAGATGTGGATTGTCCAGCCAATGCGTCAAAAAGTGTGACACTGCCTGATTACGGCAATGCCCAATCACCGATAAATGAGGCAGTTCAGCAATCAGTTGCGGCATCGCGTTACCCATAATCAGCCCGCGCCCAACGCTGCCTAACATTTCGCGATCGTTCATGGCATCGCCAAACGCCATACACTCGGCCATTGAATAACCTAAATGGTCGCTCAACACCGCCAATGCCGATCCTTTATTACAGCCCAGCGGCAGCACCTCAAGGCAATCAAACGCGGAAAAACAGAGATTCGCCTGTTCACCCAGCGCTTCATTCAGTTGAATGCGCAATTGGATAAGAGAGTCATGATCGCCGCAGAAGCAGACTTTGGTGACCTGATGCGCCGGAATACGTTTCACATCGACGATCTGATAGCGAAATCCGCTATATACATGCGCCTGCAGCAGCGAGGGGATCTCTTGTCCGGTGAACCAGCCATTGTCATTAAAGACATGCATGCTGGCGGTAGTGTCCCACTTCTGATGCAACACAATATCCGCGACATTCGGATCCAGATCCTGACGGTGTAACACATCGCCCTCAACAGAGTGAATGCGCGTGCCATTACCCGTGATCAAAAAGGCGTCCAGTGAGATCGAGCCTAAAATATGGCGCATCTCAAGCACATGTCGGCCGGTAGCAAATGTCAGAGTAATATCGCGTTCACGCAGGCGCGACAGCGTTGAAAGCGTTTCGTCACCTAAATGGTGATTCGGCATCAAAAGGGTGCCATCCATATCAAATGCAGCCAGACGAGCCATTTCTTTCTCCACACTGTGACGCGGTTAACTTGTGATCCAGTATCACCTGAGATATACGGAAGTAATAGTGAATAGATAAAATGAATTGTTCCGGGTTTCTCTACGCATAAACCGTTAACGAACATCCTGAAGGAAAAAGTATTAATGCGTCTGCTTAATCGCCTGAACCAGTACCAACGCCTGTGGCTGCCCTCGAACGGCGAACCGCAGTCGGTGACCGTCGGGGAACTGGCCGAACGCTGTTTTTGTAGCGAACGCCATGTACGTACCCTGCTAAAGCAAGCGCAGGATGCGGGCTGGCTGGAGTGGCATGCCCAGTCGGGGCGCGGGAAACGCGGGCAGCTGCGGTTTTTAGTGACGCCAGATTCACTGCGCAACACCATGATGGAACAGGCCCTGCAAAAGGGCGAGCAGCTTAGCGTACTGGAACTGGCTCAGCTGGCGCCGGGCGAATTGAGAACACTGCTACAACCGTTTATGGGCGGTCAGTGGCAAAACGACACGCCAACCCTGCGTATACCCTATTACCGCCCGCTCGACCCCTTGCACCCCGGTTTTCTCCCCGGTCGCGCGGAGCAACACCTCGCTGGACAAGTTTTCTCTGGCCTGACCCGGTTTGACAGCACTACGCAACGTCCCTGTGGAGACTTAGCCCACCACTGGAATATCTCCGCTGACGGCCTGCGCTGGGATTTCTATATTCGTTCCACCCTGTACTGGCATAACGGCGATGCGGTCAGCAGCACACAGCTACATCAGCAGTTGCTGAAGCTGTTAGAACTCCCCGCGCTGAATAAGCTGTTTATCAGCGTAAAGCGCATTGAGGTGACGCATCCCCAGTGTCTGACCTTTATTCTGCATCGTCCCGACTTCTGGCTGGCGCACCGTCTGGCAAGCTACAGCAGTCACCTGGCGCATCCTGAGCACCCGTTTGTGGGTACCGGCCCGTTCCGGCTGACGCTGTTTACTCCTGAGCTGGTGCGTATCGAGAGTCACGATCACTACCATCTGAGTCATCCGCTGCTAAAAGCCATTGAATACTGGATAACCCCGCAGCTCTTCTCCCAGGATTTGGGCACCAGCTGTCGCCATCCGGTGCAAATTGCGATTGGTAAACCCGAAGAGTTGCCTATGCTAAGCCAGGTAAGCAGTGGGATCAGCCTCGGTTTTTGCTATCTCACGCTCAGAAAAAGCGCGCGACTGAATACGCAGCAGGCCCGTAGACTGATCAATATCATCCACCGTTCTTCCCTGCTACAAACGCTTGAAGTGGATGAAAATCTGATCACGCCAAGCAATGCACTGCTCCCCGGATGGACTATCCCGCAATGGGATGAACTCGACGAGGTAGCGCTGCCGGAAAAGCTGACGCTGGCTTATCACCTGCCGGTAGAACTTCACGCTATGGCTGAACAGCTTCGCCAGGCGTTGGCGCTGCTCGGCTGTGAATTAACGCTTATTTTTCATAATGCTAAAAACTGGGATGGCGATCATCCCTTAGCCCAGGCCGACCTGATGATGGGCGACAGGCTGATTGGTGAGGCACCTGAATATACTCTCGAACAGTGGTTGCGCTGCGATCAGCTCTGGTCACATGTATTGAATGCGCCAGCATATACACATTTGCAAACGACCCTGGATGCCCTTCAAATTCAGGCCGATGAGGACGATCGCCACGCGGCTTTACAACAAGTTTTCGCCACGCTAATGCATGACGCTACCCTGACGCCACTGTTCAATTATCACTATCGCATCAGCGCGCCACCGGGCGTGAACGGCGTACGCCTGAATCCTCGTGGCTGGTTCGAGTTTACCGAAGCCTGGCTGCCACCTCCTTCCGCGTGAAGAAGCTGGTCGACGGCACGCCCAGGCGCTACCATAAGGGCTTCGTTATTTTGTCAGGAAAAGCCATGAAACGTGCCGTTGTTGTATTCAGTGGAGGTCAGGACTCCACGACTTGTCTGGCGCAAGCGCTGCATCAGTATGATGAAGTGCACTGCGTGACCTTTGATTATGGTCAGCGCCATCGCGCTGAGATTGATGTCGCACGTGACCTGGCCTTAAAACTTGGCGCGCGCGCGCACAAAGTGCTTGATGTCACATTGCTCAGTGAACTGGCTGTCAGCAGCCTGACCCGCGATAACATTCCGGTACCCGATTACGAACCGGATGCGAACGGCATTCCCAATACCTTTGTGCCAGGACGCAATATTCTGTTCTTAACGCTGGCAGCAATTTACGCGTACCAGGTGCAGGCAGAGGCGGTCATTACCGGCGTTTGTGAGACCGATTTCTCCGGCTATCCGGACTGTCGCGATGAGTTCGTTAAAGCCCTGAACCATGCTGTAAGCCTGGGGATGGCGAAAGATATTCGCTTTGAAACCCCACTGATGTGGATCGATAAAGCCGAAACCTGGGCACTGGCCGATTATTGGGGCAAGCTGGACCTGGTACGCGAAGAAACGCTGACCTGCTATAACGGCATCAAAGGTGACGGTTGCGGTCACTGTGCGGCGTGTAATCTGCGTGCCAACGGCCTGAACCATTATCTGGCGGATAAACCGGCAGTGATGGAGGCAATGAAGCAGAAAACCGAGTTAAAGTGATTGTATTGCCGGATGGCGCTTTGCGTATCCGGCCTACATGCAGTTGCAGCAACTCTTGTAGGCCGGATAAGACGCTTGAGCGTCGCCTTCCGGCAGTCGCAGCCACTACTGCACCATCTGCTCCAGTTTTTCGCGCAACTCCCCTTCCAGCGGCAACGCTTTTTGCGTTTTCAAATCAATACAGACGAACGTAATCAGCGCGTCTGCCACCACCTGCCCTTCCGGCTCCAGAGTAATGGTCTGATTTAACACACCACTTTTGCCATTTAACTGTTGAACCTGACTGGTGATAGTCAGCAGGTCGCTCAGCACCGCAGGTCGTCGGTAGTTGATATTAATATTCACGACCACAAAAGCGATGTTGTGTGCTGTCATCCACTGAAAGCTGTCGCTGTTTTCCAGACCATCCCAGCGGGCTTCTTCCAGAAACTCCAGATAGCGGGCATTGTTAACGTGCTGATAGACATCAAGATGAAAACCACGAACTTTGATTTGTGTTTGCATAGCGCAGGAGCCTTACGTTGTTTTTATAGGAACAGATTTTTGGGTAAAGAGGTCATAACTGGTATGACCTCTACAGTCTGGCAAACTTTCAGCGCTCTGCAAGTTATTAAAGTGTTAAAACTGCCAGGTTACGCTCAACCAGTGAACTGCCCATGCCCGGCACCTGTTTTAAATCGTCCACCGTTTTAAACGGCCCGTACTCCTCACGATAGCTCACAATCGCCTGCGCTTTCTTTAGACCCACGCCATTCATAACTCGCGCTAAATCCTCCGCAGAAGCGCTGTTGATGCTTACCCTGGTGCCCTCATCGTCGCTTGCTTTAGCGGGCTGTGTGGCTTTGCTTTGTGCCGCCCCTGGGTTTTCCGCTTTGGTTTGAGTCGCCTGGCTTTTGGCGACAGGCTCAGCCGCCAATGCGGTTTGGGCCATACCAGCGCAGGTCAATGAAAGAGTGATAAGCAGAGCTTTGATTCCATGTTTCATACTGTTTTCTCCTTGTTTGTTAACAGTGGAATCACGATAGCGAGGTGCAGAACGGCAGACAAACGGCAAATATCAGAAATGGAAAAGGCCGCGAAAGCGGCCTTTGGTAGATACAACTTTTTGCAATTTTTTGCGAACTGCCTCGGTTATTGCTGCTGTTCCAGCGCATCCCCGATTTTAATTTTTGCGGCTTTACGCAGGTTGCTCATCAGCGCTTCGAAGACAATCTGCGCGTTGTTCTGAGTGATCCCCTGAACCATCGCTTTCTTCTGCGCTTCAGGCATAGAACCGGCTTTCACCTCGTCCAACGCCAACAGAACAACGTTACCCTGCATGTCGTTCGCGACGCCGTAGCTCGGTTTGTCTTTCGCCGGCAGGCTCAGACCAAAGGCAGCCTGGCTCAGCGGATCCTGACCCGTACGGCTCAGCGTTTTCGCCTCGCCAAAGCTCAGACCCGCCGCTTTCATCGCTTCATCGCCTTTACCGGCTTTCAGATCCGCCAGCAGTTTATCGGCATCAAGCTTCGCCTGCTGCTCTGCTTTATTGTGCTTAACGAGCGCAGTTACCTGCTCTTTCACTTCAGCCAGTGGCTTCACGGCTTCGGCTTTGTGCTCTGCAATACGCAGCACGAACGCACGATCGCCGTCCACGGTGATGATATCGGAGTTACTGCCAGGCGTACCGTTCTCACCAACCAGACCACCATTGAAAATGATGTCAGCGACTGGTTTGAAATTCAGTTCTTCCGGCAGGCTGTCACGGCTAAACCAGCCCGTTTCAACCGCTTTCATACCCGCAGCCTGCTCTGCACCCGCCAGAGATTCGTTATCATTGCTGGCCGCGTCGCTGACTTTCTGCTGCAGCGCATAGTACGCATCCAGCGCTTTTTCCTGCTTAACTTTTGCCGCAATCTCGTCACGGGCTTCGCTCAGCGGTTTAACTTGCGCAGGCTGTACGTCGTCAAGACGCGCAACGAGGAAACCAACGGAAGACTTAATTACGCCAGACAGTTGGCCTTTTTCTTTCAGACCAGCATTTTTCAGCTCATCCGGGGTGGTGGAATCTTCCAGCCATCCCATATCGCCGCCTTTACGGGCAGAGATGATATCGGCAGATTTTTCTTTCGCCAGCGCAGCAAAATCACCGCCTTTGTTCAGCTCGTCCAGTACCGCTTTGGCTTCATCTTCCGTTTTGGTCTGAATGATGCTGTAGCGGTTACGCTGCGGCTGAGTGAACTGATCCTGATGCTGGTCATAGTAAGACTGAATATCAGCATCGCTGGCCGTCTCCTGCATTGCAGCAGCGTCCAGCTTGATGTAGCTCACGCGGAACTGTTCCGGCGTCATAAAGTTGTTTTTATTCTGCTCGTAGTAGCTGGCAACTTCCTGCTCGGTAACAGACTGCTTCGCGGCCAGTGCGTTAACGTCAATCGTCGCCTCGCGCACGATACGCTGCTGTGCGACCAGCGCCGCCAGTTCGTCCGTTTCACCTTTCAGCATGAAGTCCGTACCGGCAACACCGTTAATCAGCTGCTGTGTCGTAAGCTGATTACGTAATGCCTGAGCATACTGGTCTGCAGTCATTCCCATTTGATTGACAATCGCGTTGTAGCGGTTGTTATCAAACTTGCCGTCCACCTGGAACGCAGGCGTGGCGAAAATGGCCTGTTTAACCTGATCGTCGCTGATGTTGAGCTTAAGCTCGCGGGAATACTGATCCAGCAGTGCTTCGTCAACAAGACGATTCAGCACCTGCTGACGCAGCGTTTTCATATAACCTTCGTTAGCGGCCAGCTCGGAGTATTGATCGCCCAGCTGTTGCTGCATGCGGTTACGTTCGCTGTTGAACGCATTCTCGAACTGCCCGCGGCTGATCTCCTGGCCATTCACTTTGGCGGCGAAGTTATTGCCTCCGCCAATCAGGTAACCACTCACGCCGGTCAAAATGAACGACACGATAATGATACCGAAAATAATCTTGAGCACGAGACTGTTAGCAGCCGTGCGTAAGCTGTCCATCATGGTGTAACCACACTCCGCTGTAGATGACTATACGCGTTATCCTCTCTGCTGCCCCCGCGTTGATGACAACAACGGCAACAAGGATTTTGAGTATATATGCTTCACGCAGCATAGCGTTTCCTGAACGCTGCGCACAAAGGTCTATTGTGACAAGAAACAGGGGCAATTGTCAGCCCACAACGCGTAGAAAGTACCGGAATTACAAATAAAAAAGGCACATCAGTCGATGCGCCCTTGTACTTCGTCACATCCCCAAAGGGGAAATCACTTAGTTTACCGCGTCTTTCAGTGCTTTACCTGCACGGAAGCCCGGTACTTTAGCCGCGGCGATGGTGATCTCTTTACCTGTTTGCGGGTTGCGACCAGTACGGGCAGCACGCTCTTTAACGGCAAAAGTACCAAAACCTACCAGCGCTACGTCATCACCTTCTTTCAGAGATTCGGTAACAGAAGCAATAATTGCATCTAACGCACGTCCAGCCGCAGCTTTAGAGATATCAGCCCCTGCAGCAATTTTGTCGATCAGTTGAGATTTATTCACTCTTCTCTTCCTCTTTATAATTTATATCGCACCTGAATCCTTCAAAGTGCGACCGCGCAGCAGTTATATCAGGCCTGCCATGCCCTTACAACACCCGTTAATGATGGCAAGCCTAATCCGTTATCTAAATTAGCTATACAAAAAAAGGCTGGCAAGCCCGAAATGGCCTGCCAGCCCTGTTTTTATTAATGCTCTTTGCGCGAGGTCACTATTTTGCCGTCACAACCTGCATTCCAGAGGGTTCATTTTGCAATGCAAGAGTCAGAACTTCCTCAATACGTTTCACCGGGTGAATATTAAGATCGGCAATTACGTTGTCCGGAATCTCTTCCAGGTCACGTTTGTTCTCATCGGGAATTAAGACCGTCTTAATGCCGCCACGGTGTGCCGCCAGCAGTTTTTCTTTCAAACCACCGATAGGCAGAACCTGACCACGCAGGGTGATCTCACCCGTCATCGCCACGTCGGCGCGAACTGGGTTACCGGTAAGACAAGAAACCAGCGCAGTACACATAGCAATACCCGCACTTGGACCGTCTTTCGGCGTAGCCCCTTCAGGTACGTGAACGTGGATGTCGCGTTTTTCGTAAAAGTCCGGGTTAATACCCAGTTTTTCCGCACGCGCACGCACCACGGTCAGCGCAGCCTGAATCGACTCCTGCATGACTTCACCCAGAGAACCGGTGTAGGTCAACTTACCTTTACCCGGTACGCAGGCGGTTTCGATAGTCAGCAGATCGCCGCCAACTTCCGTCCACGCCAGACCCGTCACCTGACCAACGCGGTTTTCGTTGTCCGCGCGGCCATAGTCAAAGCGCTGTACACCCAGATAATCGTGCAGGTTGTCGCCATTGATCTCAATATGTTTCAGCGATTTATCCAGCAGCAGCTGTTTCACCGCTTTACGGCACAGTTTAGAGATTTCACGTTCCAGACTACGTACGCCTGCTTCACGGGTGTAGTAACGAATAATGCCCACAATGGCGCTATCGTCGACCGTCAGCTCACCTTTTTTCAGCGCATTACGCTCAATCTGTTTCGGCAACAGGTGACGTTTGGCAATGTTCAGCTTTTCGTCTTCGGTATAACCGGACAGACGGATCACTTCCATACGATCCAGCAACGGTGCCGGAATATTCATGGAGTTAGAGGTCGCAACAAACATTACGTCGCTGAGATCGTAGTCCACTTCCAGGTAGTGATCGCTGAACGCCACGTTCTGCTCTGGATCCAGCACCTCAAGCAGTGCGGAAGCCGGATCGCCACGCATGTCGGAAGACATTTTGTCGATCTCATCAAGCAGGAACAGCGGGTTTTTAACGCCCACTTTGGCCATTTTCTGGATCAGTTTACCCGGCATAGAACCGATATAGGTCCGGCGGTGGCCACGAATTTCGGCTTCATCACGCACGCCGCCCAGCGCCATACGGATGTATTTACGCCCAGTTGCCTTAGCGATGGACTGCCCCAGAGAGGTTTTACCTACCCCCGGCGGTCCAACCAGACACAGGATCGGCCCCTTGATTTTATTTACACGGCTTTGAACCGCGAGATACTCAAGGATACGGTCTTTGACGCGCTCCAGACCATAATGGTCGGTATCGAGGATTTCCTGCGCCTGACGCAGGTCTTTTTTGACCTTGCTACGCGCATTCCACGGCACCTGTACCATCCAGTCGATGTAGCCACGCACCACGGTCGCTTCCGCCGACATAGGAGACATCATTTTCAGCTTCTGCAGTTCTGCTTCCGCTTTCTCTTTTGCCTCTTTCGGCATTTTCGCCGCGTCGATTTTACGCTTCAACGCTTCGTTTTCGTCCGGTGCATCGTCCATCTCACCGAGTTCTTTCTGAATAGCTTTCATCTGCTCGTTCAGATAGTACTCGCGCTGAGATTTTTCCATCTGCTTTTTCACGCGGTTGCGAATGCGTTTCTCAACCTGCAGCAGATCGATTTCAGACTCCATCATCGCCATCAGATATTCCAGACGTTCGTTAACGTCGGACATCTCCAGCACGGACTGCTTGTCAGCCAGCTTCAGCGGCATGTGTGCAGCGATGGTATCCGCCAGACGTGCAGGATCGTCAATGCTGTTCAGCGACGTCAGCACTTCTGGTGGGATTTTCTTGTTCAGCTTGATATAGCCTTCGAACTGGCTGATAGCGGTACGCACCAGCACTTCCTGTTCGCGCTCATCAATAGCAGGCGAGTCAAGGTACTCTGCTTTCGCAGAGAAATGCTCGCCGTTGTCAGACAGCGCAGAAATACGCGCACGCTGTAACCCCTCGACCAGCACTTTTACGGTGCCGTCAGGCAGTTTCAGCATCTGCAAAATAGAGGCCACGGTCCCGACGGTGAAAAGATCGTTTACACCCGGCTCATCCGTTGACGCTTCTTTCTGTGCGACCAGCATGATTTTTTTATCATGGTCCATAGCCGCTTCCAGACAACGGATAGATTTTTCCCGCCCTACAAATAAGGGTATGACCATGTGCGGATAAACCACCACATCGCGCAACGGCAATACGGGGATTTCAATGCGTTCAGAACGCTCAGGATTCATAGAGCTCTCTCTTAGTTTAGTTTCCGCCAGGTAATCAGGTGGTACGACTGTGCTTCACACCACCTTTAACATGTATGTCAGTATATGGGGATGTTTCCCACACATTCAACGCCATGTTTACGGAAAAATAAAAGGGGAGATAAAATCCCCCCTTTTTAATTAAATGTCTGTATGAATTGATGAATTATTCGCCAGATGCCTGCTGCGCTTCCGGCTTACCGTAAATCAGTAATGGCTTGCTCTGACCGCCAATCACCGACTCATCGATCACCACTTTTTCGACGTCTTCCATAGAAGGCAGATCGTACATGGTGTCGAGCAGCGCGGCTTCGACGATAGAACGCAGACCACGAGCACCGGTTTTACGCGCCATCGCTTTCTTAGCGATCGCATCCAGCGCTTCCTCACGGAATTCCAGATCGACACCTTCAAGATTGAACAGCGCCTGGTACTGCTTGGTCAGGGCGTTTTTCGGCTCTTTGAGGATCTGGATCAACGCTTCTTCGCTCAGCTCGCTCAGCGTTGCCACAACCGGCAGACGACCGATGAACTCAGGGATCAGACCAAATTTGATCAGATCTTCCGGTTCAACCTGCGACAGCAGTTCACCTTCGCTGGCTTTATCAGACTGTGCTTTTACCGTTGCGCCAAAACCAATGCCGGAGCCGGTTTCAACACGGTTAGCAATCACTTTATCCAGACCGGCAAAGGCACCACCGCAGATAAACAGGATCTTGGAGGTATCAACCTGCAGGAATTCCTGCTGAGGATGTTTACGACCACCCTGTGGCGGAACGGCAGCAACCGTCCCTTCGATCAGTTTCAACAGCGCCTGCTGTACACCTTCGCCGGAAACGTCACGGGTAATAGATGGGTTATCAGACTTACGAGAAATCTTGTCGATCTCATCGATATAGACGATCCCACGCTGTGCTTTCTGCACGTCGTAATCGCACTTCTGCAACAGCTTCTGAATAATATTTTCAACATCTTCACCCACATAACCGGCTTCGGTCAGCGTGGTGGCATCAGCCATGGTGAACGGAACGTCCAGCAGGCGCGCCAGCGTTTCAGCCAGCAGCGTTTTACCGGAACCCGTCGGGCCAATCAGCAGGATGTTACTTTTGCCCAACTCGACGCCATTGCTGGTGTCGCCGTTGCGCAGACGTTTGTAATGGTTGTATACCGCGACCGCCAGCACTTTCTTCGCCTGCTCTTGACCGATAACGTAATCGTCCAGGTGGTTGCGAATTTCATGTGGCGTCGGCAGCGCACTGCGTTCACGGTGCGGTGCTACTTCCTTAATCTCTTCGCGAATGATGTCGTTGCATAAATCAACACATTCGTCGCAGATATACACGGATGGACCGGCAATCAGCTTACGCACTTCATGCTGGCTTTTGCCGCAAAAAGAGCAGTACAACAATTTGCCCGAGCCATCTTTGCGTTTATCTGTCATGGGTCAAAACCTCTTCTTTGTTCTTTGTGCCGCACACGACGACGCAAATGCCATTCTCAGGCGCAAGACGCTAGTCAGCGTTGTGCCGCTCCAGGTAATTATAGCGGCACACCTGCGCACTGGGCATTAATTACGATGGGTCAAAATCGAGTCAACCAGACCATACTCTACCGCTTCAGAAGCGGAGAGGAAGCGATCGCGCTCGGTATCACGTTCAATCTGCTCAAGAGATTGACCCGTATGATGCGCCATAAGTTCGTTCATGCGCCCTTTTACCTTCAGGATTTCACGGGCATGAATTTCAATATCCGTTGCCTGGCCCTGGTAACCGCCCAGAGGCTGGTGGATCATGACGCGAGAGTTAGGCAGGCAAAAACGTTTGCCTTTCGCCCCGGCGGTCAGCAGGAACGCGCCCATTGAGGCCGCCTGGCCCATACAAATGGTGCTGACGTCCGGCTTAATAAACTGCATGGTGTCATAGATAGACATCCCGGCAGTGATCACTCCACCAGGGGAGTTGATGTACAGGTAGATATCTTTTTCTGGGTTTTCTGCTTCCAGGAACAGCATCTGCGCCACGATCAGGTTAGCCATATGGTCTTCGACCTGGCCGGTCAGAAAAATGACGCGTTCCTTAAGTAGACGAGAATAGATATCAAAAGAGCGCTCACCACGTGAGGTCTGTTCAATGACCATCGGCACCAGCGCCATATGGGGTGCAAAGTTATCTCGTTCGCCGCTGTATGACATTTCCGTCTCCTGGATAAAATTTGAAAAAACCTGCTGTGCTGATTGTAACCTTATGGACGGATTATCAGCTAGTCCCTCAGTAATGGGTACGACATCGCCATAATTCAAGCATAACAATCTTTTGTTGTAACGCTAACACTGAAACGCTGTTTTCGCACTCTTCCCATGCAAAATGCGTGACAAAAAAAAACCCGCCACCAAAAGGTGACGGGCTTGCGTACGAAATTCGAGCTAAAAAAGCGACGAATTACGCCTGCTGGTTCATCAGTTCGTTGAAGGAAGTGGCTTTTTCAGTCACTTTCGCTTTCGCCAGAACGGCTTCAACAGCCTGCTCTTCCAGAGCGACGTTACGCATGTTGTCCATCAGCTCTTTGTTTTTGCTGTAGAACTCAACAACTTCTTTCGGATCTTCGTAAGCAGAAGCCATCTCTTCGATCAGGCCTTTAACGCGATCTTCGTCAGCTTTCAGTTCGTTGGTACGAATCACTTCGCCCAGCAGCAGACCAACAACTACGCGACGCTTAGCCTGTTCTTCGAACAGTTCACGCGGCAGTTCCAGAGCTTGTTTCTCGTTGCCGCCGAAACGTTGTGCAGCCTGACGACGCAGAACGTCGATTTCGCTGTCGATCAGAGCAGCCGGAACGTCGATGTCGTTAGCTTTTACCAGGCCTTCGATCGCCTGAGACTTAACGCGGTTACGCACAGCGCCTTTCAGCTCGCGTTCCATGTTTTTACGGACTTCAGCGCGCAGACCTGCTACGGAACCATCTTCAACGCCGAAACGTTTGATGAATTCTTCAGTCAGTTCTGGCAGTTCGCGTTCTTCAACTTTCTTCAGGTTGATAACGAACTTCGCAGCTTTACCTTTCAGGTTTTCAGCGTGGTACTCTTCCGGGAAGGTCACGTCGATAGTGAACTCTTCGCCAGCTTTGTGGCCTTTAACGCCTTCTTCAAAGCCCGGGATCATACGACCCTGGCCCATCGCCAGTACGAAGTCAGACGCTTTGCCGCCTTCGAACTCTTCGCCGTCTACAGAACCGGTGAAGTCGATGGTTACACGGTCTTCTGCATCAGCAGCGCCGTCTTTGTCTTTCCAGGTAGCCTGCTGCTTGCGCAGGGTGTCCAGCATTACGTCAACGTCAGCGTCGGTAACTTCAACAACCGGTTTTTCAACTTCGATTGCTTCCAGGCCAGTCAGCTCAACTTCCGGGTAAACTTCAAACTCTACCGCGTAAGTAAAATCTTCACCCAGTTTGTATTCGCCCGGAACGTAGTTCGGTGCGCCAGCCGGATTGATTTTTTCTTTGATGATCGCGTCAACGAAGTTGCGGCTCATCAGGTCACCCAGAACGTCCTGGCGAACAGACGCGCCATAACGCTGAGCAACAACATTCATCGGTACTTTTCCTTTGCGGAAACCGTCAATACGCACTTTCTTCGCTACGTTGACCAGCTCGCTTTTCACAGCGGTCTCGATGCTGTCAGCAGCGATAGTAATCGTTACACGGCGGCCAAGGCCTTGAGTGGTTTCAACTGAAACTTGCATCTTGTTACCTCAAAAAATCACAGTGCTCGGTCAACTCTTCTCCGCAAGCACAGGTTGTTGGCTTCGCGGAACTGGGATGTTCTCATAAGCAATCACATTCCCTGTCGTCAGAATCATCCCGAAGACATTCCGAAAAATAAGACGCGCATTATAGCGGCATCACTTTTATGAGTCGAGAACGGTTATCGCGCGTTGCTGCGGCTTTTTTCACAATTCCCGGCTAATTTTTGTCTGAATACTGTACGACTGCCCCAGAATTCAGACAAAACAAAACGGCCCGCAGGCCGTTTTCACATAATCTGTAGCAACATACTGGAAAAGCGTCGGTTGTTGCAAATCCGTTTTTACGCGATGCTTCCCGCTCCACGACACGGAGGCGATGCAAAAATCGTATCCTGCAACGCTTCCCACTCCTTAATAGTGTAGGTATGCAGGGCAAGCGCATGAACGGTTGTGGAAAGCTCCGCCGTTAACGTGCTGTAAATCATCCGATGACGATTAAGAAAACGTTCACCTGTAAAGCGATCGCTAACCAGTACAACCTTAAAGTGGCTTTCAGAACCAGCCGGGACATTGTGACGATAGCTTTCATCCACAACTTCGAGGAACACGGGTTCGAACGCTGCCCTTAATTTTTCTTCTATTTGCTCACGAATCATCATGAAATTTTTCCTCCGACAACGCTGAGATGTCACCCATCCCTTTAAATACTAGCCGCTTTTACCGTTTTCATTACACCTTAGCAACAAAAAATTAGCGCTTGTCTGATTTTCTCATTCAAACGGATGAAGTTCACTGATTCCTCACTCCAATTTATTGCAAAAAGTCCGTTTATAGTCTCCACAAAGTCATAAAACGGACAACACAATGAATTTACATGCGTTACCCACTTCCCCTCATCGTTGGCGATGTTATGATGGCGGGAATTTTCTCTAACCATACAATTTAGATTCGCTGAGAGCCCTGGCATGTTTAAAAAAATCCTCGTCCCGTTTGTCGCACTGTTTATGTTAGCTGGATGCGCAACGCCGCCGACCACTATTGAAGTCTCCCCGAAAATTACCCTGCCGCAGCAGGACCCGAGCCTGATGGGTGTGACCGTTAGCATCAACGGAGCCGACCAGCGCCAGGATCAAGCGCTGGCAAAAGTCACCCGCGACAACCAGTTGGTGACCCTGACCGCATCCCGCGACCTGCGTTTCCTGCTGCAAGAAGTACTGGAAAAACAGATGACCGCACGCGGTTATATGATTGGACCGAACGGTGCAGTCAACCTGCAAATCATTGTTAGCCAGCTGTATGCTGACGTGTCTCAGGGTAGCGTGCGCTATAACATCGCCACCAAAGCAGACATCGCCATCATTGCTACCGCCGCCAACGGCAACAAGATGACCAAAAACTACCGCGCAAGCTATTCTGTTGAAGGTGCACTGCAAGCCTCTAACAAAAATATCGCTGATGCCGTTAACAGCGTGCTGACCGACACCATCGCTGATATGTCTCAGGACACCAGCGTTCACGATTTCATCAAGCAGAACGCTCGTTAATTTCTGCCCATATGGCCCGGCGTTCGTCGGGCCTATAGAAGCCCATGTCCAGTCAATACTTACGTATTTTTCAGCAACCACGTTCAGCTATCCTGCTCATTCTGGGGTTCGCCTCCGGTTTACCGCTCGCACTCACCTCCGGTACGCTTCAGGCGTGGATGACAGTCGAGAATATCGATCTTAAAACCATCGGTTTCTTTTCCCTGGTCGGTCAGGCCTACGTATTTAAATTTCTCTGGTCCCCGTTGATGGACCGTTACACGCCACCGTTTTTAGGTCGGCGTCGCGGCTGGCTGCTGGCGACCCAGGTGCTGTTGTTAATTTCTATCGCTGCGATGGGCTTTCTGGAGCCTGGCACACAGTTACGCTGGATGGCCGCACTCGCAGTAGTGATCGCTTTTTGCTCGGCATCGCAGGATATCGTCTTTGATGCCTGGAAAACCGACGTATTGCCCGCAGAAGACCGCGGTACCGGCGCGGCTATCAGCGTGCTGGGCTATCGATTAGGGATGCTGGTTTCAGGCGGATTGGCCTTGTGGATGGCCGATCGCTGGCTGGGCTGGCAAGGGATGTACTGGCTGATGGCTGCACTGTTGATTCCCTGTATCATCGCCACTCTGTTAGCACCTGAACCAACTGACACCATTCCGGTGCCTAAAACGCTGGAACAGGCAGTTGCGGCTCCGCTGCGAGACTTCTTTGGTCGTAACAACGCATGGCTGATCCTGCTGCTTATTGTGCTGTATAAGCTCGGGGATGCTTTCGCCATGAGCCTGACCACCACCTTTTTAATCCGCGGCGTTGGGTTTGATGCGGGTGAAGTTGGCGTGGTGAATAAGACGCTGGGGCTACTGGCCACCATTGTTGGCGCGCTGTACGGTGGGATCCTGATGCAGCGCCTTTCGCTGTTTCGCGCCTTGCTTATTTTCGGCATCCTGCAAGGGGCGTCGAATGCGGGCTACTGGCTACTGTCCATCACTGACAAACACATGTTCAGCATGGCGGCGGCCGTCTTCTTTGAAAACCTGTGCGGCGGAATGGGCACGGCGGCATTTGTCGCCTTATTAATGACGCTGTGCAATAAGTCCTTCTCAGCGACCCAGTTCGCCCTGCTCTCCGCGCTTTCAGCCGTTGGTCGCGTTTACGTTGGCCCGGTAGCGGGTTGGTTTGTCGAAGCACACGGCTGGCCGACGTTTTATCTGTTCTCCGTGTTTGCCGCGATCCCCGGTCTGATACTGCTGCTGGTATGTCGCCAGACCCTGGAACATAGCTGGCAAAATGAAAGCTTCATTCCGCGCACGGAATTTCGTGGAGCATACAGTCTGGCATTAATGACGCTAGTTGCGGGCTGCTGCCTGCTGCTGGTTTGGCTGTTGCTGTTAACCATGAACGCGCTGGATTACACCAACTTCTCCTTCCTGCCGGAACTGCTTGAAGTCTCAGTGGTGGTCGCGGTCTGCGGGGTCGTTTTTGGTGGATTGCTTGATTATCTGGCATTGCGCAAAACCCGTCTGGCATGATGTTGCATATTTATGCTCTAAATAATTCGAGTTACGGGACAAAAGGCGTGAGCGTTTTGAACAGCGCTTGCGCTGGCCCCGTAGGGGAGAGGCCGAGAGGCCGAATCACGCGGCGACGCAGCAAATCCCCAGGAGCTTACATAAGTAAGTGACTGGGGTGAGCGAGGAAAGCCAACACACCCGTAGCTTGAAGTATGACGAGCATATTTGGTCGTTGTAATCACCCTGCGTAATTATAACGGCGAAATAAGCAACAACTGCTAAAAATAATATTTGTTATTTTGTGCGCCAAAGAATTTGGAAATTATTGACGCCTTTTATATATACTATTTTCCTTACTCGATTCAGCCAAGAAAGATTTATTTTTTGTTCCTCAATTGTCCGTTTATTGATAATCAATTGTTAAGCAATTGTTTTATTTTCGTATTGGTTATACCAATTGCCCTCAGTACGCCCCCCACCTGCCCGCTTTCGTTATAACGTGATGTTGCAACAGGTTCTTAAAGCCAAAGCGACATATATTGCAACATATGTGACATGCACGGCAGAACCCAGTAACACAGATCTAGAGATGTTTACAGTAATGTAACCTTCCCGTAAAATGCCCTCACACTTTAAACGCCACCCGGTCCCGTGGAATTGAGGTCGTTAAATGAGACTCAGGAAATACAATAAAAGTTTGGGATGGTTGTCATTAATTGCAGGCACTGCATTACTCAGTGGCTGTAATTCTGCGCTGCTTGACCCTAAAGGACAGATTGGACTGGAACAACGGTCATTGATACTGACGGCATTTGGCCTGATGTTGATTGTCGTTATTCCCGCCATCTTGATGGCTGTTGGTTTTGCCTGGAAGTATCGTGCAAGCAATAAAGATGCGAAGTACAGCCCGAACTGGTCACACTCCAATAAAGTGGAAGCTGTGGTCTGGACGGTGCCGATCTTAATCATCATTTTCCTTGCCGTTCTGACCTGGAAAACCACTCACGCTCTTGAGCCAAGCAAACCGCTGGCGCATGACGAGAAGCCCATTACCATCGAAGTGGTTTCCATGGACTGGAAATGGTTCTTCATCTATCCGGAACAGGGTATCGCTACCGTGAATGAAATCGCCTTCCCGGCGAATACTCCGGTTGAATTCAAAGTGACTTCCAACTCCGTGATGAACTCCTTCTTTATCCCGCGTCTGGGTAGCCAGATTTATGCCATGGCCGGTATGCAGACTCGACTGCATCTGATCGCCAACGAAGTCGGTACTTATGATGGTATCTCCGCAAGTTATAGCGGACCAGGCTTCTCCGGTATGAAGTTCAAGGCTATCGCAACAAAGGACCGCGCCGAATTCGACCAATGGGTTGCTAAAGCTAAACAGTCCACGAACACCATGAGCGACATGGCAGCGTTCGAGAAAGTGGCTGCGCCAAGCGAATACAACCAGGTGGAATACTTCTCCAACGTGAAACCGGATTTGTTTAAAGATGTTATTAACAAATTTATGGCTCACGGTAAGAGCATGGACATGACCCAACCCGAAGGTGAGCACAGCGCACACGAAGGAATGGAAGGCATGGACATGAGCCACGCGGAATCCGCTCACTAAGGGGCCGAGGAAGAATACGATGTTCGGAAAATTGACGCTGGATGCAGTTCCGTTCCATGAACCTATTGTCATGGTTACGATTGCTGCCATTATCATCGGTGGTGCGGCCTTACTGGGCCTTATCACTTACTTCGGTAAGTGGACCTACCTGTGGAAAGAGTGGCTGACTTCTGTTGACCACAAACGCCTTGGCATCATGTATGTCATCGTCGCAATCGTCATGTTGATTCGTGGCTTTGCCGACGCCATCATGATGCGTAGTCAGCAAGCGCTGGCTTCTGCAGGTGAAGCGGGCTTCCTGCCACCTCACCACTACGACCAGATCTTCACGGCTCACGGCGTGATTATGATCTTCTTCGTGGCAATGCCATTTGTTATCGGTCTGATGAACCTGGTGGTTCCGCTGCAGATCGGCGCACGTGACGTTGCATTCCCGTTCCTGAACAACCTGAGCTTCTGGTTCACCGTTGTCGGCGTAATCCTGGTTAACCTTTCTCTGGGCGTGGGTGAATTCGCGCAGACCGGTTGGCTGGCGTATCCGCCACTTTCGGGAATAGAGTACAGTCCAAGCGTCGGGGTCGACTATTGGATATGGGCAGTCCAGTTGTCCGGTATTGGTACAACTCTGACCGGTATCAACTTCTTTGTGACCATCATTAAGATGCGTGCACCAGGAATGACCATGTTCAAGATGCCAGTGTTTAGCTGGGCATCTCTGTGTGCAAACATCCTGATTATCGCTTCTTTCCCAATCCTGACGGTTACCGTCGCGTTGCTGACCCTGGATCGCTATCTGGGCACCCATTTCTTTACCAACGATATGGGCGGCAACATGATGATGTACATCAACCTGATTTGGGCCTGGGGCCATCCGGAAGTGTACATTCTGGTTCTGCCAGTCTTCGGCGTGTTCTCCGAAATCGCAGCAACCTTCTCGCGTAAACGTCTGTTTGGTTACACCTCGCTGGTGTGGGCAACCGTGTGTATCACCGTTCTGTCGTTCGTTGTTTGGCTGCACCACTTCTTCACCATGGGTGCAGGCGCTAACGTAAACGCCTTCTTCGGTATCACCACCATGATTATCGCCATCCCGACCGGGGTGAAGATCTTCAACTGGCTGTTCACCATGTATCAGGGCCGTATCGTATTCCACTCAGCAATGCTGTGGACGATTGGCTTTATCGTCACCTTCTCAGTCGGCGGCATGACCGGTGTACTGCTGGCGGTGCCGGGTGCGGACTTCGTTCTGCACAACAGTCTGTTCCTGATTGCGCACTTCCATAACGTTATCATCGGCGGCGTCGTATTTGGATGCTTCGCTGGTATGACCTACTGGTGGCCAAAAGCGTTTGGCTTCACGCTGAACGAAACTTGGGGTAAACGCGCATTCTGGTTCTGGATCATCGGCTTCTTCGTAGCATTTATGCCACTGTACGTGCTGGGCTTCATGGGTATGACCCGTCGCCTCAGCCAGCAGATTGATCCACAGTTCCATCCGATGCTGGTCGTTGCCGCCTGCGGCGCCGCGCTGATTGCACTGGGTATCCTGTGCCAGCTGATTCAGATCTTCGTTTCTATTCGCGACCGCGAGCAGAACCGTGACCTGACCGGTGACCCATGGGGTGGTCGTACGCTGGAGTGGGCAACCTCTTCCCCGCCTCCGTTCTATAACTTTGCCGTTGTGCCGCACGTTCACGAGCGTGATGCCTTCTGGGAAATGAAAGAAAAAGGTGAAGCGTACAAGCAGCCTGCGCACTATGAAGAAATTCATATGCCGAAGAACAGCGGTGCCGGTATCGTCATTACCGCCTTCGCAACACTGTTTGGTTTCGCCATGATCTGGCATATCTGGTGGCTGGCGATTGCAAGCTTCGCAGGCATGATCATCAGCTGGATTGTGAAAAGCTTTGATGAAGACGTGGATTACTACGTGCCGGTCCCGGAAGTCGAAAAACTGGAAAACCAGCATTTCGATGAGATTACTAAGGCAGGGCTGAAAAATGGCAACTGATACTTTAACGCACGCGACTGCCCACGCGCACGAACACGGGCACCACGATGCAGGCCAGACCAAGATCTTCGGATTCTGGGTCTACCTGATGAGCGACTGCATTCTGTTCTCTATTCTGTTTGCAACCTATGCCGTTCTGGTGAACGGCACCGCAGGTGGCCCGACAGGTAAGGACATTTTTGAACTGCCGTTCGTTCTGGTTGAAACATTCCTGCTGTTATTCAGCTCCATTACTTACGGCATGGCAGCGATTGCCATGTACAAGAACAACAAGAGCCAGGTTATCTCCTGGCTGGCGTTGACCTTCTTGTTCGGTGCCGGATTCATCGGGATGGAACTCTATGAATTCCATCACCTGATTGTTAACGGTATGGGCCCGGATCGCAGCGGCTTCCTGTCTGCGTTCTTCGCGCTGGTCGGTACTCACGGTCTGCACGTCACCTCCGGTCTTATCTGGATGGCGGTGCTGATGGTGCAAGTTGCTCGTCGCGGCCTGACCAGTACTAACCGTACCCGCATCATGTGCCTGAGCCTGTTCTGGCACTTCCTGGATGTGGTGTGGATCTGTGTGTTCACTGTTGTTTATCTGATGGGGGCGATGTAATGAGTCATTCTAACGAGAGCGGCGGCGCATCCCATGGCAGCGTAAAAACCTACATGACAGGTTTTATCCTGTCGATCATCCTGACGGTCATTCCGTTTTGGATGGTGATGACAGGTTCTGCCTCACCGGCCGTCATTCTGGGAACTATTCTGGCAATGGCAGTGGTACAGATTCTGGTGCACCTGGTGTGCTTCCTGCACATGAATAGCAAATCTGATGAAGGTTGGAACATGACGGCCTTTGTCTTTACTGTGCTAATCATCGCCATCCTGGTTGTGGGCTCCATCTGGATTATGTGGAACCTTAACTACAACATGATGATGCACTAAGAGCGGCGATTATGATGTTTAAGCAATACCTGCAAGTAACGAAACCAGGCATCATCTTTGGCAACCTGATCTCGGTGATTGGGGGATTCCTGCTGGCCTCGAAAGGCAGCATTGATTATCCCCTGTTTATCTACACGCTGGTTGGGGTGTCACTGGTTGTGGCGTCGGGTTGTGTATTTAACAACTACATCGACAGGGATATCGACAGGAAGATGGAGAGGACCAAAAACCGCGTGCTGGTTAAAGGTCTGATTTCCCCTGCGGTCTCGCTGGTATACGCCACCCTGCTGGGTATTGCTGGCTTTATGCTGCTGTGGTTTGGCGCGAACCCTCTGGCCTGCTGGCTGGGGGTAATGGGCTTCGTGGTCTATGTGGGCGTTTATAGCCTGTACATGAAGCGTCATTCCGTTTATGGCACGCTGATTGGCTCACTCTCCGGCGCTGCGCCGCCGGTGATTGGCTACTGTGCCGTAACCGGTGAGTTCGATAGCGGTGCGTTGATTCTGCTGGCTATTTTCAGCCTGTGGCAGATGCCGCACTCTTACGCGATTGCGATTTTCCGCTTCAAGGATTATCAGGCTGCCAACATCCCGGTACTGCCGGTGGTGAAAGGTATTTCAGTCGCGAAGAACCATATCACGCTGTACATCGTGGCGTTTGCTATCGCCACGCTGATGCTAACCCTGGGCGGCTATGCAGGTTATAAATACCTGATTGTTGCCGCGGCGGTGAGCGTCTGGTGGTTGGGCATGGCGCTGCGTGGTTATAAAGTGGAAGATGACAGAGTCTGGGCGCGCAAGCTGTTCGGTTTCTCCATCATCGCCATTACCGCGCTCAGCGTGATGATGTCGGTCGACTTTATGGTGCCAAACTCGCAGAACCTGCTGACTTACGTCTGGTAAGAATCGGCAGATAAGAAAAGGGTGCTTTGGCACCCTTTTTATTTACTACGCTATTTTGAGAGCGTCAGGTCTCGTCTTTTTGTTTATCAGGCCAGATCTCAAACAACCATTTCCCCGCTTCAGCCGACTCAGCAAACATCCTTACGGTTAACGGTATGCGTGTTGCTTCCACTTCTTCCCGGTTAGCTTTGAACCATCTCGTGAATAGTGGCAGATTGTGCCATGGATAATAAGGTTTCCAGTTCACACATGATAAATCAACTTTGAACTCTTTCTCATATCGATCCAGAGCGCTGTGGAGATCATCTCCGGGGACATCAAACAATTCTGAGTCGAGTTCTAAAGAAACTTCCTTCCAGTTTTCATCCAAATACCCAGGTATTTCTTCCCTGAAAAGCTTTAACACATCGTCTTGAATACTCATTAGAATGATGTCCACTGAATGCGATCTTTAGGTCGAGCAATTAAGTTGTATTTTAGCTGCGTCTTTCTTGATACTTGCACAAGTGCATTTACCAGACCAATCCACCCAAGCCAAGGTATATACCGAGCAATCACAGCTGCAAGTTTGTTAGTGCTTTGTATCCTGAAACCTACTGGTGTGGGGACTTTAATACCAAATGGTACCCGCGTATCTCTCAGAAGCATTCTCCCGTATTTGGAAACAACACTTGTTCCTTCAATAGCCCCAGAAGGTTTCTGTCTAGTCTTCAACCAAGGCTGACCAGCCAGAATAGCTGCTCCCGATTCAATGCCAATTCCTAACTCATCACAAAACTGTTCCAGAAAGATGAGATCATACAATTCCCCAGCTGATAGATTGCTGTGACCATGATACCAATAGGTTCCATTCGCTTCTTCAGTGGTGTCCATTCAATCACCCATTATGCCGTCTGCCGGTCATTCCATGCGTCGGTATAGATAATGTTCCCGTCGCAATGCTTCCAGGTGATTTTTTCGTAGCGTAATTCTATGGTTTCAAGATGGTTATTGTTCATGTCCTCTGGACCAGCCATCGAAGGAGAAACGGAGACAATCCGCACCCCTTCCAGAAGCATATTGAAGTATTCAACTTCCTGACCCGCATCATTAATTTTGTACCAACGAATCTCTGCGGACTTAAGATTCTGACCAGAAGCGACCGCTTTGTATAAATACGGACTAGAGTAGTCAAACTCTTTGACTATCATCATCGGTGAATGTTGGCGAGTGCCTGTTGGCTTGCCTGTACCATTATCAGTGGGAATAGACAGATTATGATGAAAACCTTTAAATTCAATACTGTATTCTCTTCCCTTTACGTCACACCCGCCCTTTATCAGCGCGCCACCATCGTCATAAATCCACATATTGCCTGGAATTGCCATTTTCCTTTTCCCTGTTTCCATTAGAAATAACCACAAAAAGACTACACCTGTGATTATCGCAAGTAAATTAGTTTCAAAAGTAATTATTTCAATTATCCCACTACACAATTCCACATATCGTAGAGGTTTACCCCACCCCTTCCCCGCTTTACACTAGGCGCGAAATTAATACAGAGGTGGGAATGAACGATTACAAAATGACGCCCGGTGAGTTGCGCGCCACCTGGGGTTTAGGGACCGTATTTTCGTTGCGCATGCTTGGCATGTTTATGGTCCTGCCGGTTCTGACCACTTACGGTATGGCGCTACAGGGTGCCAGCGAAGCGCTGATAGGCCTTGCCATCGGCATATATGGTCTGGCTCAAGCCGTCTTCCAGATCCCCTTTGGCCTGCTCTCTGACCGCATCGGTCGTAAGCCGCTTATTGTCGGCGGGCTGGCGGTATTTGTTCTCGGCAGCATAATTGCTGCTCTCTCCGATTCAATCTGGGGAATTATTCTTGGCCGGGCCTTGCAAGGCTCTGGCGCGATTGCTGCGGCCGTAATGGCGCTACTTTCCGACTTAACCCGTGAGCAAAACCGTACCAAAGCGATGGCGTTTATCGGCGTCAGCTTTGGTATCACCTTCGCCATTGCGATGGTGCTGGGACCAATCGTTACCCATGCGCTGGGGCTACACGCGCTGTTCTGGATGATTGCAGCCCTTGCTACCACGGGTATCGTGCTGACCATTTGGGTCGTTCCCAATAGCACTACCCACGTGCTGAACCGCGAGTCGGGGATGGTAAAAGGCAGCTTCAGTAAAGTGCTGGCAGAGCCCAAACTGCTGAAGCTCAACTTTGGCATCATGTGTCTGCACATATTGCTGATGTCCACCTTCGTTGCCTTACCAGGCCAACTGGCGAAAGCAGGCTTCCCCGCCGCAGAGCACTGGAAAATTTATCTGGTGACGATGCTGCTGTCTTTTGTTTCCGTGGTGCCGTTCATCATTTACGCCGAAGTGAAGCGCCGCATGAAACGCGTGTTCCTCGCCTGCGTGTTACTGATACTTATTGCAGAGATTGTATTGTGGAGCGCTAACGTGCGTTTCTGGGGGTTGATTGCGGGCGTGCAGATATTCTTCCTCGCCTTCAACCTGATGGAAGCCCTCCTCCCCTCGCTTATCAGTAAAGAGTCTCCGGCTGGCTATAAAGGCACGGCAATGGGCGTTTACTCCACCAGCCAGTTTCTTGGCGTGGCGATTGGCGGTTCGCTCGGCGGTTGGGTGGTTGAAATGTTTGATGGTCAGGCCGTATTCCTGGCCGGTGCGCTTCTGGCGGCAGTGTGGTTATTGGTGGCGAGTACAATGAAAGAGCCGCCGTATGTCAGCAGCCTGCGGGTGGAAATCCCACCTGAAATTGCTGCGGATGACACCCTGAAGCAGCGTCTGCTGGCTAAAGAAGGGATAAGCGAAGTGTTAATTGTCGCGAAAGAACATTCGGCCTACGTGAAAATCGACAGCAAAGTCACCAATCGATTTGAGGTTGAGCAGGCCATCAGCCAGGCGTAAAGATGAGATTTGTCAGATGGCGGCTTACGCCATCTGACATAACGACTTAATCGCGGAAGTTCTTGAACTGGAACGGTTGACCGAGGTCGCCGCCGCGAACCAGCGCCATAACGGATTGCAGGTCGTCACGCGCCTTGCCGGTTACACGGATTTCTTCGCCCTGAATCTGCGCCTGCACCTTCAGTTTGCTGTCTTTGATCAGCTTAACGATCTTCTTTTGCACTGCACTTTCAATGCCTTGTTTCAGCTTAGCTTCAACAAACCAGGTTTTACCGCTGTGCACGAAGGTTTCTGGTACGTCCAGCGACGTGCCTTCAATACCGCGTTTGAGCAGCTTGGCACGCAGAATATCCAGCAACTGATTGACCTGAAAATCAGATTCGCTCAGCACCTTAATCGTCTTATTTGACTCATTCAGCTCAAAAGTCGCTTCAACGCCACGAAAATCAAAGCGTGACTCCACTTCGCGGCTGGCGTTATCTACCGCGTTACGGGCTTCCTGAAGATCAACTTCAGAGACAATATCGAAAGATGGCATCTTTTCCTCTCCCTTCATTTTTGATGCGAAGCATAATACCTGCAAAGTTACCCAACAGACAGCGCTATACTAGGCTGTATCCTTTAATTGTACGTGGTACTGATACCTGCGAACAATAATGGGGTACGGCCGATATGGATTAACACCTGGTGCTGTTGCAGGTGAGGAGGAAGAATGAAAATTACCGTACTGGGATGTGGAGCGCTAGGACAGCTTTGGCTTACCGCGCTATGCAAACATGGACATGAGGTGCAAGGGTGGCTACGCGTACCGCAACCCTATTGCAGCGTAAACCTGATCGACACGGATGGGTCAGTTTTTAATGAATCCCTGACGGCAAACGACCCCGACTTTTTGGCAAAAAGCGACCTGCTACTGGTCACCCTTAAAGCCTGGCAGGTTTCTGATGCGGTAAAAGGCCTGGCCGCAATTCTGCCTGAAACTACTCCCATTCTGCTGATTCACAACGGCATGGGGACAATTGAAGAGCTGCATAACATTAAGCAACCTCTGCTGATAGGTACCACCACCCACGCAGCACGCCGTGACGGCAACGTCATCATTCATGTCGCTCAGGGAACAACGCGCATTGGTCCTGCGCGTGAACAAGACGGTGATTTCAGTTATCTGGCTGAAGTCCTGCAAGAGGTGCTACCGGACGTCGCCTGGCACGACACTATTCGCGCCGAGCTGTGGCGAAAGCTGGCCGTCAACTGCGTCATTAACCCGCTGACCGCATTATGGGATTGCCCAAACGGCGAGTTACGACATCATCCTGAAAAAATAGCACTCATCTGCGAGGAAGTGGCCGCGGTCATTGAACGCGAAGGCCACCATACATCTGTGGACGATTTACGCTATTATGTCGAGCAAGTGATTGACAGTACGGCGGAAAATATCTCATCAATGCTGCAAGACATTCGTGCCCTGCGTCATACAGAGATCGACTACATTACCGGATATTTGTTAAAACGCGCCCGCGCGCACGGCATCGCCGTCCCGGAAAACGCCCAACTGTTTGAAATGGTAAAGAGAAAGGAAAGTGAGTATGAGCGCTCAAGCACTGGTATGTCTCGCCCCTGGTAGTGAAGAGACCGAAGCGGTCACCACTATCGATCTGCTGGTGCGCGGCGGAATTAAGGTCACGACCGCTAGCGTCGCCAGCGATGGCGACCTGACGATCGTGTGCTCACGCGGAGTGAAGCTGCTGGCGGATGCGCCATTAGTCGAAGTTGCTGACGGCGATTTCGACATTATCGTGCTACCGGGCGGTATTAAAGGCGCCGAGTGTTTTCGCGACAGCCCGCTGCTAATCGAAACCGTGAAACAGTTTCATCGCTCCGGGCGCATTGTCGCGGCAATTTGCGCCGCGGCCGCCACCGTACTCGTCCCACACGATATTTTCCCCATCGGTAACATGACCGGTTTTCCGGCGCTGAAAGACCAAATTCCCGCTGACCAGTGGCAGGACAAGCGCGTCGTATGGGATCCTCGCGTCAACCTGTTAACCAGCCAGGGACCGGGGACTTCCATTGATTTCGGTTTGAAAATCATTGATCTTCTGGTGAGTCGCGAAAAAGCTCACGAGGTGGCGTCACAACTGGTGATGGCCGCGGGAATCTATAACTATTACGAGTAAATCTTCGAGCCACTCCCTTATAAGGAATCATAATGAAAGGATATCTGAGTGGAGTGGCTTTACTGCTCCTTTCCGGTTATGCCACAGCGACACAACTCGAAATAAAGAGTATTGAATATCGCTATCCCGGAAGCACTGAAATGCAGTATCGCGTGCCATGGTTTTCCTCGACGGATAACCCCAACGTTGCAAAACGCATTAACGATTATATTTTCGCAAGCTTTATCAATCAGCTACCGGGCAATACTCCACAGGCCACAGTAAATCAGTTTGCGAAATCAGCCATGAATCCCACCGCAAACCTTGACTACACGGTTGAGTATCGCGACGCAAAAATCCTGACGCTCAACATGTTTATCGAAGGTTGCGGGGCGTATTGCGAGTCGTACAATGTGCCGATCAGCTTCGATTTAGCCAGCGGTGCGGCAATTACCCTTAACGATCTCTTTTCCCGGGCTACAATCGCCGAATTAAACACCCGCATCAGAAAAGATATCCGCGGCCAAATCGATACCTTTGTTACGGCGCATAATTCGCAAACACCAGAACAAATAAAAGAAGAGAAAGGTGAAGATTTTAACTATGCCGAATTCTACGCATCGTGCGCAACCTACACCGACGGTTTGTACTACATCGACAAATTCTCCCTGCAAAAAGACCATCTGGCTTTCCTGAACGGACGCTGTAGCAACCACGCCAGCCGTGCGCTCGACGAGTTGGGTGATTTCACAACGAAAATCCCAACCGCGGAACTGCAAAATCGACTCACACCGTACGGCCAATATCTGACTACAGCAAAGAGTACAACACCAGTTTCGCCAGCGCCCGGCATTGACGGCAAAGTCATGTACGGCACGCTGGGAAAAAGCATGCGTATTGTGTTGAAGGTGGACTGCAAATACGGTGATTTTTTTGAAGGGGCTTACTTTTACCAAAAATTTGGCGCACCGATTGAATTGACCGGCAAATGCGACACAGCCGACAATCAACATTATGAACTGAAGACATCTGCGGCTGAACAAACGCAAGAGAAGATAACGCTAGAGTTAAAAGACGGTGTCTATCAGGGGGTCTGGGAGTCGAACGGGAAGACGCTTCCCGTTCGTTTTGAATAATATCGTTATATTGCCGGATGGCGGCGTAACCGCCTTATCCGGCCTACAACACGATGTTTACTCAATTACGGGCGATACACCTTCACGTTCTCAAAGCCCTGCTCGCGCAGATAAAGCGCCTGCAGACGGCTCATCACCCCGCGTTCACACCACAGCAGCCAGGTTTTACTCTGGTCCAGATCGCCGAATTTAGTGCTCAGCTTGTAGAATGGCAGAGAAACGACGTCCACACCTTCAACCTTCAGCGGTTTATCATCCTGTTCATCCACAGAACGGATATCAAGGATTACGTCATTCGGGCCGAAACCGCTCACGGTTTCCACTTCTACCACGGTCTGCTGCGTCTGCTGGGCGATATCGCGAATATCGATATTGTTCGCTTCTTCAACCACTTTATCGAGGATAGAGAAATCGAAGTTTTCTTCTTCGGCCTCAATCTTCGCTTTGATCGCTTTCACCGTCGGGCTTTTTGAAATTACACCGCAGTATTCCGGCATGGTACGGGCAAAGTCCTCGGTACCAATTTCACGCGCCAGATTGATGATGTGCTCTTTATCATGGGAGATAAGCGGGCGCAGGATCAGGGTGTCAGAAACGTTATCGATCAGACGCAGGTTGGTCAGCGTCTGGCTGGACACCTGGCCCAGTGCTTCACCGGTTACCAGCGCCTGTACGCCGTAGCGCTCAGCGACTTTCGACGCCGCGCGAACCATCATACGTTTGAGAACCACGCCCATCTGGCCGTCATCAACTTTCTCCAGGATCTCACCGACCACCGGTTCAAAGTTGATAGCAACAAAACGCACGCGATGCGAACTACCGAAGCGATTCCACAGGTAATGCGCCACCTGGCGAACGCCGATTTCATGCGCTGCGCCGCCAAGGTTAAAGAAGCAATAGTGAACACGGCAGCCGCGACGCATCAGCATATAGCTGGATACACCAGAGTCGAAACCGCCGGAAATCAGCGACAGGACGTCTTCCTGCGTACCAATCGGGAAACCGCCAATACCTTCATAGCGGCCTTTAACCAGCAGCAGACGGTCGTTTTCGATTTCAAGATTAACGGTCACATCCGGCTTCGTCAGCTTCACGCGTGCAGATTCAATATGTTGGTTCAGTCCACCGCCAACATAACGTTCCACCTCAATGGAGCTAAACTCATGCTTCCCGCGACGCTTCACGCGAACACAGAAGGTTTTACCTTCCAGTTGATCGCGATACTGCACCAGTGCCTTCTCGAAAATATCGTGCATATCGGTAAACGGCACGTCTTCTACTTCGAGAATGTGGTGGATACCCGGAATACGGGTCAGCGCGTCGCGAATATCCAGGCGCTGGCTTTCATCTTTAGCGCGAACCTCAACGTGATCCCAGTGACGGACAACGGCAAGGTCTTCATCATAGTGCTTTAAAACGTTACGAATGTTCCCTGTCAGAATTTTTATAAAGCGCAAACGCACAGATTGGCTTTTGATGGTGATTTCTGGGAACAATTTAATGATAAACTTCATGGCGGCAATGGTTCTTAGGCAAGTCTGAATGACTTGTAATGGAAAAAAATACAGCAGCCCATACCCGCGACTGCATCCAGGCGCGCAAGTATATCACCATCACGCGGCTACTGTGCACATTGCGCGTTATTTGCTTATCAGTGCGAGTCCGTTACCATAGTCTTGTGCTGCCAATACAGAGAGTCAGACATTCATTATGCCGAAGAAAAATGAAGCGCCCGCCAGTTTTGAAACCGCGCTGAGCGAGCTGGAACAAATTGTTACCCGTCTGGAAGGCGGCGACCTGCCGTTAGAAGAAGCGTTGAACGAATTCGAACGTGGCGTACAGTTGGCGCGTCAGGGACAGGTCAAATTGCAACAGGCTGAACAGCGCGTACAAATCCTGCTGTCAGATACTGAAGACGCGGCCCTTACGCCTTTTACACCGGATAATGAGTAAATGGATTTTACGCAGCAGCTACAGGCTTGCGTTGAGCAGGCAAACCAGGCACTGAGCCGTTTTATCGCGCCACTGCCCTTTCAGAACACTCCCGTGGTCGAAACCATGCAATATGGCGCATTATTAGGCGGTAAACGCCTGCGCCCGTTCCTGGTGTATGCGACCGGTCAGATGTTTGGTGTCAGCCTGAGTACGCTTGATGCTCCCGCTGCCGCCGTCGAATGCATTCATGCCTATTCGCTGATGCACGATGATTTGCCCGCGATGGATGACGATGACCTGCGACGCGGTCTGCCGACTTGCCACGTAAAATTTGGCGAGGCAAATGCGATCCTGGCCGGAGATGCGCTACAAACGCTGGCATTCTCCATTATCAGCGACGCCCCAATGCCGGAAGTCACTGACCGTGACCGCATCGCGATGATCTCTGAACTGGCTCAGGCCAGCGGCATCGCCGGTATGTGCGGCGGCCAGGCACTGGATCTGGAAGCTGAAGGTCATCAGGTTGAGCTGGATGCTCTGGAGCGGATTCATCGCCATAAAACCGGAGCATTGATTCGCGCCGCCGTGCGTTTGGGGGCGTTAAGTGCTGGCGATAAAGGGCGAGAATGCCTGCCAATACTCGACAAATACGCAGAAAGCATCGGTCTGGCTTTCCAGGTTCAGGATGACATCCTGGATGTGGTAGGCGATACTGCAACATTGGGTAAACGTCAGGGTGCTGACCAGCAGCTTGGCAAAAGTACCTATCCTGCACTTCTGGGTCTTGAGCAAGCCCAGAATAAAGCCCGGGATTTAATCGAGGACGCCCGCCAGTCGCTAAGTCTGCTGGCCGCACAGTCACTCGATACCTCGGCACTGGAAGCGCTAGCGGACTACATAATCCAGCGTGATAAATAAACCAACATATCCCATGAGCTTGCGATGAGTTTTGATATAGCCAAATACCCGACCCTGGCGCTGGTCGACTCCACCCAGGAGTTACGTCTGCTGCCAAAAGAGAGCCTGCCAAAGCTTTGCGACGAACTGCGCCGCTATTTGCTCGACAGCGTAAGCCGTTCCAGCGGGCACTTCGCCTCTGGTCTGGGCACGGTGGAACTCACCGTCGCGCTGCACTATGTCTACAACACCCCGTTTGACCAGTTAATCTGGGATGTGGGACATCAGGCTTATCCGCACAAAATTCTGACCGGTCGCCGCGATAAAATCGGCACCATTCGTCAGAAAGGCGGCCTGCATCCGTTCCCATGGCGCGGTGAAAGCGAGTATGACGTACTGAGCGTTGGGCACTCTTCAACCTCCATCAGCGCAGGTATCGGTATTGCCGTTGCCGCCGAGAAAGAAGGTAAAGAGCGCCGTACCGTGTGTGTGATTGGTGATGGTGCCATCACCGCAGGGATGGCGTTTGAAGCGATGAACCACGCGGGCGATATTAGGCCCGACATGCTGGTTATCCTCAACGACAACGAAATGTCGATTTCAGAGAACGTTGGCGCGCTGAACAATCATCTGGCACAGCTGCTCTCTGGCAAACTCTACTCATCGCTGCGCGAAGGCGGGAAGAAAGTCTTCTCCGGCGTGCCGCCGATTAAAGAACTGCTCAAACGTACTGAAGAACACATCAAAGGTATGGTTGTGCCGGGGACTCTGTTTGAAGAACTGGGCTTTAACTATATCGGTCCGGTGGACGGTCACGACGTGCTGGGGCTTATTACTACGCTCAAAAACATGCGCGATCTGAAAGGCCCGCAGTTCCTGCACATCATGACCAAAAAGGGTCGTGGCTATGAGCCTGCGGAAAAAGATCCGATTACGTTCCACGCGGTACCAAAATTTGATCCGTCCAGCGGATGCCTGCCGAAAAGCAGCGGCGGTCTGCCGAGCTATTCAAAAATTTTCGGTGACTGGCTGTGCGAGACGGCGGCGAAAGACAATAAGCTGATGGCAATCACCCCGGCAATGCGCGAAGGTTCCGGAATGGTGGAGTTTTCACGTAAGTTCCCGGACCGCTATTTCGATGTGGCGATTGCCGAGCAGCACGCGGTGACGTTTGCTGCCGGTCTGGCGATTGGCGGCTACAAGCCGGTGGTAGCCATTTACTCGACCTTCCTGCAACGCGCCTACGATCAGGTGCTGCACGATGTAGCCATCCAGAAACTGCCGGTCCTGTTCGCCGTTGACCGGGCAGGGATTGTTGGCGCAGATGGACAAACCCATCAGGGGGCGTTCGATCTCTCCTTCCTGCGCTGCATCCCGGAAATGGTCATCATGACCCCGAGTGATGAAAACGAATGCCGCCAGATGCTGTTCACCGGCTATCACTACAACGACGGTCCAACGGTCGTGCGCTACCCACGCGGCAACGCGGTAGGCGTTGAGCTGACCCCGCTGGAACAACTGCCAATTGGTAAAGGCATCGTGAAACGTCACGGGGAAAAAGTGGCAATTCTCAACTTTGGCACCCTGATGCCGGAAGCCGCTCAGGTCGCAGAGTCGCTGAACGCCACGCTGGTCGATATGCGCTTTGTAAAACCACTGGATGAAACGTTGATCCTTGAAATGGCTGCCCAACACGAGGTGCTGGTTACCATTGAAGAGAACGCCATTATGGGTGGTGCTGGCAGCGGCGTAAACGAAGTGCTGATGGCCCATCGTAAGCCCGTCCCGGTGCTGAACATTGGCCTACCAGACTTCTTCATCCCGCAGGGAACTCAGGATGAAGCCCGTGCCGATCTGGGTTTGAATGCCGCCGGAATTGAGACCAAAATCAAGGCCTGGCTGGCATAATCCCCTCCCCGCTCCTGCTATGCTTAATTCATCACGAGCTAAGCAGGAGTGGATTGATGAAATACAACATCTTAGGAAAAACCGACCTACGGGTCTCCCGCCTTTGCCTGGGTTGCATGACATTTGGCGAACCCAATCGCGGCAATTACGCCTGGACGCTACCTGAAGAAAGCAGCCGCCCGATAATCAAACACGCCCTTGAGGGTGGCATTAACTTTTTCGATACCGCCAACAGCTACTCCGCTGGCAGCAGCGAAGAGATTGTCGGCCGCGCGCTGCGTGATTTCGCCCGCCGCGAAGATGTCGTGGTCGCTACCAAGGTTTTTCACCAGGTGGATGATTTAGCGGAAGGATTATCCCGCGCACAAATTCTGCGCTCGATTGATGACAGCCTCAGACGCCTGGGTATGGACTATGTGGACATCCTGCAAATTCACCGCTGGGATTACAACACGCCAATCGAAGAAACGCTGGAGGCTCTAAACGACGTCGTGAAAGCCGGTAAAGCTCGCTATATTGGCGCCTCATCCATGCACGCTTCGCAGTTTGCCCAAGCTCTGGCCTTACAGAAGCAACACGGCTGGGCGCAGTTCGTCAGCATGCAGGATCACTACAACCTGATCTACCGCGAAGAAGAACGCGAAATGCTGCCGCTCTGCTATCAGGAAGGTGTCGCGGTGATCCCGTGGAGTCCGCTGGCGCGTGGTCGCCTGACGCGTCCCTGGGGAGAAACAACCGCACGTCTGGTTTCCGATGAAGTCGGTAAAAATTTGTACAACGAGAGCGATGAAAACGACGCGCAAATCGCCGCACGACTGACCGGTGTCAGTGAGGAGTTGGGTGTAACGCGGGCACAGGTTGCGCTGGCCTGGCTGCTGAGCAAACCCGGCGTGGCAGCGCCAATTATTGGTTCTTCACGTGAGGAACAGCTGGATGAGTTGCTCAACGCGGTAGATTTAACGTTGAAGCCGGAGCAAATTGCCGAGCTGGAAACGCCGTACAAACAGCATCCGGTGGTGGGATTTAAATAAGCGCGGTTGAAGATTGTAGGCCGGATAAGCATAGCGCATCCGGCACTGATCGCCCGATGTCGCGGCGCTTATCGGGCCTACAATAGCCCCTGAAAAGGGTTAAATGATACCTACCGGCCAGTGATGACCGATAAAATACAAAATTCCGGCAGAGAGTATCCCGGCCACAATATCGTCGATCATGATCCCCGTCCCGCCATGTACGTTGCGATCGAACCAACGAATAGGCCACGGCTTCCACATATCCAGAATACGGAAAATCACAAATCCGGCGGCAACCCACTGCCAGTCGTTGGTCGGCAGCGCCATCAGGGTAATCCACATCCCGACAAACTCGTCCCAGACAATGCTACCGTGATCGTGCACGCCCATATCTTTCGCCGTTTGATGGCACAGATAAACGCCGATACAGATAGATAACATCACCACCAGCGAATACAGCTGCCACGGCAGGAAGGTCATTAAATACCAAAAAGGGATTGCCGCCAGCGATCCCATCGTGCCTGGAACAATTGGGCTCAGCCCGCTGCCAAAACCGGTGGCTAACAGGTGCCACGGATTGCGCATACTCAGGCGGCTTTTGGCGACATCTTTTTTAAGGCGCGGCAAAATGGTCATATCCTTTCCAGTCAAACGTGACGGGTTTTCCATCGCGCGTAAAGTGAATGCCTTCCACGTCCGCGCTCATCTGCCCAATACAGGTAAACGCTGCGCCGAGATTTCCCAGCGCCACTTCCAGCGCACCACGATTAATTTCCGGTACGGTAAAGCATAACTCATAATCTTCACCTCCCGAAAGCGCCCAGCGCAGGGCCTGTTCCGGCTCAACGTGCTGTGACAATGCAGTGGAGTATGGCAGCACATCAACGTTAACCCGTGCGCCACAGCCGCTGGCATTAACGATGTGTCCCAAATCGGAAATCAGGCCATCGGAGAGATCGATAGCCGCACTGGCCAGATCGCGCAGGGCTTGTCCCTGCAAAATACGCGGCGTGGGACGCAGATGGCGTTGCAGAAGATAGTCCGCGTCTGTTGCATCTGCAACCTGCAATCGGTTCTGCAAAATCGCCAGCCCGGCCGCACTGTCGCCCGGCGTGCCGGTAACATAAATCCAGTCACCCGGTTTCGCGCCAGAGCGTTTTAAGGCCCGCCCAACGGGGACGTAGCCATGGATACCCAGCGTCATCGACAGCGGCCCACGCGTGGTGTCACCGCCAATCAGCTGCATATCATAGTAATTGAGGAGTTCAAACAGGCCATCGCTGAAGGCTTCCAGCCAGGCTTCATCGACGTCAGGTAACGTGAGCGCCAGCGTCAGCCACGCAGGATC
This sequence comes from Citrobacter portucalensis, assembly GCF_002042885.1. GTDB lineage: Bacteria > Pseudomonadota > Gammaproteobacteria > Enterobacterales > Enterobacteriaceae > Citrobacter > Citrobacter portucalensis. The sequence goes on from NZ_MVFY01000008.1 coordinate 233,663, forward strand.
CGCCCCCATCGCCGCCAGATCGCTCAAATTCACCGCCAGTGCTTTCCAGGCGAGATCGGTCGGATCAATGTCGGGGAGAAAGTGGTTGCCTGCCACCAGCGTATCGGTACTGATCGCCAGCGTTTGTTTTTCAGGGATGTTCAGAAGTGCGCAGTCGTCACCAATACCGGTTTCGACATCAAGACGAGAAGTTCTTACGCGGTCAAAATAACGGGCAATCAGGGAAAACTCGCCACATGCCATACGTTATGCCTCAGCAGAAAAAAAAGAAAAAGCCGGGGACAGCGGAAACAGGTTCCACCATCCAGCCGGCCTCGGGATTACTTTTTGTTGGGGCGAATCACAGGTGCTGCTTTATCCAGTACGCCGTTCACGAATTTGTGGCTATCTTCAGCGCCGAAGGTTTTTGCCAGTTCAATCGCTTCGTTGATGGCCACTTTGTACGGCACATCACTACGTTTAGACAATTCAAACAGCGCAATACGCAGTACGGCTTTTTCTACCTGACCCAGCTCTTCCAACAGACGAGACAGGTAAGGCTTCATTAATCCATCCAGGTACGCGCTGTTAGTCGCCACCCCGGACAGCAGTTCACGGAAATACAGAACGTCGACATCTTTAACGTCCTGTTCCGCCAGGAACTGGTATTCAACATCAGCGATGTCGTTCTGGGACAACTGCCAGGAGTAGAGCGCCTGGACGGCACACTCACGGGCGCGGCGACGAGCAGCAGGTTTCACGGATTTCCCCTTACAAAAATCAGGCCTTGATGGCTTTCAATACATTAATCATTTCAAGCGCAGTCAGTGCAGCTTCTGCGCCTTTGTTACCGGCTTTAGTGCCAGCACGTTCGATGGCTTGTTCAATACTTTCGGTGGTCAGAACACCGAAGGCTACCGGAATGCCACTGTCCTGAGCGACATGCGCCAGGCCATTGCTTGCACCGCCAGCCACATATTCGAAGTGCGCGGTACCGCCACGGATCACCGTACCGAGCGCAATCACCGCGTCGTATTTACCGGTTTTTGCCAGTGCGTCAGCGGCCAGTGGCAGCTCATATGCACCTGGAACCCAAACAACGGTAATGTTTTCATCTTTAACCTGGCCAATACGTTTCAGGGCGTCGATAGCACCTTCCAGCAGGCTGTCATTGATAAAGTTGTTGAAACGCGCAATGGTGATGGCGACGCGAGCGTCCGGGGTAGCAACGTTAGCTTCAATAATGTTCATATTCTTCCTTCGGGTTCGATTTATGGCCCCGTAAGGGGGGCGGATTTTATCATAATATTCTGTGCGCTGCTTCCTCTAAATCAGAAAGCCTCACGCAGTCGTTAAATGCAGGCAAACGTCCGGGCCCACCTGGCGTATCTCATTGAATTTGAAATGGGGTGCGTCAGCCAGTTTCTCAAGGCCTGGAAGCACACATAATCCTCTCGCATCGCTGCCTAACAGTTTAGGCGCAACATACACGATTAGCTCATCGACCAAACCAGCCTGTAATAATGCCCCGGCGAGCGTTGGGCCAGCTTCAACCCAAATGCTGTTAATTTGCTGTTTGCCCAGTTGCATCATTAGCACCACCAGATCCAGATGTCCGTTATGTTCCGGCACCTTCAGGCTGCGCACCGTCTCCGGCCAGCTGCGAGGGTCGTCTTCAGTCCGGACAATCCAGGTTTCTCCAGGCTGTTGCACAATTCGGTGCGCCGGTGTGACCTGATTCTGGCTATCAAGAACAATGCGGATTGGCTGACGCAGCTCTTCCTGCGGGTAACTCGCCTGAGTTGACTCCCCAAGCTCCGACCAACGCACGGTAAGCTGAGGGTCGTCTGCCAGCACCGTCGCACTGCTGGTTAAAATGGCATGGCTTTGCGCGCGCAAGCGTTGCACATCGCGGCGCGCCTGTGGCGAGGTGATCCACTGGCTTTCACCGCTGGCCATCGCTGTACGGCCATCAAGCGACACGCCAAGCTTAAGCTGAAGATACGGGAATCCCGTACGCATGCGCTTGAGGAAGCCTTTATTCAGTTGCTCAACTTCGCTCATCATCAGCCCGTGGCTGACGTCGATACCCGCCTGCTGCAAACGGTAGAGCCCACGTCCTGCGACCTGCGGATTGGGATCCTGCATCGCCGCAACCACACGCGACACCCCCGCCGCAATCAGCGCATCGCAACACGGCGGCGTGCGACCATGATGACTACAGGGTTCAAGCGTCACGTAGGCAGTTGCCCCCTGCGCTTTTTCTCCGGCCATCCGCAGAGCATGAACTTCGGCATGCGGTTCGCCCGCTCGGTGATGATATCCTTCACCGACGATCTCCCCATCTTTCACAATCACGCAGCCCACGTTGGGGTTGGGGTGAGTGGTAAAACGTCCGCGCGCAGCAAGCTTTAGCGCGCGCGCCATGTACAATTCATCCTGCATGGCTTAGTCCTGTAGGCGAGCAATCTCTTCGCCAAATTCTTTGATGTCTTCGAAACTCCGGTAGACAGAGGCAAAGCGGATGTAGGCGACTTTATCGAGCTTTTTCAACTGCTCCATCACCAGGTTGCCAATCATCTTGCTCGGCACCTCACGCTCACCCGTCGCACGCAGCTGTGATTTGATATGGTTTAACGCCATTTCGACGTCATCTGCGCTGACAGGCCGTTTCTCAAGCGCTCTGAGCATGCCGCTGCGCAGCTTTTCTTCATTAAAGGGTTCACGCACATCGTTGCTTTTCACAACGCGCGGCATGACAAGTTCAGCCACTTCAAAAGTGGTGAAACGTTCGTTACAAACCAGACACTGCCGACGGCGGCGTACCGAGGAGCCCTCGCCTACAAGACGAGAGTCAATTACCTTAGTGTCTACGGCGAAACAGAATGGGCAATGCATACGGCGTCCTGTACCTCAGTGGTTAACAGAATCTATTTTACCCTGAACTGCCGTGACAACAAAGGCGCTGCGCTTTTGAGACAAAGGATCGATGCCTTCGTGCTCAGTGCACACTACCATTATGCTATCGCGACAATGAAGGAAGTAATCACAATGACAAGACGTTACCTAAGAATTCTCCTGGTGGGAAGTCTCTTTAGTCTTAGTGCCTGCGCACAGCAAAGCGAAGTACGCCAGATGCATCAAAGCGTTAGCACGTTGAATAAAGAGATGACGCAGCTTAATCAGGAAACGGTAAAAATTACGCAACAAAATATGTTGAATGCAAGATCAACCAGCGGCGCCTATCTGCTGCCGGGCTCCAAAACCCCGGCACGACTGGACAGCCAGATTGGCACCTTACGCATGTCGCTGGTGAACATTGCGCCGAACGCCGATGGTACGCGCCTGACGCTACGAATTCAGGGTGAATCCAACACGCCTTTACCCGCCTTTAGCGCCACCGTCGAATACGGGCAAATTCAGGGCACCACGGACAACTATCAGGAAGTGAACGTTCATAACCAATTGGTCAACGCTCCGGCGAGTATTCTTGCTCCCAGCGACGTAGACATTCCGTTACAGATAAATGGCCTCACTCCAGATCAGTTAGGATTTGTGCGCATCCACGACGTCCAGCCTGTTAGCCAATAAACTTTTTTGCGGAACGTTTTGTGCGTTCCGCAACATCACTCCGCTTCTTTTTGTTACTCCCCTGACATAACCGATATTTCTGGTAAAACTTGGCAACATTCATGAGAGCCAGTACAATTCGCCGCCTAAAGTACGCAAACGTGAACGCAATCGATTACGTAAATGATAGAACTGTGAAACAAGACATATTTTTGTGAACAATGATTTTTATAATAGGCTCCGAAGAATTACGAAATATTTAGAAACGCAAATTGCGCATTTTTCACTCCCGAAAGGGATTTCAAACAGTGGCATACATATGAAAAAAACATTACTTGCAGCCGGTGCAGTGCTGGCGCTCTCCTCGTCTTTTACTGCCAACGCAGCAGAAAATGACAAACCGCAATATCTGTCCGACTGGTGGCACCAAAGCGTTAACGTGGTGGGTAGCTATCACACCCGTTTCTCCCCGAAACTGAACAACGACGTGTATCTTGAATACGAAGCGTTTGCCAAAAAAGACTGGTTTGACTTCTATGGCTACATCGATATTCCGAAAACCTTCGACTGGGGTAACGGCAACGATAAAGGTATTTGGTCTGACGGTTCCCCGCTGTTTATGGAAATCGAACCGCGTTTCTCCATCGACAAACTGACCGGTGCTGACCTGAGCTTTGGTCCGTTCAAAGAATGGTATTTCGCCAACAACTACATCTACGATATGGGTGATAACAAAGCCAGCCGCCAGAGCACCTGGTATATGGGTCTGGGTACCGATATCGATACCGGTCTGCCGATGGGTCTGTCCCTGAACGTGTATGCTAAATACCAGTGGCAGAACTATGGCGCATCCAACGAAAACGAGTGGGATGGCTACCGTTTCAAAGTGAAATACTTTGTGCCGATCACCCAGGTTTGGGGCGGCCAGTTGACCTACATCGGCTTCACCAACTTCGACTGGGGCTCAGATTTGGGTGATGATCCGAACCGCACCAGCAACTCTATCGCATCCAGCCACGTCCTGGCGCTGAACTACGATCACTGGCACTACTCCGTCGTAGCGCGTTACTTCCATAACGGCGGCCAGTGGAAAGGTGGAGATACCCTGAACTGGGGCGAAGGCGACTTCAGCGCGAAATCTACCGGTTGGGGTGGTTACCTGGTCGTAGGTTACAACTTCTAATCCAGACAATGTTTCGCAGACAAGCCAGCTTAACCGCTGGCTTTTTTATGGCTGGTCTTCACAGCGTACTTTACGCAAAAAGTCACTTAGCGAGCGATCTGCCGATTCGCGAAAATGCCTGTCGAGTGGCGTAATCTTCAGACATCGATCAACGCGAAAGCAACGATAATCGTCACGCTTCTCGCACCAGCCAACCAGCAGCCAGTGCTCGCCCCAGAAAAATAATCCCAGCGGCTGAACGTCGCGCCAGGAGAGATTCCCGGACTCATCACGATAATGCAGCGCCAGCACCTGCTGTGCTGAAACCGCGCGATGTATGAGATCGAAGGCACTACGTGAATGCGGCTGATTACCAAAATCTGGCGCGAAAATCCGCGTTTGCTCGGCTCTGCGCCGACTCTCTGGCGGCAATATCGCCAACACTTTTTCCTGCGCGGATTCCAACGCCTGTGAGAGTGAATCCCCACCCCATGTTTTCAGCAATCGAATCGCTACCATCAATGCTTCTGATTCGTGATGCGTTAACATCAACGGCGGTAGATCAAACCCGGGCATTAAGCGGTATCCGCTGCCCACTTCGCCTTCAATAGGCACACCGGATAAAGAGAGATCGCGGATATCGCGATAAATCGTCCGTTCAGAAACCTCAAGACGCTCTGCCAGCAGCGCCGCCGTTGTCACTCGCCTGCCACGCAGGATTTGCACAATCTGAAACAAGCGGTCGGCGCGTCTGCTCATTTTAATCCTCAGTGCTGAAAATATTACGCGGGTTGATGTAAACCAACACGATTGCCTTCGCTGTCAGTAAATAGCGCAATCGTACCAATGTCCTGCCCCAGTTCGAGTGGGCCAAACACACACTGACCGCCAGCAGTGGCGACGCGTTCAAGCGTTGCAGCCAAATCGTCCGTATGCAGATAAATAATAGCGCCCTGCGCTGAAGGCGTAATACCGTCAAATTTAGCCAGCGCCCCGCCGGGAGCGGGATCCTGATGCGGAAATACGGCGAGCTCAGCGCAGTCCATGTTCTCCCGGCGCAAAGAAACCTGCATTACTGGCTCATAAAAAGCGATGGCGCGATCCATTTGTACCACGGGGATTTCAAACCAATTAATTACATTGCTCATACTTCCTCCTGCCTGTGTGGGTAATCTCAGGAGGACTATATGACAGGGCTACTGACAGCATACTGTCAGTAGTGTGGCGACAGGAAAAGATAATTACCTGTCGCTAATTCACAGGCAAAAAAAATCCCGACCTTGCGATCGGGATTCCAGTATCTTCACTCCTGGATGGGTTAAGGCAGAATCGACGGTTGATCCGCCCCTTCTTTCTCGACCTTCTGCTGCAGCATGTGCTCACGCTTCATACCCAGCTTCAGCGCCAGCGCCGATGCCACGTAGATAGAAGACGCAGTACCGATGGAAACACCGATCAGCATCGTCAGCGAGAATCCTTCCAGTACCGGACCACCGAACAGGAACAGCATCAGAATAACCATCAACGTTGTACCGGACGTAATCAACGTACGGTGCAGCGTTTGAGTCAGTGACACGTTAAAGATTTCGTAAGGCGTACCGCGACGAATTTTGCGGAAGTTTTCACGAATACGGTCAGATACAACGATACTGTCGTTCAGCGAGTAACCGATTACCGACATCAGTGATGCGACGATAGTCAGGTCAATCTCGATATGGAACAACGACAGGATCCCAAGTGTGATAATCACGTCGTGCGCCAGCGCGATAACTACCCCTGCCGCCAGTCGCCACTCAAAGCGGAAACCGACGTACACCAGGATGGAGATCAACGCCGCCATCAGCGCCATCGCACCGGTTTGCGCCAGGTCTGCACCCACGCTCGGACCCACGAATTCAATTCGCTTCACCGCGGCGTTTTGGTTGGTGGATTCGTTAATCACACTCAACACTTTGCTACCCAGCACCTGACCGCCGTCTGCACCTTCAGTTGGCGGCATACGTACCATAATGTCGTGGCTGCTGCCGAAGTTCTGCAGAAGCGGATCAACGAAGCCCGCTTTCTCCAGCGCATCGCGCATCACGTCCATATCGGCCGGTTTTTCCAGCGTGATTTCAATAACCGTACCACCGGTGAAATCGAGACCCCAGTTAAACCCGCGTACGCCCATCACCACGATGGCCGCAATCAGCAGGAAACCTGAAATGCCGAAAGCCCAGTAGTCCCAGCGCATAAAGTCCCAGACTTTACGGCCGTGGTTCAATTGTTCAACAGTATATTCCTGTGCCACTTCGCACTCCTCAGATTGACAGCTTTTTGACGCGCTTGCCGCCATACAACAGGTTTACGATGGCACGTGTACCGACAATCGCGGTAAACATCGACGTCGCCACACCAATACCGGTAGTAATCGCGAACCCTTTAATTGCCCCGGTGCCAACTGCGTACAGGATGATGACCTTGATCAGCGTCGTAATGTTCGCATCAAAGATGGAGCTAAATGCGCCCGCATAACCTTCATTGATGGCCTGCTGCACCGAACGCCCGTTACTCAACTCTTCTTTGATACGTTCGTTGATCAGTACGTTCGCATCGACCGCGACGGCAAGGGTTAAGACGATCCCCGCAATCCCCGGCATACTCAGCGTAGCACCCGGCAGCAACGACATAATACCGACAATCAGCACCAGGTTCGCAATCAGCGCACTGGTCGCAATCAGACCGAACTTCTTATAGAAGAAGATCATGAACAGGATAGACACCACCAGACCGGCCAGACATGCTTCCAGACCCTGTTTAATGTTCTGCATACCCAGGGTTGGGCCGATGGTACGTTCTTCAACAATCTGAATCGGCGCAATCAACGCACCGGCACGTAACAGCAGGGAAAGCTGGCGTGCTTCGTTCGGGTTGTTGATACCGGTGATACGGAAGCTGTTACCCAGTCGAGACTGGATATTGGCGATATTAATCACCTCTTCCTGCTTCACCAGTACTGCACGACCGTTGGCATCTTTCTTACCGCTGTCTTTGTACTCCACAAACAGGGTCGCCATCGGCTTACCGATGTTGTCCTTGGTGAAGTTGGACATGATGTTACCACCCGCGCTATCCAGCGAGATGTTAACCTGTGGCTGATTGTATTCGTCCTGGCTGGAAGTGGAGTCGGTGATATGGTCACCGGTCAGGATCACGCGCTTGTACAGCACAACCGGCTGACCTTCACGAGATTGTTTCACTTCCGAGTCACCCGGTACACGCCCGGATGCCGCAGCAGACTGGTCAACGTTGGTATTTACCAGACGGAATTCCAGCGTCGCGGTTGCGCCCAGAATTTCTTTCGCACGCGCGGTATCCTGAATACCCGGCAGTTCGACCACAATGCGGTCAGCACCCTGACGTTGTACCACCGGCTCAGCAACACCCAGTTGGTTAACACGATTACGCAGAATGTTGATGTTCTGCTGTACCGCGTATTCACGGGCTTCGCTCAGGCGCGCATCGGTCATTACCGCACGCAGAGCATTGCTGCCCTGGCTGGAAATAACCAGATCCTGGTGACGTTTGCTCAGGTAAGAGATAGCTTCATCACGGGCGCTGCTATCACGGAAAGTGATGCTCAGACCGTAGTTATCTTCTTTGCGAACAGTAGTATAAGGAATGCCTTTTTCACGCAGATCGCTGCGCAGGCTATCGATATTTTGTTCCTGCAACTTACTCAGCGCGGTGTCCATATCCACTTCCATCAGGAAGTGAACGCCGCCACGCAGGTCAAGACCGAGTTTCATCGGTTCTGCGTGAATGGCAGCCAGCCAGCGCGGGGTTGCCGGAGCAAGGTTAAGCGCCACGACGTACTGATCGCCCAGTACGCCCATTAATACTTCACGTGCGCGCAGTTGGGTATCAGTGGAGTCGAAGCGCGCGAGAATAGCACCCTCTTCCAGAGCCACAGACTTAGGTGTGATTTTATCTTCTTGTAACGTTTTCTGGACCTGGATCAGCGTTTGCTCACTGGCGGCGGCACCGCGCACGCCAGTGATTTGAACAGCCGGATCCTCACCATACAGGTTGGGAAGCGCATAGAGCAGACCGACGACAATAACGACGATCAGCATGACATACTTCCACAAAGGATAACGGTTTAACACGGCAGTTCCCTTTGGGAAAACAATAAATTACAGCGCCTTCATGGTGCCTTTCGGCAGAACGGCAGCTACGAAATCACGTTTGATAACCACTTCAGTGGTGTCGTTCAGCGCGATAGCGATGTAGCCAGATTCTGCTACTTTAGTCACGCGACCCACCAGACCACCGTTAGTCAGTACTTCATCGCCTTTCGCAATGGAGTTCATCAGGTTCTTGTGTTCTTTGGTACGCTTTTGCTGTGGGCGCAGGATCATGAAATAGAAAATCAGACCAAACACCACCAGCATCAGAATCAGAGACATCGGGCTGCCCTGCGCCGGAGCTCCTGTTGCCGCTACCGCATCAGAAATAAAAAAGCTCATTCAAATTCCCTCATTATTAAAATTAATCAACGTTCACAGGTGGAACTGGTCTACCCTGACGTTGGTAAAAATCGGTTACGAAGCTCTCTAATTTACCCTCTTCAATAGCCTTGCGTAAACCCGCCATCAAACGCTGGTAGTAGCGAAGGTTATGAATCGTGTTGAGACGCGCGCCCAATATTTCGTTGCAACGGTCGAGATGATGCAAGTAAGCGCGCGAATAATTGCGACAGGTGTAGCAATCACACTCAGCATCGAGCGGACTGGTGTCGCTTTTATGTTTCGCGTTACGAATTTTTACCACGCCGTCAGTCACAAACAAATGACCATTACGGGCATTTCGCGTTGGCATCACGCAGTCAAACATATCGATACCGCGACGCACGCCTTCAACCAGATCTTCTGGTTTGCCGACGCCCATCAGGTAACGCGGTTTATCTGCCGGAATCTGCGGGCAAACATGTTCCAGAATGCGGTGCATATCTTCCTTCGGCTCACCGACAGCCAAACCGCCGACAGCGTAGCCATCAAAGCCGATATCTACCAGACCTTTGACGGAGATATCACGTAAATCTTCGTAAACACTGCCCTGAATGATGCCAAAAAGCGCATTTTTGTTGCCGAGACTATCAAAACGGTCACGGCTGCGCTTCGCCCAACGCAAAGACATCTCCATTGAGCGTTTAGCATAGTCCCAGTCGGCCGGATACGGTGTACATTCATCGAAGATCATCACGATATCGGAACCGAGATCGTATTGAATCTCCATCGACTTCTCGGGATCGAGGAAAATCGGATCGCCGTTGATCGGGTTACGGAAATGCACGCCCTGCTCGGTTATCTTACGGATATCGCCCAGGCTGAACACCTGGAAGCCGCCGGAGTCGGTGAGGATCGGCCCTTTCCACTGCATGAAATCGTGCAGATCGCCGTGCAGTTTCATGATTTCCTGACCCGGGCGCAGCCACAGGTGGAAAGTGTTGCCGAGGATAATCTGTGCGCCGGTCGCTTCAACTTCTTCCGGCGTCATGCCTTTTACTGTGCCGTAAGTACCGACCGGCATAAAAGCAGGCGTTTCTACTACGCCACGATCAAAAACCAGGCGGCCACGGCGAGCGCGACCGTCTGTGGTATCCAGTTCAAATTTCATTTTTTCTCCTGCATCAGAGAGACAGTCTGATGATTAAACTTTCCCCACGGAATCACTCCACGGAGTAAAAATATATTAACCCACTGGCGAAGGCGCAATCGGCGCAGCCAGTTTGGGGGGCGACCAGCGCACAGCCACCGGAGCGTACACGTAGTACGTGAGGATGGCGAGCACTGCCCGCCATCAAAATGGCAAGTGAGATAGCCTTCTCACGGTCGCTCAGAAATAGCCTGCGGATTGTACGTGATAAACATGGCATCCCCGTAACTAAAAAAGCGATATTCCGCTTTTACCGCTTCATGATAGGCGTGCATGGTGTTTTTATAACCAGCAAATGCGGAAACCAGCATAATCAGCGTTGATTCCGGCAGGTGGAAGTTGGTGACCAGAGCATCAATCACCTGATATTTATAGCCTGGATAAATAAAGATTTGTGTATCGCCGAAGAACGGCTCGATGAGATCGTTTTTGGCCGCCTGCGCCGCACTTTCCAGCGAACGCACGGAGGTGGTACCTACCGCAATCACGCGATTACCGCGCGCTTTCGCCGCCAGCACCGCGTCCACTACATCCTGCGGCACTTCCGCATATTCGGAATGCATAATGTGGTCTTCGATGGTGTCTACGCGCACCGGTTGGAAAGTACCCGCTCCAACGTGCAGGGTGACGAACGCCATTTCAATGCCTTTATCGCGCAGTTTAGCCAGCAGCGGATCGTCAAAATGCAGACCCGCGGTCGGCGCAGCGACGGCACCCGGTTTTTCGCTGTACACGGTCTGGTACAGCTCGCGGTCGGCGTCTTCATCCGGACGGTCGATATACGGCGGCAACGGCATATGGCCGATGGCGTTGAGGATATCCAGCACGCTGCGTTCGTCGTTAAACTCAACTTCAAACAGCGCGTCATGGCGGGCGACCATCGTCGCTTTAATACTTTCGTCGTCGCCCAGCAGCAGCTCGGCACCCGGTTTCGGCGCTTTCGAGGCACGAATATGCGCCAGAATACGTTTGTCATCCAGCATACGCTCGACCAGCACTTCAATCTTACCGCCGCTGGCTTTACGACCAAACAGACGCGCAGGAATGACGCGGGTGTTGTTAAAGACCAGCAAGTCTCCAGGGTTGAGCTTATCGAGCAAATCGGTGAAAGTACCGTGCGTCAGCGCGCCCGTCGGCCCGTCCAAAGACAGCAAGCGGCAGCTACTGCGCTCAGCTTGCGGATAGTGGGCAATCAGGGATTCGGGTAGTTCAAAGGTGAAATCGGTAACGCGCATGACACTGACTCAGACTAAAATAAGAGGCGGGTAGTCTAGTGCCGGGGCGTTCTCCCTGCAACCTTTACCCCTCTGGATAAACGTTTAACTATGAATTTTCTTGCACATTTGCATCTCGCTCACCTTGCCGATAGCTCGCTTTCCGGCAATCTGCTGGCCGATTTTGTCCGGGGTAATCCGGAAACACACTACTCGCCTGATGTGGTAGCAGGCATCTTCATGCATCGTCGTATCGACGTGATGACTGATAACTTACCGCAGGTGCGTGAAGCCAAAGAGTGGTTTCGTAGCGAAACACGCCGTGTCGCGCCGATTACGCTGGACGTTATGTGGGATCATTTTCTGTCGCGTCACTGGTCGGAAATCTCCCCTGACTTCCCGCTGACGGACTTTGTGCGCTATGCCCGTACCCAGGTAACCACTATTTTGCCGGAATCGCCGCCGCGCTTTATCAATCTGAACAACTATATATGGTCAGAGAAATGGCTTGAGCGCTACCGGGACATGGATTTTATCCAGAACGTCCTGAACGGCATGGCCAGCCGCCGTCCACGGCTCGATGCCCTACGCGACTCATGGTATGACCTCGATACGCATTACGATGCGTTAGAAGAACGATTCTGGCAGTTTTATCCGCAAATGATGGAACAGGCGCGGTGTAAAACCCTTTGATCGCAGCCCGCATTCCCCGCCGGATAAGCAGTAGCCGCCGTCCGGCAAAAGATTGATAGACAAAACCTGTCTCATTGATTGCCAGCGCCTCTTTGTCTTATTCCCGAACACTCTCTATACTGGCCCGCGTTGCGTTCCAAAAACCCCTTAACTTTGCAGGAGAATTATATGGTACTGGTAACTCGTCAGGCTCCGGATTTCACAGCAGCTGCGGTACTGGGTAGCGGTGAGATCGTTGAAAACTTCAACTTCAAACAGCATACCAACGGTAAAACCACCGTTCTGTTCTTCTGGCCGATGGACTTCACCTTCGTTTGCCCGTCTGAACTGATTGCATTCGACAAACGTTACGAAGAATTCCAGAAGCGCGGCGTTGAAGTTGTTGGCGTTTCCTTCGACTCTGAATTTGTCCACAACGCATGGCGTAACACCCCTGTCGACAAAGGCGGCATCGGTGCAGTGAAATACGCAATGGTTGCTGACATCAAACGCGAAATCCAGAAAGCCTACGGCATCGAGCACCCGGAAGCGGGCGTTGCTCTGCGCGGTTCTTTCCTGATCGACGCTAACGGCGTTGTTCGCCACCAGGTGGTTAACGATCTGCCGCTGGGTCGTAACATCGACGAAATGCTGCGCATGGTTGACGCGCTGCAGTTCCACGAAGAGCACGGCGACGTTTGCCCGGCACAGTGGGAAAAAGGTAAAGAAGGTATGAACGCGTCTCCGGACGGCGTGGCAAAATACCTGACCGAGAACGTTTCCAGCCTGTAATTGGCATGAATCGACAAAAGGCCCGCAAATGCGGGCCTTTTTTATTGTTAGCAGATCCGATAAGCGATTAAAACGCGAAGCAGGAGCAGCCAAGCGCGCCCCAGAAAGCCCGGTCATCTGACACCGGAATCCCCGATTTCCGCGCAATATCATGCTGGTGACCGTGTACGCCGCAGCTGCCGCAGCACTGGTGCATCTGCACCATTGCGCCAATTTTCGCCGCAGCAGGTGGTGCTGAGCGATAATGCCCTGGCACCTTCACCACTGGCGACCAGTCCGGCACAATCGGAATAGCAGGTGGTGCCAGCGGGGTGAAATGCCCTGCGGCGTAAACCACTTTGCCATCAACAACGGTCATCACCGACTCAATACCTTTGATCTCTTCTTCCGGCACGCTGAAGTAATCTTTAGACAGCACCACCAGGTCGGCCAGTTGATCTTTCTCGATGTGCCCTTTCTTACTCTGCTCGCTGGAAAACCAGGCGCTCCCGGCCGTCCACAGTTCCAGGGCAACATCACGCGGCAGACGGTTGTTATCATCGTACATTGCCATCCCGCCAACGGTACGGCCCGAAACCAGCCAGTAGAGCGCGGTCCACGGGTTGTAGCTGGCCACGCGGGTGGCGTCAGTCCCCAGCCCGACCGGAACGTCAGCCGCCAGCATTTTCGCCACCGGCGGCGTATGTTTAACCGCGTCTTTGCCGTAGCGATCGACAAAATACTCTCCCTGGAACGCCATACGGTGTTGGACCGCAATCCCGCCGCCCAGTGCTTTTACACGCTCAATGTTCCGTTCAGTAATTGTTTCGGCGTGATCGAAGAACCAGTGCAGGCCATTGAACGGGATATCACGATTAACTTTCTCAAATACGTCCAACATTCGGCTGATAGATTCATCGTAGGTGGCGTGCAGGCGGAACGGCCAGCGATGCTCCACCAGGTGACGAACCACGCGCTCCAGCTCATCTTCCATCCCCTCCGGCAGATCCGGACGTGGCTGAAGGAAGTCTTCAAAATCCGCTGCAGAAAAGACCAGCATTTCCCCTGCCCCGTTGGCACGATAGAAGTCGGTTCCCTGCCCTGGCTTGAGCATATCGGTCCAGCGTTCAAAGTCTTCCAGTTCCTGCTTCGGACGCTGGGTAAACAGATTGTAGGCAATACGTACCGTCATCTGTTTGTTAGCGTGTAACTGCTCAATGATCTCGTAATCTTCCGGGTAGTTCTGGAAGCCGCCGCCCGCATCGATGGCGCTGGTCAGTCCCAGACGGTTCAGTTCACGCATAAACTGGCGGGTCGAATTAACCTGCATTTCCAGCGGCAGTTTTGGTCCCTTTGCCAGCGTCGAATAAAGGATCATGGCGTTCGGTTTAGCGATCAGCATTCCGGTCGGGTTGCCGTTGCTATCACGCACAATCTCACCGCCCGCCGGATCCGGCGTCGCTTTGGTATAGCCAACCGCTTTCAGCGCGGCGCGGTTGAGCAAAGCCCGGTCGTAGAGATGCAGAACAAAAACCGGAGTATCAGGAGCGGCTTCATTCAGTTCTTCGAGGGTTGGCATGCGACGTTCGGCAAACTGGAATTCACTCCAGCCGCCCACCACGCGTACCCATTGTGGCGACGGCGTTCTGTCAGCCTGGTCTTTGAGCATGCGTAGCGCGTCCGCCAGTGACGGCACGCCTTCCCAACGCAATTCCAGGTTGTAATTCAGTCCACCACGAATAAGGTGCAGGTGCGAATCGTTCAGGCCCGGAATCACCGTATGTCCTTGCAGATCGACAACCTGCGTCCCTTCGGCGGCAAAGCTCATTACCCGATCGTGGCTACCGGTCGCCAGGATCTTTCCGTTGGCGATCGCTACCGCCTCGACCTGCGGACTTTGCCTGTCGAGAGTATGAATTTTTCCGTGAGTCAGAATCAGTGTGGCAGTTTGAGACATAACAATCTCCTGAGGTACCGGTCAGGCTTTTTTCAGCCATCCGGCAAACAGACGGGTTACGATGGGCATCCAGAACCAGACCACCAGCGCAACCACAAAGGCATCATTGATGAGATGCAGGAGTAACGAGCCCTTCATTGCAGGCAGCACAATGCCGGTCAACCACGGCACCAGATTGGTGCTGGGAAATATCACTAGCAGGGTTATCAGAAACTGTTTCCAGCGTTTGGGCTGGCGTACATGGGGCGCGGGCGGCGTAAACCAGAATGCTGCTTCGGTGCGAATTTCGGTTTTGTCACCTTCAGCCAGCAGTGGAGCAATCTCTTCGACCAACACGCGGCGCGTATCGGACTGGGTCCAGCTATACAGATGCTCAAGCGTGTCGAAGCGGATAATGATGTTCCACAGGTTGTTGCCATCTGCCGGGCGAATCACGTTCGCCCCGAGATGACCGGGAAATTCAGCCGCTACAGGCATGATTTTCCCCAGCCACTGCTCATACCGCTGCGCCTGCTCAGGTAGCAGAGTGTGAGTAATTACCAACGTCACATGTTTGTTCTGCGCCATGAAGGGTTCCTTGTTGACAGGAAACAGGCCGCTTAGGCCAGGAAAGCAATACACAAAATCATTCATGGTGCATCGAGGCGGCAAGGTTGTGGATCCCCGGGAGCTTACATAAGTAAGTGACCGGGGTACGCAAGCGAAGCCAACAAAGATGCAACATGAAGGATGACATGTATTTAAGCTTTACGTTCCGGCGCGCCATGCACCATGGTATAGGCATAATCCACGCCCATACCGTAGGCGCCGCTGTGCTCGCGTACCAGATCCATTACGGCGTCGTAGGTTTCTTTGCGAGACCAGTCGCGCTGGTACTCGAGAAGAACCTGTTGCCAAGTTACGGGTACGGCACCTGCCTGTACCATGCGGTCGATAGAACGCTCATGAGCATCTACGGACGTGCCGCCGGAGGTATCCGTTACCACATAAACTTCATAGCCTGCCTCCAGTGCCATCAGCGCCGGAAAAGTCAGACATACTTCGGTCCACAGCGCGGAGATAATCAGTTTTTTACGCCCGGTCGCTTCCACCGCTTTCACAAACGCCGCATCTTCCCAGGAGTTCATTGAGGTGCGTTCAATGGGTTTGACATCAGGATGAACCGCTAACAATTCCGGCCAGATATATCCGCTAAAACTTTTGGTTTCTACAGAAGTATAAATCACCGGAACATTGAATATTTTCCCGGCTTTCGCTAATGCCACGGTATTATTTTTTAAAGTCTGGCGATCAATATTCGCCACACCGAATGACATTTGCGGCTGATGATCAATAAAAATAAGCGTAGAGTTTTGAGGGTCAATCAGTTCCCGAATAGACATAGCACACCTTCTTAATCAATAAGTTAAAAGGCAACGGTCTGTATCTGCCGTCAGCAGCAGGATCCTGAATCAGAAAGCTTGTTGAGTATAGCGGGAAATTTCTAACGAGTTATTAAAGAAAACTTACCATCCTGTGAAACTATTAATTTTGTGTTGCGATATATCCTAAACAACATCAAAAAAATGCGCATGACTCATCTAATTTATTCACTGGCATTGTTTTTCTTCATTCGGTACAACAGAAGGGTTTAATTTTCAGGATATTTTCTGCTTATGCGCATTAATCTGGATGTTTTGCTTATTCTCGACGCTCTCGACAAACAGGGTTCATTTGCCGCAGCGGCCGAGTCGCTGTTTAAAACCCCTGCCGCACTCAGCTATATGATTCAGAAGCTGGAAAGCGATTTGAATATCGAGCTGCTTGACCGTTCCGGGCACCGGGCAAAATTTACCGATACCGGACAGATGATGCTGGAAAAAGGGCGTTTGCTGCTGAATGCGGCAAAAGATCTCGAAAAGCAGGCGGTACAGCTGAGTTCAGGCTGGGAAAAAGAGCTGGCAATTGCGCTGGACGACTCCTTCCCTTTCTCCGCGCTGTTGCCCATTATCGATGAATTTCATGCGCTGAATAAGCAAACTCGCCTCAGTTTTACCCACCATACGCTGGCGGGCTCCTGGGAGGAGCTGACCCATAATGGAGCCGATATTATTCTGGGGGCAATTAATGAACCGCCAACGTCTGCAGCCTGGTCCTATAAAATGCTCGGCACGTTGGACAATGTGTTTGTCGTTGCGCCTGAGCATCCGCTGGCCGCAGCAGCAGACGGCCTGACCAACGAACAGTTATGCCTGCATCGGGCGATTGTTATCAGCGACAGCGCCCGCTTCTGCCATCCGTTACAAACCAATCTGATGGAGGAACAGGCGCAAATCCGCGTCGATGACTTCCACAGTAAGGTGATGCTACTACGAGCCGGTATGGGCTGCGGATTTCTCCCCCGCCATATCGCCAGCCCGTGGCTTACCACGGGCGAGCTGGTGGAAAAAACGGTTATCTCATTTCGCCAAAAAGACGTGGCATATATGGCATGGCGTAATAACCGCGATGGGCTGGCACAGCGCTGGTGGCGGGAAACGCTGCTGGCAAGCCCGGAAATTGCGCGCTTATATCAATGACCTATCCATACCGAGGCGGAAATCGCCGGCAACGTCAGGATATCGTCGGCAAGCATGCCGTTGCCCTCTTTGTGCTGCCATTGACTCACGCTCAGTAATGGCGAGGCTGGCAGGACCACTTCACAAGCGTGGCCACGGTTAATCGCCACCAGTACGCGCTGTCGGTTTAGCACGCGAACAAACACCACCACGTTATCCTCGGCGTAAATCACCTGGCAACCACCGTGGCGCAGCGCCTGATTCTGGTGGCGTAATTTTGCCAACCGCTGATACAACGCCAGCAGAGCAGCGTCCTGTTTTTCAGGCTGCCACGGGAACGGTTTGCGACAAAACGGATCGTTGTTCCCGTCCAGCCCCACTTCGTCACCGTAGTAAATACAGGGCACGCCAGGCCAGGTAAACAGCCACACCACCGCTAGCGGTAACCTTGCGACGTCTTTACCGAGCAGAGATTTAAAGCGGGCGGTATCGTGGCTGTCGAGCTGATTAAACATCCGCAGCTGTTGCTGATGCGACAACCCCGCGCGGTAGTTATCCATCCATGCCATACAGGTCTGGGCATCAATGGATTGCGGGTCGTATGAGATATCGGTATTGGCGAGAAATCCCCAGAGGGGGAAAGTAAAGCCGCGATAGTTCATGGCGGCATCTTCTGCATCAGCCTGCAACCACTGGCGCGCATCGCCAAAATGCTCACCCACCACATACGCCTCTGGCTGCGTTTCTTTCGCCGCCTGCGTAATTCCGGCCACATGTTGTAGGTTGTTACGTGCGCCTCCGGCCTCTCCCAGCATGTGCACCACATCAAGACGCCAGCCGTCCATACTCCACGGCGCTTTCAGCCAGTGGCGGACGATACTGTCTTCACCACGATAAATTTCATTCACCAGGCTTTCCGAGGAAAAGTCCAGCTTAGGTAAGCTGGAATATCCCAGCCAGTCGAGCGCAACGCCGTCGGCTGAGAAATGATACCAGTCGCGCCAGGGGGATTCTGGATTATGGCACGCCCCGTCTGTCCCCCGATTATGTCGGTCAAACCAGGCGTGCGAATCGCCGCTATGGTTAAAGACGCCGTCGAGAATCAGACGCATGCCCTGCCGTTGGGTGTTGTGCCGCAGACGCAGTAGCGCCCTGTCGCCGCCAAATTGCGGATCGACATGACGGTAATCTTCGGTATCGTATTTATGCACGCTCGGGGCGGTAAATACAGGATTCAGGTACAGCGCCGTGACCCCTAACGTTTTCAGGTACGGTAGCTTTTCGCTGATGCCGTCCAAATCGCCGCCATAAAACGTGGAGCCACCGGCCTGAGCCGTAAGCGGTTCGTCCCATTCGCGCCGCACGATGTCGTGTCCGGCGGCGTGGTGGTAATAGACGTTATCCTGGCCCGCTTCACGCGACTGGCTGCGGGCAAAACGGTCCGGGAAAATTTGATAGAAAATCTGATCGGCAACCCACTGCGGACCATTATCCGGCACATCAACCGCAAACTGCTCCAGACGCGCAGGCGGAAAACGGCTGAATCCCTGCGGGGTGAACCACAGCTGACGATCGAGCCAAAGTAATTTAAAGCTATAACGTCGACGAGGCTGCCCGCTGGAGAGATCGATCGCCGCTCGCCACGCGGTCACACCCGGCTGCGGCTGGCTGCGCTGCTTGTGCATAGCCAGCGAAATCTCTTCGTTATCGTTTTCTGCGCGTAGCGTCACCCGCTGGGGTGGATTTTCCCCCGCCAGCCATAATGTAATCGTCAGTTGATCTTTATTTTGCTTAACAAATGGGGCAACCGGAAGGTGCCAGGCGTTCAACATCACGTATCCCCTTTGATGATAATGACGTCACCTTGCCATAGCGATGTGCAGGATCACTCATCATCTTAACGTTTATTGGGGGAGGAGTTCGGGGGAGGAGAAAATTGCCGGGTAACGCAAAGCTACCCGGCAAAAATATTACTGTGCTTCAGCCAGTTGGCGCTCGCGACGGCGCTTGAATCCCCATCCGACCAGCAGCAGGACAATCCACGCAAAGCCGACGTACAGCGAAATGCGGGTATCCGGATGATAGCCGATGAGCGCGATGATAAAGACCAGGAAAATCAGGCCAACAACGGTCGTCGTTACCCCACCCGGAACTTTAAATTTCAGCGCTTTGACCTCATCCGGCGGCAGACGACGACGGAAAGCAATCTGCGACAGCAGGATCATAATCCACACCCATACCGTGGCGAAGGTCGCCAAAGAGGCGATCACCAGGAAGACGTTTTCCGGCATGATGTAGTTAAGATACACCGCAAACAGCAGCGCGATAGTCATCACCATTACCGTCACCCACGGCACGCCACGACGCGACGTCTTGGCGAACATTTTCGGGGCACTGCCCTGCTCCGCCATGCCGTGTAGCATACGCCCCACACCGAAGACGTCAGAGTTAATAGCCGACAGCGACGCAGTCAGAACCACAAAGTTGAGGATCCCGGCAGCAAAAGTAATGCCCATATGCTGGAACGTCATAACGAACGGGCTACCGTCGGTACCCACCTGGTTCCACGGGTAGATAGACATAATGACGAACAGCGTCCCCACATAAAATACCAGGATACGCATTGGTACGGAGTTGATGGCGCGCGGAATAGATTTTTCCGGGTCTTTGGCTTCGCCTGCGGTAATCCCGATAATCTCAATCCCGCCATAGGCAAACATCACCATTTGCAGCGACATCACCATGCCGAGCCAGCCGTTGCTGAAGAAGCCACCGTTGCTCCATAAGTTATGGATACCGGTTGGTTGCCCGCCGTTGCCAATCCCCCAAATGATGATACCGAAACCGGCGACAATCATGATGATAATGGTGGCGACTTTGAAGAACGAGAACCAGAACTCCAGCTCACCAAATACCTTCACGCTCATCAGGTTGATGGCGCAGATAATCAGCACCACGCTGAGTACCCAAATCCAGTGCGGTACCGCCGGGAACCAGACGCCCATGTATATGCCGAAGGCTGTCACGTCGGCAATGGCGACAATCAGGATTTCAAAACAGTAGGTCCAGCCGGTAATGTAGCCTGCCAGCGGTCCGAGGTTTTCCTGCGCGTAGCGCGAGAAGGAGCTGGCTGCCGGGTTATGAACAGACATTTCGCCCAGCGCACGCATAATAATGTACGCCGCGACACCGCCGATAATATAGGCCAGCAATACGCTTGGCCCCGCCATTTTGATAGCGTCGGCCGAGCCGTAAAACAGCCCGGTACCAATTGCTGAACCTAATGCCATAAAGCGGATGTGCCGGGTGCTCAGCCCACGCTTTAGCTTGTTATTACTTTCCATCGATTCCTAACCTGTTAACACAATAAAAAAACCACGGGGCCATGTTAATAGCCCCGTGGTTAAAACTTATTGTCAGTGATATTAGTGTGCGCTGGAGGTCACTTGTCGACCCGCGGCGCGATCCCAGATAACTGCCAGGACCACCATCACGACTGTTGGCATCAACCACGCCAGCCCCTGCTCCGCCAGCGGTAAACGCTGGGTCCAGGCCGGTAACACGTCGCCAATTGCAGAAGCTTTAATGCCATCAAGGATACCAAAAATCAGGCTGATAAACATCGCAGGAGCAATGACGCGGGAAGAATTATGCCACCATGAGCGGGTAAAGCTTAATACAACCAGTGCGATACATGGCGGATAGATAGCCGTCAGCACCGGAATAGAGATCTGAATCAGATGGCTCAGACCCAGGTTAGAAACCACCATCGAGAAGCCGCCGAGGATAAATACCAGCGTGCGATAAGACAGTGGAACGTACTGGGCAAAGAACTCTGCGCACGCACAGGTCAGGCCAACCGCGGTGACCAGACAGGCGATGAAAATCAGCGCCGCCAGCAGGAAGCTTCCTGCACCGCCAAAGGTGTGCTGAACATACGCATGCAGAATCGCCGCGCCGTTAGCAGACTGATCGACCAGAATCGCGCTATCTGAACCCAGACGGAACAGCGCGAGATACAGCAGCGTTAAGCCCACACCCGCCATTAAACCCGCCCAAACGGTATAACGAGTCAGCAGACGCGCTTCAGTAACACCACGCGAGCGAGCGGCGTTAACGATAACAATACCAAACACCATCGCGCCCAGCGTATCCATGGTCAGATACCCGTTCACGAAGCCATTAGAAAACGCCGCAGTTTGATAGGCTTCCATCGCATTACTGATCGGGCCTGCTGGCCAGACGATTGCAGCGACAGACAGGACCACCAGCGCCAGAATTTTCAGCGGTGCCAGGAAATTACCCACCGTATCCAGCAGTTTGCCCGGATAAAGCGAAACCAGAATGACAATCGCGAAATAGATAACGCTATAGATAAACAGCGGCAGCGCAGAGTCACCAGTCAGCGGTGCAATCCCGACTTCGAAAGAGACCGTCGCGGTACGCGGGGTAGCGAATAACGGCCCAACGGCCAGATAGCAAACGGTCGCCAGCAGCAGACCGGCAACTTTACCGATAGGCGTGCTCAGTCGGTCCACACCACCGCCGACTTTCGCCAGCGCGACAACGGTAAGTACCGGCAGGCCAACGGCCGTAATCAAAAAGCCAAAAGCCGCAGTCCAGACGTGTTCACCTGCCTGCAAACCAACCATTGGGGGGAAGATGATGTTACCTGCACCGACGAACAGTGCAAATGTCATAAATCCCAAAGCGATAATATCGCGCGATTTTAACTGATGGGTCATAAAGTCTTACTGCCTGTGGATGTGGTGTTGAAAATAGTAAATTTTTGCCTTTCCCTGGGGGACAATACAGCGGCATTTTTGCTCAATTCCAGCGGGAAACACTCCCGACCTGGCGCGGCGAAGAATAGTTTTTCGATTTACCGCGTAAATGCAGTCGGTATGACAGCACCTGGAGCGCAATTTAAACGCTTATAACGTTTTAAAGCAAGGTGGGATCCAAAAACCAGAACAATATAGCGATATGAAAAATAGGGTTAGCACAAAACACCATTTCATGGAAAAAGGTATGGGTAATCATTCGAACAAAAAACAATCAAACGTCGTAAAATTCAGGAGGCATCTATTGACCACATAAAAAAAACCAGCTTGCGCTGGCTTTTGGAAAGATTATCTTACGAATACGTCTTAGCCGTTACTTTTGGCAATGAAACGTTCCGGGATCATGAAACTAAATCGCGTCCCTTTGCCTGGTTCGCTTTCGATGTTCAAACGGCTGTCGTGGTGATGCAGCGCATGTTTCACGATGGCCAGACCCAGACCGCTACCGCCCGTTTGTCGCGATCTCGCCTTATCCACACGATAAAAACGTTCGGTCAAACGTGGTATATGCTCGGGGGCAATGCCCGGACCGTTGTCTTCCACGCAAAACTCCGCCCCTGACGGCACATGCTGCCAGCGTACGGTAATGTGCGTTCCCGCTGGTGTGTGGTTCACCGCGTTGTACACGAGATTCGAGATAGCGCTACGCAACTGCTCCTCGTTGCCTCGCACATTCAGGCTGTTATCGACATCAAAGGTAAACGTATGTTTATGCTGGCTCAGGGTTTGCGCTTCGTGCTCGATCACGCGCAGCATCATGGGCACATCGACTTTCTCATTCAGCTGTAACGTCGGCGCAGCTTCAATTTTTGACAGCGTCAGCAGCTGCTTCACCAGGCCTTCCATACGGTACGTTTGTTCACGCATGGTATGCAGTGCTTTTTCGCGCGTTGTCCCTTCCAGCGGGTGCTCCTGCATCATTTCCAGGTAGCCTTGCAGCACAGTCAGCGGTGTGCGCAACTCATGGCTGGCGTTGGCGAAAAAGTTACGCCGTGAACCTTCCAGTTGGTGCATCTGGGTAACGTCGCGCGCCACCATCAACAATTGCTTATCGGTATAGGGCATCACGCGAATTTCCAGATGCCGTCCGGTATTGAGCACCAGATTGATTGGCCGGCTAAAATCGCGCGTTTTCAGATATTGTGTGAATTCCGGGTAGCGCAGCAGGTTAAGAATATTTTGCCCGCTATCGTCCGGCCAGCGCAGTCCCAGAACCTGCTGAGCCAGTCCGTTACACCAGAAGATACCGCCTTCTTCGGTGGTCAACACCACCGCGTCGGGTAGGGATTCCGCCCCGCTGCGAAAACGTTTAATCAGGTTACCCAGTTCTCGACGGCGCTTTTTGTTGCGAAGCTGCATTTGATGCAGCCCATATAATAACGGCTCCCAACTGCCTCGCCCCGGCGGCGGCGTCATGCTTCTGTCGACCCATAACCACCAGGACAAACGTAATAAATTCCAGAAATGCCAGATAAGCAGGCCCGTTACCGACGCCAGTAAAAACCAGGGCAGGTAACCGAAAAAAGCGCTAAGGATAAATGCCGGTATGCAGCACAGGATCAGCTCCAGTACCAACCTTTTCCATGACAATCGTTCTAGCAAACGTCTTACTCCATAAACGGCCTAATCCATCAGGCCCTGATTCTTGTCAGTCAAAAGCGGGTCGAAAAACGATATCCCGTCCCGCGAACTGTCTGCACCATACGATCGTGTCCGCTGTGCTCCAGCGCTTTACGTAAGCGGCGGATATGCACATCCACTGTCCGGTCTTCTACGTAGACATTGGTTCCCCAGACATGATTGAGGAGTTGTTCACGACTGTATACGCGTTCGGGGTGAGTCATAAAGAAGTGCAACAGTTTGAATTCGGTCGGCCCCATATCCAGCGGTTCTTCGCCGGTCATTACGCGATGCGAAGTGGGATCAAGACTCAGCCCCTGCATCTCAATAACCTCTTCCACCGCCATGGGGGAAATTCGACGCAGCACAGCTTTAATACGCGCCACCAGCTCCTTGGGAGAAAACGGCTTGGTAATATAGTCATCCGCACCGGTTTCCAGACCCCGGACGCGATCTTCCTCTTCTCCCCTCGCCGTCAGCATCATCACGGGGATGTCCCGCGTCATGGCTTCGCGCTTGAGATGCTTAATAAACTGTAGACCCGAGCCTCCGGGAAGCATCCAGTCAAGCAGGACGAGATCCGGCCAGGGTTCATTGAGTTGGTTCACAGCACTGTCATAGTCTTCGGCTTCTACGGGTTGAAAACCGTTTTGCTCGAGCACGAAGCAGACCATTTCACGAATTGGAGCTTCATCTTCTACGACCAGAATACGTCTCGCCATGATTTGCCCTGTTTATAATTAAATCGTTTGCCATCAATACGGTGCCATTATGCGTCAGTTTTATGACAGATTTATGAAAAGATAGTCCAGGTTTAACGCAGCCAGACGAATTATGACAGCCTGGAGACAAGATATTACCGTCCCTGAAAGGTTATAATCCCCGCCACTGTTTTATCGTCATGGAACTCTTATGCGCATCCTTCACACGTCTGACTGGCATCTGGGCCAAAATTTCTACAGCAAGAGCCGCGCCGCTGAACATCAGGCCTTTCTCGACTGGCTGCTGGAAACGGCACAATCCCAGCAGGTGGATGCCATTATTGTGGCAGGCGATATTTTCGATACCGGCTCACCGCCAAGCTACGCCCGTGAGCTGTATAACCGTTTTGTCGTCAATCTGCAGCAAACTGGCTGTCATCTGGTCGTGCTGGCAGGCAACCACGACTCCGTCGCCACGCTCAATGAGTCCCGCGATATTCTGGCGTTTCTCAACACCACGGTCGTTGCCAGCGCCGGCCATGCGCCGCAGGTGCTGCCGCAACGTGATGGCACGCCGGGAGCGATCCTGTGTCCGGTTCCTTTCTTACGACCACGTGACATCATTACCAGCCAGGCCGGGCTAACCGGACAAGAAAAACAGCAGCATCTGCTGGGGGCGATCACCGACTATTACCAGCAGCAGTATCAGGACGCCTGCACGCTGCGTGGCGATCGAAACCTGCCCATCATTGCGACCGGCCATTTGACCACCGTTGGCGCCAGTAAAAGTGACGCCGTACGTGACATTTATATCGGTACGCTGGACGCCTTTCCGGCGCAAAACTTTCCACCCGCGGACTACATCGCACTGGGGCATATTCACCGGGCGCAGGTTATCGGCGGGACGGACCATATTCGCTACTGCGGTTCACCGATTGCCCTCAGTTTTGACGAGTGCGGCAAAAACAAATGTGTACATCTGGTGAGCTTTGAAGCGGGGAAACTCAGCGCCGTTGAAAATCTCACCGTACCGGTCACCCAGCCGCTTGCGGTACTGAAAGGCGATTTAGCCGCCATTACCACCCAGCTTGAACAGTGGCGTAACGTGCCACAAGAGCCGCCGATATGGCTGGATATTGAAATCACCACCGACGACTATCTGCATGACATGCAACGTAAGATCCAGGCCTTAACCGAAGATTTACCGGTCGAGGTGTTATTGGTGCGCCGCAGTCGGGAACAACGTGAACGTATTATGGCCAATGAACGACGCGAAACGTTAAGCGAGCTAAGCGTAACGGAAGTTTTTGACCGCCGCCTGGCGCTGGAAGAGCTCGAGGAGCCTCAGCGCGAGCGGTTGAATCAGCTGTTTAGCGCAACCTTGCACACGCTTGCCGGGGAGAGTGAAGCATGAAAATTCTCAGCCTGCGCCTGAAGAACCTCAACTCCCTGAAGGGAGAATGGAAAGTCGATTTCACAGCAGAACCTTTTGCCAGCAACGGGTTGTTTGCCATTACCGGGCCAACGGGCGCGGGGAAAACCACCCTGCTGGACGCGATTTGCCTCGCCCTGTACCACGAAACACCGCGCCTGAATACCGTGTCACAGTCGCAAAACGACCTGATGACTCGCGATACCGCGGAGTGTCTGGCCGAAGTTGAGTTTGAGGTGCGCGGCGAAGCCTACCGCGCATTCTGGAGCCAGAACCGGGCGCGCAATCAGCCCGAGGGCAACCTGCAGGTCCCGCGCGTAGAGCTAGCCCGCTGCGCTGACGGTAAAATCCTCGCCGATAAAGTCAAAGACAAGCTGGAGATGACAGCCGAGCTTACCGGGCTGGATTACGGGCGTTTTACCCGTTCGATGCTACTGTCTCAGGGCCAGTTTGCCGCCTTTCTTAATGCCAAACCGAAAGAGCGCGCCGAGCTTCTGGAGGAGTTAACTGGTACTGAGATCTACGGCCAAATCTCCGCCATGGTGTTTGAAAAGCACAAGTCGGCGCGTACGGAGCTGGAAAAACTGCAGGCCCAGGCCAGCGGCGTGGCGCTGTTAGCACCAGAGCAGGTGCAGTCCCTGACGGAAAGTTTGCAGGTACTTACTGACGAAGAAAAACAATACCTTACCAGCCAACAAACCCAGCAACAGCACCTCAACTGGCTTATTCGGCAAAATGAGCTTCAGACGGACATAAACCGCCACCAGCAGGCATTACAGGCAGCACTTCAGGCGCAAGAAGACGCGCAGCCGCAGCTGGCAGCGCTGAGCCTGGCGCAGCCGGCCAGAGCATTGCGCCCTCACTGGGAGCGAATCCAGGAACAAACGGCTACTATCGAGCGTACGCGCCAGAAGATTCAGGAAGTGAATACTCGCTTACAAAGCAGCTTAGCGCTACGCGGGCGTATCCGTCAGCAAGCGCACACGCAATCGACCGCGATACTCGCCGAACAACAGACGTTAACCGACTGGCTGAACGAACATGACCGCTTCCGCTTATGGAGTAGCGAACTGGCAGGATGGAAAGTGCTGCTGGCGCAACAGTCCGACGCCAGCGCCCAGCTACGCCAGTGGCAGCAGCTGCGGGAGAATGACACACGTAAGCTCGATGCACTGGCGCTTCCTGCGCTGACCCTTTCGCCGCAGGAAGTGACAGAAGCGCTGGCTCAACATGTGCAGCTTCGTCCATTACGCCAGCGCCTCAGTAATCTGCACGGGCAAATCGCCCCGAAGCAAAAGCAGATGGCACAGCTACGCGCTTCACTGCTGCAGCGCCAGCAAGAGCTGACCCAGCGCAACACGGTACTAGCCGAGAAACGTCAGCGCTATAAAGATAAAAATCAGCAACTTGCCGATGTGAGACTCATTTGCGAGCAGGAAGCCCGCATCAAAGATCTGGAAAGCCATCGGGTATTACTGGAATCCGGCAAACCTTGTCCGCTTTGTGGCTCTACTACACATCCGGCTATCGCGCGTTACCAGACGCTTGAGCTGAGCGTAAATCAGGCACGACGTGAAGCGCTGGAAAAAGAGGTCAAAACGCTGGCCGATGAGGGTTCAACCCTGCGCGGGCAGCTTGAGGCGATAACGCAGCAACTTCAGCGCGATGAACATGAAGCACAGAGGCTTTCTCAGGAGGAGCAAGCACTTACTCAAGAATGGCTGACCGTTACCGCCAGCCTCAACGTATCGCTACAACCGCAGGATGACATTGCCCCGTGGCTGGCCGCTCAGGAAGAGTACGAACAACAGCTTCACCAGTTAAGCTTGCGTCATACCCTGCAGGCGCAAATCGCCGCGCATACCGAACAGATTACTCAACTCCAACAGCATATTGACCAGCGCCAGGCAACGTTAACCTCAGAGCTGGACCGTCATGGTCTGGCCCTTCCGCCCGAGGATGAAGTCTCCTCATGGCTAAGAGAACGGGCGAACGAAGCGCAAATGTGGCAACAGCGCCAGAATGAACTGACTGAGTTACAGGCCCGGATTGCCCAGCTTGCGCCGCTGCTGGAAACGCTGCCAGAATCTGAGGCGCTTTCTGAAATCATTGAGGATCTGTCGCTGGAAAACTGGCGGCAGGTGCACGACGATTGCCTCTCTTTACAGGGACAGTGGCAAACCTTGCAGCAGCAGGAAGCACAGGACGTTCAGCGCGCCGCAGACATTCAGGCGCAGTTTGATGCCGCATTGCAGGCCAGCATCTTTGACAATCGTGACGCCTTTATCGCCGCCCTGCTGGATGAAGAGACCTTCAACCGTCTTGAGCAGTTGAAACAATCGCTGGAAGTCCAGCAACAACAGGCACAAACGCTGCTTAATCAGGCCCAGCAGGCGCTGGTGACTCATCAACAGCAGCAACCAACCGGGGTGGATCTCACGCTCACGGCACAACATCTTCGCGACACGCTGGCGCAGCTCACCCAACTGCTGCGGGATAACACCACTCGTCAGGGAGAGATTCGCCAGCAACTCAGGCAGGATGCTGAAAACCGCCAGCAACAGCAGGCGCTGATGCAGGAGATTGATAACGTCGCGCAACAGGTCGAAGACTGGGGCTATCTGAATGCGCTGATCGGCTCGAAAGAGGGAGATAAGTTCCGCAAATTTGCCCAGGGACTGACGCTGGATAACCTGGTCTGGCTTGCCAACAACCAGTTAACCCGTCTACACGGTCGCTATCTGTTGCAGCGCAAGGCCAGCGAAGCGCTGGAGCTGGAGGTGGTCGATACCTGGCAAGCCGATGCGGTGCGTGACACGCGTACGCTCTCCGGCGGCGAGAGCTTCCTGGTGAGTCTGGCGCTGGCGCTGGCATTGTCCGATCTGGTCAGCCACAAAACACGAATTGACTCCCTGTTCCTCGACGAAGGCTTCGGCACGCTGGACAGCGAAACGCTGGATACCGCGCTGGACGCACTGGATGCACTCAACGCTACCGGTAAAACCATTGGCGTGATCAGCCACGTCGAAGCAATGAAAGAACGCATTCCGGTGCAGATCAAAGTGAAAAAAATCAACGGGCTGGGTTACAGCAAACTCGACAACACTTTCAGAGTGGAATGACGCTGATTTTTCGACGTATTGATATTGCCGACAAGATCGGCAATATCATTCCCTGCATATTATTCTTACGCTTAAAAAATAACCGCTAGCGGTAAATCATATCAAAGGTCGCCGTGGCGTTGATTTCGCCGGCCCGCAAGTTCTCATTTAAACGTATGACGTGTGCTTTAAACGGCAGGTTGACGCTCCCTTCTGCAACATTTTTCACCGTGGGCAGGAGTTCACCAAAAGTCACTAACCGATCGTTATATAAAATTTGCACACCGACACCTTGCGCAGACGCCGGAGAATCAAGATCATTTAATGTCAGAATAGTGCTATCGCCTGCTGCCGTTGTACCAGAAAATAATACATTGACATTAGTATCCTGATCGCACGTCAAATCAATTTTAAAATCAACCGCATCACCAGTATCACCCGGGTTATTCAGACTGACAGTTTTAAAGTAACGACCCAAATTAACAGAAATATTCTTACTATTAAGCACACAACTGGCACTGTTAACTACCACATCTGCATCGGTAAAGTTAATATGAAGTTGGGCGGCTGATTCATATATTCGGGAAGCACTAAATCGTGATAATTGCAAGGGAGTATCTGTAATAGGTTGCCCGGTTGAGATTAATCGCACCTCAAACATTGCCGATACATTTGTGTATTCACACCCCTTACATGTTTTATTACCCTCGGCCTTTGCCGGAGAATAAAAAATACGGGCATCACTTGGTGAGTAGCTTTTGCCACTATCAACAGACAACCACCAAATTTTAATCCCAATGCCTGGGTTATTCGTCTGATAAACATATTCTTCAACACCATTTACCAGCGTCAATGATGAGTCATCATATCCACGATAGATTGGGTGCACCCCATTACAAAATATATCCGATTGATTTGGAGCACTAAGATAACCGCTATCCCATAGGACAGTTCCTGCAGGGACATCGCGCTGAGCGTTAATAGTCGGAACGGTGACCGTATAGGTTGCAGCTGTCGTATCATTTTTATAATAACATGAAGCATAACTTACCACTGACCAGTTTAGTACAAAAAATACAATCACATACCTAATGAAGGATATCATTATCACTTTCACCTTTATTTACACTCTGCCGCTAATATAGCAACGGTTTTGTTGGTAAGTTCATCGGCAGGAATAGCAATCTGCGCGGTACACTGCTGTGTTGCTTTCTCACCCCACTTCACCATAACGCGATCGCCTGCCGATATACCGGTTAAATAAACCTGTCCGTTATCACCCACGATACTGGCATAATTTTTTTCGTTTTCTCCTGCCAATGCCGCAAGCGCGCCGAAAGGAACGTTATTTCCATTATGTTGTAGCGATAACAAAACACGTATACCGGTGCGTGCAGAAAATGTTGCCAGTGTGACCGCACCACGCGAAGGAATCACCTGTTTGACGGGTTCCGCAATATCAACCTGAGGGTTACTTGCCGTATTCAATATAATGTTATTCGTTCGATAGGGTGAGGCATATGGAATGACGGCGTAGCCATAGGAATCAGTATATACACCGGTACTGTTTTCTACTTTAATATCAGGTCCATCGTCGGCATCGACTAAGGTCACCGTTTCAGGTAGCGACTGTGCTAAGGTAATCCCGCCAGCATGGCCGATAATCCCACCTTGTAACTTATAATTCACTTGCCGGCTGTTGTTGTCATAATTGTACCCACCAGAAACAGAGCCAAAAGAGCCTTGCCAGGTGGCATTCATACTTCCGTTCTCCCCCATTCCATTATTCCCCCAGGACTGCTGGAGATTATAATTGAGGTTATCATCCTGCAATGCAGTACCACTGATCCCAATCAGATGTTGCTGACTACGATGACGGTTATCTGTATAAGTATAATTCGCCCAGGCACTGGGTAACCATTTATCTAAGGGAATGCTGACAGTAAATGAAACCTGCTCATCACGATGTGAGGTTGGCGTTTGCGTCAACGAGTAGTTGAGCATAAATCGGATCCGTTCCCAGTTCTGGTTATAACCGACAGAAACCGTGCGCTCATAACCCGCCAGCCCCCAGTAATCTTGCTGATAACCGGAGAGATAGAAAGAACCTAGCTCATTCAGGCTCTGGCTGATATTTACCTGCAAGCGGCTACGACGGTTATTGGTATTGCGATAAGCATAAAAACTGTCGTCATTAATATCGTTAGTTCGGTTATTTAACGTTTCCGTAAACGTATAAAAATTACGGGTAGAGTAACGATAACTCGCAAGCGTAAGATTGGTGTTGGTCGTATCAATATTCTTCGCATACTGGGCACGATAAGACATCCCCTGCCAGACGTTATCAGCCACTTCGCTTCTGGCCGTTGTGGCATCAAACGAAAACGCGCCAAAATCATGAAGATCGATACCAAAACCTAATGCCGCGGAACGATAAAAATCACTGCCCAACACGCCGCTATACACGGTAAAACCATAAGGCAACCCATAGATAAGTTGCGCTTCGACCAGATTAGGATCCTCTGATGTATCATTATTTTGGTAATGCCCGGCGGCAACGCTATATTGCAATGCCCCCTGTCGCTGCATGATAGGTAAAGAAGACGACGTCTGAACGAAGCTACGCTCACTCCCATCAGCCTCCGTGATTGTTATATCGAAATCACTGCCGGAAGATACCTGCGGTACATCCGTAATTTCAAACGCCCCTGCGCTGACATAGGTTTGATAGAGGGTGTAGCCATTTTGCTTAATGGTCACCTTAGCATCGCTTTTCGCAATCCCCCGAATCACCGGCGCAAACCCTTGTTGGCTATAGGGCAGCATAGCGGTATCTGTTTGCAGACGAATACCACGAATCGGAAGGCTGTCAAAAATATCTCCCGCAGTAGAGCTATCGCCGAGCGTTAGTTGGCTACGCAGGCGCTTTATATCCCGCTGAATATACGTCGAAATGTTTTCCCAACCATCTCCGCTTTGGTAATTTCCATTGTTTCGTATGCGCCACGGCCCTACATTCAGTCCACTGTTTAAACTCAGGTAATTTTGTGTCGACGAGCCCTGAGAGCTGTAGTGTGTTTTAGAGCCGCTATAGTAATAACCCAACAGTGCAGCAGGTATCCCATCATCCCAATTATCAGGGTCGATATACCCCTGCACTTCCTGATTAACAGCAACTTGCGGAACACGAATATCCAGCCGTTGTTGCTGAGTGGAGAAAGTCCAGGAAGCCTCTTCAATGTAACGTCCGATATCATCAACCGTGGCGTCATCAGACATCATTTTCATCAATGGCATTTTGCTGACATTGACGCCATAGGCGGCCAGTTCTGATTTTTTTAACACGGGAATGAGTGCGGTATGGGCTTCATTAAGCACATACGTCACATTCTTTTTTTCAACAAAATGATTATTAAAATAAACAGAACTGAGGTAGACGCCTGGTGCAAGTGCATTATCGTCTAAAAAAGTACGGATCGCCTCTGCGCTGTCTATTGGGGAATCAAAACGTAGCGCATCAATATTAAACTCATCATCAGCAACTTGTGATTCAGCGATACAAAACGGACTACACAACATCAACGCGGTGGCAATAGCTGATAATTTCAATGAGAGAATTTCATGATAATTATTGATAGGCCGCATATTGTGGATATCCTTATCCGCCGAATTTAAAGTGACTTTTCCTGTTCGGAAGTGGCATTACCGTAGTCGTCAATTGCGCTCCACCGAACAGACTTAGCGTTCCCACCAGGAAGGGAATAGATCATTTTTGAATAGGGTGAAATCATCATAGACACAGCGGAAAGCGTATCTTTCGGCGGCTTTACCTCTTTGCCGTCAACGGTCATGTTATGCAAAGAAATATAATATGCCGTCGGGTTATCCACAGCCAAACGTCCACCTGAAACAGAAAATATCAGACTTTTGTATGCTTCTTGCGCGTCGCTTTTATTTAATCCTTTTGGTCGCCATATCAGCTTAATACGACTGCGGGTAGCCAATTGTAGCTTACTTTGTTGAACTAACACTTTAGGCGTCGCTTCGATAGACTTGATATTAGCCCAAAAAATTTGTTCACGATCTTTTGCCAGGATGCCATTTTTATCGACTGAGATAAAATGCAGGATATTCGTCTGTCCGCCAATAAGTTTAAATAACGGAGGAGTAATAATAAGAGGAGGCTTACTTTTATCATTCTTATCGAAGTTATCAACCCATGCCTGAACAAGCTGATTTCCATTACCCGTATTTTTTACCGTTGCCTGAACTTCATCTACATCTCTAGGATAAATAATACGCGTATTACTAATTTGCACCCCCGCCGAAGCAGTGTTTTGAAAAAGAATGAATATTGCTGAAAACAGCAAACCAGAAATGTTGAGATTCATCATTCATCCCTTATGGCTAAATCTCGAAAAGAATTACAGGACATACCCTGATTATCCTATGGCATATCCTGTCTGAACTTACGTCACACCCACTCTACGTCCCTTATGGATAGTAAATGGTATAGGTTGTGGTTGCAGCAAACTCGCCGCCTTTGATACTCGCCGGATCAACGGTTGCCACAACTTTTGATGTGAAGTTAAACGTCAGGTCATTTTCTTCGCTTGCCCCGGTCGTTTGAGCAAAAGCAGAGTTCGCTTCGTCGTTAAAAACGACTTTATCATTGCTGGCATCAGCGCCATAAACCACAATACCAACACCGGTATCAACGCCGCCAGTAAGCGCTTTCAGCTGCGTATTTTCCGTTGCGGTATCACCTGCAAAGGTCAGGTTTACCACAGTATTTGCCGGGCACTTAGTCAATTTAATTGCAAATGGCTGAACCTGAGACGCTTCTTCGCCAATACCAGCAAAGGCGTTCGTCCCCAGCGGGGTAAAGGGTACCTGAACATCTTCGCTGTCTGTATCAACCTGGCAAGGTGGGTTAATAATAGTACCGGTAAAAGTGACGGTGCCCTGGTCATCAGTTAAGTCTGCCGCATGCGCAACATTGATAGCCGCAACAAGCAACAAAGAGGCAGAAAGGAGCACTTTCTTTTTCATGTGAAATTTCCCTATAATAAATTTTATTATCTTTCGAATGCTGCCTCTGAAATTTCCGCCAAAGACTTTTGCATATAAAAATCCCAAACAGTCCTCAGAAGAGGTCCGAAAGATAGAATCTTATGCGTTCTAACCCAATGAATATTGTGGTCGACATATATAATATAATATGATTTTTATTTCATCAACAGCACAAAGACAAAAAATAATATTATTACAAAACAGCAAGTTATAATAAGTTAATCGATAAAACAAAAACAATATT
>NZ_MVFY01000009.1 GCF_002042885.1 Citrobacter portucalensis
TTTTCATACTAATAGCTATAAATTATTTTTATCGTGAATCCGCTGGAGTGTGCAGTCGAATATTTTTATAATGGTTATTCAATAAACCCAACAAAGGTACATCGGCGCCATGACAACTGAAACGACAGGTTGTGCAAAAAAAAGCCGTGGCCGACCAAAAGTGTTCGACAGGGAAGCCGCGCTTGATAAGGCCATGACACTCTTCTGGCAGCACGGATATGAAGCGACCTCGCTCGCCGATCTCGTGGAAGCCACCGGCGCAAAAGCGCCCACGCTGTATGCGGAGTTCACCAATAAAGAAGGGTTGTTCCGTGCCGTACTGGATCGCTACATCACCCGCTTTGCGGCGAAACACGAAGCCCAGCTGTTTTGTGAAGAAAAAAGCCTTGAGTCCGCACTTGAAGACTATTTCACCGCTATAGCGACCTGCTTTACCAGCAAGGACACCCCGGCGGGATGTTTCATGATTAATACTTCTGCGACGCTGGCAGCCTCTTCCCGCGATATTGCGCACACGGTGAAATCCCGCCATGCAATGCAGGAACAGACGCTTACCCAGTTCCTTCACCAGCGCCAGCAACGAGGCGAAATTCCGGCCCATTGCGACGTGCAAAAACTGGCCGAATACCTGAACTGTATTTTACAAGGTATGTCGATCAGCGCCCGTGAAGGCGCAACGTTTGAAAAACTGATGCAGATCGCACACACAACTCTGCGGCTGTGGCCCGAACTCGTCAAAGCTTAACCCTTTCCCGCAATTCCCCCGCTGTACTCATACCACCGGGAGCTGATAAAGCCCCCGGTTAGATTCCCGTTCTATTGTCCCTACATTTCTCATTGTTTTCATCGTGTTACCCGATCATTTTTTGTAAAAAGTATTGATAACGACAATTATTATCAGCAATATTCGCATTTGTTTTAATGCCTGTTTCACAATGTAACCATCGGTTTCTCTACCGCTATAACAAAAACAGACCGACTTTTTTAAAAGGAATACAAATGCATAAGCGTCTCTGGGTGCTCAATCCTCTCCTGTTATCTTTAACTCTACCCGCTGTTGCGGCTGAGGAAGAGAACCTCATCGTCAGCGCCAACCGTAGCCAGCGCACAGTGGCAGAAATGGCGCAAACGACCTGGGTTATTGAAGGAAGCGAGATTGAACAACAGGTTCAGGGAGGTAAAGAGTTCAAGGATGTTCTTGCTCAGCTAATCCCAGGAATCGATGTTAGTAGCCAGGGACGCACAAACTACGGCATGAACATGCGCGGTCGCGCCATTGTCGTGCTAATTGACGGTGTCCGTCTGAACTCCTCGCGAACCGACAGCCGTCAGCTTGACTCCATTGACCCATTTAACATTGCGCACATTGAAGTCATTTCAGGCGCAACCTCTCTTTATGGCGGTGGCAGTACCGGCGGATTAATCAACATTGTCACCAAAAAAGGTCAGCCGGAGCGTGAAGTAGAACTCGAACTGGGGAGCAAAAGCGGCTTCAACAATAGCAACGATCATGATGAACGCGTTGCCGCGGCGGTGAGTGGCGGAACCGATCGCGCTTCCGGGCGTATGTCCGTCGCGTATCAACGATTTGGCGGCTGGTATGACGGTAATCACGATGCCCTGCTGCTCGATAACACCCAAACCGGGCTACAGCACTCCGATCGCCTGGACGTCATGGGCACAGGGACGATTGAACTTGACGACAACCGTCAGTTGCAACTGGTTACGCAGTACTATAAAAGTCAGGGGGATGACGATTACGGGCTGGATCTCGGCGAGAACATGTCCGCCGTGACCGGAAACGGCAAAGCATACACCAGCAGCGGACTGAATTCCGATCGTATTCCCGGCACCGAACGTCATCTTATTAGCCTGCAATATTCAGATGCGGATTTTTTTGGCCAGAACCTGGTCAGCCAAATCTATTACCGTGACGAATCGCTGAAATTCTACCCCTTCCCTACGCTCAGCAAAGGCAAAGTCACCAGTTTCTCCGCATCACAGCAGGACACAGACCAGTTTGGTGCCAAAATTACCCTCAACAGCCAGTTGATGGATAACTGGGAGCTGACGTGGGGTGTCGATGCCGATCACGAAACCTTCGACTCCAATCAGAAATTCTTCGATCTGGCCTGGTCCCTGCCCTCCGGCGGCATGGACAACCGTACCGCTTATACCACCGGGCGTTACCCCGGTTACAGCATCACCAACTTCGCGCCTTTCCTGCAAAACAGCTATGACATTAACGACATTTTTACCCTCAGCGGCGGCGTGCGCTATCAGTGGACCGAAAACAGGGTTGATGATTTCGTTGGCTATGCTCAACAGCAGGGAATCGCGACCGGGCTTGCGAACTCTGCCGATACTATTCCGGGCGGCAAAACCGATTACGATAATTTCCTGTTCAACGCCGGTATCCTTGCCCACCTGACCGACCGTCAGCAAACGTGGTTTAACTTTTCTCAGGGCGTGGAGCTTCCGGACCCAGGGAAATATTACGGTAACGGTACCTATTCGCTGGTTGGCGATCATTACCAGCTCCAGCGCAGCGTCAACGTGGCGGATTCACGTCTGGAAGGGATTAAAGTTAACTCGTACGAACTGGGGTGGCGCTACACCGGCGATAGTCTGCGCACGCAACTGGCCGCTTACTACTCAACTTCGGATAAATCGATCGTTATCAACCGTAGCGATATGACCATTAACGTTCAGCCCGACGATCGTCGCATTTATGGCCTTGAAGGTGCAGTAGATTATTTCATTGCGGACACGGACTGGAGTCTGGGTGGCAACTTCAACGTCATTAAATCGGAAGTGAAACAGAACGGTAAATGGCAAAAATGGGATGTCACGCTGGCCTCACCGTCCAAAGCAACCGCGTGGGTCGGCTGGGCACCAGAACCGTGGACCTTGCGCGTACAGAGCCAGCAAACATTTGATCTGACCGACGCCAGCGGTAACAAGCTGGATGGCTATAACACGATGGACTTTATCGGCAGCTATCAGCTCCCGTTGGGTAAACTGACCTTCAGCGTGGAAAACCTGCTGAATGAAGAGTACACCACACTGTGGGGACAACGTGCGCCACTGCTGTATAGCCCAACCTACGGCAGCCCGTCACTGTATGAATACAAGGGCCGGGGTCGTACTTTTGGTCTGAACTACGCCTTAACCTTCTGATAAAAAAAGCCCCCCAGCCTGAGCGAATGGGGGGCTAATGTTCAGGATAATGCTATTTTACGCTTTGTTATTCAGTACCAACTGTCCGTTGTTATCCAACGGAATTTGCGCGCCGGGGTCCTTATCCATACGGATTTTCCCCTGCTGATCGCCAATTTTGTACGTCACGTCGTAGCCCAGCATCTTTTCAGATTTGTCATACACCGTTTTACAACGCTGCTGCGTGGTGGTGTAAGTATCGTTTTCCTGCATCGAACCCTGAATCTGGTTACCTGCATAGCCGCCGCCTAAAGCACCGGCCACGGTAGCAATATCTTTACCACGTCCACCGCCAAACTGATGCCCAATAACACCACCCGCAACCGCGCCCAGTACGGAACCCGCGATACGGTTTTCATCTTGTACCGGCTTGCGGTGGGTGACCGTTACGTTCCGGCACTCCTGACGCGGTGTTTTTACCGACTCTTTAATCGGTGTTGCAGAGACAACTTGCGCATACTGTGGGCCACGCTCGAAAACGTTCAGACTGGCCACCGCTGCAACACCCAGCGCAGCAGCCACGCCAATCCCTATACCCGCCAACATTGATTTATTCACGGGACTACCTCCTTTTTTGCTATTAGCAACAACTTTGCAACAGAAGGTAAGGAATGCCAATCAGATTACGGATGAAAATAGCGGGAGGTGGAGCGAAAGCGGAATGATTCAGACAACTCTGAAGGAAGGCGTCGGATGCGTAAAATCATCCGACGCCACAGGTCGATATTAATGCAGTTTCAGACGCGGGCGAATCACCCGGTTGATACTGCCGACCAGCATCATCAGCCCGGTTTTGAAGTAGCCGTGCAAAGCAATCTGGTGCATGCGGTACAGTGAGATGTACACAAAGCGCGCAATACGTCCTTCCACCATCATCGAACCACGGGTCAGGTTGCCCATCAGGCTACCCACGGTAGAGAAGTTAGAGAGCGAGACCAGAGAGCCGTGATCTTTGTACTGATACGCTTTCAGCGGCTTACCGTTCATCTGTGCCAGAATATTGTTCATCGCGCAGGTCGCCATCTGGTGTGCTGCCTGAGCGCGCGGAGGCACAAAACCGCCTTCCGGGCGAGCGCAGGAAGCGCAGTCGCCAATCGCGTACACGTCAGGATCGCGCGTGCTCTGCAGAGTTGGCTCAACCACCAGTTGGTTAATACGGTTCGTTTCCAGACCGCCAATGTCTTTCATAAAGTCTGGCGCTTTGATACCCGCCGCCCACACCATCAGATCGGCTTTAATGTATTCGCCATCTTTGGTGTGCAGTCCGCCTTCATCAGCGCTGGTTACCATCGTCTGGGTCAGTACGCGTACGCCCAGTTTGGTCAACTCATTATGCGCAGCACCGGAAATACGCGGCGGCAACGCAGGCAGAATACGCTCACCGGCTTCGACCAGCGTAACGTTCAGCGCGTCATTGGTCAGCCCTTTGTAACCATAGCTGTGCAGTTGTTTTACCGCATTGTGCAGCTCAGCGGAGAGTTCAACACCCGTCGCACCGCCGCCCACAATGGCGATATTCACTTTTCCGTTAGCGCCCAGATTCGCGGAATACTTCAGGAACAGATTCAGCATCTCCTGGTGGAAACGACGCGCCTGATGCGGGTTATCGAGGAAAATGCAGTTTTCTTTCACGCCAGGGGTGTTGAAATCGTTGGACGTACTGCCCAACGCCATCACCAGCGTGTCATACGGCACTTTACGCTCAGGAACCAGCAGCTCACCCTTCTCATCGCGCAGCTCAGCGAGAGTAATGGTCTTCGCTTCACGATCGATATCCACCACCGAGCCTAACTGGAACTGGAAGCCATGGTTACGGGCATGTGCCAGATAACTCAGCGCATCCACACCTTCGTCCAGTGAACCCGTCGCCACTTCATGCAGTAACGGTTTCCACAAGTGACTGTGGTTTCTGTCTACTAGTGTGATTTTGACCTTTTTCTTACGCCCGAGTTTTTTACCCAGCTGCGTCGCCATTTCCAGTCCGCCAGCACCGCCGCCGACAATCACGATCCTTTTCAATGGTGTAGTCAACGTGACCCCCTCAAATTTATTAACCAATTGTTAATTAAAAGTTATGAGCATAGCCTTTAATTAACAACAAGTTACGGTAATGAAAATGTTCTTCGAGAGTGAGAATAACACGAACGGTGCATTGGTCATACCAAAATTGATATGTATCAAGTTTTGATGCTGAAAAGATAGACAACCGGAACTTTAAGAACAAAAAAACCAGCCCGATGGCTGGTTTTTTACACACTCAATAAGAATTAACCTAACGTCTTGAACGCTTTGATGCGCTGCAAATGCGGAGAGATATTCTTAAACTTATGCGTCTGCTCTTCGTCCCAGACTATCTCGTAAAAATGATGCAGCTCTTCCGACGAACGCTGACTGTTAAGCGCTTCATCATGACGTGACAGGATCACCAGGCAGCGATCGCGATTCTTCTCACGGAAATTGGTCACGCATTTTGTTGCGATGTCTGCATACTCCTCAGGTCTGTCGATTTTGCCTTCCATGTTCTCATACGGGAACAGGTTGGGATTAAACACTACCTGACGAATATCACACAGGAAACCAATCCGTTCAGCCCAATATCCCCCGAGCCCCACACCACAAATCAGCGGACGGTCATCCACATTCAGCTGCAGCATTTTGTCCACTTCTTTCAGCAGATGCTGCATATCATGTTTAGGATGCCGCGTACTGTAGCTAATCAGCCTGACATCCGGGTCGATGAATTGCAGCTGCAACACCTTCTCATGGTTGCCCGGGCTGTTAGAGTCAAAACCGTGTAAATAGATAATCATCGCATCCTCGCCAAACTTGCGTTAATGACCTGCTTTCTCTTCCTGCCAGCGCTCATGAAGTTGGTTAAGCTGAGCGCTTACCGTCTTCCAGCGTGCCGAGTCCATCAGTTCCTGACGTGAAAATGAACCTTTATGATACAAACGTGTAACACGTTCTGCATTGATCGGCGACAGATTATCTAACACACTGACCGCTCCCTTACGATTATTGCAGACCAGGATCATATCGCAACCTGCATCCAGCGACGCCTGTCCACGCTCCGCATAGCTTCCCATAATCGCCGCCCCTTCCATAGACAAATCGTCGGAGAAAATGACACCATCGAAGCCAAGTTCCTGACGTAGCACCGTTTTCAACCAGTGAGGTGAGCCACTCGCCGGACGCGGATCGACATCACTGTAGATGACATGCGCAGGCATAATGGCATCCAGTTTGTTTTCCGTAATCAACGTCTGGAACACGGACATATCTTTCGCACGAATCTCGGCTTCTGGGCGTGGATCGGTTGGGGTTTCTTTGTGTGAATCCGCCGTCACCGCCCCATGTCCTGGGAAATGTTTACCGGTCGTTTTCATGCCAGCAGCATGCATCCCGTCAATGAAGCGGGTCGCCATCGCCAGCGCTTTTAGCGGATCGGCATGGTAAGAACGCTCGCCGATTGCCGCGCTGATATGGCCCACATCCAGCACGGGTGCAAAGCTGATGTCAATGTCCATCGCGATCATTTCGCTGGCCATCAACCACCCGGCGTCCTGAGCCAGTTTGCCGCCCTCTTCCAGACCATGCAACGCAGCAAAGGATTGAGCCGCAGGCAGGCGGGTAAAGCCCTCACGAAAACGCTGTACGCGTCCGCCTTCCTGATCTACCGCCACCACCAGATGGTTACGTGACGCAGCCCGGATCTGACGCACTAATTCACGCAGCTGTTCCGGGTCATGATAATTTCGGGTAAAGAGGATCAACCCACCTACCAGCGGATGTGCCAGAATCTCACGCTCTTCAGCGTCCAGCTCATACCCTTCGACATCCAACATTACTGGGCCCACACTGCTCTCCTTATCCTTTCATTGTTAGCTGCCGCCAGGTTTCATCGGCCAGCCTGATAAATTGTCGATCGCCGGTTTGCCGCCAGCGATACTCAAACCACCCCGCCTTCAGCATCATTATCCAGGGTTGCCATTGTCTGACCTGTCGCCACAAAACGTCTGGCTCAATGTGCGCTCGTTGGGCGTAGGTGCTAACCAACTGTTGGTGCTGGGATTCATCGCTAACCCATACTGCCGCCAGCTCCAGAGCAATATCACCGTCTCCGGCGTATTCCCAGTCAATCAGCCGCAGCCCTGATGCCGTACGTACGATGTTGTCACCGTGAACATCCATATGCAGCGGCCCCAGGCGCAAAGGTCGAGGCTCACCTCGTTTCCTTAGCCGCTTCAGCGCGCGCAGCCAGCATGGTGTACGACGCGCCGGATCGCCACACTGCCAGTACTGTTCAAGTAGCGGAAGCAGGTTGATTCGCCAGCCCAATCGGGGTTGCTGGTGCAGATGATACAGTAAGCCTGCAAGTTCGTCGGCGTCCGGTAATCTGGATTCTACCTTACCGTGAAAAAACTCGACTGCCATCCACCCACGCGTATAAAAATGAGGACGTGGCGCAAGG
Organism: Citrobacter portucalensis; assembly: GCF_002042885.1. Taxonomy (GTDB): domain Bacteria; phylum Pseudomonadota; class Gammaproteobacteria; order Enterobacterales; family Enterobacteriaceae; genus Citrobacter; species Citrobacter portucalensis. The sequence goes on from NZ_MVFY01000009.1 coordinate 7,691, forward strand.
CTTTCTGGCAGGTGTTTTAACGCATGATATTGGCGTAAGAAATGAGATTCCGGCGCGTCAGGATCGTGATGGCAGCGCAGTACCAGCCGGTGGGAACGGTGTTCAATGATGCAGCTCCCGCCACTCAGGCCGGTTTGGCTGGTTGCGACGGGATGATACTGCGGGAAATAGCGCGACAACACTTCGCCGCGCGTGAGTCTGTTATTGTTGCTGAACGGCACCTTTACCTGACCAGATTATCTCGCCAGTTTGTACCAGCATTAATTGCATTTGCAGCGCAGGCGAATTGACGTTGCCGGATGCGCTGGAATAAAGCACATACTGCGCGCCAACGTTACGGGCGATACCAATCGCTTTACTGCGCGTTCCCAGACTGTCATTCGGCGACAGACCTAACTGCTGTTTGGCGACAGCCAGCTGTTGGGCAGAAATCAGCGTAAACTTACCGTTATTCGCCAGCGCGTTACGTAAGGTTTCGGTGGCTTCACCCGCGTTCAACGAGCCGTTGGTGCGGTTATTCACGCTATCAACCAGCAGAACGCCGCCCGCTTTGACGCCGTCTGCCTGCAGCATTTTGCCGACCATCGGCTGCATAGCCCCGTTCCAGTCATAGTGACGTTGACGTGGCGTAGGCTGCGCCGTTTGGTCTTCATGCTCAATTGGGCCCGGCTGCTGCGGTATGCTTGGCACCGTTGGCACAACCGGAACCGGCTGTTGCGGCTGCGCAGGCTGTTCCGGTACCGGCTTCACTTCCTCTACCGGCGCGGGCTCACGTTGCGCCACACAGCCAGAGAGAAACATCGCCAGCGCGGCAATCAGTGCGTAGCGATTCATTTTGTTCATCAAGATTCACCCCTTACAAATAAAGATAAAGTCTAACCTTGTGCGCCCCCAGAAAATTGGCGCTGCCGTACAGCGTCACCGACGAATGAGCCGGAATAGTCACACTGCGTGGCGCTTCCAGAGGGTGCATTTCCAGCCCTCTGGCGTCATACCAGTAAAACCGATAATGAACGGTAACGGGTTCTTGTCTTTCGTTATAGAGTCGAGAGGATGCCGAAGCCTGAATATCAGACGTTGTTAACGTGGGCTGCTCTGCTGTAATACCCGCCGCCAGAATTGTTGATTCCATCACCAGCGACTGTTCATCACTTACCGGGATTTCAGGATGTGTTCGACAACCCGCCAGCAACAGCAAGCCCAGTGAAAGCGCAATGCATCCTCTGGTCATGCTTACAGACCTTTATGCGCAAGCATTGGGCCAAGCGCACGTCCACCCAGCAGGTGCATATGAATGTGATACACCTCCTGCCCCCCGTGGCGGTTGGTGTTCATGATTAAGCGGTACCCATCTGCAGCAATGCCTTCCTGCTCAGCAATTTTCGCCGCAACGGTGACCATGCGGCCCAATGCCTGTTCATGTTCCGCCGTCACATCATTGACAGTGGGGATCAGAATGTTAGGAATGATCAGGATATGCGTTGGTGCCTGAGGGGAAATATCACGAAACGCAGTGACCAGTTCATCCTGGTATACGATATCCGACGGAATCTCACGACGAATAATTTTGCTGAATATAGTTTCTTCTGCCACGACGTTTTCCTTTTTCATTAACAGCCCAAGCGTTTTGCCATGCTACGCCGGGTAACTCTGCGAGTATAGAGTATGAGCGAGTTACTCACGCTCTTTCAACTTTAACCCTCGATTTTTTAAGCGAAAACCCCAGTCAGTGCTGCTCTTATAACCATTTCCCTGCGCTATTGCTCAAGCATAGTACTGAAACAATATTTCATTTATGCCGTAGCATCTGTTTACACATTGAGTGCTAATGCGTATATTTCGCATTTGTATTTACATGCGCATTTAATAATTTACAACCAAAGGGTTCATCACAACTACCGGTGATTTGAACTTAATATTAATAATTATCAAGGACTTTTCGATGTCTTTCACAACACTCAACGGGAATGTTCAACGCCAACCGGGCCTTGCCCCTTCTTTGCTGGCAGCATGCATCACGCTAGCGCTTTTACCTTCCACCAGCCTCGCAGCCCCTGCTGAAGAGACAGTGATCGTGGAGGGTTCTGCTCCATCCGCATCAAGTGAGGAGCAGGATTACAGCGTTAAATCGACGACCGCTGGCACAAAAATGCAAATGACGCAGCGCGATATTCCGCAATCGGTCAGCATTGTCAGCCAGCAGCGCATGGAAGATCAGCAGTTGCAAACGCTGGGCGATGTGATGGATAACACGTTGGGGATAAGCAAAAGCCAGGCGGATTCAGATCGCAGCAGCTATTACTCGCGCGGATTTCAGATTGATAACTATATGGTCGATGGGATCCCGACCTATTTTGAATCCCGCTGGAATCTCGGTGACGCCCTTTCTGACACCGCCCTTTTTGAGCGTGTCGAAGTGGTCCGTGGCGCAAACGGGCTAATGACCGGGACGGGTAACCCTTCAGCCTCCATTAACATGATCCGTAAGCATGCCACCAGCCGCGAGTTCACCGGTAATGTTTCAGCGGAATATGGCAGTTGGAACAAACAACGCTATGTGACCGATCTGCAAAGCCCGCTTACAGCAGACGGCAACGTGCGCGGCCGCATCGTGGCGGGTTACCAGAATAACGACTCCTGGCTTGATCGCTACAATAGCGAAAAAATGTTCTTCTCCGGGATTGTCGATGCCGATTTGGGTGACACCACCAGCCTGTCTGCGGGCTATGAATATCAGCGCATTGATATCAACAGCCCAACCTGGGGTGGATTGCCGCGCTGGAATACCGATGGCAGTAAAAACAGCTACGACCGCTCGCGTAGCACTGCGCCGGACTGGGCTTACAACGATAAAGACTTCAACAAAGTGTTTGTCACCATCAAACAGCGTTTTGCCGATACCTGGCAGGCGACCATGAACGCCACCCACTCCGAGGTCAAGTTCGACAGTAAAATGATGTACGTCGATGCCTATGTTAATAAGGCCGACGGCACGCTGATTGGCCCATATGGTAACTATGGTCCAGGATATGACTACGTCGGAGGAACCGGCTGGAACAGCGGCAAACGTAAAGTGGATGCTGTCGATCTATTCGCCGACGGCGGTTATGATCTGTTTGGTCGCCAGCATAATCTGATGTTGGGCGGCAGCTACAGTAAACAGAATAACCGTTATGAAAGCTCGTGGGCGAACGTTTTCCCCAACGAAATCGGCAGCTTCTATACCTACGATGGTAACTTCCCGGAAACCAACTGGAACCCGCAGTCATTGGCTCAGGACGATACCACGCACATGAAATCGCTGTACGCCGCAACGCGTATTTCGCTGGCCGACCCACTACATTTGATTGTCGGCGCGCGTTACACCAACTGGCGTATCGACACCCTGACCTACAGCATGGAGCAAAACCACACCACGCCGTATGCGGGTCTGGTCTATGACATTGACGATAACTGGTCTACCTACGCCAGCTATACCTCAATCTTCCAGCCGCAGAACAAGCGCGACAGTTCCGGTAAATATCTCTCTCCGATCACCGGCAACAACTATGAGCTTGGCCTGAAGTCCGACTGGATGAACAGCCGTTTAACCACCACGCTCGCGGTGTTCCGCATTGAACAGGATAACGTAGCGCAATCAACCGGTGTGCCAATCGCCGGTAGCAATGGCGACACGGCCTTTAAAGCGATGGATGGTACGGTCAGCAAAGGGGTCGAATTCGAGATTAACGGTGCGATCACTGATAACTGGCAGATGACGTTTGGCGCGACACGCTATGTTGCTGAAGACAACGAAGGCAATGCAGTAAACCCGAATCTGCCGCGGACCACGGTCAAACTGTTTACCCGTTATCGCCTGCCAGCCATGCCGGAACTGACCGTCGGCGGTGGAGTTAACTGGCAGAATCGTGTTTACAGCGATACGGTCACGCCTTATGGCACATTCCGCGCGGAACAGGGAAGCTACGCCCTGGTAGATTTGTTCACCCGCTACCAGGTAACAAAAAACTTCTCAGTGCAGGGTAACCTTAATAACCTGTTCGATAAAACCTACGACACGAATATCGACGGTTCTATCGTTTATGGTGAGCCGCGTAACGTCAGCGTTACCGCCAGCTATCAGTTCTGACACCGGGTATTGCGTAGAATCGCTAACTCGCTGACTTAGGTTGCAAATTCTCATCAAACTCCAGCCGCTTTCTGTCGGGTTCTACCGCAGTCAGCGGCTCCACTTCTGCAAGCGTCTGCTGACAGCGCTCCACCAGCACCTGATACTCGCGAGTACCCTGTTTTTTCCACACCAGTTCCTGCTCAGTTAACATGCGAATCGCTTTCGCCGGGCTGCCGACAATCAGATGGTTGGCGGGCATCTCAGCGCGCGCTTTCACAAACGCCGAAGCACCAACGATACTGTTTTCACCGATGGTCGCGCCATCGATAATCACCGCGCTCATGCCGACCAGCGCGTTACGCCCAATCACACAGCCATGCAGAATCGCGCCGTGGCCGATATGTCCGTCCTCTTCCACTACCGTATCCTGGCCGGGAAATCCGTGCATCACGCAGTTATCCTGGATATTCGCCCCATCTTTAACCACAATACGCCCAAAATCTCCGCGCAGGCTGGCGTTGGGACCAACATAAACTCCTTTGCCGAGAATGACATCGCCAATCAGCACTGCGGTTGGGTGAACATAGCTTTCTGCAGGAACTACCGGGATCATCCCGTCAATCTGGTAAATCGGCATGGCTTCTCCTGTTACACCTCGGCTAATCCGCCGAAGCGTTGATAATAGAGCGGACCCGGCGCGGGCAGTTCCCCCACCGAGCTCTCGCCTTTTTCGCTGACGAAAACCTGGGCGCCGGGCGCAACACGTTGATAAATATTAATGCACAGCTGACGCGCCGTCTGACCCAGCCAGTGAGCAGGCAACAATTCTTCCGGCAGCAGCGGATCTTTGAGCACAACCCGACGATAGAAGTGAATGAGCAACAGGCGGATCTGGAAGCAGCGCTCTGGCGTAAGTTCGTCCGGCCCGGCGTCACGCAGTAGCGGTAACAACGGACGGAACAGCATGATAAACGCCTCGTACATGGCATTTTGTTCGGTTAAGTGCCAGCACCCTTCTACCCGCTCACGCAGCGCAGCGCGGGAGAGTGCCAACGGCGAATGCGCCTCAAAAACGATGACGTTTTCCGCTACCCCAGCTTCATGAAGCAGCGACTGTACGTCCGCCAGCTTTTGCGATGGCGACGCCAGCAGACTCGGCGCCAGTACGCCAAAACCTTGCCATAACAGCTGCTTTTTAACTTCGGCCAGGGTATTTTTCTCCAGCCCCTCCGACAGCAGCAGCAGCCAGGTACCGTCCCACTCAGGGGCGCTGGCACGGTAGATTTTGCTCTCGGCGCGGCGCGTCAAGCGTAGCCCTTTATCACTCAGGCGGTAGAAACTGCGGCGGCCGATACGTACTACGTCCAGCCATTCTTCTTTATTAAGGCGAAACAGCGCGGTACGTACAAAACGTTCACCGAAGCCAAGCCCTTCCAGCAGCGCGGCAACGCTACCGAGCCAGACTTCTCCACCGCGTTGCGATAAACAGTCCCCGTAAAGCGAGGCGATAAGAGAGGTGCCGCTGACCGGCATTGCGGTTACCGCCTGCTGAATAAAACTATCGAGTTTTTCCATATGATTCATACTGTTGTCTTTTTTGTCCTTTTTGAATCATAGCACAGGATAATTTCCGCGATATGGCAGGAATTTGTAGGCCGGATAAGGCAACGCCGCCATCCGGCAACTTGTGCGCTCTCGCCTGATGGCGCTGCGCTTATCAGGCCTACGAGTCTTAACCGTTGGCGGCAACTTTGCGCAGGTCGAACACCCGGCACGCCTTTCCTTCTGAGCGCGGAATGCTGCCGCAGTTAACAATGCTTACGTCCGTTGAAATACCGACCATCGACTTAATACGATGACGCAAATGATGGCAAATCTGGCAGCGCTGCTCATGGCTTAGCACCAGGCTACTCTCTTTAAGCTCCACGCGTACCGAAAGCGAATCAAGATGGCCACGGCGATCCACTTCCAACTGGTAATGCGGAGCCAGATGTTCAATCTTGAGGATCTCTTCTTCCACCTGCGATGGGAAGACGTTGACGCCGCGAATAATCAGCATATCGTCGCTGCGCCCGCTAATGCGATCCATACGACGCATCGTGCGCGCGGTACCCGGCAGCAGGCGCGTCAGGTCGCGGGTACGATAACGAATGACCGGTAGCGCTTCTTTCGTCAGCGTGGTGAACAGCAGTTCGCCGTGCTCGCCGTCGGCCAGTGGCGTACCGTCATCCGGATTGACCACTTCCGGGAAGAAATGATCCTCCCATATTGTCGGACCATCACCCGTTTCGATGCACTCCATCGCCACGCCCGGCCCCATCACTTCCGAGAGGCCATAAATATCCAGCGCCGTAATACCCAGGCGACGTTCGATCTCCGCGCGCATCCCCGTTGTCCACGGCTCTGCGCCAAAGACACCGGTACGCAGCGAACAACCCCGCGCGTCACCGCCCATCTGGCGCTCCAGCTCTTCAATCAGGTTCAGACAGTAGGATGGCGTAACCATAATCATGTCAGGTTTGAAATCGCGAATCAGCTGCGCCTGTTTCTCGGTTTGACCGCCGGACATCGGGATAACCGTTGCCCCCAGGCGTTCCGCGCCGTAGTGCGCGCCCAGTCCGCCGGTGAAAAGGCCATAGCCATAAGCGACGTGGATTTTATCTTTCGCGGTACCGCCTGCGGCACGCAGCGAGCGGGCGACGATGTTAGCCCAGGTATCGATATCATTTTGCGTATAGCCCACCACCGTCGGTTTACCCGTGGTGCCGGATGATGCATGGATACGCACCACCTGCTCCATCGGTACCGCGAAGGTGTCAAAGGGATAGTTGTCACGCAGGTCCTGCTTGGTGGTGCAGGGAAACTTGCTCAGATCGCTCAGCTCACGGAAATCATCCGGGTGAACCCCCGCCGCGTCGAACTTACGGCGGTACATCGGGACATTTTCATAGGCGTGTTTTAACGTCCATTTCAGGCGCTCGGTTTGCAAAGCCTGTAATTCGTCACGCGATGCGGTTTCAATCGGATCTAATTTTGTTGTTGTCGTTGTCATTTTGTAGGGCACTCGCAGGTCAATTAGCTCACACTCGCTCAAGGATCATGGCAATGCCCTGACCCACGCCAATACACATCGTACACAGCGCATAACGTCCATTGCGTCGTTCCAGCTCCAGCGTTGCGGCCAGCGCTAGCCGCACACCGCTCATCCCCAGCGGGTGACCTAAAGCGATAGCCCCCCCATTGGGATTCACGTGTTCTGCGTCATCTGCCAGTCCAAGCTGTCTCATCACACCCAACGCCTGGGCGGCAAAGGCTTCATTCAGCTCAATCACATCCATATCGTTGATATTCAGCCCGGCGCGCTCCAGCACTTTTCGTACCGCAGGAACTGGCCCAAGCCCCATAAACTTCGGCTCCACGCCCGCCGTCGCCATCGCGACAATGCGTGCACGTGGCGTTAGTCCCTGGGCCTTTATGTGTTGCTCGCTGGCTACGATCATTGCTGCCGCGCCGTCGTTCACCCCAGAGGCATTGCCTGCGGTGACCACGCCGTTCTTACGAAACGGTGTTTTCAGTTGTGCGAGTTGCTCCAGCGTGGTTTCTGCACGCGGATGTTCATCTTCACGTACTGCGCTAACTGCCCCTTTCTTGCCAATGATTTGTACCGGCACAATTTCCTGCGCCAGAATGCCGTCACGCTGGGCTTTCGCCGTGCGCTGCTGGCTGCGATACGCAAAGGCGTCCTGGTCTTCTCGGCTTACATTTAACAATTCAGCTACATTCTCCGCCGTTTCCGGCATGCTGTCAGTTCCGAATTGTTGCTGCATGAGCGGGTTCACAAAACGCCAGCCAATGGTGGTATCAAACATTTCTGCCTGACGCTGGTATGGCGTCGTTGCCTTACCCATCACGAACGGCGCGCGGGACATTGACTCAACACCACCAGCGATCAGCAGGTCGGCATCACCGGCTTTGATCGTGCGAGCAGCGAAGCCGATCGCATCAAGCCCGGAGCCGCACAGACGGTTGATGGTCGTGCCGGCAACGCTGTGCGGATAACCCGCCAGCAGGGTCGCCATATGCGCCACGTTGCGGTTATCCTCGCCCGCCTGGTTGGCGCAACCGAAGATCACATCGTCAATAGCGCTGGGATCCAGGCGTGGGTTGCGGTTGAGTAATTCACGCAACGGGATGGCCGCCAGATCGTCGGCACGCACGCCTGCCAGCGCCCCGCCGTAGCGACCAATCGGGGTACGAATACCGTCACAAATAAATGCGTCACGCATTAGACTTCTCCTGTAATCGTGCCACCGATGCGGTGGGATTTGCCGCGAAACAGAGCCACGGTTTTGTGTTGCTGATTGACAATTTCAATGTCGTAAACGCCAGTGAGTTTGCCTTGCTGCTTAACCCGCGCGGTGGCGGTCAGTTTGTCACCTGCAAAAGCCGGACGCAGAAAGTCGATACTGGCCGCTGAGGCTACTGCTGCCAGTCCCTGACTGTTGCAGGCGTAAGCAAAGGCGGTATCCGCCAGCGAGAACAGTTGCCCGCCGTGACAGGTCTGATGTCCATTCAGCTGCGATGGCGACACGGTCATGGTCATCTGCGAATAACCGTCGTCCATCTCAATAATTTCAATCCCCAGCGCCTGCGCGCAGGTGTCTTTCACATACATGGCGCGGGCGTTGCGCCAGGCTTCATTACTCATGACGCATCTCCATCAGCGCTTTCTGGCGCAGCAGCGCACTCGGGCGATAGCGTTCTTCGCCATAGTGCTGTTGTAGATTTTCCAGCAGACGAAGCACACGTCCCCAGCCGAGCGATTCACCCCAGGCCAGCGGCCCGTGCGGGTAGTTGACCCCCAAACACATGGCGGTATCGATATCCTCGGCGCTGGCGACTCCTTTTTGCAGCGCATCCAGCGCTTCGTTCGCCAGCATCGCTACCGTGCGCCATACCAGCAGCCCTGGGTAGTCGGCAATACGCAGCACTTTTTTGCCCTGCTGCTGGAAGTAGTACACCGCTTTGTCGGTGGCTGAAGCCGGGTTGGTTGGTGCGCTTGCCAGCACGACGGTGTCGCCCGTAGCATGGTCATACACCACCACCGGGCGCTGGTGCTGCACGCTTAAGGCCAGCGCGGTTTCACCGGTAGTTTCAAGGAGCAGCACATCATCCAGTTCAGTGACAACGTCACGTTTGATATTTTTTGCTGCATTTTCAGGCGCTACCGCTGCAACAGCCAGTTCAGGCGATACTTCAGCAGGCCAGCGATAGACGCCGTGGCCGCTCTTCTTTCCCAGACGCCCCGCCAGAGCGAGCTCCTGTTGCAGCAAAGACGGTAGAAAACGGCGGTCCTGCCAGAAGGCGTTAAACACCGAACAGGTCACGGCAAAGTTGACGTCCTGGCCAATCAAGTCGGTCAGCGCCAGCGGCCCCATCGGGAAGCCGCCGCCGTCACGCAGCGCCGCATCAATCACTTCCGCTGACGCAACCTGTTCTTCCAGCGCGCGCCAGGCTTCAGCGTAGTACGGACGCGCCACGCGGTTAACGATAAAGCCTGGCGTTGAGCGGCAGCGCACCGGCTGTTTGCCCCAGGCAGTCACGCACTGGCAAAGCTGCTCGACTACCTCGGTTGAGGTGGCAATGCCGCTCACCACTTCCACCAGTTTCATCACCGGTGCAGGGTTAAAGAAGTGCAGCCCCGCCACACGTTCCGGATGCTTCACTCCCGCCGCAATTGCGGTGATTGAGATCGACGAGGTATTACTGGTCAGCAGCGTTGACGGCAAACAGATCTCCGCCAACTGACTAAACAGCGCTTTTTTAATTTCCAGCCGCTCGGAAGCGGCTTCAATCACCAGTTGTGCATCGGCAAGCTGATTCAGTTCAGTCGCGGGTGCGATCCGTCCCAGCAGCTCACTGGCCTGTTCCGCACTGATTTTTCCACGACCAACACGAACGTCGAGTCGCTGGCGAATACCCTCAATGGCGCGAGTAATCGCCTCAGCGGAAATGTCATACAGCAGGACCGAATGTCCGGCGCTGGCAGCCACCTCGGCAATACCTGCACCCATTGTTCCGCCGCCGATCACGGCAACGCGATGAAGAGTTTGCGTCATGGCTTATTTCCCGCTGAACTGTGGTGGGCGTTTGCCGAGAAAGGCGCTGACCCCTTCGCGGTAGTCGTCGCTGCGACCGGCCATGCGCTGGTAGTCGCGCTCAAGCTCAAGCTGCTGATCCAGCGTGTTGGTTTCGGAAAGCTGCAAGGCTTTCTTAATCAGCCCCAGGCCATAGGTCGGCTGCGTCGCGAAATGGCGCGCCATGGTCAACGCGGCATCTTTCAACTCGGCATCGTCGACCACTTGCCAGATCATGCCCCACTGCGCGGCCTGTTCGGCGCTGAGGTTATCGCCAAGCATCAGCAAACCCACGGCACGAGCGCGACCGGCTATGCGCGGCAGCACCCAACTTCCGCCGCAGTCCGGCACCAGACCGAGCTTGCTGAAGGCCATAACAAACTTCGCCGAGCGCGCGGCGAGGACGATGTCGCAGCCCAAGGCCAGTGTGGCACCGGCACCAGCGGCCACGCCGTTGACGGCACAGATAACCGGCTTCGGCAGCGCGGCTAAGCGGCGCACCAGCGGGTTGTAGAAGCGTTCCACCGACATGCCCAGATCCGGCGCGAGACCGCTCGGGTCAACGTTACGGTCGTTCAGATCCTGTCCGGCGCAAAATCCGCGTCCGGCACCGGTGATCAGCAGGCAACGAATGGTGTCGTCGCGCTCGGCCTGTTTCAGGCAGTCGGCGAGCTGCTGGTGCATCACGTCGTTAAAGCTGTTGAGTCGGTCCGGGCGGTTCAGGGTGATAGTCATAACGCCCTGCTCCACTTCGCTGAGAATAAATACGTCCACGATTAGCGTCCTTTAAATTCCGGTGTGCGTTTTTCTAAAAAGGCGCTGACGCCTTCACGACGATCTTCGGTGCCGCTCAGCAGCGTAAACAGCTGACGTTCCTGCACCAGACCGGCCTGGAGCCCCACTTCTTGCGAAGCGCGTAGAGACTGTTTTGCCGCCCGCAGCGCCAGCGGTGAGTGACGGGCGATGGTCGCCGCCAGCTTGAGCGCGTATTCATCGGAGAGATTCACCGGGTGAATGTCACTCACCAGCCCGGCCTGTTGCGCTCGTTCTGCATCAATGCTTTCACCGCTCAGCACCATTCGGCTGGCCAGCGCTTTACCAACACAACGGATAAGCCGCTGCGTACCGCCCGCCCCTGGCATGGTGCCGAGAGTAATCTCCGGCAGACCAAAGCGCGCGTTATCCCCGGCAATCACCAGGTCGCACAGAAGAGCCAGCTCGCACCCGGCTCCCAGCGCGTAACCGTTAACCACCGCGATCAGCGGCTTGTTGAAGGCATCAATACGTGCCCACAGGCGAGGACGAACATCGTCGAAAGTGGCGGGCAGATCTTTTTCCGCCATTTCATTAAGATCGGCCCCGGCGGCGAAATAGCGCGGGTTGCCGCCAATCACGCAAACGCTGATGCTGGCGTCCGCCGCCGCGCTTTCCAGCGCGTCAGCAATCTGCGTTAGCAGCGCATTGTTCAGGGCGTTACGCGCCTGCGGACGGTTCAGGGTCAGTTGCAGTACACGGTCGTGACGGGAAATCAGCAGTTCGCTCATGCCATCCCCCGCGCATCGAAGTCGACCACTACGTCACCGCTGGTTGGCAGCGCCTGGCAGCTCAGCACATAGCCCGCCGCCAGTTCATCGGCTTCAAGGCTGTAGTTGGCGGCCATCGCCACCTCGCCGCTGACCACCTTGCATTTGCAGGTGGCGCACACGCCGCCTTTACAGGCGAACGGCAGGTCAGCACCCTGGCGCAGCGCGGCGTCGAGAATGCTGTCATCTTCCGCATTCAGTGAAATCAGGCGATCGCGCCCATCCTGACGAAGGGTGACCGTGCGGCCTTCCGCCTGCACGCCGGTGGCGTGTTTCACGCTGGTCCCCGGCGTATTGAAACGCTCAAGGTGAATGGATTTTTCCGCTATGCCCAGTTCGCGCAGTGCCACTTCGGCTTCATCCATCATTGCCGATGGGCCACAGATAAAGGCGTCGTCAAAGCGGCTGAAATCGAGCAGGTTTTTGCCCAGCGCACGCAGTTTGTCGCCGTCAATACGACCCTGTAGCAGATCGCTGTCCATCGACTCCTGACTGAACAGGTGCACCACCTGTAAACGCTGCGGATAGCGGTCTTTCAGATCGGCCAGCGCCTGACGGAACATCATGCTGTGGCTGCTGCGGTTGCCGTAGATCAGCGTGAACTGGCTGGCCGGTTCGATCGTCAGCGTCGCTTCAATAATCGCCATCATCGGCGTAATGCCGGACCCGGCGGCAATCGCCAGATATTGGGCTTCGCGCTCGGCCTGCGGCTGGTAGCCGAAGTGCCCCTGCGGCACCATCACTTCCAGCGCCATACCCTGCTGGATATCCTGCTGGGCATAGCGGGAGAAACGCCCACCGTCGATAGCTTTAACCGCGACGCTAATTTCCGACGGCGAGCGGCTGCGACAAATGGAGTAACACCGACGCAGCTCTTCTCCACCGAGGTGAGCTTTCAGCGTCAAATGCTGGCCCGGTCGAAAGGCGTAGTCATTACGCAGCGCGTCAGGAATGGTGAAAGTGATGGTCACCGCATCGCGCGTTTCCGCTTCGACGTTGGCCACGGTAAGCGAATGAAATGTTGTCATCGCAACCTCAAATACATTTAAAGTAATCAAAGGGTTCACGGCAGCTGTCGCAGCGATACAACGCTTTACAGGCCGTGGATCCGAATTCGCTAATCAGCGAGGTATGGGTGCTGGCGCAGCGCGGGCACTGTACATCAGTTGGCATTTCGGCATGACAGGCGTGGGCCTGCGGCGGGCTGATACCATACTGGCGCAGGCGTTCGCGGGCGTCCGGGCTCATCCAGTCAGTGGTCCACGGTGGGTCAAGCTGCAGGACGATATGTACTGGCGTATAGCCGTGCTCCGCCATCACCATGCGAATTTCACCCAGTAGATGCTCGGTGGCCGGGCAGCCGGAGTACGTCGGCGTAAAGCCGATAACCCAGCCGTCGCCGCAGCGCTCAACGCTGCGTACCATGCCGAGATCGGTGATGGTCAGCACCGGCACTTCCGGATCGGGAATCGCACTTAACAGCCCCCAAACGGTGTGCACCTCTGGCGGTGCGATCGCGGTAAGACGTTGCATAGCCACCTCCTGCTACCACTGCTGCCCAGGATACGCACGCTGCAAGTACTGCATCTCGGCCAACATCGGCCCGAGATGTTCGCTGTGTAGCCCCTGCTTACCGCCGTTGCGAAACGCCGCCTCTTGCGGAACCTGTAAACCAGAATCAATCAGCGCAGTGTGTACCGTCATTTGCCATTCGGTTTGCAGTTCGCGCGGATCGACGGCAATGCCCTGCCTGGCCAGAGCGATCTCCAGTTCGTCGGCAAGGAACAATTCGCCGGTGTAACGCCACAGATTGTCCACCGCCTTCTGCATCAGTTGCGCGGAGTAGTCAGTACCATTCCCCAGTCGTTCCAGCCAGCCGCGGCTGAAGCGCAGGTGATAACGCACTTCTTTCAGTCCTTTGGCAGCGATAGCCGCAATCTGCTTATCGCGGCTGTTAACCAAACGAGTGAACAGCGCCACATGCCAGACATCGATAAAGAACTGGCGAGCGATCGTGTCGGCAAAGTTGCCGTTAGGCTGTTCCACCAGCAACAGATTGCGGAACTGACGCTCGTCACGGCCAAAAGCCAGCGTGTCTTCGTCGCCGCTACCCGCCAGTTCGGCTGCGTAGCTGAGGAAGTTGCGCGCCTGCCCCAGCAGGTCGAGGCCGATATTAGCCAGCGCCAGATCAATCTCCAGCTCCGGCGCATGACCGCACCAGGCCCCCAGACGCTGAGCCAGCACCAGGCCGTTATCGCCCAGACGCAGGGCATAGGTTGCAACGGGATTCAGGTTATTCATCGTTGCCTCACATATGTTCCATGCCGTCCGGCACGGTGTAGAACGTGGGATGGCGATAGACTTTGCTCTCCGCCGGGTCAAAAAACTCACCGCGTTCTTCCGGCTGTGACGCAACAATTTCGCTGGCTTTCACCACCCAGATGGAGCAGCCTTCGCTGCGGCGTGTATAGGCATCGCGTGCATTTTCCAGCGCCATCTGGTCATCGGCGGCATGCAGACTGCCAACGTGACGGTGTGATAACCCCTGTTTGCTGCGGACAAAAACTTCGTATAACGGCCAGTATGTTTTGCTCATGACTCTCTCCTTACGCCGCGTCGCGGGCCTGTTGCTTTTCGGCGTGCGCCAGTGCGGCCTCGCGCACCCATGCCCCTTCTTCCCAGGCCTTACGCTTTGCGCCCAGACGTTCGTGGTTACAGACACCACGACCGTTGATGACCTCATTAAATTCCTGCCAGTCGATCTCACCGAATCGATATTTCCCCGTCGCTTCATCAAGCTGTAGGTCGGCGTCCGGCACGGTCATACCGAGAATTTCTACCTGCGGGACCGTGTTATCAACAAAGCGCTGACGCAGTTCGTCGTTGGAGTGCAGTTTGATTTTCCACGCCATGCTGCGGGCGCTGTTCGGTGAGTTGTCGTCGTTCGGGCCAAACATCATTAGTGCAGGCCACCAGAAACGGTTGATGGCGTCCTGCAGCATCTGACGCTGATCCTCGCTACCGGTAGCCAGCGCCATACACGCTTCGAAGCCCTGACGCTGATGGAAGCTCTCTTCTTTGCAGATTTTGACCATCGCCCTGGCATACGGGCCGTAGGAGGTACGACACAGCGCCACCTGGTTAACAATCGCCGCGCCATCGACCAGCCAGCCGATCACACCGATATCCGCCCAGCTGAGGGTTGGGTAGTTGAAGATGGAGGAGTATTTCATCTGGCCGTCGAGCATCTTCTGGTACAGATCTTCACGCACGCAGCCCAGTGTTTCCGCCGCGCTGTAGAGGTACAGACCGTGTCCGGCCTCGTCCTGTACTTTTGCGAGCAGAATGGCCTTACGCCGCAGCGTAGGTGCGCGGGTTATCCAGTTGCCTTCCGGTAACATGCCGACAATTTCCGAGTGCGCATGCTGGCCAATCTGGCGGATCAGCGTCTTACGGTATGCGTCCGGCATCCAGTCCTGCGGCTCGATGGCCGTTTCCTGCGCGATGCGCTGGTCAAAGCGTTGTTCTTCTGTCACGTCATCACCTTATGATTCCGATAATTTCAACAAATCAATATTTGCGAATCACTTTGTTTTATAAAAGTTACATCTTGGTTAAATAAAACCACAAATTTTGTTTGCTGATTTTGCGATACTTGTCGCAAATGGTTTTTGTTTATTCATTAATAACAGATAGATAACCAATAAAGGTAAAGTGTTCGCGATCTCATTGTTAACAAATTATTAAAATCTCACTTGCATTTTGTGATTCATAAAAGAACTATTTAAAGAGATATTACGGAACACATCTGGAGATTAACGATGCAGCAGTTAGCCAGTTATTTATCAGGTGCCTGGCAGACAGGCCGGGGCCGCACCCGCACCATCCACCACGCCCTTACCGGTGAAGCGCTTTGGGAAGTGACAAGCGTTGGACTGGATATGGCGCAGGCGCGCCGCTTTGCGATTGAGCACGGCGGCAAAGCGTTACAGGCAATGAGTTTTATTGAGCGCAGCGCGATGCTAAAAGCGGTGGCGAAGCATTTAATGGAACTGAAAGCCGATTTCTATGCCATATCCGCGCAAACCGGAGCAACGCGCGGTGACAGCTGGGTCGATATCGAAGGCGGCATTGGCACGCTTTTCACTTATGCCAGTCTCGGTGGCCGCGAGCTGCCGGACGATACGCTGTGGCCGGAAGACGAACTGATCCCGCTGTCCAAACAGGGCGGTTTTGCCGCACGCCACGTGCTGACCTCCAAATCCGGTGTTGCGGTGCATATCAACGCCTTTAACTTCCCCTGCTGGGGTATGCTAGAGAAGCTGGCGCCAACCTGGCTTGCCGGGATGCCAGCCATTATCAAACCTGCAACCGCCACCGCGCAGCTCACTCAGGCAATGGTGAAAGCGATTATCGACAGTGGCCTGGTACCGAACGGCGCAATTAGCCTTATCTGCGGCAGCGCGGGTGACCTGCTCGATCACCTCGACAGCCAGGATGTGGTGACCTTTACCGGTTCTGCTCATACCGGGCAGCAGTTGCGCGTGCACCCCAACCTGGTGGCTAAATCGGTTCCATTCACCATGGAAGCGGATTCACTCAACTGCTGCGTGCTGGGTGATGACGTCACCCCAGAACAGCCTGAGTTTGCACTGTTTCTACGTGAAGTAGTGCGCGAGATGACGACCAAAGCCGGGCAGAAATGTACCGCTATCCGCCGCATTATCGTGCCACAGGCGCAGGTGAAAGCGGTCAGCGAGGCGCTGATTACCCGTCTGCAAAAAGTGGTAGTGGGCGATCCGGCGCAGGAAGGCGTGAAGATGGGGTCGCTGGTGAATAACGATCAGCGTCAGGACGTGCAGGATAATGTGAATCGTCTGGTTGAAGCCGGGTGTGAGGTGCTGCTGGGTGGAAAAGCAGATCTGAGCACGGCTGGGGCTTTCTTCCCGCCAACGCTGCTGTTTTGTCCGCAGCCGGATGAAATTGCCGCGGTACATGCAATTGAAGCCTTTGGTCCGGTCGCCACGCTGATGCCGTATCAAAATACCGGGCATGCCATGACGCTGGCGCGCGCCGGTGAAGGCAGTCTGGCAGGAACGCTGGTGACGGCGAGCGGCGAACTGGCGCGAGAGTTTATCCTCGGTGCGGCCCGCGCCCACGGGCGTATTCAGGTGCTGAACGAAGAGTCCTCGATGGAATCGACCGGCCACGGATCTCCGCTGCCACAGTTGGTCCACGGTGGGCCTGGACGTGCAGGCGGCGGTGAAGAGCTGGGTGGGCTGCGCGCGGTGAAACACTACATGCAACGCACCGCCATTCAGGGCAGCCCAACCATGCTCGCGGCGGTAAGCCAACAGTGGGTGCGTGGCGCTCGGGTGGAGGAAGATCGTATTCACCCGTTCCGTAAATACTTCGAAGAGATCCAGCCGGGCGACAGCCTGCTGACGCCACGTCGTACACTGACCGAAGCGGATATCGTTAACTTTGCCTGCCTCAGCGGTGACCACTTCTACGCCCATATGGACAAGATTGCAGCAGCCGATTCCATTTTCGGCGAGCGCGTGGTGCACGGTTACTTCCTGATTTCCGCCGCAGCCGGTCTGTTTGTTGACGCGGGCGTCGGTCCGGTGATTGCCAACTATGGCATGGAAAACCTGCGCTTTATCGAGCCGGTTAAGCCGGGCGACACTATCCAGGTGCGTTTAACCTGCAAACGCAAAACGGTGAAACGTCAGCGCAATGCCGAAGAAAAAGCGACCGGCGTGGTGGAGTGGTCGGTGGAGATCTTTAATCAGCACCAGCAGGCGGTGGCGCTGTATTCCATTCTGACGTTGGTTGCGCGTCAGCATGGGGATTTCCCGGCATAAGATTCCGGTGTAGCTTCGCTCGATCAGGCTTGAAACAAAAAGCAAAAAGCAAAAAGCCTGCTTAGTTTCCTAAGCAGGCTTCTTAAATATGGCTCCTCTGACTGGACTCGAACCAGTGACATACGGATTAACAGTCCGCCGTTCTACCGACTGAACTACAGAGGAATCGTTGTGGAGGCTTATCTTAGCGGCGAAAAAAATTTTGTCAAACCCCATTTCCTCGAATGCGAATCAATTGATGCTTCTCTCGACAGTTTGTTGCATTTACAGACATTTTAAATAGAAAAAACTTTGCAGCTTTTTTGATTCTCCCTCATCATTTGAAATGAGGTTTCAACTTTCTTCGTTAAGGTCCACTTTGAACGTCTCCGCTGCCTTACGCCAGGTCGCTTCCCGCACGCCCTGGTATGCCAAACGCAAGAGTTATAAGGTTCTCTTTTGGCGCGAAATCACTCCGCTGGCTGTCCCCATTTTTCTGGAAAACACCTGTGTGCTATTGATGGGTGTTCTCAGTACCTTCCTGGTCAGCTGGTTGGGAAAAGAAGCGATGGCCGGTGTCGGACTCGCCGACAGCTTTAATATGGTCATCATGGCATTTTTCGCCGCCATCGATCTGGGCACCACCGTGGTTGTAGCATTTAGCCTCGGGAAACGAGATCGTCGACGGGCCAGAGCCGCGGCCAGACAATCACTGGTGATCATGACAATTTTTGCTACCGTTCTGGCAGCGGTCATTCACTATTTTGGTCAACAGATTATTGACGTTGTCGCAGGTGAAGCAACGCCAGACGTTAAAGCTTTGGCACTCACCTATCTGGAGCTGACGGTGCTCAGCTACCCGGCAGCAGCCATTGCGCTGATTGGCAGTGGCGCACTACGTGGAGCCGGAAATACAAAAATACCGTTGTTGATTAACGGCGGCATGAACATCCTGAATATCATCATCAGTAGCATCCTGATTTACGGGATCTTTTCCTGGCAAGGTCTGGGATTTGTGGGAGCAGGTCTGGGACTGACCATTTCGCGCTACATCGGGGCGATTGCCATCATCTGGGTACTGATGATTGGTTTTAACCCCGCGCTGCGAATTCCCTTCAAAAGCTATTTTAAGCCACTCAATCTCGCCATTATCTGGGAGGTGATGGGGATCGGCATTCCGGCAAGTATCGAGTCAGTGCTGTTCAATGGCGGTAAACTTTTGACGCAGATGTTTGTTTCAGGCATGGGAACCAGCGTTATCGCCGGGAACTTTATTGCATTTTCTATCGCCGCGCTTATCAACTTACCGGGGAATGCTTTAGGTTCCGCGTCGACAATCATTACCGGCAGGCGTCTGGGAAATGGTCAGATTGCCCAGGCTGAAATCCAGCTACGGCATGTATTCTGGCTGTCGACGATCGGCCTGACGGCAATTGCCTGGTTAACCGCTCCTTTCGCCGGGGTAATGGCCTCATTTTATACCCACGATCAGGATGTAAAAGAGGTCATAGTCATCCTGATTTGGCTCAACGCAGCATTTATGCCGATATGGGCAGCCTCCTGGGTGTTACCAGCAGGCTTTAAAGGTGCGCGAGATGCACGTTTTGCTATGTGGGTATCGATGCTGGGCATGTGGGGCTGCCGCGTAGTCGCGGGTTACACCCTCGGTATCGTATTAGGATGGGGAGTTGTCGGCGTTTGGTTAGGTATGTTCTTCGACTGGGCCGTACGCGCCGCGTTATTTTACTGGCGTATGGTCACTGGCCGCTGGTTGTGGAAATACCCGCGCCCCGAACGCGAAAAGTGCATAAAACAACCGGTTGCGTCTGAATAAGCGGCGAAATGGGGAATATTTCAGCAAACGATCGCATTTATCCATTCAGGCTTTGACAACGCTGAGCGGCATCGCTAATATTCGCCTCGTTCAAACGATTCCTCTGTAGTTCAGTCGGTAGAACGGCGGACTGTTAATCCGTATGTCACTGGTTCGAGTCCAGTCAGAGGAGCCATATTTAAGAAGCCTGCTTAGGAAACTAAGCAGGCTTTTTGCTTTTCTGCGATCCCAGTCGCCAGGTAGACCGCTTCACTCCACACCAGGTTTTTCCATACTGCCGACGGGAGAATGTCCGTCTGCTTATGCAAAATGTCTCTATGATCCAATTCGTTAACGTCATAGTTAAGTATCTTATCGTGCAACGACATCAGAATGAGACCCATACTTGCCCATGCCGATACTGCTGAAAGCAGCGCTAACCGCTTTATTAGTAATTCCACTGAGTACAATAGCCGGTGAGAAAGTCACGCTACGTTGCCCGGACAGAGGCTGGGCGGAGGTGACATTTCATTTGTTCCAGCACGTTAGTGTGCTGTGGGAAAACAATAGTTTTTATGTTTCCGATGCCCGGCGTAGTCAGAGTAATAAATTCTATACGTTTACCAATCGAGATGTTCTTTCGGTGAAGAATGGATTTCAGTTTATTTATGCGGATTCGGGCCGGGCGGTATCTTGTTCGATATTGTCGCGGGTACCGACGCAGGATCTGAGGCTGGAGACCTTGAGGTAACGCAGAGTTCTACCCGCCATTCGGTGACGTCAGAGAAGCCCGTTTACTCACGGGCTTTTG
This sequence comes from Citrobacter portucalensis, assembly GCF_002042885.1. Lineage (GTDB taxonomy): Bacteria > Pseudomonadota > Gammaproteobacteria > Enterobacterales > Enterobacteriaceae > Citrobacter > Citrobacter portucalensis. The sequence goes on from NZ_MVFY01000009.1 coordinate 27,992, forward strand.
TAGTTAAATCTGATAATCAATCACCGCCTCATCTGGCTCCATCGCCTGACGCTTAATTTCATCGACGGATAACCCTGCATTGCATAGCTCGATAAATCGCCAGACGTAGTTGCGCTGCAGCTGTCCGCGTTTAAGCCCCAGCCAAACGGTATTTGCATCAAACAAATGCCGGGTATCCAGACGGGTTAAGGTCCCCTCTTCCTGCTCGCCGCTGGATTGCTCTGCCACCAGCCCAATCCCCAACCCCAGCGACACGTAAGTTTTAATCACATCCGAGTCCTGGGCGCTGAGAATAATATCCGGTATCAGCCCTTTGCGAGCAAATGCTTCATCGATGCGGGAACGCCCTGTAATCCCCTGACGATAGGTAATTAACGGCCAGTGAGCAATAGACTCCAGCGTGAGCGGAGAGGCTTTCACTAACGGATGGTCATGAGGAACAAGCAGGCTGTGGTGCCAACGAAACCAGGGAAAAGCCACCAACAATGGATCGCTGCTCAGCCGCTCACTGGCAATTCCGATATCTGCCCCGCCATTTTGTAGCAGGACATCAATCTCCTGTGGCGTACCCTGAATAAGTTCCAGACGCACCTCAGGGAACAGCTCACGAAAAGCTTTTATCACCGCAGGCAAGCTATAGCGTGCCTGGGTATGCGTGGTGGCAATCGTCAGAACGCCGGACGTGTCATTGGTAAACAGATCCGCCAGTCGACGAACATTGCTGGCCTCATTCAGAATACGCTCGGCAATAACCAGCAAGGCTTTACCCGGTTCGGTCATGCCCAACAGGCGTTTACCGCGACGGATAAAAATCTCGATACCAAGTTCATCTTCAAGTTCACGAATGTGTCGGCTGACGCCCGACTGCGAGGTGTACAGTATATTCGCGACCTCTGTCAGGTTGTAATCCTGACGAGCCGCCTCGCGGATTATTTTAAGTTGCTGGAAATTCACGTTTCGCTCCGGGCACATCAGACATTACGCTATTGTTAAAGTCTGATGCCCGGCATAACAAATAATAAAAACCTGCATCTTATTCCTTGCGGGAATAAGGTTTAGCTGACCAGCTGCAGCTCGCGATTTTCCAGCGCCGGACGGCTGACCAGCGACAACAGGATCTCCTTCACGGCCTGCGCCTGGGGCGATAAGCTCCCTCTGGCGGATACGTTCAACGATAATGGCAGATTCATCGACGGTGTTGTAATGCGCGCCATCCAGCCGTTAGCCGCATTGCATAATGAACGGGCGGCCGACTCAGGCAACACTGTGACACCCATACCACTGGCAATGGCGGCCGTTAGGGTGGAGATAGACTCAATTTCGCCAATCACTTTAGCCGTTAAGCGACGTAGCGAAAAAGCTTCATCCACGCGCAGGCGAACCGCGCTGTAATCCCGTGGCAAGAACAAATTCATCTGCGCCACTGCGGCTAAATCGACGCTTTGGCCAGGACACTCACGCGTGCCGACCAGGTACAGATCCTCTTTAAGCAACGGTTGACTGCTGATGCCCGCCACAGGAGAACGCTCATAGAGCACTGCCATATCTAATTGCCCGCTGAGCAGCTTGTCATTCAGCACTGCCCCACTGTTTTCATGCAAATAGACCAGCACATCAGGCAGTTCGGCACGTAGCGTCTGTAATAACGGCATGGTAATGGATGACGCGACTGTCCCCGGCGCAAGGCCGATAGAGACCTGTCCACTCAAAGTCTGGCCCACGTTATTAACCGCAAGTTGCGCCTGTTCGCACTGACGTAAAATCGTCCGGGCGTGGGTATATAGCACTTTTCCTGCTTCCGTCGGCGTGACGCCACGCTTGGTACGAATCAGCAATTGCTGATCCAGCTCACCTTCCAGCGTAGCGACCTGCTGGCTCAGCGCGGGTTGCGCAATGTGCAACACTTCCGCTGCCTGGGTCAGGCTACCAATATCGACGATTTTCACGAAATATTTCAGTCGTCTGAAGTTCATTTTGCCTCCTGTCGGAATACCAGAACCCGTGCTGGCAGTCATTAAATTCAGGATTGCAAGATGCTTGCCACTTTCGTCTAAAACGGTGTTTTACGGTTAAAGCCGCGTAAAGTCAGGAGTAAAAGCGAAGGAAGATCATTCTGCACACCTAAGTATCTCATTCAGGCTGCCCTGGAAGAGGTAGACACGCACCAGAATGGGGCAAAAGCATAAAAAGACGGAAAGATCGCCGCTTTGCTGATTTTGTCAGCAAACGAACACACAAATGTATTTACCCCTTTGACAAGCCTCACCACCCTCGCTAATATGCGCCTCGTTCAAACGATTCCTCTGTAGTTCAGTCGGTAGAACGGCGGACTGTTAATCCGTATGTCACTGGTTCGAGTCCAGTCAGAGGAGCCATATTTAAGAAGCCTGCTTAGGAAACTAAGCAGGCTTTTTGCTTTTATGCCATTGCTCAGTGCGCATATCAAAACCTCAACTTAGTCTGGCCAACACTTCATTCATAATAGCCGCAGGTATTTGTTCCAGACGCTTACCGTTCCGGGCTTCCATATCAATAGACAGGACCAACAATGAGTTGAGATGTCCGCTCTTCGCTCACTGCAGACTTTAAACTCACCCAGTACCTCCGTTCTGTGCCAGCAGCGGCGTTTTCTATCGCCGCTGATATATTAATCAATGGAGAGCAGGCCATATTTATAATATAAATTGACGGATACGCTGAATTTTACAGGAACATCTCCAATGAATATTGCCGCCTCAATTGCCCTTTTGGGCGCTTGCCCATTTGTGAGTCTGGCGGCAGTACCGGTGACCTTTTCCGAAACTGTCCTGGATGCCGCAGGGCCAAAAGGCCCTTTGAAAGGCACGTTACTCACCCCGAATTCAAAACCAACAGCCGTTGTTCTTATCGTTCCTGGCTCCGGGCCAACCGATCGGGATGGAAACAACCCGCTTGGTGTGAACGCATCGCCTTACCGACTTCTTGCTGAAGGCCTGGCTGCCAAAGGTTTTGCGACGCTTCGTATCGACAAACGTGGAATGTTCGCTAGCGCAATGGCTGTAGAGGATGCCAATGCGGTGACGATTGCTGACTATGTTGACGACATTCGATCCTGGGTAGACGTGCTTCGACGTCACATGCACACCCCCTGTATTTGGGTTTTAGGGCACAGCGAAGGGGGCGTAGTCGCACTTGCCTCGGCTCAAGAAGAGAATGTGTGCGGTGTGGTTCTTATCGCAACGCCCGGGAGGCCGATGGGCGAGGTGTTGAGGGGGCAACTTAACGCTAATCCGGAAAATGAAATTCTATTAAAGCAGGCGCTGCCGATAATTGATGCTCTGGAGCATCGGCGGCGAGTCGATATTACGAATATTCACCCAGCACTGCAAAGTATCTTTAATCCTGCTGTTCAGGGTTTTTTGATCAATGCGTTTTCATATAATCCGGGTCATCTCATTTCGAGTATTTCCAAACCCGTGTTAGTGCTACAAGGGCAACGCGATCTCCAGGTGGAAGAAACGGATGCAAGACTGCTTAAGGCCGCGAATCCTCAAGCGTCCCTGGTTATACTGCCCAATATGAACCATGTTATGAAAGAGGTGACTTCGGACGATCGCAAAGCGAATATCGCGACATACGCTGAACCCGCGCTCCCCTTAGCTCCCGGTTTAATCGACTCGATTGAGCATTTCCTGATCCGCAACTCACCTTTTCCCGAAAAGTAACAGCTGCTCTGCTCTCGGTGTCCTCCCAAAAACGGTTTACTTTTAAAGAGTTCAGCATGCTTTAAAGCATTCGTCTGCTCCATGCTCACAGCAGACATGGTCAGATGTCATTCCAACCGTCACATGCCAGAAGCAGACTCCCCTTCTCCATCCGATATCCACCTCATAACATTTTTATAAATAACAACGCATTAAGAAGTTCAACGTAATACAATTATATTTCTAATTGTAATGATAACCATTCTCATATTACTATAATCGCGTGATAATTAACTTTTGATACATTCCACATGTCTGACCACGCCACTACCACTGCTTCCTTTACGCTCGAGTCGCTTTATGGCGCACATCACGGCTGGTTGAAAAGCTGGCTGACGCGCAAACTCCAGTCCGCCTTTGATGCAGATGACATTGCCCAGGACACTTTTCTACGGGTAATGGGCAGCGACTCGCTCTCGACGATCCGCGATCCGCGCTCCTTTCTGTGCACTCTCGCCAAACGGGTGATGGTCGACCTGTTTCGCCGAAATGCGCTGGAAAAAGCCTATCTGGAGATGTTGGCGCTTATGCCGGAGGCGCTCGCGCCTTCCCCCGAGGAACGCGAGAGCCAGCTCGAAACCCTGCAACTCATCGACAGCATGCTTGACGGGCTGAACGGAAAAACACGAGAAGCGTTTCTGCTTTCGCAACTGGATGGTCTGACATACAGCGAGATCGCGCTGAAGCTCGGTATCTCCGTCAGCTCGGTGAAAAAGTATATGGCAAAGGCTATCGAACATTGTCTGCTGTTTCGTCTGGAGCACGGTCTGTGAACGCTTCTATCACCGATTCTCGCCGCCAGGCATTGCGCTCGGCATCGCACTGGTATGCTGTATTGAGCGGCGAGCGTGTCAGCCCACAGCAAGAAGCGCGCTGGCAACAATGGTACGAAGAGGACAAAGATCATCAGTGGGCCTGGCAACAGGTTGAAAACCTGCGCAGCCAGCTCAGCCGCGTACCGGGCGATGTTGCCAGCCGGACGCTGCACGATACGCGCCTTACCCGTCGTCATGTCATGAAAGGGCTACTGCTGCTGCTCGGCGTGGGCGGCGGCTGGCAGCTCTGGCAGTCTGAAGCCGGTGAAGGTCTGCGCGCGGATTACCGCACCGCCAAAGGCGCGGTCAGCCATCAGCGGCTGGAAGATGGCTCGCTGCTGACGCTCAACACACAAAGCGCCGCGGACGTTCATTTTGATACGCGTCAACGAGTTGTCCATCTCTGGTACGGAGAAATTGCTATTACTACCGCAAAAGACGCGCAGCAGAGACCTTTCCGCGTTGTGACCCGTCAGGGCCAGCTCACCGCATTAGGCACAGAATTTACAGTCTACCAGCAGGACAACGTCACACGCGTTGTCGTTCAACAACACGCTGTTGAAGTCTTACTGGCAAATCGTCCGCAGGAAAAACGCATCGTCAGCGCTGGCGAGAGCCTGCAGTTTAGCGCGTCTGAATTTGGTGCAATAGCCTCAGCGGATGATGAAAGCGCCACCTGGACGCAGGGCATTCTGAGCTTCAGCGATAAACCTTTGAGTGAAGTGATTGCCACGCTGAGCCGTTATCGCAACGGCGTGCTGCGCTGCGATCCGGCTGTAGCCGGGTTACGCCTGAGTGGCACTTTCCCGCTGAAAAATACTGATGCAATCCTGGATGTTATTGCCAAGACTCTTCCAGTGAAAATTCAGTCAGTTACGCGATACTGGGTAAATATTTCCGCACTGTAAGAAAAATAATTCTCATTTCGATTGTCCTTTTTCCCCTTCTCATTCGACTCATAGATGAACACAACAAAAATGATGATGGAGAAGGTATGACGCCTTTACGCGTTTTTCGCAAAACAACACCTTTGGTTAACGCCGTTCGCCTGAGCCTGCTGCCGCTGGCCGGGCTGTCGTTATCCGCCTTCGCAGCGCAGGTTGATATTGCACCGGGTTCGCTCGACAAAGCCCTTAATCAGTATGCCGCGCTCAGCGGAATTACCCTGTCGGTTGACGCCAGCCTGACGCGCGGCAAACAGAGTAACGGTCTTCACGGTGACTACGACGTCGAAACCGGCCTGCAACACCTGCTGAACGGTAGTGGCCTGCAGTTGAAACCGCTGGGTAATAACAGCTGGACGCTGGAGTCCGCACCAACACCGCAAGAAGATGCCCTGACCGTGGTGGGCGACTGGCTGGGGGATGCGCGCGAAAACGACGTATTCGAGCATGCCGGCGCACGTGACGTTATCCGCCGTGAGGATTTTGCCAAAACCGGCGCAACATCCATGCGCGAGGTACTGAACCGCATTCCGGGCGTTACCGCCCCAGAAAACAACGGCACCGGTAGCCACGATCTGGCAATGAACTTTGGTATTCGCGGCCTGAACCCGCGCCTGGCCAGCCGTTCAACGGTGCTGATGGACGGTATTCCCGTACCGTTTGCCCCTTACGGCCAGCCGCAGCTTTCACTGGCGCCCGTCTCACTCGGAAATATGGACGCCATCGACGTGGTTCGCGGCGGTGGCGCGGTGCGTTACGGGCCACAGAGCGTGGGCGGGGTGGTGAACTTTGTTACCCGCGCTATTCCGCAAGACTTCGGCATGGAAGCCGGCGTGGAAGGCCAGCTCAGCCCAACATCTTCACAAAATAACCCAAAAGAAACGCACAACCTGATGGTGGGCGGCACGGCGGATAACGGTTTTGGTACCGCCCTGCTCTACTCCGGTACACGTGGAAGCGACTGGCGCGAACACAGCGCGACCCGCATCGACGACCTGATGCTGAAAAGCAAATATGCGCCAAACGAAGTGCATACCTTCAACAGTCTGTTGCAATACTACGACGGTGAAGCTGACATGCCCGGTGGCCTGTCTCGCGCGGATTACGACGCTGACCGCTGGCAATCCACGCGCCCTTACGATCGCTTCTGGGGGCGCCGCAAGCTGGCAAGCCTCGGCTATCAGTTCCAGCCGGACAGCCAGCATAAATTCAATATTCAGGGCTTCTACACTGAAACCCTGCGCAGCGGCTACCTGGAACAGGGAAAACGCCTCACCCTTTCACCGCGTAACTACTGGGTACGCGGCATTGAACCACGCTACAGTCAGAGCTTTATGGTGGGTCCTTCCGCGCACGAAGTGGGCGTGGGATACCGCTATGTGAGCGAGTCGACGCATGAAATGCGTTACTACACGGCCACCAGCAGTGGACAACTGCCGTCCAGCGCCAGCCCTTACGATCGCGACACTCGTTCGGGCACCGAAGCGCACGCCTGGTATCTGGATGACAAAATCGACATTGGCAACTGGACTATCACACCGGGTATGCGCTTTGAACATATCGAGTCATACCAGAACAACGCCATCAAAGGCACACATGAGGAAGTAAGCTACAACGCCCCACTTCCGGCGCTAAATGTGCTTTATCACCTGACTGATAGCTGGAATCTTTATGCAAACACTGAAGGCTCATTCGGCACCGTACAGTACAGCCAAATTGGCAAGGCTGTGCAAAGCGGCAATGTGGAACCGGAAAAAGCGCGAACCTGGGAGCTCGGAACCCGATACGACGATGGCGCGCTGACGACGGAAATGGGGCTGTTCCTGATTAACTTTAATAATCAGTACGATTCCAACCAAACCAACGACACCGTTACTGCACGCGGTAAAACGCGTCATACCGGACTGGAAACTCAGACTCGCTATGATCTCGGCACATTGACGCCAACGCTCGACAACGTTTCAGTCTACGCAAGCTATGCGTATGTGAACGCTGAGATTCGCGAGAAAGGCGATACCTATGGCAATCAGGTGCCCTTCTCACCAAAACACAAAGGCACGTTGGGCGTGGACTATAAGCCGGGCAACTGGACCTTCAATCTGAATAGCGATTTCCAGTCCAGCCAGTTTGCGGATAACGCCAACACCGTTAAAGAGAGCGCTGACGGCAGTACCGGTCGCATCCCTGGCTTTATGCTCTGGGGCGCACGCGTAGCCTATGACTTCGGCCCGCAGATGGCAGACCTGAACCTGGCGTTCGGTGTGAAAAATATCTTCGACCAAGAGTATTTCACCCGCTCTTACGACGACAACAACAAAGGCATCTACGCAGGCCAGCCGCGCACGCTGTATATGCAGGGTTCGTTGAAGTTCTAAACCCCCGTTTACCCGGCCTGCATGCTGTTTTTGTAGGTCGGGCAAACGAAACGCCACCCGACGCAGGCAATTTACATGTTCACACCATTACGCACGCTATTCGCCGCTCTGCTGCTCACCGGCCATGCTTTTGCCGCCACGGTTCATGACGAACATGGCACCTTTACGCTTGATAAAACACCACAACGGATAGTGGTGCTGGAACTGTCGTTCGCGGACGCACTGGCTGCTGTCGATGTCAGTCCGGTCGGCATTGCCGACGATAACGATGCCACACGCATTCTTCCAGAGGTTCGTGCCCATCTGAAACCCTGGCAGTCTGTCGGCACGCGTGCGCAGCCGAGTTTAGAAGCCATCAGCGCGCTGAAACCGGATCTGATCATTGCCGACAGCAGCCGCCATGCGGGTATTTACAGCGCCTTACAGCAAATAGCACCTGTGCTGCTGCTCAAGTCTCGCAATGAAACCTACGCTGAAAATCTGCAATCTGCGGCCATCATCGGTGAAATTGTGGGTAAAAAAGCACAGATGCAGTCACGCCTGGCGCAACACCAACAACAGATGTCAGCGTGGGCCAGCCAACTGCCAAAAGACACGATGGTGGTGTTTGGTACGTCCCGGGAGCAGCAGTTCAACCTGCACACGCAGGAGACCTGGACCGGGGGCGTCCTGACCTCTCTGGGGCTGACGGTGCCTGCAGCTATGGCGGGTTCGTCTATGCCGTCCATCGGTCTGGAACAGCTGCTGGCGCTCAATCCGGCATGGCTGCTGGTCGCGCACTATCGTGAAGAGAGCATCGTGAAACGCTGGCAACAAGACCCGCTGTGGCAGATGTTAACTGCGGCGCAAAAACAGCAGACGGCGTCGGTCGACAGTAACGCCTGGGCGCGGATGCGCGGCATTTTCGCAGCCGAACGCATTGCCAGCGACACGGTAAAAATCTTTCACCGCCAGCCTTTATCCGATGTGAAATGACAATTTTCAAACATCCAGCGCTACAGTGGGGGCTTCCCCTTGTCGCGCTTATCGCTATCTTCTGGCTGAGTCTGTTTTGCTACTCGGCCATTCCTGTTTCCGGCGTTGACGCCATTCACGCCCTGCTACCAGGCCATACGCCGACGCTTCCACAAGCGCTGGTGCAAAACCTTCGTTTGCCGAGAAGCCTGGTCGCCATTTTGATCGGCGCAAGCCTGGCTCTGGCGGGAACGCTGCTGCAGACCCTGACGCATAATGCAATGGCCTCCCCTTCACTACTCGGTATTAACAGTGGCGCAGCGCTGGCGATGGCGCTTACCAGCGCTATCAGCCCTGCGCCCGTTACGGGTTACTCCATCGCCTTTATCGCCGCCTGCGGCGGTGGCGTAAGCTGGCTGATGGTGATGACCGCAGGTGGTGGATTTCGCCACACCCAGGACAGAAACAAACTGATCCTCGCGGGCATCGCGTTCTCGGCTTTCTGTATGGCCCTTACCCGCATCACCCTGCTGCTGACGGAAGATCACGCCTACAGCATTTTTTACTGGCTTGCGGGAGGCGTATCCCACGCACGTTGGCAGGAGTTCTGGCAGCTTTTCCCAATGGTAGTGGTTGCTGTACCGGTGGTATTGCTGCTGGCTAATCAACTGAACCTGCTTAACGTCAGTGACAGCACCGCCCGCACGCTGGGGGTGGATCTGCCGAAGCTCCGTTTGATCATCAATATTCTGGTGCTGCTTCTGGTCGGTACCTGCGTCAGCGTGGCAGGTCCGGTGGCGTTTATCGGTCTGCTGATGCCGCATCTGGCTCGCTTCTGGGTAGGATTCGATCAGCGCAAGGTCCTGCCGATGAGCATGCTTATGGGCGCCACGCTGCTGCTGCTGGCTGATGTTCTGGCCCGAGCGCTGGCCTTCCCTGGCGAATTGCCCGCGGGGGCAGTAGTGGCGCTGATTGGTGCACCCTGTTTTGTCTGGCTGGTCAGGAGGCGTGGATGAAAATTGCGTTCGTCATTTTCATCGCCCTCGCGCTGGCAGGACTTTCGGTTTTGTCACTACAAATGGGGGTGATCGCCGTTCCCTGGCGTGCTCTGCTGATCGACTGGCAGACCGGGCGCGAATATCATTACGTATTAACGGCGTACCGCCTGCCGCGACTGCTGCTGGCGCTGCTTGTCGGTGCAGCCCTCGCGGTGGCAGGCGTGCTGGTGCAAGGGATCGTGCGTAACCCTCTGGCATCACCGGATATCCTCGGCGTAAACCATGCCGCCAGCCTGGCCTCTGTGGGCGCGCTGCTTCTCTTACCGTCACTACCGGTGATTACTCTGCCGCTACTGGCCTTTGCCGGTGGCATGGCGGGCCTGATCCTGCTGAGAATACTGGCGAACACCAGCCAGCCGATGAAGCTGGCGCTCACGGGTGTTGCGCTCTCTGCCTGCTGGGCCAGCCTGACGGATTATCTGATGCTTTCGCGTCCGCAGGATGTGAACAGCGCCCTGCTGTGGCTGACCGGCAGCTTATGGGGCCGTGACTGGAGCTTTGTGAAAATAGCCGCCCCACTGCTGATTTTGTTTCTGCCGCTGAGTCTGCGTTTTTGCCGCGATCTCGACCTCCTGGCATTGGGCGATGCGCGCGCCACCACGCTCGGTGTGTCGGTGCCGCGTATTCGGCTCCTGGCTTTGCTACTGGCCGTCGCCATGACATCGACCGGCGTGGCCGTCTGCGGCCCAATTAGCTTTATTGGTCTTGTGGTGCCGCATATGGTGCGCAGCATTACTGGTGGACGTCACCGCTTGCTGCTGCCCGTTTCAGCCATGACAGGTGCGTTACTGCTGGTGGTTGCCGACCTGCTGGCGCGAATTGTTCATCCTCCTCTGGAACTTCCGGCTGGCGTGCTGACCGCCATTATCGGTGCACCATGGTTTGTCTGGCTGCTTGTGAGAATGCGATAAATGACATTACGAACTGAAAATCTGACGGTCTGTTACGGTACAAACAAGGTGCTTGATGGCGTTTCACTCACCCTACCAGCAGGGAAGGCAATCGCCCTGCTCGGCCCTAACGGCTGCGGGAAGTCAACGTTGTTAAACTGTTTTTCACGACTGTTAACGCCGCAGTCCGGAGGCGTATTTCTCGGCGATAGTGCCATCAATACGCTCTCATCACGCCAGCTAGCCCGCAGGCTGGCGCTGCTGCCCCAGCACCATTTAACTCCCGAGGGGATCACCGTCCAGGAGCTTGTTTCGTACGGTCGCAACCCGTGGTTGTCACTCTGGGGGCGTCTCTCCGTTGAAGACAATACGCGGGTCCATGATGCTATGAACCAGACCCGGATCCAACATCTTGCCGACCGACGGTTAACCGATCTTTCTGGCGGTCAGCGACAGCGCGCATTTCTGGCAATGGTCCTGGCGCAGGATACGCCCGTTGTACTACTCGATGAGCCAACCACCTATCTCGATATCAATCATCAGGTGGAACTGATGCGGCTGATGGGCGAACTCCGGGCTCAGGGGAAAACGGTGGTCGCCGTGCTGCACGACCTTAATCAGGCCAGCCGGTACTGTGACCATCTGGTGGTCATGGCGAACGGACATATTATGGCGCAAGGCACACCAGAAGAAGTGATGAACCCTGGATTGCTGAGAACCGTATTCAGCGTGGATACGGAGATACACCCCGAACCAGTATCTGGCAGGCCGATGTGTGTAGTGAGGTAGATGATACAGTCTGTAATGGTACCATGGCTTCAACAGGTCGCCTGTCATATCACTCACGCTGCGATGACTTTACTCTGCCCTGTGAGTTCAATCGGTCGATGCAACACTATCCTTAATCGAAGGGGGACGTTGGACGTTCACTAGAATACGGCAGATTCCGGTGTGATGATTAACCATTACGCGTGGTTGCCGTTGTATCAACGTACTATCCTGGAAAGGATAAAATCCACACATCCCTCTATAGAAACGCATAGCAATTCATAAGAAAATCTGTCTGCGCGTCATCGCTGATTTTTTTATGAAAATTATTTGACTGATCGTTCCATAATCAATACTATGCCGCCTCAACTCATTTCAAGTCCCACATCCCTATGAGTGCTGAAAAACCAACCTTTCCAGGTCGTCCACGAAAGTTCGAAGATCAGGATGTCATTGATGCTGCCGTCGCTGTTTTCAGCGCCAATGGTTATGCAGGCACCTCTGCGCAAGATTTATGCAATGGTACGGGATTAGGGCGGGGAAGCCTATACAATGCCTTTGGAAGCAAGCAAGCCCTGTACGAGCAAGCTTTGTTGCGCAGCCACGAACAAACTATGTCAGCACAGTTAACAATACTCACACAGCCAGGTCTGGTAAAAGAGCGATTGCATACCCTTCTGCTCTGGGGTATTGCCGAAGATCTTTCTCAGCCAGAGCAGCATGATGCGATGGTCTTATTTTCAGCCCTGGAGATGGGCAGTAAAGATGAAGCCGTTGCGAGCCTGAATAATGAATATCGTCAGCATTTAGAAAAAACGCTGGTGTCGGTATTCATCGAAGGCCAACGAACCGGCGAACTGAACAATAAAGCATCAGCCGTCGAAATGGCGAGAGGCTTTATGGCAGGCTATTACGGTTTACGTGTACTGAATAAAAACATTACAGATAGAAAAATCCTCGAAGATGTCGTCGCTGGTCTGTTAATCAATTTATAAATTTAAGCGAAAAAATTCATTATTTACTTGCACTCATTTTTGTAACGATCATTCCAATACAAGGAAAAATAAAAAAACATGCCATTAGTCGTTTATATTTTAGGGTTAGCCATTTTTTCATTAGGTACAGCAGAGTTAATGGTGGCGGGTATGATGACCACGCTATCGGAAGCATTTGGTGTTACAGTCGGCGAAGTCGGGCATTTGATTTCATATTATGCATTCGGTGTAATGCTAGGTGGCCCGGTATTAACCTACACCTTTCTTAAGTTTAAAGCGCCCTATCGCTCAACATTATTATGGCTGTTAGGGTTATATGTTATCGTACAAGGATTAAGCGTCTTTGCCCCTGATTACAATGTGTTAGTTGCCATTCGAATCGTGACAGGTATTTTATGTGCAGGGTGTTTAAGTCTTTCACTCGCGACAAGTATGGCTCTTGTATCTGTAGAAAATCGCCCTCGTGCCGCATCAATAGTGATAGCAGGTTTTATGGTATCCAATGTCTTTGGTGTACCTATCGCGACAATCATTGACCAGCACTGGGGCTGGAAAATGAGTTTTGGGCTGGTCGCGGTCCTGGTTTTCATATGCCTGCTAGCATTAGTACGTTTATTGCCACATATGAGCGGCGGCGGTGCTATCAAGATGGCTGAAGAGATTAAGGCATTTAAAAATAAAGCCTATTGGAAAGCCTGTGCAACCAGCTGTTTGATTTTGGGGGCAAGTTTTGCGGCATTCAGTTATTTTGTTCCCGTGCTGACTGATGTCAGTGAATTTACAATGCAGACGGTTCCCTTCATTCTGATGCTTTATGGACTAGCCAATATCATCGGGAATATGGTAACGGGACGTCTTGCATATCGCCATAGTTTAACTGTTATGGTTGTCGGCTTAACAATATTGAGTATTTCTTTGCTCGGCATGGCGCTATTTGTTCAATATCAGGTCATTGCTATTCTGGCTGTTATACTTATCGGTTTATCTGGCGTACCAATGAATCCGGCAATGATGGCAAGAATTGTCAGCGTGGCACATCCAGGGCCAATGGTCAATGCCGTTCATACTTCCGTGATCAATATTGGATTAGGTGGCGGTTCTTATTTAGGTGGAATGGCAATTTCATCTGGATTCGGTTTACGTTCAGCTCTATGGATTGGAATGGTATTAGCGGTTCTGGCTTTATTATCCGTATTACCTTATATCCGTCGTAGTAAACAAGGCTGGAGTTAATAGGTTCTGAAAATAAAAACGCCCCACTTATAAAAATTACGGGGCGTCGATTTAGCCGTTAAATTTTATTCAAAACTGACTGGCTGCATGTCGCTCAAAGTTGCCCCTCAGTTCCACGACAGGTGCGGAGTAAACCCATCCGTGTAAGTGCACAATTTTCATGCGCTACTTAAGCAGCGTGCTCCCATCAACATTCAGTCAGCTTTATACGCCTGCCACTCGCGCCAGACATTCTCAGGATCAATATCGCGGTAGCCACGCTCTCTGATTATATCCTCGGCTGCTTCGGCTGGCAGGCGGATGGCTGTAGCGCCATCGCGAATGGACTCAACCTCATCGCGGGTCAATTCCCGTCCTATGTCCTGTTCTTTATCAATCAGAACTACGATCAACGCAGGGATAAAAACAATCTTCATACTGATAAGCCTCTGAAATGTTCGCATGCCACTGTATCACTGACAGTTTTGATATAGTTCAGTAATCGTTAATTTATTACCAGGACAGGAATCATTCATGACATTACAAATCCGTGAAGCCACACCTGCCGACGCGATGTTGCTTAATGCGCTGGGCTACCGCATCTACCGCGCACACTTTGAACATCTGTGGGAGTCAAAGTCTGAACTGGAAGCTTTTTTAGCAAGCGAATATTCTCTGGACGAGCTGGAACAGAGCCTGAATGAGCAAGCGGTCTGTTGGTATGTAGCAGAGACCGATAGGCCAATTGGTTTTGCGAAAGTGACCTATGAAAGCAGCATCCCTGATACGAATATGTCAGGGATGCTGCTTAACAAACTCTATCTTGATCCTGCAGACACCCGTAAAGGTTACGGTCAGGTCATGTTTGACACCGTCAAAGACCTGGCCCGGGCCAGGGGGAAAGACTTTGTATGGCTGGAGGTTCTTGAACAGAACGAACGCGCCTGTAATTTCTACCGCAAACAGGGCATGACCTTAATTAAAAGAGACTATTTCAAAACGGCTTCACAGCAGAGCGTCATCAGGATTATGGGGATTGCTGTCTAGCGGGTGACCGGCCGCTTCGTGCCAGGAGCGGACATTAAAAAGATTGATAGAGATTTGAACAACATATCAGATCATAATGCAACAACCTTTCTTTAACGAAGGCTGTTGCTTTATATGATTAATTAGCTTATTTTTTTTAGTGAATGAGAGCTTCGGAAGCACCGCCAAGTAAAGAAAGCACAAAATTTCTGGCGTCGCAATTATTTTTTATAACTCTGATAACATTTAGCTCATATCTTTTTTTATCTATAAACCCACATTGTTTGGCAACAGGAGTCAGCAAATTCGTTTCTCTTATTGGGTAACGACCAACAAGCGAGTCAAAATCAGATGAGTTCATTAAACTATTGAAATAAATAATTTCATCATTTAAAAATGAAGAAAAATTAATTTCTTTACTGTAGGTTCCGCCTTCACGAATATCTCTTTGCGTTGGAATTGAGGACATCACATCTGCTCGAATTTTTTTCTCTATTGCTCGACAACATAAATGTTCTTTTTTCTCTTCAAGAGCAGAGCGTATAATTTCGCAAACCTTACTAAAACATTCATCAATAGTAGAAGTCAAATTAGTATCCTTAACAGAATGCAATACCCATCTTATCATTTTAGGGTGATAGTAAATTGATTCGATTGAATGTACTGAAAGACTAAAAACAAAACTCGAATTTAAATTTTCTATTTGTGACGGAACCTTATTATCATTATCTATGATTCCGATAGCGTTAACCCAATGCGCAGCAGTGTTATTTCTCAAGCCTTTAACTGCCTGTTCAACAAGATCACATTTTTCTTTTGATATTACTGATACATTTTCAAATAAAGCACCGTACAACTCAGCATCCAAGCTTGATTGTGTACCTTCCACAAATAACATATTATTTCTTGCACCAAGAATATCAGTTTTGACTTGCTCATCTAAACCATTCAACGCCTCATCATATTTTTTTATAACAGCCGCATTCCATTGAATAGGTTGATCATTTTCATAAATGCAGCTATTAATACTTACAACTGTAGACTCTTTAAAAAAAGAAGGTAATGCCAATTCATGCGTTGATATGACAAAAGCACAGTCTCTGCGAGCCTCTATTAGGTTCGATAAGAGAAGAGATACGATCCGTTTGTGTAAGTGGCGCTCAGGTTCATCGAGCACAATAAGTGCACCACTATTAGCACATAAAACCTCACAACAGATGATTAATGCGCTTTTTTCTCCATCAGACATCCGGGATAATGAGTATTTTTTTACCGGTTCATAGCTAAAATTATTCACCATTAAGTTTGCTTCTTCATCAATGATAAATTCAAGATTAAATCCACTATTTTTAAAAATATTGTTAACAAGATCAATCTCGTTGTGAAGAACAAGTTCTTCTGTTTTACCACCTGCCTTTAAGTGTTGCATGCTTTTGACCGCATGGGATGTCGCTTTATTTTTTAATCTTACTATTGGCACTGCAGTTCTATCATCTTCCCAAGCCGTCCGATACCTACTACTTGCAGACCTGGAATCATTAAAGACTCTCTGGGATGCACTTTTATAATCTGAGTTACTATAATCAATTATATCCGTCTTAAACGCATTTTTCCGATGTGCAACCACGTATACGGAATTATCATCGGAGTGTTCTCGGTATAGTTTATTAACGAGAGATGATTTTCCTGTTCCATTTCCACCGACAAAAAAAACAACCTCTCCACAACGAACACTAATCGTTTCATTAGAACGATCATTTTTAATAAATGAAAAATCAAACATTAAGTAATCCTTTTACAATTAGTTATCTCTTTTAATATATTTCACTTTAAAGAAAAATAGTGAATGTCTGCCAAAATTTTACGCTTAAATACTTAGCTTAATCTAGGCTTTTCTTTATTATTTATCTCGTAAGGAGCATGTCCGCTCCTCGCTCAAAGCGCGCCTACAGTTCCACATACCAGTCCGCTTCGTGCCAAGAGCGGACATTGAACAAGATTTGATGTAGGGTATTGCGCGATTCGTATAGCCGCAACGTTAATGAGAGCCAGACTTATGAACTACTTTATTCGACCAGCTACGCCTGACGATATCAATAAAATAATCGAATTCACCACTCAGGAAGCACAAGAATCTGAAGGTTCAGTGATTGACCTTGTTGCTGTGGAGCGTGGCGTTTCGTCGGCGTTTAGTGAAAACCACGTTCAAAATATTGGGTCATGGAAGATTCTTCAGGAACAGTGATCGCCGATACCTCTGTCGTAAAAGAATGGAGTGATTTTCATGGAAATGACTACTGGTGGATCCAAAGTTTTTATATCGCCCCGGAGCATCGTGGGATGGGATTAGCTGATGAGCTCATCAAACATCTTACAAAAGAAGCTAAATCAGAAAAGGCAATGGAGCTTCGTTTATATGTCCATGGAGATAACGGGCGTGCGATTCGTGCTTATGAGCGATGTGGTTTCACCGAATCTCCGTATACCATTATGAAAGTGGGTTTATAACTTCCCCAAATACAGCGCTCCTAATGCTCCACCTGAAATCAGAACACCCCTGACAGCCCACGATTCCACCAGGTTCAGATTTCTCATTCATCTTATTTTTCATGTTGCCCTCAGATGAGGGAGATAATCGTTTTCACTTCCCGTCTGTCGCGGTAATCTCATAACGGTCGTTAATATTGCGACTGCAATGTGTGTAACCCAACTCAAATACTAATAACTAAAAAACAGTACAGACAGGATAACTATGGATTCCTCCCTCACCTCCACGGGTCCCCAACAGGACGCCTCTTCACTTAACCGCGCCCGACGCGCTGCGCTTGGTAGCTTCGCGGGTGCCGTGGTCGACTGGTATGATTTTCTGCTTTACGGCATCACTGCCGCACTGGTCTTTAACCGCGAGTTCTTCCCGCAAGTCAGCCCGGCGATGGGGACACTTGCCGCATTTGCCACCTTTGGCGTTGGATTTTTGTTCCGTCCGTTAGGCGGGGTGATCTTCGGCCACTTCGGCGATCGCCTGGGGCGTAAACGTATGCTGATGTTCACCGTCTGGATGATGGGGATCGCCACTGCACTGATAGGGATTATTCCTTCCTTTGACACCATTGGCTGGTGGGCACCTGTGCTGCTGGTGACGCTGCGCGCTATCCAGGGATTTGCCGTTGGCGGTGAATGGGGCGGGGCGGCGTTGCTCTCGGTCGAAAGCGCGCCGAAAAATAAAAAAGCCTTCTACAGCAGCGGTGTTCAGGTCGGTTATGGCGTCGGGCTACTGCTTTCTACCGGTCTGGTCTCGCTGATTAGCTCGCAAACCACCGATGAGCAGTTCCTGAGTTGGGGCTGGCGTATTCCATTCCTGTTCAGCATCGTGCTGGTATTGGGCGCGTTGTGGATGCGTAACCGAATGGATGAATCAGCCGAATTCGAACAGCAGCAGCAGGCACCGCAACCAGAGAAAAAGAGACTACCGGTAGTCGAGGCGTTAATCCGTCATCCAGGTGCCTTTTTGAAAATTATCGCTCTGCGCCTGTGTGAACTGCTGACGATGTATATCGTCACTGCGTTTGCCCTAAATTACTCCACGCAGAATCTGGGCTTACCCCGTGAACTGTTTCTGAATATCGGCTTGTTGGTGGGAGGGCTGAGCTGTCTGACCATCCCCTGCTTTGCCTGGCTCGCCGACCGCTTTGGTCGCCGGCGCGTTTACATTACCGGCGCACTGGTCGGGACGCTCAGCGCATTCCCGTTCTTTATGGCGTTAGAAGCGCAATCCATTTTCTGGATCGTGTTCTTCGCGATTATGTTGGCCAACATTGCACACGATATGGTGGTCTGCGTGCAGCAACCTATGTTTACCGGTTTGTTTGGCGCAAGCTATCGCTACAGCGGTGCGGGCGTTGGTTATCAGGTAGCAAGCGTGGTTGGCGGCGGTTTTACCCCCTTCATTGCTGCTGCGCTGGTAACATTCTCCGGCGGAGACTGGCACAGTGTGGCCATTTATCTGATGGCGGGTTGTCTTATTTCCGCCACTACAGCATTGCTGATGCGGGATAAGCAGCACGGTTAAGCCCGGGTGCGGAGGCCGTCCGGTCTTCGCACAATCTTCCTCAACGTCTGACTTTTGTTTCACATTCCTGTGACATACTATCGGGAGAGCAGTACATCTGTGGAACAAGGAGACAGACATGAACAATAAGGGCTCCAGCCTGACCCCGGCTCAGGCACTGGATAAACTGGACGCGCTGTACGAGCAGTCGGTAAAAGCACTGCGTAGCGCCATTGGTAAGTATATTGAAACAGGGACGCTCCCTGACGTAATCGCCCGCCATAACGGTCTTTTTGTTTACCCATCACTGTGTGTCACCTGGGATGGCAGCGCCACCAATCCCCCTAAAACCCGCGCCTATGGTCGTTTTACCCATGCGGGCTGCTACACCACTACGATTACCCGTCCGTCGCTTTTTCGTCCGTATCTTGAAGAACAACTCACGCTGCTGTATCAGGATTATGATGCGCATATCTCCGTTGAGCCGTCGCAGCATGAAATCCCCTATCCGTATGTCATTGACGGTTCTGAACTGACGCTCGACCGCTCGATGAGTGCCGGCCTAACGCGCCACTTCCCCACAACCGAGCTGTCACAGATTGGCGATGAAACAGCCGACGGTACCTATCATCCGGCGGAATTCTCCCCGTTGTCGCACTTCGACGCCCGACGAGTAGATTTTTCGCTGGCGCGACTGCGCCACTACACGGGAACACCGGTTGAACATTTTCAGCCGTTTGTGCTGTTCACCAACTACACCCGCTACGTCGATGAGTTTGTGCGTTGGGGTTGCAGCCAGATCCTCGACCCGGACAGCCCGTATATCGCGCTTTCTTGTGCGGGCGGGATCTGGATCACCGCTGAAACTGAAGCGCCTGAAGAAGCGATCTCCGATCTCGCCTGGAAGAAACACCAGATGCCCGCCTGGCATTTAATCACCGCCGACGGTCAGGGGATCACACTGGTCAATATCGGCGTTGGCCCGTCTAACGCCAAAACCATTTGCGATCATTTGGCCGTACTGCGTCCTGATGTCTGGCTGATGATTGGTCACTGTGGCGGGCTGCGTGAAAGCCAGGCGATTGGCGACTATGTTCTGGCCCATGCTTATCTGCGTGACGACCACGTGCTGGATGCCGTACTGCCGCCAGATATTCCAATTCCGAGCATCGCGGAAGTGCAGCGCGCACTGTATGACGCTACCAAAGAAGTCAGCGGTATGCCCGGCGAAGAGGTTAAACAGCGCCTGCGTACCGGTACCGTCGTCACCACTGACGATCGCAACTGGGAGCTACGCTATTCCGCTTCTGCGCTACGCTTTAACCTCAGCCGCGCGGTGGCTATCGATATGGAAAGCGCCACCATCGCAGCCCAGGGATATCGTTTCCGCGTTCCGTACGGCACGCTGCTGTGCGTTTCCGACAAGCCGCTGCACGGTGAGATCAAACTGCCGGGTCAGGCCAACCGTTTTTATGAAGGTGCCATTTCTGAGCATCTGCAAATAGGTATCCGGGCTATCGATCGTTTGCGTGCTGAAGGCGACCGACTGCACTCCCGTAAATTACGTACATTCAACGAACCGCCGTTCCGTTAAGACCTGAAGGTAACTATGCACAACTCAACTCCTCTTTCCGCCCTGCGCAACCTGCTGATAGCGCAGGGGCTGGATGGCATGATTGTTCCGCGCGCCGATGCTCATCAAAGTGAAGATTGTACGCCGCATGACAATAAACTAGCCTGGCTGACCGGTTTTAGCGGCTCTGCTGGCCTCGCGTTGGTCCTTCGGGATCGCGCGTTAATGTTTGTCGATGGACGCTATCAGGTCCAGGTACGTAATGAAGTCTCGCTGGATGATTTTGAGATTCATCATTTACACGATGAGCCGCTGGCCGACTATTTGCAGTCTCATGTTGCAGCAGGCACACGTATCGGCTTTGAACCAATGCTGATGGTCAATAGTCAGTTTGAAGCACTGTCGGCAACCCACTGCGAGCTGATGCCTCTTGAGCAAGATCCTTTTGACCAGGTATGGCTAGACCGTCCGGCAGCACCCTGCGGCATCATTCGTGAAATGCCCATTGAAATCAGCGGGGAAAGCAGCACGCAAAAGCGTGCCCGCGTCGTGGAACAACTCGCTCAACACCAGGCTGACGTGCTGGCAATTACCCTGCCGGATAACATTGCCTGGTTATTGAATGTGCGTGGTTCGGATCTGGCCATGGTGCCAGTGCCGTTTTCGTTTGCCCTGCTCCATCGCAGCGGTGAGCTGGAATGGTTTGTGGATAGCAATAAAACGCAACAGCTCCCCGCATCACTGCTGGATACGCTTACTCTGGCCCCGCAAGAGAATTTTCTGACTCGCTGCCAGCAATTAGCTAATGGGAAGCGTTTCCTGGTCGATAAAGACTACGCCCCGGTCGCATTGCGTTTTGCCATTGAAGAACACGGTGGCAACGTTCTTTGGGCGCCCGATCCCATCACTCTGATGAAATCCCACAAAAATGACGTTGAACTGGCAGGCTATCGGGAATGCCATGAACAAGATGGCGCAGCCTGGGTAAACTTCCTTGCCTGGCTGGCCCATGAAGTTCCTTTGCGCGAAGCGGCAGGCAATCCGGTCACCGAGCTGGAAGCGCAGGCCAAGCAACTGGAATTTCGCCAGCAGCAGCCGGGATTTATCGAGCAAAGTTTCAGCACGATTTCGGCCTCTGCCAGCAATGCCGCAATGTGCCATTACCACTCCAGTGAAAAAACCAATACGCCAATTACCTCACAGGCCATGTATCTGAATGATTCCGGTGGCCAGTACCACAATGGTACGACGGATACGACGCGTACCCTCGCGTTTGGCCCACAGGATCCGCAACGTCGCCTGCATTACACTGCCGTGTTGAAAGGCTTTTTGTCGCTTATTTCGCTGCAGTTTCCCAGCGGGACTCAGGGCCATCAACTGGATGCTTTTAGCCGCCGGGCGTTGTGGGAGCTGGGTCTGGATTTTGATCATGGTACGGGACACGGCGTGGGTCACCAGTTGCTTATTCATGAGCAGCCACATCGCATTGCCAAAAAAGTAAACCCGTGGCCACTGATCGCAGGCAACATCATCACCATCGAGCCAGGTTATTATCTGGCCGGACAATATGGGATCCGCATTGAGAATCAGGTGGAGATTATCAACAGTCGTCCTGGTTTCTGTCGTTTCTCAACGCTGACGCTGGTACCGATTGATTTGAATCTGGTCGAACTGCATCTGCTGAGTGATGCTGAGAAACAGTGGATTGATGATTACCACCAGCAGGTCAGAGAGACGCTATCCCCGCGCGTGAACGCAGAGGCTCGTCCCTGGCTGTTCGCCGCCACCGCACCGATTCGCATTCAGGCTAATTAATGCAATAAAAAAGGCAGCCCGCAGGCTGCCTTAGTTCTCCCCAACTTCTTACTGCTTAGCTGTTACGGATGTACTCATCCATTTCAGTTTTCAGGTTATCGGACTTAGTCCCGAAGATAGCCTGAACACCGGAACCAGCTACCACAACGCCTGCCGCACCCAGTTTCTTCAGGCCAGCCTGATCCACTTTAGCAACGTCAGCCACGCTGACACGCAGACGAGTGATGCACGCATCGAGGTTAGTGATGTTTTCTTTACCGCCGAATGCAGCAACCAGAGCCGGAGCCATTTCACCGGTCGCACCTGCTTTGCTGTCTTCGGTAGCATCTTCACGACCTGGCGTTTTCAGGTCCAGCGCTTTGATCAGCACACGGAAGATGGTGTAGTAAACTATCGCATAACCGATACCGACAATCGGGAACAGCCATAGTTTGCTGCTGTTACCGGACAGAACGATAAAGTCGATCAGACCGTGGGAGAACGACGTACCGTCGCGCATACCCAGCAGGATACAGATCGGGAATGCCAGACCAGCCAGAATCGCGTGGATGATGTACAGGATCGGCGCCACGAACATGAAGGAGAACTCGATCGGCTCGGTAATACCGGTCAGGAACGAGGTCAGCGCCGCGGAGATCATGATACCGCCCACTTTCGCGCGGTTTTCTGGTTTAGCAGAGTGCCAGATAGCGATAGCAGCAGCCGGCAGACCGTACATTTTGAACAGGAAGCCACCGGACAGTTTGCCCGCAGTCGGGTCACCCGCCATATAGCGAGGAATATCACCGTGGAACACCTGGCCCGCAGCGTTGGTGTATTCACCGATCTGCATCTGGAATGGAACGTTCCAGATATGGTGCAGACCAAACGGTACCAGGCAGCGCTCAATGAAGCCATAGATACCGAACGCCACGACCGGGTTCTGGTATGCAGCCCACTGAGAGAACGTCTGAATAGCAGTACCAATCGGCGGCCAAATGAAGGACAGAACCACACCTGTGAAGATGGCAGCCAGACCAGAAATGATAGGAACGAAGCGCTTACCCGCAAAGAAGCCAAGATACTCAGGCAATTTGATACGGTAGAAACGGTTAAACATATACGCTGCAATCGCACCGGAGATAATCCCCCCGAGAACACCCGTATCAGCAAGGTGTTTAGCGGCGATCTCTTCAGCAGGTAAATGCAGAACCAGCGGCGCAACAACAGCCATGGTCTTAACCATGATGCCGTAAGCAACAACGGATGCCAGTGCAGATACACCGTCATTATTAGTGAAGCCTAACGCAACACCGATAGCAAAAATCAGCGGCATGTTCGCAAAAACAGAACCGCCTGCTTCTGCCATTACGTGCGATACAACGGCTGGCAGCCAGCTGAAGTTAGCGGAACCGACGCCCAGCAGGATACCTGCAATCGGGAGTACGGATACCGGCAGCATCAGCGATTTACCGACCTTTTGCAGGTTAGCAAATGCATTCTTAAACATAATTAGGAGTGCTCCTGAGTATTTGTGCTTATACACTTCATCCTTCAAACCGCCTCAGGGCGGGCTGCGCTCGCTCATCCCAGTCACTTACTCTAGTAAGCTCCTGCAATTCACTCACTTGCCGCCTTGATGCAGCTTGATTGACTTTGTGTATTCTACGTTCTCACGCATTGGCGAGGGGGGAGAACCTCGCCGTGTACAGGGCATCTAAGTACCCTTTATTTATTACACAGAGTAAAATAATTCAGTTTGTTTTTGTTTGACGGCTATCACAGTTCAGTCGTGAATGGCCGCAAAATCCGCACATTCCGATAAAATGCGTTTCTGAATGTGTCAAACTGATTATTCACCGCCCATTTTGTGGCGGTGAACTTTACTCGCATTAGTGATTAATTACGAGCTTTAAAAAAAGTCAGTTAACGAACAGATTGCAGGCGAGAAGCGTCGATGTGAAACAGGCGGGCAAAGTTATCAGTGGTTGCCTGCGCCAGTTCTTCAACGGCAACACCTTTCACTACGGCCATGTACTCAGCAACGTCACGAGTCATGGCGGGCTGGTTCTCTTTTCCACGATGCGGTACAGGCGCAAGGTAGGGAGAATCCGTCTCGACCAATAACCGGTCCAGAGGAACATAGCGGGCGGCATCACGGAGCTGCTCTGCATTTCGGAACGTGACGATGCCGGAAAACGAGATATAGAATCCAAGGTCCAGTAATTTGCCCGCCGTTTCTCTGTCCTCTGTAAAACAGTGTAGTACGCCGCCACAATCCGTCACTTTTTCTTCGCGCAGAATAGACAGCGTATCGGCTCGCGCATCGCGGGTATGCACGATAACCGGCTTCTGTAACTCACGGCCGATCTGAATATGGTGGATAAAAGATTCCTGCTGGCGCACCTTTGTTTCCGGCGTGTAAAAATAGTCCAGCCCGGTTTCTCCCATCGCCACAACCCCCTCTTCGGCGGCAAAACGACGCAGGTCCTCAACATCATAGGTTTCATCCTGATTTAACGGATGCACGCCGCAGGAGAAAACCACATTGTCACGCTCACCGACCAGTTCGCGCATACTGCGATATCCTGGCAGAGTGGTCGCAACGGCAAGACAGAATTTCACATCACGTGCGGCCGCTTTTGCCAGCACGTCATCCACGTCCTTATGCAGAGATTGATAATCCAGGCCATCAAGATGGCAGTGTGAGTCGACTAAAAACATAATGTCTCTCTCAAAGATGGGGAACAGGCAGTACGGTGCCCGGTTGCAGGTAATGCTCAATACGAAGAATAAGATCGGTTAACACCAGTTCACGGTTTACGCCCGTTACGTTCAGCAGTTGCTGACGACAATGACAAACGTCACCGAGTATCGCCTGTATCTGGGCAACGGATAACCGTTCTGCGATAGAAGATATCAGGTCCAACGCATCAGGATTCGTTAAATGGGAAACGCCATACGGACGTTTCAACGCATCGGTCAACAACGTTGCCAGCCAGTGTAAACGGGCGGCAGCCTGATCGTGATTTAACGCCGCGAGCAAGATATACCAGTCGCCTGTGTTTAATGTGTTCACCAGTGCCGCACAAAAATCTGTGCGGTGCGCCCAGCTTTCAGCCTGTAACAACGTAAGTGCCGCGCCTGGCGAACCTGCACTCAGGCGTAACGCGCTCAGCAGCGCTTCTGACGATGCAGTCACCTCACGAGCAAGCCAGGAAATCGCATACGACTCCGGCGGTGGTGCAAGATGATGTAACCGACAACGGCTGCGTAATGTCGCCAGCAAGCGAGCTGGCTCTGTGCTGGCGAGGAAAAACCAGGTTTGTGCCGGGGGTTCTTCCAGCGTTTTCAGCAAGGCGTTGGCGGCGGCATCGGTTAACTGGGCAGCATCCGGGATCCACACGACCTTCGCACCGCCGAGACGCGAATGCTCGTACAGCTTTTCACTGACTTCGCGTACCGCATCAACCCCGAGCGTGCTTTTGCCTTTTTCCGGCAGCAGCGAATAGTAGTCAGGGTGCGTCCCCGCCTGCATTAGCTGACAGCCGCGGCACTGTCCACAGCTTTTATGCCCTTCCGGCTGCTGGCACATTAAATAGCGGCTGAGGGCGTAAATCAGCGCGTCGTCGCCCATTCCGGGTAACGCCTGAATCAGTAACGCATGGTGACCACGACCCGTCTGGTAGCTGGCTACCAGTTTTTCAAAATCCGGTCGTAACCATGGGTACCATTTCATGCGCCCTGCTCCTTCACCCATTGGGTGATGGTATGACGGATATCAGCCATCACAGCCTCCAACGGCTGCGTAGCGTCTATAGTACGAATGCTGGCGTCTTTGGCAGCCAGCTCAAGATAGCGCGCGCGAGTACGATTAAAGAAGTCGAAAGATTCCTGCTCAATACGATCCAGCTCGCCGCGGGCACGGGCACGCTTCAACCCGACTTCTGGCGTCACATCCAGATAGATCGTCAGGTCCGGGCGAAAATCACCAAGCACCGCATCACGCAGGGTTGCCAGCATGTTTTGATCGATACCGCGTCCGCCGCCCTGATACGCCTGGGTCGACAGATCGTGACGATCGCCAATTACCCACGCGCCTTTCGCCAGTGCAGGTTTAATAACGGTTTCGACCAACTGTACACGCGCCGCGTAAAACATCAGAACTTCGGCTTTATCGGTAATGACCTCGTCACCGACCGATTTAATATCCAGCACCAGACTTCTTAGTTTCTCAGCCAGCTGCGTTCCACCAGGTTCACGGGTGAAAACCATGTCACGAATACCGAGTTGCTCAAGTGTCTCCACCACCACGTTACGCGCGGTGGTTTTTCCGGCGCCTTCCAGGCCTTCAATGACGATATAGTTACTGCCCATTTTTTTCCTTAAGCACTTTCAGGTAATCCTGCACGGACCGGTTATGGCTGGCAAGATTGGTGTTAAACGTGTGGCCGCCTTTACCGTCAGCCACAAAATAGAGATACGGCGTTTTTGCCGGATGCGCCGCGGCCTGCAACGAGGCCTCTCCCGGCATGGCAATCGGGCCTGGCGGCAGTCCCGTGATGGTATAGGTGTTATAGGCGGTCGGGGTGTCTAAATCCACACGCGACAATTTGCCATTATACCGTGTACCCATCCCGTAAATCACGGTCGGATCGGTTTGTAAACGCATACCGATACGTAAGCGGTTAATAAAGACCGAAGCCACCTGGTCGCGCTCGCTGGCAACCGCAGTTTCTTTTTCAATAATAGAAGCCATGGTTACCAGCTGATTTTTGTCCTGATAAGGCAGGCCATCAGCGCGCCCCTCCCAGACAGTATCCACCGCTTTAACCATTTTCTGATGCGCGCGTTTTAGCAACGCTACGTCAGTAGTATTGGCGGTATACATCCAGGTATCTGGCCAGAACCAGCCTTCTACCCATTGCGGGTTTTCCAGCTTAAGTGCCTCGGCCACGGTCTCATAGCTATCGTCGCTTAACGTATGTTTGATATACGGGGCATCACGCAGCTGTTTGAGGTAATCGCTCAGGCGCATCCCTTCAACCAGACGTAGCGGGAACTGCGCCTCTTTGCCGCTTTCCAGCAGTTGCAGCATGTCCCGCACCGTCATGTCAGGCGTGAAGCGATATGTTCCGGCCTTAAAATGCGACAGCTCGGGCTCCACACGCAGCAGCCACTGGAACACGCGCGGACGATTGATAACTTTGTCTGCATACAGCTGTTCGCCGAGAGCCAGACGGCCCGTCCCCGCTTTCAGCGTAAAAATCGTTTCTTCTTTAATCAATAATTTGCTGTCCGCCAGATGGCGAACTTTCCACATTCCCACTCCAGCGGCAATGCCCAGCACAACCAGCAATAACAGGACAACAAGTAACAGTTTTTTCATGACTAATTCGGGTGCTCACAAAGTGGGGCTAAATAATCGAATAACAAACGTGAAGACAACAACGTGTCGCCACAGGCACGCACGGGAATAATGGGCATTAACGCGTTACAGACGACGATTTCATCAGCCTGCATTACCTCCTCCAACCCGGCATACACTTCGACAATACTGAATGGCGATTGTGCCAGCATCCGGATACAGAATTGTCGCATAATACCGTTCACTCCGGCCTGGTCCAGCCGGGGCGTGTAAACCACATCGCCTTTACGCCAGAACAAATTAGCCGCACAGCATTCCGTAACCCATCCCTCGCTGTCAAGAACCAGCGCTTCATCGGCGTCCGTCTGTTCAAGATGAGAGCGAATCAACACCTGCTCCAGTCGATTCAGGTGTTTAAGCCCGGCAAGCAGTGGATTACGTCCCAGCCGCACTGGGCTTAGCGCCAGCGTAATACCTTCTTGCCGCCAACGATCGTAATGATCGGGCCAGGATGAAACGGAGAGGATGCGTGTGGCACTATGACAATTTTTGCCACTGTAACCCCGGCCTCCACTGCCACGGCTGATAATCACTTTCAACACTCCGCGTACGTGCCCTTTCGCCAGCATTTTCATTTCATTTTGCAGCTCGGACCAATCTTCAAAAGAGATCAGCAGTTTTTGGCAAGCGTCTTGTAAACGCGCAAGATGCGCTGCAAAGAGAGGAATTTCACCGTCGATAATACAGGCAGTGGTAAAACAGCCATCACCAAATTGGGTCGCTCGATCGCTTGCGGCCAGCATATCTTGCTCGCAGCCATTAATTAAGAACATGGTGGCTCCTTATTTCTGGTCCGCTAGTTTGGCAGGATGAGTAACACAGGACAAGGGCGGAAAACCGAATAAAAAAAGGCCCGACAAGCGGACCTTTTCAATTTGCTATCGATGCTAGCGCATCACCTGACGGACTTAAATCTTTTTAAAGATCAAAGAGCCGTTGGTACCACCGAAGCCAAAGGAGTTACACAGCGCATACTCCAGACCACTAACCTGACGCGCTTCATGAGGTACGAAGTCCAGGTCACAACCTTCATCCCGGTTATCCAGGTTGATGGTTGGCGGAATAGCCTGATCGCGCAGCGCCAGGATAGAGAAAATAGACTCTACCGCGCCCGCCGCACCCAACAGGTGTCCGGTCATGGATTTGGTGGAGCTTACCATCACACGGCTTGCCGCATCGCCAAAGACAGATTTCACTGCCTGGGTTTCAGCTTTATCGCCTGCAGGCGTAGACGTACCATGCGCGTTGACATAGCCAATCTGACCCGCTTCAATAGCCGCATCGCGCAGTGCGTTGACCATTGCCAGCGCAGCGCCTGCACCGTTTTCCGGTGGCGACGTCATGTGGTAAGCATCGCTGCTCATACCGAAGCCAACGACTTCAGCATAGATTTTTGCACCGCGCGCTTTCGCATGCTCGTACTCTTCCAGTACCACCATGCCAGCGCCGTCGCCCAGCACAAAGCCGTCACGCTCTTTGTCCCATGGGCGGCTTGCCGCTTGCGGGTTATCATTACGCGTAGACAGTGCACGTGCCGCGCCAAAGCCACCCACACCCAACGGCGTACTGGCTTTTTCAGCACCACCCGCAACCATCGCGTCTGCATCGCCGTATGCAATGATACGTGCGGCATGACCGATGTTATGCACGCCTGAAGTACAGGCGGTCGCGATGGAGATGCTTGGCCCTTGCAGGCCGTACATGATGGTCAGATGACCAGCCACCATGTTAACAATCGTCGACGGAACGAAGAACGGGCTGATCTTACGCGGCCCACCGTTTACCAGTGAGGTATGGTTTTCTTCGATCAGACCGAGACCGCCAATACCAGAGCCGATAGCGGCGCCAATACGATGAGCGTTCTCTTCCGTAATTTCGAGGCCAGAATCCTGCATGGCCTGAACGCCAGCGACAATTCCATATTGAATGAAGGCATCCATCTTGCGCTGTTCTTTACGCGAGATAATGTCTTCACAGTTAAAATCCTTTACTAAGCCAGCAAATTTCGTTGCATAGGCGCTAGTATCGAAATGGTCGATCAGGCTGATGCCACTCTGACCGGCAAGGAGAGCTTTCCAGGTAGACTCTACGGTATTGCCGACAGGAGACAACATGCCCAGTCCGGTCACAACTACACGACGCTTAGACACGGTTGTCCTCCAGGGAGGGAAAATAATTCAAGTGGGATAAAAAGATAAAACTCAGGCGGTCGAATGACCGCCTGGAGATGTTCACTTACGCCTGGTGGCCGTTGATGTAATCAATGGCAGCCTGAACGGTAGTGATTTTCTCAGCTTCTTCGTCCGGAATCTCAGTATCAAACTCTTCTTCCAGAGCCATTACCAGCTCAACGGTGTCAAGAGAATCTGCGCCCAGGTCTTCAACGAAGGAAGCATTGTTGGTTACTTCTTCCTGCTTAACGCCCAGCTGTTCGCCGATAATTTTCTTAACGCGTTCTTCGATAGTGCTCATACTCTTAAATTTCCTATCAAAACTCGCTTTCGCGATGGTTTTCGTAGTGTATAAAATGTTGAAAAATTTGCAACTAAATCCCGGCAGGTCTTACCACGATTTTACGTTATTTTGAGGCCAAGACCTACAATAACGCAAATATTTTTCATCGTGGTTAAACCATGTACATCCCGCCGTTGACGTGCAAAGTCTCACCTGTGATGTAACTTGCTTCGTCAGAAGCTAAAAATGCAACCGCACTGGCGATTTCCTGAGCGCCACCGAGGCGACCCGCAGGAACCTGCGCCAGAATACCCGCACGCTGATCATCAGACAGCGCACGCGTCATGTCCGTTTCAATAAAGCCCGGAGCAACAACGTTTACAGTAATGCCACGAGACGCAACTTCGCGCGCCAGTGATTTACTGAAGCCGATCAGACCCGCTTTCGCCGCAGCGTAGTTAGCCTGACCCGCATTTCCCATGGTACCAACCACAGAACCGATAGTGATAATACGCCCATGACGCTTTTTCATCATAGCTCGCATTACCGCTTTTGACAGACGGAAAACAGATGACAGGTTGGTTTCGATGATATCGTTCCACTCGTCATCTTTCATGCGCATTAACAGGTTATCACGAGTAATCCCGGCATTATTGACCAGGATATCGACTTCACCAAATTCTGCGCGAATATTTTCCAGAACAGATTCGATAGATGCCGGATCGGTCACATTCAACATCAGACCTTTACCATTTGCACCTAAGTAATCGCTAATGGCCTGCGCGCCGCTTTCGCTGGTAGCAGTACCGATAACTTTCGCGCCACGGGCAACAAGTGTCTCAGCAATTGCGCGGCCAATGCCACGGCTTGCACCGGTAACCAGCGCGATTTTTCCTTCAAAACTCATGGTCTTCCTCTTTTATTGCTCTAGCGCCGCAGACAATGCCGCCGGCTCATTCAGTGCCGAAGCAGTCAGGGTGTCAACAATACGTTTCGTCAGACCGGTCAGAACTTTACCCGGACCGACTTCATACAGGTGCTCTACGCCCTGGGATGCCATAAATTCAACGGTTTTAGTCCACTGAACCGGGCTATACAGCTGACGAACCAGCGCATCGCGAATTGCGTCTGCCGTGGTCTCGCACTTCACGTCGACGTTGTTCACAACCGGAACAGTCGGCGCGTTAAAGGTGATTTTCTGCAGCTCAACGGCCAGTTTCTCAGCGGCAGGCTTCATCAGCGCGCAGTGAGAAGGAACGCTGACCGGCAGCGGCAGCGCACGCTTAGCGCCCGCGGCTTTACAGGCAGCACCAGCACGTTCTACGGCTTCTTTATGCCCGGCAATAACCACCTGACCCGGTGAGTTAAAGTTTACCGGTGAAACCACCTGGCCTTCGGCAGACTCTTCGCACGCTTTAGCGATAGCAGCATCGTCCAGACCGATAATAGCAGACATGCCGCCAGTGCCTTCCGGAACCGCTTCCTGCATGAATTTGCCACGCAGTTCAACCAGACGTACGGCATCGGCAAAACTGATAACACCCGCACATACCAGCGCAGAATATTCGCCCAGGCTGTGACCCGCCATCATCGCAGGTGTTTTACCCCCCTGCTGCTGCCATACGCGATAAAGCGCAACGGATGCGGTCAACAGCGCGGGCTGCGTCTGCCAGGTTTTATTCAGTTCTTCAGCCGGACCTTGCTGAGTCAACGCCCACAGATCATAGCCCAGTGCAGCTGATGCTTCAGCAAATGTTTCTTCAACAATTGGGTAGTTTGCTGCCATTTCAGACAACATCCCAACGGTCTGGGAACCCTGCCCCGGAAACACAAATGCAAATTGCGTCATGTTTAAATCCTTATACTAGAAACGAACCAGCGCGGAGCCCCAGGTGAATCCACCCCCGAAGGCTTCAAGCAATATCAACTGCCCAGCTTTAATACGCCCGTCGCGGACGGCTTCGTCCAGCGCGCACGGTACGGAGGCAGCAGAGGTATTACCATGTCTGTCGAGCGTCACGACAACATTATCCATCGACATACCCAGCTTTTTAGCTGTCGCGCTGATAATGCGCAGGTTAGCCTGATGCGGCACCAGCCAGTCCAGCGCAGAACGGTCGAGATTATTGGCTTCCAGCGTTTCATCAACGATGTGCGCAAGCTCGGTCACCGCGACTTTAAATACTTCGTTACCCGCCATCGTCAGGTGGATCGGGTTTTCCGGGTTCACGCGATCGGCGTTAGGCAGCGTCAACAGTTCGCCGTAGCGACCGTCAGCGTGCAGATGCGTGGAGAGAATGCCTGGCTCTTCTGATGCGCTCAATACAACCGCACCAGCCCCATCACCGAAAATGATGATCGTTCCGCGATCGGTTGGATCGCAGGTACGGGCCAGGACATCGGAGCCAACGACCAGAGCATGCTTAACTGCGCCAGATTTAACGTACTGGTCGGCAACGCTCAGGGCGTAAGTGAAGCCAGCACAAGCGGCTGCAACGTCAAACGCCGGACAGCCTTTGATCCCCAGCATACTTTGGATCTGGCACGCCGCGCTTGGAAATGCGTGAGTGGATGATGTGGTAGCAACCACAATCAGACCAATTTGTTCTTTGTCGATGCCCGCCATTTCAATCGCACGGTTTGCGGCGGCAAAGCCCATCGTCGCAACTGTTTCATTTGGCGCTGCAATATGGCGTTCACGGATACCTGTACGAGTGACGATCCACTCATCAGACGTCTCAACCATTTTTTCCAAATCGGCGTTAGTACGCACTTGTTCAGGCAGATAGCTGCCAGTACCAATAATCTTCGTATACATGTACGCTCAGTCACTTTTTGGTTATATACCGCTACGAGCAAATCGCTGATACGGTGGCCACATTCACAAACGCACCGTTATCTGTGTGCTCGTGATTTTGCGCTTTCGCCACCGTCCAGCAGTTCGAATCCAGCTGGGTATACAGATTCCAGGCGAGCGGCAATTCGCTGAGGAACTTGTCGCTGCACCGCCTGCACTGCCTGTTCAATCGCGACTTCAAATGCTCGCTGATTGGCCGCACCATGACTCTTAATCACCGTGCCGCGCAATCCTAACAGACAGGCGCCATTATACTGGTCGGGGTTGAGGTGACTAAATCGCCTTGTCAGGCTTTTTTGTAACCAACGTTTTAATAACAGAAGCCACCACGACCGTTTTTTGCCCTCACCCTGAGATTTCAGCAGTGAAAGGAACATTCTGACAACACCTTCCATCGTCTTTAATGTGACATTACCTGTAAAACCGTCACAGACCAACACATCGGTTTTGCCAGTCAGTAACTCATTGGCTTCAAGATAGCCGATATAATTAATGGAAGGGATTGTTTTTAGCACAGCTGAAGCATCTCGAATACTGTCGAGACCTTTCGTTTCTTCTTCGCCGATGTTGAGTAACGCTACGCGAGGATTGGCAATGCCAACAACCTCTTCTGCCAGCACGGAACCCATGACGGCAAATTGCACCAACATCGTGCTATCACAATCTACGTTGGCGCCCAAATCCAGCACCACCGTTTTGCCCTTTTGCTGATGGGGTAACACCGTCACCAACGCAGGACGCTCAATCCCCTCAAGAGGTTTGAGCAATAACTTCGCAAGTCCCATGAGTGCGCCCGTATTACCGGCGCTGACACAAGCTTGTGCCTGACCTTCTTTCACGAGCTCCAGGGCAACACGCATTGAGCTTCCACGACTGGCGCGAATAGCTTGCGAGGGCCGGGCATCACTGGCAATAACTGACTGAGCAGGGATAATCTGCAGACGCGAACGTTGTTCGAAGTCAGCTTTGGCAAGTAATGGCGTGATTGTATCGGGATCCCCGACTAAAAGAAGTGTGAGTTGCGAATTAGAATTCAGTGCCTGCAATGCTGCAGGCACTGTCACGGTAGGGCCAAAATCTCCCCCCATGACATCTAACGCCAGGGTTAGACGTGTCAAGGTATCGTCGCTGCCCGGTTAGGTGTTTCCCCAGTCACCCGGGGAAAGCCTCACTAAGCTTCATCACGCGTTCACTCTTTGTCTTTCTCACCAGAAGTGGGAAAGCCATTGAGTCATGCGTGATTACTTAGCGATTACCTTACGGCCACGGTAGAAACCGTCGGCAGTGATGTGGTGACGCAGGTGTTGTTCACCAGAAGTTTTGTCTACAGACAGGCTGGTGACTGCGGTCAGAGCGTCATGAGAACGACGCATGCCACGTTTGGAACGGGTTGGTTTATTCTGTTGTACGGCCATGGACCTTACTCCTCAATTACTTACGCTTTAAGCTGGCTAATACGGCAAATGGGTTTGGTTTTTGCGCTTCATCAGGCAATTCGCCAAAGACCATGTCCGCCTCGGACACTTCACAGTGTTCAGAATCATGCACCGGAACTACCGGCAAGGAGAGGATAATCTCATCTTCAACCATTGCAAGCAGATCGATTTCACCGAATTCGTTAACCTCAATCGGCTCATACGCTTCCGGGAGTGCTTCAGCCTGCTCGTCAGAACGGACAGGACTAAAACAATATGTTGTGTGAACATGAAGTGGGAACGGTTTCCCGCAACGCTGACATTCGAGCGTAACCGATACCTTCGCATCACCGGTTATAACGGCGAGACGCTGGTTATCGATAGCGAACGACATGGAGCATTCCACATCACTGTCCACACTGACTACAGAATCGGCGACGCGCTCAACCAGATCAGAAGTATAGATACCTTCATAATCGAGGCGTTTTTGAGCCGTACGAACCGGATCAAGAGTCAGGGGTAATTTTACCTTTTGCATAGGGCGCGCATATTAACTTTGTAACGTCATATAGTCAAAGAAAAAGGCAGCCTGTGGTTGCCTTTTGCCAATAATTCGCACACATTGCGGGTCATCGACTTAAAATCGCTCAAGACAAGCCACTACAGCCAGCTTGTAGGTCGAAGTCCATAGTTTAAAATGGCTCTCATCAATACGCTATATGCGAGGGAAAAAATATGCCTCAACTTATTCTTGCTTCTACCTCCCCCTGGCGTCGCGCTTTACTCGAAAAACTGGCAATCCCGTTTGAATGCGCTGCGCCAGAGGTTGATGAAACGCCGTTGCCCGGCGAGACACCACGCCATTTAGTCTTGCGACTGGCGCAGAAAAAAGCGCAATCTCTCGCCCACCGTTACCCATCGCATCTGATTATTGGCTCCGATCAAATTTGTGTTCTTGATGGTGAAATAACCGGCAAACCATTAACTGAAGAAAATGCCCGCCAACAATTACTCAAAGCCCGTGGCAATATTGTGACGTTTTACACCGGACTGGCGCTGTATAATTCTGCGACCGGACATTTACAAACTGAAGTAGAACCTTTTGACGTCCATTTCCGTCATTTAAGCGAGGCGGAAATTGATGATTATCTGCGTAAAGAGCGCCCGCTCCATTGTGCAGGTAGCTTCAAAAGTGAAGGGTTAGGTATTGCACTCTTTGAACGCCTGGAGGGTCGTGACCCAAATACCCTGATCGGTTTGCCGCTTATCGCGTTGTGTCAAATGCTGCGGCGGGAAGAGATGAACCCGTTGAATGCCTGATTGATCTGCCTGATGGCGACGCGATGCGTCTTATCAGGCCTACGGTGCATCACACGATTGTAGGCCTGATAAGCAACGCGCATCAGGCTTTACTGCGTAAAACCTCGAGGCAGCGCTTCAATTGCTTATCCATCGGCGCCTCAATACGCATCACTTCACCCGTTCCCGGATGGGTAAATTTCAACGCTGCGGCGTGCAGGAAAAGTCGATTCAACCCCGTATCCGCCAGTTGCTTATCGAACTCACGGTCACCGTAGCGATCGTCAAAAGCAATTGGATGACCGGCATACTGGGTATGCACACGAATCTGGTGCGTACGTCCAGTCACCGGGCTACAGCGCACAAGCGTGGCAAACGCATAGCGCTCTTCCACTTTAAAACGTGTTTCTGACGGTTTGCCTTCCTGGTTCACCCGCACGATACGCTCGCCACTTTGCAGAATGTTCTTTAACAGCGGCGCCTGCACGGTTTTGACATGCGACTGCCATTGGCCTCGAACCAGCGCGAGATAGTCTTTCTGCATGCCTTTTTCACGCAGTTGTTCATGCAATGAACGCAAGGCTGAGCGTTTTTTAGCAACCAGCAGCACGCCGGAGGTATCCCGGTCGAGGCGATGCACCAGTTCAAGGAAACGCGCTTCCGGGCGCAGTGCTCGTAATCCTTCAATGACGCCAAAGCTTAACCCGCTTCCGCCATGTACGGCCGTACCTGAAGGTTTGTTAAGCACCAGAATGTGGTCATCTTCATATAAAATGACGTCGGTCAGCGCCGCGACCTTTTGCAGGTTCGGTGAAATGGCCTCTTCTTCACGTTCAGCGACACGCACAGGTGGAATACGCACAATATCCCCGTCTTCGAGTTTGTACTCGGGTTTAATGCGTTTTTTATTCACCCGCACTTCGCCTTTACGCAAAATGCGATAAATCATACTTTTCGGCACGCCCTTAAGCTGGGTGCGCAAAAAGTTATCGATGCGTTGCCCTGCTTCGTCGGCAGTAATGGCAACTGTTTTTACGGCTGGAGTCTCTGTTTTCATGGGGGCCGATTTTAAATAGCCATCAAGATTCGCGCCACACATTTTTCTATGCTTATATTAACTGCTATACCCTATTACTTAAGTTTGACATGGCCGATTTGGTGGTTATTAAAGCAATCACTACGCGGAAGTGAAAAAACTGTGAGTAACCGGGTGATAAATGGCAAAAGTCATCTTGCTATAACAAGGTTAGCAGTGGAATAATGAGGTTGTTTCCGTGTTGAATCTTGTTAAAACAAGAACTTTTCCGGAATGACCCAATTTTGCCCGACCGATCATCAACGCAGCAATGGCGTAAGACGTATTGATCTTTCAGGCAGTTAGCGGGCTGCGGGTTGCAGTCCTTACCGGTAATATGGAAGCTTTTCTGGAGAGTAACACCCAGACTGTTCCCCTGATAATTGCGCTGTGTTTCCGTATGAAATGCAGGCAACCGACACTCTGCGCCTCTTTGAGCTGACGATAACCGTGAGGTTGGCGACGCGAATAGACACGAGGCCATCGGTTCACACCCGGAAAGGCATTACTCTGCCCGCAGCTTAGTCGTCAATGTAAGAATAATGAGTAAGTTACGATGAAAAGAATGTTAATTAACGCAACTCAGCAGGAAGAGTTGCGTGTCGCCCTTGTAGATGGGCAACGTCTGTACGATCTGGATATCGAAAGTCCTGGACACGAACAGAAAAAAGCCAACATCTATAAAGGCAAAATTACCCGTATTGAACCGAGTCTGGAAGCTGCTTTTGTTGATTACGGCGCTGAACGTCACGGTTTCCTCCCGTTAAAAGAAATTGCCCGCGAATACTTCCCCGCTAACTACAACTCCCATGGTCGTCCCAACATTAAAGACGTGTTGCGCGAAGGTCAGGAAGTCATCGTTCAGATCGATAAAGAAGAACGCGGCAATAAAGGCGCTGCGCTGACTACCTTTATCAGCCTGGCGGGTAGTTATCTGGTTCTGATGCCGAACAACCCGCGCGCGGGCGGTATCTCCCGCCGCATTGAAGGCGACGACCGTACCGAATTAAAAGAAGCGCTGGCAAGCCTGGAACTGCCTGATGGCATGGGCCTTATCGTGCGTACCGCAGGGGTCGGCAAATCCGCCGAAGCGCTGCAGTGGGACCTGAGCTTCCGCCTGAAGCACTGGGAAGCGATTCAAAAAGCCGCTGACAGCCGCCCTGCTCCGTTCCTGATCCACCAGGAAAGCAACGTTATCGTTCGCGCTTTCCGTGACTACTTACGTCAGGACATCGGCGAAATCCTTATCGATAATCCGAAAGTGATGGAGATGGCGCGTCAGCACATCGCCGCGCTGGGTCGTCCGGATTTCAGCAGCAAAATCAAACTGTACACCGGCGAAATCCCGCTGTTCAGCCACTATCAGATCGAGTCTCAGATTGAATCCGCGTTCCAGCGCGAAGTGCGCCTGCCGTCCGGCGGCTCAATCGTTATTGACAGCACAGAGGCCCTGACCGCTATCGATATCAACTCCGCGCGTGCAACTCGCGGCGGCGACATCGAAGAAACTGCGTTCAACACTAACCTTGAAGCAGCCGATGAAATTGCCCGTCAGCTACGTCTGCGCGACCTCGGCGGTCTGATTGTAATCGACTTCATTGATATGACGCCGGTTCGCCACCAGCGCGCGGTTGAAAACCGTCTGCGCGAGGCCGTACGCCAGGACAGAGCGCGTATTCAGATCAGCCATATTTCTCGCTTCGGTCTGCTTGAGATGTCTCGTCAGCGTCTGAGCCCGTCTCTGGGTGAATCCAGCCATCACGTGTGCCCGCGCTGTTCCGGCACCGGTACCGTACGTGATAACGAATCACTGTCGCTGTCTATTCTGCGTCTGATCGAAGAAGAAGCACTGAAAGAAAATACGCAAGAAGTTCATGCTATTGTTCCTGTGCCAATCGCCTCTTACCTGCTTAACGAAAAACGTACCGCGGTTAATGCTATCGAAACGCGTCAGAATGGCGTGCGCTGTGTGATCGTGCCAAACGATCAGATGGAAACCCCGCACTATTCTGTGCTGCGCGTACGTAAAGGGGAAGAAACACCGACCCTGAGCTACCTGCTGCCGAAACTGCATGAAGAGGCAATGGCATTGCCGACGGAAGAAGAGTACGTCGAGCGTAAACAGCCTGAGCAACCGGCGCTGGCCACCTTCGCCATGCCAGACGTTCCGCCAGCCCCTGCTCTGCAGGAACCTGCCGCGAAAGCCACCGCGCCTAAAGCTGCAGCAGCAACCGCAGCCGTTGCCGCACAACCCGGTTTGATTAGCCGTTTCTTTGGCGCACTGAAGTCCATCTTCGGTGGTAGCGAAGAAGTGAAACCGGTTGAACAACCTGCGCCGAAAGCTGAAGAGAAAACCGAACGCCAGCAGGATCGTCGTAAACCGCGTCAGAACAATCGTCGCGACCGTAACGATCGTCGTGATAACCGTGATAATCGCGGTGACCGCGACAACCGTAGCGAACGTTCAGAAAACGGCGAAAACCGTGAAGATAACCGCCGTAACCGTCGTCAGTCCCAGCAGCAAAATGCGGAAGCTCGCGATAACCGCCAGCAAACCACTGATGTTGCAGACAAAGCGAAATCCGGTGATGAACAGCAGGCGCCGCGTCGCGAACGCAACCGCCGTCGTAACGATGACAAGCGTCAGGCTCAGCAGGAAGTTAAAGAGCTGAACCAGGCTGAACAACCTGTGCAGGATACTGAGCAGGAAGAGCGAGTACGTCAGCCTCAAACCCGCCGCAAACAGCGTCAGTTGACTCAGAAAGTTCGTTTCACAGACAGCCCGGCGGTTGAAGCCGAAGTGGCTACTGTTGCTGCAATCGCTGAAACTGCTGTTGCTCAACCAACAGAACAGCCGGTACCGTCACAGCGCACCGAACTGGCGAAAGTTGATCTGCCAGCCGTCGTTGCGACTGAGCAGGAAGACAACAGCGAAGCTCGTGACTCCAACGGTATGCCGCGTCGTTCTCGCCGCTCTCCTCGCCATCTGCGCGTTAGTGGACAGCGTCGTCGTCGTTACCGTGACGAGCGTTATCCGGTTCAGTCGCCGATGCCGTTAACGGTCGCCTGCGCATCTCCTGAATTAGCGTCCGGTAAAGTTTGGATCCGCTACCCTGTCGCACGTCCTCAGGATCAGCAGGTTGAAGAACAGCGTGAACAGGAAATGGTCCAGCAGCAAGCTGCACCTGTCGCCGTAGAGCCTCAGGTTGCTGCCGCTGCCGTTGAACACATTGTGGATACCCCTGCGCCGGTTGAAGCCGTGCAACCAGAGGTTGTCGTAGCTGAGCCTCAGGCCGCCGTTGTTGAAACCACACAGGTTGAAACCACGCATCCGGAAGTGATTGCGACCCCTGTCGAGGAACAACCGCAAATTATCGCTGCATCTGATGCGCCCGTAGCAGAAGAAATCGCCGCTGAAGCCGAACCTGTGGCTGACGTTGTGACTGCACCGGTTACCGAAGAGCCTGCAGAGGTGGTTATTCCCCAGCCAGAAGTGGTTGAAGAGATTGCTGAAGTTGTGGAAACAGCGCCAGCTGTTGAAGAGGTTGCAGCGCCGAAAGTCGTTGTTGCCGCGCCTGTCGTCGAAACTGAAGTCGTTAAGGCTGAAGTTGTCGCAGCCAGCGCTGATGCTGAACACCTGCATAGCCATGCAACCGCGCCAATGACCCGCGCTCCGGCACCGGAATATGTGCCAGAAGCGCCGCGTCATAGCGACTGGCAGCGTCCGGCATTCGCCTTTGAAGGCAAAGGTGCCGCAGGTGGACATAGCGCAACGCATCAAGCGACTGCGCCAGCAACACGTCCACAGCCTGTTGAGTAAGCCATAATCAATATCACAGCCGGCCTTCGGGTCGGCTTTTTTATATCTGATCTACGCCTTTCATCCCCGTCAGCTGCGGCATAACATCCTTCATTAGGGCCAGAAACTTGCGTAAGCGGGTCGGATAGTAACGCGCCCACGGATAAACCAAATGTACAGGCAACGGCGCCGCATGCCACTCAGGTAGCAACGCAACCAGACGTCCGTCGGCAATATCCTCCGCCACCATCCAGCTTGAAACAATAGTCACTCCCAACCCCGCCAGCGCGGCATTTCTTGCGACATAAATACTGTCTGTGCTTAATCTGGGTGAAATATTCAGCGTGACTGGCTCATTACGCAATTGGTGCAACAACGAAACGCTATGCTGATAAAACGTGTTCACTGCAATCCAGGGCAGCGCTGATAACTGCTCAGGATGAGAAAGCTCGCCATATTGCTCCAGCAGTCCTGGACTCACCACCATACTACGGGGAACTTCAGCCAGTAAGACGGAAACCGTGGCCGGATCCACCTCAGCACCAACCCTGATCGCGCAATCAATATTATCGCTCAGAAAATCAACGGTTTTATCGTTGAGCATCCACTCTACTGCCAACTGGGGATAGCGCGAAAGAAACTGCAAAAGCGGCTCAAGTAGTTGTTGTTGCCCGAAGGCATGCGGTGCGCGGACTCGCAACGTCCCCACCGGTTCATCTTCTGTGACATTAAGTCCATCTTCCAGCGCCAGCCAGGCATCAATAATCTTCTTAGCATGCTGATAGCCTCTTTCGCCGTCGTCGGTCAATTTCATCGCATGCGTGGTACGCATAAGCAGTTTCACACCCAGCAGCGTCTCCAGCGATTGCAGCCGTCGGCTTACGGTCGCCTGCGTCGTCCCTATCTGTTTTGCCGCTGCCGAAAGCGATCCTGCTTCTACGATACGCACAAACGTGCGCATCAGCTCCACCCTGTCTATACGTTCAGTTTTTATCATTATCAGTTTCTTCATACGTCTGGCGTATAACTGTTTTACCACTGCGCTCGCTACCGCACCACCCGCAGAAGGATAAAAATAGCCGCACATCCTGTGATTGAGGAATCATTTGTGAACACACATACCGCACTTTCCCGTTGGGTCATTTTTGTTCTGGCAATGGGCGCCGGATTCAGCGTGGCCGCTATCTACTACGCCCAGCCTCTTCTGCCTTTAATGGGTCAGGATCTGGCCTTAAGTCTCACCGGTATGGGGTTGGTCCCGACGCTGACCCAGGCGGGATATGCGTTAGGTATATTGTTTTTATTGCCATTAGGCGATCGTTATGACCGCCGGACATTAATCCTGCTGAAAAGCATCTCTCTTGCCGCGCTGCTGCTGGCCTGTAGCTTTACCGGTCAGTTGCATTCGCTATTACTGGTGAGCCTGCTGATGGGAATGGCGGCAACCATGGCACAAGATATCGTTCCCGCGGCGGCTATTCTGGCGCCGGAAGGCAAGCAGGGAAAAACGGTGGGCACTGTGATGACGGGCCTTCTGCTGGGGATTTTACTCTCACGTACCGTCAGTGGAGTGGTGGGCGAAGCGTTTGGCTGGCGCGAGATGTATCAACTCGCTGCCGTCAGCATTGCCATAATTACCGCGATTATGTGGAAAGTACTGCCTCGCTTTACGGTCCATTCCACGTTGAGCTATCCATCATTAATGTTCTCAATGGCGCAACTTTGGCAACGATATTCCACCTTGCGCCGCGCAGCACTGGCACAAGGCTTTCTGTCCATTGCTTTTAGCGCCTTCTGGTCTACGCTGGCGGTAATGTTATCTGAGCATTACCACATGGGT
This sequence comes from Citrobacter portucalensis, assembly GCF_002042885.1. GTDB lineage: Bacteria > Pseudomonadota > Gammaproteobacteria > Enterobacterales > Enterobacteriaceae > Citrobacter > Citrobacter portucalensis. The sequence goes on from NZ_MVFY01000009.1 coordinate 70,354, forward strand.
AGCGCTATAGCGGGTGCTTTTGGTATCGCGGGGGCAGCCGGAGCGCTTGCCGCACCGTTGGCGGGTCATCTTGCCGATAAAGTGGGTGCGGCAAAAGTAACGCAATTGGGTGCTTTGCTGGTAACGGCATCTTTCGCTCTGATGTTTTTGTTACCCGCCCTGCCCGTTCAGGGGCAATGGCTGCTCATCGCCCTTTCGGCGGTAGGTTTTGATCTCGGATTGCAATCCAGCCTGGTTGCCCACCAGAATCTGGTCTATAGCCTGGAGCCTCTGGCACGAGGACGATTGAACGCTCTGCTGTTTACGATGGTGTTCATTGGTATGGCGCTGGGTTCGGTTCTCGGAAGTCAGGTCTACGCCCTGGCAAATTGGGAAGGTGTTGTTGCGTTGGCTACCTTCAGCAGTGCAATTGCGTTGGTCATAAGACTGACGGGGACCCCGTCGCTTAGTAAGACGTCGGTTGCCTAAAAAAATGCCCGCTCCGGGGTGTTAAAGGAGCGGGCAGACAAACATACCCAGTTTCAAGATATGTTTCAAAACGAGGCGTTAACGATTGAGCTGGAACAACGACATTCCCTGCATATCGGTAAACGCTTTATAGGATGCCTGTAGCGCAGCCTGCTGCATGACATAAGACGAGATCGCGGCGTTCCAGTCGACATCCACCAGATTACTCATCTGCTGAGTTTGGCCTAATGCACGATCGGCACCCAGTGAATCCAGCGAGCTTAATTCACTCAGCTGCGTACCTAATTCTGCACGGACGCTCAAAACATTATTGAGTGAATTCTTTAAACCACGGTTGGTTTTATCAATGGCAGCAGCGGCGGTAGCTTTTGCAACGTCATCACCCTCAATAGGGGTTTTGAGCGCATCAATAGCAGTATCCAGCATTTTAAACAGGTTCTTTTCCTGAGTACCGCCACCAGGTTCCGGTACGGCGTTGCTTGTCAGGTTGGCGAATACTTTATCGCCAGTATGACCAATCACCATGGTTCGGGAGGCATCGACCTGTTGGGTAACGTTTGTTGTACCACCGCTGTAAGCGCCATCTGCCTGGGCAAACGGTGCAGATTCTGTTTTATATCCACCGAAAATATAGCGACCATTACCGTCGGTACTGTTTGCCAGGTTCATCAGCTGATCGCGGATCCCCTGTAGGTCGGTGGCCAGCGATGCACGGTCATCATCACTTAACGTTCCGTTCCCGGCATAAACGATTTTTTCCTGTGCAGCCTGAATTGCCGTCGTCACCTGGCTCAGAACATTCTCTTCCAGCGACACCTTTTGCGTCGCGAATGAGCGTGCCAGCGTATATTGGCTGTTCTGCGCCTGAGCCTGAGAAAGTACCACGGCCTGCGAGGCGGCAATCGGATCGTCTGATGGGTTGATCACGCGTTTGCCCGTTGACATCTGCTCGCCGAACTTCATCCATTCAGCCTGAGAGTTAGTGATGCCACGCATATTCTGCTGGTACATCATCTGGGTGCTGATACGCATTGTGTCCCTCTCCCTTAGCGGATATTAATCAGTGCATCAAACAACGCATTCGCGGTCTGCAGCACTTGCGCGTTAGCCAGGTAATACTGCTGAAAACGCTGTAAATTACCGTACTCTTCGTCGAGGTTTACGCCGGAAATAGATTGTTGCTGCCGGTAAAGCTGTGTCACCACGTTGTTCTGGGTGGTGGCACTGGTTTTCAGCGTAGCGGTTTTGTTCCCGACATCGCTTACCAGCGTGGCATATGCATCGTTGAAGGTCTTATTGCCGACAGTCGCTTTGGTTTGCAGATCTAACAGTTTCTGACCGTTACGGTTGTCGCTCTTGCCTTTATCGATGGTGGGGTCCGTATCATTTTTAGACACTTGAGCCATGGCGATTTTCGACTCATCGGTCACCTTGACTTTCATATCAACGATGACGTTCTCTACCGGCTTCAGAATAAAACTGTCATTTTCTTGAGGCCCGGGCTTGGTGGGATCAATAGTCACCGTCACTTTCAGACCATCAATATCCAGTTTTCCGTCCTTATCAGGTTTAGCTTCAAACGTTGTGTTATCTGCCAGACGCGTCACCTGCCACTTACCGCCACTGAACACAACCTTATAGTCGGTAGCCTGTACTTTCGAACTGTCACCAACTTCTGCAGTTAATTCCGCTTTGCCAATGTTATTCTTATTACTCAAAACTGACGGGCTGCCGATATCGAAGAAATTCTCACCTTTAACGCCGTTGGCATCAAAACCTTCTTTATGCTGGGCGTTAAATGCACTGGCAAATGCAAGCGCCAGTTGACCGAGGGTATTACGCGTCTGATCCAGCTCCTGAGAACGGAAGGTGAGCAGTCCGCCCAGTGAACCGGTATTCAGCAGTTTCTCCGGAATTTCAACAGCTCCGGCAACGCCATCAACGTAGGCCACGGTTGTACGATTAGGATCATCGCTGGAAGGCACTGCCGCCAGTTGACGTGCATTGCTGCCCTGTACCAGCGAATAGCCGTTGGCCATGGTCAGGTTGTAAGTGCCACCATCCTGAACGCTGACTTCAACACCGACAATCTGATTCAATTCACTGACCAGCTGATCGCGCTGGTCAAGCAGGTCGTTAGGAGACGCACCTGCGCCGACGCCTGTCATACGAGAAATCTGGTCGTTGAGGCTGGCAATTTGTTTCGAATAGTTGTTGATCTGATCAACGCTGGCTTTAATCGCGGTATTGACCTGCTTATCCTGATCGCGCAGATACTGGTCGGTCGTTTTAAACTGATTTACCAATCCATCAGCTTTACCGATTAGCGCCTGGCGTGCCGCCGGATCTTCGGCGTTGCTGACCAGCGTTTGCAGGCTGGTAAAAAAGTCCTGCATGGAGGTCGAAATAGAACTGGTTTTGCTGGAGAGCAGATTGTCGATTTTTGACATTTGCTCATAACGTGTCGTCAGACCGCTGCTCTGGTTCTGCGCTGCTCGCAACTGGTTAGTGATAAAGGAGTCATATTCACGTTGTACACCAGAAACATAGACACCATTGCCTACCCAGCCCCCCGCACCCAGCGTGCTGTTCGCTTGCGCCATAATTGTCGTCTGTCGGGTATATCCGGCAACGTTATAGCTGGAGATGTTGTTACTGGCAGTATTCAACGCGGCCTGCGCTGCGCTGAGTCCACTCATCGCGTTATTAATCAAGCTGGACATGGAGGTTCCTTGTAATCCTTCAATACTCGTTATTATCGGCAGCAGGTCGGTAGACTTGAGCTATTTAAAAGAGATTATCGATGTTCGTGCTGTAGGTTTTGCTCACTTTTTCACTCATCGATTTCAACTGCTGGATCATGCTGGTTAATTTTCGCGCATAGTTAGGGTCCGTGGCGTAACCCGCATTTTGCAATGCCTGCGCCCCTTGCTCGGCGGTCGAGGCAGCGGTCACTGCTGCATAGCGCGGGTTACGGGATATCAGACCGACATAATCCGACAACGCCTCAAGGTAAGAGCTATAGACGCGGAATCTGGCTTTCACCTTTTTCGCCTCACCGTTTTCATATTCAGTCGTGGTGATTTCAGTGGTTGGACCTTTCCAGCTTCCCGAAGCCTTCACGCCAAAAATGTTGAAGCTCGGTTCACCGTTCTCACGGCGAATTTGTCGCTGCCCCCATCCGGATTCCAGCGCCGCCTGTGCCAGAATCAGATGATGCGGGACGCCGCTTTGCTGGCTGGCCAGCTTAGCCGGCAGCGATAGCTGGGCGAGGAAGTCTTTACTGTCACCTGACAGCGGCTCATCATTGCTTTCTGTCGCCCGGGGGATGGCTTTGCGGACCAGTTGCGTCAATGCCTGATTTTGATAGCTGGTCACCGTTTCCAGTGAAAACTTCATCGGCACCTGCGGCGCGTCATCCGCAGGTTGCGCTTGCCCTTCAGTCATCTGCTTGACCATCATTTCAGCCAACCCCAGACCTTTGCCTGCGGTCATTTGCTGCGCAATTTGTTGGTCATACATACTGGTATACAAGCGCGTTGAATCGCTGCTAAACACGCCATCTTTCGGCAGCGCTTCACGCATGCTTTTCAGCATCATCTGCACGAACATCCCTTCAACCTGACGGGCGACCGGACGGATATTCGCCGCCGGGTCCTGGCCCGCTTTCGCTTTCAGTTCGTTCAGTGATTGCGCATCCCAGGCAGCGCTGGTCAACAGTTTGCTGTCACCAATCATTAGATGATTTCCAGTTTGGCGCGTAAGCAACCCGCGCTCTGCATCGATTGCAGAATGGACATCAGATCCATCGGCGTTGCCCCCAGCGCATTCAGCGCACGTACCACATTGTTCAGGTTGGCGCTGGAACGCACGCTTTGCAACGAACCACCGCTCTGGCGCAGGTCAATCTGGGTTTGTGGCGTCACCACGGTTTGTCCACCGCCAAATGGTGTGTCCGGCTGGCTGACGTTCGCCTGGCGGTTTACCGTAATCGACAAGTTGCCTTGTGCCACAGCACAGCTATCCAGCGTCACTTCGCGGTTCATGACGACAGATCCGGTGCGCGAGTTGATAATCACTTTCGCATCCTGCGGCGTGACGTTCACCTCAATATTCTGGATATCAGCGAGGAAACGCACCTGCGAGCTGTTACCGCTTGGCACGCGCACCTGAATGGTTCGGGCATCCAATGCTGTTGCGCTACCAAAGCCACGCGAGCGGTTGATGGTGTCGGTAATCTGCTGCGCCATCGTGAAATCTTCATTATTGAGCTGCAGATTAATGGTGTTACCACCGCCGAACTGGCTGGGTAATTCACGTTCGATAATCGCGCCGTTGGTAATGCGTCCACCATTGAGCTGGTTAACCTGCACGCTACTGCCACCTGCAGCCGCACCCGCACCGCCCACCAAAATATTCCCCTGAGCCAGCGCATATACCTGACTATCAACCCCTTTTAACGGGGTCATCAGCAGCGTACCGCCGCGCAGGCTTTTGGCATTCCCCATAGAGGAAACCACTACGTCGATGGTTTGTCCCTGACGACCGAATGCAGGAAACGACGCGGTAACCATCACCGCCGCCACATTTTTCAGCTGCATATTGGTACCAGTTGGCACGGTTATCCCCAACTGCGAAAGCATGTTATTGAGCGTTTGCGTCGTAAACGGCGTCTGTGTGGTCTGGTCACCCGTTCCATCCAGACCGACTACCAGCCCATAACCTATCAACGAGTTTTCCCGCACCCCCTGAACGCTGGTCAGGTCACGAATACGGTCAGCATGCGCAAAGGTGGTTATCAGCACCAGTACCATTCCAACAAAAGATTTAAACACTGGGTACCTCGCTTACATCGGCGACAAGTTAAGGAAGAAACGCTGCAACCAGCCCATATTCTGCGCTTCATTGATGTAGCCGTTGCCGACGTACTCAATACGCGCATCCGCAACCTGGGTTGACGGTACGGAGTTGCTGCCACTGATGGTGCGCGGGTTAACAACCCCGGAGAAGCGGATGAATTCAGTGCCCTGATTTATAGCGATCTGTTTTTCACCCACGACATGTAAGTTGCCATTCACCAGTACCTGATCGACCGTTACGGTCAGCGTACCGCTGAAGGTATTTCTGGCGTTCGCGCCGCCTTTACCGTTAAAGGAGTTACCGCCGGAGGCTTCTACGTCTGCACGTTCGTTACCGAACAATCCTTCCAGATAGCGCGGTACGGTATCAAAGCCAAAGTTTGTCTTGCCGTCGCGACTGGCGTTCGCCGAAGAGCTTTTGCTCGCGCTGACGTTTTCCTGCAATACGATGGTCAGCGTATCGCCAATATTGCGTGGACGACGATCTTCAAAGAGTGGCTGATAACCATAGTTAATCGGTTGTGCCGACTGGAAGATTGAGCCATTCGCCACCGGCGTTGGACCTGGAACTGGCTGGGCAGACGTTGCGCCCTGCACGAGCGGCGTGGCCGGGATCCAGGCACATCCTGTTAGTGAAACCACCAGCAGGGCTAAAATTGGGTATGGGTGAAGCGCGTATTTTCGCATTGCGGTCATCTTCAAAATCAGTGTGCCGGTGAGGTTTTCACCCCACCGGGCTCCACTTTAGAGTTGCGTCAGTTTTTGCAGCATCTGATCGGTGGTCGATACCGCTTTACTGTTGATTTCGTAAGCGCGCTGAACCTGGATCATGTTTACCAGCTCTTCCGCCACGTTGACGTTAGAGGTTTCAACATAGCCCTGATACAGCAGACCCGCGCCGTTCAGCCCTGGCGTGCTCTCATTCGGCGCACCGGATGACTGCGTTTCGGTGTACAGATTCTCACCAATGCTTTCCAGACCGGTATCGTTCATGAAGGTTGTCAGGTTAAGCTGCCCGACCTGAACAGGCGCCGCCTGCCCCTGTTGGGTCACGCTGACAATACCGTCACGTCCAATGGTGATACTGAGCGAGTTAGCCGGAATGGTGATGGCAGGCTGAACCTGAAAACCACCCGCCGTCACCAACTGACCGTTCTGATCCACCTGGAAAGAACCGTCGCGGGTATAAGCGGACGTACCATCGGGCAACATGACCTGGAAAAAGCCCTGGCCTTTAATCGCCACATCTTTACTGTTGTTGGTCTGCGACAGGTTACCCTGGCTGTGTAAACGCTCGGTCGCAACCGGACGTACGCCGGTACCAATCTGCAAACCAGACGGCAGTGTGGTCTGTTCAGAAGACTGTGCGCCAGGCTGACGAATCGTCTGGTACAACAGATCTTCAAATACGGCACGTTGGCGCTTAAATCCGTTGGTGCTGACGTTTGCCAGGTTGTTGGCAATCACATCCATGTTGGTTTGCTGCGCATCCAGGCCGGTTTTGGCGATCCATAATGAACTGATCATAAAATGTCCTGTATTAACTCATCGACAGCAGTTGGTTGGCGCGGCCCGCGTTATCATCCACGCTACTGATAATTTTCATCTGCATTTCAAAGCGGCGGGCGTTGGCGATCATGTCGCTCATCGCAGCAACCGGTTTAACGTTACTGCCTTCCAGCACGCCCGACATCACGCGAATGCTGGGGTCAGCCTGTAACGTCGCACCACGGGTGGCCTGTGCGGCCTGGGTCAGACGGAACATACCGTCATCGCCACGTTGCACTTCAAGCCCTGTAGCCTTCACCAGCTTCAACCGCCCCACTGGCGCGACCGTATTAGCCGGATCGCCAGGGTTAAGTGCAGAAATGGTCCCGTCCGCCGCAATGGTGACTTCCGAGCCTTCTGGTACGGCGATCGGTCCGGCTTCGCCAATTACCGGGTGTCCCTGAATAGTCAGTTCACCCGTTGGGCTCACCTGAATAGCACCGTTACGGGTATATCCTTCGCTACCGTCAGCGGTCTGCACAGCCAACCAGCCATCCTGTTGCAGCGCCACATCCAGCGGGCGGGAGGTATAGTCCATCTGACCGGGCGTCATATCGGCCCCCGGCGTGGAGGCCACGACCAGCGTACGCGTCGGTAAAGACAATCCTTCTACAGGAACCGCGCGCAGTGCATTGAGCTGCGCACGAAACCCTGGCGTGGAGGCGTTTGCCAGGTTGCTGGCCGTCACCGCCTGTTGATTCAGCGTCTGACTGGCCGCGCCCATGGCGGTATAAATTGCGTGATCCATTAAGCCATCCCGTCAGGCGCTTAGCGCAGGTTGACCAGCGTGTTGAGGATCTGATCCTGGGTTTTGATGGTCTGCGCGTTCGACTGATAGTTACGCTGGGCGACAATCATATTCACCAGTTCTTTACTCAAATCCACGTTTGACGCTTCCAGCGCGCCGTTGGTCAGCTTGCCGAAGTTACCTTCGCCTGCGGTACCCAGCAGCGCCACGCCAGAAGACTGAGTCGCCGCCCAGACGTTGTCGCCCTGAGACGCCAGACCTTCGTTGTTGGCAAAGTTTGCCAGCACGATCTGCCCCAGAACCTGTTGCTGTTCGTTGGAGTAGTTACCGACCACGGTACCGTCATTGTTAATCTGGTAGCTCACCAGATCGCCCGGCTTGTAGCCGTTCTGATTCGTGGCGACGATGTTGTTGGCACCGGTGTTCTGCTGCATGGAGTTCAGGAAGCTCAGGGAGAAGTTCGCCGGAACTGCGCCATTGATCGGACCGGTTGTAATTTTGATATCCTTTGGCCAGACGGCTGGAGCCGTCGGTGGTACTTCGGCTGCCGTGGCGCTAATACCTAAAAACAAACCATTATTATCAAAACGCATAAACCCTGCCGATTTCTCAGCATCCCCAGTAGAAGCATCTTGAGTGAAGACTTCCCAGGTGTTGCTCTGCGCGTTTTTGACATAAAAAATGTTCATGTCATGAGCGTTACCCTGGCTATCGAAAACGGTAACGCTGCCTTTTTTGTTGTAGGAATCGGCATCGCTTGGGTTAAACGGGGTCTTGGTAGGAACCTTGTCAGTGGAGTTCAGGTTGACCTGCATTGACGCAGTGGTGGTTGATTTAGCCGCCATCAGCGTATTCGGGATAGTGATCGGTGCCGGGTTCGCACCCTGCTGAACTGTTGGCGGTGTACCGGTAGCCGGATAGCCCGTCAGCTGCAGCCCCTGCATGTTAACGATATTGCGGTTTTCATCGAGCTTGAACTGACCGTTACGGCTGTAGAAAACGGAACCGTTGCTGTCTACCATACGGAAAAAACCGTTCTGGCTGATAGCAACATCCAGCCCACGTCCGGTGTTTGTGGTAGTACCGTCGGTAAAGTCCTGAGTAATACCCGCAACTTTAACGCCCAAACCGACTTTCGAACCGGCAAACATATCGGCAAAAGATGCCGTGCCAGATTTAAAACCGTAGGTGGCGGAGTTGGCGATGTTGTTACCAATGACATCGAGGTTGGTCGCTGCAGCGTTCAGACCGCTGACCGCTTGAGAAAAGGCCATGACTTACTCCTGATAAGTGTGAAGGCTTAAATTATCTGCCGTACTTCGTCGAGGGTGGTGGTTCCATAAGTGCCCAGATCCAGCGTATTACCGCCGTTACTGCGAATAACGCCCTGCACCAGCGCAAACTGAAGCGGCTGTGCCACCAGTTGCGTTCCGCCATTACTGGCAGCAATTGACACGTTGTAAGAACCGCTTGGTGCATCCGTGCCATCGGTCATGGTGCCGTCCCAGGTAAAGGTATGAACGCCCGCTTTCAATCCACCAATGTCAATGGTGCGTACCACTTTGCCGTCTTTATCGGTAATGGTTGCGGTAACCTTATCTGCCGGTTGCTGCAGCTCAATTCCAAATGGTGTTGTCGTGGTTTTGGCACCCTCTTCTGTCCCTTTACCGGTCAGGATGGTGGTACCCGGGATCATGACCCCGTGGCCAATCAGCGTACTGGCCTGCAGCGACTGACTGTTGTCGATCTGCCCGGAGATCGACCCTAACGTGGTGTTCAGCTTCTCAATCCCGCTCACGGTACTGATTTGCGCCAACTGGGTAGTCAGTTCGTTGTTTTGCAGCGGGTTGGTAGGGTCCTGGTTTTTCAGTTGTGCAACCAGCAGCGTAAGAAAGCTGCTTTGCAGGTCAGCGGCGTTGCTGCCCGTCAGGGAGCTGTTCCCCGTGGCGGCATTAACCCCCGTCGTGCTCGGGTCATTCATTTTTACAGCAATAGACATGTGCGCCTCCTTTACTGGCCTAGCGTCAGCGTTTTAAGCATCAAGCTTTTCACGGTGTTGAGCACTTCGACGTTTGCCTGATAGCTACGTGAGGCAGACATGGTGTTGACCATCTCGCCAACAACGTCCACATTCGGCATTTTTACGTAGCCGTTCGCATCGGCCAGCGGATTACCGGGTTCATAAACCAGCTTATCCGGCGCCTGACTCTCAATGACGTCAGCGACTTTTACGCCACCGGTTGCCGCACCTGGCGCAGCATCTACCTGAAAAACAACCTGCTTCGCGCGATACGGCTGACCGTCGGGTCCGCTGACGCTATCCGCATTCGCCATGTTGCTGGCCGCGACGTTCAGGCGTTTAGACTGAGCCGTCAGCGCAGAACCTGCGATATCAAAAATATTTAACAGCGCCACGAATTAGTTCCCTCCTTGCAGTACGTTCATCATGCCTTTGATTTGTCCACCCAGCGCCGTCAGCCCCATTTGATATTTGAGGCTGTTGTCTGCAAATTGCGTGCGCTCCCGGTCCATATCTACCGTGTTGCCATCAAGAGATGGCTGGTCAGGAATACGGTAGAGCAGCTCCGTAGACGGCGCAGAAACGGTCTGGGCCGGAATGTGTTGTGCAGAGGTCAGCGTCAACGAAACGCCGCCGGTTTCTTCCCGTCCTCGCACCATGACTTTTTTTAATTCACTGGCGAAATCCAGATCGCGCGCCTGGTACCCCGGCGTGTCGGCATTGGCAATGTTGGCCGCCAATATTTCCTGGCGTTGGGCGCGCAAATTCAGCGCTTCCTGTTGAAAACGTAAGGCGGCGTCGAGCTTATCGAGCATATCTCCTCCGCAAATGACAAAATTCAGCCGACAGCTTAAATCCCATTACGCGCGCGTTATCGCCGGAATAAACGCAAAATGCGTCGCTATTTGTTGCGTTGATGACTGCGTCACACAGGTAAAATCCTGCCACTACCTGAAAAAGCGCGAGGTTTTGATGCAAACGTTTAAACGTGGAATAGTCGTGGCAGCACTGCTGTTCAGCCCTATGACGCTGGCACAAGACCTGAATTCGCAGCTAACGGCATGGTTTTCCCAGCGCCTGGCCGGATTTAGCGATGAGGTGGTAGTCACTATCCGAACGTCACCAAACTTATTGCCCAACTGCGAACAACCGGCATTAAGCGTGTCAGGTAGCGCAAAACTGTGGGGCAATGTGAATGTGCTGGCCCGCTGTGCCAACGAAAAACGTTATCTGCAAGTGAACGTGCAGGCGACGGGAAACTACGTTGTTGCCGCTGCATCCGTAGCGCGAGGTAGCCCCCTGACCCCAGCCAGCGTAACGCTGAAACGTGGTCGACTGGACCAACTACCGCCGCGCGCGGTGCTGGATATGAGTCAGGTGCAGGATGCAGTGAGCCTGCGCGATCTGGTGCCGGGCCAACCGATACAGCTTTCGATGTTGCGCCAGGCATGGCGGATCAAGGCCGGTCAGCGCGTACTGGTTATTGCCAACGGAGATGGCTTTCGGGTCAATGCCGAAGGTAAAGCGCTGAACAACGCCGCTGTCGCACAGAATGCGCGAGTGCGGATGATTTCAGGCCAGGTGGTGAGCGGCGTCGTCGATTCTGATGGGAATATTCTTATTAACCTATAATAGGTTAAAGATTTTTTAGCGTGTGCCGATAGATAAACAACCAATGATTACAGCGGGCCGCTATAGCGTAACCCCTCGATGAGGAAAAATAAAATGAGCATTGATCGTACCTCACCATTGAAGCCAGTAAGCACCGTTCAGCCGCGTGAAACCAGCGATGCGCCGGTACAAAAAGCGCGGAAGGAAAAAACCACCGCGACCACCAGCACCAGCGTCATGCTGAGCGACGCCCAGGCCAAACTGATGCAGCCCGGCAGCAATGACATCAATATGGAACGCGTGGAAGCACTGAAAACCGCAATCCGTAACGGTGAATTGAAAATGGATACCGGAAAAATTGCCGACTCGCTGATTCGCGAGGCGCAGAGCTACCTACAGAGTAAATAAAGTATGACTCGTTTGTCAGAAATACTTGACCAGATGACGACCGTCCTCAATGACCTGAAAACGGTAATGGATGCTGAACAGCAGCAGCTTTCCGCAGGGCATATCAACGGCAGCCAGCTACAGCGTATTACAGAAGAAAAAAGCTCCTTGCTGGCAACCCTTGATTATCTTGAGCAGCAGCGCCGCCTGGAACATGACGCCACGCGCAGCGCCAATGATGAGATTGCTGAACGCTGGCAGACTATCACCAAGAAAACACAGCATTTACGCGACCTCAACCAGCACAACGGTTGGCTGCTGGAAGGGCAGATCGAGCGTAATCAACAAGCAATACAAGTGCTGAAACCGCACCAGGAACCAGCGTTGTATGGCGCAAACGGTCAAACCTCTGCTGCGCACCGCGGCGGGAAAAAATTCTCTATTTGATGTCAGCCTGATAACGTTTTGCTTATCAGGCCTACGCCTTTTGTAGGCCGGATACGGCGTTATGCCGCCATCCGGCATTGATCCTTTACGCCGTCCGACGCACAAACTCTTTTACTTTAAAGCCCAGTACGGCGAGTGCTGCGAAGTAAGCGGCAATACCTGCCACCACGACCGCCATCAGACGCAGCAGACGCCACAACATCGTTCCCTGCGACCAATCCGGCATGATGTAGAGCATCCCAACCAGCACCGCAGACATCACCAGCACGGAAATCACCAGACGCGCCAGGAACCAGCTCCAGCCCGGTTGTGGGGTAAAGATTTTCTGTTTCCGCAGTTGCCAGTACAGCAGTGAAGCGTTCAGACATGCCGCCAGACCAATCGACAGCGACAATCCGGCATGCTTTAACGGCCCGATAAACGCCAGGTTCATCACCTGGGTCATAATCAGCGTCACAATGGCAATCTTCACTGGCGTTTTAATATCCTGGCGCGAGTAAAAGCCCGGAGCCAACACTTTCACCACGATCAAGCCAATCAAACCTACCGAGTACGCCACCAGCGCACGCTGGGTCATCGCGGCATCAAAGGCGGTAAATTTACCGTACTGGAACAGAGACACCGTCAGCGGTTTGGCCAGAATACCCAACGCTACGGCACTCGGTAATGCCAACAGGAAACACAAGCGCAGGCCCCAGTCCATCAGGCGACAATATTCATCATGATTACCGCTGGAAAAGCTTTTGGACAGCGATGGCAGCAGGATAGTCCCCAGCGCCACGCCCAGAACACCGGACGGAAACTCCATCAGACGGTCGGCATAATACATCCATGAAACTGAGCCAGAGGCCAGAAACGAGGCGAAAATCGTATTGATGATCAGTGAAATCTGGCTGACAGATACCCCCAGGATCGCCGGGCCCATTTGCTTGACGACACGCATCGCCCCCGCATCACGGAAGTTCACGCGCGGCAGCACCAGCATGCCAATTTTCTTCAAGTGCGGAAGCTGATAAATCAGCTGTAGCACGCCGCCAACCGTAACGGCCCACGCCAGCGCCAGCACCGGCGGGTTAAAATAGGGTGCCGCAAATAGCGCGAAGCCGATCATGCTGATATTCAGAAAGGTCGGGGCAAACGCAGGAATGGAAAAGCGGTTCCAGGTATTAAGGATCGCACCAACCAGTGAGGCCAGTGAAATCAGTAGAATATAGGGAAAAGTGATCCGCAGCAGTTGAGTGGTCAGCGCAAATTTATCCGCTGTGTCGGCAAATCCCGGCGCGGTGACTAATATCACCCATGGCGCAGCCAACATCCCGGCTACCGTCACCACGGCCAGCGCCAACGTCAACAGTCCGGAAACGTAGGCAACAAACACGCGGGTAGCATCTTCCCCCTGCTTGCTTTTGTACTCAGCAAGAATCGGCACAAATGCCTGCGAAAATGCGCCTTCGGCAAAAATTCGGCGCAACAGGTTAGGAAGTTTGAATGCCACAAAAAAGGCATCTGTCGCCATCCCTGCACCAAAGATTCTGGCGACAATCGCATCACGCGCAAAACCCAGCACACGTGAAAACATCGTCATCGAGCTGACGGCTGCCAGCGACTTTAATAAATTCATCTATGTTGTATTCCAGACTCTGAGGCAAAACCCCGACAAACCTGCCCGTAGGTCGGATAAGGCATTCTCGCCGCCATCCGACACTTTTGCTGTGCCTGATGGCGACACCCTGGCACCTTATCAGGCCGACAAACCAGCCTATGGTTGAAAAGAGGTGTTATTTTGAGTGGGCATATAGTACCTGGATTACAATGAATTACTACCGCCAGATGTTACAGGGGGTTATTCAGCCATCGCCTCCCGCCACAGCTTTTCAACAACACGCTGGGCCAGTAGCGCCTGCTCGCCTGCCGTCTGGGGAACCGTCTGATTTTGCACGCACTCAATGAAATGACGCGCACATCCGGCAAAACCACGCTGTTCTAAGGTCGTTTGCCAGCCCGCTATCGGCTTATGAACAACACCTTGCCCACGCTCCTCCCGCCATTCCCGCATATCAGTGACGTCAATCAGGCCGCCGTCCGTCACCGCCTGCACGCTCTCGCGCTGGCTACCGGCACGGCGATGCATACTGGTCGTTATCTGCATTTGACCGACAGAAAAATGATGCTCGGCGTAGAGCATCGCACCAGATTCATTGGTCAGCAGCGTGCCGTTATTTAACTGCGCCTGCCCTCCCGCCAGCCACAAAGCGGTATCGACCACGTGCAGATAGTCGTCCAGCAGAGTGAAGCGCAGATCGTGCGGCCCAACGCTATCCGTACGGTGCTTATCCATACGTACTGACGCTGCGGTGCCCAACTGGGTTTTGAGATCCTGGTACAGCGGTGCAAATCGACGGTTAAACCCGACCATCAGCGTGAGTTTTTTCCGCGCGGCCAGCTCGACCAGTTGCTCAGCCTCGTGCAGGTTTTCCGCCAACGGTTTATCCACACACACGTGAACTCCGGCATTCAGCAATTCACTGACTACCGCATAGTGCGTCGCGGTACTGGAGTGGACGAAAACCGCGTCGCAGGTTTGCGCCAGATTCTTCAATGAATCCACGTAGGGTATTCGCCAGGTGTCACAGATACGCTGTGCTTTATCGCGTGAAGGTGAAAAGGCGCCTTGCAGCGTCCAGTCCGCGGAGGTGCCTAGCACGGGTAGCCAGGCCTTTTGCGCAATACCGCCCAGGCCGACTACGCCGATACGTAATTTATTCACGTTAGTCTCCCAGGTGCGCCAGCAAGGAATCAAGTCGCTGCTTAAGCTCTGCGACTTCCGTTTCCAGCGCTTCCACGCGCGCCTGCAGATCACCGGAGGCTACAGGGAGTTCATCTGCCGCGGCAATGGCTTCATCAACCTCACCACAAAACAGGTGCATATAGCGACTTTCACGTTTGCCCGGCTCACGCGACAGGCGGATCACATAAGGCCCATCTTCCCGGTTCGCCAGATTTTCCAGCGTCGACTCCACTTCGGCCATATCGCTGAATTCGTACATACGGGATGCGCGGCTACGCAGTTCACCAGGCGTCTGAGCGCCCCGCAGCAGCAGTGTGGTGATTATGGCCACCTCTGCGGCACTAAGCTTCAGATTGCCAAATTCAGAGTTGCAGAAACGCTGCTCATATTTCGTGACGCGATTGCCAAAACCGCTCACCGTGCGCAGAAAATGTCGCTTAACCAGGTTATCCAACTGCTCCTGCACGTCCGATTCCGACAGGTTCATCACCGGTTCACGATTCGTTTTTTGATTGCAGGCTGTTACGACTCCATTAACGGAGAGTGGGTACTGTTCCGGCGTGGTCACTTGTTTTTCTAATAAACAGCCAATCACTCGTGCTTCGGTGGCGGTTAATTCGTATTTCATCGTCTTCTCCATTAATCATGGCTGCATCTGAAACTTAGCGGCCGGGGGTCCATTCTGATGTGGTCAACGCCGTCAGCACGTGATCGCGCCACTGCCCGTCAATCAGCAGGTAGTCTTTGGCATACCCTTCTTTTTCAAAACCCAGTCGCGCCAGCAGGTCACCGCTGCGCTTATTATGTGGCATGTAGTTAGCCATAATGCGGTGAATATGCTGCGTGCGCTGCATATAACGGATGGCCGAGGTTAAGGCTTCATACATTAGCCCCTGCCCCTGCCATTTCTGCGCAATGGAGTAGCCGAGATAACAGGCATGGAAGGATCCCCGCACCACGTTTGAAAAGTTCGCAACGCCGATAATTTCTTTTTCGTCCGGATCGAGCAGCGCAAAATAATAGGCGGTGCCCTGTTTATGAAACTCAGAAATCATGCTCAGACGCGCCTGCCAGCCGGACGGATAGCAGTGGCTTTCATCGCGAATAGGTTCCCAGGGTTTTAAGAAATGACGATTTTCTGCGTAATAATCTGCCAGACGCCAGGCATCACGCTCATGCACTAAACGCACGACCAGGCGGTCGGTGGTTAAGCGCACTTTTGGCACGTTACTGCGATAGCCAAACATTCTATACCTACTCCTTCCCGTAACGTCTTCAATACGCTATTCGCATTACTATACCTGTGCGAATACGCCCTGTGAAAAGAGCAAAATGCCATTTTTTGAATTATTCACACATTTTGATGAAAACTCTCTATCAAGACGGACTTTTGATAAAAAAATATTGTCCCGCGAAGGGTGGGAAAAGCGATGACGACACCGCAGAATAGGAGGTGCTTATCTTTTAAACTCTATCCAGAGTGACGAGTTTTTCCCTGGAGGGGAAATGTCGCAAGTCTCGCAGGCAAGGAACCTGGGTAAATACTTCCTTCTCATCGATAATATGCTGGTCGTGCTGGGTTTCTTCGTCGTTTTCCCGCTGATCTCAATTCGTTTCGTCGACCAAATGGGCTGGGCCGCCGTGATGGTCGGTATTGCACTAGGATTACGTCAATTTATCCAGCAGGGGTTGGGTATTTTCGGCGGTGCTATTGCGGACCGTTTCGGTGCAAAACCGATGATCGTCACCGGCATGCTGATGCGCGCTGCCGGGTTCGCCACCATGGGCATTGCCCATGAGCCGTGGCTGCTGTGGTTTTCCTGCTTTCTCTCCGGACTGGGCGGTACACTATTCGACCCACCCCGCTCGGCGCTGGTGGTTAAACTGATCCGCCCGGAAAAGCGCGGGCGCTTTTTCTCTATTCTGATGATGCAGGATAGCGCCGGGGCCGTGGTTGGCGCGTTGCTTGGCAGTTGGTTATTGCAATACGATTTCCGTCTTGTCTGTGCCACCGGCGCAATTTTGTTCGTTCTGTGCGCGGCGTTTAACGCCTGGCTGCTCCCGGCATGGAAGCTGTCGACGGTGAAAATTCCAGTGCGCGAAGGGATGAGCCACGTGATGCATGACAAGCGCTTTGTCACCTATGTGCTGACGCTGGCGGGCTATTACATGCTGGCGGTACAGGTGATGCTGATGCTGCCAATCATGGTGAACGACATCGCAGGTTCACCGGCCGCCGTGAAATGGATGTATGCCATCGAGGCGTGCCTCTCCTTGACGCTGCTCTACCCAATTGCCCGCTGGAGTGAAAAACGTTTTCGCCTTGAACATCGTCTGATGGCCGGTCTGCTGGTGATGTCTCTGAGCATGATGCCGATCGGTCTGGTGGGGAATTTGCAGCAGTTGTTCACCCTGATCTGTACGTTCTATATTGGCTCGATCATCGCCGAACCAGCGCGTGAAACCCTTAGCGCCTCACTGGCGAATGCACGTGCCCGAGGAAGCTATATGGGCTTCAGTCGACTGGGGCTCGCTATCGGCGGCGCAATTGGATATATCGGCGGCGGCTGGCTGTTTGACATGGGCAAAGCCCTGGCACAGCCTGAGTTGCCCTGGATGATGCTCGGTATTATCGGCCTCATCACCTTCCTGGCGCTGGGCTGGCAATTCAGTCTCAAACGCCCAACGAGAGGCATGCTGGAGCCAGACGCCTGATAGCCGAACCTGCGTCCCGGCGCTTTTCAGTTTTTTCTGCTGGCGTCCGGGGCGCTGGTACTCGATGATGCTTTGTGTCACGATTACGCCACATGCATCATGTTGAGGAACCCCATGAAAAAGTTTTTTTTTGCCGCTGCACTGATTGTCAGCGGCCTGTTGGTTGGTTGTAATCAACTCACGCAATACACGGTTAGCGAGCAAGAAATTAATCAGGCCCTGGCAAAGCATAATAACTTTTCTAAAGATATCGGCTTGCCCGGCGTTGCTGAAGCACACATCGTACTAAATAATCTCGCCAGTCAGATTGGCCGTGAAGAACCCAATAAAGTGACGCTGACCGGTGATGCCAACCTGGACATGAATTCCCTGTTTGGCAGCCAAAAAGCGACCATGAAGCTGAAGTTAAAAGCCTTACCGGTATTCAACAAAGAGAAAGGCGCAATTTATCTGCAAGAGATGGAAGTCGTGGATGCGACCGTGACACCAGAAAAAATGCAGTCGGTACTGCAAACGCTGATGCCTTATTTAAACCAGTCGCTGCGTAACTATTTCAACCAGCAGCCAGCCTACATTCTGCAGGATGACAGTAGCCAGGGTGAAGCACTGGCGAAAAAACTGGCGAAGGGAATTGAGGTGAAACCGGGGGAAATCATCATCCCGTTCACCGACTAATAAAACTGAGGGCGCCGATGCGCCCTTTTTTTTCGTGCAAACGAAAACGTTTCCGCTTATCCTTTGTTTCCGGCAAAAAAGACTATCCTCAGCCGGAGCATATTAATGACTGCACCATCCCAGGTTTTAAAGATCCGCCGCCCAGACGACTGGCATCTTCACTTTCGCGATGGCGACATGTTAAAAACTGTCGTGCCCTACACCAGTGAAATTTATGGTCGCGCCATTGTCATGCCGAACCTGGCACCGCCCGTCACCACGGTTGACGCGGCTATCGCTTATCGCCAGCGCATTCTTGACGCGGTACCTGCTGGACACGACTTCACACCATTAATGACCTGCTACTTAACGGATACGCTGGATCCCAACGAGCTGGAACGTGGATTTAACGAAGGCGTATTCACCGCAGCAAAACTCTATCCGGCCAATGCCACCACCAACTCGACGCATGGCGTAACCTCTATTGACGCCATCATGCCGGTGCTGGAGAGGATGGAAAAATTGGGTATGCCGCTGCTGGTGCACGGCGAAGTGACGCATGCAGATATCGATATTTTCGATCGCGAAGCGCGCTTTATTGAAACGGTGATGGAACCGCTGCGCCAGCGTTTGACCTCGCTGAAAGTAGTGTTCGAGCATATCACTACCAAAGATGCTGCCGAATACGTGCGCGACGGTAACGAGCTTCTGGCAGCGACTATTACGCCACAGCACCTGATGTTTAACCGCAACCACATGCTGGTTGGCGGGATTCGTCCTCACCTGTACTGCCTGCCGATCCTCAAACGTAACGTCCACCAACAGGCGCTGCGTGAACTGGTTGCCAGCGGGTTTACGCGCGCCTTCCTCGGTACCGACTCAGCGCCGCACGCACGTCATCGCAAAGAGTCAAGCTG
This sequence comes from Citrobacter portucalensis, assembly GCF_002042885.1. Classification (GTDB taxonomy): domain Bacteria; phylum Pseudomonadota; class Gammaproteobacteria; order Enterobacterales; family Enterobacteriaceae; genus Citrobacter; species Citrobacter portucalensis. The sequence goes on from NZ_MVFY01000009.1 coordinate 89,516, forward strand.
TGGCTGTGCTGGATGCTTTAATGCACCGACCGCACTAGGCAGCTATACCACCGTGTTTGAAGAGATGAATGCGCTGGACCATTTCGAAGCCTTCTGCTCACTCAACGGCCCACAGTTCTATGGTTTGCCCGTAAATGAGACCTTTATTGAGCTGGAACGCGTGGAGCACCTGGTTCCTGAGAGCATAGCGTTGGAAGACGATACGCTGGTGCCTTTCCTGGGTGGCGAAACGGTACGCTGGTCAGTAAAAAGCTAAAAAAAGTGTAGCCAACCGATTCGAATAACTGTATAAATAAACAGTATATTCCACAGGGGGCTACTATGCGTATTGAAGTCACTATTGCTAAAACTTCACCTTTACCTGCCGGTGCAATTGACGCACTGGCAGGTGAACTCTCCCGCCGTATTCAGCACCATTTTCCGGATAACGAAGGTAACGTTACCGTCCGTTATGCCGGCGCAAACAATCTGTCGGTTATTGGCGCGACCAAAGAGGACAAAGAACGCATCAGCGAAATCCTACAGGAAACCTGGGAAAGCGCGGATGACTGGTTCATCAACGAATAAATAATGATATGCAGTGATGTTTGTTTGCCGGGTCGCCCCGGCTTTTTTATACACGCTATCTTGTAATCAATCGCACATTTCTTCTGACGAGCATTTAATTTAATATTAACCCACCGATTATCTTTTAACCAAAACAACAAAATAATTGTGCAACATACTAAAAAAAAATGAATAACATGTCGGTTTCTTAGTCAGATAACGCTGAAAACAAAAAATTTATGCCCTTCCCTCTTTAAATTTTCAATGAATACCCTTATTTATTGATATACTGAAGTTGCTTCAGAAAAAAACGCATTGAACCTCGAAAACCGTTGTCTAGTAACACGAATTAGGGGGCATGATGGAAAAGAATAATGAAGTCATTCAGACTCATCCGCTTGTAGGGTGGGACATCAGCACTGTTGATAGCTACGATGCGCTGATGCTGCGTTTGCACTACCAAACCCCGAACCGCCCTGACCCGGATGGGACTGAAGTTGGTCAAACGCTCTGGTTAACCACTGATGTTGCCAGGCAATTTATTTCGATATTAGAAGCAGGAATCGCCAAAATTGAATCTGGCGATTACCAGGTAAATGAGTATCAGCGACATTAAACCTGATACATCCAACCATCAAAAGGCACCTTAGCGGTGCCTTTCTTATTTCCAGGTTGAATATTCCAGGTCAGTTATTTACCCTTCTACTATCGCGATTGCAGAGAGAAGCGGATGAAATACGACTTAATCATTATTGGCAGCGGTTCGGTAGGCGCCGCAGCTGGATACTATGCCACTCGTGCAGGTCTGAAGGTTCTGATGATCGATGCGCATATGCCACCACATCAACAGGGCAGCCACCACGGCGATACTCGATTAATTCGTCATGCTTATGGCGAAGGCGAAAAATACGTTCCGCTGGTGCTACGTGCGCAAACATTGTGGGATGAACTGTCCACCCATAATGAAGAACCGATTTTTGTTCGCTCCGGAGTTATCAACCTCGGTCCGGCAGAGTCAACCTTCTTAGCAACTGCAGCGCAAAGCGCAAAACAGTGGCAACTTAACGTTGAACAATTAGATGCAGCGGCCATCATGGCTCGCTGGCCGGAAATTCGCGTACCTGACAACTATATCGGTCTGTTTGAAGCGGAGTCCGGTTTTTTACGCAGTGAGTTAGCAATTAAAACCTGGATCCGTCTGGCGGAAGAAGCAGGCTGTGCGCAACTGTTTAAATGCCCGGTCAGCGCAATTCATCACGGTGATGATGGCATCACGGTAGAAACGGTTGACGGTGACTACCACGCGAAGAAAGCAGTGATCAGCGCCGGTACCTGGGTGCAGGCTTTAGTCCCTGAACTACCGATACAACCTGTGCGCAAAGTGTTCGCCTGGTATCAGGCCGATGGGCGCTACAGCGTTAAGAATAACTTCCCGGCCTTCACCGGCGAACTGCCAAATGGCGATCAATACTACGGTTTCCCGGCTGAAAACGACGAGCTGAAAATTGGTAAGCACAATGGAGGACAGGTAATTCACTCTGCAGAAGAGCGTAAGCCATTTGCCGCTGTAGCCAGCGACGGTTCTGAAGCCTTCCCATTCCTGCGCACAATTCTGCCTGGCGTTGGCTGTTGCCTGCACGGCGCATCCTGCACTTACGATAATTCACCGGATGAGGACTTTATAATTGATACTCTGCCGGAACATGACAATACGCTGATCATTACCGGGCTGAGCGGACATGGCTTTAAGTTTGCTTCTGTACTGGGAGAGATTGCGGCAGACTTCGCTCAGGACAAACCGTCTGAATTTGACCTGACCCCCTTCAGGCTAAGCCGTTTTAAGTGATAATAAATGAATGGCCTCGTTGGTGAGGCCATTTTTAATGACAGGAATAACGTCAATGCGCCGTATCTTTCACTATCTGGTTAATAATATTCGCGAGCACCTTATGCTCTACATTATTTTATGGTCGCTGCTGGCCATTATGGATGTAATATATATTATGTTTTTCTAATTCCTGCGCGCTGACAATAGTTGACAAAAATTGAGATTAGCTTAATTTTCATTGCAATAAACTGAACAATAACAAAAACCATAACATCCCATAGACTAAGCCCCACCACATATTTTCGCACTAATCTCTTGATGATTACCTCAACAATCAGTCAACTTTATTGAACAAAAAATAAATATCATCACAATTGTTATTTATTAGTTGCATTAATGTCTTTTACACGCCATTTTCATTCACTTCTGAAATATCAATCGGTGTACTTATGCAATTCAATAATACTCCACAGCGCTATGGCGTAGTGTCAGCCACATTACATTGGCTGATTGCGATTGCTGTATATGGCATGTTTGCGTTGGGGTTATGGATGGTCACGCTCAGCTATTACGACGGCTGGTATCACCAGGCCCCCGAACTGCATAAAAGCATCGGCATCCTACTCATGATGGGACTGGTTATCCGCGTTGTCTGGCGGTTGTTCTCCCCTCCGCCTGCTGCGTTGGCAAGCTACTCCCGTTTGACCCGTATCGCAGCGGCACTGGGTCACCTCGCACTTTATTTGCTGCTCTTTTCGATTGTCATCAGTGGATATCTGATTTCCACCGCAGATGGCAAAGCGATAAGCGTCTTTGGCTGGTTTGACATTCCTGCCACCCTGGCCAATGCGGGTACCCAGGCCGACCTCGCCGGTAGCTTGCACCTGTGGCTTGCGTGGACCGTGGTGATTTTATCCCTACTACACGGACTGATGGCCCTGAAACATCACTTTATTGATAACGACGATACCCTCAATCGCATGTTGGGAAAATCGTCATCTGACTATGGAGCTTAAAATGAAAAAAAACCTGCTGGGACTTACACTCGCTTCTCTGTTATTCACCACCGGGTCGGCCGTGGCGGCAGATTACAAAATTGACAAGGAAGGACAGCATGCCTTTGTTAATTTCCGTATTCAGCATCTGGGTTACAGCTGGCTGTACGGCACTTTCAAAGATTTCGACGGTACGTTTACCTTTGATGAGAAAAATCCCGCAGCCGATAAGGTTAACGTAACCATCAACACCAACAGCGTTGACACTAATCACGCCGAACGCGACAAGCATCTGCGCAGTGCAGATTTCCTTAACGTGGCAAAATTCCCGCAGGCGACCTTCAGCTCCACCAGCGTGAAAAAAGAGGGGAATGACCTGGATATCACCGGTAATTTGACCCTGAACGGCGTTACCAAACCGGTTACGCTGGACGCGAAGCTCATCGGTCAGGGTGGTGATCCCTGGGGCGGTACGCGCGCTGGTTTTGAAGCGCAAGGTAAGATTAAGCTGAAGGATTTCAACATCACCACCGATCTCGGCCCTGCATCGCAGGAAGTCGATTTGATCATCTCAGTGGAAGGTGTTCAGCAGAAGTAACGCATGAATTACCGGATGAGGTACTACCCCTCATCCGGCATCATGTTATTGCGCAGGGTCTGGAATACCCAGTTTGGTATTCAGGTGACCGCGTGATTTATTGAAGATTTTATTGCCATTTTCACGCCCCGCACGACGACGCCGTTGTTCCTCTTCCGGCAACTCACTCTCTTCGCTACACAGCTCGCTACAGCAGCCTTTATATTTCTGCGCACAAGCCGGGCACTGAATAAACAACAGATGGCAGCCATCATTTTTGCAATTAGTATGGCTATCGCACGCCGTGCCGCACTGATGGCAATGCGCGATAACATCTTCAGAGATCCTTTCGCCCATACGCTCATCAAAGACAAAGTTTTTACCGACAAAACGTACCGGAAGCCCCTGTTCACGCGCCTTGCGGGCATACTCAATAATACCGCCCTCAATGTGCCAGACTTTGCTAAATCCATTGTGTTTCATCCAGGCGCTGGCTTTCTCACAGCGGATCCCACCCGTGCAGTACATCACGATTTTTTTATCTTTATGCGCCTGCATCATTTCAACCGCTTTCGGCAACTGGTCGCGGAACGTGTCTGCCGGGATCTCCAGCGCATTCTCGAAATGACCCACCTCATATTCATAGTGGTTGCGCATATCAATGAATACCGCTTCAGGATCGTCCAGCATGGCGTTCACTTCTGCTGCCTTGAGATAATCCCCCACGTTGCTGGCGTCAAAGTCTGGATCGTCAATACCATCCGCCACGATACGTTCGCGGACTTTCATACGCAGTACCCAGAACGATTTACCGTCATCATCCAGCGCAATATTCAGACGTAAATCCTTCAATGCAGCATCAAACGCATAGAGCTGCTGGCGAAATGCTTCGACGTTGCTTTGCGGTACGCTGATTTGCGCGTTAATTCCTTCATGGGCAAGATATACTCGCCCAAAGACGTTCAATGCGGTGAACATCTGGTACAGCGCATCACGCGTGTGCTGAGGATTGGCAATGGTGAAATATTTATAGAATGAGATCGTCGTGCGCGGCTCGGTCTCGGCCAGCATTTTGGCTTTGAGGGCGTCGTTCGAAATGCGGTTGTGTAACACTGGCATGGTGTACGTATCCTGCAAATAAGGAATAAATGAAAATCGGCGGCATAATAAAGCAAACATCGCCAATTTACATCCACACATTTTACGCTACATTTCATACTTCACGATAAAACCGCAACAACAATTGCAGAATTAATCACCGTTCTCCCGTCACAAATTTTTGATACGCGCGAAAAAATGCGACAATACAGGGAATTGGTCGTTTGAAGACAGGATAGACATGACGAATTTACCCAAGTTTTCGGCTGCGTTACTGCATCCACGCTATTGGTTAACCTGGCTGGGTATTGGCATCCTTTGGTTAATCGTGCAGTTACCCTACCCCATCCTCTTTAAGTTGGGCTGTGCATTAGGTCGACTGGCGCTACGTTTGATGAAACGTCGGGCAAAAATTGTTTCCCGAAATCTGGAACTGTGCTTCCCGCAGATGAGTGAGCAGGAACGCCAGCAGATGGTCGTCAAGAACTTTGAATCCGTAGGTATGGGCGTAATGGAAACCGGGATGGCCTGGTTTTGGTCCGATAAGCGTATTTCGCGCTGGACGGAAGTGATCGGAATGGAACATATCCGTGATGTTCAGGCGCAAAAACGCGGGATTCTGTTAGTGGGTCTGCACTTTCTGACTCTGGAACTGGGTGCGCGCCAGTTTGGCTTGCAGGAGCCGGGTATTGGTGTGTATCGGCCTAACGACAATCCGCTGCTGGACTGGCTACAAACCTGGGGCCGCATGCGCTCGAATAAATCAATGCTCGATCGTAAAGACCTGAAAGGGATGATTAAAGCCTTGAAAAAGGGCGAAGTGGTCTGGTACGCGCCGGATCATGATTACGGCCCTCGCGCCAGCGTGTTTGTACCACTTTTTGCCGTTGAACAAGCCGCAACAACCTCAGGGACCTGGATGCTTTCGCGCATGTCCAATGCCTGCCTGGTACCGTTTGTTCCCCGCCGCAAACCTGACGGTAAAGGGTATCAATTGATTATGTTGCCTCCAGAATGCTCACCACCGTTGGACGACGCAGAAACCACTGCTGCGTGGATGAACAAAATTGTTGAGCAATGCATAATGATGGCGCCAGAGCAGTATATGTGGTTGCATCGTCGCTTCAAGACGCGTCCTGAAGGCTCCCCTTCTCTGTACTGACGCAGAGTTGCAGCCCAGTGGGCTGCAACCCGCTCCCTACCCGTTTTAGGTTTAACTGCTATCCGCATTGCAGCAACTATCAACCAGGCGCATAATTAGCCTGCTTACTTATATTCAATCGATAGCGCAAACAGCGCATCACACTGCGGATCGCTATGTCACCCTCAGATGCCCCCATAAACTGGAAACGCAACCTCACCGTTGCCTGGTTAGGTTGTTTTTTAACCGGAGCAGCATTTAGCCTGGTCATGCCCTTTTTGCCTCTTTACGTCGAGAGTCTCGGCGTCACGGGTCATAGCGCCCTGAATATGTGGTCAGGCCTGGTCTTCAGCATCACCTTTCTCTTTTCAGCCATTGCCTCTCCTTTCTGGGGTGGCCTTGCCGATCGCAAAGGACGAAAAATCATGCTACTGCGTTCCGCGTTGGGCATGGCAATTGTGATGCTGCTGATGGGACTGGCGCAAAATATCTGGCAGTTCTTAATCCTGCGCGCCTTGTTAGGGCTGCTTGGTGGATTCATTCCCAATGCGAATGCACTGATCGCCACCCAGGTTCCACGCAATAAAAGCGGCTGGGCACTGGGAACGCTTTCAACCGGTGGCGTTAGTGGCGCACTGCTCGGGCCGCTAGCTGGCGGGCTGCTCGCGGATCAGTACGGATTACGCCCGGTATTTTTCATCACCGCCAGCGTGCTGCTGGTCTGCTTCATCCTGACGCTATTTTTTATCCGCGAGCGTTTCCAGCCGGTGAGCAAGAAGGAGATGCTGCACATTCGTGAAGTCGTGGCCTCTTTAAAGAACCCCAAACTGGTGCTGAGCCTGTTTATCACCACTTTGATCATTCAGGTAGCCACCGGTTCTATCGCGCCAATACTGACCCTGTACGTTCGAGAGTTGGCTGGCAACGTCAGCAATATTGCGTTTATCAGTGGGATGATAGCCTCTGTCCCCGGCGTTGCGGCATTAATCAGCGCTCCGAAACTTGGCAAATTAGGCGATCGAATTGGCCCGGAGAAGATCCTGATCGTCGCGCTGATCGTTTCTGTGTTACTGCTTATTCCAATGTCATTTGTCCATACGCCCTGGCAGCTTGGTGTTCTGCGCTTTTTATTGGGTGCAGCCGACGGCGCTCTGCTCCCGGCGGTACAAACGCTGCTGGTTTACAACTCGACCAATCAAATAGCTGGACGTATTTTCAGTTATAACCAGTCATTTCGCGATATCGGTAACGTAACAGGACCTCTAATGGGGGCAGCGATATCCGCCAACTACGGTTTTCGTGCCGTTTTCTGTGTGACCGCGGGCATCGTACTGTTTAACGCCCTGTACTCGTGGAATAGCCTGCGCCGTCGTCGGAGTACAGAGGTCGTGGGATGATTTGTGTATTTGTATTCGCCGGTTCGGAATAATAAACTTATCTTACACGGCGTATATTTCAACCTTAATGATAATAGTAACACACCTTATTTCTGCCAGAATTTTTGGCTTCATACAAAGCGGTATCGGCGTATGAAACAACTTTATCCGCTGATTCATCATCAATTTTGCTGCAATATACACCGATACTGATCGTCATTTTTTCTTTTAAATTATATGAATTTGGTATTGTCGTACCATTCTCTACATTTCGCCTAATTCGCTCTGCAACAACAATTGCCTCATCTTTATCGTTACACTTAAGAAGGATCGCAAATTCTTCGCCACCTACTCTGGCAAAAATATCCGTATCTCTGATTGATTTATTGACAATGTCGACAATGCTGATTATCACTCTGTCACCTTCCTGATGACCGTAAGTATCATTAATCCGTTTGAATTTATCAATATCCAGAACCATTACACATACTGTGCCTTTTGCTAATGATGATTTTAATGACTTATAGAATAGTTTACGATTATATATTTTAGTCATTGCGTCTTTAATAGCTGAATCCGTTTCTTTTTTTAAGATGATGAAGGTGTTGTACATCAGTATTGAGATTATACACAGGGCACTTATCACCTCAATCCCCCGGCTTACATACCAAATATACATGCTATATTCATCCAGGCTCAGAAGTAGTACATTGGTCAATATTGCTGAGCAACACAGTAGCCCTATACTTTTCCACAAGATGTTATGCGTTCTGGTTTTAATGATTAAATACAACAGGACCAGTCCCCAGGATACAATAAGCGAATAAATGTACCCAATATGCCAGTGCACGGTGACATTATCAGGCTTCAGGCTTGTGATCTCGAGTGTAAAATTAGGGTTGTAACTGGCCAGAGCGTGCGCCACCACCGCGATAACAAGCATGATTAAAAAAGACAGAACGATATAGCAAGGTTCTCTTTCTTTGGTTTCAATAACTGTCGAGGATACTTTATAAGATTTTAATGAAACAAATAGCAGAGCAATGAAACTAATCTGCCGAAAGTAATAGAATATGGCTATATCGTTAGTTCTTTTTTCGATTGAGGCATAATCATTAATCAAGTCCTGAACGATGTAGATAGTCTCGATGAAAAATATGTTATTCCCAAGAAACGCCATACCTAATATCATAAGGCAGGTGAGATCTTTTCTACAAAGATACTGGAATAACATAAACAGGAAGATTATCCCATATAAAAAGAATAACCCTACAATTATAATCAGATATACTGTTTGCGGCACACTTTGTATCGTTAATTTAAATTGTGTAAGACACACTCCACCAAGAACATAGCTAGCCAAACAGATTATATAGAAAGCCATTAACCTTCTATTATTTGAATTGCCGTTATCCATAACAACCTTAAGGGCTCTCTTAATTTTGCATTTTATATAATAAAGCATAAGATTTTGCAAACTATTATATCTGCACAGATTCAATGACACTAATTCATTTCTTATTTAATGGTTTCTTATAGATTTATAACCTTTGTCATTAATAACATTTTATTATGTATACTATTTTAGTATCACCCACACCATTCACAGCCCCCATACACAAAAGATACTTTGTCACTATCAGAGACACCACTAAGTTTAGCCACTTTCATTGATTGCACCTGCGACACTTCCGTATTGGGCATTAATTTTCTTCTTTGTTTTTATTAAGTTATGAAATATTACGTCATAAGCGATCGGATTCCCTCTCTAAAACACATAAAAGATAACGTTTAACCCTGAAGATTTCCTTATATAACGTCATTTTTTAATTTTTCGATTTTCATTACTACATTGCAAACCACATACATTACTATTTTTTCTTGAATTTTTTTCCTGATATTACGTCGGCTTCAGTATCTGCCAATGTAAATTTTTCATAAACAACCGAAGTTACTTTCCCCCAGTCTCGTAGGCATTGCAGGCAGTAATCATCTGATTGAGTGAGCCATGCAGCTAACGGGTTTGACGCTCTGCGGATCGCCGTCTATAGATTGAATCATCCCCCTTTATTGTTCGCCTTAGGAGAAGAAATATGGCAAAGAATGACATGAATTTTTATGCCACGTTGGAAGAGGCTATTGATGCAGCTCGTGAAGTGTTTCTGGCTGATAACCCTGACCTTGAGTCAGACGACGCCAGCGTTCAACAGCTAAGCGTCCAAAAATACGTGCTACAGGATGGCGACATTATGTGGCAGGCGGAATTCTTTGCTGACGAGGATGATGTAGATGGTGAATGTCTTCCAATTCTGAGCGGAGAAGCGGCCCAGAGCGTTTTTGATGGCGACTATGATGAAATTGAAATCCGCCAGGAGTGGCAGGAAGAAAATACGCTTCACGAATGGGATGAAGGTGAATTCCAGCTGGAACCTCCCCTTGATACTGAAGAGGGACAGACCGCAGCCGATGAATGGGATGAGCGATAATTACTCGTAAGGTCCATGATGTATGTCGAGCGGCAGCAGCAACGTATCAAACACCAGCGAAAATGGCAGATCGAGGATAGTGACGTAGCGCCATGCGGAGTCCCTAACATCCCATTGCACGCCAGGATAGTATTGGTTTCCGTGTCCTTGCCCTGGGATGGTACGACTAATAATGCTGCCGCATCCGCTCAGGAAGAAGATCATTATTCCTACAGCCAATATTCGCACCTGCTACCTCACGACTCATTCTATTCAATATAAAAAAATACCGGCACCAGGCCGGTATTTTCACGTTACAGAACGCTTATTTTTTCCTGAGCGCCAGCGGGTTCAGTGTCAGTCCCTGATAGTAGTTCACCCACGAAGAATACTTATCAGGTGAATTCCAGACACGGTAATGTAAACGCGCCATGGTCACAGGATCGCTCAACAACACCAGGCGGCGATCGCGATTCAGTTTCTCCGGCGTTTCGTTCAGTGCCTGTTCCACATGACGATCGCGTGCAATCTCCAGCACGTTGCTGGCGCGGTGGCGTGCAGTCGCCATGGCCGTGGCCAGTGCGTTAAACGACGGATTAAACACCGCATGCATAAAGCCATCGTCCAGCGTACGTTTACGGTTCATCACCAGATAGGTATCGGTATCCACCAGCACCTGCGGCGGAGAATACTCTTCCGGGATCAGGAACAGCTTCCAGCGCTTGGTACGTAACCCCACCGTGGAACGGCTGGAAATCACGGAAACAAACGGTGACAGGATCAGCGAGAAGACAATCGGTGCCAGCCAGAACAGGAAACGCAGATCCAGCCAGGCCATACCCACAGCCCACACCAGCCCCAGCAGTAACTGAGAACCGTGACGCATAAACGCTTCACCCCACGGGGTCGAATCGTCATCGCGCTGCGGTGAATTCCACACAACTTCCCAACCGAGGAAGGCACTCACGACGAAGACGGTGTGGAACAGCATACGCACCGGCGCCAGCAGCACGGAGAACAGAACTTCCAACAGTAGCGACAGCGTGACGCGGATAAACCCGCCGTACTCTTTCGTCCCTTTACACCAGATGAGCAAAATACTCAGCAGCTTCGGCAGGAACAGCAGCACCATTGTTGAAGCAAACAGCGCGATCGCCAGTTCAGGTCGCCATTGCGGCCATACCGGGAATAGCTGGCGCGGTTGCAGGAAGTACTGCGGCTCCGTCAACGCATGCACCACCTGCAATGCGGTAGAGAGCGCGAGGAACATAAACCAAAGCGGCGCAGACAGATAGGACATTACACCGGTCAGGAATACCGCACGGTGAACCGGGTGCATCCCTTTCACCAGGAACAAACGGAAGTTCATCAGGTTACCGTGGCACCAGCGGCGGTCGCGCTTGAGTTCATCCAGCAGGTTCGGCGGCAGCTCTTCATAAGATCCCGGCAGATCGTAAGCAATCCACACACCCCAGCCAGCACGACGCATCAATGCCGCTTCCACGAAGTCATGGGAGAGGATCGATCCCGCAAACGAGCCTTCGCCCGGTAACGGCGCGAGCGCACAGTGCTCGATAAATGGCTTCACGCGGATAATTGCGTTGTGGCCCCAATAGTGTGATTCCCCTAACTGCCAGAAGTGAAGCCCGGCGGTAAACAGCGGTCCGTAAACACGGGTCGCAAACTGCTGGCAGCGCGCATACAGCGTATCCATACCGGAAGCCTTCGGTGAAGACTGGATAATCCCGGCATTCGGATTCGCTTCCATCAGACGCACCAGGCCGCTCAGACAGTCACCACTCATCACTGAGTCAGCGTCCAGCACTACCATGTAGCTGTACTGATTTCCCCAGCGACGACAAAAGTCATCAATGTTGCCGCTTTTACGCTTCACGCGACGACGGCGACGGCGGTAGAAAATCTGCCCTTCGCCCTGCACCTCAGCAATCAGCTCCATCCACGCTTTTTGTTCTGCCACGCAGATATCAGGGTTGTAGCTGTCGCTCAGGATATAAACATCGAAATGTTCGGCGTTGCCCGTTGCTTTGACCGATTCCCACGTAGCGCGCAGTCCCGCAAATACGCGGTCAACGTCCTCGTTACAGATAGGCATAATCAGCGCGGTACGGTGTTCAGGATTCAGCGGTTCATCCCCAACCGTTGAGGCCGAGATACTGTACTTATCTCGTCCAATCAACAGTTGCAGGAAGCCCATCAGCGCGGTCCAGAATCCCGCAGACACCCAACAGAAAAGCACGGCAAACAAAATGAGAATTCCGGTTTGCAGCATGTAGGGCAGCAGTTGCATAAAGGAGACCCACAAGTTCTGTCCCATCATGTCTACCGGATTAATAAATGCCCACCCCTGATACGGGAGGATCGTCTTCATATACCAGGTTGCTACGACCGTTTGCGCCAGCGTTAGAATCAACAGCGTATAGCGGCGGATGGTGCCTACGGTACGCCATTTTTGCTCGCTTTCTTGTTCTTCTTTCGTCAAACGCGAAAGATAACGCGGCGTCACATCGCGCCCACGCAAGCGATCCCAAAAACGACCAACCGGGTTGGTACGCCAGGGATCGGGGAACATAGAGGTACGCGTTGCTTTTGGCATCGCCTGCAGCTGATCGCGGCCCTCATCGTCCTTAACCAACTGCTCTTTAGCCAAAGAATCCGGCCATGCTTGCTCAAGGCGAGCTTTCACAGAACCCTGCGGTGAATCATCTTCGCGCGAGTAAGTACGATGCTCGGCATCCAACGCCTGATGAACGGCGCGGATGTCAGTTTTCGGCAGTGCCGCTTTCTCGATATCCGAAAGCGGCATTGCGTCAATATACTCAGTTGTCTTATTCATTGGCAGGTAACTGGTAGCTCCAGGTTTCACTCAGCGTCTGATCGGCATTGACCAAGGCAGCACGCATTTCAGTGGTTTTCTTCACGTCTTTCACTTTCACGCGCAGCATCAAACGCCAACCCTTAGATACCGGGTTATAGCGCACAGTGCTTTCAACGATTTCACCGTTGTCGCCAATACTGGTTTGTGCGGTAACCGGGGTATCCTGCGGCAGCTTTTTCATATCTGTGCCGGTAAAGTCCACCACAAACGCGATGGTACCGTCAGGCTGACGAATCAGGTTGGACTGTTTTACATCACCGGTAGAACGACGAGTCTGCTGTACCCAGGCGCTTTCCGGCGCATGAAGCTTGTCTTCATCACGCGTGAACGTCAAAGTGTACTTGAAGTTCATCTCTTTGCCCGCTTCAGGCAGTTGATCCGGCGTCCAGTACGCAACGATGTTATCGTTCGTTTCATCGTTAGTTGGGATTTCAACTAACTCAATCTTACCTTTACCCCATTCACCTTTTGGCGTGATCCAGGCGCTTGGGCGCAGATCGTAACGATCGTCGATATCTTCAAAACGCGAGAACTGACGCCCACGCTGCAACAGTCCGAATCCTTGCGGGTTTTCCATTGCGAAGCTGCTCACCGCGAGATGTTTCGGGTTATTCAGCGGACGCCAAATCCACTCCCCATTGCCCGCGTGGATAGACAAACCGTTAGAATCATGCAGTTCCGGACGATAGTTTGTCGCCGGAGACGGCTGGTTCGGTCCAAACAGGAACATACTGGTTAACGGTGCCACACCCAGTTTGCCCACTTTGTCGCGCAGGTAAACTTTGGACTGAACATCCACGACCGTGTCACGGCCTGGAATAATGACAAAACGATACGCTCCGGTTGCACGCGGAGAATCCAACAAAGCATAAATGGTTAAACGTTTATCAGTCGGTTTCGGACGCTCGATCCAAAACTCACGGAAGCGGGGAAATTCTTCACCAGAAGGCAGAGCGGTATCAATCGCGAGACCACGCGCTGACAGGCCGTAGACCTGACCTGCACCCAGAACGCGAAAATAGCTGGCACCGAGCATGCTGACGATTTCATCGTTTTTATCTTTGCTGTTGATCGGATACAGCACTTTGAACCCGGCGAAGCCGAGATCTTTTACCGTGTCTTTATCATGCTGAACATCGCCAAAATTAAAATAATCCGGGCTGTATTTGATTCTTTTCACCGCCGTGGCGGTAACTTCGTTGATTTTGACCGGCGTGTCGAAGTACATACCCTGGTGGTAGAACTCGAGCTTAAATGGGGTCTTGAGATTGCTCCAGTACGCTTTATCGCGATTGAACTGGATCTGTTGATAATCCGCATATTTCATGTCGCGGAAAACGGAGGGCAAGTTACTTTTTGGCGCCTCATAGCCTTTCCCGGCTAAGGATTGAGCTTGTTTTGCAACATCATCAATACTGAACGCCCAGCTCGATGATGTATACAGCGTTAACATGACTGCTGCACCCAACCAACGCATTTTCATCATTTGTAGTTTATGTTTCATAATTAGTAAGCACTTCCCCCTTTGTGTGCTTATATTGATCCGATCCATTTTAATGGATAATCGGGTACTCCGACAACTGAATCCCTGTATTGTTCGCGCGCTGGCTCATGGTTTAAGCAGGTTCATCTGCCTGTTTTCACTTTGCGTGCTTATCCTGGAGACAGGTTGTTGGACTTCGTGTAGGGTTGCCCTCGAATGTAACCATTATTCGTCTTAGGGATAAGACGAAAAGTCTGAGAATACGTAACTGTCTATGAGCTCTGTATCACCACCACGTGAATATTTTCTTGACTCCATCCGTGCCTGGCTAATGTTGTTAGGGATCCCATTCCATATTTCATTGATCTACTCCACCCACACCTGGCACGTGAACAGCGCAGAACCGTCATGGTGGTTAACCCTTTTTAACGACTTTATCCATGCATTTCGCATGCAGGTCTTCTTTGTCATTTCAGGTTATTTTTCCTACATGCTTTTTTTGCGCTATCCGTTAAAACGCTGGTGGAAGGTGCGTGTAGAACGCGTGGGGATCCCCATGCTGACCGCGATTCCGCTGCTTACGCTGCCGCAATTTATCATGCTGCAATACGTGAAAGGGAAAGCAGACAGCTGGCATACCCTCAGCGGCTATGACAAATACAATGCGCTGGCCTGGGAGCTGATTTCCCATCTGTGGTTTTTACTGGTTCTGGTGGTGTTAACGACCCTGAGCATGTGGGTGTTTACCCAGATGAAAAATAGACTATCGCGTGGAGACGGTACCCCTGCATCGGGGGTGTCAATGACCAAATTAACGCTGATTTTCATATTGTTGGGTGTCGGCTATGCCGCCGTCAGAAGAACGATTTTCATCCTCTACCCTTCGATTCTCAGCGATGGCATGTTTAATTTTATCGTTATGCAAACGTTGTTCTATGTGCCTTTCTTTATGCTCGGTGCGCTGGCGTTTATCAATCCGAATCTGAAAGCACTGTTTACCACGCCATCGCGCGGCTGCACGCTAGGCGCCGCATTCGCATTTGTCGCATACCTGCTCAATCAACGTTACGGCAACGGCGATGCCTGGATGTATGAAACCGAATATGTCATTACCATGGCCATGGGGCTATGGATGGTGAATGTCGTCTTTTCGCTTGGCCACCGTTTACTGAATTTCCAGTCGGCTCGCGTGACCTATTTTGTCAACGCGTCGCTGTTCATCTATTTGGTGCACCACCCGTTAACGCTGTTTTTTGGCGCGTATATCACACCGCATATCAAGTCGAATCTGCTGGGTTTTCTCTGCGGTCTGCTTTTTGTGGTTGGAATTGCGGTCATACTGTACGAAATCCATTTACGGATCCCGGTGCTGAAGTTTCTCTTTTCGGGTAAACCGCCCATTAAGCAGGATAAAAACAAGGCGGTAGCCGGTTAGTTTTCTTGCATTGAATGGTTCAGAGCAGCCATTCAATGGGCAACACGGATGCAAGCCTCACCAGAACCCGCTTCCAGAATCCTGTAGCGGGTTCTTTTTTCAGTACCTGTTCGCTGCCAGAAAGCCGATCAACCCAGTTGATTCTGCCCCAACGGTCAAGACGTAGTTGCCAAGCCATGTCACGCTGGCTTTGCATAAAACGTTTATGAATCAACTCGGCCAGTACTTCACTCTCAATCACAAACCCCATTTCCGTATTGAGCAACGTTGAACGGGGATCAAAATTAAGCGATCCTATAAACACTTTACGACCGTCAATACTGAAGGTTTTCGCATGCAGGCTGGAGCCTGAATTACCGGTTAATCCCCGGTCGTGTACTGCTGAAACGCGATCGCGGGTTGGTTTAAGCTCGTATAACTCCACGCCGTAGCGCAGGAGTTTTTTTCGCCAACGCGCATAGCCCGCGTGAACGACTGCGACATCATTCGCTGCCAGAGAATTAGTTAAAATTGCGATCTTAACGCCTTTTCTCACCAGTCTCAGGAGCTGCGCCACACCGGCGCGGGTTGGTACAAAGTAGGCAGAAATAATATCAATACGCTCGGTGGGAGATCCCATCACGTCAAACAAACGCTGCGGTAATAGTGAGTGGCGCGGCGCTTTCCCCTCTCCTTTTGCAGGATCATCACTCAACAAGCGCGTTTTCGCCCAAATTAGCGGAAGCGACCTCTGATCGAGATGGGTCATAAACTGGCTGGTTTCCAGCTTATGTAGATAGCGACGCGTGATGTCATCATTATACCAGGATTCCGGAAGTTCGATTTTTTGCGTAGAAGCTGGTTCAGCCACCTCAAGTACGTTTTGCAATGTTGAAACCGAGCGGCAGTGCCAGTAACGGTCAAAGTCGTCTGCAACATCCTGGACAACCGGTCCAATAGCCATAACGTCCAGATCGGAAAATAGTGGTTGTTCGCCTGCGCCAAAATAGGCATCGCCTATATTTCGCCCCCCCACAAGAGTTACGACGCCGTCAGCGGTATAACTTTTGTTGTGCATACGCCGATTCAACCGGGCAAAATCGGTTAAATAGCCCAGGGCACGCAGGATGCGAAAGGAAAAGGGATTAAACAGACGAACTTCAATATTAGGGTGATTGTCCAGCAAACGCAGCGTGTCATCCAGACCTGGTGTGTTGTTATCATCCAGCAACAAACGCACCCGGACGCCCCTCTTCGCTGCGGCCAGCAAAACGGAAAATAATAATAGCCCGGACATGTCGCTTTCCCAGATGTAATACTGAACATCCAGGGTACGTTCCGCCATTTCCGTCAACCGATAGCGAGCAGCAAACGCATCCAGGCTGTCATCCAACGTCAGAATGCCGCATTCTCCCGGGTGGTTTACGCATAGCGGCGTGATGGCACGCTCAAGTCGCGTCATATCAGTCCGTGCGTTCATCGCCTTGTTGGGTAAGTAATCTCTTGTATAGTCGAGCGTTTTCTTCATCAAAGCACACGAAGTATATTTGATCGGGTAGCGTACGTCGGGTGATAAATTTCAACACCGTTTTCACCGCGATCTCTGCCGCTGCAGCACGTGGGTAACCATAAGCTCCGGTGCTTATAGCTGGAAAAGCAATGGATTGATAACCATTGGCTAAGGCCAGTTGTAATGTATTTAAATAGGCCTCTTCAAGTCGTTCAGCCTCGTGGTGATCACCGCCTTGCCAGACGGGTCCGACGGTGTGAATAACTGCTTTTGCCGGAAGCGCGCCAGCCAGCGTGATAACGGCATGCCCGGTCGGGCATTCTCCCTGTTGTTGTATAACCTGTTTGCAGGCCTCCAACAACGCAGGCCCGGCAGCACGATGAATCGCGCCATCGACTCCACCTCCTCCCAGTAACGAGGAGTTGGCCGCATTGACGATCACATCTACCGCGATCGTCGTAATGTCGCCCTGTAACACATGAACACGCGATTGCATAAGTTCCCCCTGACAAAACACTCTCCGTTAAGTGTACAGCAGGGTTTTCCTTGAAATCTCACTTTTTAGCCATAAGCGTGCATACCTACGCCAGAATGATTCATTTATATTCAATATTCAGAATAGCCATGCTTTTCTGTTCATTGAGGTAATGCATTTTCACCGTGGCAATTTGTTGCACACTCTGAGGCGCTGTCGTGACCTGTTGCAGGTCGTAGAGACTATTACTCATCGTGCCATCACGCATACATGACAATTCAATCTGTTGTTGTCGAGTGTTAACGTCGCAAGGTGCTTCAACTATTGCACCACGAAAATGAATAACCCCGCCGGGTGAGATTTGCGTCGCCATTGCGGGGAGGGTTAAAAGAGAAAAACCCCACAAACCGGTATTTAAAATACGCTTTAATAATGTACACATAAGGGTTCCTCAATGATTAATCATCCTTGAGGGATCGCAATGATCCTTCACCGCTGCGAGTTACGATCAAATAAAACGTTTGTTCGTTTCTATATTCATAGAACAGCACTGCACTCCCAGCCACACCCTTAATGCAAATCCGGCAAAAAATTATGGGTGACTGTTTGAGTCAGGCCATTGTTGCGACAGATGCAGAGACTGCCCGTCAGAAACGGTAACGATAATTTTGACCGAATCCTCCGGTGAAATATTAAAGCTCATTTTTGTTAATTCAATTGGCCGATTAGCAGGGACCGAAAGGCTTGTTTTCTGCTGTGACTGACTTTGTCCGCCCTTTCCTTTACGTACGGCAAGGACTTGCACTTCACATACGCACGGTTGAGCTAATGTCACCTGAGGAATAATGGTGTACATGTCACCTTGCTGAGTTGTATTGAATGTTATTTGATTTGCCAACGCGGCAATGAGTAATAGCGTGTGCATAATATTCTCCCGAAAAAAAACAGGGCTTTCGCCCTGTTTATTATCAGTCAGAAAACTGAATTAGTGCTGGTTAGCTGTAGCATTGTTGCCATAACCAACCTGCTGAATCAGCACATTGGAGTCAGACGCTGTCTGATTAACCACAGCACCGTTACGACCACCGAACTGAGTTACGCTGATATCAGCATTTTTTGCATTCCACTGATTGATATCAGCACTGTTCTGGAAGCCGGTCTGTTTCAGGCTAATGGTACTGTCATCAGCACCTTGGCCGACAGTCGCACCGTTACCATGTCCGTGTTGTGTGATAGTCACGTCTGATTTACGTGCATCACTTTGCAGCGCATTCGCAACGTTACTAGAGCCAAATTGGTAAATACTCATTGAAGAGTCTGGGCCATAGTTGCTACCGCCACCATGATGATTACCGCCCCATTGCGGAACAACACCTGCCAGAGCACTGCCAGAAACTACGATTGCTGCGAATGCTGCCACTTTTAAAAGTTTCATGGTAAACCCCCATCGGATTGATTTAAACGTCGTTTATGGATTAGCGTTGAGTAACGCGAATTGCCATTTGCGACTGTCTCTGCACCACAACTGCTGTTTTTTGTGTACCGTACTGGGTAATATTGGCTTTATTACCAGAGCCTTTCTGGATAATCATCGCCGTATTACCGTAAGAGCTTTGTTTAATACTCGCATCATTAGAGCTACCCGTTTGATCAATATATGCAAAGTTATTTGATCCCGTCTGGTCTGTTTTCGCCCGGTTACCTGAACCTTCTTGCGAAATGACCGACAATAACTTGGTGCCCTCCTGGCGAGTATTTGCACTATTAGCAGTACCAACCTGACCAATAATGGCTGCCTGATTAAATGAAGACTTACTTAATTCATTTACCGCAAAGTTATATTCTGAATTAGCTAAATCATAACTGGTTGCGGATGCAATCCCAGGCACTCCCAGTATTGTAAACATCATAAATAACAACTTGTTTTTCATGTTGTCACCCTGGACCTGGTCGTACATGAAGTTAAATTAATTACCACTCAAATTGTTGTTAACATGACTTACATTTGTTAACGCCACGTTACGATGAAGAGTATGTCCGTGGAAACATTTTAAATAACTCACCCGCGAGTGGTATTTTTATATCCGGATTCACACCAAAGTACTAATTAACAGTGAATAACACCGCTTCTGGTCTGGCTTTTATTTTTATTTTGCTATCAGTAATGAATTTCTATGCAGTCACTGAGAAAGTGCATTTTGCACGATATCAGGGCCTCTCAGTACAACGTCGAGATAGACATCGGTACAAGTCGTGACAAAGGTCATTTTTTTCCATCTAAAATTGACCAACGTAAATTGAGACAAGGATTTTAGAATTCATTAGAAATCTAAAACTCAACAACCATTAATTAACTAATTTAAAATCAATGCGTTAGTATAATTTGTATGATTTTTTAAATCTATGCAGCAAAGGTAAAATGTACAACTTTCCTATCAAATCTAAACTCTAATAAAACCATAAAATCACATTTTAATATATAATTTTACAAGTTGTTACATGTTTAACACTTGCTTTAAGATTTGTAATAGCTAGATTGAAATCAGTTGAAGTCCATTTGTTTTAATATTTTCACCCCTTTGGGTCGATATTTTATATCTACACAGCAGTGCAACATCTGTCAGTACTTCTGGTGCCTCTATTTTAGTAGAGACAGCTGTCAGGTGTGCGACTAAAAAGTGGAGTTTCATCATGTTTAATGAAGTCCATAGTATTCATGGTCATACATTATTGTTGATCACAAAACCTTCTTTGCAGGCAACTGCATTATTACAGCATTTAAAACAATCACTGGCACTCACCGGAAAACTACATAATATTCAACGTTCTCTGGATGATATATCCTCCAGCTGCATTGTTTTACTGGATATGATGGAGGCAGATAAAAAACTGATCCATTACTGGCAAGATAATTTGAGTAGAAAAAACAACAATATAAAGACGTTATTGTTGAATACTCCTGATGATTACCCTTATCGGGATATCGAAAACTGGCCGCATATCAATGGTGTTTTTTACGCAACTGAAGACGAGCAGCGTGTCGTAAGCGGCTTGCAGGGTATCTTGCGCGGTGAATGTTACTTCACGCAAAAACTTGCCAGTTATCTGATCACGCACTCTGGAAATTATCGTTATAACAGCACGGAGTCGGCACTGCTGACGCACCGTGAAAAAGAGATCCTTAATAAATTGCGTATCGGCGCCTCAAATATTGAAATCGCTCGCTCACTGTTTATCAGTGAAAATACGGTAAAAACACATCTTTATAATCTTTTCAAAAAGATAGCTGTCAAAAACCGTACGCAGGCGGTCTCATGGGCCAATGATAACCTCAGGCGATAAAGCCATGAAACGGTATTTGACCTGGATTGTGGCAGCAAATTTATTCTTTGCTGCCGGGAGTCTGCACGCAGCGACAACCGTAGAGGTGGAGGTTCCCGGGCTGTTAACTGACCACACTGTCTCTTCAATCGGGCATGATTTTTATCGGGCCTTTAGTGATAAGTGGGAAAGCGAGTACACAGGAAACTTAACCATTAATGAAAGACCCAGTGCGCGTTGGGGAAGTTGGATCACCATAACGGTCAATCAGGACGTTATCTTCCAGACTTTTTTATTTCCGACGAAAAAAGACTTCGACAAAATTGTAGTCTTCGCATTGGCACAAACTGAGGAAGCATTAAATCGCCGGCAAATAGATCAAACACTATTAAGCACTAGCGATTTAGCGCGTGATGAATTCTAAAACATGATTTTGTCCGGAGGCTTTCATGCGTGTTAAACATGCAGTGGTTTTGCTCATGCTAATTTCACCATTAAGTTGGGCCGGAAACATGACGTTCCAGTTTCGCAACCCAAACTTTGGTGGCAACCCGAATAATGGTGCTTTTCTGTTGAACAGCGCCCAGGCCCAGAACTCATATAAAGATCCAAGCTATGACGATTACGGTATTGAAACCCCGTCAGCTCTGGATAACTTTACTCAGGCGATTCAGTCACAAATTCTCGGTGGCCTACTCACCAACATTAATACCGGTAAACCAGGAAGAATGGTGACCAATGATTTTATCATTGATATCGCCAACCGGGACGGACAACTGCAATTGAATGTCACCGACAGGAAATCGGGGAAAACTTCGACAATTGAAGTGTCGGGTTTACAAACACAGTCGACCGACTTCTAAGTTATAGCCACGAAAGGAAATAATCATGCAGCGTTTACTTATCATGGTGGCAGTAATTTTACTCAGCGGATGTTTAACAGCTCCGCCTCAAGAAGCCGCTAAGCCGACATTAATGCCCCGAGCCCAAAGCTATAAAGACTTGACGCATCTGCCTATGCCTACAGGTAAGATCTTTGTGTCGGTATACAACATTCAGGATGAGACTGGCCAATTTAAACCTTACCCGGCAAGTAACTTCTCAACCGCCGTCCCGCAAAGCGCCACGGCTATGCTTGTCACCGCATTGAAAGATTCTCGTTGGTTCATCCCACTGGAACGTCAGGGGTTACAGAACTTGCTTAACGAACGCAAAATCATTCGTGCAGCTCAGGAAAACGGTACGGTTGCGATTAATAACCGGATCCCGCTACAGTCCCTGACCGCGGCAAACGTCATGGTGGAAGGATCAATTATCGGTTATGAAAGCAACGTTAAATCGGGTGGTGTCGGTGCACGTTATTTTGGTATTGGCGCCGATACGCAATACCAGCTCGACCAGATAGCGGTAAACCTGCGCGTAGTTAACGTCAGCACCGGTGAGATCCTGTCGTCAGTGAATACCAGTAAAACCATTCTGTCTTATGAAGTACAGGCTGGGGTGTTCCGCTTTATTGACTACCAGCGTCTGTTGGAAGGTGAAATTGGCTACACCTCTAACGAACCGGTTATGCTTTGTCTGATGTCAGCGATTGAAACGGGCGTTATCTTCCTGATTAATGACGGCATCGATCGCGGATTGTGGGATTTGCAGGATAAGAAACAAGTTGATAATGACATCCTGGTTAAATACCGTCATATGTCGGTACCGCCAGAATCCTGATGGGTCTATACAGCATAAAAAGCGTGAGGAAAACCCTCACGCTTTTTTATTTACTGGTCAGCGTCGACGATATTCTATTTTCACGGCGAGATGCCAGCCACAGACCACTGTTTTTCATTGCATAGCCGAATACGAGGCCCAGTGCCAGTGACGGTACAACCAGTCGCCAGTCGCCCTGCCCTGCAAATGTTGCACATGCGCCAATGAACGTGCCCGGTACAAATGAAAGCAGCCATTGCTTTGCCTGGATACACATCAGAAACGCGACAATTCCTGTCATGACATAACCAATAATGTCCATATGCGGAGCAAGCGCACTACCGTTAATAATCACCAACGCCCACACCACACCGCTTAGCAGCGTACACGCCGAGATCCACAGTCCTTTTAACCCACCTTGCGGGCAGGCGAAATAAGCCGTGCACCCCAGAAAGCCAGCCCAACTGAGTAAACCAAGAGAAACGGCCACCCATCCCCAGATCCCGGAGAGAATGCCCGTTGTGATTGCAATTGAGAGAAGTATGTTCATGCCGCGCATCTTAGCAGAAAAACGGCATGGTAATGAGATCGCGCACACAATTTATGCAAGCTTATAAATTGAGTTGCACTTTTAAGTGACGTACGTCACATTTATTCGTCTGTATCTTCCTGCAATTCGTCCCACATCGCACCAATGGCATCACGCGTCAGCGGTGCTATCGTACGCCAGAAAGGCGTGTTCGCGTGCGCTTCAACTTTACCAAGGAACGTACCGCACCAGGGCAGCAAGTAGTCTACAAACAAGGTTTCAAGCGCCTCACTTTCATCTTCCGCAGACTGGTCCTCAAGCCATGAAGCCGCCAGCAACAGCGTACCAATGTGATCTGCCGGTGTATCAGCAAGCGGCATGCCCCGGGCTGAAAGAAATGCACGAACATCGGATTCTTTCGCCCCTTCTACCCAGGCACTACGATAAGGCGGCACTGCACACTCGTCACCGACAAACAGCGCGTTGTAATCTGCAGCCAACTGGGGCATATCGCAGCTCTTCTGTAAACGGGTGAGCAGTTCGTCCTGTTCCAGCGGCCAGTTGGCGGACAGTTTACCTTCACTAATCAGGGTAAACAGGGGAACCAGTAAAGGGTCCTGCGGTTGGCGGTAAAACAGCGAGCCCAGTACACGACACAGGATAGAAAACTCGTTCATTGATATATTCCAGTTAGTAACAATTACAGTTCAGCAAATTCCGCGATCGGCTCCATGCCTCGCGATTCCAGAAACGCCAATAGACGTTTAGGTGTGACGTTTAAAATTCTGTCTTCAGGGAAATTAACATCATCCAGGATTTTACGGCATTCGCCAAATTCTCCCAGCGTGAAAGCGGTATGTGAATCCGACCCTAACGCCACCCATCCACCAGCATCACGCACAGCCGCAGCAACCGCACGGCAATTATCCTCACTGCCCTTACGCGAATGCAAAAACGAAGAGTTATTGATTTCCAGTGCAACCTGGTACTTTGCCGCCGCCTGCGCAATTGCTTTAATATCAACAGGATATTTGGGATTTCCCGGATGACTTATGATGTGCACATTACCGCTGGCCATCGTAGCTATCATTGCCTGGGTATTGGTGTCTTTATCGTGAGGTGCAAAAACCGGCTCATGGAAGCCCGCAATAATGAGGTCCAGGGAGGTAAACATCGGACCTGAACAGTCAATTTCACCTTCAATATTCTTAATATTGGCTTCTATTCCGCGCAGGATCCCCACGCCATCCACGACACGTGGCCAAATACGCATATTGATAAAGTGCCAGTGGTGAGGCGCATCCGCCATGTCCGGTCCATGATCGGTAATGGCAAATAGCTTGATGCCTTTGCGACGAGCTTCCGCGATGTAATCACTTAAGGTGCTGTAGGCGTGGGTGCTGGCGACGGTATGCATATGCAGGTCAACGGGATACATAACTCTCTCCTGTAGTCATTTTCCGTCAAGGATAGCAGGTATCGCCGCCATTAATACCCTAAAATTCGAGTCGCAGGCAGGTGGCAAGGGAGTGATACCTGAATCACTTACTTACGTAGGTGATTCAGGTGAACAACCGTAGCCAACGCACATGCAGCTTGAAGTATGACGGGTATTTTAGCTGAAACCCGGTACTTGCCGGGTTACCATCAATATCCCCGAACGCGATTGACCTGACCTGTTACGACTTGCCCGCTCTCCAGGTTCATAATCGTGCGGGAGATATAGTCCACCGCTTCTGCCGGACGGGTAACTGCGGCAATATGTGGCGTCATCGCCACACGCGGATGTTTCCATAATGGGCTGTTTTCTGGCAGCGGTTCACGACTATAAACATCCAGCATGGCCCCCTTCACCTTGCCGCTTTCCAGCGATGCCAGAAGATCGTCTTCATTGAGATGAACACCGCGTGCAAGGTTCAGCACGTAGGCGCCATCCTGCAATTGGCTAAGTAAATCAGCGTTAATAATGCCTACGGTTTCTGCCGTATTAGGCAGAAGGTTGATCAGCACGCGAGTTTGACTCAAAAACGCGCCCAGTTCCTCAGTACCGGCGAAGCTTTCCACGCCAGACCAGGATTTACGCGTACGACTCCAGCAGCGCAGTGGGAATCCCCATGCCTGCAGGCTTTCGGCAACTTTTGCGCCCAATACCCCAGCCCCCATGATCCCGACGGTAAACTCCTCGCGAGTATATTCTGGCAACGGCTGCCATTTCGCCTGATTTTTCAATGCTTGATAATCATCAAAGCGACGAAACCAGTGCAGCACCTGACTGACAGCATATTCCTGCATTTGCAGGCCCATACCCGTATCTTCCAGACGGAAAAGCGGGATCGACGCATCCAACATTTCCGGATGAGCATTGAGTTTACTGAGAATAGAATCGACACCCGCTCCCAGCGCAAATACGGCTTTTAATTTTCGTCCTGCGAGCATTTCAACCGGCGGATGCCAGACCAGCGCATAGTCAGCATGTGCATTATCACCCGCTTTCCACTCACGTACGTTCGCACCAGGTATTGCCTTTGCCAACGCATTAATCCACCAGGTCGTATCGAATGTTGGGTGATAGAAAATTATATCCATATTGTCTCCTGAACATTGTTGTGCGGAACTTTCTCGCACTTATTATCATCATTTTTCGAGGGAACATCAGAGTAGCAAATTTTAGGATGCTGGCAAAAAAAACAATTCCCGCTTATTTATGCTCCATGTTGCTTGAAGTTTGTGTAAATGCACATTTTTTTCAAAAAGTTGATTGACGGCGGGGCGGTGTTTCCCCTACATTAGCGCCCGTTCCGGTAGCACAGGAACAACAATATGGTGAGGTGTCCGAGTGGCTGAAGGAGCACGCCTGGAAAGTGTGTATACGGCAACGTATCGGGGGTTCGAATCCCCCCCTCACCGCCATATTTTAAGAAGAGCTCGTACGAAAGTACGGGCTTTTTTTTCGCATGTTGCACATCTACGGGGGGATGAGAAGCCCCGACCGGGGTTCGACTACTGGCGCAGCCAGTTGGACAGACCGGGAGCGCAGCGAACGGGCTGCCCCGCAGGGGCGAGCAAAGCGAGTCAATCCCCCCTCACCGCCATATTTTGAGAAGAGCTCGTACGCAAGTACGGGCTTTTTTTTCACATATTGCACATCTGCGGGGGGATGAGAAACCCCGACCGGGGTTCGACTGCTGGCGCAGCCAGCTGGACAGACCGCGAACGGAGTGAGTGGGCTGCCCGAAGGGCGAGCGAAGCGAGTCAATCCCCCCCTCACCGCCATATTTTAAGAAGAGCTCGTACGAAAGTACGGGCTTTTTTTTCGCATGTTGCACATCTACGGGGGGATGAGAAGCCCCGACCGGGGTTCGACTGCTGGCGCAGCCAGCTGGACAGACCGCGAACGGAGTGAGTGGGCTGCCCGAAGGGCGAGCGAAGCGAGTCAATCCCCCCCTCACCCCCATATTTTAAGAAGAGCTCGTACGAAAGTACGGGCTTTTTTTCGCATGTTGCACATCTACGGGGGGGATGAGAAGCCCCGATCGGTCATGTACTGGCGTCAAACAACAAAGCCCGGTTTCCCGGGCCTTGAAGACGGAGTACTTATCAGTTGTAAGCGTTGAGCGTCCGCTGACAGAGCGCAGAGCGGACGCAATCGTCTTTATTGAAACGAACAATCCCAACCATCTCATCTTCTTCGAAACGGGCCAGCGCATCGCTAAGCCCTGAGCGAACGTGGGCTGGTAGATCGCACTGGGTCACATCCCCATTCACAATCACCGTCACATTCTCCCCGAGGCGGGTCAAAAACATCTTCATTTGCGCAGCAGTGACGTTCTGAGCCTCGTCAAGAATGACCACTGCATTTTCAAAGGTACGTCCACGCATATAGGCGAACGGCGCGATTTCCACCTTACCAATCTCAGGTCGCAGGCAATATTGCATGAAGGAGGCTCCCAGCCGTTTGACAAGCACGTCATACACGGGGCGAAAATAGGGAGCAAACTTCTCGGAAACATCTCCAGGTAAGAAGCCGAGGTCTTCATCAGCTTGCAGAACTGGACGGGTTACAATGATCCTGTCCACATCTTTATGGATCAGGGCCTCTGCTGCTTTTGCCGCGCTGATCCAGGTTTTACCACACCCGGCTTCACCGGTGGCGAAGATCAGCTGTTTACTCTCGATAGCATTCAGGTAGTGCGCCTGAGCTTCATTCCGCGCCGTGATTGGCGAGGCGTCGCGACTGTCACGCGCCATACCAATCGTTTCTACGCCGCCCATCTGCACAAGCGAGGTGACCGATTCATCTTCACGTTGCTTATGGCTACGCGAATCCCGCCTCAGCACACGTTTTGCTTCACGACGAGCTTTGATCACTGCTTTTTGTCTTCCCATGGATAGCACCTTGAGTTGTAGGTATACATCACACGCGCCGTTGGCGGCACGATTATGCGCACGAACATCTGAGGGTTGGCTTCCTTGTAAGCCATTGCTTGCTTTCGGATAAGACGCCACGCACAGCTACGCGCACCGTACAGGGCGTCAGTTGCGAAGATAAGAAGTGAATGAGAGAGAGATTTAGCGGTGACGAGGAGGCTACCGGAAGAGAAACGTCCGCGTAAGGTACTGCTGTTACTGTGAAAAACGTGTCCAATACAGGACTTTTCCATTCGCGATCTCCATAGTGAATGACAATCACCGCCGGGAACTACCGCTATTACTTATAAGTACATCATAACCTTTCGCTAATGCAACAATATTTTTACTTGTTGTTAACTTAAATTCTATCTTATCACCAGAGACAGTCTCTTGCAGAAAGATGACAGAATTATTTCAGTCGCATACCGATCATAAAAAATAGTTTGTTCCTTCATCAAGATGTCAGGAAAAACCCCGCTGTACTGCGGGGCATAATCATCAGGCTTCAAGCAGAGACTGTCCCAGATAATTATCTGCAGTTTTAACACCCGGCAAAGCAAAGAAATATCCCCCACCAATCGGTTTGACATATTCTTCCAGCGCTTCACCGTTCAGACGTTTCTGCACTGTCAAAAAACCTTTTTCCAGATCGTGTTGATAGCAGACAAACAACAGCCCCATATCCAGTTGACCGGAATTAGTCACACCGAGCGAATAACTGTAGCCACGACGCATCATCAGGCTGGAGTCGGTCTCTTTCGTACGCGGATTTGCGAGACGGATATGGCTGTCGAGCGCAATCACCTCGCCTTCAGGATCCCTGGCATAGTCAGGCACATCATGCTCATGCTGCATACCCAGCGGTGCGCCGGTGTGTTTATCGCGACCAAAAATCGTTTGCTGCTCTTTCAGCGGCGTACGATCCCAGAACTCAACGCGAAACTGAATGAGCCTGACGGCCTGATAGCTTCCGCCTTGTGCCCAGGCAGGCTCGCCCTGCCCGTCCGTAACCCACACCACGTGTTGCATCAACTTCGCGTCCGTAGCGTCCGGATTCGCGGTGCCGTCTTTAAAGCCAAGCAAATTGACCGGGGTCTCTTTGCCTTTACTACGTGCGGCGTGGTCGGAAATAAAACCTTCACGTTTCCAGCGCACGCTAAGGAGATCGGGCGTATGTTTAATGATATCGCGCAACGCGTGGATGACGGTGTCCTGGGTGTTGGCACAAATCTGCAGCAGCACATCGCCATGGCACAGCGCCGCATCCAGTGAATCATTCGGGAAGCGGGTCATTTTTTGCAGCTTTTTCGGCATCTGCGATTTCAGGCCATAGCGTTCATCAAACAGCGAGGAGCCGACTGACAACGTCATCGTCAGGTTGTCTGGCGCAATGTATGCGCCGAGGATACCTGAATCCATAGGAGGAAGACGCGGATTCGGCGTATCCGGCGCCGGTCCACCGGTGGTCAGAAACGCAAACCGGCTGGTCAGCAACCGGAATAAACGCTCAAGATCGGCCTTGTCGCTGGCAAGAACATCGAATGCCACCAGCATCATTGATGCCTGCTGCGGCGTCAGGATCCCCGCCTGATGCTGACCATAAAACGGCTGCGCTTCACTACGTGCATCCGGAGACAACGTGCCCGGCGCGCTTTGTGGTTTTTGCGCGTGGGCAACCGGACACCCACCCGCCAGCGCCAGCGCCCCACCCAGGGCGCCCATCCCTTTCAGTAAACGTCGGCGTGACGGTTCGCTCACGCCGTTTTCATTATCTTGCTGCATAGTGCTTAATCCAGACCCAGAACACCGCGTAATTGCGACAAATCTTCCGCCAGCGTCGTGATTGGCCCTTTCAGTGCATTACGATCGGCATCAGTCAGTTTGTCATAGGTTTCAAAGCCGTCTTTGGTACGGTACTTGCTCAGAATGGTATCGACCTTTTTGAAGTTCGCATCCACCTTCGCAAGCAGTTCAGCATTGGATTTTTGCAACTGAGGACGCAGGAGATCGACAATTTTCTGCGCACCATCGACGTTGGCCTGGAAATCCCACAGATCGGTATGGCTATAGCGATCTTCTTCCCCACTGATTTTGCTGGCAGCAACTTCTTCAATCAGTCCTGCTGCCCCGCCAACAACTTTAGACGGTGGGAAAGCCAGCTCGCTAATACGCGTTTGCAGGTCAAGAACATCGCTGTTTAATTGGTCGGCGTACTTATCCATACCTTTGGTGGTATTGTCGCCAAACAGCGCTTTCTCCAGGCGGTGGAAGCCGGTGAATTTAGGATCGGCGGCTTTTTGTTCGTAATCATCTTCCCGCGCATCGATGCTGCCGTCGAGATCGGAGAACAGTTCAGCAATCGGTTCAATACGCTCATAATGCTGACGGGTTGGCGCATACAGCGATTTCGCTTTTTCCAGATCGCCTGCCTTAATCGCATCGGTAAAGGCTTTAGTGCCCGCAACCAACTGCGCGGTTTCGGCTGTCACATAGGCTTTGTATTCGGTAATCGCGCCGCTCAGACTCAGCAGAGCCTCGCTTTGCGCGGCATCCGCCGTTGCGCTACCTTTTACGATCAGTTTGCCTTTCGGGTTAGTCAACAGACCGCAGGTCATATCATATTCGCCAGGCTGGAGGTTAGCGGTCATTTTCTGGCTAAAGCCTGGTGCAATGTTTTCGCGCTCTTCAACCACCATAACGCCTTTGAGGATCTCCCACTCCAGCGCTTTCTGGCTATGGTTCTGGATGATGAACTGCGTTTTCCCGGCATTAACCGTGATAGTCATCGGTTCACATTGTTTGTCGTTAACCGTGACTTTCACCTGCGGAATATCGGCAGCTTGTGCATTAAAAGCGGAGGCAAACAGCGCGGCTATACCTAGCTGCAGCGCACTACGGCGAAAATTAAACGTCATAACCTATCCCTATAAATAAGTATGTTGTAACTAAAAAGTATTCTGCATCGCGTTTTTATCAAGGTGCGGTACGCGATGCCGTAGTGCCTGAACGCGGCGGTAACGCAAACATAACCAACGCCGGAATCAGGTAGATAAACCAGACAGCGACTTCACTAACGCTTGGCGCTTCCTGATAGCCGAAAATGCCTTCCATCAATGTGCCAAACAGTGAATGCGTCGACAGCACACTGCTCAGGTCAAACGCCACATCCTGAAAATGATTCCACAACCCGGCTTCGTGGAAAGCGCGGATTGCCCCAGCGGCAAGACCGGCAGCCACCAGCAAAATGAACAGGCTGGTCCATTTAAAGAATGCCCCGAGGTTGAGGCGAATGCCCCCGAGGTAAATCAGGTAACCCAGTACCACCGCGGTAGCCAGTCCCAGCATCGCGCCTAGCGGCGGCCAGATACC
The DNA here is from genome assembly GCF_002042885.1 of Citrobacter portucalensis. Taxonomy (GTDB): domain Bacteria; phylum Pseudomonadota; class Gammaproteobacteria; order Enterobacterales; family Enterobacteriaceae; genus Citrobacter; species Citrobacter portucalensis. Next base: position 120,650 of record NZ_MVFY01000009.1, read on the forward strand.
TACATCCTGCTGGAATGCTGCCAGCAGGAAGAACACCGACTCCAGCCCTTCACGGGCAACAGCAAAAAAGACCATCATCACCAGCGCCCAGCCGTGATGGTTGCCGCGTTGCAACGCGTTATCGACAGCCTGTTCAAGCTGGACTTTGACGTTGCGCGAAACTTTACGCATCCAGAACACCATCCAGGTGAGGATCACCACGGCAATGACCGCCACGATGCCTTCAAAAAGCTCCTGTTCCTTTTGCGGAAATTCACCGGTGGTTTCGTTGATGAAAATCCCTAACGCCAGGCATAACGCCGCCGCCAGCAGAACACCAATCCACATCACACCAATCCATCGACCACGCTGAGTCCGTTTCAGGTAGCTGGCAATCAGGCTGACAATCAGCGCGGCCTCTAACCCTTCGCGCAACATAATTAGAAATGGAACAAACATGCGAAGAACCCTTAAACGTTATTCTCAGTCAATTGATGAAAAGAAAAGTAAATTACAGTGATAGTGATTATCATTACAGCAAAGAAAAACTCAAGCAGAATGTTTTGAGAATGATGACTGAATGTAAAAGGCCAGGCGGGTAATGGTTATAGCAGGTTTACAACGGAAGCAATAAAAAAGCCCGCACGCGGCGGGCTTGAAGACAGAGGCAGATTATTCTGCCTGTAAACGCGATGGCGGAGCTGAGTGATAATGCGCATCAGCCTCGGCAAAACGTTGCTGCATAGCAGTTGAAGGCGCTTTACCCAACAGGCTGAAGGCCACAATACCGATGCTGCCGAAAACAAAGCCCGGGATGATTTCATACAGACCCAACCAGGCAAACTGCTTCCAGACGATTACCGTCACCGCACCAATGATCATCCCTGCCAGCGCGCCGTTGCGGGTCATACGCGACCACATTACGGAGAACAGGACTACCGGACCAAACGCAGCGCCGAAGCCCGCCCAGGCGTAGCTTACCAGACCAAGTACACGGTTCTCCGGGTTCGCCGCCAGCGCGATAGACACCAGCGCCACGACCAACACCATGATGCGGCCAATCCACACCAACTCTTTCTGGCTGGCATTTTTACGCAGGAACGCTTTGTACAAATCTTCGGTGATTGCGCTGGAGCACACCAGCAGCTGGCAGCTCAGGGTCGACATAACCGCAGCGAGGATAGCAGACAGCAGAATACCGGCAATCCACGGGTTAAACAGGATTTGCGCCAGTTCAATAAACACACGCTCGGCGTTCTGGTTAACGGCACCGGCAAGCTGTGGGTTGTTGTTAAAGTAAGCAATACCAAAGAAGCCCACGGCCACAGCACCTGCCAGACACAGAATCATCCAGGCCATGCTAATGCGGCGAGCATGAACGATGCTATGGTGGGAATCTGCAGCCATAAAGCGCGCCAGAATATGCGGCTGACCAAAGTAGCCCAGACCCCAGCCCATCAGGGAAATGATGGCAACAAAATTCAGCCCTTTGAACATGTCCACGTTCTCAATGCTCTTTTGTTTAATCACTTCCAGCGAATCGTCGAATCCACCCACGCCAATGACTACCATCACCGGCGTCAGGATCAAAGCAAAGATCATCAGGCTGGCCTGGACGGTATCGGTCCAGCTAACCGCCAGGAAACCACCAATAAAGGTATAAATGATCGTCGCGGCCGCGCCCGCCCACAGTGCTGTTTCGTAGCTCATGCCAAAGGTGCTTTCAAACAGACGAGCCCCTGCCACAATACCGGAAGCACAATAGATGGTGAAAAACAGCAGAATAACCAGCGCGGAGATAATACGCAGAATTCGGCTTTTATCTTCAAAGCGACCGGTAAAGTAATCCGGTAACGTCAGCGCATTGTTATTGTATTCGGTGTGTACGCGTAAACGTCCGGCCACCAGCTTCCAGTTGATCCAGGCGCCCAAAATAAGGCCGATGGCGATCCAGCTTTCTGAAATCCCCGACAGGAAAATCGCGCCAGGCAGACCCATCAGCAACCAGCCGCTCATGTCAGATGCCCCGGCGGATAACGCGGTCACGAATGGACCCAGACTGCGTCCACCCAGAATGTAATCGTCAAAGTTTTTGGTTGAACGCCATGCAATAAACCCTATCAATATCATGCCGAAAATATAGACACAGAATGTCACTAACATCGGTGTGCTAATAGCCATCAAAACTCTCCAAAATTATGTATCAGCAATGCCGTGGCTTGCCGTTTTATTACCCTGCCGGAACGTGGCAAAGATATCTATGTTGACCAGGGCGACCGTATCCTGCCGGAAGCGATGGTTTTTCACAATCGATTTAACACACCATTTACATCAAATTTAATCCAGAGTAGATAGCATTTTTCTGTAGGTTGCACTCTCTCACACTTTTTCCGGTTGCACCTTTTAAAAGTGTTAACTACCGCAGAGAAAAAGATTCTGTAATTTTTACAGCCCACATCATAAGACTCATATTTATTAACATCTCATTCATTTCCAAGCTTGCAAACCAAGTCACATTTAACACGGTTGCACAAAGTTGCAACATAGTGGATATTTCTCGGTAACTATCAGACCCGTATTTCAGTACAACAGGAGTAAACGGCATGGGAACCACCACGATGGGGGTTAAACTGGATGACGCCACTCGCGAGCGTATTAAAACAGCAGCATCACGAATCGATCGCACGCCACATTGGCTGATCAAGCAAGCCATCTTTAATTATCTCGAAAGACTGGAAAATGACGACGCGCTTCCTGAACTGCCGGCCCTGCTGGCGGGTGCCGCGAATGAGGGTGAGGAGTCAACCACGCCGCAGAATGAAGCGCATCAACCTTTCCTGGAATTTGCCGAACAAATCCTGCCGCAGTCAGTTTCCCGCGCAGCAATCACCGCCGCGTACCGCCGAGCCGAAACCGATGCTGTGCCGATGCTGATGGAGCAGGCTCGTCTGCCGCAACCCATCGCGGAGCAAGCGCACAAGCTGGCGTACGATCTGGCTGACAAACTGCGTAACCAAAAGACCGCCAGCGGCCGCGCCGGGATGGTACAGGGTTTATTGCAGGAATTCTCACTTTCTTCGCAGGAAGGGGTCGCGCTGATGTGCCTGGCCGAAGCCCTGCTGCGTATTCCAGATAAGGCAACCCGCGATGCGTTGATCCGCGACAAAATCAGCAACGGCAACTGGCAGTCGCACATTGGACGCAGCCCGTCCCTGTTCGTCAACGCAGCGACCTGGGGGCTGTTGTTTACCGGTCGTCTGGTTTCTACGCATAATGAAGCCAGCCTCTCACGCTCACTCAACCGTATTATCGGCAAGAGCGGTGAACCACTGGTGCGTAAAGGTGTCGACATGGCAATGCGCCTGATGGGCGAGCAGTTCGTCACCGGAGAGACTATCGCCGAAGCGCTGGCTAACGCCCGTAAACTGGAAGAAAAAGGTTTCCGCTACTCTTACGACATGCTGGGCGAAGCAGCTCTGACTGCCGCCGATGCCCAGGCTTATATGGTTTCGTACCAACAGGCAATCCACGCCATTGGTAAAGCCTCTAACGGCCGCGGCATCTATGAAGGGCCGGGCATTTCTATCAAGCTGTCGGCGCTGCATCCGCGTTATAGCCGCGCGCAGTATGACCGCGTGATGGATGAACTCTATCCGCGTCTGAAGTCGCTTACTCTGCTGGCCCGCCAGTACGACATCGGTATCAATATCGATGCTGAAGAGGCCGACCGACTGGAGATCTCCCTCGATCTGCTGGAAAAACTGTGCTTTGAACCTGAACTGGCGGGCTGGAACGGTATCGGCTTTGTTATTCAGGCCTACCAGAAGCGCTGCCCGTATGTTATCGACTATCTGATTGACCTCGCCACGCGCAGCCGCCGTCGCCTGATGATCCGTCTGGTTAAGGGCGCCTACTGGGATAGCGAAATCAAACGTGCGCAAATGGACGGTCTGGAAGGTTATCCGGTCTATACCCGTAAGGTCTACACCGACGTTTCCTATCTGGCCTGTGCGAAAAAACTGCTTGCGGTACCGAATCTGATCTACCCGCAGTTCGCCACCCACAACGCCCATACGCTGGCGGCGATTTATCAGTTGGCCGGTCAAAACTACTATCCGGGTCAGTACGAGTTCCAGTGCCTGCACGGTATGGGCGAACCGCTGTATGAGCAGGTCACAGGTAAAGTTGCCGATGGTAAACTGAATCGTCCATGCCGCATTTATGCACCGGTAGGCACGCATGAAACGCTGCTGGCATACCTGGTGCGTCGTCTGCTGGAAAACGGCGCCAACACCTCGTTCGTCAACCGCATTGCAGACACTACCCTGCCGCTGGATGAACTGGTAGCCGATCCGGTCGAAGCCGTTGAAAAACTGGCGCAGCAGGAAGGCCAGGCTGGTCTGCCACATCCGAAGATTGCCCTGCCGCGTGACCTGTACGGTAAAGGCCGCGAAAACTCAGGCGGACTGGATTTAGCGAACGAACATCGTCTGGCCTCACTGTCCTCCGCCCTGCTCAACAGCGCGCTGCAAAAATGGCACGCTAAACCGATGCTCGAACATCCGGTTGCTGACGGTGAAATGACCCCAGTCGTCAACCCAGCCGAACCGAAAGACATTGTCGGTTACGTGCGTGAAGCGACTCACAGCGAAGTGGAACAGGCATTGCAGAACGCGGTAAATAACGCGCCGATCTGGTTCGCCACACCGCCACAAGAGCGCGCCGCTATTTTGCATCGCGCCGCCGTTCTGATGGAAGGCCAGATGCAGCAGTTAATTGGCATTCTGGTGCGCGAAGCGGGCAAAACCTTCAGCAACGCCATTGCGGAAGTGCGCGAAGCGGTAGACTTCCTGCACTATTATGCCGGTCAGGTCCGCGATGACTTCGATAATGAAACCCATCGTCCGTTAGGGCCGGTGGTCTGTATCAGCCCCTGGAACTTCCCGCTGGCCATTTTCACCGGGCAGATTGCCGCTGCGCTGGCGGCGGGCAACAGCGTGTTGGCAAAACCCGCGGAACAAACTCCGCTGATTGCCGCCCAGGGTATTGCCATTTTACTCGAAGCAGGCGTGCCGCCAGGCGTGGTGCAGCTGTTGCCTGGTCAAGGTGAAACGGTCGGGGCACAGCTCACTTCCGATGAGCGCGTACGCGGCGTCATGTTTACCGGCTCAACGGAAGTCGCCACGCTGTTGCAACGTAATATCGCGACCCGCCTTGATGCTCAGGGGCGTCCAATCCCGCTTATCGCCGAAACCGGCGGGATGAACGCCATGATCGTCGACTCTTCTGCGTTAACGGAACAGGTCGTGGTCGACGTTCTGGCTTCTGCCTTTGACAGCGCCGGACAGCGCTGCTCCGCGCTTCGCGTCCTGTGTCTGCAGGACGATGTCGCCGACCATACGCTGAAAATGCTGCGTGGCGCAATGGCGGAATGCCGCATGGGTAATCCGGGCCGCCTGACCACCGATATTGGACCGGTAATCGATGAAGAAGCCAAAGCCAATATTGAGCGCCATATTCAGGCCATGCGCGCCAAAGGGCGTCCGGTGTTCCAGGCCGCGCGCGAAAACAGCGACGATGCGCGTGAATGGCAAACCGGTACCTTTATCGCGCCGACGCTTATCGAGCTGGAAAGCTTCGACGAATTGCAAAAAGAGGTGTTCGGTCCGGTACTGCACGTTGTGCGTTACACCCGCAACAATCTGGGCAGCCTGATTGAGCAAATTAATGCCTCCGGCTACGGCCTGACGCTGGGCGTGCACACCCGTATCGATGAAACCATCGCCCAGGTCACGGGTTCGGCACATGTGGGTAACCTGTACGTTAACCGCAATATGGTCGGCGCCGTCGTCGGAGTGCAGCCATTCGGTGGCGAAGGCTTGTCAGGAACCGGGCCAAAAGCGGGTGGACCGCTGTATCTGTACCGCCTGCTGGCAAACCGTCCGGAAAATGCGTTAGGCATTACGCTTGCCCGTCAGGATGCCGAATACCCTGTCGATGCACAGCTTAAAACGGCGCTCGTTCAGCCGCTGGAAGCGCTTAGCGAATGGGCAACCGATCGTCCAGCACTGCGTGCGCTCTGCCAGCAGTTTGGCGAACTGGCGCAGGCCGGAACGCAACGCCTGCTGCCAGGCCCCACCGGCGAGCGCAATACCTGGACGCTGTTGCCGCGCGAACGCGTGCTGTGTATCGCCGATGATGAACAGGATGCGCTGGTACAGGTTGCCGCTGTAACTTCCGTTGGTAGCTTAATCCTGTGGCCAGATGATACATTCCATCGCGACCTGGCAAAACGCCTGCCAGCAGTAGTTTCCGGGCGCATCCAGTTTGCCAAAGCGGACAACATCACTACGCAGCCGTTTGATGCGGTTATTTTCCACGGTGATTCCGATCAGCTTCGCGCACTGTGTGAAGCGGTGGCGGCCCGCGAAGGGGCGATTGTGTCGGTCCAGGGCTTTGCCCGCGGCGAAAGCAATATCCTACTGGAAAGGTTGTATATTGAGCGCTCACTGAGCGTCAATACCGCCGCCGCCGGAGGCAACGCCAGCCTGATGACAATCGGCTAAGGTTGTGGTTAATTAAGGCTCCGGTAACGGGGCCTTTTTTTATGAAGCCAGAGGGAAGCATGAAACGAATCGTACTGACATGTGCAGCGCTGCTGCTGAGCGGCCAGGCGCTGGCGGATGACTGCGCCAACGCGAACACGCAGATTGAGATGAACACCTGTGCGGCAGAGCAGTATAAAGCGGCCGACGCCAAACTTAATGAAACTTATCAGAATGCGCTGAAGCGCGCCGCCCCAACCCAGCGCGATTTACTGAAAAAAGCGCAAGTATCCTGGATAACTTTGCGCGATGCGGACTGTGCGTTAATCAGTTCTGGCACTGAAGGCGGTAGCGTTCAGGCGATGATTTCCAGCCAGTGCCTGACGGATAAGACCAACGAGCGCGAAGCGTTTCTCGCCTCACTTTTGCAGTGTGAAGAAGGCGATTTAAGCTGCCCGTTACCGCCGGCCAGTTAACGCACGCGGATCCCTTCAATAATCATCCGCTGTACGCTCTCCACCGTTTGGTTAAAAAAGGCTTCATCACGCAGCGTTGCGCCCGTCACCGCCTCTACCTGTGGGGCAAAATCGGCGTAGTGCTGAGTTGAAGCCCAAATCATAAAAATCAGATGATGCGGATCGACCGGAGCCAGTTTTCCGCTTTTGATCCAACCGGCAATCAGCGCGGATTTCTCATCAATTAGCGTTTTGAGATCCCCCTCCAGTTCTGCCATCAATAAAGGCGCTCCGGCCAGCATCTCCATACAAAACAGCCGTGAGGCCTGAGGGTAATCGCGCGACACTTCCAGCTTAAGGCGAATGTATTCTTTAATGGCCACCAGCGGCGCAAAGTCTTCGCGAAAAGCTTTCAATGGAGCCAGCCAGATGTCGAGGATCTGCCGTAAAACGGCGATATAAAGCACCTCTTTTGACGGGTAGTAATAAAGTAGATTGGTTTTTGACACGCCCGCCTGCTCTGCCACCTGCTCCAGGCGCGTGCCGTGGATCCCATATTGGGAGAAGATATTTAATGCCGCGGTTAAGATGGCCTGGCGTTTTGCACTGACGGCCTGCGAGCGCTTACCTGTTTTTTTCTCTGCGCGTTGGACCATGCGCCCTCTCCTTCTTGTGAGGGCGTCAGCATACCAAATCACGCGGTGAATGGTTAAATTAAAGCGATTCCGGCGGCGCCTCTTGTCCAAGCGCTTTTTTCTTTTTGAACTTCAGCTCGCTGACCAGTACGCCAACAATAATGAATGCCGCACCAAGCAATGCAAGTAGCGGTAAGCGTTCACCCGCCAGACGGCCAAAGATCCCCGCCCACACCGGTTCACCGGTATAAATAACCGTCGCGCGCGTCGGCGAAACGCTGCGCTGCGCCCAGTTCATGGTGACCTGAATAATCGCGCTAAAAATACCCAGCCCCAGCGCCACCACCAGCAATCCGGTAGACATTGGTGGTACGTTCTCTCCGGCCGGTCCCATCGCCATAAACGCCACTATCGAAGCGGTTGCCAGTTGCACTACCGTTACCCGACGAACATCCACTTTTCCTGCCCACGCGCTAATCAGGATAATTTCTGCCGCAATCGCCACCGCACCGGCGAGTGTGATCCACTCGCCTTCGCCTAAAGCCAGTAAATTGCCTCCCGGTCCGGCAAGAAAAATCAATCCGATAAAGGCCAGCACAATGCCGACGCACGGCATCAGACCTGGCATGCGTCCCAGACACAACCATTGTAAAAGCGGCACCAACGGTACGTACATCGCGGTAATAAACGCCGATTTACTGCTGGGAATAAACTGTAACCCCCAGGTTTGCAGACTATAGCCCAGCGCAATTGCGATACCGATTGCAACCCCTGCTTTAACTTCCAGCCACGTCAGCTTATGCAGTGTGTGTAACGACAAAAGTGCGACCGCCAGCGCGGCAGTGGCAAAACGCACACCGACAAAGAAAAAAGGGCCGCTCAGGGTAACGGCATATTGCACCGCCAAAAACGTGCCACCCCAGAACATGGTGATCACAATGAGGATCGCTTCCTGAGGTTTAACAGAGAAGGAATAGCGAGAAAGTAATGACATGAGACACCCGATTAACTGAATGTCATTAGTCTGCGTTGCGTTTTGTTACAGTTCAACCTTGCAGACAAAAAAAACCGCCGGAAAGACCCGGCGGCGGTGGCTACGTAACGTCTGTCTCTGACTCTCAGCCGTCACGACATATCTGACAGATAGCCCGACAATTACGATTTGTTGTTGCCGTGACTATTTTTGCCCCCTTTTTTGCCTGCCTCTGAAGCGCGTTGCGGGTCATTCTTGAAGTTGCCCCCGCTGTGCTGGCCACCTTTTCGACCTGCTTCTGATGCTCTTTCGCGGTCTTCCGCAAAGTTGCCGGAACCGCCCCGATGGTTTGCCATTACTGACCTCCGTCATTGATTAGACATCATATTGCATAGGTACTGAGGAGTGATACCTCACGCAGCGTTACGGGCGAGGCCCTGAAAATAACTGCGTGGGAATAAGCATAGTGAAGTGTGGCCAGTGCAGACGCTAACTGTAATATCCTGCAACAGGATCAGGAGTGACAAAGAAATAATCACCATAAGAAATCAATAAGTCTTTCTTATGACTACCGAATTCTACCCGGTTAAATATGTATCATTTTGCTACAAAGAAGGTTGTTATAAAAATTGTTATAAATCAAAGAAGTGATTGTGAAATTTGCACTCCTGACAGTACGTCATATCTTTAAAGGTAGGTAGCGAATCGCTACGGACACGGTTAACTCGAGGAGTAGTGTAAAATGGCAAAAGTTCTGGTGCTTTATTATTCCATGTACGGACACATTGAAACTATGGCCCACGCAGTCGCAGAAGGCGCAAATAAGGTAGATGGCGCGGAAGTGATTATTAAGCGTGTACCAGAGACCATGCAGCCCGAGATTTTCCTTAAGGCTGGCGGCAAAACACAAAACGCACCAGTCGCAACCCCGCAAGAACTGGCTGATTACGACGCCATCATTTTTGGTACCCCCACGCGCTTTGGCAATATGTCCGGTCAGATGCGTACCTTCCTCGACCAGACTGGCGGGCTGTGGGCCTCTGGCGGCCTGTACGGCAAACTCGCCAGCGTATTCAGCTCAACGGGAACCGGCGGCGGTCAGGAACAAACCATTACATCAACCTGGACTACGCTTGCCCACCATGGGATGGTGATTGTACCTATCGGTTACGCGGCGCAAGAGCTGTTTGATGTCTCTCAAGTTCGCGGCGGTACCCCTTACGGTGCAACCACCATTGCCGGAGGCGACGGCTCCCGCCAGCCAAGTCAGGAAGAGTTATCTATCGCCCGCTATCAGGGTGAATATGTCGCAGGTCTGGCAGTAAAACTCAACGGCTAATCTTCAACAGGAGGATTCGAATGCCAACTCAAGAAGCGAAAGCCCATCGCGTCGGCGAATGGGCAAGTCTGCGCAATACATCGCCGGAAATAGCCGAAGCCATTTTTGAAGTCGCACATTATGACGAGAAACTGGCGGAAAAAATTTGGGAAGAAGGTAGCGATGAAGTACTCATCAAAGCCTTTGAAAAAACAGACAAAGATTCGCTCTTTTGGGGTGAACAGACTATCGAACGCAAAAACGTCTAGCGCGCTGACTCCCCCGCGAACACGGGGGAGTTTTCTTTTACTTAGCCGCCTCATTCAGCACACTATCGAACTTATCTATCGGGCAAAAACCATCCGCATCTATCGGACATCCTTTCAGCTCCAGCGTTACGCGCTGCGCCGGGGATTTCAGCGTCAGAACGTCTGCATTACGCAACTGCTGCGAGCTCTGATACACATACTCGATTTTCATCAGATCACGATTTGCATTGCTGTCATGCCAGCGCTGGAAGACAATCTTCCCGCCAATCGGCGTACGCTCGTTCTGATCGTGAAGCTGGTACGGTTTAAAATCCAGCGCGGTGAGCAGCGAAGCGATATTTGAATCATGCCCCACCAGCACGGTTATTTTCGGTGCTTTCGCGCGTTCAGTAACCAGCGCATTATCAATATATTTCACCAGCGGTTTGGCGACGTTCTGCGCCACTTCCGGGGAGGTGAACAGGCTATCCTGATAGCCGTTTTTCAGCTTCGACAGAACCTTCCACTGCTGATCGGATTTAATCTCGCCCCAGGCAACTTTGTCCATCGGGAAGCCTTCGTAATATTGCAACGTGAAGGCATCAACCAGCGAATTCCCCACCTTCAGCGGCCCCGAAACCCCAGGCTCCTGCTGGTACTTCGCGCTAAACGTATCTTTGGCATCGGTCAGGGAACACTGCTGTTTTTCTTTGCAGGACGGAGAGTCTTTGTAGTCGGTCATTTGCTCAAGCAACTGATAGCTATCGTTGAGCTGCATTTTGCTGCGCTCTTTCTCCATGGCCTGAACGGCCTGCTGGCTGAAGGCGGCGGAATCATCGGTGATCACCGGGTTAAAGGTGGGATCCATGGTGCCCATTTTTTCCTGATGATGGACCGGAACATCGCAACCAGGGAAAGCACCGGTGACAAAGAACTGCGCCGTGGCGACCGTACGCTGCAGGCTGTTAGCATAGGTATAGACCGTGTTCGGTGCCGGGCATTCGCCCGATTTCACCATCCCCTGCTCTGCCAGCCACTCTCGCATGTAGTGGCCCATATAGATTTCCAGCACACCGCCTTTAGTAGTGAGTTGTCCGCCGGGGACATCCCATTCTGGCCATTGTTTGGGGGTGGACTGCTCAAGAACGCTGCCATTATTGGCTAAAGGTGCGCGTAAGTTATGCCGACTCATCATCAATACTTGCTGAAGCTGATAGCCTTCCGGCGCGGTCTGCGCCTGCGCGGCGGTTGACAATAAGACAGCCCCTGCCACGGCTGTGGCGATTAACGATTTATTCATCCCTACGACCTCTTGTTGTTATCAATCACAACAGAGTGTGACAGAAATATGACATATTTCCGGGAACGCTTTCGCAAAACAGACCATCTAGCGTGTCGTTTTAACACCAAACTCGGTTTCGAGTTTACGAATGCCAAGAGGTGTGAAGATGACATGACGGCTGCCCTGTTCGGTTTTTATCCATCGCTGTTCACTGAACCAGCGCAGCAGCGTTGCGCCAAGCACACCACCAGGATGATAACGTCGTTCGCTCCAGTCCAGACAACCGCAGGTTAACTTCCGCCGGGATGAGCCAGCCGCCAGGACAATCCCCATCTGTGCCAGCTTTTCCTGCCCAAGAGGAGTCAGCGTTTCACCATCCGGCGTTAACCACTGACGGGAAACCAGCGTATCGAACAACCTCACCGCAACCTCTCCGGCGAGATGGTCGTAGCAGGTGCGGGCATGGCGCAAACCTGGCGGTGTAGTGATTCTGCGGGGCGTTGATGTCGCCCACGCAACGCCCATCAGGCGTTCCAGCAGTTCAGCGATATCGGAACCTGCAAGGCGAAAATAACGATGTCTGCCCTGCGCCAACGCGACAACAAAACGTTGTTCGCACAGACGCGCGAGATGCGCGCTGGCGGTCGACGCGGATATATCCGCCACCGCGCTGAGCTCAGTTGCAGTCCAGGCGCAGCCATCCATTAGGGCGCACAACATACGCGAGCGCGATTTATCGGCCATCACTGCCGCAGTGAGTGCCATTTTCGACTCCAGATCGCCCTCTTCTTCATGTAATATCACGGATGCCATAACGACCTCATTGGCCCTGAATCTCTGAATTAACGATGCCATGAAAGTCGCGCAAAGTCACCGCACCGGTCACACAGCACGTAGCATCATCTCTGTACCCAACCCGACCAGACAAAACAGAAAACAGCGTTTAAACACGAGCGGAGAAATAACCCTTCGCACACGGGTACCTATCCATTGGCCAATCAGCGCAGGAACAATGGCCAAAGCCGACAAACTTAGCGATTGTATGGGCAGCGCGTTGTGCCACCACAGACCCAGCGCCAATGCCAGGGTCGAAAAGGTAAAAGAGATCCCGAGCGCCTGCACCAGTTCATCTTTCTCAAAGCCGAGGGACTGGATCCAGGGCACGGCGGGCATCACAAACACCCCGGTTCCGCCGGTCAATAAGCCGGTCACAAATCCAATAACGAGGGAGTACGGTTTTTCACGCTGCGGGGCCACCGCGATTTTCTTTCCCGCCAGCGTCCAGATAGCGTAGGCCACCAGCGCTACGCCGAGTGCAAACTGAGTTCGGGTGGTGTCACCACCGGTAATCCAGGCGCTGGCAAGCAGTGTCGCCACCACTACTGTCAGCAGCATTGGCCACAGTCGTTTGAGTAATTGGCGTGTATTTCCACCACCGCCAAACTGGAACAAATTGCTTATCAGCGAAGGCAATAACAGCATGGCCGCCGCGGCAACTGGCGAAATAAGCGATCCGAGGATCCCCATAGCCACGGTAGGTAACCCCATACCCGTAACGCCTTTCACCATCCCGGCGAGGACAAATGTGGCGGCAATCATCACCACCAGGGCGGGTCCAAACGCTAAAGAACTCGTCATGTTGCACTTTCCTGGAAAAGAGAAGATGACTGATTCTGGACGTTAATCACTGTGTTTGCTTCGTCAGGCAACGAAATATGCCTTCCTGGGGAGGGCGACGCCATAAAAAATGCCGGGTTTCCCCGGCACATTTATCAGAACGTTTTCGCCCACCACAACCGAAGTTTCATGCCCCAGTAGCTGGTCCAGCCGCTGGTGGTTGATACTACCCGACCTTGTGACATCACCACCAGCGTGGGCGTGACGCTGATTGCCCAACTGCGGGAAATGGCCCCGTTCGCATCATTGATGACCGGAAAGTCCACGCCTTTACGCGACAGCCAGCGAGATACCTCAGCTTCATTTCCGGAACGTAACGCAATGGTCATCACATTTTCCCCTTCCGAACGCAGCCTGGCGACTTCCGGCGTCGTGAAGCGGCATACGCCGCACCAGCTCGCCCAGAAATAAAGCAACACCGGCTCGTCTTTGCTGAGCGCCGCCAGCGTGACGGTTTCACCATCCAGTGTTTGTAAAGGCGTGCTGTCAAAGGAGGCAGGGAGATGCGGCGCGCGCCAGGCATCCATCAACAGCATTGTCCCCGCCAACAGCGCCAGTAAGATCAGCCCTTCGCGCAACCAGCGGCGCAGTTTACTGAGCATTGGCCGCCGCCAGTTTTTCTTTAACCACTTCCTCAAGGGTTTCCCACGACACAGCCCCGGGAATGAGTTCATCACCAATAATCGTTGCCGGGGTTCCCTGCACCCCCACCAGTCGCGCCAGTTGCAGGTTAGTGCTCAGCGTTTCAGCACTTTGGGCGTCCAGCGTCACCGGACTGGCCCCCGCTTTTTCCTGCGCCTGTTTGATACTGACGTCGGTATGATAGCCCTTCTTCTGCATCAATTTTTCATGTAATGCCAGGGACTGTTGCGGATGCTCATGCCATGTCGTCAGCACGGTCCGCGCCGCCAGTTCCGAACTTTCACCTTTAAACGGCAGCGGTTTAATCACTACCGCCACGTCAGGGTATTTCTGCACAATTTTTTCCAGCATTGGATCCAACTGCTTGCAGTATGGGCAGTTGTAATCGGTGAAGTTTATCAGGGTCAGTTTCGCCTGCTTCGCGCCAATCCGCGGGCTGTTGGGATCGTTAAACAAGGCTTCCTGAATTAATGCTTCAATTTGCTTTTCCTGTTCCGGGGTAAACGGCGCAGGCTCTTTCGCGATACTGACGGCAGAAAACAGGGTTAACAACAGAACAATCATCATTTTCATGGGGTTACTCCTTTGGCATCATTCAACGTTTGCAGTACCGCATCGCGGGTTAACAACGTGGGTAACGCCTGGCCATCCGGCAGACCGGGGCCATAAATTTGGTTATACGGCACAGCAACCTGGCCGCGTTTTTTTAGAAATTCGGTAATAGCTTCAGAAGGGAGTGTCCAGTCGCCGCGCAGCGCCACCACATCCGGCTGTTGCAATGCGGCCTGTACGTCTTCTTTATGCAACACGTTGTATTTGTTTACCTTACAGGTGATGCACCAGTCGGCTGTGACGTCAATGAACACGCGCTTATGTTGCGCCAGCGCATCCTCAATCGCCTGCTCGCTTAGCGGTTGCCAGTTCACGCTTTCTTTAGCGCTACTTTGTCCGCTAAACCCTAAGTGTGGGAGCAGCAACGTCGCAAGCCAGATAGCCGAACCCAGCATCATCACGCCAAGCAGACGCCGCAAAATATTCATCCACCGCCCTGGCCGCGGCAAACGCAGCGCCAGACCGGGACGCAGGGCCACCAGCAGCCACGGTAAGCTCATCCCCAGCCCAAGTGCGATAAACAATCCCCACAACGTCGGCAGCGAAGCGGTCAATGCTACCGCCACCGCCGTTCCCAGAAACGGGGCACTGCACGGCGTGGCAAGCAGTGTCGCAAATGCACCTTGCCAGAAATGTCCCGACAGTCCGTTGCCGCCGTGAGTCGCCAGCGTGGTGGTCATTGCAGAAGGGAGTCGGAATTCAAACCAACCGAACAGGCTGGCGCTGAACGTCAGCATCACTAGCACCATGACGCCAATGAACCACGGATTCTGAAACTGGATCCCCCAGCCAAGGGCCTGATTGGTTAAACGCAGTACCGTCATCAAAAGCGCCAGTGCCATAAACGAGACCAGTATTCCGGCTACCGATGCGAGGAACTGACGACGGATCTGGCGACGACTTTTTTCCTCGACCAGCAAAATAGATCCCAGCTTCATGCCCAGAACCGGTAACACACAAGGCATCAGATTGAGGATCAAACCGCCCATCAGTGCCATGAACACCACTTGCCACAGTGGGAGTGAGGCGTTCTCAACAACCGGGGCTTCGCCAATCGCAAGACGACTCTCCTGGGCAACACCGTTGTCTGCCAGCACCAGCGTGACTGACTTACCACGCAGATCCGGCGCGCCTTCTCCCCAACCGTCATGTACAGGTACCGTAGCGCGTAACGTCTCCCCCTCAACATGAATTTGCGGCATGCCAAAATCCGCATCATCAACAGCATCCAGATACAGCCCTGGTTCAGTCCAGCCTCCCGCACGGCGAGCCTCGACGACTAACTCTCCCGCCCGTGCGCCAGCGCTCAGAGCATCGGTCAGGCCGCTGGCAAGTGGGATCTGTCCCATCGCCTGAGCATAGTCATGTGCAAAAGTCGGGTCCTGGGCTGTGGGCGTCACGGAAAAAGGAAAATCCGTCAACAGGCAAACGTTGCTACAGGTGGATAGCGTCAAAACGCCGCTGAGCGTGGCGGGCGCTCTACCGCGCACCACCATCGGGAACGTCACCTTATCGTGATACCCCTGAGTAGTGATATTGGCGACCTCAAAACGAGCAGGGGTTGGCCAGAACCAGTCGACCGCGGGCATTTCCCCTTTCCAGGCGATAGCAGGTGCAACGCCTCCCTCGCCCGGAGAACGCCAGTAGGTTTTCCAGCCGTCCTCCAGTTTGACATCCAGCAACAGACGGGTTTCTCCGCCTGCGGACGTATCAGCGCGTAACCGCACGCTGGCGTGATCGTTATCGGGTGAACGCAGCCAGCCGGGTTCAGCCGCCCAAGATACGGGCAGCCATAGCAATAACAGACAGAGCAGCGCCTGTCTGAAAACAGTCATCATAGTTTTTCTCCGTGAATAATTATCTAACAGTCAGCAACGGCTGTTCTGTCATTCACGGAAGACGCAAAATCGGAGATGCACCCGGAGAGTGGGCGGCGAGATGGCTCGCGGTGGGAAAAAAGGTAGACGAAACGCCCGTACTGGCGCCAGCAACGACAGCAGCAGGCACAGCACCAGAATAGCACCTTCAAACAATACGGGTGGCGCAGCCAGTAATGATTTCGCACTCAGTTCACAAGGGGTAACGGGTGAGGCCTCATCGGTCTGCACTTGTGCGCTGGCGACAACGCTTGTAACGGCGGTATCCATCTGCAACGCGTGCAGGCCCGCCATGCGTTGTGCGGTGCAAACCATCACCACAACACATGCCAGACAGAGGAACCACCATCCCATCCGTTGACGTTTCGCCATTATACCCTCACTCATTGATGCGAGTTATCTTAACCACTCGCCAGGTTTTGGCAACCTTTCCGCTGTAAAGTTATGTCCTGCCATCTGCTGGATATACCGCGATTTCAATCAGATTGAGATCGGGATCCCTGACATACACCGAGCGAATAGGTCCTGTCGCACCGGTACGTGCAACGGGCCCTTCAATAATCTCGACTCCGTGGGTTTGAAACGTCTCCATCACCTCTTCCAGCGTACGCGTGGTGATAAAACATAAATCCAGCGCCCCCGGCGTTGGCGCGTAGGCTTTGGGTTCAAACTCTTTTCCCCGAATGTGGAGATTGATTTTCTGATTGCCAAAGACGAAGGCTTTCCGACCTTGCGCGAAGGTTTCCAGCCTCATGCCTAAAAGCTCGACATAGAAACGAACGCAAGCCTCTTCATGATTGGTGGTTAGTACCAGGTGATCCAGGTGGTCGATCATAGCGATATCCATTTGGGTTGCTCATCTCTGACACTTACCCTATTCATTCACGCGCGACAAGAAAAAGAAAATCTACGGAGTTATTTGCAGAACTTAACGCAACAACCTGTAATTCACGCTTTAAAAACGAAATGATAATTAATCATATTCCCGCCTTTATTTATTACACTATAACATTGCTAAAAACACCCCTGAAAATATCACCCAAGTTATCATTCACTATTTACGAAGAATGCCAAAAGATATTTCCATGACAGCACACAGATAATGCCCACCACGTACTGATGCGTAAATGAAAGTAAGGGTCAGCGCATTTCCAGAGAATTTCCTTATTATATTCAGACGCAATGAATAACGTATTCATTAGCAGATAATTTGTTTATTAAATGTTATTTAGAGTATATGGAAATGAAAAAATATTTATTACCCCTGATTGGGTTACTTTTTACAGTTAGCGCTCAGGCAGCATCATTTACCGACGGCAAAGAGTATATCTCACTGGAAAAACCTGTCGCTTCCGCTCCAGCCGCACTGAAGTTTTTCTCATTCTATTGCCCTTCCTGTTATCAGTACGATGAAGTTTTTGAAATCACTGATAACGTGAAAAAAGTATTGCCTGCAGATGTCAAACTCACCGAATACCACGTCGACTTTTTAGGTCCGCTGGGGCAAGACATGACCCACGCCTGGTCCGTCGCCATGCTGTTGAACGTACAAGATAAAGTTAAGCCGTTGCTTTTTGATGCCGTTCAGAAAAAACAAACCGTTAAAACAGCGGACGATATTCGTAACGTATTTATCAGCGCGGGCGTCAGCGCCAGTGATTATGATGCGGCATGGAATAGCTTTGCCGTGAAATCACTGACCGCTAAGCAGCAAGAAATGGCGAAGGCAGTTGATTTAACCGGTGTGCCCGCCATTTTTATCAACGGAAAATATATGATCAATCCAAAAGGACTGAAGTCAGATGATCTTAATGCATTCGTGCAAAACTATGCTGATACGGTCCGCTTCCTGATAAGCAAATCCTGATGTTTAGCTAATCTCATTTTTCGCACCACACAACAGATGCCGTAACCTCGACTGCGCTGTTGGTGGTGCAATGCCTGCATCGTTTATCGCAATATCCTCCCTTCCCGGTTGGCATTCGCCGTTATCAGGATTACCCTAAACTTAGCGGTGATACCTGTTGTCAGGGTTCACCTTCTGCAAGTGTTGATTTACACGAGAGAACGCTATGGAATTAAAGGATTATTACGCCATTATGGGCGTGAAACCGACAGACGATCTCAAGACAATCAAGACCGCCTATCGTCGACTCGCCCGTAAATATCATCCTGATGTCAGCAAAGAGACTGACGCAGAGGCCCGGTTTAAAGAGGTTGCAGAAGCCTGGGAAGTATTGAGTGATGAGCAGCGACGCGCCGAGTACGACCAGCTGTGGCAGCACCGCAACGACCCACAGTTCAGCCGTCAATTCCAGCAAGGAGAGAATCAAAGCTACAGCGCCGAAGATTTCGACGATATCTTCTCCTCCATTTTTGGCCAGCGTGCGCACCAGTCGCGCCAGCGCCCTGCCAGCCGCGGGCACGACATTGAAATTGAAGTTGCCGTATTCCTCGAAGAAACGCTTACTGAGCATAGCCGCACTATCAGTTACAACCTGCCAGTCTATAATGCGTTTGGCATGGTAGAACGAGAAATTCCTAAAACGCTGAATGTGAAAATTCCGGCTGGCGTCGGTAACGGTCAGCGTATCCGTCTGAAAGGCCAGGGTACCCCCGGCGAAAACGGTGGACCGAACGGTGATTTGTGGCTGGTGATTCATATTGCGCCGCATCCGCTGTTCGATATTGTTAATCAGGATCTGGAAGTTGTCGTTCCCCTCGCGCCGTGGGAAGCTGCGCTGGGTGCGAAAGTTACCGTTCCGACGTTGAAAGAGAGCATCCTGCTGACCATTCCTGCAGGCAGTCAGGCCGGTCAGCGACTCCGCATTAAGGGCAAGGGTCTGGTAAGTAAAAAACATACCGGCGATTTGTATGCGGTGATCAAGATCGTCATGCCACCGAAACCTGACGACGCCAGTGCCGCCCTGTGGCAACAACTGGCGGATGCACAAAAGACCTTTGATCCGCGCAAAGAGTGGGGGAAAGCATAATGGCTAACGTTACCGTCACTTTTACCATTACAGAATTTTGTCTGTACACCGGTGTGTCAGAAGAAGAACTGCATGAGATTGTCGGCTTAGGGGTGATAGAACCTCATGAAGACGAGACGTTTGACGATCATGCGCTGACAGTAATGCGTCGCGCGGTGCGCCTGCGTCAGGAGCTGGAACTTGACTGGCCAGGGATTGCCGTTGCGCTGACGTTGCTGGAGGAGAACGCTCAGTTACGCCAGGAAAACCGCCTGCTGCGCCAGCGCCTGTCTCGCTTTATCAGCCATCCTTAGTATGTCAGGACCAGCATGGTGCTGGTCCTTTTATTATCCGCCCCGCGCTCTTAATGACATTGCCCAGCAGATGGCATACAGTCTGAGATAAGAATTATCTTAAACAATAAGACGTTGAGTCATGCAGCTTAAATCCCTCACGAAAGGTCGTTTTCACAACATCTGGCAGCAGGATGATGCCTTGATTGAGAAGATATTTCAGGAACTGCTCTCTGAAACGCAGATTATCCAGGAAGATGAGTATCTATACCGCCAGGGACAGGTTGTCGATCGACTGATCATGGTGCAATCCGGAAGAATTTCGCTGCGTTATAGCGCGGAGAATGGCCGCCGATTCCAGTTGGGCGCCATGGAATGCGACGAGCAGCTGTTTGGTGAAATGGAGTTTTTTACCGGGTATCGCTGCCAGCTTGATATCGTCGCGGAAGAACCACTGACCGTAGCGGTGTGCAGCTGTGACCGTCTGGAAGAAGCGCTAAATCAGCACCCCAGACTGGCGATATTTTTTGCCAGTGCAATGGCGATTGATTATCAGGATATGCTGGAAATCTTCCTGCACCGGATGCTCTACCCTATCGTACATAACGTGGCGTATGACCTGTATCGCCAGCATCAGAACAAGCAGCCGATGGATGGTTTCCATAAAAAATACCAGGAAGCTGAGCGATTCGGCACAACCGACCGGGTCTATCGGCGGGCGGTTAAAGCGCTGACGGATGCCGGGCTGGTAACGCGAACGAAACAAGGACTGGAAATTAAGGATCTGGATGGGCTGCGTAAATTTCTCGGCAATGACATCATTGACTGACACACCTACGCTCGTTAACAGAGCATCGGTGTGTCATTTCGGCGCAATCAGAACTTATAGGTGAGGCTGAAATAGTGACCGAGCCCGGTGGTACGCCCTGCTCCGCCGTGGTTTTCCATCAATGCCATGTTACGGAAATACTTCAGGCCATAACCGACTGCATAATGCTCTGAATGCCAGTAGATACCGTTATACCATTCAATCGCGTTATTGCTGTATAACGGTTGATTAGCAATCTTATTCGCGGCGAACTGGTAGTCAAAGTACCCCTGATAGTTCAGATAACTGCCGTTGGCAAAGGTATAGAATGGCGTCGACCAGTTAGTCGAGAACATGTAACCATCCCACTTTCCTTCGTTATCCGCACCGTAGTTTTCACGAACATAATGCGCATAGATGTTCATTCCCACCAGACCAAACCACGGGACCTTCACATCTGTACCCAGGCCAACGTAATGTTCAAATAATTCCCGGTCGCCAATGTTATTTACCGTTGCGATATAGAATTCGTTAAACGGCCCAACGGATAAATCTTTATTAAAAATGGCGTCCAGGGAAAAACGCGGAGATATCTTGGCAAAGAAGTTATCCCCCCCATGACGATCGTCCTGCTCGCGATCCAAAATATCAAAGAAATCCACATAACCGTACAGATCGATAATGCCAGAGCGTGCACCAAACTCCAGTTCCAGATAGGTGTCATTGCGAATACCATATGGCACTTTCGCGTCCACACTTTGCATTAAGTTCATCTGCATCCAGTTAAAATCATTTTTACGGATGTTGCCATCAGTATAGTCAGCCGCGAATGCTTGCATACAGCTCATTGCCACTACTGCACCCAGGATTGTTTTTTTAATCATTAACTTATTGTTCTTCAGCATTTTTCAATTCCTTTGAGTAAGGTTGAGTATCGCCCCACCATATAAATGGTGTGGCGACTGGCTATTTAATTAAAGAGGTAAGTATTATTAGTGCTTTTAATTACGCTTGAGTTTTAATGTCACCATCAACATGACAAAGATAATTAAATACAACACCGGTATTGCGTACATAATTTTCTGCAATCCCATTGTTTTTTCCATGAGCGCGCTGATCGCCGGACTAAACATGGCCCCGGCACTGCCGCTAATTAAAATATAAGAAACGTTCTGACTGCTCGCACGCTTCACGAAAGAAACACCATAGGCAATAAATGAGTTATACAGCGCAGCACAGACAAACCCGTAACTGTATGCCAGATAATCAAGCCCAGAGATATTATCCTTCGTGACGATAATTGTGGTAATGATGCTAGCCAGCAAAATAATACTTAGCAGGAAATAATGTATCTTCACCCGAGAAACAATGACGGTTGATACTAATGCCCCGACCAGCGCAGCGCCCCAGTATTGCGTAATAATATTTCCTGCTTCTTCAAAGGGAATGCCAAATTTGTTCTTCACAAATAATGGTGCCCAGGTCAGGAAGGTGTACAGCGCCAGCATACCTAAGAACAGGCCAATGCCTCCGCTGATGATCCCTGGATTCCACTCCGATTTTACCTTGTCTGTCCGATCTGCCGTGGGCGCCGTCTCGCAGGCAGTAAAGCGGGTGAGCGCCACAACGCCCAGCGTGAGTAAGGCCACCATACCTACGCTCAGATAGCTGTAACTCCACGACATATTGTGCGTCAGGGCGAAGGTCGTGATCAGCGGAAAAACCACGCCCGCAACGTTGAAAGTGGCGTCCTGCACCACCAGCATCGTACTTTGAATACGATCCTGCCAGACCGATACCACAATCGTTCCCGCCACGCACAGACCGATCCCACCGCAAAAACCCACCAGGGTCATGGCGACCATCACTGGCCATAAACCAGGGCTTAAATGCATTGCCAGAGCGCAAAGGAACACTATCGAATAGATAATGAGCGTCATACGCTTCACACCGATTTTCTCAATCAGGAAAAAGGCGGCGATAGTGCCGGCTAATGCTCCACCATTGAGCAACGAAAATATCGAAGCAACGGTATTCACATCGGCGCCGTAGCGTACTGCAATCGGTTCGATTAGCATACCGAACTGACTGGCAAACCCTGCCATAATAAAATTTGCCAGAAAACTAATCAGCGTAAGTGCTATTTTATTCTTCATATAATGCCATCTCTGATTGGTTCAATTAAAATCCGGAACTAAGCGGTAACAGCAGTATTTAGCGCCAGCTCAATCATGTTGTTAAAGGTCAATTGCCGTTCTTCTGCGGTTGTTTCTTCTCCGGTCAGGCAATGATCGGAGACAGTTAAAATAGCCAGCGCTTCAATATTAAACTGATGCGCTAAAGCGTATAAGCCTGCTACTTCCATATCTACACCCAGCACACCGAATTTTTCCAGTGCCGGTATTAAATTCTCGTCAGGATCGTAATAAAGATCGCCGCTAAAAACATTGCCGACTTTAATATCGATACCGGCCTTCTGTGCCAGCGTCCACGCCTGCTGCAATAATGGGAAATAGGCGGATGTTGCCATCGCATAGCCTGCGCTACGTTTTAAATTTGTGACTGAATCCGTTCCGGCGGCGACGGCCAGGATAATATCGCGCATTTTGACATGATGTTGTGTTGCCCCTAAACTGCCGACGCGAATAATTCTTTGCACACCAAAATCATGTACCAGTTCATGGGCATAAAGCGTCATTGAAGGAATGCCCATTCCATGTCCCATCACCGAAACAGGTTGCCCAAAATATAAACCGGTATAACCCAGCATATTACGTACATTGGTGACTTCGCGGTAATCCATTAGATAATTTTCGGCAATAAATTTAGCGCGGAGCGGATCGCCCGGCATAATAACGGTTGGAGCGAAATCACCTGGCTTGGCATTAATATGTGCAGTCATAACAATTCCTGAATTATGGG
The DNA here is from genome assembly GCF_002042885.1 of Citrobacter portucalensis. GTDB lineage: Bacteria > Pseudomonadota > Gammaproteobacteria > Enterobacterales > Enterobacteriaceae > Citrobacter > Citrobacter portucalensis. The sequence continues at coordinate 143,888 of NZ_MVFY01000009.1, forward strand.
TATTGAAGATATGCAGGGATTGTAACCAGACGTTTGTGAGGTGATTGAGGACAAAAGTCCTGCTCAGAGGATCGGCCTCTCATTTTTGAGAGTTAGTGTTGTAGTGCCCCCCGCAATACAGGCTGGGAACACGTCAGAGATTGTCAGGGCTTGTCGACCCTTCCGAACAGTAACATAGTGTAATGGGTGTTTATTTTACCGCTGCGCTTACCGTCGGTGCCGAAATAGCGGTCATCCCGACACAAACGTTCGTTGGTGTCACAAAACAGGCCACCGCGGAATGTAAAAGCCGAGGTATCGAACTGTCCGGCAGCTGCCAGTTTTTCGCCCTGCTGCTTGCCAAGATATTTCGAGGTCAACGCCACCGACAAACCGTGTTCATCGGCACAGATGGTTTTATCGCACAATACGCCCGGCGCTGGAGTGTTTAGCCCAGTCGTTGCTGCGTACGCCGACAATGACAGAATGCTTAGCGCCAGCAAGGTGCCAACTTTTATCATCATAATCTCCTTATATCAGCTGACTTGCGCCAATATAAAGCAAAAAGCGGGGGCTTTCGGCAACCTATTCTTACAGATAACGTGGCTGTAGCATTTACAGCCCCTTAATCATCCCCAAATGACTCTGCTTACTGCGCTGACTGGCGTCAACATGTCGATCTGGTTTTACATCAATGTTAAACTCCCTTTCTTCCTGTTCAGCATTTTTAATCATGATAAAACTACTTTCTCGCTACATTTCTGTCGGAATCGTAAACACGGCATTGCATTGGGCCGTGTTCGGCATCATGGTGTACATCATGAAAAATGACCAAGCTGTGAGCAATGTAGTGGCATTCTTATGCGCAGTAACATTTTCATTTTTTGCTAACGCAAAATTCACCTTCAATGCAAAAGCCACCAGCAGAGGATACATACTGTTTGTTGGTTTTATGGGGTTGTTGAGTTTCATCTCCGGTCAGATTTCCGATCGCTTTAACATTTCCCCACTCATAACGCTGATTGAGTTCTCCTCAATCAGCTTAGTATGTGGGTTTGTATACTCTAAATTTGTTGTTTTTAGGGATCCGAAATGAAAATTTCTCTGATAGTGCCAGTCTTCAATGAAGAAGATACAATACCTATTTTCTACAAGACGGTGCGAGGATACGAAGAACTAAAAAAGTACGATGTTGAAATTGTGTTTATCAACGACGGTAGCAAAGATGCTACAGAATCAATTATTAATGCCCTTGCCTTATCTGATTCGCTCGTTGTTCCCGTTTCATTCACACGTAATTTTGGAAAAGAAGCCGCCATATTTGCAGGACTGGAATGTTCCACTGGCGAAGCCGTTATCCCAATCGATGTCGACCTACAGGATCCAATTGAAACAATTCCATTGATGATAAATAAATGGTTATCGGGTGCAGATATTGTACTGGCAAAGCGTGCGGACCGTTCTACAGATGGCAAACTTAAGCGAAAAACCGCTGAATGGTTCTATAAATTGCACAATAAAATAAGCGACCCGAAGATCGAAGAGAACGTTGGTGACTTCAGACTCATGTCCCGCGATGTCGTAGAAAATATCAAACTCATGCCGGAACGTAATCTCTTTATGAAGGGCGTTCTTAGCTGGGTTGGAGGTCGTACTGACGTAGTGGAGTACACTCGAGCAGGCCGCATAGCCGGTAAATCAAAGTTTAATGGCTGGAAATTGTGGAATCTCGCACTCGAAGGTATTACCAGTTTTTCAACGTTCCCACTCCGAATTTGGACTTACATTGGTTTTTTTGTCGCCACTTTATCCTTCTTATTCGGCGCATGGATGATTATAGACAAAATATTTTGGGGCAATCCGGTAGCGGGATATCCATCTATTATTGTTTCAATTCTTTTCCTGGGCGGTATTCAGTTAATTGGAATCGGTGTACTCGGGGAGTACATAGGTAGAATATATATTGAAACCAAACAAAGACCGCGCTACATAGTTAAAAAACAAGATGGGATTTAACATGTTTTCTAAATTCGATAAAAAATTATTTTTTATTTATTCAGGACTGGCTCTCCTATTTATTTACCCTTTAATTCAAGCTGGAATATATTATAGAGATGATTTAGACAGATCGATCACTGGAAACTACGGCTGGCGAGGTTTAGGTCGACCTTTTGCGGATGTTATAGCAAGAATTTTTTCTGCAAGTGGGCACTACAATCTTGATTTATTTCCTTATACCATGATCGCGTCCTGCATTCTCTTAGGAGCATCTTCACTTGCACTTAGTAAACATTTGATTAAATCAGATGTACCTAACGCTAAAATGGTTGCCGCACTTTTAATATTCAACCCATTTATCCTGCAAAATATCGCTTATAGATACGATAGTCTGGGAATGTCTATTTCCTTTTTCGTGGCTGTAGTGGCATATACATACCAAAATAGAAACTTGACACTAGAGATAGCAATAAAGTTGATAGCGGGTGTATTATCCTTAACATTGTATCAACCGTGTGCAAATATTTTCATCGGTTTGCTAGCTGTTGACGTAATAATTATCGCAATAAAAAAACAGGCACATATCAAAGAATCGGTAATATTTTTATTTAAAAAAACAATTTTATTTATCTCATTTTATCTTATCTACATGATTTTCTTCTCTCCAAAACACAACTCGCGCTCAGAGTTAATATCTTTGGATAAGGGAGGATTTGAGCACCTAATCGGAACATTAACCTCTTTAAAAGCAATAACCCTTTCATATTTTTACCACCCTGTTTACATTTACTTTGCTATTCCGATACTAATTGGCCTGGTGTTTATGCTCATTTCTTATCGCACAAACATAGGGAGTATAGTATCCTTTATTTTATATAGTGGATTGTCTTTTTTAATATTCATTATATCTCTTATGGGGCCAACTATATTACTTCAGGATGCACCGGTACTCCCCCGTACCTTAGTATCATTTTCAGTCATATTGGTTATAATTGCTATACCCATTATGCATTTTGCTCCACGCTTTAAATATGCAGCATTGATACCGGTTATTGCTTCACTTGCTTTTAGTGCTCAACTAAGCAACACAATGAAATCACAACAAGAATACGAAGATTTTGTTTTTAACATGATTGCGCAAGATATTGCCAAACATAAAAACATCGTATCTATTGGTACTGTAGGTCAACTAAATATAAATGAAAGAGCAAAGCTAATAGTAGAGAGCAAACCGCTCATAGGTTACTTCGTTTTCCCAGCCACTGAATTCTTAGCGTCCTTTCAATTGATCAATAAAGGATTAACACAAACACGACATGGTTATACTGATGTGAATGAAAGCAAAAATCAATTTGCAGATATGATTAACAAAGGAATTAAACCTGTATCATCTAATGAATATTATTCATTATTCATCTCAGATAACACCGCTATCGTCTACTTAGGTAAATTTAACAATTAACGATTACAAGCCCTCACACCTAAATGTGGAGGGCTTTGTTTTTGAAGAAGTTTCTACACCAGTCATTTCAAGTGATATCAGGGATTACCATAGCTCACTCAGGCTGGGCTGGGCTGGGCTGGGCTGGAAAATATGATGGCTGCTTACGTTATTCAGTTTACTTGCCAAATATAGAGCATGTAATGCGCTTCGGCACCACCGACATTCACGACACCCTGTTTTAAATCTTTCTCAAAAGCAAAAAGGGGTTACCTTTCGGTAACCCCTCTTCATGTTTGGCGGAAGCGTAGAGATTCGAACTCTAGAACCCTTTCGGGTCGCCGGTTTTCAAGACCGGTGCCTTCAACCGCTCGGCCACGCTTCCAATGAGGCGCACTATAAACATCCCGAACGGACCTGTAAAGCATCAATGTGTTCGTTTGCCTGAAAAACAGCCAAAATGTTGTTAATCGACTGAAATAACAACAAATTGACCATTTATTCAGCACGAATACCGGCTATAGCGCTTAATGTTTTTTGATGTACATATCTTTGGTGTAGTAATTTCCCCGGTTATCCGGCGCAAATCCCCCCACCCACGGCTTCACCAGATGCGTGCGGACATAGTGGTAAACCGGAATCGCGGGCACATCCTCACCTAAAAGGTCTTCAGCCTGCTGATAGTATTTGCCGCGTTCTTCCAGTGAACTTGCTTTTGCCGCATTACGCATCGCTTCATCAAAGGCGGGGTTACTGTACTTGGTGGTGTTCTCGCTATCACCGGTCCGGAAGATATTGAGGAAACTTGAAGCATCATCATAGTCGGCTATCCACGCATAGCGCACGACGTCAAAATTACCGGTGTGCATAGTGTCCAGCATGGTTTTCCATTCCTGGTTTTGCAGCTTCGCCTCGACGCCAAGGTTTTTCTTCCACATCGACGATGCGGCAATCGCAATACGCTGGTGCGTTTCGAAGGTGTTGTAGAGCAGATTTAAGCTAAGCGGATGCTCAGAACCAAAACCGGCTTCAGTCAGCAGTTTTTTGGCTTCAGCAATACGTTTTTCGAGCGGCCATGACGCATACTCCGGCGCATGCAGTTTCACCCCACCTATTTCCGGCTGGCTGATAACCCACGCTGCTCGCTGCCCCTGCCCCATCACCTTTTGCGCAATGATGTCTTTATCCAACGCCATATTCAGCGCCCGGCGCACGCGCGGATCATTAAACGGCGCGCGGGTTGTATTGAACTGATAGTAATACGTTGAAAGCTGAGGCGAGACATGCAGTTCATCCCCCATCGTCTTTTTCAGTTGCGCGAACTGATTAACCGGTACGCTATACACTATGTCGATTTCACCGGCCTTATAGCGATTTATGTCAGCCGACTCTGAGCTAATGGGCAAATAAGTAACTTTATTAATAACCGTATGCCGATCGTCCCAGTAATGTGGATTACGCTCGGCAACGATGCGCTCATTAACCACCCACTGCGATAATTTGTACGGCCCGCTGCTGACAAAATGCTCTGGCCGGGTCCACTTATCGCCAAAACGACCTATCAACACTTTATCCAGCGGGACCAGAGATGGATGCGCCAGCATCGCCAGAAACGCCGCCGTCGGTTGCGTCAGGGTAATTTCCAGCGTGGTATCATCCAGGGCTTTGACTCCCAGCGTGGCGGGATCTTTTTTCCCCTGGGCAATATCAACCGCGTTCGCAACGTGCATGTTGCCCAGATACGAAGCATAAGGTGAAGCCGTTTGCGGCGAAACCAGACGCTGCCAGCTCCAGACGACATCCTGTGCGGTAATAGCAGATCCATCTGACCAGGTTATGCCCGGGCGTAAATGGAAGGTCCAGACAGTGTTGCCTTTATTCTCCCAGGACGCGGCTAGACGGGGTTCGATAGACCCATCTTGCTTGACAGCAACCAGACCGTCGAACATATCGCTGATTAAATTAAACTCAACGTTGCTTTCAACTTTATGCGGATCCAGAGATGCCGGCTCACTGCCGTTGTTTCTGACCAGTTCCTGTTTTTCTGCCAGTAGTGTTCCTGCGGGAACATTTGCCGCCCTCGCCGCGCCGTTTATAGACATCAAACAGACAGTCAACAGCGTAAACGTCAATATCTTCGGTTTATGTTGAATCATTCCCTTTACCTTATTGCTCTGTTTTATGTAGACACCGATGTCACTGTCAGAGAGATTCAGGAATAACGCAATATTTTTCAGTTACCTGGTAGATAGCGATCTGACATTTTTGCACATACAGTGCTAACATCTAATTCGGGAACTTTTGTTGAAATAATATGCTTAAGTCTGGCGGGCTAAAATGCGTAAAGATGGGTAAAACCGCTGTGTCATTCCCCTTGATTTCATTATCCTCCATCATTAATTACATCTGTCATAAGAGAGTGACTCATGGATCGTATTATTAGTTCTTCGCGCGAGCGTACATCGCTACTCAGCACGCATAAGGTGCTGCGCAATACCTATTTCCTGCTCAGCCTGACGCTGGCGTTTTCAGCGATCACCGCAACCGCCAGTACCGTACTGATGTTACCTTCTCCGGGACTTATCCTGACGCTGGTGGGTATGTATGGTCTGATGTTCCTGACCTATAAAACGGCAGATAAACCGGTTGGTATTTTGTCAGCGTTCGCCTTCACTGGCTTCCTGGGCTACATCTTGGGACCGATGCTGAATACATACCTGTCCGCAGGCATGGGTGATGTTATCGCCATGGCGCTGGGCGGTACGGCGCTGGTCTTCTTCAGCTGCTCAGCCTATGTGCTGACCACGCGTAAAGATATGTCCTTCCTCGGCGGTATGCTGATGGCGGGTGTTGTAGTGGTGTTGATTGGTATGGTTGCCAATATCTTCCTGCAACTGCCAGCATTACATCTGGCAATCAGCGCGGTGTTCATTCTGATTTCTTCAGGCGCAATCCTGTTTGAAACCAGCAATATCATCCGCGGCGGTGAAACCAACTATATTCGTGCCACCGTTAGCCTGTATGTTTCGCTGTACAACATCTTCGTCAGCCTGCTGAGTATTCTGGGCTTCGCCAGCCGCGATTAAGATGTCCACACGCATTATCCAGCCCCGCTTATGCGGGGCTTTCTTTTTTGGTAAACTGCCGCCAGTTTGACTAACGCAGTGACGAATTATGTTGATCTTTGAAGGTAAAGAAATCAGTACCGATAGCGAAGGCTATCTGAAAGATACCACGCTGTGGAGCGAGGCGCTGGCGGAGAGAATCGCCGAAAACGAAGGCATTACGCTCTCCGCGGAACACTGGGAAGTGGTGCGTTTTGTCCGCGAGTTTTATCTGGAGTTTAATACCTCCCCCGCTATCCGTATGCTGGTAAAAGCAATGGCCAACAAGTTTGGCGAAGAGAAAGGCAACAGCCGTTATCTCTACCGCCTGTTCCCGAAAGGTCCGGCCAAGCAGGCGACTAAAATTGCCGGCCTGCCGAAACCGGTGAAATGTATTTAATAGCGGATACTAAATCCCTTTAGCTCGTCGCCAGGACGATGTGGTTCACTAAGAACCCGGTCAACCCTGGCGCTGCTCGGCCCCCCGGCTTTCAACCACTTCATCAGTTGTTCTACCCGGTCGCTTTCACCACAGGCGACAACCTCTACGCTGCCGTCATCCATATTCTTCGCGTAGCCGGTCAACCCCAGCCGTTGTGCTTCATGCTGGGTGGTGTAGCGAAATCCTACCCCCTGAACCCGGCCATAGACCCAGGCGATTATGCAGACTTTCGACATTGCGGTTCTCCTTATCATCACAGCGCGCGTTGCAAATATGCGTAAAACTCAGGACAATGGCGCCCATTTCTTTGAATTGACAGAATAGTAAATTATGAGTGTACGTTTAGTGTTAGCCAAAGGGCGCGAAAAATCATTACTGCGCCGCCATCCGTGGGTATTTTCCGGTGCTGTCGCACGTATGGAAGGTAAAGCCAACCTCGGTGAAACCATCGATATTGTTGACCATCAGGGTAAATGGTTAGCACGCGGCGCGTACTCACCCGCGTCGCAGATCCGTGCACGCGTCTGGACATTCGACAAGTCTGAGTCCATCGATATTGATTTCTTCACCCGTCGTCTGCAGCAGGCGCAGACATGGCGTGACTGGCTGGCGAAAAAAGACGGTCTGGACAGTTACCGTCTGATCGCCGGAGAATCCGATGGCCTGCCGGGCATCACCATTGACCGCTTCGGCAACTTCCTGGTGTTGCAGTTGCTCAGCGCGGGGGCTGAATACCAACGCGCCGCGCTGATTAGCGCTCTGCAAATTGTTTTCCCGGACTGCGCCATTTATGACCGTAGTGATGTGGCCGTACGTAAAAAAGAAGGTATGGAGCTGACTCAAGGGCCAGTAACGGGTGAGCTTCCGCCAGCCCTGCTGCCAATTGAAGAGCACGGAATGAAGCTGCTGGTTGATATTCAGCATGGTCACAAAACCGGCTATTACCTCGATCAACGCGACAGCCGCCTGGCCACGCGTCGTTATGTGGAAAATCAGCGTGTGCTGAACTGTTTCTCTTATACCGGCGGCTTTGCGGTCTCAGCATTAATGGGCGGATGCCGTCAGGTTGTCAGCGTTGACACATCTCAGGAAGCGCTCGATATTGCCCGTCAGAACGTAGAATTGAACAAGCTGGATCTGAGCAAAGCTGAGTTCGTGCGTGATGATGTGTTCAAACTTCTGCGTGCTTATCGCGATCGTGGTGAGAAATTCGACGTCATCGTGATGGATCCGCCGAAATTTGTCGAAAACAAAAGCCAGTTGATGGGCGCCTGCCGCGGCTATAAGGACATCAATATGCTGGCTATTCAGTTGCTCAATCCGGGCGGTGTGCTGCTGACTTTCTCCTGCTCTGGGCTAATGACCACCGATTTATTTCAGAAAATCATCGCTGATGCCGCAATAGATGCTGGTCGTGATGTACAATTTATAGAGCAGTTCCGTCAGGCCGCCGATCACCCGGTGATCGCTACCTACCCGGAAGGGCTGTATCTGAAAGGGTTTGCCTGTCGCATCATGTAACTTGAAAAGTGGAATATTACCCTTACATAAAGGTATCTATTTCCCGGGAGGTGACTATGATTGCCAGCAAATTCGGTATCGGCCAGCAGGTCCGCCATTCCCTGTTAGGTTACCTCGGAGTGGTCGTGGATATCGACCCGGAATATTCGCTTGATCAACCGTCAGCCGATGAGTTGGCGGTTAACGACGAGCTTCGCGCCGCTCCCTGGTATCACGTGGTGATGGAAGACGATAATGGTCTGCCAGTGCATACGTATCTGGCCGAAGCGCAACTGAGTAGTGAGCTACAGGAAGAACATCCGGAGCAACCGTCGATGGATGAACTGGCGCGAACAATTCGAAAACAGCTTCAGGCCCCGCGCCTGCGCAATTGATGCTAACACAGGCCCGATGGCGATTCGCTAATCGGGCCTGTGCGTTTTGTTCGGCTACAGATCAGCCTTACTTCGCCAGTCCCAGCCGCGGGATCTCAATCGCCGGGCAGCGATCCATCACCACCGTCATCCCTGCATCGCGAGCCAGCACGGCTGCCTGCTCGTTAATCACGCCGAGCTGCATCCATAAGGTCTTCGCTCCGATGGCAATTGCCTCCTGAGCAACACCCCACGCCGCTTCAGAATTACGGAAGACATCTACCATATCCACTTTCTCTGGTACATCTGCCAGCGTCGCATAACCCTGCTGCCCCAGCAGCGTTTTTCCGGCAACCTTCGGTGAAACAGGAATAACGTGATAGCCCTGATCGAGTAAATATTTCATCACCCGATAGCTTGGACGATCGGGTTTATCGCTTGCCCCCACCAGCGCAATCGTACGGGTCGTTGTCAAAATGCCAGCAATATCGGTCTCTTTCATCGTTTTCCTCCAGGCTGTTTAGCAAAGTGTACGACAAACCTGACTTTGCAACCATTCATCCCATACTGGCGCATGAGAGCTAAACTCAAAAATATGTCTATATGTTAGTAAACATGATTATCGAAAAATTTAGATACATCTTATAGAGATATTTTCTGGACAGGAGAAACCTATGAAAGCCGGCATTGTGACAGCCTTGATTGCCCTATGTTTGCCGGCAACCGTTTTTGCTACCTCTTTACGTCTGTCCAATGATATTGACCTTCTGGTACTGGACGGAAAAAAAGTCTCCAGCTCATTACTGCGTGGTGCCGACAGTATTGAGCTGGAAAATGGTCGGCACCAGCTCGTGTTTCGCGTAGAAAAAACCATTCGCCTGTCCAGCCACGAAGAACGTCTGTATATTTCGCCTCCGTTGGTCATCAGCTTTGATACCCAACTCGTCAGTCAGGTTAATTTCCACCTCCCACGCCTGAGCAACGAGCGGGATGCAACGCATTTTGATGATGCCCCGCGCGTAGAACTGCTGGATGGGGACTCCATGCCTATACCGGTTAAGCTGGATATTCTGTCAATCACGTCCACCGCAAAAATCGTAGATTATGAAATGGAAACAGAGCGCTATAACAAAGCGGCTAAGCATGCTTCTTTACCACAATTTGCCACGATGATGGCCGATGACAGTTCGCTGCTTTCCGGGGTGTCTGAACTGGATCGCGTGCCGCCTCAGTCGCAAACACTGACCGAGCAGCGCTTAAAATATTGGTTTCAACAGGCTGACGCACAAACGCGAAGTAACTTCTTACAATGGGCTGAGAAACAACCCCCATCGTGACATTTATGTTCGTATACGCATTTTTTTTGTCTTTCTCTTGCAGCGTCAAGTGCTTCCAGTACTCTGTAACAAGGTTAACTTGGGAGCTGTACTATGGAATTAACGACTCGCACATTGCCAGCGCAGAAACATATTGCGTTGGTCGCACACGATCACTGCAAAAAGATGTTGATGAGCTGGGTTGAACGCCACCAGCCATTACTGGAAAAACACGTTCTGTATGCAACAGGAACAACAGGAAACTTAATTCAACGCGCGACAGGAATGGACGTCAACGCCATGCTGAGCGGCCCAATGGGGGGGGACCAGCAGGTGGGTGCGCTGATTTCAGAAGGGAAAATTGATGTGCTGATTTTCTTCTGGGATCCGCTCAACGCCGTTCCCCACGATCCTGATGTCAAAGCCCTGCTACGCCTGGCCACGGTCTGGAACATTCCAGTCGCCACCAACGTGTCAACGGCTGATTTTATTATCCAGTCGCCAAACTTCAACGACGCAACAGATATCTTGATCCCGGATTACGCCCGTTATCTTGCAGAACGCCTCAAATAAACGCTAAGCAGGCGGCAACTGCCGCCTGCTTTTCAGGGTTTCCGGGTCACCGGAACGTCTAATTGCTTAAGCTCATCAACAAAGCATGATGGCGCGTCTTTGCTAAACAGTAGCCATACCCGATGCCGCGCACGCGTTAGCGCCACATACAGCAACCGTCTCTCTTCTGCATCAGGAAAATCTTCAACAGCCGGGAGTAACGCCTCCTCCATAATCGACTCGCGGGCCGGAGCCGGGAAACCGTCATTCCCTTCATGAAGTCCCATAACAATGACGTAATCCGCCTGCTGCCCTTTGCTGGCATGAATAGTCATAAAATCCAGCTGCAGCTTGGGCCAGCGGGTGGCCGCTTTGCCCAGGCTGGCAGGTTTGAGATGATGATATCGCGCCAGCACCAGAATTCTCTCTTCGGCTTTTACAAAACCCGACAGCTTATCCAGCAACAGATCTAACTGGCTTTCGTCGAGCAACGTGACGGCTTTTTTATCACCGGTCGCCAGACTGTTCAGCGGTTTTGTGAGCTGGTGTGGGTTTTGCTGGATAAACTGGTTTGCGACTTCGCCAATACGGCTATTAAAACGGTAAGTCGTATCCAGATTACAGCTATCGCCCTCACCAAAATTTTGCTGGAATGCGGTTGTCAGAGATAGCTGTGCTCCGCTGAACCGGTAAATGGCCTGCCAGTCATCTCCCACGGCAAACAGCGTAGTCTGCGAGTTTTGCTTACGCAAGGCGGCTAGCAGAGCGGCGCGCTGAGGGGAAATATCCTGAAATTCATCGACCAGAATATGTTTCCACGGACTGATAAACCGCCCCTTCTCCAGAATGACAATAGCCTGATGGATCAACCCGGAGAAATCGACGGCATTCTCATCCTTCAGGGCACTCTTCCAGGCCTTGAGCAGCGGCGCCATTAGCTTTATGCGTTTACTGAACAGATCACGGATCTCCTCCGGAGCATTAGCAATCATCTCCGCCTGTGCTCCGCCATGCATACGCATCAAACTAACCCAGCGATCCAACCGGGAAGCCAGACGGCGCTGTAATTTTTCGTCATCCCAGAAGTTACCTTCGGGTACAGACCACTGCATTTCTTCTTCTAACCATTGTCGCCAGCCTTTAGCCTGAGCCTTTTTCTCACTGCACTGCTGACGCCAGGTTGTTATAAAGAGTTTGTTGCGCGCGATAGCATCATTTTCAAGCTTGCTCACCGTTGGAACTTTTTTGCTACCTTGCGAAATAATGTGCAACGCGAGTGAATGGAACGTCCGTGCGGTGACCTCATCCGTATGCAGACGCTCACGGATGCGGTCATCCATCTCCTGGGCGGCTTTGCGTCCAAACGCCAGCAACAGGATCTGTTCTGGTGCAGCTTCTCCTCGTGCAAGCAACCAACCAGCCCGGGCAACCAACACAGATGTTTTACCGCTTCCAGCACCTGCAAGTACCAACAATGATTGCTCACCATTCACCACCGCGCGCGCCTGAGCAGGGTTCAACGGCGAAGATTCAATATGCTGGAAAAACTCGGCATACTCTTCCAGCATTGCATCGGTGTACGCCTGATTGTGCTGTAAGCGGCAGGCTTCAATGTCTTTCAACCATGCCTGGCATTGACGTAACGCCTCCCGGCAATTTTCAAATTCCTCCAGCCGATTAACCGGGAGCGGTAACGCGGCAAAGGCACGGCGAATCTGCTGCTGCAGCCCTGACGTTTGTTCGCGCGTCAGCCATTTACTTTCACTAGTACGCGCCGCTATCGCATCCAACTGCTGCTGTAAAACCCTCGCAGCAACGTCACTCATTTCCTGGCTCCACTGTTGCCAGAGTGCATTTAAATGATGATGGAAGCGCTGGGTTTCCGCCCACTCTGTACCGTGAAGACGAACCACCTTCTCATCCGGGAGTACAAACTCCAGCTCGCCCCATACCAGGCCGCGTTTGCAATGAATAGCCAGTAACTGATTGAAGGGAATAAGATACTCGTGACGATCGCCGGAAACTTTAATCCCGGCATTGAGAATAACGGCCCGATCGTAAGGGTGTTGTGCCAGACGTTTTCCAAGAGAAGTTGCTTTCAGTTCCATAAGACTCAAGCGGATCCACACGAAGAGGTTTGCTTATCAGTGTAACCGCCAGAGAAAACGTGCTCCAGCCCAAAAAAACGTTACAATTGCCGAATTCACAGAAAACCAGAGTTAACCGAGGGTTTATGCGTACTGTTCTGAATATTTTAAATTTTGTGCTTGGGGGGTTCGCCACCACCCTGGCCTGGTTACTGGCAACGCTGGTCAGTGTCGTGCTTATTTTTACTTTACCCTTGACCCGTTCATGCTGGGAGATAACCCGACTTTCGCTGTTTCCCTATGGTAACGAAGCGATTCATGTCGATGAACTGAATCCGGCCGGTAAAAGCGTCCTGTTAAATACCGGCGGCACCGTGCTCAATATTTTCTGGCTGATTTTCTTCGGCTGGTGGTTGTGCCTGATGCACATTATCTCTGGTATTGCTCAGTGCATTACGATTATTGGTATTCCGGTTGGCATTGCAAACTTTAAAATCGCTGCCATTGCGCTCTGGCCGGTGGGTCGCCGGGTGGTTTCAGTAGAAGTTGCCCGTGCAGCGCGTGAAGCCAATGCACGTCGTCGTTTTGAATAATCAGGACCGATGGCCTTTATGTTAAGTCCTCTGCTCAAACGCTATACCTGGAACAGCACATGGCTGTACTACGTGCGGATTTTTATCGCGCTATGCGGCACAACGGCGCTACCCTGGTGGCTGGGTGACGTCAAGCTGACTATCCCACTCACGCTAGGTATGGTCGCTGCCGCACTTACCGATCTGGACGATCGTCTCGCAGGCCGATTGCGCAATTTAATCATCACACTGGTGTGCTTTTTTATTGCCTCAGCCTCCGTTGAACTGCTCTTCCCATGGCCATGGCTGTTTGCTATTGGTTTAACGCTTTCCACCAGCGGCTTTATTCTGCTGGGGGGATTAGGCCAGCGCTATGCAACTATTGCTTTTGGTGCATTGCTGATCGCCATTTACACGATGCTGGGCACCTCGCTTTACGATCAGTGGTATCAACAACCCATCCTGCTGCTCGCTGGCGCTATCTGGTATAACCTGCTGACGCTCACCGGACATCTTCTGTTCCCCATCCGCCCCTTACAGGACAATCTGGCACGCAGCTACGAACAGTTAGCGCACTACCTGGAACTGAAATCGCGTCTTTTTGACCCCGACATAGAAGATGAAAGCCAGGCACCGTTGTATGATTTAGCTCTCGCGAATGGCCAACTGATGGCAACGCTGAATCAGACTAAAGTGTCGCTGCTGTCCCGCCTGCGCGGTGACCGTGGACAACGGGGAACACGTCGCACGCTACATTACTATTTTGTGGCGCAGGATATTCATGAACGCGCAAGCTCTTCACATATTCAGTATCAAACGCTACGCGATCATTTCCGTCACAGCGATGTGATGTTCCGTTTCCAGCGGTTGATGTCGATGCAAGGGCAAGCCTGTTCACAATTATCTCGCTGTATTTTATTGCGCACGCCTTACCAGCACGATCCGCACTTTGAGCGCGCCTTCACCCATATAGATGCCGCACTTGAGCGCATGCGTGCCAGTGGTGAACCTGCCGACCTGCTCAATACGCTGGGTTTTTTACTGTCAAACCTACGGGCAATCGACGCGCAGCTTGCTACCATAGAGTCTGAACAGGCTCAGGTACTCTCGCGCAATGAGTCTGAAAATCAGCTTGCCGATGACAGTCCCCATGGATTCAGTGATATCTGGTTACGTCTGAGCCGTAATTTCACCCCTGAGTCTGCTCTGTTTCGCCATGCCGTTCGTATGTCGTTAGTGCTCTGTGTTGGTTACGCCATTATCCAGATAACCGGCATGAATCACGGATACTGGATCTTGCTGACCAGCCTGTTTGTCTGTCAGCCAAACTACAACGCCACCCGACATCGCCTGGCGCTCAGGATTATCGGCACGTTGGTTGGGATTGCCATTGGTTTACCGATCCTGTGGTTTGTACCCTCTCTCGAAGGGCAGCTGATACTCCTGGTGATCACTGGTGTACTGTTTTTTGCCTTTCGCAACGTCCAGTATGCACACGCCACCATGTTTATCACGCTGCTGGTGTTACTGTGCTTTAACCTGCTCGGCGAAGGCTTTGAGGTTGCACTGCCGCGTGTCATCGATACGCTAATTGGCTGTGCTATCGCCTGGGCTGCTGTCAGTTTCATCTGGCCAGACTGGCGTTTTCGTAACCTACCACGGGTAATTGAACGGGCGACTGACGCTAACTGCCGCTACCTTGATGCTATTCTCGAGCAATATCATCAGGGCCGTGATAATCGTCTGGCCTACCGTATCGCTCGCCGTGATGCGCATAATCGTGATGCTGAACTCGCCTCCGTGGTATCAAACATGTCAAGCGAGCCGGATGTCACGGCCCAAACCCGCGAAACGGCGTTCCGTTTACTATGTCTCAACCATACGTTTACCAGCTATATTTCTGCGCTGGGCGCACATCGCGAACAGCTGACCAATCCAGACGTTTTGGCATTGCTGGATGACGCTGTTTGCTATGTTGATGATGCCCTTCACCATCAACCCGCTGACGAGCAGCGTGTATATCAGGCGTTAGAAGGGCTGAAGCAGCGAATTCAGCACCTGGAACCACGCCCGGACAGTAAAGAGCCGCTGGTCGTTCAGCAAGTTGGGCTATTGATCGCCCTGCTCCCAGAGATCCGGCGATTACAGCAGCAAATTGACGTGCTGCCGTCTAATACCCCGGCTCCGGCGTAAGAGAACTTACCCACTCAACCAGCTCCTGGCGACGCGTCGCCGGGAGCGCGGCTTCATGTATCCCCCCTACCGCGCCTTCAAGGGCATAGAGTACTTTTACCGTCAGAGCCGGGTTATTTTGCCGAAGTTTCAGCCAGCACATTTGTGCTCCCAACGATCGCATGGTCCCCTCATCTTTAATTCCAACTTCATTCAACAGAGTCTCCAGATGAAACGTCATATTCGGCAATTCCCGCAGACGATGCTGGGCAAAGCGACTCTGTTTTTCCTTAACCGCTGCATCCAACGAATATCGCGATAGCGACACCAGCTGCTGCTGGTTTTGCCACAGGGCATCGTTCACCTGGTAATAATTAAGTACAAGAGGACGTCCGCGCTTAATAAATGTCAGCCAGACAGGAGAATTTTGTACACAATACTGGGCGCTCTGCTCACAGGCGCGAAGATACAGCTCACCATTAGCAACCATGGCAAAGACCGTATCGCCAACCGTCAGACTGTAGCCACCAAACAGTGAGCGATAGTGAATTGTCCCCAGAGAAGCCAGATATTCCTGCGATTTATAGATCCTTGCATAAGAAAGCTCTTTCATAAAAATCCTTTTTAAATCATAACGTAAGCAAATGATTTTCAGTAGCGGATCCGTTAATGACGAAAATAGGCAACTTATGCGTATGGGGCAAGATGAATTTTATTTTTCCCGTGACGACGACTAAAAAATGCGAACCTGTTTCCGAAAATAAGGTTGATCTTTGTTGATGGCAGGGTTACTGTATATCCATACAGTAACTCACAGGGCTGGATTGATTATGTACACTTCAGGCTATGCAAATCGTTCATCGTCGTTCTCTTCCACATCAAGCAACATTGCGCGCGTTTCATCAGAGAACGCAACCGCTGGGCTTATCAGTGAAGTTGTCTATCGCGAGGACCAGCCCATGATGACACAACTGCTGCTGCTTCCCCTGCTGCAACAGTTAGGGCAACAATCACGCTGGCAGCTGTGGCTGACGCCTCAGCAAAAATTAAGCCGGGAGTGGGTGCAGTCAGCTGGACTTCCATTGACGAAAGTCATGCAAATTAGTCAGCTCTCCCCCTGCAATACGCTGGAATCGATGATTCGTGCGCTGCGCACGGGTAATTACAGCGTCGTTATTGGCTGGCTGGCGGAAGAATTAACGGAAGATGAACATGCCGAACTTGTCAAAGCGGCTGATGAAGGTAATGCGATGGGATTTATCATGCGTCCGGTTCGCGCTCAGACACTTGCGGGGAGACAGCATTCTGGGCTAAAAATTCACTCGAATTTGTATCATTGAGTAAAATTAGGATTTATCCTGGAATTTTTTTTCATCTCTCAATTTGCCTTTGAGCTGTAATGTGTTTTTCGTCTGAACGCCTGTCAGAAGCGGTTTTCAGGATATCCTCAGTACATTTATTCAGCTATAAATGTTAAATATTGTGTATACAAGCCTTTTTTTTTCATATGCCTGACGGACTTCACACTTGTAAGTTTTCAACTACGTTGTAGACTTTACATCGCCAGGGGTGCTCGGCGTAAGCCGCAGATATCGGTAGAGTAACTATTGAACTGGTCCCCGGGTGAAGGATTTAACCGTGTTATCTCTCTTCGGAGATATTCATGGCGAATTTTGGATGATAACGAGGCGCAAAAAATGAAAAAGACAGCTATCGCAATTGCAGTGGCACTGGCTGGTTTCGCTACCGTGGCGCAGGCCGCTCCGAAAGATAACACCTGGTACGCTGGTGCTAAAATGGGCTGGTCTCAGTACCATGATATTGGCAACAACCAGATCAATAACACCGGGCCTACCCACGAAAGCCAACTGGGTGCCGGTGCGTTCGGTGGTTATCAGGTTAACCCGTACGTTGGTTTCGAAATGGGTTATGACTGGTTAGGTCGTATGCCGTACAAAGGCACTGCCGACACTACCAATCAAAATGGCGCTTTCAAAGCTCAGGGCGTTCAGTTGACCGCTAAACTGGGTTACCCAATCACTGACGATCTGGACGTTTATACTCGTCTGGGTGGTATGGTTTGGCGTGCAGACGCTAAAAGCAGCAGCGGCTTCAAAGACCACGACACTGGTGTATCCCCAGTATTCGCTGGTGGCGTAGAGTATGCAATTACTCCTGAAATCGCTACCCGTCTGGAATACCAGTGGACCAACAACATCGGTGACGCGAACACCGTTGGCGGTCGTCCGGATAACGGTCTGTTGAGCGTTGGTGTTTCTTACCGTTTCGGCCAGCAGGAAGAAGCAGCTCCAGTAGTTGTTGCTCCGGCTCCGGCTCCAGAAGTACAGACCAAGCACTTCACTCTGAAGTCTGACGTTCTGTTCAACTTCAACAAAGCAACTCTGAAACCAGAAGGCCAGCAGGCTCTGGACCAGATGTACAGCCAGCTGAGCAACCTGGATCCGAAAGACGGCTCCGTAGTGGTTCTGGGCTTCACTGACCGCATCGGTTCTGACGCTTACAACCAGGGTCTGTCCGAGAAACGTGCTCAGTCCGTTGTTGATTACCTGATCTCTAAAGGTATTCCTTCTGACAAAATCTCTGCACGTGGCATGGGTGAATCCAACCCAGTTACTGGCAACACCTGTGACAACGTGAAAGCTCGCGCTGCACTGATCGACTGCCTGGCTCCGGATCGTCGTGTTGAGATCGAAGTTAAAGGCATCAAAGACGTTGTAACTCAGCCTCAGGCTTAAGTTATCGTCTTATAAAAAACCCCGCTATGCGGGGTTTTTTTTCATCTGTTTTCATCCAAAGTAAGCCACGCATTAAACCAGCCGACCGCTACTCTTTCCCCAGCAACGCCTGTAAATCCTGTTTCAATGTCGACATTTTGTTCGCGTACTTCTCTTTATGCTCTGCGTCTTCAATTAGCTGCACAATAGTTTCAGAAAGCGTTTTTCCGCGCCGCTGCGCAAGACCAGCCAGACGCTGCCAGACCATAAATTCCAGATCGATGGATTTCTTCCGGGTATGCTGATGCTCAGCATTAAAGTGCCGCTTGCGCCTGGCACGTATGGTTTGTTTCATACGATTAAGCAGCGCAGGATTCATGTGTTCTTCAATCCAGCTATTGACCCGAACCGGTTCATTTTCGAGGGTTAGCAATAAATCAACGGCTTCTTTGGCAGCGCTGGCCTCGACGTAACGGGTGATTAATTCCCCCTCACGATGCTTCTTCACCAGATACTTCCATTTCCAGCCGCTTTCAAGGTTTTCAAGTTGTTGATATTTCATTGCGATCTCAATGTTACCGTGTAACTCTTATCAGAATATCAGCTTTTTCGGCATCTGAAGAAAAGAATATCCAGCCTGTGAACTGTCGCGTGTCATCACAACCGTTTCACGGTGCTTTCCAGGTGTTTAGTGGTGAGGGTTACGGTATAATCTCGTTTTTTACAACAGACTAAAAAACATCAACTTTGACCATTACGAAACTTGCATGGCGTGATCTGGTTCCTGATACCGACAGTTATCAGGAAGTATTTGCACAGCCGCACGTCACTGACGACACCGACACCTTACTTAGTGATACTCAGCCACGTTTACAATTCGCGCTAGAGCAGCTTCTTCAGCACTGGACAACATCCTCGTTCATGTTGGTAAAAGCACCGGAAGAGCTTGAGTATCTCAACCTTATTGCAAAGGCTGCACGTCACTTGCACACGGATGCAGGAAGCCTGACTGGCGGTCATTACGACATCTCCGGTCACACTATTCGTTATCGTACAGCTGAGAAAGCGGAAGACAATTTTGCGACGTTGACGCAGGTGGTCAGCGCTGACTGGGCCGAAGCCGAACAACTGTTTGGCTGTCTGCGTCAGTTCAATGGCGAAATTACGCTGCAGCCAGGTCTGGTACATCAGGCCAATGGAGGTGTGCTGGTTATCTCATTGCGCACGCTGTTGGCCCAACCGCTGTTATGGATGCGCCTGAAAGCCATTGTCAGCCACGAGCGTTTTGATTGGGTAGCTTTTGATGAGTCTCGCCCGCTGCCTGTCTCCGTTCCGCCTATGCCGCTTAAACTGAAAGTGATTTTAGTCGGTGAGCGTGAATCGCTGGCGGATTTCCAGGACATGGAACCAGAGCTGGCTGAGCAGGCCATTTACAGCGAGTTTGAAGATAATCTGCAGATAGTGGATGCCGAAACCATGACGCAGTGGTGTCAATGGGTCACGCATACTGCTATGCGCAATAATTTGCCTTACCCCGCTCCTGATGCCTGGCAGGTTCTGATCCGTGAAGCCGTTCGCTATACCGGTGAACAGGATACATTGCCGCTTAACCCGCTGTGGATCACCCGACAGTTCAAAGAGGTGGCTCCGTTATGCGAGGGCGAAACCTGCAACGCTGAACAGTTCAGCCTGATGCTGGCTCAGCGCGAATGGCGTGAGGGATTCCTGGCTGAACGCATGCAGGATGAAATTCTGCAAGAGCAGATCCTTATCGAGACGGAAGGCGAGCGTATTGGCCAGATCAACGCCTTGTCGGTGATTGAGTTTCCGGGCCACCCACGCGCATTTGGCGAGCCTTCTCGTATCAGTTGCGTCGTGCATATTGGCGACGGCGAGTTTACGGATATTGAGCGCAAAGCCGAGCTTGGCGGAAATATTCATGCCAAGGGTATGATGATTATGCAGGCGTTCCTGATGTCGGAACTCCAGCTGGAGCAACAAATCCCCTTCTCTGCCTCGCTGACCTTTGAGCAATCTTACAGTGAGGTGGACGGTGACAGCGCGTCTATGGCAGAACTGTGCGCATTGATTAGCGCTCTCGCCGACGTTCCTGTAAATCAAAGTATCGCCATTACCGGTTCTGTCGATCAGTTTGGTCGGGCACAACCTGTCGGTGGTCTGAATGAGAAAATTGAAGGTTTCTTCACCATCTGCCAGCAGCGTGAGCTGACGGGCACGCAGGGCGTTATCATTCCTTCGGCTAACGTCAGACACCTCAGCCTGCAGCCTGCGCTGCTACAGGCCATAGAAGAAGAAAAATTCACTATCTGGGCGGTGGACGACGTGACCGATGCGCTGCCACTGTTGTTAAATCTGGTGTGGGATGGCGAAGGCCAGACAACGCTGATGCAAACCATTCAGGAGCGTATTGCCACGGCAACGCAACAGGAAGGTCGTCACCGTTTTCCATGGCCGCTACGTTGGCTGAACTGGATTATTCCGAACTGATCGGACTTGTTCAGCGTACACGTGTTAGCTATCCTGCGTGCTTCAATAAAATAAGGCTTACAGAGAACATGGTAGATAAACGCGAATCCTATACGAAAGAAGACCTTCTTGCCTCTGGTCGCGGTGAGCTGTTTGGCGCTAAAGGGCCACAACTGCCAGCACCAAGCATGCTGATGATGGACCGTGTCATCAAGATGACCGAAACCGGTGGCAACTTTGACAAAGGTTATGTTGAAGCTGAACTGGATATCAACCCGGACCTGTGGTTCTTCGGTTGTCACTTTATCGGCGATCCGGTGATGCCGGGCTGCCTGGGTCTCGACGCCATGTGGCAACTGGTTGGATTCTATCTCGGCTGGCTGGGCGGCGAAGGTAAAGGCCGTGCGCTGGGCGTAGGCGAAGTTAAATTCACCGGCCAGGTTCTGCCGACCGCGAAGAAAGTCACTTACCGCATTCACTTCAAACGCATCGTTAACCGTCGCCTGATCATGGGCCTGGCAGATGGTGAAGTGCTGGTTGATGGTCGTCTGATCTACACAGCAAACGATCTGAAAGTGGGTCTGTTCCAGGACACTTCCGCGTTCTAATCCAGAATTGCGAAGCAGCCAGACATTAACGTTTCCCCGTTTTTTTCTGGTGTGCAAAAAGGCGAAACCTCCGCTCTGCGGAGGTTTCTTTTATCTAAAGAGACAGAATCAGGCCATTAAAACCCTATCCCCCATGGCTTCTCGCCAGCCTCCCAGCCAGTATGACCTCTGATTCAGCGTCTGATAGGGACACATTTCTTTTGAGCGTCCGGCAATGCCGGCCTGATATCCACGTTGATGTGCCCGTTCCAGGCGATCTCGTTTTTGTCTCTTCATGCCTCGTTTCCCTCATTTTTTGGTCTGGTGGAAAAGAAAACAGTGATTACTAAGTGTGCAATCACACTAAACGAATACCCCTAAACATCAGGCTCGTCAATGCGCAAAATTCACGCCAGTGTCATATTTGTGAGCTAGCCTCTAAATCATTTGTACAAAAATAGTCAGTCAGAACAGCTATCTTCACGGCTAAAAAAATAAAAAAAACCGCCCCGGGCAATGAACCAGGGGCGGCATAATTTACAATTATTTAAGCTTAAGGGATGCGTTTCAGCTCTTGAGCAATGGCCGTTGCTTCCTGACTCCAGGCGTTGGCAAGAACCTTCACCATCTCATCGTAGCCGTCTTTAGTCTGTACAGCTTCGATGTGGAACGGGCGTTTGATCAGTTGTCCCTGATGATTCAGCAACCATTCACCGCTCACAATAACCTTACCATCGTACCGACCGTGGAAGCCGGTTACGGTAACGTTCAGCGTATCCTGAGTGCTTCCCAGCGGCTGTGAAGCGACAACCCAGCCAGGCAACTGCATACTGAGGTTCGCAACCAGTGTATTGCGCAATTGCTGATCTAATGGGCTGGCCCAGAGATTATTATTGGCTATCACATATTTCACATCGCTGGTCTGGTAAACCACCCCATTACCGGCCAGATAATCAGGTACCGCAATCTGTTCAACCCACAGCAGACGGTTTCCCTGATTGGCAGAACTCTGCACTCCGCCTTGTGCGATAGGGAGCTGGTAATAGCTTTTATTTTCTCCGCTGGAGCTGCATGACGTCAGCCAGACCGCCATCATCACCACTAGCCACTTTTTCATTGTTTCGCCCTCTTCGGCTCTGGATCTTTTTTGTCCTTCGCTTCAAATACCAGCGCATTACTCTTATCGTTCAACGTTTTCAGTACCGGTTGCAGTTCACGCAGTACCTGATCAAGACGCTGCATATCCGCCACCATCTTGTTGTAGGCCGCGGAACCAGGCTGGAAGCCCTGCATACTACGATTCAGTTCACGTAGCGTGTTCTGCATATCCGCCGGCAGATCCTGCATCGACTGGCTGGACGTGATCTTGTTCATGTTATCCAGCGTGGTTTGCAGATGTTTCATCGTGCGTTGGCTTTCCGACAGCGTATTGGTTGCCTGCTCAATCATCGGGTTCAGCGGCAGATTGTTAATCTTATCCAACGCTTCCATCAGACGCTGTTGGATCTGCGCCAGACCACCGCTCACGGTCGGAATAATTTGATAACCATTGAATTCGCGTACACCGGTAATCGGCGGCTCTTTCGGGTAGAAGTCGAGATCGACATACAGCGCGCCGGTTACCAGGTTCCCGGTTTTGAGCGATCCTCGTAATCCGCGTTTAAGCAGTTGCTCCAAATGAGCGCCAACATCGGTATCTTCTCCCAGCTGTGCCTTCAGACGTTCAGGTTCAATACGCACCAGCACCGGAATGCGGTAATCATTGTTAAATACCTGACGCATATTCGGTGAGAAGAAAGGTACTTTACTCACCGTACCCAAGCGGATGCCACGGAATTCCAGCGGTGCACCAGGCTGTAGGCCACGAATCGAATCTTTAAAGAACATCAGGTAATCAATATGATCGGTATACAGGGAATCCTGAATACTTTTTTGATCGTCATAGAGGTTAAATGAGGCCTGCTGCTCAACCGGTTGACCTTGTTCCAGTCCTTCGGGCACATCAAAACTTACACCACCGCCAAACAGCGTGGAGAGCGATCCCATTTCTACGCGCATACCTGCTGAGGTAAGATCTACGGCGATCCCGCTGTCTTTCCAGAAACGTACATTGCTGGTCACCAGACGATCGTTAGGCGCATTGATGAAAAGCTGATAGCTGATCGTACGCTTTTGCGCATCAAACGTGCTGGTTTCAACCGAGCCCACACGATAGCCGCGGAAAAGCACCGGATCGCCTGGGCTCAACTGACCGGCTTTTTTGCTGTCCAGAATCACACGGATCCCTTTTGCATCTGGCGGGGCCAGCGGCGGTGAATCCAGCAGTTGGTAATTTTCCAGCTTACTGCCTTTATTGCCAGGCTGCAGTTCAATATAAGCCCCGGACAATAGCGTGCCGAGCCCACTGATACCTTCACGTCCAACCTGCGGCTTCACCACCCAAAAGACAGAATCTTTATGCAGCAGCTTTTCCATTCCGGAGTTAAGACGCGCTTTAATCTCCACATGGGTCAAATCATCAGTCAGGGTTGCGCTCTCGACGATACCGACATCCACGCTGCGGCTCTTAATCGTCGTTTTGCCCCCTTCAATACCTTCGGCATTGGTGGTAATCAGCGTGACCTGTGGCCCCTGATGACTGTAGTGATAAAACAGTACCCACGCGCCAATGAGTGCAGTGACGATAGGGAATATCCACACGGGCGACCAGTTTTTTACCTTTTGCACTTTGGCTTCCCCACTTTTAGATTCCATGCTGTCAGGACTCCTCATGGCCTGGTTCTGGTTCACGGTCCCACGACAGACGCGGATCAAATGTCATCGCAGAAAACATTGTCATAATGACGACTAAAGCAAACATCAAAGCACCCATTGCAGGATAAATGTTCATTAACCCTCCCATGCGGACCAGCGCAGAGAGTACCGCAATCACAAAGACGTCGATCATTGACCAGCGACCGACAAATTCCACAACTTCATAAATCAGGTGCATACGTTCGCTGTCGCGTTTGCCGTGGCCTTTGGCATCCCAACATAGCCAGGCAATGGCGATCATTTTCAACGTCGGCACCATAATACTGGCGATAAAAATAACCGCAGCCACCGGATACGAGCCTTCGCTCCAGATTAAAACCACCCCCTCAAGTATCGTTGATGGCAGCTTTGACCCGAGCAGATCGGTAATCATAATCGGCAAAATATTGGCAGGAAGATAAAGCATGATCGACGTGAACAGTAATGCCAACGTCCATTGCAGACTGTTTTTACGCCGCACATAGCCTTTCGTCTGGCAGCGCGGACACACCCGTTCATCAGCGGGAAGAATCGCGGTGCAGCAAGAGCAGGAACGCAGTCCCTGTCGAATGCCGGGCACGCCAGGTTTTAACTCCTGCTTAATCACTGGCATTGGCGCAATATCATCCCACAGCCAGCGACGGTCAACGCACTGGAATGCGCGCAGTTGCAAAACGCAAAAGAAGCACCACGGAATAAAGCTGCTGCCCACGCCAATATCGCCGTAAGCCATAAGCTTAACGAAGCTGACCAGCACGCCAGCGAGGAAGATTTCCGCCATCCCCCAGCTTTTTAACTGGAACAGGACGCGTGCAAGACCCGCCTTAAGTCTGGCGGGCATCTGCACCCGATTCACCAGCAGCAAGATAGTCAGCAGGCAAAACGCGGGGACCAACTGCACGAATAATAAAAAGAAGGTGCCGAGACTGGCGTAGTCTTCAGAAAAGAGAACGCTGGGGATCTCCAGCAACGTCACTTCGCTGCTCACCCCTGCAACGTTCATATTCACAAAGGGGAAGAGATTTGACAGAAGCAGCATGAACAATGCTGCTAAAACATAGGCGGTAGGACGCTGCCGCGGCGCGTCCCACTCAACCGTTAACGTAGTGCCACATCGTGGACATGCCGCTTTTTGACCATGCTCAAGGCGAGGTAACGCCACCAGCATGTCACACTGCGAGCACAAAATATGCTTCGCGGCATGGTGATGTTCGCACATATGTGCTCCTTTAAATTATGCGCCGTTCTTCAAAGACTCAAGATACTCCCAGCGCTCAAAGGCTTGCTC
This sequence comes from Citrobacter portucalensis, assembly GCF_002042885.1. Classification (GTDB taxonomy): domain Bacteria; phylum Pseudomonadota; class Gammaproteobacteria; order Enterobacterales; family Enterobacteriaceae; genus Citrobacter; species Citrobacter portucalensis. The sequence goes on from NZ_MVFY01000009.1 coordinate 169,315, forward strand.
AAGTTCTTGTTCCGCTTCGTTCAGATTAGCTAATACCTGCTGTGTTTGCTCATGTGGCTGACTGAAAAAAGCGGCGTCAGCAACCTGCGCTTGTAGCCTTTCCAGTTTAGCTTCCAGTTCTTCAAGCTGAGCGGGGAGCTGCTCCAGTTCGCGCTGCAGTTTATAGCTTAGTTTGCTCGTGCCACGTTTGACAATTTCTGCTTTAGGAGCAACAGCTTCCTCTGTTTTTTTCGCGACCGGTTGTTTAAACGCCACATACTGAGATTGCTGGCTGCGCGCGTCATGATAACCACCGACATAACGACCAATTTTACCGCCGCCTTCGAAGATCCAGCATTCAGTTACAGTATTATCCACAAACTGACGGTCGTGGCTTACCAGCAGTACAGTCCCCTGATAGCTATCAATTAGTTCTTCAAGCAGTTCCAGCGTTTCGACGTCAAGATCGTTCGTTGGTTCATCGAGAATCAAAAGATTGCTGGGTTTCAGAAAAAGACGCGCCAACAGCAGGCGATTTCGTTCCCCACCAGAGAGCGCTCGCACTGGCGTCATCGCGCGTTTCGGATGGAACAGGAAGTCCTGCAGATAACCCAGCACATGGCGAGGTTTACCGTTAACCATCACCTCTTGCTTACCTTCAGCCAGGTTGTCCATCACGGTTTTATCTGGATCCAGTTCGGCGCGGTGCTGATCGAAATAGGCCACTTCCAGCTTGGTGCCGACGTGAATGCGTCCACTGTCAGCCTGAAGCTGGCCTAACATCAGCTTCAGCAGCGTTGTTTTGCCGCAGCCGTTCGGTCCGATTAGCGCAATTTTGTCGCTACGTTGTACCTGTGCGGAGAAATCTTTTACCAGCTGCTTTCCATCAACCTGGTAATCCACGTTCTCCATTTCGAAAACAATCTTGCCTGAACGGCTCGCCTCTTCGACCTGCATCTTCGCCGTGCCCATCACTTCGCGGCGTTCGCCACGCTCGCGACGCATGGCTTTCAGTGCGCGCACGCGGCCTTCATTACGGGTACGGCGCGCTTTGATCCCCTGACGGATCCAGACCTCTTCCTGCGCCAGCTTGCGGTCAAACTCTGCATTTTGTAACTCTTCTACGCGCAGCGCTTCTTCTTTCTCCAGCAGATACTGATCGTAATTCCCCGGATAAGTCACCAGTTTGCCACGATCGAGGTCGACGATACGCGTCGCCATATTGCGTATAAATGAACGGTCGTGGGAAATGAAGATGATTGTCCCATTGAAGGATTTCAGGAACCCTTCCAGCCAGTCGATAGTTTCAATATCCAGGTGGTTCGTTGGCTCATCCAGCAGCAATACACGCGGATTACTCACTAACGCGCGGCCCAGCGCCGCTTTACGCAGCCAACCGCCAGAAAGCGAAGAAAGTGCGGCGTTTGGATCCAGCCCCAACTGCTCCAGCACTTCATTAATACGGCTTTCGAGCTGCCACAGATTGTGGTGATCGAGCATTTCCTGAACCCGCGCCATCTCATTCAGATTTCTGTCGCTCGGATCAGTCATCACCAGACGCGAAATATCGTGATAACGCTTGAGATATTCGGCCTGCTCTTCGATACCCTCGGCAACGAAATCATACACGCTGCCCTCAACATTACGCGGCGGATCCTGTTGCAGACGCGCCACAACCAGATCCTGCTCATAAATGATACGCCCGTCGTCAAGCCCCTGCTCACGGTTCAGGATCTTCATCAGCGTCGATTTACCTGCGCCGTTACGGCCAACCAGACAGACGCGTTCGTTATCTTCGATATGCAGTTCTGCATTATCAAGAAGCGGCGCATCGCTGAACGACAGCCATGCACCATGCATACTGATCAATGACATTTATTTATCCTTTCAGGCTGCGGTAATCAGCCAGCAATTGTGGATCTGACGGTTACGGGCAAAATCCTGGGAAAGCGTTTTTTGGGTAATTTCTTGTGCTTTCAATCCCAGTTCAGCCAAACCGTCGAGATCCATACGGAACCCACGTTTGTTGTTGGAGAACATGATCGTGCCGTCTTTACGCAGCAGACGTTTCAGATCTTTCATCAGCGCCAGATGATCGCGCTGCACATCAAACGAATCTTCCATACGTTTTGAGTTAGAGAACGTCGGCGGATCGATGAAAATCAGATCAAACTGTTCATTCGCATCACGCAGCCAGCCCAGGCAATCGGCCTGAATTAAACGGTGAGCGCGACCGCTCAGGCCGTTCAGACGCAGGTTACGTTCCGCCCATTCCAGATAGGTACGCGACATATCGACCGTCGTGGTGCTACGCGCGCCGCCCAATCCTGCATGTACGCTGGCGCTACCGGTGTAGGAAAACAGGTTGAGGAAGTCCTTACCTTTACTCATCTGCCCCAGCATGCGGCGCGCAATACGGTGATCGAGGAATAAACCCGTATCAAGGTAGTCAGTCAGGTTAACCCACAGGCGCGCGTTGTACTCGCTTACCTCAATGAATTCACCCTTCTCATTCATCTTCTGATACTGATTCTTGCCTTTCTGACGCTCACGGGTTTTCAGCACCAGTTTGTTTGGCGCGATTTCCAGTACTGACAGCGTGGCGGCAATGATGTCGAACAAGCGTTGACGTGCTTTTTGCGCATCAACCGTCTTCGGCGGTGCGTATTCCTGAACCACGACCCAATCACCGTAACGATCTACTGCAACGTTGTATTCCGGCAGGTCAGCGTCATACAGGCGATAGCATTCAATGCCTTCCTGACGCGCCCATTTTTCCAGCTTCTTAATATTCTTGCGCAGGCGGTTGGCATAATCTTCCGCTACCGTAGCCGGCTTGCTGTCCGCAGTGGTCTCTGCAACGTGATAATTCTTCTGCACACAATCCAGCGGGCCGTTTTTCGCTTTGAACTGCTTGTCGGCACGTAATTGCAGGCTGCTGAGCAGATCCGGCGAGGCGCTGAACAGCGACAAATTCCAGCCGCCAAACTGGTTTTTCATCGTACGGCCCAGCAGGCTGTGCAGGGCAATCAGCGCCGGTTCGCTATCCAGACGTTCGCCGTAAGGCGGGTTACTGATAACTGTCCCATACGGTCCTTTCGGCAGCGGATTGCTCAGTTTGGCGACATCTTTCACGTCAAACGTCATCAGATCGGCGATACCGGCGCGGCGAGCATTACTACGCGCTTTTTCAATCACGCGCGCATCGCTATCGGATCCATAAAAATGCGAGGTATAGTCAGCCAGTCCCTTACGCGCACGCACCTGCGCTTCGGCTTTAACTTCTTGCCAGACAGCTTCGTCGTGTTGCGCCCAACCGCTGAAGCCCCAGTATCCACGGTGCAGACCCGGCGCGCGATCGGTCGCCCACATTGCCGCTTCAATCAGCAGCGTGCCGGAACCACACATCGGATCGAGTAACGGGGTTCCCGGCTGCCAGCCAGAACGCATAACAATTGCCGCGGCCAGCGTCTCTTTAATCGGTGCCTGACCCGCGCGATCGCGATAGCCACGCTGATGCAAACCGTCACCGCTCAGATCGAGCGCAATGCTGGCAGTATCTTTGTTCAACCAGACGTTGATGCGCAGATCCGGAGATTCACGATCCACATTCGGACGCGGCATATTTTTGCGGGTAAAGGCATCGACAATCGCATCCTTGACCTTCAGTGCGCCGTACTGGCTGTTACGAATGGTCTCGTTCAGTCCGCTAAAATGGACGGCAAACGTAGCACCAGGGTTAAATATCTCTGTCCAGTCGATTGCCTGAACGCCGAGGTACAGATCAAGATCGCTGTAGACCTTGCACTCTCCCATCGGCAGGATAATGCGCGAGGCCAGGCGGCTCCACATCAGGCTCTGGTAAACAAGCCGCGTGTCGCCCTTAAAATGGACCCCACCCTGAACGACCTGACACTCCAGCGCGCCGAGGTTTTCCAGTTCAGTTTTTAACAGCTCTTCCAGCCCGCGGGCCGTACTGGCAAACAGAGAATTCATAATGTCACTTTTACTCCAAGAAAATTGCTGCGCATTATAGCTAATATGGGCTGTATGTCATAAAGTTGAAGGCTTATTTTCATTCGAGGGGCTGTACAGTGGTCACGTTAACCCGACTTTTTATTCATCCGGTTAAATCAATGCGCGGCATTGGGCTTACGCATGCCCTGGCAGATATTAGCGGTCTCGCCTTTGATCGCATATTTATGATCACTGAACCTGACGGAACGTTCATAACCGCCCGCCAGTTCCCACAAATGGTCCGTTTTACGCCTTCCCCATTCCACGATGGGCTGCATCTTACAGCTCCAGATGGCAGCAGCGCGCTCGTGCGATTTGCCGATTTCGCTAGCCAGGATGCGCCAACAGAAGTATGGGGAAACCATTTTACCGCGCGTATTGCGCCAGCGGCTATCAACCAGTGGCTTAGCGGCTTTTTCTCCCGTGAAGTGCAGTTACGCTGGGTCGGCCCGCAGCTGACGCGCCGTGTAAAACGCCATGTTGATGTTCCTTTATCCTTCGCTGATGGTTATCCCTATCTGCTGGCCAACGAAGCATCCCTGCGCGATGTGCAACAGCGCTGTCCGGCAAGCGTCAAAATGGAACAGTTTCGCCCCAATATAGTAGTTTCGGGAGCTGGTGCCTGGGAAGAAGATACCTGGAAAGTGATTCGTATTGGCGACGTCATTTTTGATGTAGCAAAACCCTGTAGCCGCTGTATTTTCACGACAGTTAGCCCGGAAAAAGGCCAGAAACATCCATCCGGTGAACCGCTTGCCACATTACAAACCTTCCGCACTGCGGTAGATAACGGCGATGTCGATTTCGGTCAGAATCTTATCGCGCGTAACAGTGGCGTTATTCGCGTCGGCGATGAGGTAGAAATTTTGGCAACCGGCCCCGCCAGAGCGTACGGCGCGGCTGAATCAGACGAAACTACACCCGAACAACAACCTGATGCCACGGTGCTTATTGACTGGCAGGGACAGACCTTTCGCGGAAATAATCAGCAGGTATTGCTTGAGCAGTTGGAAAACCAGGGTATCCGGGTTCCCTATTCATGCCGGGCAGGCATTTGCGGATGCTGTCGAATTCGGCTGGTAGAAGGCGAAGTTAGCCCGTTGAAGAAATCAGCGATGGGGGACGACGGAACAATTCTTTGCTGCAGCTGTGTTCCCAAAACGGCAATCAGGCTGGAGAGCTAAACCGCCTGCTCAAGGCTGAAACTGTCAACAACGGCCTGCGGTTTCAGTCTGTCATTCATTATTTTAATCGCATCGCCAAGCTGCATCGTACGCCCGGCGATAACCACGCCAGGTTGCGCAAGCAGGCAAAGCGCGGCGTTTTCACCCGGCTCAACCACTAACAGGTTTACCTGTTCATCAGTATCGCTTAAATCAACACAGGCTGCGTCACCCACGACCGGCGACCAGTTAATACCGTGTGCGACAAAGTGCCAGCTTTTTGGCATTTGCGGTTTGAGATAACGAATCGCCACCAGCGCATTAAGCACCAGTTCCGCTTTTTGTTCTTTGGCTAAATCCAGGTAGCGACATTTTTCTTCAAAGGAAAAATAAAGCGCGGCGTCATCAACACAAAAACCTGACGGAGAAAATGCATCAGGAGTGAGCATTTTACGAGCAAAACGCGAACGGAATAACATGCCATTGGCTAAATCGAGCATCATACGATCGTGCTCTTCATCATAATACCAGCGCCAGTTATCGTCGGGTTTAATTCGCATCAGTTTCTCTCCTTTCCTTAATCATCACCGTTACGACAGTATCCTTTTGCCGCTTCGTTTATTACCCTAATAATAAAAGCTCAGAATGTTTAAATAAGCAACAGTAAAGGAATATAAAACAACCAGGGCTAGAAATAAAGCCCTGGTTTGTGATTAAGGTAGCATTCAGATATTGCTGACGATTTCTTTTATCAACGGCGGACCTTTAAAAATAAAGCCCGAATAAATCTGTACGAGGGTTGCACCAGCAGCTATTTTCTCACGTGCAGCAATCACCGAGTCGATACCACCAACGCCAATAATCGGCAGCTGACCTTTTAATTCCTGAGACAACTGGCGAATAATTTCTGTACTTTTTAATTGCAACGGTCGACCGCTCAGACCACCCATTTGATCGCAATTTTTCATTCCCTGAACAAGAGAACGATCGAGGGTGGTGTTAGTCGCAATTACGCCATCAATATTATGACGAACTAAACTATCGGCGACCTGGATCAGTTCTTCCACAGAAAGATCCGGCGCGATCTTTACTGCCACCGGAACATATTTATGGTGGATCGCTTGCAGATCGTTTTGCTTATTTTTAATTGCCGTCAGGAGATCGTCCAGCGCCTCGCCGTATTGCAGCGTACGTAATCCCGGCGTATTCGGCGAAGAGATATTAATCGCGATATAACCAGCATAAGCATAGACTTTTTCCATACAAATCAGATAGTCATCTTTGCCGTTCTCTACTGGGGTATCTTTGTTCTTACCAATATTAATACCCAGAATACCGTCGAAATGCGATTTTTTAACGTTCTCAACCAGGTTATCAACCCCGTGGTTATTAAACCCCATACGGTTGATCAAACCTTCTGCATCGACCAGACGGAACAGACGCGGTTTATCGTTACCCGGCTGAGGGCGTGGCGTCACGGTACCAATCTCAATGGAACCAAATCCCATCGCGCCGAGCGCATCAATGCACTCCCCGTCTTTATCCAGTCCGGCAGCAAGCCCGAGCGGATTTTTAAACGTCAACCCCATACAGGTAACCGGTTTTGCCGGTACTTTCTGGCGCACAAGCGCTTCAAGCGGTGTGCCGGTAATGCGACGTAATTGCTGGAATGTCAATTCATGAGCGCGCTCTGGATCGAGCTGAAAAAGGGCTTTACGAACGAAGGGGTAGTACATGAACTCTCCTGGATTCCCGGTGTGCAAACCGGGGGCGTATTATGTGCGATCGCGAGCAAAAAGGGAATTGACCTGCGGCAATAAATAGCAATCGTTTTCCTCGCCTCTGCCTTTTTATTCAATTTCCAACTTTTCTATCCCGTATAAATCATTTCGATAAACAAAATCTCTCTGCCAGACTGCTCAAATTGTTATCAATGTTAACCAAAAGCAAACAATTAGTTATAAGGGGAGAATGAAATTATGCGCGTCATCACTCTGGCGGGGAGCCCTCGCTTTCCCTCTCGATCCAGTGCGTTACTGGAATATGCCCGAGAAAAACTTCACGGTCAGGATGTCGAAATCTTTCACTGGAACCTGCACAATTTTGCCCCGGAAGACCTGATCTATGCTCGTTTCGACAGTCCGGCGCTGAACACATTTATCGAACAATTGCAGGATGCAGACGGGCTGATTGTCGCAACACCAGTCTATAAAGCCGCTTACTCTGGCGCCCTGAAAACCCTGCTCGACCTACTCCCCGAGCGGGCGCTGGAAGGGAAAGTGGTTTTGCCGTTGGCGACCGGCGGCAGCGTGGCGCATTTACTTGCCGTCGATTACGCGCTGAAACCGGTACTGAGCGCATTAAAGGCCCAGGAGATCCTGCACGGTGTGTTTGCTGATGATTCACAGGTAATTGATTATCAACATAAACCTCAGTTTACGCCCAACCTTCAGCAGCGTCTGGACAGTGCGCTCGATACCTTCTGGCTGGCGTTGCATCGTCGCGATGTCCAACTTCCTCAACTGAACACCCTGCGAGGTGCCGCTCATGCTTGATTTTCTCAGGCGTCACACGTCATGGCTGGCACTGACCGGGTTGTTGTCGCTGTCAACGCTGGGGCATGCCGCAGAATCGGCCCCCGATGCTCTGCGTATTGGTTACCAGAAAGGAAGCGTCAGTATGGTGCTGGCCAAAAGCCATCAGCTACTCGAGAAACGCTATCCGCAGACTAAAATCTCGTGGGTTGAATTCCCGGCTGGGCCGCAAATGCTGGAAGCACTCAATATCGGCAGTATCGATCTCGGCAGTACCGGTGACATTCCGCCGATTTTCGCCCAGGCCGCCGGAGCCGATCTGGTTTACGTGGGCGTTGAACCGCCTAAACCAAAAGCCGAAGTAATTCTGGTGCCAAAAAATAGCCCGATCCAGAGCGTCGCGCAGCTTAAAGGACATAAAGTCGCCTTCCAGAAAGGCTCCAGCGCCCACAATTTACTGCTCCGGGCGCTGCAACAGGCCGGACTGAAATTTACCGATATTCAACCGACGTATCTGACTCCCGCCGATGCGCGAGCGGCCTTTCAGCAAGGAAACGTGGATGCGTGGGCTATCTGGGATCCCTATTATTCCGCCGCGTTACTTCAAGGTGATGTACGCGTACTGAAGGACGGCTCAGACCTCAAGCAAACCGGTTCGTTTTATCTCGCCGCCCGTCCTTATGCCGAGAAAAATGGCGCTTTTGTACTTGGCGTACTGGATACCTTTAGCCAGGCCGATGCGTTAACGCTCAGTCAGCGCCAGCAAAGCATTACCCTGCTGGCCAAAACCATGGGGCTGCCCGAACCGGTGATTGCGTCTTATCTGGATCACCGTCCGCCAACCACCATTGTGCCAGTCAACGCCTCTGTTGCTGCCCTGCAACAACAAACCGCCGATCTGTTTTATGACAACCGTTTGGTGCCGAAAAAAATCGATATTCGCCAGCGTATCTGGCAACCCACTCAGCAGGCAGGAGAAAAATTATGAGTCTGAATATGTTCTGGTTTTTACCCACCCACGGTGACGGTCATTATCTTGGAACGGAAGAAGGTTCGCGCCCGGTCGATCACAGTTATCTGCAACAAATCGCGCAAACGGCCGATCGTCTTGGATTTACCGGCGTCCTGATCCCAACCGGTCGCTCTTGCGAAGATGCCTGGCTGGTCGCCGCTTCGATGATCCCGGTCACCCAGAGATTAAAGTTTCTGGTCGCGCTGCGCCCAAGCGTCACCTCGCCAACGGTTGCCGCACGTCAGGCTGCGACGCTCGACAGACTCTCAAATGGCCGGGCGTTATTTAATCTGGTGACCGGCAGCGATCCGCAGGAGCTGGCAGGCGACGGCGTGTTCCTCGATCACACAGAACGATATGAAGCCTCTGCTGAATTTACTCAGGTCTGGCGGCGACTGCTGCAAGGTGAAACGGTGGATTTCAACGGCAAACATATTCATGTTCGCGGCGCGAAGCTGTTTTTCCCTCCCGTACAACAACCCCAGCCACCGCTTTATTTCGGCGGCTCGTCTGATGTCGCACAAGACCTTGCTGCCGAGCAGGTTGATCTTTATCTGACCTGGGGCGAGCCCCCTGAGCAGGTGAAAGCGAAGATTGAACAGGTGCGAGCCAAAGCGGCGGCGCTCGGGCGCAAGATCCGCTTTGGTATTCGTCTGCATGTGATCGTACGGGAGACAACCCGCGAGGCGTGGCAGGCAGCGGATCGTCTGATAGCCCACCTTGATGACGACACCATTGCCAAAGCCCAGGCCGCCTTCTCAAGAACGGATTCGGTTGGTCAGCAGCGAATGGCTGCACTGCACAATGGTAAACGCGACAAACTGGAAATTAGTCCGAACCTGTGGGCAGGCGTTGGACTGGTACGCGGTGGCGCGGGTACCGCGCTGGTCGGAGATGGTCCGACTGTCGCGGCGCGTATCAACGAGTATGCCGCGCTGGGAATCGACAGCTTTGTGTTGTCCGGATACCCACATCTGGAAGAGGCATACAAGGTTGGCGAGCTGCTGTTCCCGCATCTGGATGTTGCTATACCGGAAATTCCGCAGCCGCAATACCTGCAACAACAAGGTGAAGCGGTGGCAAACGAATTTATTCCGCGCAAAGTCGCGCAAAGCTAAGGAGCGGCTAATGGCAACGCCGAAAAACAGGTGGTTATTACGCCTCGCGCCCTGGTTTTTACCGGTAGGTTTGGTGGCGCTCTGGCAGCTCGCATCTTCAATGGGCTGGCTGTCCACTCGCATTCTGCCCTCTCCGGAAGGTGTTATCGAAGCTTTCTGGACGCTTTCCGCCAGCGGCGAGCTTTGGCAGCATCTGGCCATCAGTTCCTGGCGCGCGCTGATCGGATTCTCCATCGGTGGATCGATTGGCCTGACACTGGGACTTATCAGCGGTCTTTCGCGTTGGGGAGAACGCCTGCTGGATACCTCGGTGCAGATGCTGCGTAACGTACCGCATCTGGCGCTGATCCCGCTGGTGATTTTGTGGTTCGGCATTGATGAATCCGCCAAGATCTTTCTCGTGGCGTTGGGCACACTGTTCCCAATTTACATCAACACCTGGCATGGGATCCGTAATATTGATCGTGGGCTGGTAGAAATGGCGCGCAGCTATGGATTATCCGGCTTTTCACTGTTTGTTCATGTGATCCTCCCCGGCGCCCTGCCCTCGATTATGGTCGGCGTGCGTTTTGCTCTCGGGCTGATGTGGCTGACGCTGATTGTGGCGGAAACCATTTCTGCCAATGCCGGTATTGGTTACCTGGCGATGAACGCCCGCGAATTTCTGCAAACCGATGTGGTCGTGGTGGCCATTATTCTCTACGCCCTGCTCGGCAAACTTGCCGACGTCAGCGCCCAACTGCTGGAGCGAGTCTGGCTACGCTGGCATCCGGCTTACCATGTAAAGGAGGCTACCGTATGAATACCGCTCGCCTGAACCAGGGTATACCGCTGTTGCTGAGCGCCGTGACAAAACAATACGCCGCCAATACAGTGCTCAATCAATTAGATTTGCATATTCCGGCCGGACAGTTTGTTGCCGTGGTTGGCCGCAGCGGCGGTGGTAAAAGTACGTTGCTGCGTCTGCTGGCAGGGCTGGAATCACCGACCTCAGGCGCATTACTTGCCGGAACCACCCCACTGGCGGAAATTCAGGATGATACGCGAATGATGTTCCAGGATGCGCGTCTGCTGCCATGGAAGACGGTTATCGATAATGTGGGCCTGGGTCTGAAAGGTCAGTGGCCCGATGCGGCCCGAGATGCGCTGGCCGCCGTTGGGCTGGAGAGTCGTGCTCACGAATGGCCGGCTGCGCTGTCCGGTGGACAAAAACAGCGTGTAGCCCTGGCACGGGCATTAATTCATCGCCCCGGTTTGCTGCTGCTGGATGAACCCCTCGGCGCTCTGGATGCCCTAACCCGCCTTGAAATGCAGGATCTGATCGTCTCTTTATGGCAAGAGCACGGCTTTACCGTACTGCTGGTCACTCATGACGTCAGTGAAGCGGTGGCAATGGCCGATCGCGTGTTGCTGATTGAGGACGGAAAAATCGGGTTGGATCTGACGGTGGATATTCAGCGCCCCCGCCGTTTGGGATCGGTACGGTTAGCCGATCTGGAAGCGGAAGTGTTGAACCGGGTTATGAAACGCGGCGAGACGGAACAATCGATCCTTCGACATGGATAACCGCTCAGAAAACCAGGCCCGGTAGCGCTTACCGGGCCTTTTGCCGGATGGCGGCGTTACCGCCTTATCCGGCCTACTAAACTACAGGTCAACGTTTCAGGCTAACGCTTTGTCAATCTTCTCGAACAGATCGCCGGAGAGATTCTCCAGACCTTTCAGCTGTTCCAGCGCCGCACGCATTTTCGCCTGACGTTTTGCATCATAACGTTTTAAGCGAATCAGCGGCTCAATCAGACGTGACGCCACCTGCGGGTTACGACTATTAAGCTCAGTCAACATGTCGACCAGGAACTGATATCCACTACCATCTTCCGCATGGAATGCCGCCGGGTTGCTACCCGCAAAGGCACCGATCAGCGAACGAATTCGGTTCGGGTTACTCATACTGAAAGAGCGATGCTTCAGCAGGCCGCGTACCGTTTCCAGCACGTTTTTCGCCGGGCTGGTGGATTGCAGGATAAACCATTTGTCCATCACCAGACCGTCATGGTGCCACTTATCGTCATACTCCTGCATTAGCGCGTCGCGACAAGGCAGCTGCGCCGCCACTGCCGCGGATAGCGCCGCCAGCGCATCGGTCATATTGTTCGCTTCACGATACTGCTTGCTTACCAGCGTGTCAGCCAGATGGGTTTCGCCAAAGGCCAGGAAACGCAGGCAGGCATTGCGCAGCGTACGCTTGCCAATATCGGCATGCTCAACGCGGTACTCATCAAGATGATTAGCGTTATAGATGGCGAGGAATTCATCTGCCAGCTCGGCCGCCAGCGTGCGGGTTAACGCTTCGCGTACTTCGGTTATCGCCACCGGATCGATGATGTCGAACAGTTCGGCTATTTCATTTACTGAAGGCAGCGTCAGGATCTCTGCCGCCAGCGCCGGATCGATTTTCTCATCCAGTAAAATTGCGCGGAATGCATCAGCCACGTGTACCGGCAGCGACAGCGGTTGTCCCTGCTGATGACGGGCAACGTTAAGCTTAATATAGGTCGCCAGCAGGCTTTGCGCCGCGTCCCAACGAGAGAAATCGTTACGCGCATGACGCATCAGGAAGGTCAGTTGCTGATCGCTCCATTTGTATTCCAGTTTTACCGGCGCGGAGAATTCGCACAGCAGCGCCGGAACCGGCTGGAAGTAGACGTTATCGAAGACAAACGTCTGCTCTGCCTGGGTGACGTTGAGTACAGAATTCACCGGGTGCCCGCCTTTTTGTAGCGGGATCACTTTCCCTTCGTTGTCATACAACTCGAGGGCGAAAGGAATATGCAGCGGCTGTTTTTCGGCCTGATCCGGCGTGGCCGGCGTGCGCTGGCTGATCGTCAGCGTGTACTGCTCAGTTGACGGATTGTAGTCATCACGCACGGTCAGAATCGGCGTACCGGACTGACTGTACCAGCGGCGGAAATGGGAGAGATCAACGTTAGAAGCATCTTCCATCGCCTGCACGAAATCATCACAGGTTGCAGCACTGCCGTCATGACGCTCAAAGTACAGTTGCATCCCTTTCTGGAAGTTAGCCTCACCGAGCAGGGTGTGGATCATACGGATGACTTCAGCGCCCTTTTCGTACACGGTCAGGGTATAGAAGTTGTTCATTTCGATGACCATATCCGGACGGATAGGATGCGCCATTGGGCTGGCATCCTCGGCAAACTGCAGGCCACGCATGGTACGCACATTGCTGATCCGGTTTACCGCACGTGAGCCGAGATCGGAACTGAACTCCTGATCGCGGAACACGGTTAACCCTTCTTTCAGGCTCAACTGGAACCAGTCGCGACAGGTCACGCGGTTGCCGGTCCAGTTGTGGAAATACTCATGACCGATGACGCGCTCAATATCGAGGTAGTCTTTGTCGGTGGCGGTATCGGTACGTGCCAGCACATATTTGGAGTTAAAGATGTTCAGACCTTTATTCTCCATCGCGCCCATGTTGAAGAAATCCACAGCGACAATCATATAGATGTCGAGGTCATACTCGAGGCCAAAGCGCTCTTCATCCCATTTCATGGAGTTTTTCAGCGAGGTCATCGCCCACGGAGCGCGGTCAAGGTTGCCGCGATCGACGTACAGTTCCAGCGCTACTTCACGCCCGGAACGGGTAGTAAAGGTGTCGCGAAGAACGTCGAAATCGCCGGCTACCAGCGCAAACAGATAGCACGGTTTCGGGAACGGGTCCTGCCACTGTACCCAGTGACGACCATTTTCCAGTTCCCCCTGCGCCACACGGTTGCCGTTAGAGAGCAGGAACGGATATTGGGTTTTATCGGCGATAATTTTGGTGGTAAAACGCGCCAGGACATCAGGCCTGTCGAGATACCAGGTAATATGACGGAAACCTTCCGCTTCACACTGGGTGCACAGCGCGTCGCCGGACTTGTACAGTCCTTCCAGCGCGGTATTGGCCGCTGGGCTAATTTCATTCACGATACGCAGCGTAAAACGTTCCGGCAGTTGACTAATGACCAGAGCGCCCTCTTCTTCTTTATACTCTGTCCACGGCTCGTCGTTCACGTGGATCGACACCAGAGTCAGATCTTCGCCATTCAGGCGCAGAGGCGCATCAGGCGCGCCATGACGGACAGCCTGGCTCACTGCGGTGACCACGGTTTTTTCAGCATCCAGGTCAAAGGTCAAGTCAATATCAGTAATCTGGTAATCCGGCGCACGATAGTCGTGACGGTATTTGGCTTGTGGCTGTTGTGTCATAAAAAAACCTTTAGCATCTTTAATAGAGTCTCGGCTTCAGTCTATTCCTGTTGCGTAAATCGCGCTACGCAGAATGTTCATCTTTTCAGGCACAAACACCCTTTTTGCTACATTTTTATAACACGCGGCACGAAATGCCCTCGACCAGAAAGACAGCTTATGGTGTGATCGGGGTTCAATAAATCGCTAAACAGGGTATACTCCAGCGGTTTTCTTAGTTGTTTATTGTACTAAACGCTCCCGTGAGAGGATGCTACTGCGCACCTATGACACAATTCGCTTCTCCTGTTCTGCACTCGCTGCTGGATACAGACGCTTATAAGTTGCATATGCAGCAAGCCGTTTTTCACCACTACTATGATGTACAAGTAGCGGCTGAATTTCGTTGCCGTGGCGATGACCTGCTCGGTATTTATGCCGATTCTATTCGTGAGCAGGTGAATGCTATGCAGCACCTGCGACTGCAGGAGGATGAGTACCAGTGGCTCTCCGGCCTGCCTTTCTTTAAAGCTGATTACCTCACCTGGTTACGTGATTTCCGCTATAACCCGGAACAGGTTTGCGTCACCAATGATAACGGCAAGCTAAACATCCGCTTAACCGGTCCGTGGCGTGAAGTGATCATGTGGGAAGTCCCGCTGTTAGCTGTGATTAGCGAACTGGTACACCGTTACCGTTCACCTGAATCAGGCGTCCCGCAGGCACTCGATGAGCTGGAAAGCAAACTAGTAGAATTCTCTGCTTTAACGAAAGATGTCGATATGTCCCGCTTCCATTTGATGGATTTCGGTACGCGTCGTCGTTTTTCGCGCGAAGTACAGCAGGCTATCGTTAAACGCCTGCAGCTAGAGCCCTGGTTTGTCGGCACCAGTAACTACGATCTGGCCCGCCGCCTGTCATTAACCCCAATGGGTACGCAGGCGCATGAGTGGTTCCAGGCTCATCAGCAAATCAGTCCAGAACTTGCCACCAGCCAGCGCGTAGCCCTGGCAGCCTGGTTAAATGAATACCCTGATCAACTCGGCATTGCATTGACCGATTGCATTACCATGGACGCATTTTTACGCGACTTTGGCGTTGAGTTTGCTACCCGCTATCAGGGTCTACGCCATGACTCAGGCGATCCGGTGGAATGGGGTGAAAAAGCCATCGCCCATTATGAAAAACTGGGTATTGATCCGCTAAGCAAAACGCTGGTCTTCTCAGATAATCTCGATCTGAAAAAAGCGATTGAACTCTACCGCCACTTCTCTTCCCGTGTACAGTTGAGTTTTGGTATTGGGACACGGCTAACATGCGACATTCCGCAGGTTAAGCCACTCAATATTGTGATCAAGCTGGTGGAATGTAACGGCAAACCGGTGGCGAAGTTATCTGACAGCCCGGGTAAAACCATCTGCCACGATAAAGCATTTGTTCGTGCACTGCGCAAAGCCTTCGATCTCCCGCATATCAAAAAAGCCAGTTAAGCCTTCCAGGGAGCCATTTTGGCTCCCTTTTTCGCGTTTATTTCCGAAATCTTTCACTCCAGCTACGAATTCTGCTTGTCTGATTGCAGATGCCAGGTAACATAGGTATCCCCCCATTACGGGTGGACATGTGTTTATATATCCGACTATTAACAGAGAGAATATTATGAGCGTTGTGCCTGTAGCCGACGTACTCCAGGGCCGCGTAGCCGTTGACAGCGAAGTCACCGTGCGCGGATGGGTGCGTACCCGCCGAGATTCAAAAGCTGGCATCTCCTTCCTCGCCGTTTATGACGGTTCCTGCTTTGATCCTGTACAGGCCGTCATCAATAATTCTCTGCCCAATTACAATCAGGACGTACTGCGCCTGACGACGGGTTGTTCAGTTATCGTAACGGGTAAAGTCGTTGCATCTCCTGGACAAGGACAGAGCTTTGAAATTCAGGCCACTGAGGTTGAAGTAACGGGCTGGGTTGAAGATCCTGACACTTACCCAATGGCAGCTAAGCGTCACAGCATTGAGTATCTGCGTGAAGTGGCGCACATGCGTCCGCGTACCAACATGATTGGTGCGGTAGCGCGTGTACGTCATACGCTGGCGCAAGCTCTGCATCGTTTCTTCCACGAGCAGGGTTTCTTTTGGGTATCGACTCCGTTGATCACCGCTTCCGATACGGAAGGTGCCGGTGAAATGTTCCGTGTTTCTACGCTGGATCTGGAAAACCTGCCGCGTAACGATCAGGGCAAAGTCGATTTCGACAAAGACTTCTTTGGTAAAGAAGCCTTCCTGACCGTTTCCGGTCAGCTGAACGGTGAAACCTACGCCTGCGCCCTGTCTAAAATTTATACTTTTGGCCCGACATTCCGTGCAGAAAACTCTAACACCAGTCGTCACCTGGCAGAGTTCTGGATGCTGGAACCAGAAGTGGCTTTTGCTGACCTGAATGATGTTGCAGGCCTGGCTGAAGCGATGCTGAAGTACGCGTTTAAAGCCGTACTGGCAGAGCGTGCGGATGATATGAAATTCTTCGCTGAACGTGTCGATAAGGACGCGATTTCACGCCTGGAACGTTTCATTGACGCTGACTTCGCGCAGGTGGATTACACTGACGCGGTAAGCATTCTGGAAAAATGCGGTAAACAGTTCGAAAACCCGGTTTACTGGGGTGTGGATCTGTCTTCTGAGCATGAACGTTACCTTGCTGAAGAGCACTTTAAAGCGCCGGTGGTAGTGAAAAACTACCCGAAAGATATCAAAGCGTTTTATATGCGCCTTAACGAAGACGGTAAAACCGTTGCTGCAATGGACGTACTGGCCCCGGGAATCGGTGAAATCATCGGTGGTTCTCAGCGTGAAGAGCGCCTGGACGTGCTGGATGCCCGTATGCTGGAAATGGGTCTGAACAAAGAGGATTACTGGTGGTATCGCGACCTGCGTCGCTACGGTACCGTTCCGCATTCCGGCTTCGGATTGGGCTTCGAGCGTCTGATCGCTTACGTCACCGGCGTACAGAACGTCCGTGATGTTATTCCGTTCCCGCGTACTCCACGTAACGCCACCTTCTAAACGTGCGTTATTGTTTCAAAGGCCAGCATTGCTGGCCTTTTTTATACCCTTTTCGTGCTATCTGGATACCCATCTCACGTTAAACACAACCTTTCAATCCCCTCCACCTGTTACGTAATATTTCATCGCAATACATTTGCACAAAAAATAATCAGCAATTTTATTGTGGATTAGCATTTTCTGATTAAATAGTACATTTTTTAACCTCTCGCACGGCATTCCAGACGTCCAAAAATCGTTACCTGTAAAATCCGAACTTTCCGGTATAACGGATAAAAAATGACCTTAGCAAAATTAAACATAAGAAAATCATATAAATAGAAATAAAAACGAGAATCTTAAGCGCAGGGGCATTCGAAGTTTGACGCTGTTCACAAAGTTGCACAAAAATAACATATTGTTACACATTTTTTCTTTTTGAAACTAAATCTTTATATTTGTAGCACTTTGACGGTAGCGAAACGGTAGTTTGAATGGAAAGATGCCTGTCAGACACATAAAGACACCAAACTCTCATCAATAGTTCCGTAAATTTTGATTGACGGAATTTATTGGCGGCAGTGGCAGGTGTCATATAAAAACCGATGAGGGTAATAAATAATGATGAAGCGCAATATTCTGGCAGTGGTTATCCCTGCTCTGCTGGTAGCCGGGGCAGCTAACGCTGCAGAAGTTTATAACAAAGATGGCAACAAGCTGGATGTATACGGTAAAACCGTAGGTCTGCACTATTTTTCTGATAACGCTGGCAACGATGGCGATCAGACTTATGCCCGTCTTGGTTTCAAAGGGGAAACTCAGATTAATTCCGATCTGTCCGGTTACGGTCAGTGGGAATACAACTTTGCCGGTAATAACTCTGAAGGCGGCAGTGACGCTCAGAACGGCAACAAAACCCGTCTGGCATTTGCTGGTCTGAAATATGCCGATCTGGGCTCTTTCGACTACGGTCGTAACTACGGTATCGTTTACGATGCACTGGGTTACACCGATATGCTGCCAGAATTTGGTGGTGATACCGCATACAGCGACAACTTCTTCGTTGGCCGTGTGGGTGGTGTTGCAACCTACCGTAACTCTAACTTCTTCGGTCTGGTTGACGGCCTGAACTTCGGTATCCAGTATCTGGGTAAAAACGAGCGTGATGGCAATACCGGTCGTTCTAACGGTGACGGCGTTGGCGGTTCTGTAAGCTACGAAATGGATGGCTTCGGTATCGTCGGTGCATACGGCGCTGCTGACCGCACCAACGCGCAGGAAAACTCTTTCTACGGCAACGGCGGCAAAAAAGCTGAGCAGTGGGCAACTGGCGTTAAATACGATGCTAACAACATCTACCTGGCAGCGAACTACGGTGAAACCCGTAACGCAACTCGCATCTCAGGTGCCGGAAACAGTGGCTTCGCCAACAAAACTGAAGATTTCTTTGTTGTCGCTCAGTACCAGTTCGATTTCGGTCTGCGTCCATCCCTCTCCTACAACAAATCTAAAGCGAAAGACGTAGAAGGCGTGGGTAACGAAGATCTGGTTGACTACATTGAAGTAGGCGCTACCTACTACTTCAACAAAAACATGTCCACCTATGTTGACTACCAGATCAACCAGATCGACTCTGATAACAAACTGGGCGTGAACTCTGACGACACCGTAGCAGTCGGTATCGTTTACCAGTTCTAATAGCAGACCTCTTTGTTAAATGCCTATAAAACAGGACTTCGGTCCTGTTTTTTTATATCTGCTAGCGAATTCTTGCGTCTTAAAAAAACACCTCAGCTTTTCGTCAGTAACGGTTGGCATTTTGTAAATCTACCGTTAACCTGATAGCGGACTTCCCTTCTGTAATCACTATGGAACCTCGTCATGTTTGAGAACATTACCGCCGCTCCTGCCGACCCCATTTTGGGTCTGGCTGATTTGTTTCGTGCCGATGACCGCCCTGGAAAAATAAACCTCGGGATCGGTGTATATAAAGATGAGACAGGCAAAACGCCGGTGCTGACCAGCGTTAAAAAAGCCGAGCAATATATACTGGAAAATGAAACCACCAAAAATTACCTTGGCATTGACGGTATTCCAGAGTTTGGTCGCTGCACTCAGGAATTACTGTTTGGTAAAGAAAGTTCGCTGATCAACGACAAACGCGCACGTACAGCACAGACCCCTGGCGGCACTGGTGCACTGCGTGTGGCAGCTGATTTCCTGGCAAAAAATACGTCGGCTAAACGCGTATGGGTGAGCAATCCAAGCTGGCCGAACCATAAGAGCGTCTTTAACTCTGCAGGCCTGGAAGTTTGTGAATACAACTATTACGATGCAGCAAACCACTCGTTAGATTTTGATGCGCTGCTGGCAAGCCTCAGCGAAGCGCAGGCTGGCGACGTGGTGCTATTCCACGGCTGCTGCCATAACCCTACCGGCATCGATCCTACGCTGGAACAGTGGCAAACGCTGGCTCAGATGTCTGTCGAAAAAGGTTGGTTACCGCTGTTCGACTTCGCATACCAGGGTTTTGCCCGTGGCCTGGAAGAAGATGCAGAAGGTCTGCGCGCATTTGCGGCTCTGCACAAAGAGCTGATCGTTGCCAGCTCCTACTCCAAGAACTTTGGACTGTACAATGAGCGTGTAGGCGCCTGTACGCTGGTTGCTGCCGATACTGAAACCGTTGACCGTGCGTTCAGCCAGATGAAATCAGCCATTCGCGCTAACTATTCCAACCCACCAGCACACGGTGCATCCGTAGTGGCCACGATTCTGAGCAACGATGCGCTGCGTGCCATCTGGGAACAGGAACTGACTGATATGCGCCAGCGCATTCAGCGCATGCGTCTACTGTTCGTGAATACGCTGCAGGAGAAAGGTGCAAACCGCGACTTCAGCTTTATCATCAAACAGAACGGCATGTTCTCATTCAGCGGCCTGACCAAAGAACAGGTTCTGCGTCTGCGTGAAGAATTTGGCGTCTATGCCGTCGCTTCCGGACGCGTAAACGTGGCAGGAATGACGCCAGATAATATGGCGCCGCTGTGCGAAGCGATTGTCGCAGTACTGTAATCTATCGCGCACAAAAAAGGCCGCAATAGCGGCCTTTTGTTTATCTGAGATATTACCAGACAGGCATTTCATCCTGCAGGAACGGGTTATGTAGCCGTTCGTTACCCAGCGTAGAAAGTGGGCCGTGACCCGGAATAAACGTCACATCATCGCCCAACGGCAAAAGTTTACGTTTAATCGAATCGATCAGTTGGCTATGATCTCCGCGAGGAAAATCGCTGCGCCCTACGCCGCCTTTGAAAATCACATCACCAGAAATCAGTAATTTTGATTGCTCATCAAAGAAGACCACATGTCCCGGTGTATGACCCGGACAATGCAGAACCTGTAACGTCACGTTGCCAACGCTTATCCGGTCACCTTCATTCAACCAGCGATCGGGCGTCAGCGGCTCACAATCTCCCAGGCCAAACATGCGGCTCTGAGCAGGGAGTCCCTGTAACCAGAACTCATCTTCTTTTTCCGGGCCAATAACCGGTACACCATAATGCTGTGCCAGTTCAGCCGCCGCTCCAACATGGTCAAGATGACCGTGAGTAAGCAGGATCTGCATTAGCGTCAGACCGCTGGCATCCACTTCCTGTTTGATTTTCTCGGCATCGCCGCCGGGATCGACCAGCGCGGCCAGACGAGTTTGCTCACACCAGATTAACGAGCAGTTCTGGGCGAAGGCAGTGACCGGAATAATACGATAGTTCATACAGCTCCTGTTTCATTAAGCTTATGGATCACCAGTGCCGTGCAGGGCCGGTGTCAATATGCACAAAGTTACTGCTGGGGTAGTATCCTACACCACCTGCGCGCATAGATAACGCAGCTTTGCGAATATTACTTAATGCGATGCCTTCAATATGGAAATCCATGGCCTGACCTTTAGTGTGGTAGCTTTTCTTGGCCACACCACGGCTACGTGCACGGAGTTCATTATTGGTATCGATAGAGCGATAGCCTGAGATCAGCTGTACGGGTTTACGCGTGCCCAGCAGGCCCTGCAGACGGAAGAGTTGATCAAACAGTCCCGGGTCAATGGATTTCACTTTATTGGCCCGAAAATCACGGAAAAAGTGGTTAAGTTTTGCTAATTCGTCCTGAATATAGCCCCTGCCATCAAAAAACTCTGCTTTTATTGACTCACCGGTATGCAGGTTATTCAGAGTCAATATACGCGGACGTGGGGTAGAGAGTGTTGCAAACGCAGGCGTAGGCAAGATGGCAGCGCCGAGGGCAATACCACCAAGCGCCAGCAGTTTGCGGCGATTAGCGTCAAATTTGTCCATGGTATTAAGGTCTACAAGGTCAATGTTATCGTATGTATGCTCTAGCGCACGCGGGAAACCTTATCTGGCTAAGTAGTCCACGTCAAGGCTCCCAACCCCAGGAAATACGGGGCTCACAGCCATTTTGCCCCGTTTCCAGCATAACTTACGACAATCATTTTCCTCGAACTGCTTCATTTATCTGATTAATTGCTCGGCTTTTGACACAATTTGTGCGCTGGATCGCGCTGTCAGATCGTAATTGTAAATATCTGTACGATACTGCGTGCGCCCATCAGGGCCGACAAATGCGGTCAGATAGTAGAGGTTGACCGGAATATTCTGGCGAATATTCACATACCGCGTATCCCCTTGCTTCAGGGCATCCGAGATGCGCGTATCATTCCAACCCGCATCCTGTAGCAGCATATTCGCCAGCTCAGATGCCTTGTTCACACGTACGCATCCGGAGCTTAGCGCCCGCGTATCTTTCTGGAACAGATTGTGGTTCGGCGTATCGTGCAGATAAATAGCGTCCGAACTCGGCATATTGAATTTATAGCGGCCGAGCGAGTTACGTGCACCCGGAGCCTGCTGAAAGCGGAACGGCAGATTGGACGCAGTGATGGTCGCCCAGTCAACCTGCCACGGATCTATCGTCTCTTTACTGTTCCAGCCGCGCATTACGGTATAGCCGTGACGTTCAAGATATCCCGGATCATTCCATAACTTAGGCAGAATATCTTTACGTGCCAGCGTCGGCGGAACGTTCCACGGTGGGTTAACGACCACGTTATTTAGCGCACTGCTCATCATCGGCGTTTTACGATCGGGACGCCCGACAATAACGCGCGAGGCCAGCACCTGATTGCCATTCTGATAATAAACCAGCGAATAGGCAGGAATGTTCACCATGATACCGGTAGACAGCTCACTCGGCAGCAGGCGCAAGCGCTGAATATTTAACGCCAGCACGCCCGCACGCTGAGCAGGCGTCACGTTCAGCCAGTCACGCGTCGCAGGGCCAATCGCGCCATCTGCGCCAAGTCCCTGCCACGTCTGAAAACGCTTTACCGCATCAACCAATTCACGATCGTAGGTACCACGCCCTTCTTTGCCAGACGTACTGACGGCAGGCTCCAGCATCCCGGTTCGACGCAAAATTTCACGCAGCGCGGGGATGTCATTACTCCACTCCCCCGGACGCAGCGTTGCTGTACTGGTGAGCTGTGGCCAGGGACGTGTATCGCCCACCAGCTTGAGCAGTGATTCATGCATGGCTGCATACTGCGGATGTTGAGGCGCAAGGCTGGCCACAAATGAAGTCAGTTGACCGTTATCCAGTGCGACCTGCCACTGGTTGATGACGGAAATCGGCGGCGTCGTTAGCGCATAGGGCTTATCGCTGTAAAGCCAGCGATTACCTTTGACAGGGATGTTAGCGATAAAGTGCAGATACCCCATCATCGCATCAGAGAGCACGATGTCTCTCGCCTGACCGGTTACTGCCGGGTCAGTCAGAAGTGCAACCCAGGTAGTGAACTGCGGCTGAAAGCCGGCAATTGCGACCTCGGCTAACTGTTGCTGAAATGCCTTTACCGCATCACGATTTTCCCACATCGGCTTCATTTCGCGTGCGGCATACAGCAGTTCCAGCTGGCTCATGTAAACCGGCGTATAACCTGCTGGCAGCTGAGAGTGTATTTCGGCGCGGGCTTTATCAACAGACACGCCTTCTGGCAGCGGTTGAATACCCGCCATGATAGCCGTCGCAGAAGATTGAACCTGCGGCTGCGATAACGCTGTTGGCTGTTCACTGACGGTCGCAGAGCTATCGCCAGGGATCATTTCAGGCTCATCGGCCTGAGCATTGAACAGTGGAGCGAATGTTACGGCCAGGCACAAACTAATTGCCGACAGCCGACGACCACACATTTTATTAAGCAACATCCCTTGCCCCCTGTTTTCTTTATCATACTCTGAATAGCCAGGCCGTCTGTATTCCCCTTTATTCTAACGAGGGTCGGACCTGTAAAACGCCAATACAAACTGAAGTATGACGAGCAAGCCTGTGACGCGTTAGGCTCACCTTTAGTATATAAACATCAAAAACTTTTTGCCTAACCTAATGTAAAGAAGTCTAAAGAAATTACACCAGGCATGAAGTCTTTTCGGAAAAAAATAAGGCGGCCATGTAGCCGCCTTTATACTTATTACTTAGCTTGCCTGCGAGGAGGCATCTTCAGTCCCCGGCAGCGGTTCCGGTAACTGAGGCGCAAATCCGCGCAGCCCCACCACGTGAACGTGTTCGGTGTTCTGGAAGACTTTACGCACCAGTTTGTAGGTGGTGCCTTTCTCTGGGCTGATGTTTTCCGGCGCAGCGATAATCAGCTGCATCTGCAAACGCTCACACAGCTCAAACAAGGTCGCAATAGAACGCGCATCGAGTCGTGCAGCTTCATCAAGGAACAGCAGTCGGCAAGGAGAGATATCTTTCCCGCGCAATCTGCGGCCTTCATCTTCCCAGCTTTGCACCACCATCACCAGAATAGACATCCCGGTCCCGATCGCTTCACCCGTTGACAACGCACCAGACTCAGCACGCAGCCAGCCGTCAGAGCCACGGTTAACCTCAACTTCCATTTCCAGATAGTTACGATAATCCAGCAGCTCTTCACCAATGGTTTGCGGCGTGCGTTGCCCCATGTCTATCTGCGGATTCAGACGCTGATACAGCTTCGCCAGCGCTTCTGAGAAGGTCAGGCGATTGCTGTTAAACAGATCCTGATGCTGTTCATGCTGCTCTGAAAGTACGTCCAGCAAGGTAGCATGTGTTTCACGCACATTGACGTTCAGGCGAACGCTGTTGACCTGGCCAAACGACACGCTTTGCAGCCCCTGGTTCAGCATGCGAATACGGTTCTGTTCACGCTGAATGGTCTTACGAATAATATTCGCCACGCTGCGTGAGCTGATCGCCAGCTTCTGTTCACGTGAGGTTAACTCTTCCGTCAGACGGCTCAGCTCAATCTCCATCTGTTCAATGGCTTCCACCGGATCATCGGTACGAATAATATCCTGGCGAATACGTTCACGCAGATGCTGGTAAACCGCGACGAAGAACTGAATTTTGCGCTCTGGACGTTTTGGATCTTCAGACAGACGCAACACATCGCGCAGGTGCTCGTTATCCGCAACCGCCAGACGTAGCGCACCGAGCGCCTTATCCGACATCGAACGCAGTTCGTCACCGGAAAGATAGGCCAACTCGCGGCGGTGAAGACGACGTTCCACACCGTTATCTTTCACCATCCGCATGACTGCACACCAGCCGGCTTTGGCGGTGACTACCTGCTCGCGCATTTCATGATAATCACGTTCCAGCTTGCGCAGTCTGCGGGTCAGGTTTTCCATCTCCGCTTCGCAGAAGGTCAGTGCTTTCTCAAGTTGGTTGCGGCGTGCACGGTTGTTGCTGAGCTGCGCATGCAGTTCGTCACGGCGGATACGCGCGCGCTCTTCGGCACCGCTGTCCGCACGAACGCCGATATCCTGCAGTTCACGTTGTAAATCGTTAAGCAGCTCTTTTTTGGTGTCAAAAGAGCTTTTCAGCGATGCCATGACCTGGTTGTACTGGCTTAACTGTGCGGCGTGGCTGCGCAGCGCTTCACGAGCGCGGGTACGTTCGGCTTCCGCCTGTTCCAGGCGTTCACGCAATTTTTCGTTCAGATCGCTATTGCCGCTCAGCATTTCGGCTGAGTCGGAATAACTAAAGTGCGCCCGACGCTGTACGACTTCGGTCAGCGCAAAAGCCTGCTGACGCGCATCGCGCTGCATCTGCTGGGAGTACGAATAGTCTTCCTTCAGCTGTTCAAACTGCTCAGGGTCATTTTGCAGAACCGAAACGATAGGTTCCAGTTTCGCCAACTGATTGCCATGTTGCTGTACAAAACGCGCGGCTTCCTGAGCTTCATCCAGACGCTCGCGAATTTCGTCTACGCGATCGGCTAGCGTATCATCTGCCAGCAGATTCAAGCGCGGCAGCAGGCGGTTCAGCGCAGAGACACCCTCTTTCGCCTGTTCAAACTGCATACGGCTTTGCTGGTTATCATTTTCATGATTGGTCAGCGCACGTTCCAGTTCAACGCGACGGCTATTCAGTTGGCGAATTTCCGCTTCTGGATCGGCTTCAAACGCCACCGACAGATGGCTGCCGATAAAGCGACTGAACGCCTGATGCAGACGTTGGGTTTTCTGGACGTCAAAGGAGAGCGTGGCGAAACGTTCAGACAGCCCTTCACGCTCGGCATGCAGGGTTTCGATACGGCTTTCACGTGCTGCACGCCCAAAAATAGGCACCGTCGGGAAGCGAGAATAACGCCACTGACGCTCGGCAGTTTTCACCACCACCGCATTTTCCAGTTCATCAACGCTGAAGACGCTGTCATCAAACGACTGCGGATCCCCTTCGATGAAATAGAGATCTTCCGGGCAATCCGTCAGCCCTTCAAGCTGTTCGGTAATCAGCGACAGATCCGGTACCACAATGGCATGACGCGAAGGACCGTATAGCGCAGAGAAGTACGGTGCATCTTCAAGGCTAACGTCATCATAAATTTCTGACAGCAGTACGCCGCCAAAGCGTTCCGCCAGCGCGTTCAGACGCTGATCTTCCGCCCCGCCCGGCTGACTTAAACGTTCAATCTCTTCATCAACGGCATTTTTACGTGCACCGACTTCATCACGCTCAACAATGGCCTCACGCTCGCGCTCCAGCAATTGTTGCAGATACTCGGTCACGTCCTGGCTGGAGGTAAACTCTTCGCCACACTGCTCGCTAAGCTGATTCAGGCTATTTTGCGCAGCCAGCCAGACAGGTGCCCGCTTCATCAAATGCTGAATACGGGATTGTAGTTGTTCCTGCTCCTGACGCAGCGTCATACGCTGTTCGCTGGCAGACGAGACGCTGTCCGACAAGGCGGCGATGCGTGCTTCCAGCTCCTGGTGCAGCGCTTCCAGCTCATCAATATCGAACTGTTTACCCTGACGCTTGCAGAATTCGGCCAGCAGACGCTCGGCATCCTGCTGTTCGCGCAGACGCTGCTCCAGTTCGCTCAGTCGCATACGCAACGGCTGAACCTGTTCCGCCAGATGGCGCTGTTCCACACCTTCGCGCAGCAGTTCACGTGCCACGCTCCAGGCTTCACCGCGCGCCAGCGGGCCGTTGATAGCCGCCACCAGCTGATAAGCCTGTTCGAACTGGCTATGCGCGGTTTGCGCCACGCTCATTTTTTGTTCTAGCGTCAGCAGCTTTTCAGTGGCTTCCTGCTCTTTGGCCTGGAAAGTCTCCAGCCATTCGGCGGCGCTGTCGGCTGTCAGGTCCGGTAAGTGGCAGAGCTCTTTCGCCCGGTTTAGGGCCTGGATCGCCTGAGTATACTGGATGGCTCGCGTTTGCTGGACGTCCAGCGCTTGCTGGTAATCGGCAAGCTGGCTTTTCAGCTCATCCACTTCCAGCTCAGCGGCTTCTGCGCGGGCTTCGTTTTCATCCTGGCGGTCAACGGCTTCCGCGACCACCTCGTTTTGTTCTTCAAGACGGACCTGCAATTCTTCGAGATCCGCCTCGTAGCGTTCAATTTTTTCCTGCTGACGCAGCGCGGTTTGCACCAGATTCAGGTGATCGCTCGCGGCCTGGTAATCAGCTTCCAGATCGCCTTCCGCACCGTTGTGTTCACCCAGTTCACGCGCCATATCCACGTGTTTGTACTGCTCTGCCGCCAGCTGCTTGCGCGAGGTATACAGTTCACGACGATATTCCAGTGCTTTATCCAGATGGATGCGACGTTCATTGGCGTGGCGCATATAATCTGCGGCCACATAGTTGGTCGCTTCACTGATTAAATGCTTAAACAGGTCGCGGTCAGACTGGGTTACGCGAATCGCTTCCAGCGTCATACGGTTTTCACGCAGCGCGGCTTCCATATCCTGGAACGCTTTACGTACGCCGCTGTTTTCCGGCAGCAGGTAGTCACGCAGTGAACGGGTAATGGCGCTGGAGATCCCGCCGTACAGCGAGGCTTCAATCAGACGGTAGAATTTACTACGATCGGACGCAGAGCGCAGACGACGGGCAATGATGCCCAGATCGAACATCAATGAGTGATAATCGGTTATTGAGTTGAACTGCTTAAACTGCACGCCTTCCATCTCATCAAGCTTCTCTTTCAGCTCAGGTAGAGACAGTACGCGCGCCTGGCGTTCGTTCAGCGTTTCCGTCACCAGTTGGGTTGGCTGTACCGACATCGGCAGCCCCTGAATGGCAAACGGTTTGATATCCACTTTGCGATCGCGACCAGCAACCTGTTGCAGACGCACACCCACGACCACGCGCTGATGACGCGAATTAAGGACGTCGAGCATTGAATAACAAACCCCTGCTTTCAGCTTACCGTGCAGGCCTTTATCACGTGAACCGCTGGTTGCACCGGCTTCGGTGGTGTTACGGAAATGCAGCAGGGTTAAGTCCGGAATGAGCGCCGTAACAAATGCCGCCATGGTGGTGGATTTACCCGCACCGTTACCACCGGACAGCGTGGTGACCAGCTCATCGAGATCAAACGTACGGGCAAAAAAACCATTCCAGTTAATCAGCGTAAGTGAGCGAAATTTACCGCGTTCAATCATTATTCTTCTTCTCCACTGTCCGGCTGATTCTCTTCGGGCTCATCGTTGAGCTGCAGACGGTTCTCGACCGCCATCGCTTCACCATCACGAATTAAGCGACGCTGTGCTTCACGCGGATCGTCACCGCTACGCACATCCGCACCAAAGCGGAAGACAGATTCCGTAATACGGAATTTGCTGCTGTCGTGGCCCAGAAACCACACCATGCCTAAGCGGCGCAAGCGGTTGAGCGAAGAACGCACTTTTTCCTGTAGCTTCTGGCGGTCAACGTCAGAACCGGTTGAACGGTTGTTCACCAGCTTCAGTAACTTCGCTTCATCTGCCAGCGTTAGCAGCTCGTCGTACAGCTCTTGCTGGGTAAAAATCCCTTCGTTCGCCAGGCGTTCCGGGCTGAGATAGAGATAGCAAAGAATTTTACCCACCATCATGTCCAGTTCAGACAGGACCGAACGCGGAATGAGCGTCGTTGAACGCGGACGAAGGTAGAAGAACCCTTCCGGCGCACGGATCAATTCCACGTTATAGCGGCTGTAAAACTCTTCAAAATATTCCTGAAAATCCATCAGGAAGGCATGATTATCCAGTTCATCCAGACCGATATGGCGGCCCGAACGTAAGGCACTATCCAGTGCCGGAAATAACGGATTCGCCAGCGCCTGCGCCAGCTTTACCGGCATCACTTGTTCAATATTTGTCAATGACATGCGCCTGTACCTTGGCTCCGTAATCATTAATCGGCTGCCATTTGGCTGGCAGTCCGGTGAAGTCTGCTTGCGCTACGCCAAGGCGTACCGCCTGATCGATAACAATACGCGCGACGTCGAAATGACGCGCACGTGGGTATTGCGCCAGATACTCGCGCACTACCAAGCCGAGATCCAGTGGTGTTTGTCTGGATTTGTAGATAGCCAGCTGTTCTTCGATGATCGCCGCCAGCTGCTCACGGATCTCGTTAAATTCTTCATATTCCAGGTCTTCCGGAAGTTCACCGGTGACCTCTTCGTCACGCAGCACCATCTCCTCGTCACGCATATCCAGCAGACGATCGGCGTTGGCATAGGTCAGCGCCCATGGGTCGTCAAAGTAGGTCTGCACGGACTGACGCAGACGCTGGGCGAAGACGCGGTTTTTATCCATGTCGATCGCGGTACGGATAAATTTATGCACGTGACGATCGTAGCCGATCCACAAGTCAATTGACTGCTGGCCCCAGCTAATAATGCGGTCGAGCTTGCTTTGTAAATCAAACACCAGCCGATCGACAAAATGCAAATCGTCATGCGTCATCGTGGCGTCCTGGATGCGTAACAGGTTAGCCTGCAGCTTATCCCCTGCCGCTTCCAGCGTATCTTGCAGCTCACGCAGCGTACCAGATGTTTCAGACAGCAGCATTTCACAGCTGGAAATCGCCGCCCGCCAGTCTTTGTTTAGCAACTGTGCGATGTCGTCTTTTACCTGCTGCTGCTGTTCATCCATGATGCGCTGGGTCAGATCGATACTGTCGAAAATCTCCGCCACCGAGTATTTCAATGGCGCATAGACGTTGCGATGCCAGTGGAACTCATCACCACCTTCCGCTGCCGCATCCGCCGCGCGCTTCAGTTCGCCTGCCACAATTGACAGCTGCATAGAAAGACGCAGCGTAGAGAATTCGCGCTGACGAATATAGTAATCTGTGATGCCAATCCCGAGCGGCGTTAAACGGTAAATGGCGTTGCCTTCAGCCTGCTCGCTGGTAAAGCGGTTCAGCAGACGTTGACGCACCATATCGTTGATCGCGTTGTTGGCGCGGACGCCGATGGTTTCGCTGGTTTGCTCAAACGCATCACTCACATGGCGGAACGCATCCACCAGTTCACCTTCACTCATCTCACCGTCAAGTCGCTCACCGTTCAACGTGGCGACCGCCAGCAGGAACGAAAGTCTGTCTACCGGCAGAGAGATGGAGAAGTCATTTTTTCTGGCCCAGGCAACCAGTTCGGGGACTGTCTGGGAAAATTCACTCATAGGTTATCCTTGCATCTGCGGCTCGGGCCGGACGTTTAATCGCGGTGACATGAATATAGCGCCCAAGGCTGATATACGGTTCCTGGCGGCAATAACGTGTTTCTATTTCTGTTAAAGCATCAAAACAGTCATGCTGTTTTTGTTTATCACGCAGATAATCATGAAACACCCTCACGCCCGTTTTACCGGTTATCTCCCAGCCAATCTCCTCCAGCCAGCCATAGACCTGCTGAGGGTCGCGCGGAAAATCGGGAGACAACGTGCGCCGTTTCTTTTTATACATTCCCTGCTGTACATAGCCGAAATTACCGACCAACACATTACGCATCAACAGACCGTTTGCATTGTAGAACATCAGCGATAAAGCACCGCCCGGGCGTAACATCGACCACAATGTTTTTAAGACGGCTTGCGGATCGGCCACCCATTCCAGCACAGCATGAAACAATATCAGATCAACCTGAGAATCCAAATGCTGTGGGATGTCCTGAGCGGCACAATGTATAAAATGCATGTTGTCGCTCACACCTTGCTCTTCTGCCGCCCTTTGCGCTCGCGCCACCATCTCAGCAGAAAGATCGCACAAGGTGACGTGATGGCCCCGCTGCGCCATCAGAATGGCTGTCTGTCCTTCTCCGCCACCCGCATCAAGCACACGCAACGTTTGGCCCGCGTAGTCGGCAAGAAGTTTGTCCAGATCCTGCCAGAGGATCGTCTGACGAAGCTGACCTTTGGTGGTGCCGTAAATGTTACGGGAAAACTTCTCTGCAATGTCATCAAAATTGCGATCCCGCATCGGGCTCTCCACATGCTGGCTTTAGGGTGACTAAGTAAAACCGCTATTTTGTCACACCCACGCCGAGAATGAACCTTCCTGGTGTAATATCCCTGCTGATCCCCTGCTGTATGGTTAAAAAAGGAACCAAAAAGGATGCTTTTTACGCTGAAGAAAGTGATTGGCGGTATGATGCTGCCACTTCCGCTAATGCTCATTATCATGGGTATAGGCCTGGCGCTGCTCTGGTTTAGCCGCTTTCAAAAAACAGGGAAAGTGTGCATTAGCCTGAGTTGGCTGGCACTGTTACTTCTAAGCTTGCAGCCCGTCGCCGACAGTCTGCTGAAACCGATTGAGGATAGCTATCCAACCTGGCAGGATACACAAAAAGTGGAATACATTGTGGTGCTGGGCGGAGGGTATACCTGGAATCCACAGTGGGCGCCGAGTTCAAACCTGATCAGCAACAGTCTTCCGCGTCTGAATGAAGGTATTCGCCTCTGGCGTGCTAACCCGGGATCGAAGCTTATCTTTACCGGCGCTGCGGCAAAGAGCAATAACGTCAGTACTGCAGAAGCGGGAGCCCGCGTAGCGCAGTCACTGGGTGTGCCGCCCGGTGATATCATCACGCTGGATAAACCTAAAGACACCGAAGAAGAAGCAACAGCGGTTAAGCAGGCCATCGGCAGCGCGCCGTTCTTGCTGGTGACCTCCGCATCGCACTTACCGCGAGCAATGATTTTCTTCCAACAAGCCGGACTACATCCGTTGCCCGCGCCAGCCAACCAGTTAGCGATTGACTCACCGCTTAATCCGTGGGAGCGCGCGATCCCCTCTCCCGTCTGGTTGATGCATAGCGATCGTGCTGGTTACGAAACGTTGGGGCGAATCTGGCAGTGGCTAAAGGGATCGGAACATTGACAGGAATGTTGCCTGATAGCGACACTAACGCGTCT
Organism: Citrobacter portucalensis; assembly: GCF_002042885.1. Classification (GTDB taxonomy): domain Bacteria; phylum Pseudomonadota; class Gammaproteobacteria; order Enterobacterales; family Enterobacteriaceae; genus Citrobacter; species Citrobacter portucalensis. Next base: position 201,172 of record NZ_MVFY01000009.1, read on the forward strand.
TATCAGGCCTACGTGTTCAGCGCAGAATTGTAGGCCGGATAAGGCGTTCACATGTTCATCAGGCGAGCCACGGCAGCAGTGATTTCGTGGCCAGGTCAAAGTTAGATCGATTAAAACGTCCGGTGTTGACCAGTTGCGCCACCTCATCCCATAACACATACAGCCAGCGCCGCCAGATGAAGGACTCCGCCACGGGCGCGCGTTGCAGGTATTGCCAAAGCAGACTTTCCGCCAGCGCGTTATCCATTAAACGGAACAATTCATACTCTCTGGGTGCCCACAGCATCAATCCCGGTCCGACCATCGCCAGAAGCTGATCGCTACGGGCGTCTTTGAGCATGCTACGTAAACTAAAATTACCGTGGATCAGCACGCAGTTATCATTGAATCCTTCAAATAAAGCGGGCAAACACTCACGGGTACGAAACAGGATCCGCTTATCCTGCATCGTCAGCCCGGTATTGTTGAACTGATTTAACGTGGTCCACAACACTTCAACACGCTGACGATACCAGGATGGCCAGATATTCTCTTGCGTGTTATCCACCATTCCCACGCAGCCACGGCTATCCTGCCGATGCCATGACAGCAGACCTTCTACGATCTGATCTTTTAAATGCTCCCAGCGTTCGGGCGTTCGGGCTGGCGCTTCCACCGGCACGCCACGTAAACGCTCAAGCAGTAGCACATCGGGACCGGGATGCTCCTCGTGGGTTAAGACCCCATAAATGACGGGCATTCGCACCGTACCACTGCGCGCCAACATGGAGGTTTTCCATGCCAGCTGCTGCGCCATACCTGGCGTGGTGAAACTTCTCGCCATCAGCGGCATCGGATTTCCCTGGCTGTCGTACAGTGACCACAGGGCCGTATCCACTTTTTCATTCACGCATTCTATACGACTGAGTTTTTCGCCCAGCAGGTGGCTGAGTTCGGCACGCAACTGTTCCATTTCAGATTGCCCTCATAAATGCTACTGCTTTCATAATGAGCGTCGTGCAGACAGATGTCACCCGGATGAGATCAATTGATGAAAAGAAAAGTGGAGGGAAAGCGCAACGATACGACACTCCTCCCAAAAATACGCCTCAATATGGGGGAGTGTCGTGAGAAAAACTAATGCATCTCGGCGCGAACGCGCTCAAGATCTTCGGCAGTGTCTACGCCGGTACCCGGGACTTCTTTTGCGACGGCAACGTGAATTTTTTCGCCGTACCACAGCACTCGCAGCTGCTCCAGCATTTCGATATGCTCAAGCGGGCTAGGCTGCCAGTTAACATAGCGGCGAATAAAACCGGCGCGATAGCCGTAAATGCCCAGATGGCGCAGGAAGGTGTCCCCCACCGTTTCCAGACTTTTGGCGAAACGATCGCGATCCCATGGGATGGTCGCGCGTGAAAAATAGAGAGCATATCCTTCAGCGTCCAACACGACTTTTACCGCATTCGGATTAAATGCCTCTTCCGCACTGTGAATCGGAGCCGCAAGAGTCGCCATACCGACCTGACGTTGCGCCAGATTCTCAGCCACCTGGCGAATAATGACCGCAGGAATCATCGGCTCATCACCCTGTACGTTCACAATAACGGTATCATCGCTAAAACCACATTTCTCGACGACTTCCGCCAGGCGCTCCGTACCAGACTGGTGATCGGCGCGAGTCATGCACACTTCGCCACCCACCGCTTCTACCGCGCGAGCGACATCCTCGTGATCGGTGGCAACGATGATACGTTCAGCGCCAGATTCACGCGCACGCTCCAGTACATGCACGATCATCGGTTTACCGTTGATATCCAGCAACGGCTTACCCGGCAGACGTGTGGACGCATAACGCGCAGGAATAATGACCACAAAACTCATGATTTACTCTCATCAGCAGTCAGAACGCGGGCCTCGGTTTCCAGTAACACGGGAATGCCATCACGCAGTGGGAAAGCAAGGTTATCCAGTTTACAAATCAGTTCCTGTTTTTCCTGGTTAAACCAGAGTTTGCCATTGCATACCGGGCAGGCAATGATTTCAAGCAGACGATGATCCATAGTTCCTCCAGATGGACCGGATTGTGAATCCGTAAATATTAACATAATCGCTTAAAGGGCTGGGTCTATTTCCCAACCATGGCGTGCATCAGCAAATAAACCTTCAGGATAACGTCCCAGCGTCACGCGTGTTGCCTGTTGCCAGCGGGCAAAATCGTCAATCGCCTGAAACAATCCTTTTTGCAACGTCACTCCAGGCTTAACCCCATCCTGTAACCACAGCGAAATAACGTCCAGCACACCTGTTTTGCGGTGCATTTTGGCATCCATCCGCCCAACCAACTGTCCACGATGCAGCAACGGCAAGACAAAATAACCATACTGACGTTTCGGTGCTGGCGTGTAACACTCCAGCCGATAGCTAAAATCGAATAGCTGCTCTGCCCGTTTACGATCCCAGACCACCGGATCAAAAGGTGATAATACTGCACTGTGAGTCGCCGTTAATTTGCCCGCCAGCGCCTGTTCAAGCAGCGGCTGAAGGTGGCTATGCAGCCACAAAGTTCCCAGCCCTTCAACGTCGACAGGAATAATCTGCTGCTGTTCCGCCCGTTCGTTGCACCAGTTTTTTAGCGCCGGGCGCTTCAGGCGGTAGTAGTCTGCCAGCCATTGTTCGCGGAAAATCCCCAGACTGCGGGCGCTGTTATCCAGCATGACACTTTCCGCATCTTCCTGCGAAAGTGGGTCGCGTTCATCGTCCCAGTGCGGCATGACGCGATGGGTTAAATCATACACTCGCTGGAAATTACGCCGTTCCACGACCATCACTTTCCCGGCGGTAAACAACCCTTCAAGATGACGCTTCTGCGGTTTCCATTCCCACCAGCCGCTGGTCCCTTTGCGTGGATGCTCAAAATCAGCTGAGCGTACCGGCCCGTTATGCTGGATGTGCTGGAGCAGTTGCTCAATATCATGCGCATGTTCTTTCATCCACGCCGCTTTATATTTCCAGCCCATATTCTCCGGGGCCAGCATGCGGTGACGTATCAGCATAAAATCGCTGCGCGGCAAAAAACAGGCCTCGTGCGCCCAGTATTCCATCAGTTCGCCCTGCTGTAACGAGTCGTCCAGCCATTGGGGGGAATAATCGCCTAAACGACTAAACAGCACCAGGTAAGGACTGCGCGCCACAATATTGATGGTGTCGATTTGCAGTAACGACATGCGCGAAATGGTCGCGAGAATATCTGCCGGGGTTGCCCGGCGGCGTGTTTTTTTCAGCAGGCCTTGAGCAGCAAGGTGAAGATGACGGGCATCCGTCAGAGAAAGGCGCGGCAACGACATTTATGGCCTCATAAATGATTCGCTGCCGCAGCGTGAATCAGTTAGCGAGTCAGCGAGATTAAGCTATTCAGCAATACATCAGGCCGATCGCCTGACAAATGTGCATCAACAGGTAAATACCACCAGTTTTCATCGGCAAATTCCCGGCACTTAACCGCATCTTTTTCCGTCATGACCAGCGTTTGCCCGGCGTCTACAAACGCACTGACGTCACTGTAGGTCAGAGACTGATGGTCTGCCAGCGCAATGCTTTTTTGCACGCTAGCACCACATGCTTTCAGCGTGGCAAAAAAACGCGGTGGATGACCAATGCCCGCCATGGCGACAATATTGGACAATTGCGCCACACCACGGCGTTCACCTGTACGTAAATTAACGGCCAGCCCCGGTTCAAGTCGCATAGGGATTTCCCCTGGTTGCGCAACGCCACCGTTAACAATAGTCGCATCCACCGATTTAAGGCGACCTTCGCGTTCCCGCATTGGACCAGCGGGAAGCCACCAGCCGTTGCCAAACCGACGTTCGCCGTCAATGACTACGATTTCAACATCTCGCGCCAGACGATAGTGCTGTAGTCCATCGTCCGTCACAATAATCTGCACGTCGTGTTGGGCCAAAATGGCTTTTACCGCATCCGATCTTACCGGGGATACCGCTACCGGCACGCCGGTACGTTGGGCGATCAGCACAGGTTCATCGCCCGCTTCTGCGGTAGTAGTATCAGCAGTTAGCAACAGCGGGTAAGCAGTCGCTTTCCCGCCATAACCACGCGACACCACACCCACGCGAATCCCGCGTTGTCGCAGTTGTTCAACCAACCAAATCACCACCGGCGTTTTACCGTTTCCGCCCGCAGTAAGGTTTCCGACCACCACTACTGGGACTGGCGCGCGCCATGCGCGTTTAAGCCCCAACTTGTAGCATAAGCGGATCGCGCCACTCACCAGGCCATACAGCCAGGAGAGTGGAAGTAACAATCGCCACAGCGGCGATTCACCAGACCAGATACGTGCGATCATTGACCAAATTGCATTTTGTGTAATTGCGCATACACCCCGCGCTGCTCAATCAGCTCGCTATGGGTTCCGCGTTCGACAATCAGACCATCCTCCACCACGATGATTTCGTCGGCTTGTTCAATGGTTGAAAGACGGTGAGCAATGACCAGAGAAGTACGGTTTTTCTGTAGCTCATCCAGCGCAGACTGAATCGCGCGTTCAGATTCAGTATCAAGAGCCGATGTTGCTTCATCAAGGATCAGTATTGGGCTGTCACGCAACAAGGCACGGGCGATAGCGATACGCTGACGTTGTCCGCCGGAAAGCAGGACGCCGTTTTCACCAATCACCGTATCCAGGCCATTATCCATCTTGTTGATGAAATCCATGGCGTAGGCCATCTGTGCCGCTTTTTCGATCTGCTCACGGCTGTACATATCGGTACGCGCGTAGGCGATGTTGTTGGCAACCGTATCGTTAAACAAGTGCACATTCTGCGAAACCAACGCAACCTGATCGCGCAGTGATGCCAGGGTATATTCGCGCAGATCGTGTCCGTCCATCAGAATCTGCCCTTCATCAATATCGTAGAAGCGCGTAATCAGGCTGGCGAGAGTGGATTTCCCTGAGCCCGAACGGCCAACCAGAGCAACGGTTTTACCCGCTGGAATATTCAGGTTGATGTTACGTAGAGCCGGTACTTCACGTCCAGGATAAGTGAAAGTCACGTTGCGGAACTCGAGATCGCCGGTAGCACGATCGATCACACGTTTACCTTCATCTTTCTCCTGTTCGCTATCCAGAATCGTAAATAAGGTCTGGCATGCCGCCATACCGCGCTGGAACTGCGCGTTGACGTTGGTCAGCGATTTCAACGGACGCATTAATGCGATCATTGAGGAGAAGACAACCGTAATTGTCCCTGCTGTCAGGTTTTCCATTACGCTTGGGAAGCTAGCCGCATATAACACGAAGGCCAGTGCCAAAGACGCAATCAGCTGGATGATAGGGTCGGAGATAGAAGAAGCGGAAACCATCTTCATACCCTGCAAACGCATCTTGTTGCTGACCTTATCAAAGCGCTTGGTTTCGACTTCCTGACCACCAAAAATCAGAACTTCTTTGTGGCCTTTCAGCATCTGCTCCGCACTGGTCGTAACCTGACCCATGGTGTTTTGCATGTTTTTACTGATGCTACGAAAGCGCTTGGAAACCACACGGATTGCCACTGACACAATTGGCGCCAGTACAATCAGGATCAGTGACAGCTGCCAGCTGTAATAGAACATCATGATAAAAAGGCCAATAATTGAGGCCCCTTCACGCACCACGGTGATCAGCGCGCCGGAAGACGATGACGCAACCTGTTCTGAATCATAGGTAATACGCGATAACAATGTCCCTGTAGACTGTTTATCAAAAAAGGAGACGGGCATGCCCATCATATGGCCAAACAGGCGGCGGCGCATGGTCATGACCACTTTGCCTGACACCCATGAGATACAGTAGCTGGAGACATAGCTGGTTAAGCCACGAACTATCATCAGCCCAATGACCACCAGCGGCATCCACAGCAGCACCGAGCGATCCGTTTTACCAAAACCATCATCCAGTAATGGTTTAAGGAGCGATAACATGAAGGTATCGCTGGCCGCGTTAAGGACTAACGCTATACCCGCCACGATCAGACCCGATTTAAAAGGCGCTATGGTTGGCCATAGTCGGCGAAACGTCTGCCACGTAGAGAGATCTTTATCGTTATGCATTCAAAAAACCAGCATTTGTTAGAATAGCCGCATATTCTACCCGTTATCCTCCGACACGCCAAACCACTGATGATACCAACGAGGTAAAATCTGATCCCGCATGCTGCGTATGCGCCAGTTTTTTTGATAAAAATCCAGCGTAATCTGTCCCTGATGGGGGGTATCCAGCCATTGATAATTTTGTTGCCGATAACGTTGCTTAACTTTCCAGGACGGCAGACGCCAGGCGTTGTAACGGGATGCAGAGGCGAGTGCGACCTGCCCGTCAACCCGCTGAATGAGTGCCAGTGATGATGAAGTATTGCTGCCATGATGTGGAACCTGCATCACCGTCGACTGTAGGTGCTGCCAATAGTGACTTAGCATTTTTTGTTCAGCAGGAGATTCGATATCACCGGTCAGCAGAATACTCTGATATCCGTCATCGACCTTAACCACGCAGGAGTGGTTATTCCCCTGGTCTGTATTTCCACGCACAGGCCAGTGCGCACTAAAGGTTAACCCTTGCCATTGCCAATGCTCTCCGCGAAAACACGGGAGATGACCTTTCCAGCTCAGCGGACTTCTTACCCATAGCGACGGCCAGGCTTGTTGTAAGGAGTGCAACCCGCCGCGGTGATCCATGTGCTCATGGCTTAAAATAATTCCTTCTGGCTCCAGATTATGCCAACGCAACCAGGGAATAATCAGCTGTTGTGCGCTATCGCCTTCAGGCCATGCCAGACCGGTATCGTAAAGCAGTGCTTTCCCATTTCGCGCGATCACCATCGCCAGCCCCTGCCCGACATCCAGCATATGCACTTGCCACACATCAGTACGCGGTGCACGCCAAAGCGGCCCACTCAGCAAAAGGAGCACAGAGAAACAGACCACCGGTAGCGTACGCAAGATATTTAGTCGCCATGCGATAATCATCATTCCGGGTAAAAATGCCAGCCATTGCCAGCGTGCATCAATATTGATCCACCCTTGAGGCAGACTTCTGAGCCCCCAAAATAGCAGCGCCAGAGAACGATCCGCTAGATACCACAGGCTTGATTCAACCATCACCGTCCCGGCTAAATGCACGATCATGCCTGCTAATATCAAGGGTACGGAAACAAACGTGACCAAAGGGACGGCAAACAAATTAGCCAGAAACGAGGTCAGACTAAAACCGTGAAACATTGCGATTTGCACGGGAAAAAGCAGAAGCGTAATACCCATTTGCAGATGCGCCAGCGCCAGAAATTGACGTCCAGCACGCGACAGCGACCAGTCCGGGAGCGGTACCCATTGGTACCAGAACAGCAGTGCCGCAACGGCGGATGCAGACAACCATAGGCTTTGCGAAAGAACAGCAACAGGATCCACCACCACGATGGCTGCCAGACAGCAGATCCAGACCGACCATCCACTCCACTGCCTGCCGCTAAGTCTCAGCGCCCCCCAGACTAGCAGCGCAACAACCGTTCGTAATGCCGGGGGTTGCAGCCCCGTCAGCCAGGCATAAAATGTGGCGCAGACAATCCCACCCACTAATGGCATCTGCCAGCAAATCCACCTTGTTGGCATAAAAAATTGTCCAGCACGTATCAATCCTGCGGTCAGTAATGCAGCAAACGCAATATGCAGCCCGGAGATAGCCATCAAATGAGCCGTACCGGTATCACGCATAATCGTTTTCACCTCTTGTGACACAGACAAGCGCTCCCCCATTCCCAGACCCAGTATGACCTGCTGCCAGGGATAGTCGGTGAGTTCCGTTTTCAGCGAGGCGAGATACCGCGAACGCAAACTGCATTGTGGTGTGATTACCGAAGCCTGCAAGAATCGTCCCGTCAGCAGTTGATGCTGCGCCAATGCGTAACGCTGGCTATCAAATCCGCCTTCGTTTAATTGACCGTGTACAGCGCGGACTTTCAACGTCATCGCCCATGTCTGACCCGCACAAACATCACCGGGTAAATACTGCCCGTACAAGACGATTCCTTGCGCAGGAAAGATTCGTTTCCCCTGAAGGTGAGTGATCTGGCCGTAGTGCGTTGTCATATTGTCAGTTCCGGTTATCCGCACAATGGCTTGCTGGGTTTTCGCAGGCAGCGTATTACCGGCCCACATAGCCTCTTTCGCGGCCAGGATTCCCCAAAGAAAAAACAGCAGGGTTAGTCCGGCGGAACGCATATATTTGTAGGGGAGAAAACAGAGCAGACATGCCAGACAAAATACAATGCCGATACACAACATGCCTGGCAGCATAGGTAATAGCATGAGTGGGAGAATGCCGAGTAATGCGCAGATACTCACCGTTGTTATTTTCATCAATCACCTCCCTGTTACAGGGAGTGTGCAGTACTCTTCGACGGTTGTCTGGCATCAATTTATCGTTATACGACCTGAGTTCCGCAGACATTTAGTGATGGTTGTAACGTACAAATTAACTGGGATGAGGATTCCAGGATAGGTGGACAGAAATGAAAAAAGCACCCATTTGGGTGCTTTTCTCGGCGTTAAGTCTCGCTAAAAACTTAACCGTAAATATTGGCGCGATCGCGCAGTTCTTTACCTGGTTTAAAGTGCGGAACGTATTTCCCTTCCAGATCCACTTTATCGCCGGTCTTCGGATTACGTCCGGTGCGTGGTGCGCGGTAATGCAAAGAGAAGCTGCCGAAACCGCGGATTTCAATACGCTCGCCCTGCGCAAGAGTCGAGGCCATATGTTCCAGCATCTCTTTAACTGCATCTTCAACCGCTTTCGCGGGAATATGAGGTTGCTGGGTTGCAAGTCTTTCAATCAATTCTGACTTGGTCATGATTCCTCCGGTTCCTTAAAGGCATAATTAGCTGCTGCATTGATTAAGGGCGGCCGTAGCCGCCCTTTGTCATTGATTACAGGACGAATCCTGTAATCTGTCAAGCTACTCGTCACCCTTTGTGCCGTTAACAGCACAAAGGATTTAGAGCACTCGATATTACTCGCCTTTAGCTGCTTTGAAAGCTTCAGCCATTGCGTTGTTAGAGAAGTTAGCATCTTCCTGTTTGTTAACAGTTGCGATTGCATCTTTCTCATCAGCTTCGTCTTTAGCACGAACAGACAGGCTGATTGCACGGTTCTTACGATCAACGCCGGTGAATTTAGCTTCAACGTCGTCGCCTACGCTCAGAACCAGAGTTGCATCTTCAACGCGGTCACGTGAAGCTTCAGAAGCGCGCAGATAACCTTCAACGCCGTCAGCCAGTTCTACGGTTGCGCCTTTAGCGTCAACTGCAGTGACTTTACCGTTTACGATTGCGCCTTTCTTGTTCAGTGCAACCCAGTTGTTGAACGGATCTTCTGCGAGCTGTTTAACGCCCAGAGAGATACGCTCACGCTCTGCGTCAACCTGCAGAACAACTGCTGCGATTTCGTCGCCTTTTTTGTATTCACGAACTGCTTCTTCGCCTGCAACGTTCCAGGAGATGTCAGACAGGTGAACCAGGCCGTCGATGCCGCCGTCCAGGCCGATGAAGATACCGAAGTCAGTGATAGACTTGATTTTACCTTCAACACGGTCACCCTTGTTGTGGGTTTCCGCGAACTGCTGCCATGGGTTGTTTTTGCACTGCTTCAGACCCAGGGAGATACGACGACGTTCTTCGTCGATATCCAGAACCATAACTTCCACTACATCGCCAACGTTAACAACTTTGGACGGGTGGATGTTTTTGTTGGTCCAATCCATTTCGGAAACGTGAACCAGGCCTTCAACGCCTTCTTCGATTTCAACGAAGCAGCCGTAGTCGGTCAGGTTGGTCACGCGACCAGTCAGTTTGGTACCTTCCGGATAACGCTTAGCGATAGCTACCCATGGATCTTCGCCCAGCTGTTTCAGGCCCAGAGATACACGAGTACGCTCGCGGTCGAACTTCAGCACTTTAACAGTGATTTCGTCGCCAACGTTTACGATTTCGCTCGGATGCTTAACGCGTTTCCATGCCATGTCGGTGATGTGCAGCAGGCCGTCAACGCCACCCAGATCAACGAATGCACCGTAGTCAGTGAGGTTCTTAACGATACCTTTAACTTCCATGCCTTCCTGCAGGTTTTCCAGCAGCTGATCGCGTTCTGCGCTGTTTTCGGATTCGATAACGGCACGACGGGAAACAACAACGTTGTTACGCTTCTGATCCAGCTTGATTACTTTGAATTCAAGCTCTTTGCCTTCCAGGTGCAGCGTGTCGCGGACCGGACGAACGTCTACCAGGGAACCCGGCAGGAACGCGCGAATACCATTCAGCTCAACAGTGAAGCCACCCTTGACTTTGCCATTGATAACACCAGTAACGGTTGCAGCTTCTTCGTAAGCTTTTTCCAGCGTGATCCAAGCTTCGTGACGTTTAGCTTTTTCACGGGACAGCAGGGTTTCACCGAAGCCGTCTTCTACTGCATCCAGAGCAACGTCAACTTCGTCACCAACCTGGATTTCCAGCTCGCCCTGGGCGTTTTTGAACTGCTCTGCCGGAATGGCGGACTCAGATTTCAGACCAGCGTCAACCAGTACTACGTCTTTGTCGATAGCAACAACAACACCACGAACGATGGAACCCGGACGGGTTTCGATTTCTTTTAAGGATTCTTCAAACAGTTGAGCAAAAGATTCAGTCATGTTTAATCTTCAGGTTTTATATTTAACGTCCACCTGGCTCCATGCCGGATGGGGTTGTTTAACATACCCGCTGTCAATCCATTGCAACGGGGGTACTGCAAATTCGGTCGCACTTAAGCGAGAGCCAGTTTTTGGCGCGCGTATTGTAACGCTTTTTCAATCACTTGCTCAATGCTTAATCGGGTTGAATCCAAAACTAAAGCATCAGCAGCGGGAACCAGCGGCGCTACAGCACGATTACGATCGCGATAATCGCGTTCTTCGATCTCGGCCAAAAGGCGTTCAAAGTTAACACTAAAGCCCTTCTCCTGCAACTGTAGCATACGTCTATGCGCACGTTCTTGCGAGGAGGCGTCCAGAAAAATTTTCACCGGCGCATCCGGGAACACCACGGTGCCCATATCACGTCCATCAGCAATCAGACCTGGGGATTCGCGAAATGCGCGTTGACGACGTAATAACGCTTCACGCACGCGGGGAAACGCCGCAACCTGAGAGGCTGCATTCGCTACTTCCTGAGTACGTATTTCACCGCTGACATCTTCACCTTCAAGAATGACTTCCAGGTTGCCGTCTGTTGAGATAAAACGCACATCAAGGTGTGAGGCAAGCGGTACCAGAGCATCTTCAGATGTGACATCAACATGGTGATGTAACGCTGCGAGCGCCAGTACGCGGTAGATCGCGCCTGAATCTAACAGATGCCACTGCAATGCTTCCGCCATTGCCTTGCACAAGGTGCCTTTACCTGCACCACTTGGGCCATCAATGGTAATAACCGGGGCAATTGCCGTCATCTTTTTCTCCTTAAACGGGCGTACATTAACGTGAACGCCGCGCATTATACGCGCCAACGCCAACGATCGTTATCTTTGTGTGAAAAATGCAGAATCATTGAAGCTGAGTGTAGAATAAATAGGCAATCGGAGATGTCAGAATGTGCCGCACCCGAAAGTGCGGCAATAAAATCAGGCAGATGTACTAATACGAGCCAACTGTTCGAAATAATCCGGGAAGGTTTTGGCGGTACATTTTGGGTCAAGAATGGTCACCGGCGTGTCAGACAGCGCCACCAGCGAGAAACACATCGCCATGCGGTGATCGTTGTAGGTCGCGATGTCCGCAAATTGCAATGTTGCAGGCGGGGTGATGCGGATAAAGTCATGCCCCTCTTCCACTTCCGCGCCCACTTTGCGTAACTCCGTCGCCATCGCGAACAGACGATCGGTCTCTTTGACGCGCCAGTTGTAGATATTACGTAATGTCGTGGTGCCTTTAGCGAACAGCGCCGCCGTTGCAATGGTCATCGCCGCATCAGGAATATGGTTCATATCCATATCCACTGCGTTCAACTCGCCGTGAGTACAGGCAATAAAATCGTCGCCCCATGTAATGGTTGCGCCCATTTTCTCCAGTACATCGGCAAAACGAATATCACCCTGCATGCTGTTGCGGCCAATCCCGGTAACTTTTACCGTACCGCCTTTAATAGCACCTGCCGCGAGGAAATAGGAAGCGGAAGAAGCATCACCTTCAACCAGGTATGCACCCGGTGACTGATACTGCTGCTGCCCCTTCACGACAAAGCGCTGGTAGTTTTGATTTTCAATTTCAACACCAAACGTTTTCATCAGGTTCAGTGTGATATCAATGTAAGGTTTGGATACCAGGTCACCTTTAATTGCGATCGTCGTATCCTGCGGCGCCAGCGGCGCAGTCATCAGCAACGCAGTGAGGAACTGGCTGGAAACGCTACCGTCTACCTCAACCTGGCCTCCGGTAAAGCCACCGCGCAGACGTAAAGGTGGATAGTTTTCCTGCTCCAGATAGTCAATTTTGGCTCCGCCCTGGCGCAGCGCATCAACCAGATGGCCAATCGGGCGCTCTTTCATGCGCGGTTCGCCCGTCAGCACGATGTCATTGCTGCCCAGACATAGCGCTGCGGCCAGCGGGCGCATTGCGGTTCCGGCGTTGCCAAGGAACAGCTCAACTGCACCTTCTACGTGCAACGCACCGCCATTGCCAATTATCTCGCAGCGGGTACGATCGGCAGAAAGGGTATAGCTAATCCCTAACGCATTCAGAGCATTGAGCATATGGCGAACATCATCGCTGTCCAGCAGATTGGTCAGGACAGTGGTGCCATTGGCTAATGCAGCCAGCAGCAAAGCGCGGTTAGAAACACTTTTGGATCCAGGCAGATTGATGGTGCCATCCACCCGCGCAATGGGTTGTAACGTCAGGGATTCCATGAAACTCGACTCTCAAAAACAGACATAAAAACCCCACAGACGGGCTGTGGGGATGAAAAGTACAGCAGATTAGCCGCGGCGGCGTTCGAAATCGACCATGAAATCGGTCAGTGCTTTAACACCTTCAAGCGGCATGGCATTGTAGATGGACGCACGCATACCGCCGACTACACGATGCCCTTTCAGCGCGTGCAGGCCCGCAGCAAAAGACTCTTCCAGGAACAGTTTATCCAATGCGCTATCAGCCAGCTGGAACGGTACGTTCATGCGTGAACGGTTAGATTTCGCCACATCGTTACGGTAGAAATCGCTGTTATCGATTACGCCGTAGAGCAATTCCGCTTTTTGCTGGTTAATTTTATCCATCGCATTAACACCGCCCTGCTTTTTCAGCCATTTAAAGACCAGGCCAGACAGATACCAGGCAAAGGTTGGCGGCGTATTGAACATGGAATCGTTGTCATTCAGCACGGTATAGTCGAGGATTGACGGGCATGAGACATGAGCTTTACCCAGCAAATCTTCACGGACGATGACAATCGTCAGACCGGCCGGGCCGATATTTTTCTGTGCCCCGGCATAAATTACGCCATAACGGCTAACGTCAAGCGGTGCGGAAAGAATGGTAGAAGACAGATCTGCCGTGACCACAACGTTGCTGGCAAAATTCGGCGTTTCATCGATCGCAATGCCATCGATGGTTTCGTTCGGGCAATAGTGCAGGTATGCCGCGTTATCAGAAAGTTGCCATTCACTCATCGGCTTAACAGCACGCAGGCCGTCCACGGTGACTTTGGCATCAATAACGTTTGGCGTGCAGTATTTTTTCGCTTCTTTAATTGCGCTGGCGGCCCAATAACCGGCATCGACGTAATCCGCGGTGGTTTTATCGCCCAGAATATTTAACGGGATACCCGCGAACTGCCCGCGACCACCGCCATGGCAGAACAACACTTTATAGTTGGAGGGGATGCTGAGAAGATCGCGAAAATCCTGCTCCGCTTCCTCTGCGACCTGGATGAATTCTTTGCCACGGTGGCTAATTTCCATCACTGACGTGCCAAGACCGTTCCAGTCACAAAGATCCTGTTGAGCCAGTTTAAGTACTTCTGCCGGTAACATTGCCGGACCTGAACTAAAATTGAAGACCTGAGCCATTTCCCCTCACCACGTTGTGTTGTTGTCCAATCAACATCCTGTCATTGACGATAATCCGGTGACAGACATTGGTATAAGTTATTCCTGTGGATATCGGTTTTATCATTCAGTGACACGCGCCGCAATGGGTAAAACTGGCAAGGGTAAAAATGTGTCATCGGTCACACAACAGAATCTATCGGATTGACGGGTAAAAACCGAGATTTTTGCTGTCAGGTAACCCGTTTTGCCCGACTGGCCTTCGACCATTCTGGATTTGCACAGCGCGGACATAATTGATGATCTCCGGCCTTCATTTGCACCACTTCGCTACAACGTATGCAGGCATAGTCCCCTGCTTCAGGTATTACTTTAAATCGTTGCGTACAACGTTTAGGCAGAATACTGAGCCCCGGCTTTACATCTTCATCGGCAAAGAAGTAGACGCTGATTTGCCCATTCGTCTCCAGAATAGCCAGTTTCACTTGTCCCAATTGCTCCACGCCGTTCAAACGCAGTTCCATAAAGAATTCAAATTCCGTCATATTGGCGCTATTGAGCTTTGACCATGCCAACTCGCCGTCTTCAATGATCACGACGGGTTTGCCCTCCAGAAGGTCCTCCATTTTTTCACTATGCGCCATTAGCCACATTACCAGCCGATACAGCACAGCAAGAGTAATAAAGACCACCAGCACCGGCAGCATCGGAACATCGTCATAAAACGCCACGTCTCCCGCCGCGGAACCCAGCGTAAGGATGATAAGGACTTCAAAAAGCGACATCTGGCGTACGCCACGACGTCCGGTGATTTTTAAAAACAGAAAAACCAATATAAAGGTGTAAAGGCTGCGTAGCGCAACTTCCCCCAGAAAATCCATGGGCACCTTATCAAGCGCCATACGGTGTAAATCGAAAGCTTTCATTAATATGCTCTAAACGTGATTGGCTGTAAGAAAGCATAGCCAATGCTTTTATTTACGCATGGGCTCCGGCGACGATAGCGCCGTTCATTGAAAACCCGTATCATTGCGCGCTTTCCGTACGACAAAAGTGATTTTCATGACGCAAACATTTATCCCCGGCAAAGATGCCGCTCTGGAAGACTCCATCGCTCGCTTCCAGCAAAAATTGCTCGACCTCGGTTTTCAAATTGAAGAAGCTTCGTGGTTGAATCCCGTCCCTAACGTCTGGTCTGTACATATTCGCGACAAAGAATGCGCGCTGTGCTTCACCAACGGTAAAGGCGCGACAAAAAAAGCGGCGCTGGCTTCTGCGCTGGGCGAATACTTTGAGCGTCTGTCGACTAACTACTTCTTTGCAGATTTCTGGCTGGGCGAAACTATCGCCAATGGCCCCTTCGTACATTACCCGAACGAAAAATGGTTCCCGCTGACTGAAGAAGACGATGTTCCAGAAGGTTTACTGGATGCGCGTCTGCGTGCATTTTACGATCCAGATAACGAACTGACCGGCAGCATGCTTATCGATCTACAGTCTGGTAATGAAGAGCGTGGCGTCTGTGGCCTGCCGTTTACCCGCCAGTCTGATAACCAGACCGTCTACATTCCGATGAATATTATCGGCAACCTGTATGTTTCTAACGGCATGTCTGCGGGTAACACACCTAACGAAGCTCGCGTTCAGGGCCTGTCTGAAGTCTTTGAGCGCCATGTGAAGAACCGTATTATCGCCGAAAGTATCAGCCTGCCGGAAATCCCGGCCGAGGTGATGGCGCGCTATCCGGCAGTGGTGGAGTCCATCGCCACACTGGAAGCGGAAGGTTTCCCGATTTTTGCCTACGATGGCTCGCTGGGCGGCAAGTATCCGGTGATTTGCGTTGTCCTGTTCAACCCGGCCAACGGTACCTGCTTTGCCTCCTTCGGCGCACACCCGGATTTCGGCGTTGCGCTGGAGCGTACCGTGACTGAACTGCTGCAGGGCCGTGGTCTGAAGGATCTTGATGTCTTCACCCCTCCGACCTTCGACGATGAGGAAGTGGCAGAACATACCAACCTTGAAACTCACTTCATCGATTCCAGCGGTCTGATCTCCTGGGATCTGTTCAAGCAGGATGCCGACTATCCGTTCGTTGACTGGAATTTCTCCGGCACCACGGAAGAAGAGTTCGCCACCCTGATGGCCATCTTCAATGCTGAAGATAAAGAAGTGTATATCGCTGACTATGAGCACCTGGGCGTTTACGCGTGCCGCATTATTGTTCCGGGAATGTCTGACATCTATCCGGCAGAAGATCTGTGGTTAGCCAACAACGCTATGGGCACCCATCTGCGTGACACCATTCTCTCTCTGCCAGGCAGTGAGTGGGATAAAGAAGACTACCTCAATCTGATTGAACAGTTGGATGAAGAAGGTTTTGACGACTTCACCCGCGTGCGCGAGCTGCTCGGTCTGGCGACCGGTGCGGATAACGGTTGGTACACCCTGCGTATTGGCGAGCTTAAAGTGATGCTGGCGCTGGCCGGTGGCGATCTGGAGCAGGCCCTGGTGTGGACCGAATGGACGATGGAATTTAACGCCTCCGTCTTTAGCGCGGAACGTGCAAACTACTATCGCTGCCTGCAAACTTTGTTGCTGCTGTCTCAGGAAGAAGACCGTCAGCCGCTGCAGTATCTGAACGCATTCGTCCGCATGTACGGCGCTGAGGCGGTTGAAGCGGCAAGTGCGGCACTGAGTGGTGAAGCGCCGTTTTATGGACTTCAGCCAGTAGACAGCGATCTGCACGCATTCCCGGCACATCAGTCTCTGCTGAAAGCCTATGAGAAATTGCAACGCGCGAAAGCGGCACACTGGTCAAAATAGTGACAAACAACTTGCCTCGAGTAGGCTAAATGTATTGTCTGAGCTATATTACGGGGCGCTTAAAGCGCCCCGTTTTTTATTTTGGTCAGACCAAAAAATAAATGTAAAAGCAAGGTTAAATATTAGTAGTTGATATTAAAAAAATTAGCTTATTAATGTGGTTTTTTATCTCAATTACTCCATTTTAATTAACCGTCCCATAGGAGGCTGAAAGAAAAAATTC